>CALABS010000078.1 GCA_937887565.1 uncultured Rhodospirillaceae bacterium | reverse complement strand
GTCCGGCGCACACATCAGCCGATCCGACACCGTTCAGCGCATCGCGATCCCGGCCGGGCTGCTGGCCGACACGCGCCAGATCCTGTTCGCGGTGCTCATCGATCAAGACCACGAAATTCAGACCTAAAGGAGAACAGCAATGGCACTGGGACTCATCGTCAAAACCGGCCGGATACTGACGGCCAAACTCCTCCTCGGCCAGGCCGTGGACGGCATCACCCACTGCGCCATCGGCGACGGGGATGCCAGCTTCACCGACCCGCAGAATCCGCCCGCGCCGGACATCGGCCAGACCGGGCTCAGAAACGAACGCGCCCGCAAGCGCTACTACAAGCGGACCTTCCTCAAGGAGGACGCCGAAGGGGCGCTCCTGGTCAACGGCGTGCGCTACCTGGAAACCGGCGAGGAGACCAACACCATCGGCGTCTTCTTCCGCTTCGACGAGGCCGAGGCCAACGGCATCACCATCCGCGAATACGGCTTCTTCGGCGGCGACGTGCAGTACGTGGAAAGCGTCACCGGGGATCTCGCCATGGGCGGCGTGTTCCATCAGGACACCAACCCGACCGGCGAGGTGCTGCGCCCGGGCTACCTGTACGAGGTGAAGAACATTCCCGACTTCAACAAGATTTCCGACACCCGCGTGGAGCTGGTCGGGATCATCAAGATCTAACTGGAGGATTCAAACATGAGCATCTCACGCGAGACATTCGACCCGACCAAGAACTACAAGCGCATCCGCTACCATCAGGATCGCGACCTGCTGGATTCCGAACTCAACGAGCAGCAGGACATCATCAACCTGGAGCGGCGCAAGATCGCCGACATCCTGTTCAAGGAAGGCTCCATCATCATGGGCCTCGAGGTCAGCGCGGCCGCCAACGTCCTGACCCTGGCCCCGGGCGTGGTCTACATCGACGGCCATCTGGAACAGGTGAGCGGCGCGACCCTGACCTATGATCCGGCCACCACCAGCGGGGCCGATTACGTTTACGTGGAGCTGCTGAAGTACAACTACGGCTACACCCAGGACCCGGCCCTGATCAATCCGGCCACCGGCGAGCCCACCGCCGAACGGGAAAAATGGGTTCTCTCTCTCAAGGCGACGGATACCAGCGGCCAGACACTGCCCAACAACGTGACCGAGCGCCGGGTGATCCCGATCTACAAGTTCGACCGCGAGAGCGGCGACGTCACGCCCACGGTGCAGGAGAAGTCCAACCTCTACCTGCGGGATCTGCTGGGCACGCTGCCGGGCAGCCGGATCACCGTCTCCTCGATCACCGAGGACCAGCTCTCCTTCGCCGCCGCCGAGGGGCTCAATTCCCTGATTCAGAACCTGGCCGAGCGCACCTTCGACCAGGCCGGAAGCTATCTGGTGCGGGGCTTCGACACCTTCATCGGCGGCGTCGACGACGACAGCGTGGAGGCGATCACCAACGCCGGACGCGCCTACATCCAGGGCTTCCGGCATCAGCGCGATCTGCCCACCTCGACCCTGGTGCCCAAATCCATCGCCACCAAGTCGGTGCGCGGCGAGCAGAAGACCTTCGACATCAACAAGCGCCGCTATCCGGTCAACTCCACGCCGCTCAAGGAGACGACCCAGGTGGAGGCCATCGTCGAGATCACCCGCAACGTCACTCGCGGCTCGGTGGGCGGCGGCGAAGACCTGCTCGACCCCAATCCCGTCGTGGACATCCTCGAGGTCAGCCAGGGGGCGACCATCTTCCAAGAGGGCGTGGACTGGCAGCAGTCGGGCAACCATGTCGACTGGCTCGGCTCCGGTAACGAACCGGCCATCGGCACCACCTACACGGTGCGCTGGACCTACACCAAGCAGATGGTCAAGGGCACCGACTACGTGGACAGCGGCTGGTTCGGACAGGCCAACCATCCGGCGGCCGGAAACTATTTCTATCTGGTGACCGCCTACAACGCCACCGGCGAGACGGCCTTCAACGCCGCTGCGGTCATCGCCCGGGCCACCGCCGCCGGGGAGATGAACAAGCTCTCCTGGCTGCCGGTCAGCGGCGCGACCGGCTATCGCGTCTACCGGGCCGCCACCAACGGCGCACGCACCGACTACAAGCGCCTGATGGAACTGGGCAGCGAGGCGCTCTCCTACGTCGACGACGGCGTCGAGGAGATCGGCACCGCTTCGCCTCCGGCCACCAACACGGCCGGACTCACCATGTCGCCGGTCCAGCTCGAGCTGGGCAACCTCAACGTGATCAACTTCGGGCGCGGCAGCCTCGGCGACCAGCCGGTGAACGGCTCCAACTGCAGCCTGGACTACGACTATTACCTCGGCCGTCGCGACATCGTTTACGCCACCACCACCGAAATCAAACGGCTGGAAGGGGCTCCGGCCGATTTCCCGAAGCTGCCCATCGTGCCGGAAAACGCCCTGGGGCTGTGCAGCATCGACTGCCCGCCCAACTCCACCGACATGGAGATCCGCAACTTCGGCCTGACCCGCATCACCATGGACCAGATCCACGACATCATCCAGGACGTCGAGGACCTGAAGTACAACGATGCCCAGTACCAGATGAACAACGAGCTGCAGAACCGGGACGCCCAGACCAAGAAAGGCATCTACTCGGACGACTTCTCGAACACCGCCCAGTCGGACATCTACCACGCCGAATGGGACGCCCGGGTCAACGAGATCGCCCGTTTCGTCGCGCCGGACCGCATTCCGCACTCCACCGTGCTCTCGGTCGATCAGGCGGGCAGCAACGCGAGCTTCTTCGGCAGCCTGGCGCTGCTGCCGGGCAACGAGACCGTGCTGGTGGAGCAGAACGACTGGTCCGAGGAGCGCAACATCAACCCCTACGCCGTGTTCGACAAGCCCCCGGCCATGCTGCAGATCACGCCCAACCTCGGGCGGCGCGGCCAGACCGGCATCGCCGTCACCGGCATCAACTTCACCCCGAGCAAATCCGGCATCGTGCTGCGCTGCGACGGCCAGGTGATGGCCAGCAACCTGATCAGCGACGAGGCCGGTCGGGTCAGCGCCTCCTTCACCATTCCGACCAACGCCCGCAACGGCAACCGCATCGTGGAGATGGCCGACGGCGTCTACTCGGCCCGGGCCAGCCTGCAGATCAACGATCCGCTGGTCATCACCCGCATCGAGCGCATCATCGAGAACCGCATCATCCGCGTGCCCGTGGTGCAGGTGGTCTGGCGCACCCAGACCATCTTCGTGCCCCGCGATCCGCTGGCCCAGACCTTCAGCTTCACCCAAAACCAGGTGATCTCCAGCATCGGTCTGCAGTTCACCGCCAGGGACCCGAGCATCCCGGTCACGGTGCAGATTCGCGGCGTCACCACCGGTCTGCCCAACGGCGTGGTGTTCGCCGAGAAGGTGCTGGCCCCGAACGAGATCAGCCTGAGCGGCGAGACCCGCATTCGCTTCGACGACCCGTTCTACGCCGAGGCCAACACCAGCTATTCCGTGGTGCTGCTGACCAACAGCACCAATTACAAGGTCCGCACCGCCACCCTCGGCAAGATGGGCCGCTGGGGCATCATCACCCGGCAGACCTACATGGAAGGCGTGCTGCTGGAGAGCTCCAACGCCGAGACCTGGACGCCGCTCAACGGCTCCGACCTGGCGATGAAGATCTACGGCTACAACTTCCAGTCCGAGGGGATGATCCGCTTCCAGCCGATCACCGGCGTGCAGTTCTCCGACATCAACCTCGACGAATACTCGGCCATCCCCCAGGGCACCGGCCTCGACTGGGAATACTCCACCGACGGCGGCGTGACCTGGGACGCCATGGTTCCCGCCGAGGAGGAACGGCTGCCCAACCTCGCCACCCGGGTCCAGATCCGCGTGCGCCTGAGCAGCTCGCTTTCCAACGACACCCCGGCCATCAACTTCCGCGACGTCAACCTGGTGGGCTACCTCAACAAGACCACCGGGGCCTACCTGACCCGCGAGAACGAGCTGACCCAGGGGGTGGAATCGACCAAGGCCTATGTGCAGATGCAAATCCCCAGCGGTACCACACTGCAATGGTTCGCCAGCAACGACGGCGGCCTGACCTGGGAGGCGATGACCATCCAGGACACCCGGCCCATCGACGAGAACTGGACCGAGTACACCCTGGTGCGCACCTTCACCGACAACACCGGCAACAAGGTCCGCTACAAGGCCGAGATGACCGGCACGCCGCTGATCTACCCGCGCATCCATTCGCTGGGCGCGACCCTGAGCTAAGGAGGCACGGCCATGATCGTTCGACGCAAAGGCGGCCTGACCGAGTTCATCCCCACGCCGCAGGAGAAGCGCGACGGCCTGATCCGCGACCACGCCCTGGGCCTGCTGGAGAATCTGCACCAGCGCCTGGCGCGGCTGGAACGGGCATCAAAGCTCCCGGCCGCCGAAGCGGAGGCCTTCACGGCGCTGCTGGCGCGGATGCGGGCCGACGAGTCGCGCAACCTCGAGCTGCACGCCAGCCTGATCACCTCCGATACCGCCTCCGGCTGACCGGCTCACTGCCACCGCCAACCCAGAAACCCCGGATACGGCCAGCCCGTTCCGGGGTTTCGGCCGCCTGTGCGCCGCCCAATCCGGACAAACTCGCAAGTCATTGAAAATAAACGTGTTAAATGTCGGCTTCGGCTGTTCTTCTACTTGATTTGTGTCCGGAAAGAAGCATTCATTCATGGTGTAAGCGGAGGCTAAAAAGCCTTGCCAGACAACGACTTAGAAGCGCCATGAACGACGGAGGCACGCATGAACCTGAAAGAGATCCACTACGGGATCGAGATCGAGACCGTAAAACGCACCCGGGAGCAGATCGCCTGGGCCATCCACTCGGTGGTGGGCGGCACGGTCCGCCATGTCGGCATCCCCAGCAGCTATGACCCCTGGGAGGTCGAGGACCTGCGCGGCCGCGTCTGGAAGGTGGTGGGGGACGCCTCCCTGACCAGCGTCCCGGCCCATCTGCGGGCCGAGGTGGTCAGCCCGGTGCTCGGCTACGACGACATCCCGCAACTGCAGGAGGTGGTCCGGGCCATCCGCCGCGCCGGAGGCAAGATCAACAGCCAGTGCGGCATTCACATCCATATCGACGCCGCGCCCTTCGACGGCAGACACCTGGGTAACCTGGCCAAGATCATCTACAAGCAGGAGCCGCTGATCCTCCACGCCCTCGGCATCAGCCGCGACCGGCTCAATCGCTACACCCGGCCGGTCAGCGACGAGCTGATCCAGCGCATCGAACAGCATCGCCCCCGCACCAAGGACCAGCTCAACCGCATCTGGTACGGCTACCACAACCGCCAGCCCCAGCACTACGACAACAGCCGCTACCACGGGGTCAACCTGCACAACGTCTGGTACCGGGGCACGGTGGAGTTCCGCTGGTTCGAGGCGACCCTCCACGCGGGGCGGATCAAGGCCTACCTGCAATTCTGCCTCGCCGTCGCCGCCAAGGCGCTCAACGGTCGGGCAGCCTCCAGCCGCAAGCGGGATTTCGATCCCCAGAGCGCCAAGTACGACTTCCGGGTCTTCCTGCTCCACCTCGGCCTGATCGGCGACGAGTTCAAGACCGCCCGCAAGCATCTGATGGCCAACATGCCCGGCGACGCCGCCTTCAAGAACGGACGCCCCAAACCGCAGGACGTCCTTCCGGACGAAACAACCACCACTCTCACCAACGAGGCCGGGCAAGTTCCCGGCCTCACTGTTTAAGGAGGTGCCCAATGAAGATTCTGATCCGCTCCACCACGCTGGACGGCGAACCGATCCCCGGCAGCGGGGAAACCCTCCAGGCCGCCGACTGCCTCGAAGTTGTCGAGCTGATGCGCGGCCAGACGCCGTTTACCGCCAGCCGAGCGCCCCGGGACTACATGACCGAGGTGCTCTCCGGCATCGAAGGCGGACCGACCCAGCCATTGCCGGAGGACACCGCCGCTGCGGCCGCTGAATTTCTCACCCGTCTGGCGCGGCACGGCCTGATCGAGTTCCTGCCCGACGACAAGGCCAGCGATCCCTGGCCGGAACGCTTCCTCGAAGCCCTGGAGACGGTGCGGCTCTCCGGGCGCACCAACATGCTCGACCACCCGGAGGTGACCCGGCTGACCGCCGAGATGGGCTACCCGGAGGTGGCCGAGTGGCTGGCGGACCACCGGCGCGAATACGCGGCCTTCGTCCTCGAAGGGACGAGACCGCTCGGCAAGAACTTCGGCGGCAAGGAGGACCCGGCTCCATGTGCGGACAAGTAGGCATCATCTTCGGCCGCAAGCGCAGACGGCCCGACGAGCGGGATTACCTGCGCGAGCTCTTCATCCGCATGCTGCTGCACAGCGAGGAGCGCGGCCCGCACGCCTCCGGTCTGGCCTGGCTCAAGACCGACGGCAGCCACCGCATCTTCAAGCGGCCGATGCGGGCGCACGAGCTGGTCTACGAGAAGCCGTTCCAGGAGCTGCTCGGGCAGGTCGACAACGAGACCACCATCCTCATGGGCCACACCCGCTGGCGCACCCGGGGCAACGAGTTCAACAACCGCAACAACCATCCCATCCGGGCCGGGATCGTCATCGGCACCCACAACGGCACCATCTACAACGCCGATTATCTGTTCCGCCGTCTCGGGCTGCCGCGCTACGCCGAGGTGGACAGCGAGCTGATCTTCCGCCTGGCCGACCGCTTCGCGCCCGAAGGCCCCATCGACCAGGAGGGCCTGAAGAAGGCGCTTGCCCTCTGTCGCGGCCAGATGAGCGCCGTGCTGGCCTCGCGGCTCGACCCCGGCACCATCACCGTGCTCAAGGGCAACAAGCCGCTCTGCCTGCGCATCCACCGCCAGCACCGGGTGGTGCTCTACGCCTCGGACGACGCCTTTATCGACTTTGCCGTGGACAACGAGAAGGGCTGGCGCGAGCTGGAGGTGCCGCCCATGACCATGCTCACCATCCGCCACGAGGATGTGCGGGCCATCGAAAACAGCGAATTCCGCTTCATACCCCAGGAGCGCAAAGGGACACTGCCCGAAGGAGTGAATGCATGAACATTGGAGACACCGCGAAGCTGAACACAAACCCGGAAGACAGTCCCGAGACCATCCTCCGGCTCTTCGTCTACGGCACCCTGAAACGGGGCTACTGGAACCATCAACGCTTCTGCGCCCAGGCCCGCAGCACCGAACCGGCCGTGGTCTGGGGCAGGCTCTACCACCTCCATGCCGGGTTCCCGGCGCTTGAGGTGCCGGAAGGGCTGATCCTGGCCCGGGGCACCGCCGACCCATTAGCCGACGCCCGCAGGCAACAGGAGATCGGCACGCCGCGCTTCGGCCGCCCGACCGGCGACTGGGATCTGATCTATGGGGAACTGGTGACCTTCACCGCCCCGCAACGCGACCTGCCGCCCATCGACCGGCTGGAAGGATTTCGGCCCGGCGGGCACAGCATGTACCAGCGGGTGATGGTGGCGGTGCTGTGCGGGCGCACCTCGATTCCTGCCTGGACCTACTGGATGCCATGCATTGATAACGGCACCCGGCTTGACACCGGCGTCTGGCATCGAGCGTGATAGAAAATAATCGGCTCAAATCGGTAAAGATCGTTTGACATAGCACATAGCGTCTTTGTATATTGATGGAGTTTTTTAACCTGGGAGAGGTGCGTCCAGTCTCTCCCGTTTCGCCTCTGGCGGACGTGGCAAACAACCAAAGCGCCCGTGGAGCAAGAGAATGAACGAGATGGAAGACCGCTGGTTATCAATAACCGAGATTTGCAAGTACCTCGGGGTCAGCAATGACACCGTTTACAAGTGGATCGACAAGCATGGTATGCCCGCCCACCGCATGGGTCGTCTTTGGAAGTTCAAGAAAGATGAAGTGGACGAGTGGGTCAAGGCTGGCGGCGCGGCCGAGCCTGCGGAAACCGACAAGAAGCGCAAGGAGTAATAGCGGGCTATGAACCATGTGATCCACAACAGCATCGTGAATTTTATCTGGGGTATCGCCGACGACGTGTTGCGCGATGTCTACGTGCGCGGCAAGTACCGCGACGTGATCCTGCCAATGACGGTCATCCGCCGTCTCGACGCGCTCTTGGAGCCGAGCAAGGAAAAGGTGCTCGGCATGAAGAAGCAACTCGACGGGGCCGGAATCGCCAACCAGCACGCCGCGCTCTGCCAGGCCGCAGGCGAGGCCTTTTACAACGTCTCGCCCTTTACCCTGCGCGACCTGAAGAACCGCGCCAAGCAACAACAGCTCAAGGCCGATTTCGAAGCTTATCTGGATGGCTTTTCACCCAACGTCCAGGAGATCCTCGACAAGTTCAAGTTTCGCAACCAGATCCCCACGTTGATCGAGGCCGACATCCTCGGCCACCTGATCGAGAAGTTTCTCGACGGCCGCGTCAATCTCAGCCCCAAGCCGGTGCGGGACGTGGACGGCAACGAGCTGCTTCCGGCCCTCGATAACCACTCCATGGGTACCATCTTCGAGGAGCTGATCCGCCGTTTCAACGAAGAGAACAACGAAGAGGCCGGGGAGCACTTCACGCCCCGCGACGTGGTCAAGCTCATGGCCGACCTGATCTTCCTGCCGGTGGCCGACGATATTGAATCGGGCACCTACCTCGTCTATGACGGAGCCTGCGGCACCGGCGGCATGCTGACAGTGGCTGAAGAGCGCTTGGCCGAGTTGGCCGAAAGCCACGGCAAGGATGTCTCCATTCATCTGTTCGGCCAGGAGGTGCAGCCGGAAACCTACGCCATCTCCAAGGCCGACCTGCTGCTCAAAGGCGAAGGGGCTGAGGCGGAGAACATGAAGTACGGCTCCACGCTCTCCAGCGATGCCTTCCCGTCGCAGGAATTCGATTTCATGCTCTCCAATCCGCCCTACGGCAAGAGCTGGAAGACCGACCTGGAGCGCCTGGGCGGCAAGGGTGATATCAAGGACCCGCGCTTTGTCACCCAGCACGGCGGCGACCCGGAATACAAGATGATCACCCGCTCCTCGGACGGGCAGCTCATGTTCCTGGTCAACAAGCTCTCCAAGATGAAGCACACCACCCGCCTCGGCAGCCGCATCGCCGAGGTTCACAACGGCTCGTCGCTCTTCACCGGCGACGCCGGTCAGGGCGAGAGCAACATCCGCCGCTGGATCATCGAAAACGACTGGCTGGAGGCCATCATCGCCCTGCCGGAGAACATGTTCTACAACACCGGCATCGCTACCTATATCTGGGTGCTGACCAACCGCAAGTCTGATACGCGCCGGGGCAAGGTCCAACTCATCGACGCCACCGAATGGTACGTACCGCTGCGCCGCAACCTCGGCAAGAAGAACTGCGAGTTCTCCGAGGAGCACATCCGCGCCATCTGCGACCTGGTGGTCAATCCAGTTGAAACCGAGAAATCCAAGATTTTCCCCAACGAGGCCTTCGGCTACTGGAAGGTGACGGTGGACCGCCCGCTGCGCCTTGCCGTTGACCTGAGCCCGGCCCGGCTGGACCGGTTCGAGCGGGCCTGCGCCAAGGCCAGGGAAGAGCCGCTGGCCAACCTGGCCCGTCGTGTGGCGAAGACCATCGGAGCCGGGCCGCACCTCGATTTCAATGCCTTCATGGACACCTGCGACACCGATGCCGACAAGCACGGTGTCAAGCTCACCGCCAAGCGCAAGAAGCTGCTGCAGAGCGACCTCTGCGACACCAGCGAAGATGCCGCGCCGGTACTGAAGAAGGTCCACAAGCCGGGCAAGGCCACGCCCGATCCCATCCACGGCCTGTTCGAGGCCGAGGTGGGCGGCAAACACTGCGTGGTCGAATACGAGCCGGATACCGCCCTGCGCGACAGCGAGCAGGTACCACTTCTGGAAGACGGCGGCATCGAGGCGTTCTTCCGGCGCGAGGTGCTGCCCTACACCTCGGATGCCTGGATCGACCCGGGCAAAACACTGACGGGCTACGAAATCTCCTTCACCCGCCACTTCTACCGGCCCGCGCCCATGCGCACCTTGGATGAGATTAAGGATGACATCTATGCCCTGGAGCAGGAAACCGAAGGGCTGCTGGAACAGATTGTCGGGGAGGCTGAGTGATGAAGCTGGCCCCTTATCCAGAATACAAGGACGCGGTTGTGAGCTGGGTCGGGAGCATCCCCGCACATTGGCCTGAGAAGCGGGCAAAGTATTACTTCAAGGAGATTGATGATCGCTCCCTGACAGGCGATGAAGAAATGCTCTCGGTGTCGCACATCACCGGAGTGACTCCCCGCAGCCAGAAGAACGTGACCATGTTCAAGGCCGAGTCGAATGTCGGTCAGAAACGTTGCCAACCCGGAGACCTGATCATCAATACGATGTGGGCCTGGATGTCTGCATTGGGCGTCTCGAACCATGCTGGAATTGTGAGTCCCGCCTATGGCGTTTACCGGCCAAGAAGCAACCAGGATTACGACTACTACTATCTCGACAGTCTGTTGCGGATTGAAGGATATCGGTCGGAATACATTTGCCGGTCAACGGGCATTCGCTCTTCCCGGCTCAGGCTCTATCCCGATAAATTTCTGAGCATGCCGGTGGTCTGCCCTCCGCAGGAAGAGCAGCAAGCCATCGCACGATTCCTGAAGGCGCAAGACCGTTTGTTCCGAAAATTTATCCGCAACAAGCGGCGGTTCATTGAACTTCTCAAGGAGCAGAAGCAGAACGTCATCAATCAGGCCATGACCCGGGGGCTTGATCCCAAGGTCAAGTTCAAGCCCAGCGGCGTGGAATGGATCGGAGATATTCCGGAGCATTGGGATGCCACGAAGCTCAAACGCGTGGTCAGCTTCAATCCATCAAAATCTGAGACACGAGCGAATCCGGCGGATGAAGAAAAGGTTGTCTTTCTTCCCATGGAGAACATCTCTGTCAATGGGGATATCGACTGCTCTGAAAAACGCACTCTGTCCGAAGTCTGGAATGGCTTCACCTATTTCCGACGCGGGGATGTGGTTGTCGCGAAAATCACTCCCTGCTTTGAAAATGGCAAAGGAGCTTACCTCAAAGGGCTTGAATCTGATTTCGGCTTTGGCACTACCGAACTGATCGTTCTTCGTCCTTCAAAGGCCATTGACGGCGCTTTCCTTCGGTTCCTCACGTCAACCAAACAGTTCTTGTTGCTGGGCGAGCAATACATGACCGGCGCGGCTGGCCAGCAGAGGATTCCATCGGATTTTGTGAAAAACTATCCAATCGGTTTGCCGCCAATCAAAGAGCAGCGGGAGATTCTCGAACACATCCAGGAAAAATCGGCCGAGATCGACCAAGCAATCACCCGCGCCCAACGCGAGATCGAGCTGATGCGCGAATACCGTACCCGGCTGATTTCCGATGTGGTCACCGGTCAGGTGGATGTGCGCGGAATCGAGGTGCCGGAGGTTGCCGATGAAGAGCTGCTGGCGCTGGAAGAGGACACCGCCGATGCCGATGACGTGATCGATGACGAGGGGGAGATGGATGAAACCGACTGACAAAACCCCAAAAAACAGCCTCGGCAAACCGCAGGACTACCCGCGCCTGCTGTCCGAGATTAAGGAGCGCATCCGCTCCGCCCAGTATGAAGCCCTCAAGGCGGTCAACAAGGAGTTGGTCGGTCTGTACTGGGACATCGGGCGGATGATCGTGGAGCGGCAGGATGTTGAAGGCTGGGGCAAGGCGGTGGTGGAACAGCTCGCCGCCGATCTGCGGACGGAGTTTCCCGGCGTGGGGGGCTTTTCGGCTTCCAACCTCTGGCGGATGAAGGCTTTTTTCGAGGCGTACAACGGACTCGAAAAACTCGCACCACTGGTGCGAGAAATCGGCTGGAGCCACAACCTGGCCATCCTGGAGCGCTGCAAGGACCCGCTGGAGCGGGAATTCTATCTGCGCATGACCCGCAAGTTCGGCTGGTCCAAGAACGTGCTCATCCATCAGATCGACAACCAGAGCTACGAAAAATCCCTGCTCGGCCAGACCAACTTCGACCAGGCGCTCACACCGGAACTTCGCGCCCAGGCCAAGCTGGCGGTGAAGGACGAATACACCTTCGATTTTCTGGAGCTGGGCGAGGAGCACAGCGAGCGGGAGCTGGAGCGGGCGCTCATCGCCCGGATCGAGGATTTCCTCCGGGCCATGGGCGGCATGTTCGCCTTCATGGGCAGCCAATACCGGCTGGAGGTGGACGGCAAAGAGTTTTTCATCGACCTCTTGTTGTTTCACCGCCGTCTGCGCTGCCTTGTCGCCATTGAATTGAAAGTCGGCGAGTTCCTGCCGGAGTTCGTCGGCAAGATGCAGTTTTATCTGGCGGCTCTGGACCGGCAGGTCCGCCAGGAGGACGAGAACCCCTCCATCGGCATCATCCTGTGTAAGGAGAAGAGCCGCACGATTGTGGAATACGCCCTGCACGACGCCCGCAAGCCCATCGGCGTGGCCACTTATGAAATCACCAAGACCCTGCCCAAGGCGCTGAAAGGTCAACTGCCGTCGCCGAAGGACATCGCCCATTTGCTGGAGGATCTATGAAACCGACCGACACCAGCGAAAAGGGCCTGGAGTCCATCATCGTCGCGTCCCTCGTGGAGGAGGCCGGATACGTTCAGGGCGACCCGCAGGACTACGACCGGGAACACGCCGTCGACCGGGCCAAGCTGCTGCAATTCCTCTCCGCCACCCAGCCCGACACCTATGAGGCTCTTGGCATCGACGAGGAAGGCCCCAAGCGCACCCAGTTCCTGCACCGCCTGCAGGGCGAGATCGCCAAGCGCGGCGTGGTAGACGTGCTACGCGGCGGCATCAAGCACGGCCCGGCCCATGTGGACCTTTTCTACGGCACGCCGA
>CALABS010000077.1 GCA_937887565.1 uncultured Rhodospirillaceae bacterium | reverse complement strand
CAATTACTTCGCTGCTGCCGGCTATGACCGTGACTGAGAGGAAAGTGCTCTAGCGGCTGGCTACACCGGCCAGTCGTCGTCGCCCGCAACCTCGCGCATGCCGCTGATGGCGGCATGGGCCTCGGCCGGTAGGCACAGCATGTTCAACGACACCAGCGTGCCGAACGGATTGGCGGCCTGCCGGAAGTTGGGCTGGGTGTAGAATGGCGCCACGTGCCACCACATGCGGTAGTCAAGCGCCCGCACCGTCCGGATGAGATCGGGCGACAGGTGGCGGCGGTCATTCTCCAGGTACAGGGCCGGGCGGTGGCTGCGGATGGTCCGGGCGGCCCCTTCGACGACCTCCCGCTCGAAGCCCTCCACGTCCACCTTGAGCAGCCGCAGGCTGGTCAAGGCGAGCGAATCGATGGACACCAGAGGAACCGGCTCCCCCTCCCCCAGAGACACACCGCCGAAATTGGCCTCGGCCGACAGCGACACCACGGGCACGGCGGTGGTCCCCGGCACGGCGCCGATTGCGGCCCGCTCGACCGCCACGTTCTCCAGGTCATTGATCAGGACGTTGGCGGAGAGGATCAGTTCGAGCGGACGCTGGGGTTCGAAGGCGATCACCCGCCCCGTCGGCCCGACGAGGCGCGCCAAGGGAACGGTATGGGCGCCGATATTGGCCCCCGCCTCCACCACCACGTCGCCGGCCCGCAGCAGCATGGCGAACACCTCCGCCTCGGTGGCGCTGTATTCGCCCAGCAGTTCCAGCGAACGCCCCACATAGGCGTCGCCGCGCGGATAGAACATCGGTCCGAATCGACACGGAAGCAGGTTGATGCCGCCGTTGGGAATGGTGATCGACATGCGTCCCTCCCGCCTGGGCCGTGAGCCGGTGCCAGCATACGGAAACGCCCGCCGGATTGCACCGGCGGGCGTTTCGCATCCACGGTTCCGAAGGAGGCCTTACTTGATCTTGGCCTCGTTGAACTCGACGTGCTTGCGCACGACCGGATCGTACTTGCGGAACTTCAGCTTCTCGGTGGTCTTCCGGGGGTTCTTCTTCGCCACGTAGAAGTAGCCCGTCCCGGCGGAGCTCACGAGCTTGATGAGGATGGTGGCAGGCTTGGCCATGGCGAAAATCCCAAACTTGTTGTGTTCTGTACGAAACCCAGGCGGCGGAAGATACTGATCTGACGCGCGGTGTCAAGCCGATTCAGGCGAACAGTTCGGTTTCGCCCAGAAGCACCTCGGGAACGATCGATCCCTGCTGGACCAGCAGCTCGTACGAGCACACCCGGTTGCGGCCGTTGCGCTTGGCGAAATAGAGCGCCTGGTCGGCATGGCCGATCACCGCCGCCGAGATGTCGCCGGGCAGGATGCGGATGAAGCCGATCGAACAGGTGACGCGGCCGACCTGCGGAAAGTCGTGGCTCTCGACGGCCTGGCGGAAGCGCTCGAACACCAGCCGGGCGTCGTCGTAGGTGGTCGGCTCCAGGACCACCACGAATTCCTCGCCGCCGTAGCGGAACAGCAGGTCGCCGGCACGGAAGGCCCGCCGCATCAGCCCGGCGAACAGCAGCAGCACCTCGTCGCCGAAGACATGGCCGAACTCGTCGTTGACCCGCTTGAAGTGGTCGATATCGAGCATGCCCAGCCAGTGGTAGTCGTGCGGGCCCGGAAAGCGGCGGCGGTCGTCGGCCTCGCGCCCCGAGGCCAGGGTGGCCGAGTGCAGGATCACGCGGTTGATATTCTCGTCGAAGGTCTTGCGGTTCTTGAGACGGGTCAGCGTGTCGCGCTCGACGTCGTCCAGCAGGTCGATGTAGTTGCGGAAGATGGCGACGATCCCATCCAGCAACGGCCCGCACGGGTCGACCTGGCCCGCCGCCTCGACCTCCAGGAACCCGACCACCCCGCCTTCGGGGCCGATCATGGGCATGGCCCGACGGTGACGCCCCGGCACCACCACCTCGGCCTCGGCCCGGTCGGCCCAGCTGGCGGCGATCAAGGGATCGTCGTCGGCGAGGACCACGCCGCCGGTGTCACGGTCGCTGGCGGCCAGCAGACGCAGGAAATGGTGCCCGCCCGATTCAAGGACGCGATGGACGCGCACGGCCTGGAAGCAGCCGGTTCCCATCAGGATGTCGACCACGCAGCGGCCCAGGTCCTCGTCGCTGCGCTGCTCGGTGATCCGCGCGACCCAGTCGAGCACGGCTCCCGGCGAAAGGAATCCGAGGGGAAGATCCGAAGGCATGCCGAATCATGGCGCCGCACGCCGAACCGGTCAATGGAAACGAGGGGCGGCTTTCTCCACCCCCCGGCTCCGATCAGTGCCGGACCTGCTGGAGGAGGGGCGGCTGCGGGACGCTGGCCGAGGTCGGCGCCGCCGCCGGCGACGACAGCAGCAGGGCACGCGCATAGAGGCTGCTGTCGTGCAGCAGGCGCTGGGCGGTCTCCATGTCGAGCTTGAGATCGCCGTGCTTGGCGGACGGGCAGGTGGCGCGAAGCTGCTTGCGCAGCTCCGTTTCCTCCAGCTTGGCGTGGCGCCACATGCTGAGATTGGCCGTCACCGGCGCCGGCAGCGAGGCGTGAATGACGCCGTCGGCCAGGCCCGAGGGGGACGCGCCCTGGTCCGCGGTGCAGATGGTCGGCAACACCCCCAGGCCGTGCAGGGCATAGCCGCTGGGAGTATGGAAGCGCGACCACGTCAGGGTCATCTCGCCGTCGTTGGGCAGCCGGATCACCGTCTGGACGGTTCCCTTGCCGTAGGAATTGGTGCCGACCACCACCGCCCGGCCGGCATCCTGCAGCGCGGCGGTCACGATCTCGGCGGCCGAGGCCGACTTGCCGTCCACCAGCACCACCACCGGCAACTCCTCGGCGAAGTCGCCCTCGCGCGCCTCGTAGGCCTGGCTGGCCAGGGGGTGGCGGCCCTTGGTCGAGACGATTGGGCCGTCCTTCATGAACAGATCGGCCATGGACACCGCCTGATCCAGCAGCCCGCCCGGATTGCCGCGCATGTCGAGGATCACCCCCTTCATGGCGCTTCCCAGCTCGGACCGGGCCTTCTTCATCTCGGCGGCCAGGCTGGCGGCGGTGCGTTGGTTGAAGCTGGTGATCTTGAACTCGGCGACGCCGTCGGGCGTCAGCGTTGCGGTCACCGTCGGCGGCACGATGAGGTCGCGGTGGATGGCGAGATCGAGCGGCTTGTAGCCGCGCCGCACCGTCACCGTCACCGCGCTCGACACCGGCCCGCGCAGATGGCCGGAGATGTCGTCCTTGGCCATGCCCGACACCGACCGGCCCTCGACGTGGGTGATGATGTCGCCCACTTCCATGCCGGCCTTGGCGGCCGGGGCGGCCTCCATCACCTCGACCACCTTGGCCTCGCCCTCGACCATGTCGAACTTGATGCCGACGCCGCCAAAGCCATTGCGGCTGGCGCGGTGCTCGCGGGCCTCCTTGGCGCCGGCGTAGCGCGAAAACATGTCGAGCTTGGACAGGGTTGAATCGAACACCGCCTCGTAGATCTGTTCCAGATCCGCCTGCTCGACGGCCTTGGACACCCCGCGGGCATCCAGCGCCAGGGTGATGGTCAGCCGCGACCATGCCCGCACGTCGTCGTCGCCGGGGGCCGGATACTCGGCGACCACCCGGTCGGAAGCGGTGAGCAGCACGTTGTCGTCGACACGGGTGACGCCGATCTCGGGATCGATGCTGCCCAGCCCGCGCATGCCCTCCATGGCGATGGTGGCGGCGTTGACGCGGTCCAGATGGCGCTCGACGATGGAATTGAAGCCGAAGACGAAGGTCCTTTCGGCTTCGGCGGTGTCATAAGGGGCATGGGGGCCGGCCAGGGGCCCCTGGCTGACCGGAGCGCATGATCCCGCGACGAACAGCGAGCCGGCGATGATCCAACGTGCAACTGCGTTATGCTTCAAAACCGTCACCCGAGGTATGTCCTAAGCAGTACTGGCGACGATTATGCGGGCCGGTACCGCCTGGGTACAGAGTTTTCACATACCTCTTAGGGGGTGGATAGTAAAAGGTAAGTAAGCGGGACGTCGATTCCGCCCCGGTTCAAGGATACGCCTTTTCGGAGATGCCGCGTCGGAGCACCCCGCCCGGGGGTGGGCGGTGGTGGCGCGCAAAGGGGCATGGATGGCGGCCGTTGGGGGGAAGGCGGACACAGCCCCCCACCTCTGCCCTCCCCCAGCGAGCCGGGGGAGGGAGAACGGGATTACCCTCGCCGCCGTCCGTGCTGGGGCCGCGACAGCCTGGACCGCCGGCCCGGCTCGCGCGGCGCCGCGTCCTCCAGAAGGAAGACCATGCTGCCGGTCAGCGTGTTGGCCTCGTGCAGCACGACGGTCAGCGCCTGGCCGAGTTGATAGGTCTTGCGGGTGCGCTTGCCGACCAGGCAGTGATGGGTCTCGTCATGGACGTAGAAGTCCTCGGGCAGCGTGCTGACCGGCACGATGCCGTCGGCGCCGGTCTCGAGCAGGGTGACGAACAGCCCGAAGCGGGTGACGCCCGACACCTTGGCGGCGAAGGTCGCCCCGACCCGGTCGGACAGGAAGGCGGTGACGTAGCGGTCCACCGCCTCGCGCTCGGCCGCCGCCGCCCGCCGCTCGGTCTGCGAGATGTGCTCGCCGAATTCGGGGAATTGCGGCAGCGAATCGGGCGGCAGGCCGCCATGGCCCAGCCGGAGCCCCGACACCAGCGCCCGATGCACCAGCAGATCCGCGTAGCGGCGGATGGGAGAGGTGAAATGGGCATAGCGGGCCAGCCCCAGCCCGAAATGGCCCAGGTTCTCGGGGCTGTAGACCGCCTGGGCCTGGCTGCGCAGCACCACCTCGTTGACCAGATGCTCGTTGGGGGTGTCCTTGACCTTGTCCAGGATCAGGTTGAACTGGCCCGGCCGCAGCACCTGGCCCTTCGGCAGCGACAGGTCCAGCGACGACAGGAACTGGCGCAAGCTCTCCAGCTTCTCCATGCTCGGCTGGTCGTGGACGCGGTACATGCAGGGCTGGCGCAGGCGCTCCAACTCCTCGGCGGCGCAGACGTTGGCCTGGATCATGAAGTCCTCGATCAGCCGGTGGCTGTCGAAACGCGGACGCTCCTTGATGGCCAGCACGCGGCCGTCCTCCGAGATGTCCACCTTGCGCTCGGGAATGTCCAGCTCCAGCACGCCACGCCGCTTGCGGGCCTCGAACAGGGCGTTCCAGGCGGCGTAGAGCGGCGAGATCACCGGCGCCATCAGCGGGCCGGTCAGCTCGCCGGGGCGGCCGTCGCGGGCCTCCTGGACCTGGGTGTAGGTCAGCCGCGCCGCCGAGCGCATCATGGCGCGGACGAATTTGTGGCGCAGCTTGTTGCCCTCGGCATCCAGCCAGAAATGCACCGCCAGGCAGCCGCGATCCTCGTCGGGCCGCAAGCTGCACCAGCCGTTGGACAGCTGCTCGGGCAGCATGGGCACGACGCGGTCAGGGAAATATACCGAGTTGCCGCGCTTGTAGGCTTCGCGGTCCAAGGGCGCGCCGGGGCGGACGTACCACGACACGTCGGCGATGGCGACGATGCAGTGCCAGCCGCCGGGGTTGTCGGGGTCGTCGTCGGGTTCGGCGAAGACGGCATCGTCGAAGTCGCGGGCGTCCTCGCCGTCGATGGTCACCAGCGGGACGGGGCGCAGATCGACCCGGTGTTCCATGGCGGCGCCGCCGCAGGCCTCGGCCTCGCGGATCACCTCGTCGGGGAACTCGAAGGGAATGTCGTTGGCGTGGATGGCCACCAGGCTGACCGACCTGGGCGCCCCCAGCCGGCCCAGCCGCTCCTTCACCGACGCTTGGCGCAGACCGTAGAAGCGGCCGGGCAGCACGTCGGCCAGCACCAGCTCGCCGGCCTCGGCGCCGCTGCTCTCGCCACGCGGCACGCTGTAGTCGGCCTTCTCGCGGCGCGAGGTGGGACGGATGCGCCCGGACCCGTCGGGCATGGGCTCGTAGACGCCGAGGACGCGGGCGCGGGCCTCGCCGACGATGCGGATGGGCCGCGCCTCGTAGTCGTCGCCGCGCAACCGCCTGAGCTTGGCCAGCACCCGGTCGCCGACGCCCACCGCCGCCTCGCCGCGCCGGAACGGCGCCACGTAGATGCGCGGCGGCCGGCCCTCCTCCTCCCACGAGATCGGCCGCGCCAGCAGTTCGCCGTCGGTATCGGTGCCGGTGATCTCGATGACGGCGACCTCGGGCAGCGCCCCGGGCCGTGCGAAGCGGCGCTTCTGGCCGCGCTGGATCTGGCCGCCGCCCTCCAACTCCTTGAGGACCGCCTTGAGCGCGATCTTGTCGGAGCCCTTGAGATTGAAGGCGCGCGCCAGCTCGCGCTTGCCCACCCGGCCGGGCGACTCCTTGATGAACTCAAGGATTTCCTGTTTCGACGGCAGGGGAACGTGCTTCTTGGTCTTAGGCTTGGTCATCCTCCGAAGGTAGACCGCGGGACCGGTTCCCACAAGCGGCCTCGTCGCGCCGGCGAAGGACCGCGTCGGCGAGCTCGGCGGCCGAGAACTGGCCGACCAGACAGTCATCGGCGCCGCAGTCCCGCCCCTGGCCACAGCTGGAGCAGACCGCGACGACGCGGAGCGCCCGGCCGGTGCCGGCGCGAAGGGCGGCGGTCACCATCCGGGACGGGACGTCGGCCACCACCACCACGTCGACGGCATCGACCAGCCCGGTCGCCTTGGCGAGCGATGCCGCCTCCGACACCTCGCAGCCGCTCATCTCGAGGACGTCGCGGAGCACCTCGCGCATGCCCGGCCGTTCGTCGAGGACCAGCACCCGCCGCTTGGCGGGGCCGGACCCGGGGCTCTGTGGGGAAACGACCATCGGGAAGCTCCACCGGCCCGCCCCGTCAGCGGCCGGAATCTCAGGAAATTCTGCTTCCCTATTGAACGCCCATGGCCGCCAAATCCTCAACGCACCCAACGTATAGACGCGGGGTCCCTCCGAACTAGGACATCATTCCCTGGTAGGCGGTGGCAAGGCATTCGTCGGTGGCCGGATCGACCAAGGCGGATATGGCGGCCAGCAGGCCCATCTCCTCCTTCTGGATATGGAAGATCTCCCGTTCGACCAGCTCCCGGGCGGCATCGGAGAAGTCCCGCCACGACGCGCCATCGAAGCCATCGGCCACGGCCTTGGCGGCAAGGTCGGCCACCTGCAGGGCCAGCGGCAGGATCGAGCGGTGCTCGTGGGTCAGCATCATCACGATCCCGGTCTCGCCCTGGGCGGTGAAGACGGGGAACAGATGGTTCTCCTCGAACGAGAAGTGCTTTTCGACCTCCTGGCGGATGGTCCGCTCCATGGCGGCCAGGGCGTCGCGGGCGGCGGCATCGAGGACCGGCGGCGAGCGGTGGCGGCCGACCAGCTCCTCAAGCGTCTGCAGCATGGCGACGGTTTCCATGTGATCCTCGTGGAGCAGCGCTCCGGTCCGGCTGTTGGTCAGCATCGTGGCCGATCTCCGTTATCCTTGGGGGGTGTGGCTTTTCAGGTGGGCGCGGTAGCGTCGCATCAACTCGACGGCGAACACCGCGAAGGACAGGGCTCCGGCCAGGCCCATCGCCGCGCCGGCGGTGACCGCCAGGGGCAAGGACGCCACCAGCCCGACGACGATCAGCACGACGGCAACGCCGTGACAGGCGGCGTGGACGGCCAGCGGACGGGCGGCGGTCAACTCGGACAGCAGGGCCGGCTTGCGGCCCTCGGCGCCGGAATGCATGGAGGCCAGGAACGGCATGATCCGCTGCAGCAATCCGGTGACGAAGCTGAGCAGCCAACCGAACACCAGCAGGAACCCCCACAGCGGCGCCGCCATATCGGCCGGCGCGCCCAGCGCCAGGGCGATGCCGGCCAGCAGGCTGGCGGGCAGCAGCGCCCAGGCCGCCTTGAGCAGCCGGAAGAACGGTTCGAGCTTCTTGCGCATGCGGGTCTTGAGCGTCTCGGCCAGCGCCTTGAGGTGCAGCGCCACCGCCGCCAGCCCCGCCAGCCCGCCCAGCGCCGCCACCGGCCCCTGCCCCGCCAGCGCCCCGCCGGCGCCCAGCCCCAGCGCAAGCAGCGACACCGTCGCCGTCACGCGGCCGGCCCGGTCGGGCACCGGGCGCGCCAGCACGAACATGGGCACCAGCACATAGGAGAAGCCCAGCGCCAGCATGCCCATGAAGCCGTAGCCCCCCAGCACCGCGTGGGCGGCGGCGGTGGCGGCGCGGTCGCCAAGGATGCCGACGTCGATGTCCACCACCAGCGCCACCCCCAGGGCGGCCAGGGCGGCCAGCGACGCCAACGACAGCCACACATGCAGGGTGACCGCAGGAAGGTCGGTCACCTGGACGAGGTTGCGGGCGACCAGGACGCCGAACAACGCCAGCCCGGCCACGGTCAGGGCGGCGCCCGCATGCAGCGCCCAGGGCGCCGCCGTCGCCAGCCCCAGGCCCAGCGCGGCCACCCCGGGCGCGTACAGCCACCAGGTCAGCCGGCAGGCCCAGACCGGGCCCAGCTGGCGGCGGGTGGCGACCGGCAGCAGCTGGAAAGCGGCACCGATGGCGGTCATGGCCAGCACGCCGAGGGTCATCAGGTGCAGGCCGGCCAGGGCCGGACCGAGTCCGCCCAGGAAGCCGGGAACGTCCTCCGCCCCGGCCAGCAGCGCGGCCCAGCCGGCGCAATGCAGGACGACGGCGGTGGCGAAGAAGCGATAGGGTACCGAGGGCGGAAGCAGACGATCCTTCGCCCCCATCATAAACGCACCGGCGAACATCAAGCCTCCGGTTCCAGCCACAGGCGGACGTCGGCGAATTCCTCGGTGATGCGGGCCACCTTCCAGCCACGCTCGGCCAGCTCCGGGAACAAATAGCGCGGCACCCGCTCGTGGTGGACCACCACCGGCCCGGGCATGGCCATGCCCTCGATGGCCCGCAGGATGGCGAGCATCGGCAAAGGCGGGGTCAGCTTGCGCACGTCGATATGCAGGCCGTCCTCCTCGTGCCAGCTCAGCGCGCCCTCGGGGCCGGCCTCGACCTCGGCGTCGCGCTCCCAGTCGCGGCCGCCATCCATGTGGAAATAGATGCGCCAATGGCTTGGCGACAGGCGGCGGCCGTAGGACGAGAACCCCTGCGCGGCCAGGACGCGGCGCAACGGCGATGGATTGAAGGGCGCGTCGACCACCAGGAAGCCGCCGAAGTCGACCACCCCCGCCTGATCGAGGATGGCGGCCAGGGGATCCTCGGCACGGGCCAGCAGCGGCCGGACGTCAAGGGGCTCGACGTCGAGCGCTTTCGCCAGCCATCCGGGTGGCCCGGGGCTATCTGGAACGGCGCCAACCGCTGGCTCCACCATGGCGAACTCCTCTGCTTTCCTGCGGAGGGTGCCAAAGGCGGCGCCCGGGCCTCCTTGACGTTGGTCAGTTAGCCGGCAGCTCGCACCACCAAACGGGGAAATTTCCGTACCTGTTTCGTGCGCAATACCGCCGAGACGAGCGTCAGTCGGCGGCTTCGGCCACGATGCGGCGCAAGGCGGCGATGTCGGTCAGCACCACCTCGCGGCCGTGGCTCTCGACGCCGACCGCCTTGAGGCGGGCCAGGGCGCGCGACAGGCTCTCGGGGGCGATGCCGATGCGGCTGGCCAGCACCGCCTTGGTGATGGGCAGGCGGATCTGGGCCTGGTCCTCGGCGTCACGCGCCAGGGCCAGCAGGAACGACGCCAGCCGCTGGCCCGGCGACTTGCTCTTGAGCTCGGCGATCTCGCGGATCATGCGCACGTGCCAGCGCGACAAGCCGGCCAGCAGATGGATGGCCAGGGCGCGCTTCTCGGACAGCTTCCTCATGAACGGACCGGCCGGGACGTGGACCAGCCGCGATCCGGCCACCACCTCGCAGTTCAGCGGGAACTTGCCCGACGAGAACATGGCCGCCTCGGCGAAGGTGCCGATGGGGTCGAACACCTCGATGATGGACTGGTCGCCCGCTTCGGTCAGGGCGAAAAGGTTGACGCGCCCGGCCAGGACCACGAAGAAGCGGTCGGCCATGTCCCCCTGGCTGAATAGCAGTTCGGTCTCGGGGTAGGAGGTGGTCTGGGCCTGGTCCATCAGCAGGGCCAGGTCGGCGCGATCCACGTCGGCGAACAGCGGCGCCTGCGCCACGAGGTCGAAATCGGCGGCATTGAGACCGGCCATGGCCATTTACCCCAGGTCGTCTTCGATACAGAATTCGCGCAGGCCATCCAGGTCGGCGATGACCACCGTGTTGTCCGGCCGCGACTCGACACCCACCTTGGCAAGCTTGGCCAGGGCGCGGGACAGGCTTTCGGGCTTCATGCCCAGCTCGTCGGCCACCAGCTTCTTGTCGTAGGGGAACTTGACGACGGTCCTGCCGCTGTCGGCCTCGGCCAGGGAAAGCAGGAAGCTGCCCAGGCGCTGGGCGGTCGTCTTGAGCTTCAGTTCGGCGATCTGGCGCACCATCATCCGCAGCCGGAACGACAGCGTCGACAGCATGTGGGTCAGGATGTCGAAGCGGGCCTCCAGCTTGGCGCGGAACGACGCCGCCGGGATCGCCAGCAGGGTGGCACTGGACAGCACGCGGGCGCTCATCAGGAAGCGGCCGTCGCCGAACATGGCGGCATCGCCCAGCACCGTCCCCTTGCGGGCCACCTCGACCACGCTACGCCGGCCCTCGCTTTCCACCGACAGCTCCACGTGGCCGTCGAGGATCACATAGAATCGATCGACCGGGTCGCTGCCCTGGTACAACTGGGCCTCGTGATCGACGACCACCACCTCGGCACCCTCGATGAGGTCGCGAACGTCGGCTTCCAACAGGCCCGAAAACAACGGCGTGAACTGAAGCTGCAGCAACACGCCCTTGTCTAGGTCAGCCATCCTGTCCCCCGTATGAACCGTCGGGGGGCAAGCTACCGCGAAAGCCACAGGCCGACCAGCCAACTTTTGTCCAGGACGGCGGCGGCGCCCGTCAGCCGCCCCACATCCAGGCCGGCAGGGTCGGAGGCGTCGGGGGTGTCGGGGCGGTGGGCGGGGCGATGAAGAAGCCGCCGCCTCCCGCCGGCGGGGGCGGAGGCGGAGCGGACGGCGGTGGCGCGCCGCCGCCGGGGAGTTCGCCACCGGGAAGGCCGCCGCCGGGGATGCCGCCGCCGGGCAGGCCGCCGCCGGGCAAGGGGCCGGACGCGCCGGCGACGGCGGGAAACTCGCCGCCCCGCACCGGCGGCCGGACCGGCGCCACCTCGGCCTTGACCCGCTCGCTCTCCAGGAGGTCGAGGGCGTCGCCGACAGGGTTCCTTGCCTTGCCCTCGGGCGCGGCGACCGGCACCCGCTCGGCGTCGGCGGTTTCCAGCGCCGCCAGGGGGTCGTCGCCGCTGACGCGGGAGACGCAGGTCTGGAACGAGACCGTCCCAAGGCGGAAGCCGGCGTTCGAGCAGATGGTCTCGGCGCCCACCCCTCCCGCCACCGCCGGCGCCGCCGCCAGGACGACGGCGACCGACGCGATCAGCATGACCGTCCGCATGGCTGTCCTCCGTGCTCGCTGTCCACCCCTCCATCATCGCCCGGAACGCCCCGGGCGGGGACGGCGCGGACGGGGAAGTCAGCGGCTCTTCCGGGGAGACCCGACGGCGGTCCCGGCCGCACGCTCCAACGCGGCGTCCAGCACGGCGCCCAGCAGCACCACGAAGGCGGTGAGTTGGAACCACAGCAGCGTCACCGCCACCGCCGCCATCGAGCCGTAGGTCTCGTTGAAGCTTCCGAAGCGCGACACATAGAGGGAAAACAGCCCCGACCCGGCCAGCCACAACACGCCCGCCAGCAGGGCGCCCGGCGTCACCCACCGCCAGCGCGGCCGGTCCCGGGACGGGGCGTAGCGATAGACCACCGCCAGCGCCACCACGACGAGGACGGCCAGGACCGGCCACCGCAGGGCCGATGCCGCCGCCCGCCCCGCCTCGCCCAGCGGCAACACCCCCTCGAGGGCCGGCAAGGCGGCGACCAGCGCCAGGGTCAGCAACCCGAACACGATGGCGGCCAGCGTCAGCCCCAGGGCGGTCAGGTTGTAGGCGACCAGACCCCGGCTCTCGCCTTCGCCGTTGACGAGGTTGAGACCGGAGATCAAGCCCTTGACCCCCCGGGTGGCGCCCCACAGGGCCAGGGCCAGCGACACGGCCAGCGACCATCCCAGCGCGCCGCCCGACGCGGCGGCGACGCCATGCAACTGGCTTCCCACCAGCGACTGGACGTCGCCGGGAAGGAAATCGGCCATGGCCCGCATTTGTGCCTGCACCGCCTGGGGGTCGGCCACCAGCCCATAGATCGACACCGCCGCCGCCAGGGCCGGGAACAGGGCGAAGAATTCGTTGAAGGCAACGCCGGCCGAGACCACCGACAGTTCGTGGCGGCTGACATCCCTCCACACCCGCTTGACGATCCGCCACCAGCCGGCCCTGGGGATGTCCGAGGGCCGGTCGGGGGCATGGTCGCTGGACGACACCCGCCCGTCACCCATGCCAGCCCCCCAACTCCTAGTGGGTCATGGTCGAACCCGATGACCCGCCGGTCAGCCCTTGCCGTTCGGCCTCCTCCTTGGTGGCGTGGGAAACGTCGCGGATGGCCTCCTTGGCCTCGTCCTTCGCCTTGTCATAGGCGGTTCCCGCCATCTGGCCGGCCCGCTCGGCCAAATCCCCCGCCGCCGTGCGGGCCTGGCGCATGGTCTCGCGCGCCTGCCGGCCCATCATTTCGGACTCGGTGCGCGAACGCGGCAGGATGGCGCCGATCGCGGCCCCCAAGAGCATCGCCACCGCGCCCATGGTGATGGGATGCTCCTGGAAGGTCTCCCAGGTCCGGTCGGCGGCCTGGCCGGCCTGATAGCGGGCCGACCGGCTCCACCGCGACACGCGGCGGCGGGTCTGCTCGGAGGCACGCGCGATGCCTTCGCGCGCCTGCCCGGTCATCCGCGAGGCACGCTCCTTGACCGACTGCCCGTCACCGGCGGGCCCGCCCACATACTCGGCCTCGGCGCCGTAGCCGGATGTGCCGCCGGCCGCGTAGCCGTAGCCGTACTCGGACGAATGCATGTTCTCCGCCCCCGAGGGACTGCCCCAGGCCGAGGACGGCACGCCGGCATCGTAGGCCTCGTAGCCCTCGACGCCGGCCTCCTCGCCGGCCCCGCGCCGCTTGCCGGTGCCGGAAAAGGCCAGCCAGGCCAGTCCCACCCCGATCAGGGCCAGGGGAACCGGGTTTTCACGCACGGCATGGCCGATACGGGATTGGTCGCTCGCAAGGTCTCGCATGGTGTCCACCGCCTGATCCATGAGTTGACGTGGAGACAGCTTCTGCTCGATGGCATCCAGGGTGGAGGCCATCTCGGTGCGCGTCCGCTCGATCTCCTCCTGAATGTCGCGCGCGCTCATCGCATCTGCTCCCGGGCCCACCGGGCATTGCCGCGCAGGGTGTCGAGGGTGCGCCGGGGACTGAGGCTGTCGCCGCGCAGGCTGGACAGCCCCCGCGACAACACCACCGCCCCCACCAGGGCCACCGCCACCGCGACGATCAACGCCGCCAGCCACCACTCCACCACGGCAGCCAGGGCGATGACGGCGGTCGCCACCAGGGCCTGGAAGGCCACGAACAGCAGCAGCCCCCCCACCGCCGTCGCCACCAGTCCGGCTCGGGCCTGGCGCACCTTCTCGGCCAGCTCGGTTCGGGCGAGGTGGATTTCCTGGCGGATGAGCGTCGTGGTCTCGCGGGTCAGCTCGGTGAACAGCGAGCCGAGCGACCGGTCGGGATGAATCTCGTTCATGTCAACCTCCGGCGCCGGTCGTCGCGCTTCCGGTTCCCGGCGCCCCATATCCGGCGCCCGTCGAGGCGGCCGGGGAATAGACCGACCCTCCCCGCCCGGTGGTACCCATGCCCTCCTCGGCCATGGTCTCGCCGCCCGAGCTCTTGAGGAAGCGGGCCAGGACGAACCCGGCCGCCACCGCCCCGCCGATGAACCAATAGGGCTGGCGACGGGCGAAATTCTCGGTGCCGGATTTGATCTCATGCCAGTCGGCGCCACGGAGATAGCCGGCCACCTCGTCCAGCCGATCCGCCGCCATATCGGTGTAGCGTGCCATGGTGCCGCTCTCCTTCTCGAGGTCGCGGGCGCTCTTGTGGAGCGCCGATGCCATCCCGCCGAGACTGGCGGCCGCCCGCTGCCGCTGGCGGTCGGCCATGTCCCGCATCATATGCCGGGCCTCGTCGACCGCCTGGTCGGCGCCCGCCCGCACCACGTCTCCGGCCGACTGGGCGGCCTGACGGACCTCGTCGGCCGCCTTGTCGGCCTGGGACGAGACGTCGGAGGCCGCCGCCCCGGCCGTCGAGGTCCGCGTGCTCCGTTCTGCCATGACTTCCTCCTGAACTCTGGATGGGGTCCGCGGCGTGAGCCGTGAAGAAACTCGGTAAGACGGGAACACCGGCCGCGCCCCACGGTTCCGGGTCACGGCCGGCGAGCGGCCTCGCCGGCCTCCACCGTGGTCACCGGCGCATAGCCGAAATAGGCCGCCACCAGCGCGATCACCGCGTGGAGCCAGATGTCGTGCCCGTAAAGCGGCACCAGACCGAAGGTGGTGTTGAGCAGCGGAATCAGACCCATGACCGCCAACACCGCGTAGATGATGGCCACCGACCGGGCGTAGTAGCGCGAGGCAGCGAAGGTTCTCCACACAACCACGCCCCAGACGCCGAAGAACAGGTGCACGATGTTGTGCAGCACGTTGACCGGAAACAGCCCGAACAGCAGCCCGTGGCCGGCCTCGACGGCCAGGGCACCGCCGAACAGGGGCGCCGTCAACAGCCCCGGCACGAAGCCGAGGATGCCGATGGCCAGGAACACGATGCCCATGACCAGGGCGTAGTAGCGCGTCTTCATGGTCGGACCTCCGTGGATACTGGCTGACCGGCGGCCCGGGCGCGGCGCCCTACGGGCTGGCGCCGCCCCCCTCCTTCTGGAGATAGGCGATGACGTTGCGCCGGTCCTCGGGCTTCTTGACGCCCGCGAAGGCCATCTTGTTCCCGGGAACGAAGCCCTTGGGATCGGCCAGATACTTGTCGAGCGTCTCGGGCGTCCATGTAAGCCCCGACGACTTCATGGCGTCGGAGTACTTGAAGCCCTCGACGCTGGCGGCCTCGCGCCCCACCACGCCGTGCAGGCTGGGGCCGACGCGGTTCTTGCCCGCCTCCAGGGTATGGCAGGCCTTGCATTGGTTGAACACCTTGGCGCCGGCGGCGGCGTCACCGGCGGAATCCGCCGTCGGCGGGGCCTGCGCCAAGGCGAGCCCCGCCGCCAACGCCGCCACGGGAACGGCGGCCAGCAATCCGCGCACGATCATGCGGTTCCTCCCTGGGATGGCTTGTGCTTGCTGGGCAAACACCGTCCGCCTTGGCTTGGTTCCGCCGTTGGATGCGGCAAGGCTTGCTTTTCGCGCGGGGACGGGGATGATCGCCGCCATGACCAACGACCTTCCCATCGGGGTATTCGATTCGGGCGTGGGCGGTCTGACCGTCCTGAAGGCACTTCGCGACCGCCTTCCGGCCGAGGGGCTGATCTATCTGGGCGATACCGCCCGCCTGCCTTACGGAACCAAGAGCGCCGCCACCGTCTGCTCCTACGCGCTGCGCGCCGCCCGCGCCCTGGTGGACACCGGGATCAAGGCGCTGGTGGTGGCCGACAACACCTCGTCGGCCACCGCCATCGAGGCGCTCAGGGCCGAGTTTCCCGGCCTGCCGGTGATCGGCGTGGTCGACCCGGGCGCCGCCGCCGCCGCCCATGCCAGCCCCCATGGCCGCATCGTGGTGATCTCGACGGAAAGCACGCTGGAGGCCGGCTCCTATCCGCGCGCCATCCGGCTCTCGCGCCCCAGCGCCCGCGTCCAGGCCCTGGCCTGCCCGCTGTTCGTGTCCATGGTCGAGGAAGGCATGGTGGAGGGGCCGGTGGCGGAAATGGTGGCCCGGCATTACCTGGCGCCGCCGTTCCTCGACGCCCCCCCGGCCGAACGCGGCGACTGCCTGGTGCTGGGCTGCACCCATTTCCCGGTGCTGGCGCCCATGCTGCGCCGGGTCCTGGGCGCCGGCGTGGCGATGGTCGATTCGGCCACCACCACCGCCCGCGCGGTGGAGGACCTGCTGGAGAACCGGGGCCTGGAGGCGGCCCGCCCTCCGGGGTCGGCGGCGATCCGCTACCTGGCCACCGACGCCCCCGACCGCTTCGCCCGGGTGGCGCGGGTATTCGTGCCCTGGCCGATCGCCGCCGGCGACGTGGACGTGATCGACATCGGCTAGCTGGCAATTCGGTGATTTCGCGGCCGATCCACCGGACCTCTAGGCGGCGCGCACGCCGTCGAGAAAGCCGGTGATCGAGGTGCGCAGGCCATCGGCCTGGCCGTTCAGGGCCTTGGCCGCATCCAGCACCTCGCCGGCGGCCATGCCCGTCTCGGAGGCGGCCTGGCTGACGCCGGTGATGGCCGTGGTCACCGATTGGGTGCCCCGGGCGGCCTCCTGGACGTTGCGGGCGATCTCGTTGGTGGCCGCCGACTGCTCCTCCACGGCGCCGGCGATGGCGGCGGCAATGTTGGTCATCTCATCGATGCGGCCGACGATCTGGGCGATGGCGGCCACCGCCTGCTGGGTGGCGGCCTGGACGGCACCGATCTGGTTGCCGATCTCGTCGGTAGCCTTGGCGGTCTGGTTGGCTAGGCTCTTGACCTCGTTGGCAACCACCGCGAAGCCCTTGCCGGCGTCGCCGGCCCGCGCCGCCTCGATGGTGGCGTTGAGCGCCAAGAGATTGGTCTGCGAGGCGATGTCGGTGATCAGCTTGACCACCTCGCCGATCCGCCCCGAGGCCTCGGCCAGCAGCTTGACGGTCCCGTCGGTCTGGCGGGCCTCCTCGGCGGCGGCGGCGGCGATGCGGGTGGACTGGGCGACCTGGCGACCGATCTCGGTGATGGAGGCACTCAATTCGTCGGCGGCCGTGGCCACGGTCTGCACATTGGCCGAGGCCTGCTCGGTTGCCGAGGCGACGGTCACCGCTTGATGGTTGGTCTGGTCGGCGGTGGCCCGCATGGTCTGGGCGGTATTGTCCATCTGCGCGGCGGCGGCGGCGATGGCCTGCAACAGCCCCCCCACCGAGCCCTGGAAGTCGCCGGTCAGCGTCTCGATGGCCTGGGCGCGGCGTTCCCGCGCCGCCCGCTGCCGTTCCTGGTCCGCCGCCAGTTGGTCGGCGCGGACCATGTTGTCCCGGAATACCTGTACCGCCTGGGCCATGCCGCCCAACTCGTCGCCGCGGCCGACCCCCGGGATGGCGGCGGCCTTGTCGCCTTCGGCCAGCCGGGCCATGGCTTCGGAGATTTCGCTCACCGGGCGGGAGATGGCCGACCGAACCACCACCAGCAGGATGCCGGTCAGCGCCAGCGCCAGGCCGGCGATGCCGACGATTTCGATCAGGGTCGTCCGATAGGTCTGGTCGGCGGTCTCCGACAGGCTCTTGGTATGCTCCTCATTGAGGCGGTTGAGCTTCTCGGCGGAGGCGGTGACGTCGAAGAAGGCGGTGCGCAGCCCGCCCATCATCATCTCCCGGGCCTGCTCGCTCTGGTGCTTGCGCGACAAGGCGATGACCGGCTCGGAGTTGGCGAGGTAGTCCGCCCCCGCCCGCGCGATGACGCCATGGAGCTTCCGCTCCTCGGGCAGCTCGATCAGCACCTCGTACTCGCGGACGGCGGTGTTGAAGCGGGCGGCGATCTCCGTCAGCTGACGCTCGTAGTCGGTCTTCTCCTCCTCGCTGTTCGTGAGGATGTGGGCGAAGGCGGTGCGGCGATAGTCCGACAGCGCCAGGGCGATCGTGCCGGCCCTTTGGGTGCTCGGCAGCCAGACCTCGGCGATTTCCTCGCCGGCAAGGTAGACGGTGCGGGCGCCGGCCAGTCCGACCCCCGCCAAGGCCAGCATCAGCATCAGCAGCACGCTGAAGCCTAACGCCAGTTTGTGGGCGATCTTGAGATTCTGCATCAGCTTGGCCATGGCGGTTCCGTGTCCCGTATCCAACAGTACGGGCCTGACTATACCTTTTGGATGTAACAAAAATGCCACGCCCGTTCGTCATTTCGGTTTACCGCCCGTCAATGAACGGTGAACCGTGACACCGATGATCGACGCGGACCGGGAACCCCGGGGGACGCGGACCCGTTCTTCCGTTGCGAGATCGCGAACGGAGGAAGGCGCCATGTCGTTCCTGTGGGCCATCGTCGTCGGCCTGATCGCCGGCCTGGTCGCCAAGCTTCTCATGCCCGGCCGCGACCCCGGCGGGATCATCGTCACCGTCCTCTTGGGCATCGGCGGCGCGCTTCTCGCCACTTGGCTCGGGCGCGCGGTGGGCTGGTACGGCGCCGACGAATCGGCCGGATTCATCGGCGCCGTGGTCGGGGCGGTGCTGATCCTGGTTCTCTACCGCGTCATCGCCGGCCGCAGCCGGGCGGATTAGCCGCCTGCGGCCTTGAGCCGCGCCCGCGCCTCGGCGAGCCGGGCGTGCAGGTCATGGCAGGTCTCGGCGACCTCGGGAATCCGCTCCCAGCCGGTCGGAAGCTCCTCCGACAGGTCGTGCAGGTCCATCTTGGCCTGGGTGGCGCGGGCGTTGAGTTTCTTGATCTCGGCCTTCAGGGTTTCGACATCGTCCATGGCATGGGGCTCCGCGAGGGCGGCGGATGCGGAACCGGCACAGTCTAGCAATGTCGCGGGAAATGAGAAACCGCCGTTCGCCTGCTGGGGGGGGAGGGGGGATCGGCGAACGGCGGCTTGCTCTGTGCGGCCGCCCATCGGGGGGAAACGGCGGCCGCCGCATGACCCTTGGTCACGGTGCCTGAGGGGATCGGGCATTCGGAACCGTCGGTACACGCACAATCTAAGTGGTTCGACGCCGTGGGGAAATTGTCCCGACGGGTATGCCGCTCGTCACTATGGAAGTAGCGGCGGCGCCATTTGTTCCGATGGTATGAAAAAACCTATCCCGCCGGACGCCGGCCCGGCGTCTCCGGCTCGCGCTCCGGCCGGATGGCGGGCGGGCATTCCCGGCGCCGGCGGCGGTCGTCGAGCTCGCGCTCGGCTTCCCACTCGCTGGCATAGACGCCCAACTCCACGAAGTGGCTGCCGAAATAGGGCGGCCTCACCACCACCTCGCATTGGCGATCCTTTTTCCACTGCAGCAGATGATGTTCCACCGCCGCCGCGTCGCCGGCCACGGCGGCCGCCACGATCGCCGCCAGCATCGCCAAGCGCATGCCACGCCTCCCTGGGCTTCCCTGGGTTGCCCGCCAGATGGCGTCGGCGGCGGGACGGCGCAACGGCTCCGGGCGGATTACCCCTCGGCGGCCATCTCCTCCAGCGCCTCGCGGTCGCAGGCGAACAGGTTGGGCGCCACTTCGCTGACCATCCCGGCCCGCTTGAAGTCGGCGACCACCCGGCTGGCGGTCTCGGTGGTCACCGACAGGATGGCGCCCACGTCCTCGCGCGCCAGCATGTGGACGTTGCCGTCCTTCGGCGCGCAGGGCGGCATCGCCGTCTCGAGGAGGTGGAGGAACAGGCGCGCCACCCGCTGGCGCGCCGACCCGGTATTGAGGTCGGTCAGCCACTCGTCGGCCTGCCGCAGCGAATCGTGCCATTTGGTCATCAGTTGGCGGTGCAACCTTGGCGTCTCGCGGCTGAGACGCTCCAGGACCTCGATCGGCAACCGGCATACCAGGGTGGGCTGCACGACCACGGCGGTGTGCTCGTAGGAGCGGCCGATCAGCACCTCCAGCCCCGCCACCGCCCCTGGCCGCAGCAGGCGGACGATTCGCTGGGTGCCGTCGGGCAGGTACTGGACCAGCTTGACCAGCCCCTCGCGGATGGTGAAGGCGGCCGTCCCGGCATCGCCGGCCGTGTACAGGGTGCCGCCGGACTCGACCCGCACTTCGTCGATGGGCAGGTGGATCAACTGGAAATCGGCTTCCTGGAGGTCGGCGAACAGCACCAGATCACGAATGCCGCATGATCGGCACTCGGCCCGTCCCAACCACGCCTGTTCGATCTGACCCCGCCGCATCGGACTCGCCGCCAACGTCCCGTTGATAATTGTCAATATCATTGAACCCGGCGGCCGTCATGGGGAATCACCGCCGACGGCTTGCCGGGGCGGCCCCAGGCGGCCGACACCCGGCAGCCGGAGGGCCGGATCGAGCGGATCGATCCCCAGCGACAGCCCCAACAGGTTGACCTCGACCCCTTCCTCCGCCGCCAGGGTCACCCCCAGCAGGCCGAGCAGCGAGACCTGCAGGCCGGTGCCGCTGGGCGCCGCGCCGACCAGCCCCGAGACCGGGACGAAGTCCTTGCCGATGGCGTTGGCCGGCAGGTCGAGCCGCAACTCGGGAACCCGGCGGGCAACGAAGGCGGTGAAGGTGTTGCTGTTGGGGCCCGGCCAGGTACGGTAGGTGTGACGCCACGGATAGTCCGCCACCGCCGCCTCGACAGCGTCGATCAACGCTTCCGCCTCGGGGCCGCGCCGGTCGAGGATGACCACCGGCCGCTTGCCGTACCACTGGGCGTCGGGCGCCGCCCAGTTGACCTTCACGGTGTCGCCGCCGCCCCAGCCGACCACGTCGTAGCGCGTATAGGCGGACGCGCCGGCCCGCTTGGTGACGATCCAGGTATGGGCGGCGAAGATGCCCCGCCAGGCGAAGGCCGGCGCGGCGTAGACCTGGACGACGGCGCGGGGTTCTCGCCCGGGGACCGGCGCCAGCCCGGTGGGCTCCATGGACGCCTGATGCCACGGCAGCGGCGAGTTCCCGGCACCGGCCAGGGCGTTGACCGCCAGGGGCGCCACCACGGCAAAGACCAGCAGCACGACCATCCACGTCACCATCCGCGACCCGCGACGCCTTGCGACCATGGCGGCCAGTCTAGCGGTTCGGTGGCCGTCGCGGCCAGGAAATCCGGTCAGGCCGCCGCCTTGACCAGCATGCCGCTGAACATCCGCACCAGCCCCTGATCCAGTGTCTCGCGCACGTTCTCCTGCATGACCTCCAGGGCCTGGAAGGCGCCCATGGCGGCGCGGTGGGGGCGGCGTTCGGTCAGCGCGCAGAACACGTCGACGATGGCCGCCATGCGCGACAGATCGTTGATCTCCCCGCCCTTCAGCTTGCGCGGATAGCCGGTGCCGTCGATGCGCTCGTGGTGTTCGCCGGCGATGGTGATCACCGCCTTGGGCACGTCCGAGTGCCGCTCGAGATAGCGCACGGTCACCTCGACGTGGCTGTGGGCGATCTTCTCCTCGCTGCTGTCCAGGCTGCCCACCTTGTTCATGACCCGGTCAGGGAGCACCGTCTTGCCGATGTCGTGGACCAGGCCGGCCGATGCCAGGGTCATCAGCGCCTCGTCGTCGAGGCCGATGGTGTGGCCGAACAGGGCCAGCAGGGTGGACACCCGCAGGGAATGGACGAAATACAGGGCGTTGTGGTTCTGGAGCCCCTCGAAGATGTAGCGCTGGCCCGACTGCTTGACCGCGTCGATGACCGGCGCGCAGGCGGCGGACACATCCTCGAAGTTGAGCGGCGTCCCGTCCCCCATCAGGCGCGGCAGGGTGCTGAACACGGCCAGCGACCGCCTGAGCGCCTGGCGCGGGGCCTCGGGAAGGGCGTCCCACCCCGCCTCGACGGCGCGGTTGGCAAGCCGGGACACCGCGTCCAGCACCGCCCGGGCGGTATGGGGGGGCGGCAGGACCAGGTCGGGGGCGTCGTCGGTCGCCGCGCGCGGCCTGGGCGACGGCCCCGCCAACACGATGACGGGCACCGACCTGAACTGGGGATGGGTCCGCAGATAGGCGACGGCCCCCTTCCCGCCGGCGCCCGGCGCCCCCTCGCCGAGGAGCACCGCCGCCGGCGGCCGCGATCCGCGCCCCACCGCCGTCTCCACGTCGGGACAGTCGAGCGACCGGTACATGGGCCAAAGAAGCTTGGCGACGGCGTCGCGAAGGCGCGGGTCGGGATCGATCACCGCGACCACCCGGCTGGGGGCCTCGTAGCCCCGAAGGCGGTCGGCGTCGGCGGAAGTGAGCGCGGTCACGATGGGTCCCCTTCTCTTGCATCCCTGTCCCTCCCGGCAGCATACCGAGCCCCGCTTGTGCACATCAGCAAGAGAATGAGCAAAGGATCACAAGCGGTGGCGGCGAATTCGTGCTAGAACCTCGGCGCCGAACCGGAGACTTCCCCATGGCCCGCCAAGCGACCATCGCCACCGACGAGCAAGCGCGCCTGCTGCGCGCCCTCGCCTTCCAGATTCACCGCAAGCAGCCCGCCGACGAGGTGCTGCGCGAGCATTTCGACGAGCAGTTTCGGCTGGGCCGCCGGCGGGAATGCCGCGCCGCCAGCGAAGCCCTGGACGAAAGCGGCTTCGCCGCCGCCCTCCAGGCCCTGGGGATGATCGGCGACGAGGGCTCGCTGCTCCTGGCCGCCATCGTCGAATCCAAGGATCACCGCCTGCTGGCCGACGCCCTCAACCGGCTCGCCGACCGGATCGACGGATAAGGGCCGCCCCGCCGCCATCCCGGCGGCGAAGGTGGAACGGGGTGGGCAGGCGGGGGCGGCGCTCCCCATATGTCGGCCATGACCGTTTCCCGATCCGAGGCCGCGCGGCTGGCGCGGCCGGGGCGAAACTGCTCGGTCGTGGCGCGGGCCGGCCGGATGGGGCTGGCGGTGGACGCCGACGCCTATTACCGCGCCCTCGCCCATGCCCTGCGGCGGGCACGGCGGTCGATCCTCATCGTCGGCTGGGAGTTCGACAGCCGCACCGACCTGATCCGCGACCCGTCGGGGCGGCGCGGCGAGCCGGTCGGCCCGCTGCTCGACCGGGTGGTGCGCGAGCGGCCGGGCCTGTCGGCGCATGTGCTCATCTGGGACACCGCCCTGCTCTACGCCATCCACCGCGAGAGCCTGGGCCTTGTGCGCATGAACTGGCTGACGCCGCGGCGGCTTCATTTCCGCCTCGACGACAGCCATCCCCTGGGGGCCTCGCATCACCAGAAGATCGTGGTGATCGACGACGCCCTGGCCTTCGTCGGCGGCCTCGACCTGTCCAGCCAGCGCTGGGACAGCCGTGCCCACGCGCCCGCCGACCCGCGCCGGACCGACCCCGGCGCCGGCGCCTATCCCCCCTTTCACGACATGATGGCGGTGGTGACCGGCGAGGCCGCGCGGGCCTTGGCCGATATCTGCCGCGACCGCTGGCGCACCGCCGCCGGCTGGACGCCGAAGCCGGTTCCGGCCGGCGACCCCGACGAATTGTGGCCGCCCGGGATCGAGCCGCTGCTGACCGGGGTCGAGGTGGCCCTGGCCCGCACCAGCCCGGCCTGGGACGGCCGTGCCGACCTGCGCGAGGTCGAAACGCTGTACGTGGACATGATCGCCGCCGCCCGCCGCTTCATCTACGTCGAGAACCAGTATTTCGCCTCGCGCCGCATCGCCCGGGCCATCGAGGGCCGGCTGACCAAGGGGGATTGCCCCGAGATCGTGGTGATCAATCCCGGCGAGCCGGCGAGCCTGGTCGAACGCTCCACCATGGGGGTGGCACGGGCACGGCTGTACCGACGTCTGATGGAAATCGACGGGGGCCGCCGGCTGCGCATCTACTACCCCCTTTCGGGCGGCCGCGAGGTCAAGATCCACGCCAAGCTGATGATCGTCGACGACCACATGCTGCGGGTCGGGTCGGCCAATCTCAACAACCGCTCCATGGGGCTCGATTCGGAATGCGACCTGCTGCTGGAGGCGGCCGGCGACTCCCGCGTCGCCGACGGCGTCCGCCTCGTCCGCCTGGACCTGCTGGCCGAGCATCTGGGCGTCGACGCGGGAACCGTCGCCGCCGCCGAGCGAGCCGCCGGCGGCATGCACGCGGCCATCGCGACACTGGCCGGCGGCGACAGGACCCTGGTCGAACTGGGGCCCGTCGATCCCAGCACCGTGGTCGAGATGATCGCCGACAGCGGCATCCCCGACCCCGAGGAGCCGGTGGAAACGCTGGTGTGGATCGAGGAGGCCCTGCCCGAACCGGCCAAGCGCCCGCTGCAAGTGCGCATCTGGGCGCTGGCCGGGCTGCTGGCGGCGCTGGCCGCGGCCGGCATCCTGTGGCGATGGGCGCCGCCCGAGCTGTGGGGCGTGGTGGCGCCGTGGGCGGCGCGGCTGGCCGAGGCCCGGGACACGCCCGCGACCGCCGCCATGGTGGTGCTCTTGTTCGTGGCGGGGGGGCTGGCGCGGGTGCCGGTGTCGCTGATGGTCCTGGCCGCCGGCGCCGTCCTGGGAATCGTCGACGGCACGGTGCAGGCGCTGGCCGGCGCCCTGTCCAGCGCGGCGCTGATGTTCGGCCTGGGCCGTGTCCTGGGCCGGGCCAGGGTGCGCCGCCTGGCCGGCTGGAAGGTCAACCGGGTGCAGCGGGCGTTGCGGCGCCACGGGGTGATGGCCATCCTGCTGCTGCGGCTGATGCCGGTGGCCGCGTTCTCGGTCATCAACCTGGTGGCCGGCGCCACCGGAGTGCGCCTGCGCGATTTCGTGATCGGGACGGCGCTCGGCATGCTGCCCGGCGTTTTCGCCATGAGCGTGGTGGGCGACCGGCTGGTGGCGGTGCTACGCAGTCCCTCCTTGGTCAACATCACCGTGCTTGCCGCCGCCGCCACGGTGGCGATCGCGGCCGTGTTCGGGCTGGTCGAGCGGCTGGCGCGGGCGCGGGCGCGGGGAGCGCGGCCCCCGCAGGAGGCATGACGGCCCGTGGTCAGCCACGACGCGCTTGGTCTTTCCGTCGCCAGCTACAACGTCCATCGCTGCTTCGGCACCGACGGCCGCTACACCCCCGAGCGCACCGCCGAGGTGATCGACGCCCTGGACGCCGACCTGGTCGGCCTCCAGGAGGTGGACATGCGCCTGCTGGTGGACGGCCGCGCCCAACTCGACTATCTGGCCGAGACCCTTCGGATGCACGCGGTGCCCGGCCCCAACATCAAGGGACGCCGCGGCAAGTTCGGCAACGCCCTGCTCAGCCGCTGGCCGGTGGGCGAGGTGCGGCGCACCGACCTGACCGTCCGCCACCACGAGCCGCGCGGCGCCATCGACTGCGAGGTGGAGGTGGACGGCCGCCGGCTGCGGGTGGTGGTCACCCATCTCGGCCTCAACGCCGTCGAGCGGCGCGCGCAGGTGCGCCGGCTGATGGAAGCCCTGGACCACGGCCCCGATGGCTTGCCGCTGGTGATGATGGGCGATTTCAACGAATGGCGGCCGACCCGGGGCGCCCTGCGCCGCATCGACCGCCGCTTCGGCCAGTCGCTGATGCCGCGCACCTTCCCGTCGCGCCTGCCGTTGCTGCCGCTCGACCGTATCTGGGTGTGGCCATCCGATGGGCTCAAACGGCTGGCGGTCTATGCGACCCCCCTTTCGCGCGTCACCTCCGACCACCTTCCCCTGAGGGCTGAGGTCGCCTGGGAGGAGGCGGAGCTGCCGGGCGGATGGCGAAGGAGCATGGCTATCACCAAGGTTTGACGGCGCCGCGCAAACGGGGTGCCTGGGCGCCAAGCCCCTCGGTGGCGATTGAAACAGTTGGGACGATAATTAAATACCCGAACGTGAAAGCATGCCGGGGTAGCGATCTCTCCCGACTTCGAGTTCGTACCACAATGGCGGTAGGCCGGGTTGGGGTCTATCCAAAATATCGAAAAGTTCCGTGGCGTTTCCGCGCTATACCACACTTAACGGCCAGGGCCGTGCAAGAGGCATTCATGATGGTAGTACTTATCGCAGACGACCACGCGCTGTTCCGCTATGGAATTTCGCTGGCGTTGGAGAGCCTGTATGGAAAGGATGTGACCATCCTCCAGGCCAGCAACGCCGAGGAGACCCGCCGTGTCGCCCACGAGACCGAAGGCCTGGACCTGATCCTGCTGGACTTGATGATGCCGGGCCTGAACGGCATCGCCGACCTCAAGAAGTTCATCGAGACGCTGCCCGAGGTGCCGGTGGTGATCGTGTCGGGGTCGCGGCAGCGGGCGACCATCCGCGCCGCCATCGAGGCCGGGGCGCGCGGCTACGTGCTGAAGTCGTCCAACGGCGAGATCCTGCGCCACGTCCTGCCGCTGGTGCTGTCGGGCGAGCTGTACATCCCGGCCCAGGCGGTCGCCAGCGAGGAGACCTCGGGCGAGTTCGAGGGCGCCTCGCCGCTGGACGAGGGCGGCGACTTCAATCCCGACTTCAAGTCCCTGACCCCGCGCGAGACCCAGGTGCTGAAGCTGCTGACGCTGGGGTACTCCAACAAGGAGATCGCCCGCTCGCTGGGCATGCTGGAGGGCACGGTGAAGGTGCACGTGAAGTCGATCATGAAGAAGCTCGGGGTCAACAACCGCACCCAGGCCGCCATTGCCGCCAACCGCACCTTCGCCCGTCAGGCGCCCAACCCGGCGTGACGGGCGAAGCCCCCCTTTTCCTGTGACAATCCCACCCGTTGGGCGCATCCTCGTCGCCGGTTCCGCGGCGAAGGGGGCGCACCATGGACGAAAGCCTGCATCTCAAGGTCTCGGGGGCGGTGGCGACGGTCAGCCTGCGGCGCCCCGCCCTGCATAACGCGCTCGACGAGGCGCTGGCCGTCAATCTGGCCCAGGCGTTCCAGAAGCTGAGTGTGGCCGAACTGGTGCGGGTGGTGGTGGTGGAGGCCGAGGGCGACAGCTTCTCGGCCGGCGCCGATCTCGGCTGGCTGGGGCGGGTCGCGGCCATGGAGCCGGCCGACGCCCAGCGCGAGGCCATGACCCTGGCGGTGCTGCTGGACGCGGTGGCGCGCTGTCCCAAGCCGGTGATCGCGGTGGTCCAGGGGGCGGCGCTGGGCATGGGCGCCGGACTGGTGGCCGCCGCCGACATGGCGGTGGCGTCCGAGGCCGCCCATTTCGCCTTGACCGAGGTGCGCCTGGGGCTGGTGGCAGCGGTGGCCGCCCCCTATCTGGCCGATGCCATGGGGACCCGCGCCTGCCGACGCTTCATGCTGACCGGCGAACGCTTCGACGCCCGCGAGGCCTTGCGCCTGGGCCTGGTGCACGGCGTCACCGCCCCGGACAGGCTGGCGGCCGCCCGCGACCATCTGATCGAGGCCTGCCTCAAGGGGGCGCCCCGCGCCCAGGCCGACGCCAAGGACATCCTGCGCCTGGCCGCCGACACCCCGCGCGGCCCCGACCTGCTGCGCCTGACCGCCGGCCGCCTGGCCGATTCGATCCGCTCCGAGGAGGGGCGGTGGGGGCTCGAGGCCTTCACCGACGGCCGCAAACCCGAGTGGTGACCGCACACATCGGCCCAGTCCCCTGGCAACTCCCAGGCGGCCTCCCAAGTTCGAGATGTTGCCTCCATGGGAATATCCGTTAGGGAGTACCCGCCATTCATCTCCTCCGCGCCGGCCTGCGGTCGCATCTGATCGTGCTCGTGCTGGTCGCCCTGCTGCCCATGCTGGTGTGGGCGGCCGGGCTGACGCTGTGGAACACCGCCCAGGAGCGCCGCGCCGTCGAACAGGGGCTGGAGGAAACCGTCAAGGCGCTGACCCTGGCGACCGACCAGAGCGTCCGGCTGACGGTGGAGGCGCTGTCCACCCTGGCCTTGTCGCGCAATCTGGCCATCGGCAACTACGCCGCGTTCCAGAGCCAAGCCGAGAAACTGGTCGAACGCCATCCCGAATGGCTGAACGTGGTCGCGGTCGATGTGTCCGGACAACAACTGGTCAATACCATCCACCCGTACGGAAGCCCGTTGCCGTCGCTCGACGCGCCAAGGTTCGGCCCGGCGCGCGACGCTTTCCTGGCCACCCGCGACACCGGCAAGCCGACGGTCTCGGATCTGTTCGTCGGCCCGGTGCATGGCCGCCACGTGATCGCGGTGGCGGTCCCGGCGCCGGGGCCGGACGGCCGCGTCGGCCATGTCCTGATGGCCGGCCTGCTCCCCTCCCAGTTGGCGGAGATGCTGCGCCAGAGCGACATTCCCGACGGATGGGTGGCCGGACTGATCGATCGTGACCAGACGATGATCGCCCGCAGCCTCGGCCACGAGCGCTTCGTCGGCCAGCCGGCCCTGGACTGGTTCCGGCGCGCCACCCGGGGCACCGACAAGGGCGTCGTCACCGGCCGTTCCCTGCACGGCCCGGCACTGACCTTCGCCTACAACCGCTCGTCCTATACCGGCTGGATGACGGTCTTCGGCGCCCCCGACGGCATCTTCACGGGCTACCACCGCCACCTTTTGGTCCTGACGGCCGGGTTCGGCGTCATCCTGCTGGCCGTCTCGCTGGGGCTGGCCTTGTGGACGGCGCGGCGGATCCTGCACCCGGTCCGGGCGCTGACCGTGGCGGCGCACCCCTTCGTGCCGCCGGCCAAGGCCGACGGCCACGCCTATGCGGTCACCGAGCTCAACGACCTTCACCGCGCCCTCGACGGACTGGCCGCCTCGCTGGCGGAAAGCGAGGCGCGTTTCAAGGCGGTGTTCGCGGTGGCGCCGGTGATGCTGTTCGTCCTCGACGAGGAGGCGCGCTATGTCGAGGTCAACGACACCCTCCTCAAGGTGCTGGGCTTCGGCCAGGGCGAATTGATCGGACGCCAGCCGTGGGATTTCCAGACCGCCGATTCCAGCACCTATGGCCGTGAGATCGTCCTCCCCGCTTTCCTGCGCGAGGGCGCGGTGGACGACGGTCCCGCCAGCTATGTGACCAAGGAGGGCGAGGTGCGCGACGTTCTGGTCTCGCTGCGCGCCGAGCGCGGCCCCGACGGCTCGATCCGCCGCACCATCGGCGCCATGCGCGACGTCACCGAGCAGCGGCGCATCGAGAAGGCCCTCAACGCCGCCATCGAGGAGGCCGAGCGGGCCAACGACGCCAAGACCCGCTTCCTGGCCGCCGCTAGCCACGACCTTCGCCAGCCGCTGCAGGCCCTGTCGCTGTATCTGGGCGTCCTCGACGGACGGCTGGGCACGGCGGAACGGCCGCTGCTGGAGGCGATCGGGCAATGCACGGACAGCCTGTCGGCGTTGCTCAACGATCTCCTGGATGTCGCCCGCCTGGACGCCGGCACCATCGTTCCCAAGGTCGAGGCGGTGCCGATCCGCCCGATCATGGAACGGGTCGCCGCCAGTTGGGACATCCAGGCCCAGGCCAAGGGCCTGACCCTGACCGTGCGCGCCTGCGGGGCCGTGGTGCGCACCGATCCCGCCCTGCTGGAGCGGGTGCTGTCCAACCTGGTCGCCAACGCCGTCCGCTACACCGACGCCGGGCGGGTGCTGGTGGGCTGCCGGCGGATCGCCGGCGAATTGCGCCTGGAGGTCTGGGACACCGGCATCGGCATTCCCGCCGACCGCATGGACGACATCTTCGAGGAATTCCGCCAACTGGGCAACGCCGAGCGCCGCCGCGACAAGGGCACCGGCCTGGGCCTGGCCATCGTCCGCCGGATCACCGGACTGCTGGGACACCCGATCTCGGTGCGCTCGGTGCCCGGCAAGGGGTCGGTGTTCGCCATCCGCCTGCCGTTGGCCGAAGCCAACGGCACCACCGAGCCACGGCCGGTGGTCGAGAGCCGCCCGCGCAGCATCCTGCTGGTGGAGGACGAGGTTCATGTGCGCGGCGCCCTGGAACTGGTGCTGGGCGGGCTGGGCCACCATGTGACGGCCGGCGAGACGGTGGACGAGGCGCTGGGACGGCTGGGAGGCCAGCGGCCGGAACTGGTCATCGCCGACTACCGGCTGGGCGGCGGCGCCACCGGCGTCGAGGCGATCCAGCGGGTCCGCGCCCTCTTCGGCGCCGACCTGCCGGCGGTGGTGCTGACCGGCGACACCGACCCCGCCGTCATCCGCCGCATCGCCGGCGAGCGGCTGCGGCTGCTGCACAAGCCGCTCCAGGTCGAGGCGCTGAGGGGGGTTCTCGGCGAGGTGGCGTGAGGCCACCTTGACCGCCGCTCCGCCTGCTGCTTCCCTGTACGCCGCGATCGATGGAGGTGCACATGCTCGCCGAATGCCTGGCCGGCATCCGGGTCCTGGACCTGACCCAGTTCATCCCCGGCCCCTTCGCCACCCAGTGGCTGTCCGACCTGGGCGCCGAGGTGGTCAAGGTGGAGCCGCCGGCCGGCGACCCCATGCGGACCATGGGCCCCTGCGACGGGGACGGCACGACGCCGTTCTACAAGCTGGCCAACCGCAACAAGCGGGTGGTGCGCCTGGACCTCAAGGACGCCGACGGCGGCCGCCGGTTCGCCGACCTCGCCGCCCGCGCCGACGTGCTGGTCGAGGCCTACCGGCCCGGCGTGATGGACCGGCTGGGCTTCGGCCGCGACCGGCTGGCCGCCCTCAATCCGCGCCTGGTCCATTGCTCGCTGTCCGGCTACGGCCAGTTCGGGCCCATGGCCGCGCGGGCCGGCCACGACCTGACCTATGTGGCGCTGACCGGCGGTCTGTGGGCCAGCGGCACCGGCGCCGCGCCGGTGATGACCTTCCCGCCGCTGGCCGACCACGCCGGCGCCGCCCAGGTGGTGTCGGCGGTGCTGGCGGCCCTGCTGCGGCGCGAACGCACCGGCAAGGGCGCCCATCTCGACGTCAGCCTGTCCGAGGCGGCGCTGGCCTGGATGGGCGGAATCCTGACCATGGCCCACCGCTGGGGCGATCCGGCGCGGGAAGGCGATCTCATCAACGGCGGCGCCGCCTGCTACCGGGTCTATCGCTGCCGCGATGGCCGCTTCGTCGCCCTGGCCGCCCTGGAGGAGAAGTTCTGGCAGGCGTTCTGCCGCGCCGTCGGGCACGAGGAATGGATCCACCGCCAGCGCGAGCCCATGCCGCAGGCCGCCCTGATCGCCGACCTGGAGGCCCTGTTCGCCGGCCGCGACCGCGACGACTGGGTGGCGTTGCTGGCCCCGGCCGATTGCTGCCTGGAACCGGTCCTGGAGCCGTCGGAGGTTCCCGGCCACCCCCATTGGCGGGAGCGCGACCTCGTCCATGCCGACGACGGGCTGGTCGAGGTGCTGTTCCCGCTGATGATGGACGGGGCGCGGCCCATGAGGCGCCGACGCCCGGTCGAGACCTCGGCCCAGGAGGTGCTGGCGTCATGGCGGTGACCACCCTGCCCGTCCACGGCGGCGACCTGGCCGCCGCCGAGGCCCGCTGGGGCCGCCCCGCCGACGGCTGGCTGGATCTGTCCACCGGCATCAATCCGTGGCCCTATCCGCTGCCGCCCTTGCCGGCCGAGGCCTGGACGCGCCTGCCCGGCGCGGCCGAGGACGCCGCCTTGCGGGCCGCCGCCGCCGACGCCTTCGCCGCTCCCGGCCCCGACTGGGTGCTGCCGGCGCCCGGCTCCAGCGCGCTGATCCAGTGGCTGTCGCGGATCACCCCCCGCGCCCGGGTGGCGGTGGTCGGACCCACCTATGCCGAGCACGCCGCCGCCTGGCACGCCGCCGGCCACGAGGTGCAAGAGGTGGCCTCGGTCGCCGACGCGGCCGGGGCCGAGGTGACGGTGGTGGTCAACCCCAACAATCCCGACGGCCGCATCGTGCCCGCCGCCGAGCTGGCCGCCCTGGCGGGCATGGTGGTGGTGGACGAGGCCTTCGCCGAGGCGGTGCCCGGGGTGTCGGCGGTCCCGCTGCTGCGCCCGGGCATGGTGGTGCTGCGCTCGTTCGGCAAGTTCCACGGCCTGGCCGGCCTGCGCCTGGGCTTCGCGGTCGCCGCGCCAGCCACCCTGGCGCCGCTGGCCGCCGCCCTGGGACCGTGGGCGGTGTCGGGGCCGGCCCTGGCGGTGGGCACCGCCGCCTTGGCCGACGACGGCTGGGCCAGGGCCACCCGCGCCCATCTGTCCAGCATGGCCGACCGCCTGGATGGCAGCCTGACCGCCGGCGGCCTGGAAATCGTGGGCGGGACGCCGCTGTTCCGGCTGGCCCGCCACGATGGCGCGGCGGCGCTCTACGACCGCCTGGGGCGGGCCGGCATCCTGGTCCGCGCCTTCGCCGACCGGCCGGCGCTGCTTCGGTTCGGCCTGCCGGCGGGGCAGAAGGAGCTGGAACGGCTGGGCGGCGCGCTCAGGTGACTGCGGATTGTCATGGCGGCGCTTGGCGGGCGACAGCACGCTGAGGCGCCAATTGGGAGAGCTCTGCCATGAAGATCGCCGTCTGCAGCCAGAACTGGCTCACCATCACCCATCACGCCGGCAAGTCCCGCCGCTTCCGGGTCTTCGACGTGGAACCCGGCCGGCCTCCCCGCGAAAGCGGCCGCATCGACCTGCCGGAAGGCATGGCCCTGCACGACTGGCGCGAGGACGGCCCCCATCCCCTGTTCGACGTCGGCGTGATCATCGCCGGCAGCGCCGGTGACGGCTTCGTCCGCCGGCTGGCCGCGCGCGGGGTCCAGGTGGTCACCACCTCGGAGCGTGATCCGGTGGCGGCCATCACCGGCTTCCTGGCCGGCACGCTGCCGCCGGCCGCCCCCCACGACCACCATCACCACCACTGATGTCGCCCGGCCACTAAAACGACCCGTTGGGTCGCTTCAGTGGCCGGGCAAATTGTCCCTCGCCGGGCGCGGCCATCCGGCCGCTTGGCCGCCGCCTCAACGGCGGCTGGGTGCCAGCCAAATCAAGGATTGGCCGGCATGAAACCGCCTTCGACGTCAGGCCGTCCGCCGCTGCTCCATCAGGCGGCGGATGATCGGCGAGAGCACCAGTTCCGCCGCCAGTTCCAGGGCGGCGCCGGGAACAACCAGGGTGTTGCGGCGGCTCATCCACGAGCGGTCGATGGTCTGCAGCAAATGGGGGAAATCCACCGAGAACTGCTCGGGCTTGCGGAAGCGGATCACCACCACCCGCTCGTCGACCGTGGGTACATCGCGGGCGATGATGGGGTCCGAGGTGTCGACCACCGGCACGTGCTGGAAGTTGATGTCCGATCCCTTGAACTGGGGAATGATGGTGTGCACGTAGTCGTGCATCCTCTCCAGGATGGTGTCGACCACCCCCTCCTCGGAATAGCCGCGCACGCTGGTATCGTTGTTGACCTTCTGGATCCACTCCAGGTTCACGATGGGGGCGACCCCGATCCTGAGATCCACGTGCCGGCCCAGGTCGATGTCGCCGGCCGTGGCGACACCGTGCAGCCCCTCGTAGAGCAGAAGGTCGGTGTCGGACGGCAGGTCCTCCCACGGAGTGAACTCGCCCGGCGCGCAGTCCTCGCGACCCAGCCGGCGGGCATCGGCCTCGGTGTGGATGTAGTGGCGGAACCGCCCGCTGCCGCTTTCGCCATAGGAACGGTACAGCGCTTCCTGCTGGTCGAACAGGTTGGCATCCGGCGAGAAGTGGCTGAACGGCCGGCCCTCGGCGCGGGCCCGGGCGGCGTGCGCCTTCATTTCGGACCGGGTGTAGCGATGGAAGCTCTCACCGGCGACATGGGCGGCCTTGATGCCCTGGCGCTGGAACAGCTTGTCGAAAAAGGCGCGGATCGAGCCGCGGCCCGACCCCGACGCGCCGGTGACCGCGACGATCGGATGCTTCCTGGACATGGTGCCTCCCCCGGACGGTCTGGATCGCCGCCCTTGTCATGGAGGGAAAACCATAGCGCACCGAAGGTCTTGTCCGCTTCACCCGGCGGGGGTGGCGGATCGGGGCCTGGGGAAGGGGGCGCGGGCTACGCCACGGGGTGGGACGGGGTGTCTGCACGCACGACGCATTCTTGCCCTTGACGGCGGGCGGCTGACTTCGCTAAACATGCGGCCTCCCGGTGGCGGGTGTAGCTCAGTTGGTTAGAGCGCCAGGTTGTGGTCCTGGATGTCGTCGGTTCGAATCCGATCACTCGCCCCATCCCCCCTTCCCCATCGTCGCGACCGCAAGCCCGGCCTGGGCCGGCCTCGGCGTGCCCGAACGGCTGTGGCGCTACACGATTTCGGTAGCGGCGGCCCCACGCGACTGGATGGACGCTACCGATTATGAACGCGCCGCTACCTCGTCCAGAAGGTGGGATGGGCGCGCCCCGTCGGATACAACCGGTTCCGGAAGATGAACGCGAGGAAGCAGCACCGCACACGAGCGGGCTCGCCTTTAGCCGCAAGCTGCCCGAAGGCTGCCATCCACCGTACGGGGACTACACATGCAGAACGTGGAAATGCTTCTGATCGACGCGAACAAGCTGTTCCGGGAAGGCCTGAAGAAGCTGCTCGACGGCTCGTCCTTCGTCATCTCCGACGAGGCCGACGGCATGGCCGAGGGCATGCAGAAGCTGGAAACCGGAATGAAGCCCAAGATCGCGCTGGTGGAGTTCGACGCCAGTTCGGAGGACATCGCGGTGCTCCAGCAGATGCGGGAGAAATACGCCGACCTCAAGCTGGTCGTCCTGGCCGCCAGCACCCGCAACATCCATAACCTCGCCCGCTGCTTCGAGGCCGGCGCCGATGCCTATCTGCTCAAGAACATCTCGCCCGACGCCCTCAAGCAGTCGCTCAAGCTGGTCCTGCTGGGCGAGAAGGTGTTTCCCACCCGCCTGGCCGCCATGCTGATCTCGGGACAGGTGGATACCCACCGTCCGGCCACCGCCTCGCCCGACCTCGAGGGGCTGTCCGAGCGCGAGGTCCAGATCCTGCGCTGCCTGCTCAACGGCCATCCCAACAAGGTGATCGCCAAGAAGCTGTCCATCACCGAGGCGACGGTGAAGGTCCACCTCAAGGGCGTGCTGAAGAAGATCAATGCCGCCAACCGCACCCAGGCGGCCATCTGGGCGCTGAACAACGGGCTGTCGGCCGAGAACGCGCCGATCCCGCCCCGCCGTCCCGGCGCGGCGCCGCAGCCCGCGCCGGGAGTCGAGATGAACCAGGGCGGACTGTAGCCGATTTCACGCCATGCCCTCGCGGGCATGGCGTGCCGGCGTCGGTCCGGCGTCGGTCAGTCCAGCATCCCGATCCAGGCGTCGATGGGCTGCGAGGACCGGCTGGTGACCGCCCAGTCCTGGGCTCCGGTATTCAGCGTTCCCGTCCATCGGTCGATGGGCGTGGCGGCCCCCAGGCCCAAGCCGTAAATGCCGGTGACGACGCGCAGGCGGTCGCCCTGGCGAACCAGGAAATTGGGCTCGGGCTCGGCCAGGAAGGCCTGCTGGTCGCGGTCGATGACACGCAGCAGGCGCCCGTCGGCGCCCCTGAGCAGGTTTTCCGGCCGTCGGCCGAACAGCTCCTCGTCCAGGATGGCCTGGCGGTAGGCCATGCTCATGCCGGCACCGCCGGTGCCGGCGCCGATATTGGAGCCGAACCGATAGGGCTCGTTGTTCCACTGGGCCGACGCGCCGGCCGGCAGCAGGGACAGCGCGACGGCGGCGGCGAGGACGAAGGTCAGGACGAAGGTCGGGCGAAGGGCGGCAATCGAACCCATGTCATATTCTCCCGGCTGGTCGAAGGGTCCGGGATGACGTGGGCCGTCGCCGGCCCCAAGTTCAGTGCGGCAATCCCTTTTCCGGGGCGTCCACTCCCTTTTCCCTGCCCCGCTTCCCAAGGCACTGCTTGATCAATTCCTGCTGCCGGGCGGCGAAAACGGCGGCCTCCGTCCGGTTCTGGAACTTCAGGGCCTTGAGGATGGCGCGGACCTTCGTCTTGACGTTGGCCTCGGTCAGCCCGAGCGACCGGGCGATCGCCCGGTTGGTCTTGGCCAGCCGGACGTGGTCCAGGATGGACAGCTCGATGAAGGAGAGTTTCTGCAAGGTGTCGCAACGCAGCCGGTCGGTGACGATGTCCATCACCGCCGCCGAGGGCAGGATCGAATAGCCCGCCTTCGAGAGCTGCAGGATGTCGCGCACCCGCTCCATGGTGGCATCGGCGAAGATCACCCCGTCGACGAATTCCAGGAAGCCGATGGAGTCCAGGAACTCGGGACTGCGGATCAGCAGAACCACCTTGTTCTGGCGGCAGAATTCCGACAGGTCGTCCAGGTGGTACTTGGCCAGATGCCGCATCACCGGATACGAGATAATCGTCACTTCGGCCGGCGCCTCCTCGGGATGCGCGACCAGATGGCGAGGATCGTCGAGGATTCTGAGGTCCTGGCGTTCCGCCGGCTCGAAGCGGCCGACGATCTCGCTCACCATGTGGGTATCTTCCACCGCCAGGGCCACCGGGGCCGGGTGCGGCGCGGAAGCGTCGTTCACGGTCGCGTCGATCATGGCGCGCCCTTCTCTCAGTTGAGTGTGCGGCGACGGATGTATTGGCGCTCGAAGTCGTCGAATTCCTCGGCGGAAAACGAATCGAGGAGAACGTTCAACCGGCGCCGGTAGTCGCGATCGTACAGGAACGCATGCAGATCGAGGCGATCCAGAGCCTCGGTCAGCCTCGGCACCCGCGCGTCCGTGCGCGACGCCCCGCCGTCGTCGCCGGCGGCGACTCCCGCGGATGGCGGCCAATCCTTCCTGGAGTGCTGTCCGTGTCTCAGCATTTCGCCCCTCCCGGTGGGTTTCTTGGAAAGATCCGGTGTCCTGGGCAGACCACCGACGAAATATGGCGACAGGCGGCAAATACGGACGAAATCTATATACGGTTCGGGTCAAATGAAAGCCGTGCTTGGAGTGGTATTTCCAATGCTCCGAACCGGAAATCTCTCGGATAGCGCGGTCCAGGCCACCTCGCCGCCGACGAGATCGGCCCGCCGCCACGCTGGGGTGGAAAGCCTGCATCCATTCCTTACGGCATGATTGCGCTGCACCCCCTATTCGTCGAACATTGTCGCCGCTGGAGGAGTATCCTTCAGCCGGCCGTAATGGCAGGAGTTGACCAAGTGCCGAGCGCCGTCGCCATTCCCGACTTCATTCGCGCCATCGAGGCCGCCCCGATCGGCATCGTGGTCACCGACGCGACCCGGCCCGACAACCCGATCACCTATGTGAACCGGGAATTCTGCGCCATCACCGGCTACGCGGCGGATGAGGTCCTGGGCTGCAATCCGCGGTTCCTGCAGGGCCCCGGCAGCGACCGGGACGAGACTGCCCGCCTGCACGACGCCATCCTCCGTGGCGAGCCGGCGACCGCCGAACTGCTCAACTTCCGCAAGGACGGGCGGCCATTTTTCATGCGCATCGATATCCGCCCCATCAAGGGGCCAAACGGCGAGGTGGTCGCCTTCGTCGGCGGCCTGACCGACCTGACCGGCCAGCGGGCGTCCCAGGAGCGGCTGGAGGAAAGCGAGGAGCGTCTGCGGGCGGTGATGGCGGCCATTCCCCTGCCGATGCTGACCGTGCGGACGGACGGAATCATCGCCCGCGCCAACGCCGCGGCCCACGAGACGCTGGCCGTCGCGCCCGACGGGCTGCCCGGTCGACTGGTGACGGATTTCGTGCTGCCCGATCCCACCGACCCGGGGCGGCTGGCCCTGCGCGACGCGCTGGAGGCCTCGGGGGAAGCGCATCGGATCGAGATGCGGGCCCGGCGCGCCGACGGCGCACTGCTGTGGGTGCTGGTCTCGGGACGACGGTTCACCGTGCGCGGCGAGACCCGCTTCCTGGTGGTGTTCCAGGACGTGACCGACCTCAAGCTGAAGGAGCGGCAGCTGACCGAGGCTAACGAGGAAGCCGAGCGCAACATCCGCGCCCGCATGCGCTTCCTCGCCGCCGCCAGCCACGACCTGCGCCAACCGCTGCAAGCCATGGCCCTATTCGCCTCGGCGCTGGACCACCATGTCGCCACCCCCCAGGCCAGGACCATCGTGCAGTCGCTGAAGGCCTCGTTGCGCGGCATGGAGGAGATGTTCGACCAGTTGCTCGATATGTCGAAGCTGGATGCGGGAGTGATGCGGGCCGAGCCCCGGCAGTTCCTCCTCAGCGACGTCTTCGAGCAACTGGAAATGACCTACGCCCCGCAGGCGGAGGCCGCCGGCCTTGAGTTCCGCGTGGTGCCCTCCAGCCTCGCGGTCGTCAGCGACCCACGCCTGATCGCCCGCATCCTCGGCAACTTCCTGTCCAACGCCATCCGCTACACCCGATCCGGCAAGGTGCTGCTGGGCGCACGGCCGAACGGGGACCGCGTGCGGCTGGTGGTCTGCGACACCGGCCCCGGCATCCCCGAGAACCGCCGTCTCGAGATTTTCCGCGAGTTCAGCCAGGTCAATCCGGCCAACCAAGGGGAACGAGGCGAGGGCACGGGCCTGGGCCTCGCCATCGTCCAGCGCTTCGCCTTGCTGCTCGGCCATCGCCTCGACCTGCGCACCATCGAAGGCAAGGGCTCGGCGTTCTCGGTGGAAGTACCGCGCGCCGCCGAGGAATGGATCCCCGTCGACGAGGAGGAGCAGGAGGACGTCGCCCGTGACGTGTCGGGGGCGACGGTGGTGGTGGTGGATGACGACCGCGACATTCAGGACGGGCTGGAGCTGCTGCTCGAGGAATGGGGATGCCGTCCCCTGGTGGCCGCCAACGGTCCGGACTCCCTCCGCTTGCTGGACGGCGACCACATCCGGCCGGACCTCATTCTGGCCGATCTTCACCTCAGTGGCGGCGCCAGCGGCTTGGCGGCCATCGCCGCCATCCGCTCGCGGACCGGCGGCGACGTGCCAGCCCTGTTGTTCACCGGCGACACCGGTGCCGGTGCCGAGATGGCCAACGCCGGCGCGGTGCGAATTCTGCGCAAGCCCGTCGACCCCATGCGCCTGCGCGCCGCCATGGCCGAGGCGCTGGGGCGGTAGATCCGTTCTGCCGCCTTCCGGGTGCCATTGGCGCCCGGACCGGTATCACCCGCCCCCATCGTCACCTCCGGACCTGACCGGGGGGGCCATGGATGCCTGGATCAAATCCGGGCATGACGACGGAAAGATCAACCGCGTCTGGACCCAAGACACCCTAGGCGGTTCCGTCCTCCGCACAGGGCCGCCGCCAGACCGGCCGGGTCTTCGACAGCTCCGCGTAGATGGCGTTGATCAAAAGCGGGTCCGTGCCGATCGGGCTGTATAGGCCGACGACCCGGGGCGAGGGCCGCGCCTGATTACCGGCATCGGCCTCTCCGTTGGTGGCGTAGAGGATCGCGCGACTGCTGCCCACCGCCAGGATGGCGGTCTCGATGGTGGTCTGGTCCAGCTTGTTGGGCAGCGGCAGCGCCATGGCGATGCTCTTGCCGTTGACCCCCAGGCTTTGGACCGTCAGCGTCCCCGACAGGGCGTTCGCCTCCGCCTGGACACCGATCGTTCCCAACCCGCTCAGGGCCACGCCGCCCTTGAGCGCCCGGATATCCGCCGAAAGCCGCAACCCGACCCCCACATAGACCGGAACGGTGATGTAGTCGTAGTTCTCCTGGGACCGCGCCGAGATCGTCGCACGCAGATCTGCGGCCGCGTCATCGGCCAGAATGGCCTGGAACCCTACCGCGGTTCCCGGCGAGGCGATGCTGACTTCCTTCCGCGCGCCACCCTGATCGAGGACGATCTTGCGGACGAACATCGATACCGGGACCGCGTCGGCGTTCACGTAGTCGAGAATGGCGCGGTAGGCGCTCCCCTCGCTGGTGATCTTGGCGGGACCGAAGGTCAGGCCGCCGCTGGCATCCACTTCCGCCACCGCGAACCGCACGGTCAGGTCGGGAAGCGCCTGCAGCAAAGGCAGCCAGGGAGTCTTCGCCTCCTTGCAGCTGTCCGCGCTGGGCTCCTGGTTGACCGGCAACGGATCGAGCGGAACATAGCCGTATTTGGACGCCGTTTCCCCCGGCGTCGCCGGCAACTGACCCGCCGGCACGCCGCAGGCGGAAAGCACCAAAGCGGACGCGAGGCCTAAAAGAACGCGCATGACACAGCCCTCCGTCATGGACCATCGCGCGATGATGCCACGGAATTTCTGCTAATCGCCTTATCATTTGTGGAAAAAGTTATATAACTTTTCTACCGCCGCGTCGATGGCCGTGTCGGTCTTGGCGAAGCAGAAGCGGGCATAGTGGTCGACCTCGCCGCCCTGGTAGAAGGCGCTAACCGGAATGGCGGCCACGCCCGCCGCCTCGGTCAGGTGGCGGCAGACGGCGTCGTCGCTGCCGTGCAGGCCGAGGGGCCGGAAGTCGGCGGTCAGGAAATAGCTGCCGGCCGTCGGCAGCACGTCGAAGCCGACCTCCGCCAGTCCCCGCGCCAGCCGCTCCCGCCGCGACGCGAGGACGCAGGCCAGGCCCTCGATGCTTTCGCGCGCCTGGTCCAGCCCCCAGGCCACCGCCTCCTGGAGGCAGGGAGGCGTGGTGAAGGTCAGGTACTGATGGGCCTTGGCGACCGGCGCCATGAGGTCGGGCGGGGCGACCACCCACCCCACCTTCCAGCCGGTGAGCGAGAAGATCTTGCCCGCCGAGCCGATCTTGAGGCATCGCCCGCGCATGCCCGGCAGGCCGGACAGCGGCAGGTGGCGGCGGCCGTCATAGACCAGATGTTCGTAGACCTCGTCGCAGACGGCCACCGCGCCGTGGCGTTCCAGCAGGCCGGCCAGGAATTCCAACTCGTCGCGTCCATAGACCTTGCCGGACGGATTGGCCGGCGTGTTGAGCACCAGCAGCCGGGTGCGGTCGGTGAACGCCGCCGCCACCTCGTCGCGCGGCAGGGCCCAGTCGGGCGGCGCGACCCGGACCAGCCGGGGAACGCCGCCGGCGCGGCGGATGATGGGCAGGTAGCTGTCGTAGAGGGGCTCGATCAGCACCACCTCGTCGCCAGGCTCGATCAGGCCGAAGAAGCAGGCAGCCAGCGCCTCGGTGGCGCCCGAGGTCACCATCACCTCGGCCGGCTCGACCGCCAGCGACCAATAGTCGCGCTCGTGCCGCGCCACCGCCTCGCGCAGCGCCGGAACGCCCATCATGGACGGATACTGGTGCGTCCCCGTGGCGGCGGCATGGAGCAGCCGCTCGACCAGCGCCGGCGGCTCCAGTCCCTCGGGGAAGCCCTGGCCCAGGTTGACGGCACCGTGGGCGGCGGCCAACCGGGACATCGTCTCGAAGATCGTCGTTGCGCAGGACGCGAACAAGCTATTGGCAGGCATCGAGCTCTCCCGGGCCATCCGATCGGGTGTTGCTTAGCACGACCAACGGGTTGGGCGAAGAGGGCGCGCGAGTCTGCTCAAGGAATGGGCGCAAGTGCCTGAAAATTCAGCAGCAAGGCCAGGGTTTCCGCCGCTGTTCGCGGATTCTTCCCAGTATCCAGTTGGCACGAGGCGTGCTAAATGGAGGACCGCGCTTGACGCTGGTTCCCACGCTTATCGAGAGACGCGGTTCATGAAGAAGATCGAAGCGATCATCAAGCCCTTCAAGCTGGATGAGGTGAAGGAGGCCCTGCACGAGGTCGGCCTTCAGGGGCTGACCGTCACCGAGGCCAAGGGCTTCGGTCGCCAGAAGGGGCATACCGAGCTGTACCGCGGCGCCGAGTATGTCGTGGATTTCCTGCCCAAGGTGAAGATCGAGCTGGTGATCGAGGACGCCCTCGTCGAACGCGCGGTCGAAGCCATCCAGCAGGCGGCCCATACCGGCCGAATCGGCGACGGCAAGATCTTCATCTCCACCGTCGAGGAAGCGATCCGCATCCGCACCGGCGAGAGGGGCAGCGACGCCATCTGACGGGCCGCGCCCCCAGAGACGTCTTCCATTTATTGTCGACCACCAACTTCCACAGGAACGTGACCATGTCCGACGACGTCAAGAAAGTCCTCGATCTGATCAAGGAGCACGACGTTAAGTACGTCGACTTCCGCTTCACCGATCCCCGCGGCAAGTGGCAGCACACCGCCCAGCACGTCAGCACCATCGATGCCGACCTGCTGTCCGAGGGCATCATGTTCGACGGCTCGTCCATCGCCGGCTGGAAGTCCATCGACCAGTCCGACATGGTGCTGCAGCCCGACTGCGCCTCGGCGGTGCTCGACCCCTTCGCCGCCCAGACCCAGCTGATCATGTTCTGCGACATCGTCGAGCCGGCCACCGGCCAGTTGTATGACCGCGATCCGCGCTCCATCGCCAAGCGCGCCGAGCGCTACGTGGTCGAGTCGGGCATCGGCGACACCGCCTTCTTCGGCCCCGAGGCCGAGTTCTTCGTGTTCGACGACGTCCGCTACGAAGTCGGCATGAACACCGCCTGCTACGCGCTGGACTCCGAGGAAGGCCCCTATTCGTCTGGCAAGGTCAAGCCCGAGGGCAACCTGGGCCACCGTCCGGGCGTCAAGGGCGGCTATTTCCCGGTGCCGCCGATCGACAGCCAGGTCGACATGCGCGCCGAGATGCTGACCATCATGGGCGAGATGGGCCTGCCGGTCGAGAAGCACCACCACGAGGTCGCCCCCTCGCAGTCCGAGCTGGGCTGCAAGTTCGGCACCATGGTGCAGTCGGCCGACTGGATGCAGATCTACAAGTACGTCGTCCACAACGTGGCCGCCTCCTACGGCAAGTCGGCCACCTTCATGCCGAAGCCCATCTCGGGCGACAACGGCTCGGGCATGCACGTCCACCAGTCGGTGTGGAAGGCCGGCAAGCCGCTGTTCGCCGGTTCGGGCTATGCCGACCTGTCGGACACCGCGCTGTACTACATCGGCGGCATCATCAAGCACGCCAAGGCGCTCAATGCCTTCACCAACCCGCTGACCAACAGCTACAAGCGCCTGATCCCCGGCTTCGAGGCCCCGGTGCTGCTGGCCTACTCGGCCCGCAACCGCTCGGCGTCGTGCCGCATTCCGTACGCCACCAGCCCCAAGGCCAAGCGCGTCGAGATCCGCTTCCCCGATCCGGGCGCCAACCCCTATCTGGCCTTCTCCGCCATGCTGATGGCCGGCCTTGACGGCATCGCCAACAAAATCCACCCCGGCGATCCCATGGACAAGAACCTGTACGACCTCCCCCCCGAGGAGCTCAAGCAGGTCCCGACCGTGTGCGGATCGCTCCGCGAGGCCCTCGAGGCGCTGCGCGCCGACAACGACTTCCTGTGCAAGGGCGACGTGTTCTCCAAGGAATTCGTCGAGGCGTATATCGAGCTCAAGTACGAGGAAGTCTACCGCTTCGAGCACACCCCGCATCCGGTCGAGTTCCAGATGTACTATTCGGTCTGATCGGGGTTTCCGGTTCGACAAGGCAAGCCCCGTCGCGCAAGCGGCGGGGCTTTTCCTATGCCCCCTCGCTTCCGCACGAGCACGACCCAGCCACCTGCTGGTCGGGACAGGGGAAGTCGCCATAGGCGCAGAACACGCAGCAACCACCGGGCGGCGGCCGCATCTCGTGACCGCAGGCGACGCAGACCAGCCGCGACAGCGGGCCGTGCATGAACTCCGACTGGCGGTGTCCGCAGGCCGGACAGGTGACGGTAGAGGTGTCGGTCCACAGCGTCATGCCCTTGAATGTAGGCACTTTCCGCCCCGCGCAAAATCCCTTTGCACCCCGCCGAGGTTGGCGTTATAAGAGGCGCCTCGCAGGCGACCGGAGTGTAGCTCAGCCTGGTAGAGCACTGTCTTCGGGAGGCAGGGGCCGGAGGTTCGAATCCTCTCACTCCGACCATCGACAAACCGCAGAGTTCTGCGGTTTGTCGATGGGTCTAATCACCGGCATGGGACCGGGGATTGAATTTGCGGGACAATTCGGGGACACTGAGCAATTAGGCACTGTCCCGGAGTGTCCCCCAGTGGCGACCATCACCAAACGCTTCAATCGCAACGGCGAGCTGATCGGCTGGCAGGCGAAGATTCGCCGCCAGGGCTTCCCCGTCCAATCCAAGACCTTTGACCGCAAGAACGACGCCGAGGCGTGGGCGCGCGGCGTCGAAGGCGAGATGGATCGCGGCGCCTTCGTGGATCGCCGCCCGGCGGAACAAATGACGCTGGGGGATGCCATCGGCCATTACCTCAAAGCCGTCGCTCCGACCCATAAAGGCGGGGATATCGAGGCCGTGCGCCTGGGGCGCTTCCAGCGTGAGGAGCCGGCGCTGTGCGCCTACGCCCTCGCGAACCTCCGCACCCACCACATCGAGGAATACCGGGACCGCCGCCTGGAGGCCATCGCGCCCGGCAGCGTGTGCCGGGAAATCAACCTCCTGCATGCCGTGCTGGAATCCGTCCGGCGCCGGGTCGGGCTGATCGACAACCCGGTATCCCACGTCCGCCGACCAAAGGTGGCGGACGAACGGGACGTGCGCCTGTCACCAGACGACGAAAAGAAGCTCCTGGACGCCCTGGACGCATCCCGGAACCCCTGGATCAAGCCGTTCGTGATCGTGGCCCTGGAAACGGCCATGCGGCGCGGGGAATTGCTGTCCCTGACCTGGGAGCATGTGGACTTGGTCGACCGGACTGCCCACCTCCCGGATACCAAGAACGGGCGAGGGCGCACCGTCCCCCTCAGCAGTCGCGCCGTGAAGGCGCTGGATGACCTTCCGTGCTCGATTGGGGGCCAGGTGTTCCCGGTGACCCTGGACGCCCTCAAGCACGCCTGGACGCGAGCCAGGGACCGCGCTGGCCTCCACCACTTCCACCTGCACGACCTCCGCCACGAGGCCACCAGCCGGCTCGCAGAGGCGGGGTGGAACGTCCTCGAGCTGGCCGCCGTGACGGGGCACCAGGATTTGCAGATGCTCAAGCGGTATACGAACCTGCGTGCGGCGGATTTGGCGCGGAAGATGGGGTGATATCAAGGAGGGGGCCTATGGCAAAAGTGCTGCGTTATTTGCGTTATTTCGCGCATTTCGGTGGTTTTGCCGCTGCGATATTCGTTGTCGTCATTGTGCCGATAATGGTTCTGGCGCGACCGGATTTGGCTCGCGTTGCAGTTTCCCTTAAGCTCAATGAATTCGGGAAACCGGAGGAAATTGGCCTTATTGCAGAAACCTCTGTTTCAAGAAACCCTGTGGTCCGCAAGGCGCTGTTGGCCTATCTGGAAAATTATACGGGGCCACTGGTCCGCGAAGTTGGTTTATCAATGCTTTTGAATGGTCGTATGCAGCAGGATATGATCCGCGGCTTTACGCCGATGGAGCTATGTGTTCTTACTTTCAGCGGCTTGGGAGATGGTATTAAAAAATGTTCTGGAGCGGAACTTGCTCAGGTTAAATCGGCATTAGAATACTTAATAAAAATCGATTTCATCCAGGTAAGCCACTATGCATATAAGAATGGGCCGCCAACAGATTACCGGCTAAACAGCTTTGGTCTCGCCACTTTTTCCGCCCTAAGAGAGGAGATGGTGTCTACATGGGCAGGTGCAGATGCCGTCGGAAAATTTGATGCATCTGGACGCGCAGCAAATGACTTCTCAAGGGACGTTCGGGATGCGCCTCCTGACGATTGATCAATCCGGATCATAGCTGGCTCTCCGCCAGTTCTCTTAGATGTGCGCGCACATCCGCAGGAATATTGACCGCCGCTGCCGGTGCGGCTGCAAGGAGGAGTCGTGCGCTAGGGTCCGTACTCAATTAGGGGATTCCCAGTGAGCCCGCGCTGTGATTCAAGATTCCCGACAGAGGCGGGAGGCTTGGATGGCAAGCGGGCTTTTCTGGTTAAGCGACGACGAGTGGGCTCGGATAGAGCCGTATCTTCCACGGGGGCGGCGTGGCGCTCATGGTCACTGACTGAAACGTGGGAACGCCCATATCGGCGGACGCGGTATTCCAATACTGGTCGGCCGACGTCACGGCGGCACGAACCTCCTCGGGCCAGTCCCAGGCCAATGCCGGACCACTGACTTCCGGGGGCGTCGAGGCTGTCTTGATCAGCTCGGAATTCATGCGGGAAAGGGTATGGATCCAAGCTGGCGCAGCCACCCACCCCGCCGCGGCGATCTCCGCAGAGGCCTTTCGGCTCGCCTCGTGATGCTGGGCATCGACAGCAGGCCCAACCTTGGCGACCAGCGCCTGCATGTATCGCTGGGCAATCCTGCTTCCGACACTGGTGCTGGGAAGCGGCTGCCGCAATGCAGGATTCGGGTGATTGGCCTCCACGATCTGCCGAGCCAGAGCCTGGATCTCGGGCAGGACGGCCATCAGGGCGTCACGTTGGGCCGCGACCATTATCCGCTCGCCGGCATAGTCCATGGCCTCTGGCGGAATGAAAACGATCGAGCCGCAGGCCTTGCGGGGGTAATGGGATGATCCGTCGTAGGACCGCTCCACAGCATAGGTCGCGGCTGGAAGCCCGCTGGGTGACAAATGGCGAGCGACCTTGACCGCGATGTACGGCGGATCACCGCTCAGGGTGGCGACGGTGTTGAATGCCGCCATACAGGTCTCGATGCTGAGCAGAGTGCCGATGACCGGTTCCAACTGGGCGGACACGGGCGGGGTGACGATCGCGCCTCGGCCTGAAGCCAGGTGATCGACATGCGCCTGCCAGACCGTCGAGGCAACTTTTGAGCCCTGTCCGGCAAGCCAGACGGCAAGCAACTGCCCACCATTCCAGCCATCGGCTACGGGGACAAGCAGCCCCATGCCGAAGACCAGCCGGATGGGAGCCCACAGCATGGAGTGCCGCTGCCCCCCGACCTTGCCGTGCTTGGCGGATTCGAGGACGACCACACCGACGTTGTAGAGCGCGAGGAAGACGCCCAAGCCCATGGCCGAGGCGTTATAGACCAGCAGCATGGCACCCAAGGCTGAACCGATTTCCGTCGGCGAGTTGCCGGTGCTGATCCCGAACACCCCCCGCAGCCAGCGGGCGGCGAAGTTCTCGCTCTGGGCAATGCTGGTCCACGCATCCGCTGCCCAGGCCGTGCCGAAAGCGGCCTGAAGGAAGGCCGTCGCGAACCCCAGGGCAACGGCAGCCATGAAGCCGATGACGGCCAGATAGACGGCCATCTGGCGATAATCCCGGCGATCGAGGGACTGCCAGCCTTCGGCCAGGATAGCCCCCATGGTGAGGCTTTCTTCGTGAACAGATGAAACCCTGCACGCGGGGTGGTCAGGGGGAAGGATGCTGGCGCGGATGAAAATGAGGGCGACCAGGCGCACGAACAGGCCGGCGGAGTAGCGCATCTCCGTCCTGAACGTCGGCAGGGCATTCGGAACGAAGAGGAAGCGCAGGGATGCCTGTCGATCATCAACAAGCATGACCCTGCGCCAGATAGTGGCAGTCACAACCGAGGTCAGGGTACCATAAGCTCATGGAGCGTCAAGACGCTGGGGGACAATTGGGGGACAGCGCGGGACAAATTCGATGGAGTTTCATGGAGTGGGGTGAAGCGCCAACCGATTGAAATGCCGAAATAAAGACGCAAAACTGGGATTGCTGTCCTGTCTTCGGGAGGCAGGGGCCGGAGGTTCGAATCCTCTCACTCCGACCAGATCAACCCCTTGGGTAACCAAGGGGTTTTTCTTTTGCGCCCCTATCGACCGGCGGCGGCTTGCGGGTCGTCGATCCGCACCACCACCGTCGTCGGCGGCGCGGCCGCCAGGCGGGCGACGAGGTCGGCCGAGATGCGGCCGGTGACCTCCAGCCCCTGGTCGCGCTGGTACTGGCGGACGGCCTGCCGGGTCAGGGGGCCGGTCCGTCCGTCCACCGGCCCGGCCCAATAGCCCTCGCGGTTGAGACGGCGCTGCACCAGCCGGACCTGCTCGGCCATGCCGCCGGTGGCGGCCAGCATCCCCTCGAAACTGGGCCCATTGGCGGACAACGTGGCCGGTGGGCCGGCCGAGGCGGCGGGCACGCTGGCGATCACTCCCTCGCGCGGGACGAACACCGCCTGGCGCCGTCCGCCGACCGCAACCGGCGGCGCCTCGGGCCGGGGCGCGATCGGAGTGTAGGCGCCGGTATCGTAGGGCTGGACCGCGGGCGGGCGCTCGGCGACGACGGGGGGCGAGCCCGAGGCGGCCCGGGCCTGGGCCAGTTGCGCCGGCGTCATGATCGCCTCCAGGCTCTCGCGCGCGGCGGCGGCCAGTTCGTGGCCCTGGCGGGTGGCGCGGTCGTGCCAGATCCAGGCCTGGACCCAATCCTGCGGCACCCCCGAACCCATGGCGTAAAGGCGCCCGAGCATGTAGGCCGATTCGACGTCGCCGGCCTGGGCGGCGGCCAGGAACTCGCGGGCGGCCACATCGTGGCGGCCGGCCCCGAAGGCCACCACCCCCTCGGCATAGCCGGCCCGCGCGGCGGGGACGGCGACCAGCGACAACAGGGCGACGGCGACGGTGGTCGCGGCGGCGCGGAACATGGGCGGCGACTCCTTCCCTTGGTGACTCCCTTGGGAAATGTCGAGACGCCGCCGGCCGGAGTCAGCCCGACCTTTCGGTCAGTCGCTCCCTTCCACCAGATCGCGGTAGGCGTGCCAGCTGGCATGCCCGATCAACGGCAGCGTCACCACCAGCCCGATCATGAACATCGCCAGCCCCGACAGGGTGAACAGGGCGATCAGGAAGGCCCACAGCGCCATCGGCTTCCAGTTGCGGCGCACCGCGTCGACGCTGGTCAGCATGGCGGTCATGGCGTCGCAGTCCGGGCGATCGATCAGCATGGGGACGGCGATGGCGGCCATGGCGAACACCCCCGCCGCCACGACGGCCCCGGTCAGCGTGCCGGTCACCAGGAACAGGAAGCCGGTATCGGTGGTCAGGATGGCGGCGACGATGTCGCCGAGAGCGGGCGGCGTCGAGCCGAAGAACAGCATGAATTCCAGAATCGCCAGACGCACCCAGGCGATGAAGGCGATCAGCAGGAACACGCCGACCAGGGCGATCTGGACCGGATTGCGGCCGATGGCGCGCAGGGCGATGGCGAGGCCCGGCTCCTCGCCGGCCGCCATCCGCCGGCTGGTCTCGTAAAGGCCGACGGCCGCCAGCGGGCCGACCAGGGCGAAGCCGAGCGCCAACGGCAGGATCGCATAGCCGGCGTCAAAGATCCGCAGGCCGAACAGCAGCGCGAAGCCGGCGGCGGCGAACAGGGCGCCATAGGCGAAGCTGACGCCGGGCGTGACGGTCATGTCCAGCCATCCGGCCGACAGCCACCGCCACGGATGGTCGAGGGTGACGGCCCTCACCGCCGGCACGGGGGTCGAATGGGAGGAAGTCGCGGTGTGCATTGCCCACCTCCAGGCACGGGAAACCACGCTTTAAGAGGTGGGAAGCGACACGAAGGGATTAAAGAGGGATCGTCAGTGCCCGCAGGAACAGCCGCCGCCGCAATCCTCGGCCGGCTCCGGCTCCGGCGCCTGCTCGCCAACCCGGAAGATGGCGCCCTGGTAGATGCGGGCGACGCGGCCGTCGTCGCTGGTGACCTCGAGGCAGTTGCGGCCTTCGCCGTCGGTCAGCATCTCCATGCCCAGACGCCCCTGCTCGATGGCGGTCACCACCTCGGTCTCGCTGACGTCCAGCGCCTTGGCGACCGCCCCGATCAGGGCATTGATCTCGTCGTACATTTCACGGCCTTCCATGGCGGGCTCCGGCTGGTCGGGATCTGGGACGCGACCATAGCGCCGGGCCAGCGCGCGAGTCACGCGCCATCGGACGCGCGGATACCAATTGTTAACACGTCGTCGCCACACTGACAGGAAGCGCCTTTACCCCAGGGAGTTCGCCATGTCCGCGAAAGACGCCTTTGCCGCTTACGGGCGCACCGCCCAGGCCTCCCAGCAGCCGCAGCAATCCGAGCCCGGCGCGACCGAGGCATGGGCGCTGGTGGAAGCCGCCCGCCGGATGGCGTCGGCCATCGAAGCCTATCTGGCCGACCCCGAGGCCGCCCGCCGTTCCATGCAGGATGCCTTGAGGCTGAACTGGAAGCTGTGGACCATCTTCCAGGCCAACCTCACCACCGACAGCGTGCAGGTGCCCGAGGCCATCAAGATCAACATGTTGACACTGTGCAAGTTCGTTGACACGCATACCGCCAAAGCCATCCCCGACCCCACTCCGGAGCGGCTGGCGACCCTCATCAACATCAATCGAAACATCGCCTCGGGCTTGATGGGAATTGACGGTGTCGACCGCGCCGCCGACGAGGACGAACGGCCTTTGACCCCGTCACCCGCGACCGCCACCGTCATGGAACAGGCCTGATCGAGGGCATTTCTCACGAAAACGGCCGCCCTTATGGGGCGGCCTTGTCGTTTCCCGGGCTGCGTTCTCAGCCAGGCGCCTTGGTGCCCTCAAGCAGGCCCTCGGAAATCTGAAGATTGATGTTCACCAGCGTCCGCACGGTATCCGTGTTCAGGACGGCGATGCCCTCGAAGGTCTTGCTGGCGACGAATTCCGCAAGACGCTTCAGGTTCTCCTTGGCGGCCTCGGCCAGGCTGCAGTCCGGGCGCATCACCGTCGTGCGGATCGCCACCCAAAGTTCGAGATTGGCGTTGAGGGCGGCGACGAGTCCGCCGAGATCCTTGTCCTTGCCCTCCCAGGCATTGTCGAGCGCGATGGCGCAACGCGACAATTGGAACGCCTGCTCTTCAGGTAGCGACAGTTCGGTGTCTGACATTGGGAAGTCCCTCCAACCCACGAACAAACTCGCGCCACTTTATTTCATGTGGCGAATGGCGGCAAGGCCGCAAGACGCGACCATATGATGACAGCATTCACGAAAGTCGTTAGCGGCTGAATGCTTCGTCGTATTCAAGGGTTGCGCGCGTCAGATCGGCGGCGTGTCCAACGTCGATCCAGTATTCCATAATCGGGAAGGCCGCCACCCGCTCCCGGTGCGACAGGGCCAACTGGATCAGCGACGGCATGTCGAAGGACTGACCGCCCGGAATGGCCATGATGGCGGCCGGCTCGACGACGTAGATGCCGGCATTGACGAAATACTCCAGCGTGGGCTTCTCGCGGATGGAGGCGATCAGTTCGTCCTGCACCTCCACCACTCCGAACGGTACCGTATGTCGGTACCGCTGGAGCGCGACCGTGATCAGCGCCCGGTTTTCCTCGTGGAATTGCAGAAGATTCTGATAATCCAGGTTGGTCAGCACATCGCCGTTGACAACGATGATGGCTTGGCTGGGCGCGGGATCGAGGAGCCGTAGCGCACCGGCCGTGCCCATGGGCCGCGGCTCCTCAAGGTAGCGGATGGACACCCCGTGGTTGGAACCGTCCCCGAAATGGCTCTTGATAACGTCGGCGCGATAGTTGACCGACAGCACGAAATCCCTGAGCCCCGCCCGGGAAAAGTTCTCGATGATAGTCTCAAGCATCGGCTTGCCGCCGACCTTGAGCATGGGCTTAGGCATCACTTCCGTGAAGGGGCGCAGCCGCTTTCCCTCACCCCCGGCCATGATGACGACCGTGTTGCCGAGCATGCAGGCCGTCGGTTCGGAGGCGGCCGTGGAGGCGTATTCCATGCCGACCACCCGGCCGTCGGCGTCGACCAGCGGGACCTGCATGACCTGCCATCGTGCCATGACCTCGCGGGCCGCCCCTCGCTTGGTCACTGCCAGCGTCACCGGGCGGGAATTCATGATCGCGGCTACCGGCGCCTCGAGCGCGTACCCCTTCAGCAATCCCCGCCTGACGTCGCCGTCGGTGATGGTGCCAACCAGCACGCCGCCGTCGCCGACCACGAGCGCGATCTTGTAGCGGTATTTCTCGATGATGGACACGGCCTCGCTGATGGGCGCGACGGCCGTCAGCTGGATTTCGGCTATGGGCGAGCTCATTGCTCGAATCCCGCGTATTCCTCCAACTCGTCGGCGAGTTCGTGGCCATGAATTTTCAGAGCATCCATGCTCCGCCGGAATTCCTCGACGCATATTGCATGGAGCTGCGCGGTCTTGTCGGGCGTGGCCAGACGCAGCCGGTAGAAGCGGAGCGCGATGATGATTTGGTAAATGGAACCACGATAGAATGTCGCGATACAATCGATGTTTCGGCCGGGAGTCAGCTTTTGCATCACTGGCGTCATCCACCCGCCCTCGGCGATATCGGTGGAGTTCGCCAAGTTTTCGGCCAGCCCATCCAGCAGGTCATCCGTCGCATTGCGCAGATTAAGTCTGTCCCAGGATTCCTTCAGCCGCTCGCGGGTATAGACCGGGCACTCGTCGATGATCTCGCGGGCGACCCGATCGGGCGTGACCGGGCCGGGCGGAATGGTCACCGACTTGATCCGCTTGGCGAGGGCGCCGCGAATCATCACGCCCTCGCTGCAATTATAGACACTCCGGCCGGGGAGCGACCCGATCAGTCGCTCGGTGCAGGTGCGCGTCCAGTCCAGGAACCAGTCGGTGTTGACGGTGCCGCCGAAATTCCCCGGCACGGGAATATTATAGGTCCGGGTCAGCTCGATGTCCTCGGGCGGAATGGAGGCGAAACGCGAGTGGTGATGGGCGCCGACCGGCTTGCCCAGGTCCATTCCACACAGATAGATGGTTCGAAATCCCATGGCTGCGGCGAAGGCCAACGCTGCATTGGAAACCGCTGGATCGCACCCCGCCGGGACCTCGTTGCCAACGAAGCTACCGAAGGCCGGCGTCGGACTGAGGGCGGGGCGGAAGAACAGCACCTGCTCGTCGTAGAGATCAAGCAGCCTGGGGACCACGGTCGCGGAACAGACGAGACAGATGCCGGACAGATCGAACCGCGCCGCGACACGCTCGAACGGCGCCGTGTTCGGCTCGTTTTCCAGCAGCACATGAAAGTGCGGGCGAATACCGTGGACCAGCAACGGGTCGATGGCCGAGCCGGCGGCGACGATGACTGCCTTGTCCTGCAACGCCTTCAAGTACTCGAAGGAATTATCCAGTGACGGGCCGCTTGCCACCACGATCACAGGCGTCGCTCGCCTCATCCTGGGGACGCCCCGCATGACGCGCGCCTTGCCGCCCGCCAGGTTCTGGAAGGTGTGGCGCATCATCAGGACTTCGTCGTTGATGAAGCCCAGCCCGGCCACCGCCGCCTTCATCTCCTTGTTGAGAATCTTGCGGGCTTCGGCGAAGACCGAATTGTCGAAATGCTGGAAAACATAGGTTCCGTCGAGCGCGGCCGGGTTCTCGCCACGCATCAGCGAGGGCAGGTACTCCGCCATGATGCGCGGGTCTGCGGTGACGTGGAGCACGACCCTGGTCCCGCAATCGGCCGCATGAGCGAGAAAGGTGCTCCAGTCGAAAACGAACAGGGAGTGGTAGAGGAACTCGAGATTGGGTTCGATCAGCACCAAAAGCGAGCAGTTCGTCGTCTCCCGCAACTCGGGCAGATGAGCACCGAGCCCGATGCCGAAACAGATCAGGAAGGCCGCGTTGCCGACCGAATAACCGTTGCCGAATTCGATGCCCTCCTCCAGAGCGCGGGTAATGATCTGGTAGACGCAGTCGTTCGCCTGGGAATCCATGCTATTGCTGTCTTGGATGCCGACGCCGACGCGGTCGGGGGCGTTCCAGTAGCGGTCGAGCTGGGCGCGCGAATCGGCGAGCGCGCCCTGGCGGTAGAGCCTGGTGCCCTGGAAGCAGATGTTGAGGTCACCGTTCTCGCCCACCTCCAAGGTCGACAGTGGCCGATACCCGGTGAGTTTCGCATGAAGGGACGGGTTATGGGCAAGAAGGGCGGCCGAGCCCCGGTCAAACAGTTCCTGGCTCGGTTCCGTCGACAGCAACGCCCAGGAGCGGTCGCGCCGTTCCCCTTCCACGTCTTTCGCGCCGAATTCAATCACCACCTGTTCGGCCATCGCCTACTCTCCCAGGGCCGTGAGGAACGCCGCTTCCATCGCCCTGGCGAAGGATGCCCCATCGAACAGGGGAGAGGTCTTGACCTCGTCGCGTAGCGCGGATCGCAGCCTGACCAGCGCTTCACCGTCCGAGGCGAGCGCGACGACGCCGTCGACGAAGGCTTCAGGCTCGAATATCCAATCGGAACGCCGGGCAGCGGCCAAAATGGTAACCGCGGAAAGGCCGGCCCGGCCGAGCGGGCTCCTGCGGGTCACGACCGGCACGCCGGCCCACAAGGCTTCGGCGGCCCGGTCCCCCACCGACAGTGGGGCGCCGTCCAGGAGAATGTCGATGGATGCCAGGAACTCATCGCGCAATGGAGCCTGGTGCACCTCTCGGCGCTCGGCGCGCTCGTCGATCCCGTCTTGGAAGAGAATCCGATCCGCCACGCCGAACAGGCCGAAAAGATCGACGATGTCCGACAGAGTCGCCGCGTTGAGGTTTCCCGAATCGCCGAGCATCAGACGCGCGCCGGGCAGCCGCAGCAAGATTTCCGCCCAGTCAGCCACGAGATCCGGCACCAGCATCGCCATGTCCGCCACGACCCCGAAGGTCACTGTTCCGGCTTCGGAGATCGGCGACGCTGACGGGTCGGTCGGGGCGAACGAAGGAAATGCGAGCAGATGGGGAACCGCGATCCATCTCTGGCCCTCCCCCAGCAGAGCTCGGTCGGCCGCCTCGGTAGTCGCATCGCCGATCACCACGTCGTGGACCGGCAGGCCGGCGACCTCGCCGGCGCCCAGCCAAGCGACCCGCACCGGCGCGACACACGCCCCCACAGCCGCAATCCTCTGCCCGCGCCCGCTCACGCAAAGGTCCACCAGAACGTCGATCTCATCGCCAGCCATGATGTCGGCGACTGTCTCGTCGTCAAGATCGCCCACCTCGCGCCAGCTGTCGGTGCGCGCCGAAAGGCGGTGGGTGGTCGGCTGCTTGGCGAAATTTTGCTGATAGGCGAAGAGACTGAAGCGGCCCTGGTCCAGATTCTGGAACAATGTCTCGACCGGACGGGAGGCGGGGTCGTCCAGGAAACGGTCGGAGAGGACACCGACACGGATACGTCCTGTCCCCGGCATCGGCGATCTGCGCCCACCGCTGGGCACGGCCGCGGCGATAGCTCTCCGGGCTTGGTCATGGACGGCGACATCCACCGAACCCAGCAGCGGCAGGGCGTCGATGACCGCCGCATTGGCCGCGAGGTCGTCCGGCCACGTTCGCCTCATCACGCCAATGCAGGCACTGGCGGCCTCCCGTCTGCCCTGATGGGCCAGCGCTGTGACGAGGGTCCGGTAATCGTCAATCTGGGCGTTGCCGCCATGGATGAGACCGCACACCGTCGCCGCGGCCTGGCCGTGATGGCCGGTAGCCGTCAGACATCGCGCCAGCAGCCGATAGGCATCAGGCTGGTCGGGATTGATCTGGATTTCCTCGCGGGCCTGGGTAATCGCGCCCTCGTAATCGCATGCGTTTTCGGCGCGCATCGCCTCGACGATGTAGAGGGAAACCATCGTTTGCAGCAGGGCCGACGGGGTGTGCACCATCTTCGGCGGCGCGAAACCGGGAAAAAGCGGATGTGGCTCGAGAACGGTGGACAATTTGCTGTAATAGAGTCCCTCGGTCAGCACGCCGTTGCGCAACAGGGTCGCCCCCAGGATGTCGGCATATTCGCGGACATCCGGATCGATCTGCACCGCCTTACGGAACAAGGTGATGGCCGAACCCGCGCGCCCCAGCTCGATGTTGGCGCAGCCAAGGAGGAAATATGCCTCGGCCCGACCGGGATCGAGGCCCATGGCCGCCTCCACCGTCTCGATACCGCCGACCAGATCGCCAGCGTTGAATGCATCCATGGCCCGCTTGAGGGCGTCGACATAGCTCGTGTCCTGGGATTCGCTCATCGTGGTCCGGTGATAAAGGAGAAGGGGCGGATCAGGAAAACAAGTTCATCACGGATCCGGTCGGGTACGTCTGGGGTGCCAGACCGCTCTCGAGATAGGTGCTGATCGACTTGGATGCCTCGAACGAAATCGAAATCGCCTTGAGAAGGTTGGCGTATTTCAGCTTAATGGCCTCCACCTCCTCGACGACCTTGCTGACGCCCACCTGGGTCAGGTCGGCAGCCTCTCCCTCGATCTCGAACAGCTTGGTCTGCATGTCGACGGACAGTTCGCCCGCCTGTTCGCGGGCGTCGAGGGCTCCGGTATAGGCCACCGAGATGGTGTGCTGTAATGTCACCAGCTTGTCGTAGAAATCCCGGTTTCCATTGACCGGATTGGGATCGTCCTCGGCCGGGATGTCGCCCTCAACTGCCGAAAGCCCCCGAATGTCCTCCACGACCTGGCGCAGCCGGAATACGACGTTGCCATCGTTGATGTCGGGGTGCGACAACATCATGACGTTGTCCGCTAATTCCAGAATCGCGTCCTTCTTGGCGTTGATGTTCTCGACCTCATCGGCCGTGAGCGACGCCTTGACGCTGTTGTCGAGGTTGCGGAGAAGCGGAAGCGCTTCGTTGCCAGTACTCTGAGCTTCGTAAAGCCGCTGAACATTCGCCTCGGCGGCGAACTGATACACCTTCACGGGACCGAGCCCCTCGGTCAGCTCGGACCGCTGCTTCTCCAGGGCTTTCAGCTTGTCTCCGGTCTTATCCGCCGCCTTGACCTTCTCGATCTCGTCGTTGGCGCGCTTGAGGAGCGTGTTCTGCATGGCGTTGAACCGGACCTCGAAGGCGAGATCCTGGCCAGCGGCACCAAGCTTGGCGAAAACATAGGAGAAATCTGACATCGGCTTCTGCCCTCGTCTACGACCGGCGCTTCGAACCGGTCCGGGGAACGGATTCAGTTACCCACGAGTAATTTAACCTCGCAAACCTTTCCAAATAGTTAGCACACTCCGGCGGCCGTTGACAGTCCTGGCTCGCCGGCAATAGCTTGGTTGCATCCGACGGAAGTGGCGGGCATGATGCGCCTGCCGTGCTTCTTCTCCGCCGAGACCTTGGGACGGGAGGAATGGTGACCGACGCGCGCTGCCAGGGGGAGGCTCTCAGCCTCGTCGAAGAACAGGCCTACCAGCTTTCGCGCGTCGCCATCGCGATGGATCAGGCACGGGCGACGGGCGGCCTCGGCAGTCCTGGACTGACCTCCGCCCTCCAGGAAAACCTGATGGTCTGGATCGCCATCCGCACGATGGTCCAGCGCATCGACTGTTCGCTGTCACCAGAAACCAAACGCAATCTGGTCGATCTCGGCAACTTCATGGCCGACCGCACCTTCGACCCCCAGGGCTTGCAGGACAAGACGCTGGACCTGATCATCAACATCAACCTTCAAATCTGTGAAGGGCTGCTGGAAGGCGAGAAGCGCGCCCGGGGCGGCTGAAGCGCGGGCGCCCGGACGAGGAAACCGTACAGTGACCGATATCCCTCAGATCATCCACGCCGCCCGCCTCCATCGCGACGCCGGGCGCCTGCACTTCGCGGAGCCCATCTACGTGCGGCTGGTCGCCGCCGCTCCCGACGATGCCGACTTCGCCGAGGAGGCGGCCGACGTCGCCCTCAGGCGGGGAAATTTCCCGCTCGCCATCGCCCAGTACCGCCGCGCCATCGAAATCGACCCGTCCAGGTCGGAAGCGCGCCGGGATTTGGCCCGCGCCCTCTTCAACGACGGCCGGGTGTCCGAATGCATCGAGATACTGGAGGGGCTCATTTCCGAGATGCCGGACGACCCGGCGCTCAAGTTGCAGATGGGGCAGGCGCTGTCGGCGGCGGGCCGGTTGGACGAGGCGATCTCGGTGCTCGATGGGATCGCCGACAATTCGACACTCGCCGCTCCCTTGCTAGCCGCCGGACGCTTCGGCGAGGCATGGCCCCGGCTGGCTGCGGAACTCCCGGCCGAACTGCCGGGGATTCCGCGCTGGCAGGGAGATTCGATCGGTCGCGTCGCCGTGCTGTGCGACATCAGCGCCGAAATGACGATCCTATTCGCTCGCTTCCTGCCGGGTGTCGCCGAGCGCGGTGCGACGCCGGTTGTCCTTGCGGTGCCCCAATTGCATCCCATTCTGCGCATGCTGCCCGGCGGGCTGGAACTGGTGGCCCCGGGTGGACAGGCACGCGAGATGAGTGCCCAGGTCAATTTGAGTGATCTGCCGGCGTTGTTCGACGTCGCCACACCCGATACGGTGCCGCCACCGCCCCGGATCGAACCGGAGCCCAGTCTCGTGGCCGTCTGGCGGAACAGGCTCGCCAAGGAAGATGATCCCCGGCCGGTGGTGGGAGTGGACTGGAGCGTCCCCGGATGCACGCACCATCAACTGCGCGCCCTGATGTCCGTGGAAGGACTGCGGTTCGTCAACCTGTGCCCTGTGCCGCCGACCGACACCTTGTCCGGCTTGGCCGAGAGCTTCCGCGACACGATGCGCGACCCGGCGGAACTCGCAGCCATGGTCGCCGCGCTTGACCTCGTCGTCTCGGTCGACACGCTGACCGCCCATCTGGCCGGCGCGCTGGGCAAGCCGTTGTGGGTGCTGGCCGAGACGGGGGGGAGCTGGTGCTGGGCCGGAGACGAGACCTCGATTTGGTACCCGACCGCCCGCATCGTCCGGCGCGCTCCCGGCGAGCCCTGGAAGGAGGTCGCCGGCACGGTTGCCGGTGCCCTGAGGCGCCATTTCCAACTCGGCGACGCCTGACGCCCGGAGACCGACCATGACCACCAAGCCGCCTCGCAAGGCCAACGGCTCACCGGCTTCGTCACGGCCAGGACAGGATCTCGCCGGGGCCAAGCTCGCCGAGATGACGCAGATGGCGGTTCGCCAGTACCAAACCGGCAACCTGCCCGTGGCGGAGATGATGTGCCGAAGCATTCTGGAGCTGTCGCCTGGCAACGTCGACGTCCTCAACCTGCTGGGAGTCGTCCAGGCCACCGGCGGCCAACCCGCCGACGCGGTGGCGACGTTGCGAACGGCGGTGGCGCAGGCGCCCGGGCGTGTGGACATCCTGATCAACCTCGCCACCGTGTTGACCGCCACCGGCTCGGCCGCCGACGCGGAAGCCCTGCTCGGCCCGGTCGCCGAGGCCGCCGATGCCGGCGCCCCAGTACTGCTCACCCTCTCCGACGCGCTTCGCGCCCAGGGCCGGATGGGCGATGCCGAGACGGCGACCCGCCGCGCCACCGTGGCAGCCCCCGACAGCACGCGCGCCAGGCTCAACCTGGGCACCCTGCTGGTGGCGGCCGGACGGCTGGATGAGGCGGAGCAGGAATACCGAGCCGCCGTTTCCATCTCCCCCAAGGACCAGACGGCATTGGTGAACCTGGGAGCGCTGATGCTGCTGGACAACCGGTTCGACGAGGCCCGGAACATCCTCAAGCGGGCTGACGACCAAGGCTTCAAACCCGACATCCGCCGCATGTTGGCGCTGGCCACCCTCCAGGCCGGCGACGCCGGGCAGGCGGTCGCCCTGTGCAAGAGCATCGAAATTTTCCGTCCACTTCCGGCCGAGGCCGAGGTGGTGCTGGGCGACGCCCTGGCCGACCTGGGGCGGTTCGACGAGGCCCTGGCCGCCTATGACCGCGCCCTCGCCCTCGATCCGGCCGGGGCCGAGGCGCGCGGCAAGAAGGCGCTGGTCCAACTTGCGTTGGGGGACCTTCAGTCCGGATGGGAGAATTATGAGGCCCGCCGCACCGCCGATCCCCGTATCGCCGCCCTACTCGCTTCGACCCCGCTGCCCGAATGGGACGGCGGCTCCCTTGACGGCAAACGCCTACTGGTGGTGTGCGAACAGGGGCTAGGCGATTCCATCCAGTTCTGCCGCTTCGTCCGTCCCCTTGCCGATCGCGGCGCGACGGTCGCCGTGGCATGCCAGCCGGAACTCGGGGAGCTGCTCCAGGGCCTCGACGGCGCCTCCGAGGTGACATCCTTCGCGGAAGCCTCGCCGGCCGACCTGATGGTCCTGGCTGGCAGCCTGCCCAGGCTGCTGGGCACAGCCCCTGGCCGCATTCCCGGTGCGCCCCCCTACCTGACCCCCGACGCCGGTCGGGTGGAGGAGTGGCGGCACCGGCTGAAGGCCTGCGGCCGCCCCCGCGTCGGCGTGCTGCTGCGCCTCGCCCACCGCCCCGGCACCCACTCGCGGCGCTCGCTGGCGGCGACCGACATGGCGCCGCTGTTGGCGGTTCCGGGCGTGGCCTTCCATGACTTGTCGGTGGAACAATTCGACGTGCCGCTGCCCGGCACCGTCACCTCCCTTGGCGCCCAGATCCGCGACTTTTCCGATACCGCCGCCATCCTTGCCAATCTGGACCTGATCATCACCGTCGACACCGTGATGGCTCATCTGGCCGGCGCGCTCGGCCGGCCCACCTGGCTTCTGGTCCGCCAGCCGGCCGAATGGCGATGGGGGCAGGACGGCGGCCACTCGCCCTGGTATCCCAGCATGCGCATCCTTCGCCAGAGCGAACGCGGAGACTGGAGCGCCCCGGTGGCGGTGGCGGCGGCAACCCTCGCGGAGCTGGCCCATGACTGACGGGCGGGTCGTCCACATCGTCCACTGCGTCGACACCGAGGGTCCGCTGGCCGAGGCGCCGCCCCGCCCGGGGGTGCACGAATGGCGCACCGTTTTCCCGCGCCCACTGCCCGACTTCACCACCGCCGATATGGATGCGGTGATCGCCGCCCATCGCCCGGCCGTGCTGGGGTCATGGGAGGGAATATCGTCCATGCTGGCCGTCGCCACCTCCGACGCGCGGCGCATGGCGCTACCGGATAGCGCCGGCAACGGCTGGGTGTTCAACTGGTTCTGCATGGACCACGTGGGCTTCGTGGACAATCCGCGCGGCCGCGCCATGGGCATGCACGCGGTGTTCGACTTCTACCGCGACCTGGTCGACGCCCAGGGCCGAGGCGACGGGCTGCATTGGCACTTCCACCCCATGAGCACCTACGGGGAGGCCAACAAATGCGCCACCTCGTACCTGAACAGCCCCGGCCTTTACGAGATCCTCGGCCGGCGCGTGCTCGACCACCGCTGGTTTCCCCGCTGCAATCGCCCCGGCTTCCAGGACGAGCGTCCCGACAGCCACTGGTTCCTGGAGCAGTGGATTCCCTTCGACTACGGCAACATCGCCTATCGGTCCCTGGACGAGGAGGCCAATCCAGACTTGGCCGCCGGCAGGTTTTCCGACTGGCGCTGGGCACCGGACGACTGGCGCACCTACCATCCTGATCCGCATTGCCATCAGCGCGAGGGGACTTGCCGGCGCAAGATCGCCCGTTGCCTCAACGTGCTCAATCGCTTTTCCAACCTCGACGAGGTCGAGATGGAAAAGGCCTTCCGCCGCGCCGCCGAGGGGCTGCCGACGCTGGTGTCCTTCGCGAGCCACGACTGGCGCGACCTGGACATCGAGATGGCCTATGTCCAGCATCTCCTGCGCCTGATGACGCGGCGCTTTCCGGACGTGAAGTTCCGGTACGGCGAGGCGGTCGAGGCCTTCAACACCGTCCACCCCACGCCTGCGGCACCGGCGATCAAGCTGCGCTGCGCGCTGTCCTTCGGCGACGACGCCCGCCCGCGCCGGCTGACGATCCGCCCCGAACAAGGCCGCATCTTCGGTTCGCAGCCGTTCCTGGCGGTGCGCACTCGGTCGCGGAAGATCATCCACGACAACCTGAACTACTGGACCTCGCTTGAGGACTTCCACTACGTCTTCGACGACCAGTCCATCGAGCCCGACGACGTCAAGACGGTCGGGGTGGCGGTGAACGACGCCGCCGGCAACCAGAGCATCCACGTGGTCGAGATCGACGAGGTGGCCGCGCCAGGGGCGATGGTGGAATTCTAACCGGCCACCAAGCCATACGGGGCATCAGCCCAGCCGCCCCCGTACCGCCATCACCACCGCCTGCTGCTCGGCCTCTGTCAAGGCGGTCGAACACGGCAGGGTCAGGATGCGCCGCCACAGGCCCTCGGACACCGGCATGGCCGTGCGCGGGCATGCGGCGAAGGCGGCCTGAAGATGCATCGGTTTCCAGAATGGCCGGGCGTCGATGCCATCGGCGCGCAGCCCGGCACGCAGATCGCCCACGTCGCCCTCGGCCAGCACCCCCCCCGAGAACCAGCAGGCGCTCTCGGCCCAGTCCGGCCGGGGGAACGGCCGCAGCCGAGGATGGCCGTCGAAGGCGGCGCGGTAGCCGGCGTCGATGCGGCGTTTGGCGGCGACCAGTTGGTCGGCCCGCTCCATCTGGGCGCAGCCGACCGCGGCCTGGAGGTTGGTCATGCGATAGTTGAAGCCGATCCGGTCGTGGTTGTAGTCCTGCCCGACCCGGGCGGTGGTGGACAAGTGGCGGCACAGGGTCACCAGCGCCTCGTCGGTGCCGACGATGGCCCCGCCGCCGCCGCAGGTGATGGTCTTGTTGCCGTTGAAGGAAAAGGTGGTCAGCGTCGCCCCCAACCCACCCACCGGCTTGCCGCGCAGGGTGGCGCCCAGGGCGGCGGCGGCATCGGCCACCACCGGCAGCCCGAACCGCCCCGCGATATCGGCGATGGCGTCCATGTCGGCCGGCATGCCCAGCGTGTAGACCGGCAGGACGCAACGAACGACGCGGCCGCTGGCCTTGTGACGGCGGCCCTCCGGCGCCGGCTCGGTCTCGGCCGCCAGCGTCCGTTCCAGCAGGCGGGGATCGAGCGTCCAGCTGTCGGGGGCCACGTCCGCCAGCCACGGCTCGGCGCCGCAATAGGCCACCGCATTGGCGGTGGCGACGAAGGTCAGCGAGGGAACCACCACCAGATCGTCGCGCCCGACCCCCACGGCGGTCAGCGCCGTGTGCAACGCCGCCGTGCCCGAGGCCACGGCGATCCCGAAGGGCGCCCCGGCATACGCCGCCACCATTTCCTCGAAGCGGGTGACGAAGGGGCCCACCGACGAAACGAAGGTGGAGTCCACGCATTCCTGGAGATAGCGCGCCTCGTTGCCCGACAGGTCGGGGACGGCCAGCGGAATCATGGCTCAGGTCCTGGTGAAGACGTTGTCGCGGTACCAGGCGAAGGTGCGGGCGACGCCATCGGCGAGACTGATACGCGAGGCATGCCCGGTCACGCCGTCCACCAGGGTGGTGTCGGGGCACCGGCGCGGCGGCGAGCCGGGATGCATCGGCATGGCCTTGACAGACAGATGCCTGCCCACCGCCTCCATCACCACCTGGGCCAGTTCGCCCATGGTCACCTCGGGGGCCTGCGTGCCGACGTTGAAGGTGGCGCCACGCCCGGCCTGGGCGGCGGCGGCACGGACCATCAGGATCACCGCGTCGTCCACGTAGCAGAAGGTGCGCCGGTGATCGACCGAGAACACCTCGAGTTCGGAGCCTTCGGGCGCAGCCCAAGCCTTCTTCAGCAGCTCGGGGACGACGTGCGACATGCCCATGCGGGGACCGTAGACATTGTGCGGCCGGATGATGGTCACCGGCAGGCCCGACTGCAGGCACAGCGACTCGCCGTAGATCTTGGACAACATATAGCTGGTGCGCGGCAGTTCGACGCCGGGGATGGCCAAGGGGACCGTCTCCGGGGTTGGGAAGGGAAGGCCGAAATGCTGGAGGGTGCCGGCATAGACCTCGCTGGTGGAGGCGAACACGAACCGTGACAGGGCCTTCTGCCGCTCCGCATGGCGCAGCGCCAGCACGGTCATGGCGACGTTGCGCTCCAGCACGCCGAAGGCGTTGTTGAGCACGTTGGCGACCCCGACGATGGCGGCCATGTGGAAGATGACGTCATGGTCGGTCGCCAGCCCGGCCCAGCCCTCGGGCTCGCACAGATTGGCTCCGATCACCCGCACGCCCGGCCGGGCCGCCAGGGCGTCCAGCTCGGCGTCGCGGGCGCCGCGCGAGAAATCGTCCACCAGATCGACCTGCCAGCCCTCGGCCGCCAGGGTCCGGGCCAGATGCAGGCCGATGAAGCCCGCCCCGCCGGTGATCATCGCACGGTTCATCTCCCCTCCTCCCCGCGGCCGATGGCGCCGACCCGCAGGCCGGCCCGCCGCAATCGATCGAGCTGCTCCCGTCCAAGCACCGCATTGGCGTCGAACACCAACGGCCGCGCGCTTCCCAGCCATTCCAGCACGTCCATGCCGACATAGGCCGGATGCGGCACCGCGAACACCACCGCGTCGAAGCCGTCGGGGGCGGGAACGGCCGGATCGACGTCCATCTCCATCTCCTCCCAGCGGCTGGTCAGCGGATCGTGGGCGACCACGGTTCCGCCCTTGGTCCGGACGGCCCGCACGAAGGCCTCGGAGGGCGAATGGCGGGTGTCGGCGATGTCCTGGCGGTAGCTGATGCCCAGCAGCAGGATGCGGCGCCCGGTCAGCCCGCCCAACAGCTCCTCGACCTTGGCGACGCTCACCAGCGGCATGGCCTGGTTCACCTCGACCGCCATGGTCGAGAACGGGAAGTCCACCTCCAGGCCGAACAACTCGCGCGCCGCCGCCTGGGCGAACAGCGGGTCCTTGGTCAGGCAATAGCCGCCGACGCCGAAGCCGGGCTGGCGGATATTGGAATGGGTGGGACGCACCCGGATGGCGTCGATCACCTCGAACAGATCGACGCCCACCGCTTCGGCGAAACGCCCCCACTCCTCCATCAGGGCGATGGTGGTGGCGCGGTAGGTGTTCTCCAGGACCTTGGCGGTCTCGGAGGCCAGCGTCGAGCTCAGCCGCCGCAGCGGATACTCCGCCGTGTTGATGAACGAGGACAGGAAGCCCTCGCAGGCGTCCGCCGCCTCGGGGGTGTGGCCGGCGTAGCAGCGCCAGAAATCGACGATCGAGGCCAGATAGTCGCGGCCGGGCATCACCCGCTCGTAGGCGTGGGCGAGCAGAAAGGCGTCGGCCGGCAACCCGCGCGCCACCAATCCGGCAGCCAGGGCCGGAGCCACCACGCGGGCGCAGGTGCCCGGCGGCACCGTGGTCTCGACAACCACAAGCGCGCCCGGCCTCATATGGGCGGCGACCGTCTCAATGGCGCGGGTGAAGGCGTCCATCTTCAACTTGGGCGGGGTTTGGCCGCGGTCGATGTCGAGGCCGATATCCACCACGATCACGTCGGCTTCGGCGAATGCCGCCGGGTCGGTGGTCGCCGACAGGCAGCGCGCCTCGAACGCGCGCCGCATGCCGTCCACCAGCGCCGCATCGGAGGTGGGAAACGGGAAGGTTCCCTGGTTGACGCGACCGGCGCGATCGCGGCCCGGCGGGGTATCGAGCTCGACGCCGACCACGTCGTGCAGCGGCTTGCCCGAGGCGTCGCGCGCCCCGGCCGCCGCCACGCACATGGCGGCGCCGACGAAGCCCAGCCCCTGGATGCAGACCGTGGCCATGGTCAGGCCTCCATGGCCAGGAAACGGCGCAGGATGTCGAGGCCGACCGGCCCGCTCTTCTCGGGATGGAACTGGCAGCCGATGACCTTGCCCCGTTGCACGGCGGCGGGGACCGCGACACCGTTGTAGTCGATGACCGCCGCCACGTCGGCGGGGTCGATGGTTCGCGCCATGAACGAATGGACGAAGTAGCACGACCGTCCGGGCCGACAACCCGCCAGGATGCCATCGGCGGCGAAGGCCGGGCCGTCGTCCGGCGGTGAGAGTTCGTACCAGCCGATGATCGGAATGCGGTGCGGCCGCCCCTGGGCGTCGACGGGCGGGACCGGTACCACCTCGCCGGGGATCAGCCCAAGGCCGTCGAACAAGCCGAACTCGTGGCTGCGGTCCAACAGCATCTGCATCCCCAGGCAGATGCCCATCATCGGCCGGCCCGAGGCGGCGACGTCCAGAAGGGCCTCGACCAGGCCGCGCTCGCGCAGGCCCGCCATGCCGTTCTCGAAAGCGCCCACGCCGGGCAGCACCAGACGGTGGGCGTCGCGGATGGCGGCGGCCTCGGACACCAGCGACACCTCGCCGCCGCAGTGTTCCAGGCCATGGGCGACGCTGCGCAGGTTGCCCAGCCCGTAATCGACGACCGCGACCTTGCTCATGGCACCCTCGTCCTGACGCCGACGGCATTCAGCGCGCCGCGCACCTCCGGAAAGCCGACGATCCCGTAATGCAGCACGTGCGCCATGGCCACCGCGCTGACCTCCGAGCCGGTCGCCACCTCGACGGCATGCTCCACCGTCCCCATGCCACCGCTGGCGATGACGGGGATGCCCACCGCGGACGACACCGCCCGGCACAATTCCACGTCGAAACCCTTGCGAGTGCCCTCCTGGTCCACCGAGGTCAGCAGCACCTCGCCGGCCCCAAGATCCTGGGCGCGCCGGGCCCATTCGATTACATCGAGCCCAGTGTGCTCGCGGCCGTTGTCGGTATAGGCTTCCCAGCCGACCCCACCCCGCCGGCGCTTGGCCTCGATGGACACCACCATGCACTGCGAGCCGAAATGTCGCGCCACCTCGGTGATCAGCTCCGGACGGCGGACGGCGGCGGTGTTGATGGCGATCTTGTCGGCGCCCGCCCGCAGCAGGGTATCGACGTCCTTGATCGACCGTACGCCGCCGCCCACCGTCATGGGGATGAAGATGTCGTTGGCGGTTCGCCGTACCAGGTCCTCCAGGCTGTTGCGCTCGTACAGGCTGGCGACGATGTCCATGTACAGCAACTCGTCGGCGCCGGCCTCGTAGTAGCGGCGGGCGTGCTCGGACGGGTCCCCCACCACCCTGAGGCCCTCGAGGTGGATGCCCTTGATGAGGTTGGGGGCCTTGATGTCCAGGCGGGCGATGAGGCGGACGCTTCCCATGATCAGTCCTGCCACACCGTCCTGCGCAGGCTCCATTGCCCCTGGCCGTCACGCTGCCACAGATGCGGCGAGCGGAAGCGGTCGGCCAGATGCAGGAAGTAGTCGCGATCCATGGCCGGCTGCTCGAACATCTTGGCGGCGACGGGAAACTCCTTCTCGGGAATACTGAGATATTCCCATATCTCCTTCTCGAAGCGGGCGGGCCATTCACCGTCGAACCGCTTGACCAGGGCGACTCCTTCGTCGCGGGTGATGTCGCCGGACCGGATTTCCTGGGATGCGTCGTAGGTGGCGCGGCCGATGCCGAACTTGACCCAGGTGGTGTAGTAGTGGAAGTCGTCGATCTTGTCGTCGATGCTGTTGTACTTGCTGTAGGTCCCGACCGTCCGCTCCGGCGAGGCCCGGAAACCGCCGTGCTCGACGGAGTAGTAATAGCAACTCTGGGGATGCCACTTCAGATAATAGCCCAGATAGTGGACCTCGGCCCCCAGCCGCTCCAGGGCGTCGGGATCGGCGGGCAGATAAGCATCCAGGTCGGCGTTGACCAGACCGTAGCTCTCCTCCAGTTCCTTCAGCGACACGCCTCCGAGAAAAATCTGCGACCGGTCCCTGGCGGTGAAATAGGCGTAGTCGCGCTTGGCCGACCCGGCGTCCTTGCGCGGATTGCCGTATTCGGCCTCGTTCTCGCCGTAGATGATCAGCGCAATCTTGAACAGCTGCGCCATCTTCGGCGCCAGGAACTTCTGGCCCAGCATGAACGGCTGGAACGGATGGAACAGCTTTTCCACCGCCAATCGGGTGACCAGCCGGTGAACCCGCGCGTTGGGGGTCATCAGGTAATTGTCGAAGCCGGCATTGATCCAGGCCTGGTGGTTCTGCCAGCCCCATTCGGTGTAGAGGTGCGGCGCCCAGGTCACCGTCAGGGGATGCATGCCGTATTTGTATTTGAGAACGTGGGCGGCATAGAAGCTGTCCTTGCCGCCCGATCCCGGCACCAGGCAATCGAAGCTGCCGTCCGTCGACCGGTGGCGGTCGAGCAGGCGCAGAAGTTCGTCCTCGCGCTGGGCCCAGTCGATGGAATGGCGCTTGTCCTCGGCCAGCCGGCAGGCGTCGCAGACGCCGTCCTCGTCGAAATGGATGGTCGTCTTCACGCTGGCGGCGGTGTGCTTGTGCTCGACGGTCGAGTTGGGCCGCTGGTTGGAGATCACGCACGACTTGCAGAAGCGGATATCCCGCGGCAAGCCGTACCGTGTCTCTGCCTCGGCCAGTCCCGGAGCGAACAGGCCGAAGTCGATGTCGATGTGACGCTTGTTGATCACGGTCTTCTCCCGCTCGTCATTCGTTGTCGCCGCCCGGCCAGGCGATGGCCTCGTCGGGCTGGTAATCGCGGTCGCTGGCGAGGCCGAGAAGATCCCAGTAGCACATGGGCGACAGCCCCGTTCCGGGGCGCTTCAGGGCCAGATTATCCTCGCAAAAGGTTTCGCCTTGGTTGATGGCGCGGGCCGCCACCACGCTCTTGCGCGCCACCGGGATGTTGGGCGCCTCGCTGGGGGCGACCCGCTTGTCCGGCGACCCCAACGCGGCCTCGGTCTCGCGAATGGCACGAATCATGGCCCCGAATTCGGCCGGTTCCAGCGACGCCGCGTGGTCGGGGCCCGGCAGCGAGCGATCCATCGTCAGGTGCTTTTCGACCACCCGCGCCCCCAGGGCCACCGCCGCCACCGGCACGGTGATGCCCGGTGTGTGGTCGGAATAGCCGACCGGCAGTCCGAAGGTCCGGGCAAGGGTGACCATGGCGCGCAGATTGACGTCCTCGAACGGGGTCGGATAGGCGGTGGTGCAGTGGAGCAGCGTCACCTTGGCGCCCAGGATGCCCCGCCCACCCGCCAGCGCGGCGTCGAGCGCCGCCCGGTCGGGGCGGGCGTCGGCCGGCGCCGAGTAGCCGAAGGCAAGCACCGCCAGAGCGCGCCCGATCTCCTCCGGTACCGCCATGCCGGTGGAAAGGATGATGTCGCGGCCCGACCGCGCCGCCTCCAGCAGGAAGGGGCCGTTGGTCACCTCGCCCGAGGGAAGCTTCAGGATGTCGACCTGGAGGTCTTTCACCAGATAGCCCAGGCTGAGGAAATCGAAGGGGGTCGACAGGAACCGGATGCCGCGCTGGCCGCACCGCGCGATGATGGCGCGGTGGGCGGCGTCGTCGAGTTCAAGGCGGCGCAACATCTCCTGCTGGCTTTCACCGGCGCCGGTGCGCTCGCTCTGATAGTCCGCCTTGGCCGCCGCTCCCGTGGTCAACGCCGAGGCGCTGAAGGTCTGGAACTTGACCACGTCGGCACCGGCCTCGGCGGCGGCGTCCACCAGCGCCAGCGCCAGATCCAGGCGGCCGTTGTGGTTGACGCCGGCCTCGGCGATGACCAGGGTCCGGCTCATGCCCTTCCCTCGCCCGGCCAGTCGTGAAAGGCCTTCCTGACCAGCCGGCGCGGGTCGCCCACCGCCTTCAACACGGCAACGATGCGCCGCGCCGCGTCACCGTCGCCGTAGGGGCTGACCACCCCCGAGCAGTCCATGGCGAAGGCCCGGGCGATGGCCTCGGCGATGGCCGTCCGCTCGGCCGCGCAGTCGATCACCGATGCGGCCCGGACCCGCCCCTTTTGGCGGTCGCCGATATTGACGGTGGGAATCCGGAACGAGGGCGCTTCGTAAAGGCCGCTCGACGAGTTGCCGACCATGGCGTCCACGTGGGAAAGGGCACTGAGATATCGCTGCTGGCCCAGCGAGGTGTGAACCACGGCGTTGCCGCGCCCTGCCGCGAAGGCGTCGATCATCCGGTTGAGGTTGGCGCCGAAGGTGTCGGCATTGGGACGGGTGATGATCAGCCCCACTCCGTCGCCCAGTCCGTCGAGGGCGGCGAGCAGCTCTGCGAAGGGTTCGTCAGCGGGGCGGTCGTCCAGGGTGACGGGATGGAAGGTGACCAGAAGATTGCGCGGCCGCAGACGGAAGCCGACCGAGGCTTCGAAGGCGGCCCGGTCCAAGAGCGGCGTGCGCCGCAGATGGTCGAGGCCCGGACTGCCGACCAGATGGACGTTGGCGGGATCCTCACCCAGTTGGCGCACCCGGCGGGCGGCGGCGTCGGTGGTGACGAAGTGCAGGTGCGCCATCTTGGTAATGGAGTGGCGGATGGCCTCGTCGAACGCACCCTCGGTGGTGTCGCCGCCGGCGATGTGGGCAATGGGGATGCGCGCGACCAACGCCGCCTGAGCGGCGGCCAGCATCTCGAAGCGGTCGCCCAGGATCATCACCAGATCGGGGGAAAGGCGGTCGAAAGCCTCGGCGAAGCCGATCGTGCCCAGGGCCATGGACTTGGCCGTGGCGACCGGGGTGTCGGCGGCGAGCAGCATCTCCACCTTGGCCGAGACCTCGAACCCGTCGCGCTCGATCTCGCGCCACGTCATGCCGAAAGCCGGCGACACGTGCCCCCCCGCCACCACCACCCGCAATTCGAACCCGGGGTCGGCATGCAGGTCATGCATGACCCACTGGAGCAGGCCATACTCGGCGCGGCTGCCGGTGACGACGCAGACTTTCATGACCCGCCTTGCGGTTGCGAGGGATTTCGATCGACAATGATCACCATCAGGCAAGGTTTCTTTCACTTTCCTTAACGGACACCGCGCATGAACGGCGGCATCGTGATCCTGGGGGCGGGCGGCCATGGGCGCGTCGTCCTCGACATCTGCATCGAGGCGAGGCTGCCGGTAGCGGGCTTCCTGGATTCCGGCCGCCCGGCGGGATCGCTGGTCGACGGGGTGGAGGTGCTGGGCGGCGACATTCTCCTGGACGACCCCGCCTTCGTCGCCGCCCATCGTTTCCTTCCAGCGGTCGGCTCCCAGTCCGTGCGGCGCAGGCTTGCCGCCGCCGTCACCGCCCGGGGCGGCATCCTGGCGGTGGCCATCCATCCCACCGCAGCGGTATCGCGCCGGGCGGAGCTGGGACCGGGCAGCGTGGTCATGGCGACGGCGGCGGTCAATCCCGGCACCCGCGCCGGTACCTATTGCATCGTCAACACGGGCGCCACCATCGACCACGACTGCACCCTGGGCGACGGCGTGCAGGTGGGCCCCGGCGCCCATCTCGGCGGGACGGTCACCTGCGGCGAGGACGTCTATGTCGGCATCGGCGCCAGCATCATCCACGGCATCACCGTCGGCGCCGGCGCGGTGATCGGCGCCGGCGCGGCGGTGATCCACGACGTGGCGCCGGGAGCGACCGTCGTCGGCGTTCCGGCGCGACCACTTTGACCCCCCAAAAGAAATTTACTTTACCTAAACGGTTGGCTGCCTATAATTTCCACTGGGCTGCGAAGCTGCCCCAGAAGTGAGAAGCACCTCTGACCTCTCTAGAATGGAGAAGCCATCATGGCTGACATCACTCTTACCGCTGCGGTCCGCGATAGCCTCCTGTCGCTGCAGAACACCACCAAGCTCGTCGAACGCACCCAGGGCCGTCTGTCGACGGGCCTGAAGGTCGCCGGTCCGGTCGATGACCCGGTCGCGTACTTCCAGGCCAAGGGCCTCAGCGATCGCGCCTACGACTTCACCGAGAAGAAGTCCAGCATCGACCAGGGCGTCAGCACGGTCACCGCCGCCCTCGATGGCGTGAACGCGATCGAGAAGCTGGTCCGCCAGATGAAGGGTATCGTGAACTCGATGAAGTCGGCCACCGTTGGCCAGATGTCCGACCTCATCTCGCAGTTCAACGATCTCCGCACCCAGATCAACAACCTGGCGTCGGATTCCACCTATCAGGGCACCAACCTGATCAACGGCACCGGCACCACCCTGTCGGTCGAGTTCTCGAACGACACCGCCAGCCGCCTGTCCGTCAGCTCGGTGGACATCACCGTCGGCAGCCAGGGCCTGAACATCACCGAGCAGAAGGGCTGGTCGACCCAGGCCATCGATGCCAACACCTATGCGGCGGCCGGCACCGCCAACGTGCTGAGCAACGTCTCCGCCGGCACCTTCGGCGAGGGCATCACTGCCGGCGGCGCGATCACCATCACTTGGCAGGGTCCGACGACCACCTACAGCTCGGCCTCGGGCAACCTGAGTTTCGCCTACGGCACCTCGTCCTTGACCGTTTCGGTCATGGGTGACCAAGTGGTCAGCCAGGGCGCCACTGTCACCATCAACGTCGCGACCACCACCACCGGCGCCGGCTTCACCACCGTGGCCAGCAATGCGATGAACTTCGCGGTCGTCGATGGCGGTGGTTCGGCGAACAACGGCAATATCAGCGCCGCGATGTCGGGTGGTGAAGTCATCACCTTCACCTACAACGGCCCGAGCTACACCTTCACCACCGCCAACGCCGGCTCCGGCCAAGGCATCTCGGTGAGTGGCATCTCGACTGCCGCGCTGAGCTTCAGCGTCGGTTCCGGCCAGTCCGTCACCCTGTCGGCGGGCCAGACCTTCACCGTCGCGGTGGCGACCGCCAACTTCACCGCCGTCGACGCCGGCTCGGCGGACTTCGTCTTCCTGGCGGCGAACACCGGCTACACCCTCGCCACGGCGGCCACCACCACGGCCGTCACCACCAACGACATGGGCGTCGCCCTGGGGTCGATCACCGGATCCACCGAAGTCTTCGACTACGTGAAGGCCGGCGACTCCGACACCCTGAGCGCCATCCTGACGGAACTGGACAACACGCTGACCACGCTGCGCACCGAAGCCCAGAAGCTCGGTTCCAACGTGGCCCTGCTCCAGACCCGCCTGGACTTCACCGAGTCCTACGTCAACACGCTGACCGCCGGCGCGTCCAAGCTGACCCTGGCGGACATCAACGAGGAAGGCGCGAACCTGCTGGCCCTGCAGACCCGCCAGCAGCTGGGTATCCAGGCGCTGTCCTTCGCCGGCCAGGCCGAGCAGTCGGTGCTCAGCCTCTTCCGGTAAATCTCGCTTGAGTACCAGGGGCTCGCCAGTTCATTGGCGAGCCCCTTTTTTTTGATGGAGGGAGTGGTCGCGCATGGATGTCACCGGCCGCATTCTCGACCTGCTGGCCCGGCATCGCGCCACCGAGGCGGCAGGGTTGTGCGCCGAGCATCTGGCCCGCCATCCGACGGACGCCGGCGTCATGGTGCTTCAAGGACTGGCGCTGGCCCAAAGCGGCGATATCATTGGCGCCGAGGCCCGCCTGCTCAAGGCGACGGACGTCGACCCGTCCCATTGCGACGCCCGCGTCAACCTCGCCATTCTTTACCGCCAGACCGGCCGAACCGCCGAAGCCCTGGTCCAGTTGCGGATCGCCATCGAACAGGGCCTTTGCACACCGGTCCAGTTGAACGCCATCGCCGCCGCGCTGGCGGAGCTGGGGGCCATCGATGCCGCCGAGGCGGTTTACCGGAGGTCGCTGGCGGCGGCGAAGACGTTCGACGCCCACAAGGGGCTGGGCGACCTTCTCCGGCGTGTCGGCCTGCGCAACGAGGCCGGCGCCAACTATATGGAAGCCCACCGGATCGATCCCCGCCACGTGGGCGTGCTCCATGACCTTGGGAGCCTGCTCAAGGAACTGGGCCGCGATGCCGACGCCGTGACCTGTTACCAGATGGCGGTGCAACTACACGACGCCCCGCTGCTGTGGGGCAGCCTAGCGAGCGTACTGGCGCGGGCGCAGAGATTCGACGAGGCGGAGGACGCCTTCGCCCGCTCCCTCACTCCCGATATCCAGGGCAACGGCTATCGATTCAACCGCGCCCTGATGTGGCTGGCCCTGGGGCGGTGGCGCGAGGGATTCGCTGAATTCGAATACCGGTTCGCCTGCGATGGATTTCCCGCCGCCCCCTTGCCCGGCCCATGGTGGAACGGCGAACCACTCGACGGACGCGCCATCGCCCTGGTGGGTGAGCAGGGGATCGGCGACTACATCCAATTCGCGCGCTACGCCACCGAGGCCAAGCGCCGTGGCGGGCACGTGATCATCGCCAATGCCGGCTTCCTGGCGCCACTGCTGGCGACGGTCCCGGGAGTCGACGAGGTCCATCCGGGGGTGCCGCCGCGCTACGACGTCCAGGCGCCGTTCATGAGCCTGCCCCACATCCTCGGCACGACCCCCGAGACGGTCCCCGCCGAGGTGCCCTATCTTTCCATCGATCCCGCCCTGGTGGCGAAATTCGCCGACCACTACGCCGGCCTATCCGGACGCAGGGTGGGGATCGCCTGGCGGGGCAATCCAAACAACCCGGTCGACATCCACCGCTCCATCCCGCTGGATCGAATCGAGACGCTGACCCGCATTCCCGGCGTCAGCATGGTATCCCTGCAAAAGGACCCGTCACCGGAAGAACAGGCATGGATGGCCCATCGCCTCCACCCCTATCCCGGGGAGTCGATGGAGGACCTGGGCGCCATCATGCACTCCCTGGATCTCGTGATTGCGGTCGACACGGCCGTTGCCCATCTGGCCGGCGCATTGGCCCGGCCGCTGTGGCTGCTGCTGCCGTGGACCCCGGACTGGCGATGGATGCTGGACCGAGAGGATACCCCCTGGTACCCCACCGCCCGCCTGTTCCGCCAACCACGCGCGGGCGATTGGGCGGCGGTGATCGATCGGGTCGGCGCCGCCCTAACGGCGTGACAACAGAAACGCCGCGATCTCCAGGTCGAACGGGTCGTCGATGTCGATGGAGCGCTCGCGCGGCATCACGCAGCCGATGGTCCCGTCGCCCAGGAACGACGCCGCCCGCCGCAGCCACTCCCAACGCGCGACATAGACCGCGCCGTTGATGACGTAACTGGCGGGCATATCCTGTCGGCGATGGCTGCCGGCCGGGGTTTCCACCAGACGTGCCAGCCGACTGCCTTCGTCCATCGTCACCAGAACGCCCAGGGAATGGGGGTCGGGGGCGACGCTGACGCAGGCGGGGGCGCCGGATCGCTCGCACGCCTCGACACAGTCGTCGATGTCGGCGGCGATGCGCAACGGCGAGGTCGGCTGCAACAGCACCAGATAGTCGAATCCCTCGCCCACCTGGTCCATGGCGTGGTGGATGACGTCGATGCTGCGCGCCTCGGACGTCGCCAACTCCGGCGGCCGCACGAAGGGCGCCTCGCAGCCCCATTCCTCGGCCACGGCGATGATCTCGGGATCGTCGGAGGACAGGATCAGCCGATCGATGGACCGGCAGGCCCGTGCCGCCTCGACCGTCCAGGCGATCATCGGCTTGCCGGCCAGATCGCGGAGATTCTTGCGTGGGATTCCCTGCGACCCGCCGCGCGCGGTGATCAGTCCGAGGACCCGCCTGCCCCGGTCCATGGGTCAGCCGTGGTTGATGATGTAGCGCGAGGAATAGTGCGTCCGCTCGTCGAGAATGGCCCGGCGCACATAGCAAACCTCGCCCCGGTGCGGATGGCTGGCCTCGGACGAGAACAACGTCAATCCGTTGTCCGCCGCCAAGCGGTCGATCCACACACGGTCTTCCTCGCTGTGGTATTCGAGGTAAAGGGCGGCGACGCGCTGGATGCGCGATCCGAGATCCCTCAGCACGGGCACCTCGCTTCCCTCGGTGTCGATCTTCAGGACCGGAAACCGCGCCCCCTCCAACACCCGGTCGAATTCCGCGGACGCCCGGATCAGGCGGATGGTTTCGGCGTCGCCGGTCGTCATCGGGTTGCGATAAAGGGAGGTCGTTTCTCCGCTGTAGCCGAAGATAATCTCCGTCGTGCCGTCGGCGTCCGACAGGCCGGCATGGATCGGAGTGACCCCCTTGACCCGCTGCGCGTTGGCGGCGAGCGTTTCGAACGTCCGCGCCGACGGCTCGTACGCGAAGATGCGCGCCTTGGGATAGACCGCGCTGAAGAAGATGGCGGCGATGCCGACATTGGCGCCGATATCCATGACCAGATCGACGTCGTCCGCCAGGAACGGCAGCGCCGGATAGGTCTTCCCGGCGGATATCTCCCGCAATATCTGGTCCATGTTCGACGTATCGGGCAGCGTGACCTCGGTCGAAAGCGAGGCGAACACGCACGGAACAGTAATCAGCGACGGCATGGCAACCTCTTTCAACCGATTGAGTGTCCCGCCGATTAGGGCGTGAACACCCGTTAAACTTCCGTCAATATCGCGGCCGCTCCTCGGGGTCCGGCGGGGTCAAGCGGAGGTCCCGTACCAGCATTTCGCGGCACGGGCGCCCTGCCTCGTCACGAGGAATGTCGCCGACAAACTGGATCCGGGTCGGCGCCTCGTGAACGGCGCGGCGGGCGGTGCACCATGACTGCAACTCACGGGCAAGGTCCACGGTCTGGTCGGCGCCATCGGCGAGGACCACGAAGGCCTTGAGCTGGCTTCCGGTCCACACCAGCGCCGCCTGCCGGACCTTGGGGTGAAGCGCCATCACCCCCTCGACCTCGTCCAGGACCACCGGCAGGCCGGCCACCACGGCGTCCCCCTCGCCCGTCGTCGCCTCCGGCCAGACATAGCCGTCGAGGTCGCGGCTGCCGATGCGGCCGGTCATCAGCCAGCCGCTGGGCAGGCGCATGCGTCCCGGCGGGTCCTCGCCGGCGTAGCCCAGGAACCCGCCCGGGGCTCCCGGCGCCACCGCCAGCATTCCGTTCTCGCCCGCCCGCATCACCCGGCCATGCTCGTCGACGGCCTCGACCGTGACACCCGGCGCGGCGCGGCCTGGCGATCCGGGACGGGATTCCATCACGGCACCGTTGGAGGCGACGACGGCACCCGTCTCGAGGGTCCCCCAAATCTCGTTGGCCGGCACGCCGAAAATCCCCGCCACCTTGTTCAATTCCGTGCCGGCAGCCGGTCCGTGGACCGCCATGGCGCGCGGCAGCGGATGGCGCCCGGCCCGCACGGCGGCGTCGGCCAGGGCGGACAAATGGTGGGCCGGCAGGACCGCCACCCGCCCCCCGTGCCGGGCCATCAACCCCAGCGTCGCCTCGGCCCGGAAGCTTCCCTTGCCCGCCACCACCGGCACCCCGTGGTGCCAGGCCGGCAGCAGCGACCACAACAGCCCCTCGAGGCTCATCCACTCGTCCGCCGCCACCATGATGTCGCCGAACTGAGGGAAGAATCCCAGGGCGAACTCGACCGCCGGCAGGTTGCCGGCCAGGGACCGGTGCGCATGCACCGCCCCCGCCGGCTTGCCGGCGGCATGGCGGGGATAGAAGACGAAGGCGGGATCGTCGGCGGCGGTGAGCGCCGGAGTGAACTGGTCCGAGGCCAGTTCCATGGCCGACCACAATTCGTCGGTCCCGGTCGGGGCATCGCCGGCCGCCAGCACCGCCGCCAGCCCCGGAACCGCGTCACGCACCGCCACCAGGCGCGGGGCGACGGCCCCATCCACCACCGCCGCGACGGCCCCCGAATCGGCCAGCCGCCAGGCCAGCGGTTCGGTGCCCAGCGTGTCCGGCACCGGCACCGCCACCGCCCCCATCTTGGCCACCGCGAGGACCGTCACCGCCGCCTCGGCAGACGGCCCGAACGACACCACCACCCGGTCGTCCGGCCTCACGCCCCGCGACGCCAGGACGTTGGCGAGCCGGTTGGACAGCAGGCGCAGGACGTGGAAGGTATAGCGCTCGGCGGACCCGTCGGCGGCCTCGACGATCAGCGCGGTGCGGTGGCCGTCGGCGCCGGCCATGGTCTGGCGGTCGCAGACGTCGAAGGCGACGTTGTAGCGCTCGGGAATGCGCCAGCGGAAGGTGCGGCAGGCTTCCTCGTAGCTGCGGGCGGGCTTCAGCATCGCCTCATTCCCTCAGCGGCATCAGCTCCTCGAACCACAGATACGTGTCGAGGTCGTCGAAGACGATGCCGTCGAAGCCCAGATCGACCACCCAGGCCACGTACTTGCCGAGGATCTGCCGCCACTCGGCCTTCTCCAGGTCGGCGTAGAAGGCGCCGGGCTCGTCGGGATCGGGGGCGAACAGGAAGGGCGGCTCGCCGGCCCGCCAGCCCTTCTTCCAATAAAGGCGCCAGTCGTGCGCCATGCCCACCGGCAGCACCGCCAGCACCAGCCGCGCCGACCCAAGCTGCTTGAACTTGAGGCGGCGGACCTCCTCCGTGGTCAAGGGATCGCCGCCGCGATAGGCCACGTCCACCAGCAGCAGGTCGTCGTTGGTCTGCTCCAGCGCCATCAGCCACTCGGCCTTGCTGCCGTATTTGTCGCCCTTCAACATCGGCAGCCAGTTGCGGGCGGTGGTGACGGTGCGGACGGGATCGGCGTTCTCGCGGTGGGCGAAGCCCTTGGGGATGGTGTCGAGGCGGGCGATGCCGGCGCCGGCTAAACTCAGCACCCGGTCGCGATCCGAGGCCCGCAGCGCCGCCTCGGCCTCCTTGCGCGAGGCGCAATCCTCGATGGACAGGATGCGGCGGCCGTTGGCGCGCATGGCGTCCATGGCATAGACGACACGGCGCTGGCGCTCGGTCTTCTCGACCTTCTGGCGCCATTCCTTGTGCTTGCGCAGCTCCTCCTTGGGATCGATGCTGAACGGCCCCATGGGGACCGGCACCGGCGGCCGCACGATGCCGCGCGCCCGTTCCTCGGCCAGGACGGCGTCCAGGTCCTTGCGGTCCTTGACGGCCTCGGCGAGCGGCTTGTCGAAGGCATAGGGGCCACAATAGAGGCCATCCAGGACCAGACCGTCCAGGACCTTCACATATTCGCGGAACACCCATTTCAACGGCAGCCGCTTCTCGAAGGTCAGGCCCTCGGGGTCGCGCTCCTGCTCCCACTCGGCCTCGCGCTCGCCCTTGACCACCAGTTCGACGCCGCCCCGCGCCAGGACGATGAAGTCCTTGTCGCGCCCCTTGGCGTAGGTGGCCAGTTCCACCAGCACGTCACGCCACAGTTGGCGGTGGTTGGGGATGTCCTCGATGGGCGGCGGCCGCCAGTCGCGGGGCGGCTCCAGCGTCGCGGCGGCGACGGGAGCGGCCAGCAGCAGGGCGGCCAGGACCGCGACCGCCCTCATCGCGCCAAGTCCCCGACGTGCTCGGCGATGGCCAGGCAGGCGGTCAGGCCGGGCGATTCGATGCCGTAAAGCGCCACCACCCCCGGCATGCCGTGGTCGCGGGGGCCATGGATGACGAAATCGGCCGCCGGATCGTCGGGGCCGCAAATCTTGGGGCGGATGCCGGCATGGGCCGGCTCGAGCCGGCCGGCGTCGAGGCGCGGCCAATAACGGCGGATGGCGCCGGCGAAGGCCTCGGCGCGGGCGGGGTCGACGGCGTAGTCCTCGGCCTCGACCCATTCGACGTCGGGTCCGAAGCGGCCGCGCCCGGCCATGTCCACGGTATAATGGATGCCCAGCCCCGCCGACACCGGCACCGGATAGACCAGCCGGCGGAACGGCATCCGGCCGGTAAGAGTGAAATAGCTGCCCTTGCACAGCCGCTCGGCGGGCACGTTGGGCAGGCCCAGCGAGCGGGCCACCGGGCACGCGGCCAGGCCGGCCGCCACCACCACGGTGCGGGCCAGCAGCTGCGACGGGAGCTCGCCGCCCACATGCAGCAGAACCCCCGAATCCCCCACCTGCCCGGCGGTCACCGGCGAGCGGAAGGCGATGGCGGCGCCCTTGGCCTCGGCGTCGCCCTGAAGCGCCAGCATGAGCCCGTGGCTGTCGATGATGCCGGTGGCCGGCGAATACAGGGCGGCGACGCAGTCCAGCTCGGGCTCCATGGCCCGTGCCTCGCGCGCCGAGACCGTGATCAGCGAATCGACGCCGTTGGCGCGGCCGCGCGCCAGGATGGCGTCAAGCTTCGCCTCCTCCTCGGCGTCGGACGCGACGATCAGCTTGCCGACCATGCGGAACGGCACCCGGTGGTCCTTGGCATAGGCGCGCAGCAGGCGGTTGCCGCGCACGCACAGCCGCGCCTTCAGGCTGCCCTCGGGATAGTACATGCCGGCATGGACGACCTCGGAATTGCGCGACGAGATGCCGGTGCCGACGGCGTCGCCAGCGTCCAGCACCACCACCTCGCGCCCCGCCAGCGCCAGGGCGCGCGCCACGGCCAGCCCGACGACGCCGGCGCCGATGACGGCGCAGTCGATGCGGTCGACGGGACTTGTCGTCAATGGCTGGTCCTTTCCGGCTGGTCCTGCCTCTAGATGTCGCGGCAGCATAGCACCGCCGGGACTGGTGCGGAAGCCGTTGACCGGCTACAGTCCGCGCGGAGGTTCGAGCCCATGACGACCATCGTTCCCAGCGTCTGCCCGCACGACTGCCCCAGCGCCTGCGCGCTGGAGGTGGAACGCCGGCCCGACGGCACCGTCGGCCGCCTGCGCGGCGCCAAGATGCCCTATACCGATGGCGTCATCTGCGCCAAGGTCGCCCGCTACGCCGAGCGCGTCCACAATCCCAACCGGGTGCTGCACCCGCTGCGGCGGGTGGGCGCCAAGGGCGAGGGCCGGTTCGCGCGCATCGGCTGGGACGAGGCGCTGGACGAGATCGCCGACCGCTTCAAGGCCGCCACCGCCCGGCACGGCCCCGAGGCGGTCTGGCCCTATCTCTATGCCGGCACCATGGGACTGGTGCAGATGGGCTCCACCAACCGGCTGCGCCGGGCCATGGGCTATTCCGGCCAGCAGCGGACCATCTGCTCGTCCATCGGCGGCGCCGGCTGGATGGCCGGCGTCGGCGCCAAATGGGGCGTCGACCCGCGCGAGATCGTCGAAAGCGACCTGATCGTCATCTGGGGCGCCAATCCGGCCGCCACCCAGATGCACCTGATGAGCCTGATCGTCGAGGCCAAGCGCGGGCGGGGCGCCAAGCTGGTGGTGATCGACCCCTACCGCTCGCCCACCGCCGAGAAGGCCGACCTGCACCTGATGCCCCGGCCCGGCACCGACGGCGCCCTGGCGGCCGGCGTGATGCACGTGCTGTTCCGCGACGGGTTCGCCGACCGCGACTACCTGGCCCGCTACACCGACGGCGCCGACCGCCTGGAGGCCCATCTGGCGCTGCGCAATCCCGGCTGGGCCGGCGACATCACCGGCCTGCCGTCCGACGCCATCGAGGACTTCGCCAAGCTTTACGGCTCGACCCAGCGGGCCTGGATCCGCCTGGGCTACGGCTTCACGCGGTCGCGCAACGGCGCCGTCAATCTGCACGCGGCCAGCTGCCTGCCGGCCGTCACCGGCGCCTGGCGGCACCGGGGCGGCGGCGCCACCCAATCCATGAGCGGCTGCTTCGCCCTCGACCGCACGCTGATGGACGCCCTCGATCTGCCCGAGCCCGGCGCGCGCGTCCTCGACATGAGCCGCATCGGCGCCGTGCTGACCGGCGACGCCGGGGCGCTGAAGGGCGGCCCGCCGGTCACCGCCATGATCGTGCAGAATTCCAACCCGGCGACCGTGGCCCCCGACAGCAACCGGGTGCGCGCCGGCCTCGCCCGCGACGATCTGTTCCTGGCGGTGCACGAGCAGGTGATGACCACCACCGCCCGCTTCGCCGACATCGTGCTGCCGGCCACCACCTTCCTGGAGCACGACGACCTCTACACCTCCTACGGCCACACCTTCCTGCAGGTGGCCCGCGCCGTGATCCCGGCGGTGAGCGAGGCGCGATCCAACCACCGGGTCATCGCCGACCTGGCCCACCGCCTGGGCGCCGCCCATCCCAGCTTCGCCATGAGCGAATGGGAGCTGATCGACGCTTGCCTCGGGGCCTCGGACCTGCCGCCGGCCGACGAGCTGGCGGCCATGCGCTGGCTGGACCGCGCCATGCCGTTCGAGAAGGCGCATTTCCTCGACGGGTTCGGCCACGGCGGCAGGTTCCGCTTCGCCCCCGACTGGGGAGTGGAAGGACTGCCGCCCCTGCCCGACCACATGCCGCCCGAGGAGGCGACGCCCGAGCACCCGTTCCGCCTCATCACGCCGCCGTCGCGGCATTTCTTGAATTCCACCTTCAACGAGACCCCGACCTCACGCCGCATGGCCGGACGGCCCACGGCGCTGGTCCATCCCGACGATTTCACCGCCCTGGGCCTCGCCGACGGACAACCGATCCGCATCCGCAACCGCCGCGGCGCCGTCACCGTGCACGCCAGGAGCTTCGACGGCATCGCAAGGGGCGTGGTGGCGGTGGAAGGCATCTGGGACGACACCGCCTTCCCCGAGGGCATCGGCGTCAACCAGCTGATCTCGGATCTGCCTGCGCCGCCCGTGGGCGGCGCCGTCTTCCACGACGCGGCGGTGGCGCTGGAACCGGTGATTCAAGGATGATGGATGGCGAGGAACCCGGCATGAGCAAGCAAACGCACGTCGTCGTGGTCGGCAACGAGAAGGGCGGCACCGGCAAATCGACGGTGTCCATGCACCTCATCGTCAGCCTGCTGAACATGGGCCTGTCGGTGGGCTCCATCGACATCGACGCCCGCCAGGCGACCTTGACCCGCTACATCCACAACCGCAAAACCCGCAAGGATGCGGCCGAGCTGGGCCTCCTGATCCCCGACCACGTCGCCCTGCCGCCCACCGCCGACCGCGCCGCCGATGAGGAGCGGCTGGTGGAGACGGTGGCCCGGCTCAGGGGCCAGCACGACGTGGTGGTGATCGACACCCCCGGTTCCGACCACTACCTGTCGCGGCTGGGCCATTCCTTCGCCGACACCCTGGTCACGCCGCTGAACGACAGCTTGGTCGACCTGGACGTGCTGGCGCTGGTGGACCCCGAGAGCATGCGGATCGTGCGCCCCAGCCATTACGCCGAGATGGTGTGGGAAACCAAGAAGGCCCGCGCCATGCGCGGCGAGAAGGCGGTGGTGGACTGGATCGTGCTCAGGAACCGCCTCGCCCACCTGGACGCCAAGAACAAGCAGGTGATGGAAAAACTGCTGGCCGACCTGGCCAAGCGCATCGGCTTCCGCGTCGTGCCCGGCCTGGGCGAGCGCGTCATCTACCGGTCGATGTTCCTGGAAGGGCTGACCCTTCTCGACCTGCGCCAGAAGATCCTGGGCTTCGAGCTCAACATGAGCCACGTGGCGGCGCGCCAGGAACTACGCGCGCTGGTGGACGCCCTGGGGCTCCAGGGCATCGCCGGCCGCGCGGCGGCCGGCTGACGGACCTCAGCCGGCGCAGGCGACGGCGATGCCCCCGTCCTTCTGGTTGATGTCGAAATCCAAAATGCTGGCGCAGTCGGTGCGCACGAAGCGGACATCCTCGCGGCAGGAGTAGAACACCCCGTCGTTGTCGCGGAAGCCGTCGGCGGTGAAATGCAGGAACCAGGAATTGTGCCACACCGTGTTGACCGCGATGGTCAACAGGGCTTCCAACTGCGGATTATCGGCCAAGCGAAACCTGCGGCGCCAGACATGGGGCTGGTGCTCAAGCATCTCCCAGATCCAGATCTGGTTGAAACGCTTGTCCAGGCCCTTCGTCAGGCCATTGCCGTGGAGATACCACGACGTCGGAACCTCCTCCTTGGCGCTGCCGGGCTTCTCCTCGAACGCGGTGTAGATGTGCTCAAGAACCGATCGGTGCCGCGAGGTGCGCAGCACCATCACGCCAGTGTTGGAATAGTCGTCGACCGTCTCGTCGAGCCCGATCTTGCGATAGATGTCGCTCAGCGGGACGAAGGCATGGGGGCCGACGATCCGATGCAGGCGAGCCGCCAGATTGTCGATACGCAGCGGAATGCGCAGAACTTCCTTGTCGCATACCAACCCAACGCGGTCGCTGTCGTGGTGCTCGACGACACAGGGTGCGGTGTGGTGATTGATGAGGATGTCGGCATCCAGCCAGACCACATGCTCGTACTTGTTGACCTTGGGATGCTCGAGGATGCGCAGCTTCTGCCAGTTGGGCGTCCGGCCCTTGGGATTGCCGTCGACGTAATCGTCGAGCACGACGATATCGTAGCCGTGCTTGCGTGCGTATTGCTCCCACGTCGGCAGAAACCAACGTTTCCAGCCTTCCGTAGTGTATTCGCCGATGACGACGGTAACCAGTGCCTTGTTTGACATCGCGCGCATCCCTGAGCATGGGTCTCGCAAAGGACTTCACACCAAAAGTGTTAATATTTTTCTGCGTATGGTGGCCGGCCGGCGCTAACGAAGTCTTAAGGCCGGCGACCTATCGTCGAATCCGTATGCTCAGAGCCCGACACTCGTCCGAGGATCTCATGGACACCGAAGCCATCGCCGCCCAGATCAAGGCCTATATCGCTTCCGACCTCGCCGCCGGCCGGCCTTTCGACGAGGACGGCGACCTGTTCGAGACCGGAATCCTCGACTCCCTGAAACTGTTGAGCCTGGTGATGTTCATCGAGGAGAAGTTCGACCTCGTCCTCGCTCCCGACGAACTGACCGAGGATACCTTCTCCCGCATTTCGGCACTGGCGACCATGGTCGCCGCGAAGACCGGAGCCACGCGGTGAGGCTGCGCGCCATCGGCGACTCCGACTGGCCTCGCCTAAAGGATTTCATCGCCCGTCATTTCGGCTTCTCCCATGTCCCGGAACGCGCGTTCAACCGGCATTGGTTCAGCAACCCCTTCCATGGCGGATGGGCGGCCATGGCGCTGGAACGCCCCGACGGCGCCTTTGCGGGCGTGATGATGTTCATTGTCGTTCCCTGCTGGCTGGCTGGCCGACAGACCCGGCTGGGATGGATCTCCAACGGCGTGGTCGAGGAGGATGCCCAACGGACGGGAGAAGGCGCCAAGCTCTATCTGTGGGCCTACCGCACCTTTCCCGTCGTCGGAGCCATGTCCGGCAACGACGTCTCGGGGCCGATCAACGCCCTCATGGGCGAGGAAGTCCCCGGGCTGCGCATGCGACGCTTCGTCCGCCTTCATGACCGGCGGGCGATGGTGATGGCCCGTCCCGACCAGGCGGAGCGGCTTGCCGCCATGGCCATACAGCCCGCCGACGCTCCGGATGACGTCCAGGCAGGCTGGCGCGACGACATCCCCGACGACTACGATCCCCTGTGGCACCGGTTCCGTGCACCGCTGGTGTGCACAACAGACCGCACGTCCGACTACTTCCGTTGGCGTTACTCGGCGCCGCATATCGGCTACCGTTTCGTTGAGGTGCGGCGTGAGGGCGAGCTGGTGGGTCTGGCCGTGGTCCGCCTTCAGCAGTCCGATTTCGGACCCGTCTGCCGCATCACCGAACTGGTGACCGAAGCCGGATGGGGCGGCGCTACCGTGCGAGCGGTCGCCGCCCTGGCGGCGGAGGCCGGCGCACTGTTCAGCGACTTCATGGTCATCGGATCGTGCATGGACGACGCGCTGGCGGCCGGAGGGTTCCTTCCCGCCGACCCCAGCACCGGCCTCGACGCAATCCCCCACCTGCTCGCGCCACTCGAGCACCGTCAGTGGACCAACACCTTCTTCATGGGCGGCCGCGAGGCGCGCCGGGTCGAGGGATGGCGGTCGCCGGACGCGGTATACTTCACCAAGGGCGACAGCGACCGCGACTGGCCGACCCTCCACGACCTCGATCGCATTGGATTCCGCGATGCCGACTGACACCGGCCCATGGCCCATCTGCTCCGACGTGGTGATGGTCCCCGAGGCTGGCGGCATGCTGGCCACCAACGTGCGTGCCCGCCGGCACGTTTGGCTTGGCAAGGGGCTGGTCGATCTCATTCTGTGTGGCTCGACCTCCGAAGCCTTGGCGGCTTCGGATCGGAGCACCTTCAGCAATGCCGCCGGCCTGCTGGCCGATCCGACGCGGCTAGACCGTGCCGATGACAGCCCCCGCGTCACCTTCGCCGATGCCGCCGAGGCGTTGGCCTTCCTGGAAAGGCATTTCATCGTGGTGACCGACGATGCCGCCTACGAAGACTACTTCGCGCCTCTGCGCTCGCCTTTGGACGCTGCTCATTTCGGCACCTTCCACCAGCAGCTGGGCCAGGAGTTCCGCTTCCGACGGCGCATCGATCCCGATGCCTGGTGGTATTCCCAAAAGTTCGACCCGGCCACCGGCACCGTGGGCGAGACCCTCTACAAATACGTCCAGCAACGCTTCCTGGAGGATTTCTTCTCCAAACTGGACGTGACCGGGAAGACGGTGTTGGATTTTGGTTGCGGCAGCGGCATGGCCTCGCGCCGCTTCGCCGAAATGGGGGCGCGGGTCATTGGGCTCGACCCCAGCCGCGACCTGCTCGACAAGGCCCAGGCGGCGGTGGGCGCGAACTTCACCCCGGCCGTGATGGATCTGAACGCCGACGACCCGCTGGCGGCGCTGCCCGATCGACCCATCGATATGGTGTGGATGGCCGACGTCTTGATGTTCTATTTCCACACCATGGACAACCGGCCGCCTCGCCTGCCACCCGAAGAGTTGTTGCGGCGCCTCGGCCAACGGATGCCGCCTGGCGGGCGACTGACGATAATGCAACCCCACGGGACCTTCTGGCTGGCTCCATGGATGGGAAGTGCGCGCCGCCCCTTCACCGTCCTGACCGAATACGCCCACCGCCTCTATTCAGTCACACCGACGCTTGGAGCGGTCTCGGAAGCTCTGCACGAGGCCGGCTTCGCCATCGCCCGCATCCACGAGCCGCTCGCCGAAGCCGGGCCACCGGACGACGAGCGCGCCGGCGCATTCGCCGCCGAATTTCCGGTCTGGTGGGTATTCGACTGCGTGAAGCTCTGAGCAAGCATTGATTCACATTTGACGGCCTAGAATGGGTAACGAACTCGAGGCAGGAGGCCGCCATGGCACCCGTCGAAATCCTTGAATGCACGCTCCGCGACGGTAGTTACGCCATCAACTTCCAGTTCACCGCCACCGACACCGCCCAGATCGCCGGCGCACTGGAACAGGCGGGATTCCCGTATATCGAAGTGGGCCACGGCATCGGCCTGGGCGCATCCGAGAAGGGGATGGGCGCCGCCGCCGAGACCGACGAAGCCTATATGCGCGCCACCGCCGAGACACTGACGTCCGCGCGCTGGGGCATGTTCTGCATCCCGGGCATCGCCACGCTGGACCATCTGGATTTGGCCGCCGGCTACGGGATGAACTTCGTCCGCGTCGGCACCAACGTGACCGAGGTGCGGTCGTCGAAGCCCTTCATCGAGCGCGCCAAGCAGCACGGCATGATGGTCTGCTCCAATTTCATGAAATCCTACGCCAGCACACCCGAGGACTTCGCCGAGTTGGCACTGATGTCGCAAGATTTCGGAACCGACGTCATCTACATCGTCGATTCGGCGGGCGGCATGTTTCCTGACGATATCCGGCGCTACGCCGAGGCGGTTCGCAAGCGCACCTCCATCACCCTCGGTTTCCATGGCCACGACAACCTCGGCATGGGCGTCGCCAACGCACTGGCGGCTATTGAATGCGGAGCCAGCCTGGTCGACAGTTCACTCCAGGGATTTGGGCGCAGTGCCGGCAACACCCCCACCGAACACTTGCTGTGCGCCCTTGATCGGCAGGGTATGCCCAGCGGCATCGACCCCGTCGACGTCATGGATATCGGCGAACGCTTCATCGTCCCACTGATTACGGCGCGGGGAACCGCGTCCATGGACTTGGTCGCCGGCTACGCCCAGTTCCATTCCAGCTACATGGGCGTGATCCGCGAGTTCGCCGGAAAATACGCGGTGGACCCCCGCCGCCTGATCATTGCGGTCTGCGCCCGGGACAAGGTCAACGCCCCCCGCGCCCTTGTCGAGGAGGAAGCTCGCCGCCTGGCCGACGCCAAACGGCTGAACGAGCCGCTGACGCGGTTCCAGCTCAACCGGTACCATGGCGCTGAACAGGGATGACGCGAGCAGACTCGCCACTCGCCCAGTTCCGCGCGATTACCGAACGGAGCGGCGATAAGACGGCCTTCGTGGACGTCACCACGCCCGGTAAGCGACGCCAACTGAACTACCGGGAGACCCTCGACGCCGCCGCTCGGCTGGCGGCACTTCTGGGCGAGCGTGTCCCGGCCGGTGCGCGAATCGCCGCGTCGCTGCCGAACGGCATCGACTTGGCAATCTTCTACCTTGCCTGCCTGCACGGTGGCTTCTCGGCGGTTCCGGTGAATCCCTCGTTGCCGCCGGACATCATGTCCTTCATCACCCGGGCATCGCGAGCGACTTTGCTGGTCGCCGACGACACCAATCTCGCGCGCATCGAGGCACCCTGTCCCATCCTTCGAGTCGCCGGAGACGGACTGCTAGCGGGGTGTCGCGACCATATCCCCGGCGCCCCGTCCGTCGACGGCGACGCCATCCTATCGATCACGTTCACCTCCGGGACAGTCGGTCGCCCCAAGGGTGTCGCCCACCGGGTCGACGCCATGCTGGGCAACGTGCAGGCCTTCAACTCCCTGGCCGGCCTGGATGCGACCACCCGCATGCTGCACGTCATGCCGATGTGCTACATGGCGGGATTTCTCAACACCATCCTGTCGCCGTTGGCGGCGGGGGGGACGGTCGTGCTGGCTCCGGCCTTCGACGCCCAGCGGGCCCTCGCATTCTGGGTGCCCGCAATGGCCGAAGACGTGGACACCATGTGGCTGACCCCGACCATGGCCGCGCTGCTGCACCGCCTCTCGCGCGGAAACGAGGTACCGGCCTGGACTCGCCGGACCCTGCGCAACGTTTTCGTCGGGACGGCGCCGCTGTCCCCGGCGACCAAGGCCGCCTTCGAGGAAAGGTTCGGCGTGGAATGCCTGGAAAGTTACGGCATGACCGAGGTGATGCTGGTCTCCGCCAATTCACGGCTGTGCGACCGCCAGCCAGCGTCGGTCGGTCATTTGATCGACGGCGTGACCGTCGAGACCCGGTCGGCGGACGGCACCGCGCAGCCGCCGGGAACCGAGGGCGAGCTGTGGGTGGCGACCCGCTGGGCGCTGGAGGGCTATCTCACCGAGGAGAATTCCGAGCCGGCCTCCCCGCTCGAGGACGGGTGGATGCCGACCGGCGACATCGGACGCGTCGATCCCGACGGGCATCTCTACATCACCGGGCGCCTGAAGGACCTGATCATCGTCGGCGGCACTAACGTATCTCCCCGCGCGATCGAGGAAGCGCTTCTGTCTCGTCCCGGCGTGGTCGACGCCGCGGTCGTCGGCAGCCCCCACCCCTTCTGGGGCGAGGAGCCGGTGGCCTTCCTGGTCTTGGCCGGCGGACTGACACTCGACGCGGTCCAGGCCGGGCTGACGGCCCACTGCCGCAGCGTCCTGCCGACCGCCGCCGTCCCGGCGCGGATGATCGCCCTGCCGGCCTTCCCGCGCAACCCGACGGGGAAGGTCTTGAAGCACGAGCTTGCCCGCACCCTATCGTAGTCGCCCACCCGGAGGTCCCATGTCGGACACCATCATCGACCTTACCCTTCCCGTCCACGAGGGGATGCAGACCTTCCCCACCCATTGGCATCCCTTCGTCGAGATCACGCAGCTCGGCCGCCACGGCATCGAAAACCGTGAGACGCGGAAGGTGTGCATGGGAACCCACACCGGCACTCACGTGGACGCGCCGCTCCACTTCATCCCCGGCGGCGCCCCGATCGACGAGATCGCCTTGGACCAGTTGGTCGGCCCGGCGGTCGTGGTGGATTTCTCGCGGGTCCCACGCAAGCACATGATCGACGTGACCGAATTGGACGCCGCGTTGGCAGGCCGCTGGGCCGAGCGGATCGTCCTGCGTTTCGACTGGTCGGACCAGATCGGCACCATGGACTACTACAACGATCACCCCTTCCTCTCCGAAACGGCCGCGCGATGGCTGGTTGACAAGGGGTGCCGACTGCTGGCCATGGACACCCCCATGCCCGACGACCCCCGCAACGGCCGCGGATGCCCCAAGGATTCGCCCAACCACAAGATCCTGCTCGGCAGCGGCGTGATCCTGGTGGAGTACCTGACCAATCTGCGATCCGTTCCCACCGACCGGATCCAACTCGTGGTGGCACCGTTGAAGATCAAGGGCGGAGACGGTGCCCCGGCACGTTGTTTCGCCATCGCGCGATGAGATCACCGACCATCCTTGGCGTCAGCCATCTGGTCCTTTCCACCCGCGACATCGAGGAAGACGGGCGGCGCCTCGCCGCACATGGCTATGGAGTCGCCAAGCGGGCGCGCGGAATCGCCAACCCGGCGGCCAAGGCGCCCTTCTGCGGGCGGCCCCTCGCCCCCACCTTCGACATGGACCTGTTGACCGCACCCAACCTGCCGCCCGTCGAGCTTTTGCACGACCACGGCCCGACATCCGGCGGACTCCCGGCCTATACCCTCGCCTTGGAAGCCCCGCCGGACTTGACCTGCGCCTGCGCGTCTCCGGATGAAGCGGCCGCCTTGTGGGCGGCCATGGGGCTTCCCGCCACGGACGGCAAGGTGATCATTCCGGCCAGCGCCGTCGGCGCCTCCTTGCGGGTATGCTTCGAGACCGCACCGGCGAGACCCACCACGCTGGATCAGCCGGGCTGGGTCTGCCTCTCCCTGTTGTGTACCAATGCCGACCGTCTGCGCGAACACCTGGTCGGCGCCGGCTTCGCGCCGGGGAAATGCTTCACCGTCGCTCCATTCGGCCAGCCGCTACGGGTGTTCTTCCTGCGCAACCGTAGCGGGGAACTGTACGAATTCCTGTCGCTGGCCCCTCGCGCTTGACCGTGCTCGACGATCCGGGTATCAGGCCGGCTTGCGGGCTTCCACGAAGACGCTCACTTCCGGCGCAGTGGCGTCGAAATAGCTCGTATCCCTGAGGACAAGCGCACGGCTCTGTCCGAAGGCGGATCGTTCCACGTCCACGAAGCCGGCCTCGGCGAGGAAGCGAGAGATCCGATCGCAGTTGAACCAGTTGACGTGGCCGGCGTAGTCGGCCAGATCGGTCTCCTCGATCCTCCGCCTCAGGACGTCCATCGCCACCTCCGGCTCCATGTCGGAGAAAAGCCTGGCGAGATCCCCGTCCTCCACCGGAAGGTTGCCCGCGTACATGTCGAGGAAGAACCAGCCGACCGACTGGCCGGTATCGATCGGCGCGTAGTCCGCGACCGACGTGAAAAAGGTCCGCCAGCCCGCGCGGTAGGCGGCGAAGCCAAGATCGAAATCGGGCAAGGTCACCCGGATGAACGCACCCGGTTCCACGCAGCGGAACGCATCGCCGAGCAGGAACCGAACCTCGGCGTCCGTGAGGTGCTCAAGAAGGTGACTGGTGTAGACCAGCTTCATGGCGCCATCCTGGATCGGCAGCGGTTCCATACGGCGGAAATTCCACGTCACTCCATTGGCCGGCTCCAGATCGACTCCGGTCCAACAGGGATGGTCCCAGTACCCGCCACATCCGAGATTGAGGAACCGTCTTCCGGCCACGGCCTCCTCACCGTATTCCCGCGCGTAGATATCCGGCCGGATGTTCATCGTCAGATCCGAACACAGCATGCCGATCCGTCGTTGGGACTCCATGGCCTGGACAATGTTCGTCGTGGTGACCTGCGGCGGAAATGCCAGGACGATGTCGGCCACCGCCATTTCATGCTTCATCAGGAAGCCCAGCTTCCGATCGCGGATCACAGCATCGGAAACAACGACGCTGTTACGACGAGCGCTCCACATCACGCACCTCCCGCGAACGGCTTGACGGCATCGACAAAAACGCTGACTTCGGACAGGGGTATGTCGAAGAACGAGGTGTCTTGCAGGACGAACGCCCGGCTCTGGCCGAAATAGGACCGGCGGACATCGCCGAAACCGGCGCGTCGAACCATCCGCTCCAGCTTCTCGAATGTGTACCAGTTGCATGCTTCGGCACGGATCGCGGCCTCCCCCTGGCGTGCCTCGGCACACAGGTCGTCGGCCACCGCGACGGGTGTCCCCTCCGAGAACCGGCGGGCGAGGTCGTCATCTGTGACCTTGCCGGCCAATCCCTCGGCGAAGGTGGAGAGAAAAAGCTGCCCGACGGTCTGACCGGCGTCGATGGGAGCGAAATCCGTGACGTTGAGGAACTGCTCGCGCCATCCGGCCCGATAGGCGTCGAACGCGAGCTGGAAATCACGGACCACGATCCGCAATTGGCCGCCGGGAGCCATGGCCCGATGGATTTCCGACAGCAGGGTGTCGGCGGCGGCATCGGGACACTGCGCGAGGCCATGTCCCAGATAGACGACGCGAAGGGAATCACTGTCGAACGGCAGCGCCGCTCCGGCCTGCATCTGCTCGGTGGGAATCGGTCGCCACAGCGGATGGTGCCAGCCGGCGTCGCACCCGAGGTTGGCGAACAGGCGATCGTCGACGGCCTCTTGACCATGCATCTGCGTGTAGTCCTTTGTGCTGATGCGAAGAATGGCCCGCCGCCATCGGTCCGATACCTCTCGCTCGGCCTCGATCAAGGACAGGATGCCGGCACTGTCGATGTGACCGACGGATTTAAACCAGCGGGCAATCTCCAGACGTGCGTCAAGCGCCCGCAAAGCCCAGGTCACGCAAGGATCATCACCGAGCTGCAAGGTGTTGTTCTTCTTTTCCCACATATCCCACTCCCCGATCGCGCGAGCCGAACGCGCATGCGGGAGCCTCCCACTGGAGGACGAACGGATCAAGCTGTATTGGAAAGGGCGGTGGTGAGGGGCACTCCACCCTCGCGCCACGTGGTCACCCGGCCGTCCTAGGCTCCTGCACGATCACTCCATACCAGCCAAGGCCGCGATAGGTTTCGTAACCGGGCGTGAGCGCGTAGCCGACGATTTGACCGAGGGGGTCGACATAGGCACCCATGGTGCCATGGTGGGTTTCCAACGAAACGGTCTCGGTCAGGAAGCCCCGGCCGTCCGAGGAGGCGATGACGCGGTGGTTCTGGTCGAGCAGCAGGCAGCGGGTGGACGCCTGCTCTTCTTTGCGCAGCCGCACGCCCTTGACCACCGTCTCGGCCTGGGATTGCCAGTCGAAGAAGATGCCCAGCACGCCGATGGGGCGGCCATTGGTCTCGCCACCCTCGCGGATGGCGGTGGCGTAGGTGGCGACCGGGGCGCCGCCCAGGACGGCGCTGGCGGAGACGTCCGCCACGGCGTATTCGCCGCCATCGGCGGTCGCCATGGCGTCGCGGAACCAGGCGTCCGCCGACACGTCGGCGCCGACGGCCCGGCCGTAGCGGTCGGGCCGACCGTTGGCGATCACCCGCCCATCGGCGTTGGCGACCCACAGGTCGAGATACACCGTGTAGGAGTCGAGGATCACGCCCAGCCGTTTGGACGCGAAGGCGGCGGCACCTGGGGTTTCTGTCGCCACGCAATCGACCACCGCCGAATCGGTGGCCCACCAGCGAACGTCGCAGGAGCGTTCGTAGAGATTGCGGTCGATGATCTCGATCATGTTGAGGGCCAGGTCGGCCAGCCGCGCCCCGCGCAACTGCCGCACCATGTGCTCGCCCAGGGTCATCAGGTCCTGGATGGTGGCCGACAGCTCGCCCTCCAGGGACTGGGTGATGGTGTTGATGTTGTGGGAGACGTTCTTGACCTCGTTGGCGACCACCGCGAAGCCGCGTCCGGCCTCGCCGGCGCGGGTGGCCTCGATGAGGGCGTTGAGCGACAGGATGCGCGTCGTCCCCGTGACCTGCTTGATCTCGCGGATCTTGTCGCTGGCCACTTCGTAGACCGCGCGCGTCAATTCCAAAATGCGTTCCGGCTCCGACATTCCCTGCCCCCCAACTGCCCTTCGTTTAGGCACTTTCCCAATTTCGCACATTGTATAGGCGGCCGATGACCAAAATCAACCATGCGGACAAGGGGGCCACTGGGCTAGGCTGGGGCGATGGACGCACTTCGTGACGCCGAGACGGAGCTCGCCCGCGGTCGCCGCCTGGCCGCCGTGCGTGGTCTGCTGGCCAACGGTTCCGCCACCGCCCTGGCTCGCCTGGCCGACCTTCCCCCCGATGGCCCCGGCGGGACCGTCCTGGCCGAGCGCCTGCGCTTCGGGCCGCCCGAGACCTGGATGGCGTGGCGGCGGGACTGGGGCCGGGTGGCGCTCAAGCTGGCGCCACCCGGGACGGTCGCCGACGCGCGGGCGGCCTTCCGCCATCCCGGGGTCGCTCCGCTGCTGGGCTGGGGCGGCGGCTGGACGGCCCATGCCTGGATCGACGGCTCGACCCTGGCCACGGCGCTGCGTCTCGGCCCCGCGCCACCCGGGACGTTGGCGGCCATCGCCGAGGCAATCGCCGTCCTGCACGCCGCCGGGCTGGCCCATGGCGACCTGACGCCGTCCAACATCGTCCTGTCGATGGCCGGCCCGGTCCTCATCGACTGGGGCGAGGACTCCGCCGGCACGCCCGGCTGGCGCCCGGACGGGAACGGCGCCGCGCCGGCTGACCGCGACCTGTTCGCCCTCGATCGGTTGCGCGAGTTGCTGGCGGCCTCCCATCGGCGATAGGGGGCTACCCCGTCACGACGATTCAATCCGGCCCGGGACTGCTGGCATGATCGGAGGGTCGGATGCGGCCGACCCAATCACCACGTGATCAAGAAGAGACGGGAGGAGTGCATGCCCCATCGGAAGCTGTATTGCCCGCGGCCCGGGTTCAGGACGTTCGAGATCACCCTGCACAACCGCGAGGTCCGCGCCTTGCTTAAGGCCAACGAACAGCACCGCCTCTACGCCGACCTGTGGGCCGACGACCAGGTGACGGTGGTCGAGGCCCGCGACGCCGGCGAGGCCCGCGCCATCGCCTGCCGCCGCTATCCGCCCGACAGCGGCTTCGTGATCTCGTCGGTGGCGCTGGTATAGCTATCCCGACGTCTTGCGGGCGGTGGGAAGCCAGAACACCCGCAGCGTCAGCTCGGTGTCGACGGGACCGGGAACGACGATTTCCAGCTCGGTCCCCTTGTCGCCGGAGTACTCGACACCGGGATAGTGGTCGGGCGAGGCGTCCAGCCCGGCCATGCGTGGGCCGGTCTTCAACTGTTCGACCAGCATCATGTCGATGTTGGCGCGGTCGCGCGCCGAGGCGAGGAACAGGTACCAGCCGGTGCGCGGCAGGGTGAAGCGCTTGACGAAGGCCGGCATGTCGAGCCGCGAGTCGGGGGCGGTCCGGCCGTCGAACTGGGCCAGGGGCGGCGGCGCCACCGCCGTACCGTGGCTGGCGGCCCAGTCCTGGACCGCCATGTCGACCTCGTTCTGATAGCGCTTCAGGCGCCGCTGCCAGTACTCGGCCCGGGCCTGGGCGCGGTCGCCGGCGGTTCCCGCCAGCAGTTCTCGCACCAGATCGGCGCGCTGGGCGAAATTAACGCCGACCCCGGTGGGCACCCGCGTGCCCTGATCGTCGATCTCGACCAGATTGCCGCCCGACAGCACGCCCACCACCTGCCCCCGGCCATCCACCACCGGACTGCCCGAGGCGCCGCCCTGGACCGGCAGCGAATGCTGCAACAGATGGCGGTCGGCCGGCTCGCTCTTGACCAGGAAAAAATCGGTCAGCGCCGTCAGTCGGCCGATCTGCAGCTGCGCCTCGGGATCATCGAGGTTCACCCCGCCCAGCGCGGCGCTCTCGACCGGAAACCCCACATAGCCCACCAGGTCGCCCGGCTCGAGCGCGGAGAGGTCGGAATCGGGCGCCAGCATCAAGGGCGGCGCCAGCTTGGCGCGGTCGGCCTCGGCGACATAAATGAGGGCGACGTCGTATCCCCCGGCCTCGGTGATTGGGCGGCTTTCGCCCCCCGCGCCGGCGGCGAAGGGGCCATACGAGCGCCAGGCGTCCTCGAAGCGGCGGTAGTCGGGATGAAGCGTCAACCCGGTCACCGCAAGGTCGCCGCCGCCGCCGGCGCGGCCGCGCACCACCATGGTCAGCCCGTCGCCCATCTGGCTGAACACCTCGGCCACATGGGCGCTGGTCACCAGCACGCCGTCGCCCACCACCCAGGCGGTTCCGAACGGACTGATGCCGTAGTCGTCCTTGGCCGCCACCAGATACACCGACCGCGCGGCATCGCGCAGCCGCGCCGCCAGCCGGCTTTCGGCCTGGGCGCCGGGTTCGCGGTACATGTCGTCGAGCAGCCGCGCCATCTCGCGGCGTTCGGTGACGGTCACGGCACCGATGCCGGCGGCGACCGCCAGCACCAGCGCCGCCAGCGCCAGGACCAGCCGGCGCAGGCCCCTGCTGCTCTGGCTGGCGTCGTGGGCCATGCGGCCGGCGCTGTCATGGCGGGCATAGCGCTCGGTGGCCGGCAGGTCGTCGTCCTCGGCCGTCTCCACCAGCAGCACCGGCCCGTCGGGATGGCCCAGCGTCACCTTGGCGGCCAGCGGCAGTTCGTCGCCTTCGTAGGCTTCCTCGCCGTCGATCCATACCGGGTTGTCGGCCTGCATGACCACGCGATAGCGGGCCAGCCGGCGCTCGAACGCCAGATGGTAGCGGGAGACCGAGATCAGGTCGGCGGGAAAGGTAACGTCGCAGCTCGGATGCCGACCGACCGTGACCACGGCCCGACTGTCGGGGAACCGATATTCCCGTCCCTTGGACGGCCCCTCGGCGACGATGATGCGGATGGGCATGCGGGCATCCTATCATCAACCGCGCGAAAAACGAAAAGCCCGCCGGGACCGGCGGACTTCGCGGCGCGGGCTTCGCTTTCGCGCGATGCCGACGCTATTCCTCGCGGTGGGTCCGCTCCATCCGCTCGTGGCGCTCCTGGGCCTCGATGGACAGGGTGGCGATGGGCCTGGCTTCCAGGCGGCGGATCGAGATCGGCTCGGCGGTCTCCTCGCAATAGCCGTAGGAGCCGTCGGCGATACGCTCGATCGCGGCGTCGATCTTGGCGATCAGCTTGCGCTCGCGGTCGCGGGTCCGCAACTCGAGGGCGCGATCGGTCTCGGCCGAAGCGCGGTCAGCGATATCGGGTTCCTGGAGGCCACCCTCCTGCAGGTGCTGAAGGGTCTCGTCGGAATCACGCAGCAGCTCGGCGCGCCAATTGAGAAGCTTCTGACGGAAATATTCCTTCATGGTCTCGTTCATGAAGGGCTCGTCCTCGGACGGGCGGTAATCCGGCGGCAGAGTGACGGTCATCCGTTTCCTCGATGCAACGATCGGTCCAATTTTTCGCAGCGGAATATATGGGGAGGGGCGCCCAGCCGCAAGGGGAACCGTTCACCCGCCGCGATGTTTGGAACGCCAAGGTTATCCTGGACCCGCGCTCAGACGCCGCGCGACAGCTTGGCCAGTTCCACCTCGGCCCGCAATTCGATCTCGTCGAGAAGGGCCGCCAGCCGGGGATCGGGGCAGTTCTCGCGTCGGGTCCGCACGCTGTGGGCCAAGGCCTCCAGCTTCTCGCGCGGGACCACCCCCAGCAACAGGCCGTGGCGTATTTCCTCGAGCTTGTCGAGGATGTCCTCGCCGCGCTGGATCAGGCGCTGGCGCGCCTCGCGTTCGTCGGCGTCACCGACCGCCTGGGCGACGAAGATGGCGTCCACCGACGCGACGCCGGAGGCCGTCTCGACGGCATGCACCTCCTCCATCGTGTCCATGGCGTCAACCAGGGCCTTCTTGAACTCGCCCTTCCTGCCGTCGGACTTGTCGGCCCGCTTTGTCCCCCCAACGGAAGCGCCGGAGCCAACACCGGAAACCTTCATGCGAATCCATTCTGCGGTGTGCCGATCCGCGGCCATTCTAGCGAGTGGGAGCGCGCCGCGAAAGCCGCTATTTCCCAAGCCATCCGATGGATGCGGCCACTGGGCAGGATTTGCCGGCCCAAGGCGGAAAATGCCGGGTCCCTGCTGCCGACGGCTCGATCCGGCGGGGCGCAGGATCTTGATTTTCCAGACATTCGCGGGATGGCACGCGCTTCGCAACGGCCTTGGCGCACCAATGTGACCTTTGGGGCCAACGAGGAAGACCATGATCCGAGCCGCCACCGCCTCCGCCACCGTCGCCATCGGACTGCGCGCCTTCGTGCTGGGCCTGCTGCTGGTCGCGGCCTCCCTGGCCGCCGCACCCGGCCCGGCCTTCGGCGCGTCGCGCATCAAGGACATCGCCAATTTCGAGGGCGTGCGCGACAACCTGCTGGTGGGCTACGGCATCGTGGTCGGCCTCAAGGGCACCGGCGACAGCCTGACCAACATCCCCTTCACCAAGGAATCGCTGGTCGGCATGCTGGAACGCCTGGGCGTCAACATCCGCGACCGCGACGGCGCCATCCCCAGCTCGCTGTCCCCCAAGAACGTCGCCGCCGTGATGGTCACCGCCGTCCTGCCCCCCTTCGCCCGCCAGGGCACCCGCATCGACGTGTCGGTGTCCGCCCTCGGCGATTCCAAGGACCTCTCCGGCGGCACGCTGATGGTCACCCCGCTGATCGGCGCCGACGGCGAGGTCTACGCGGTGGCCCAGGGCGGCCTGGCCAGCGTCGGCTTCACCGCCTCGGGCGGTGGCACCACCGGCGCCGGCTCGTCGGTGACCAAGGGCGTACCCACCGCCGGCAAGATCGCCAACGGCGCCATCGTCGAGCGCGAGCTGCCCTTCGAGATGCAGCATCTGGAATCGGTGATGGTCACCTTGCGCAATCCCGACTTCACCACTGCGCGGCGCGTCGCCCAGGCCGTCAACGCCTATCTCGGCACCGAGGTGGCGCGGCCGACCGATCCCGGTACCATTCAGGTGGCGGTACCGCCGTCCTATACCGGCAACGTGGTCGCCATGCTGACCGACATCGAGCAGCTGCGCGTCGAGCCCGACCAGATCGCCAAGATCGTCATCGACGAATCGACCGGCACCATCGTCATGGGCGAGAACGTGCGCATCAGCACGGTGGCCATCGCCCAGGGCCAGCTGACCATCCGCATCACCGAGACCCCCCAGGTGTCGCAGCCCTCGCCCTTCGCCACGGTCGGCGACACCACCGTGGTCGACCGCACCGACATCGAGATCGACGAGGGCGACCAGAAGAAGCTGACAGTGATGCCGCACGGCGTCACCCTGCAGGAACTGGTCAACGGTCTCAACTCGCTGGGCATCGGCCCCCGCGACATGATCGCCATCCTGCAGGCCATCAAGGCCGCCGGCGCGCTGCAGGCCGACATCGAGCTGATGTGAGGATGACGCCATGATCGACACCATCGCCCCATCCGCCGCCGACACCACCGCCGCCCTGGCCAAGGCGCCGGCGCTCGCCAAGACCAAGGACCCGGCCCAGGCCCGCGCCGTCGCCAAGCAGTTCGAGGCGGTCTTCGTCACCCAGATGCTGAGCCACATGTTCGCCGGCCTGGAGACCGAGGACGGCATGTTCGGCGGCGGCCACGCCGAATCCATGTTCCGCCCCATGCTGCTCGACGAATACGGCAAGATGGTCGCCAATCGCGGCGACGGCATCGGCATTGCCGACCACGTCGTCCGCTCGCTGCTGCAGACCCAGGAGGTTCAGTGAGATGCCCGCCATCCTTTCCTATGACGACATCGTCTGGGCCTGCGCCAATCTTTGCGATCTGCTGGAGGTCGAGAACGAGGCCCTGGCCAACCACGATATCCAGACCGTGCGCGAGTTGGCCGACAACAAGTCGGCGTTGGCGCGGATCTACGAGCAGTCGGTACTGCCCATGGCCGAGGACCCGTCGCTGGCCGACGAGCTGGAGCCCGAGCAGAAGGACGAGCTGACCGAGCTCGGCCGCCGCCTCCAAGGCTTGGTGGAAGAGAACGCCCGCCGCCTGAAGGCCGAGATGGAGGCCGCCGAACGCCTGATGGACGCCGTCGCCAACGCCGTCAAGACCGGCGCGACCTCGACCTGCAAGTACGGCAAGACCGGCCAGTTCGACGGCCGCGCCGGCACCGAGCGCCAATCGGTTTCGTTCAACGAGACGCTGTGATCGCCAGAACGGCGGGGAGCATAGACCATGTCGCTGACACTCGGACTGAACACCGCCCTGTCGGGACTGCTGACCAGCCAGCGCGGCCTGGACGTCATCGCCCAGAACGTGACCAACGTGAACACCGTCGGCTATGTCCGCAAGGTGATGAACCCCGAATCACGGGTCCTGGCCGGCCGGGGCGCCGGCGTACAGGAGGGTCAGACCACCCGCATGGTCAACGAGGGGCTGCTCAAGGACATCCGTAAACAGACCTCACGCCTGGGTCAGTTGGAGGTCGAGCAAAGCTACCACCCGCGCATCGACGACCTGTTCGGCAACGTCGCCGACGACAGTTCCATCGCCCACGAGATCCAGGACTTGGTCAACGCCTTCGAGACGCTGGCCACCGAAGCCAACAAGCCGGCAGTCCAATGGTCGACCATGCAGTCCGGCCTGGACGTCGCCGCGCTGATGGACCGCATGAGCGAGGGCTTCCAGGGCCTGCGCCTCGAGGCCGACCGCGAGATCGAGCAGACGGTGGCCCTGATCAACCAGGAACTGGCCAACATCCACGACCTCAATCAGAAGATCGTCAAGAATGCCGCCACCTCGACCGGCGTCGCCGACCTGGAGGACAAGCGCGACCTCGCCCTGACCAAGCTCGCCTCGTATATCGACATCGAATACTACAAGCGCGGCGACGGCGGTGTCATCGTCTACACCAAGGCCGGCAACCAGCTGCTGGACAACCAGCCGTCGACGCTGACCTATTCGGCCAATACCACCATCGATTCGTGGATGAGCTATGCCGGCGGCCATTTCGACGCCATCGCGCTGGGCGACGAAGGCCTGGACATCACCACGGCGGTCGCCGGCGGCAAGCTGAAGGCCCTGGTCGACCTGCGCGACAAGACGCTGCCCAACATGCAGGCCGAGCTGGACAACCTGGCCGTCCGCCTCAAGGAAACCATCAACCAGGTCCACAATCGCGGCACCACGCTGCCGGCGATCTCCAGCAGCTACACCGGCACCCGGACCTTCGCCAAGCAGGGGGACATCGTCCCCTCGCCCGCCGGCAATCCCGACACCACCGCCACCTTCTACATGGGATCGGCGTCCGTCACCGCCGCCGCCGGCGGCGCCACCGCCAACGGATACGGCACCCTGACCTTCGGGGCAGGCAATGCGAATTACCCGTGGCTGGCCACCCTGACCGCCGCCGGTGGCGCCAACCAACCCTTTGACACCGGCAGTTTCGGCGTGGGCGACACCTTCAGCCTGTCGGGCTGCGAAGACTCGCGCAACAACGGCACCTACCGCGTGGTCGAGCGGGTCAGCGCCACCGAGATCGTCGTCGAGAAGGTCAATCTGCGCCAGACCATCCAGCTGTCGGGCACCGAGGACGTGGCGCTTTCGACCTTCGACTCCGAGGGCAACCAGCTCAAGACCACGACGCTCAACACCATCATGCAGACCGACTTCTCGGCGCTGGGCTACGGCCCCGACAGCGGCGACGGGCGGTCGAGCGCCGACTTCGAGTCCAAGGCGGACCACGGCGACTGGAGCATCAACGAGATCAGCGCCCACGTGCAGGCCTGGCTGCGCCAGCAGGGCCACACCAGCGCCACTGTCGGCCTGACGTCCGACGGCAAGTTCGCCATCGACCTCAAGGATGCCACCACCAGCCTGACCTTCCGCGACCAGAAGACCTCGACCGCGGGCTCCGACGCGACGGACTGCACCATCGCCTTCGACGTCAACGGCGACGGCGCCACCGACGAGACGGTTTCCGGCTTCTCCAATTTCTTCGGCCTCAACGACTTCTTTGTCCTCGACGGCCAGAATTCGATCCTGGACAGCCAGGTGCAGGCCAGCACCTACACCACGACGGTGCTGCGCGAGGATTTCGGCCTCTACGACACCACCGGCCTGATCGGCAGCGAGTTCAACATCCCCGCCGGCTCGTCGCTCGAGGACATCGCCGAGTTGATCAACACCCACACCCGCACCACCGAGTCGGCGCGCCTGAGCGACACCAGCTTCACCCTGACCGCCGACGCCACCGTCAGCGTCTCGGACGGCAGCAACACCATCGCCAGCGCCACCTTCACCGCCGGCAGCACGATCACCCTGGCCCAGATCGCCGGCTCGCTGACCAACGGCGCCGTGACCGGGTCAGTGGTGCAGGACGGCGACTACTACCGCATCCGGCTGGTGGGGGCGGGCGGCAAGGAGCTGACGGTTTCCATCACCGGCGGCACCCTGACCAACGGCAAGACGTTGGGAACCCAGCTCGACATGCAGAAGGCCAACCGGATCACCGCGTCGGTGGTCCCCGAGGGGTCGGGCGAGCGGCTGCGGATCGTCCACACCCAGAACGCCGAGGTCTATTCGGCAAGCAAGGTGGACGTGCAGGGGCAGAACCTGCAATCCGACTTGGGACTGAAGCGGGCCGCGACGCGCAGCTCGAACCGTATCGACGTCCGCACGGACATCCAATCGGCGCCCGAAAAAATCAGTCGCGGCACCACCCGCTGGAACGCCGATATGGGCGAGTACTACCTGTCGGTCGGCGACAACACCACCGCGCTGGCCCTGGGCGCCGCGCTGTCGAGCAAGCTGAAGATGGAGACGGCCGGTGCGATCTACGGCGGCAACTACACCTTCGCGGAATACGCGGCCGCCTCGGTGTCGGTCAGCGCCCAGACCATGAGCGCGTCCTCGGACGCCTACGAGTACCAGAAGACATTGAACGCTTCCCTCGACTTCCAATACACTTCGTACAGCGGCGTCAATCTCGACGAGGAAGTCGCGGCAATGATCGACTACCAGCAGGCCTACACGGCAGCGGCGAAGGTGATCACCACGCTGCAGGAAATGCTGGAAGTCCTGACCGGCATGATCCGGTAACGGAGGCCCGCCATGACCCGCATAGGAACCTTTGGCGCCAACCAGCTCTACATCAGCCGCATCCTCGCGGTGCAGGAGCGCATCCAGAACTCGCAGCTCCAGGTCGCCACCGAGAAAAAGGCGCAGAACTATTCTGGCATCGCCGCCGACGCCAATCGGCTGATCAACTTCGAGAACGAGAAGGCGCAAGCCAGCCAGTTCATCAAGAACAACGAGATGGCCGAAACGAAGCTCCGGGCCGCTTCGACCAGCGTCGATGCCGCGCGCACCGTCATCCGCAATTTCCAGAGCATCCTCAACGACCTGGCCCAGCACGGCCTGACCGAGGAGAACCGGGTCGTCGAGGCCCAAAAGATGGCCCTCAACTCCATGCTGGAGCTGGCCAGCTATATGAACGTCAGCGTCGATGGGCAGTACATGTTCGCGGGTGGCCGAGTGTCCACGCAGCCGGTCGCGCTGCCGGCGGGGACGCTGAGCGACTTCCAGGCCATGTTCGACGGAACCCAGACCACCTATCCCACCACCCGCGATGCACATCTGCGCAAGATCGAGGTGACCGCCGCGCAACTGGGTACCACCACCTTCGACGCCACCTACGGGTTGATCAAGCCATCCAACTTCGACGCCTTCGATTCGGTGCCGGTGGGATCGGTGTTCGATGTCTCGGGCACGACCAACAACAACGCCACCATGACCCACCAGGGCATGGTGACGCTGAACGCCGCCGGCGTACCGTTGACCGACACCGCCACCGATGCCGGCCCAGCCTTCATGACCACCACCAACGGCACGGTGCTGACCGACGCCACCAACGCGCTGACCTTCGCTCTCCAGCCCGACGGCTCGATCCGCATGACGGGCTCGCCCGTGACGCTTGCCGCCAACGAAAAATTCACCATCGGCAACTCCACCGGCAACGCCTATGACGGCACCTACGTGGTCAGCGCGGTCAACAGCGACGGCTCGGTCACGCTGAAGAACGACAGCAGCCTGCATGCCGGCGAGACCACCACCACCGGCGCGCTGCAGCTGCGCAAGGACGGCGTCGACGCCGACATCATCCCCGACGGCGCCGCCATCGCCAACACCACCTTCGGCGCGGGCTTCACCGGCGCCGAGGCCGCCACGTTCTCGGTGGTCGGCAACACCGTGACACTGACCTATGCCGGCGCCACCGGCATGGCCGGCGAGTTCCCGGTCGGCAGCTACGTCGACATCCAGGGATCCGGCCTCTACAACGGCTCCTTCGAGGTCACCGCCTCGACCCCCGACAGCATCAGCTTCAAGGTCAGCCCCACCGCCATGCGGGTGTCCGACCTGGTGGTGCCGCAGAGCGGACGCACGGACGTGACGATGTCGTGGAACAACGGCGCCAACAGCATCGGCGCCGCCGAATACGGCACCATGGGCTTCGCCATCGGCGCCTCGGGCGAGACGATCACCGGCAATTTCGTGGATGTCGGCGGCACCCCCCAGCCGCCGGCGGGCACCGTCATCACCCTGTCCAGCACGTCCGGGGTCAACGACGGCCAGTACACCGTCAAGAGCAACGACGGCACCACCATCGTCATCGAGAGCAAGACGCTGACCGCCGAGTCCACCACCTCGGCGGCGGTCACCCAGGAAAGCTGGTACCGGGGCGACACCATGACCATCCAGCACCGGGTCGATGTGGCGCGGACGCTGGAATTCGGCATCTACGCCTCGGATCCCGCCATCGAGAAGGCGCTGCGCGCCATGGGCATCATCGCGCAGGGCGCCTGGGGCACCGCCGGCGGCCTCGAGAACAACACCGACCGGCTGGACGCGGCCCGGTTCCTGATCACCGACGCCCTGGACGGCCCGGCCACGGGAACGCCGCCCTATGGCGCCGAGACCGCGGGCGATCTCGAGAAATTGCAGTCGCAGATGGCTGTGGTGCGGCAAAGCATCCTGAACACCAACACCAAGCACAATGAGTTCATCAGCTTCCTGGACACGCGCATCATCGCCATGGAGAACGTCGATATGACCGAGGCCATCACCCGCCTGCTGGACGACCAGCGGGCGCTGGAGGCCGGATACCAGGCCCTGGCCACAGTGCGCGAATTGTCGCTGATGCAATATCTGAACTAGACGGCGGGGCGGTCCCGGTCCAGGGCTAATCCTCGCCCCGCATGTGCTTGAGCAGCGTATCCTCGTGCTTCAGCAGCTTGCGCGCGGCGCGTAGCGCCTTGTAATAGTTTCCGGCATCGGCTTCGTGGGCGATCTCGATGGCCTGGTCGCGCGCCGAGGGACAGGCTTCCACGTACTGAAACAGATAGTCCTGAAACATCTTCACGTATTTCACACGCTCGGTCGGGAAGATGTAGGCGCACTGAAGGCAGAAATAGACGCGGGATGCCGGTGTCTTTGCATCCTGCTCGACCATGATCTCCTTCTGCTTGAGGATGTTCGAGTTGTTGTGGATGCGGAGCTTGGTGCTCGACCCGGCATTCTCGATGACCGCGCCGTTGACGATGACCTTCTCTCCAGGCTTCAGATCGATGATGAGGGGCAACCAGACCTCCCTATTCCGCATGGCGAACGCGCTACACTAAGACGTCGCAACACCGCCTTCAATCAGGGAATTGGGGGCATATCCTTGCATTTGGTCGGCGGGATTTGATAGAATTTTTCCGCTAGGTCGGCTTGACCGACCGCGTCCGCCCGCCAGAATGCGGTGCCTAGCTCACGAGAAGGTGAGGAACATGGCCGACGTCAACATCGCGTCCGTTCAGCGGGCGATTGAAACTTCCGTGCAGGTTTCGCGGTCCGGCCAAGGGCAGGAAGCCGTCAATGCCCAAAGGGCCACGGTCGCCGATCAGGTTCAGCTTTCCAGCGAGGCGCGACGCCGACTCGACGAGATGAACCAGGGTCAGACGATCGCCGAGGCCTTTCTCAAGCACCTTCTGGAAAACCGCCTCCACGAGGCCGCCAAGGCGGACACCGAGGGCAATCTCGACGACGAGGAGGCCCAGAAGAAAGTCACCGGCGCCATCGACCGTGTCGCGCTGGACCTTGGCTGGCTGATCGAGGCGCTGGGAATTCCACCCGAGGAATCGTCCAAGCTCAAAGCCGCCCTGTCGGCGCGGGCCAGCCTCGACTACGCCCAAAGCCGCCCGCCGGTGCCCGAGATCATCGTGCGCGCCGAGGCATCCGACGCCACCGCCACGGTGTTCGTCCAGGAACTTGCCTTCGAGGCGGGTAAGGACGGCATCACCGACGTCTCGGTGCGGCAGGTGTCGGTCACCCACGCCAATTCCTCCCTGTTGGAGCAGTTGTCCGACCCCAACGCGCCCAAGGTGATCGTGGTGGACGAGCGGCAGCAGGCCAACCGTGCTTTCGAGGACTCGTTGCAGGCCAGGCTGATGAGCACGCCGCACCCCGACCTGCACGGCATGTTGATCGTGCGCGAGAACGCCGAGACGGCCGGCCGCATCCGCCTCAGGGTCGACGCGCTCGCCCCGCTGTGACGCCGTCGGCGGCTGTCACCACCCGCCCCTCTCCAGCCACTCCGCCACCATGGGCAGGCGGTCCCATCCCCAGAACGCCTCGTCGTCCACGACGATGAACGGCGATCCGAACACCCCGGCGGCGATGGCCGCGTCGGTTTCGTCGCGGCATTTCTGCTTCCAGACGGGGTCCGCCACCGCCGCCAGCAGGTCGGCGGCGGCGACGCCGACACGCCGCCCCACCACAGCCACCGCGTCGGCCGGGGTGACGTCCACGTCCTCGGCGAAATAGGCGTGGAAGACCGCCTTCGCGAAACGCTTGGCCAGGACCGGGTCGCGGGCGTCCAGCCACCAGAACGCCCGGGCCGCCGCGATGGTCGCCAACGGGAACCGCGACGGAAAGCGATAGGGATACCCCTTCGACCGCGCCACGCGCTGCCAGTCGTGGCGGCTGTAGGCTCCCTTCAACGGCTGCTCGATCAGCAACTGGTTGCCCGACGCCTTGAAGGCCGGTCCCAGCAGCATGGGCTTCCAGGCCACCTCGCGCCCATGACGGGCGGCCAGGTCGTCGATCTCGAGGCTGGCGAAATAGCCGTAGGGCGACGAGAAGTCGAAATAAAAGGCGATGGGGGCGGTCACCACGGCACCTCGGTGCCGTCGTAGTGCAGGAACTTGCCCGAATCGCCGGCTCCCAGGCCGTCGAGCACCGCCTTCATGCCGGCCACGGCGGTGGGCGCGTCGAGCGGCGCCGACGGGCCGCCCATATCGGTGCGCACCCAGCCGGGGCTCAGCGCGACCACGGTCACCCCCTCGCCGGCGAGGTCGAGGGCCAGGCTCTTGACGACCATGTCCAGCGCCGCCTTGCTGGCGCGATAGGCGTAGAACCCGCCCGAGGTGTTCTCGGCGATCGAGCCCATCTTGGACGACACCGACGCGATGACCTTGCGGCCCGTCAGTTGGCCGGCGAAAGCCTCGGCCATCTTGAGCGGCGCCACGGCGTTGACGCGCATGACGCGCAGGAACTCGTCGGCGTCCACGCTGCCGAAGGCCTGGCGGTCGCCGTAGACTCCGGCGTTATTGAGCAGCAGGTCGATGGGAACGCCGGCCAGCGAGGCCGCCAGCCGCGCCACGGCGGCGGGATCGGAGACGTCGCAGACATAGACCTCGGCGCCGGCGTCCGAGGCCGCCTTGCCCTTCATGGGGTCGCGCACGGTGGCCAGCACGCGCCAGCCGTCGGCGGCGTACTGGCGGACGAATTCCAGGCCGAGGCCACGATTGGCGCCGGTGATCAGGATGGTGGGCATGGTGGTCTTCCTCCGGTCAGCGGGCGGGACGCACAAGGATTCCCGCTCCGCGCCGGTCTGGCAACTACCGCTTCAGCGCAGTGACCTCGATCTCCACCTTCATGCGGGGGTCGACGAGGCCGCAGACGACGGTGGTGTTGGCCGGCTTGATGCCCTTGAACGCCTTGCCCAGCACCGGGGCGACGGTCTGGAAATAGGCGGCGTCGGTGACGTAGCACACCACGCGGACCACGTCGGCCAGCGACGCGCCGGCCTGGTCGAGGGCGGCGGCGATGGTCCGCAGGGCTTGGTCGGCCTGGTCGACCTCGGAGTCGGCGATCTGGCCGTCCTTGAAGCCCGAGGTGCCGGCGACGAACACCCACGGATCCTGGACGACGGCGCGGGAGTAGCCGGCCACTTCCTCGAAGGGCGAGCCGGAGGAGATCAGACGACGGGTCATTTCTTGATCCTTGATCGAAAATGCCGGCGCACCACGCCCGGCCACGGGATGGTTTCTACCGGAAAACGCGGGCGGGGCAAGCCCATGCTTGCATGGGCCGCCCCGTCCCCCGTCCGTCCGTCAGGCGATCACGATGTCCGAGGCATGGACGTTGTGCCCCGGCTGCAGCGTGGCGACCACGTAGTAGCCGGCGCCCTTGCCGTTGGGGTCGTAGTAGACGGTGTCGGTCGAGTCGACGATGATGCTGGCCTTGCCGGCCGTCCAGTCCGACCCGTAGGCGTTGGTGCCGTTGTAGGCGCTGCCAATCTTGGCGAAGTTGACGCCGTCCACCGCCGTTCCCGCCTTCATGGCGAAGGCGATCTCGTCGAAGGAAAGGGTGTCGGCCCCGGAGGTGAAGTCGGTGATGTCGTCGGCCTTCAGCGTGCCCTTGGTCAGGTTGTACTTGGCCCAGGTCATGTCGCCCTTGGAGACGTAGCGGAAGGTGTCCTCGCCGCCGCCGCCGGTCAGCACGTCGCGGCCGTAGCCGCCGACCAGGATGTCGTCGCCGCCCATTCCCTTCAGGGTGTCGTTGCCGTCCAGGCCCGACAGCACGTTGTCGCCCCCATTGCCGGTGATCTGGTTGTGCCACGACGAGCCGGTGCCGCGGATGTCGTCCGAGCCGGTCAGGATCAGGTGCTCGGTATAGGCGCCGAGCTTCTGGTCCACCGAGCTGCGGACGGTGTCCACGCCCTGGCTGGAATACTCGACCACCACGTCGCCGGCCGAGTCGACGACATAGGTGTCGTTGCCCCGGCCACCCTTCATGGTCACCTCGCCGCCGACCCCCGACAGGCTGTCATTGCCCGACGTGCCGGTGACGACGCTGGGAACGGGGTCGGGCGTCGGATCGGGCGTGGGGTCGGGGGTGGGGGCCGGCCGGGGCTCGACGTAGTTCCCCGTCAGCACAATGTCCGATGCCGTGAGGCTTCCCTGCACCGTGGCGATCTTGGTGTAGCCCGAGGCCGAGCCGTTGCCGTCCCAATACAACGTGCCGGTGCCGTCGAGCACGAAGGTGGCGCGGCCCGCGCTCCATTCCGCGCCGGTGCCGTTGGCGCCGGTGTAGCTGCCGGCGATCTTGACCAGCTTGGCCGCGTCCAGGATGCCGGCGGTGATGCGGACGTCGTCGGAGTCGAAGCGTAGGCGGTCGCTGCCCGAGGTGAAGTCGGTGATGGTGTCGCCGCCCTCGGACAGGGCGCCGTAGGCGAAGACGTCCGCCCCCGACCCGCCGGTCAGCTTGTCGGCGCCGGCGCCACCGACCAGGACATCGTCGCCGCCGCCGCCGGCGATGGTGTCGTTGCCGCTCAGGCCGGACAGGGTGTTGGCGCCGGAATTGCCGGTCATCACGTTGTGCCAGGAGGAGCCGGTGCCGTCGATACCGGCCGAGCCGGTCAGCTCCAGGTTCTCGACATACGATCCCAGGGTGTAGGACAGCGCGCTCCGCACCGTGTCGACGCCCTGGCTGGAATACTCGACCACCATGTCGCCGGCCGAGTCGACGATGTAGGTGTCGTTGCCCAGCCCGCCCTTCATGGTCACCTCGCCGCCGACCCCCGACAGGGTGTCCCGACCCGAGGTGCCGATGACGACGCTGGGAACGGGGTCGGGGGTGGGGTCGGGCGTCGGATCGGGGGTGGGGTCCGGGGTCGGCTCGGTGAAGCTGCCCACCAGCTTGATGTCCGAGGCCTTGACGGTGCCGCCCTGCACCGCCGCCACCTTGGTGTAGCCCGACGCCGAGCCGTTGCCGTCCCAATAGAGGTTGCCCGACGAGTCGAACACGAAGGTGGCGCGGCCGGCGCTCCACTCCGAGCCCGAGCCGTTGGTGCCGTTATAGGTGCCGCCGACGGTGACGAATTTCGACGATGCCAGGGTGCCCGACGAGATGCCGAAGGCGCTGGCCGCCAGTTCCAGCCAGTCGGAGCCGGACGCGAAGTCGGTGATGGTGTCGCCGCACTGGCCCAGGCTCTCGTAGCAGAAGGCATCACCGCCGCCGCCGCCGGTCAGCACGTCGGCGCCGCCGCCGCCGACGATCACGTTGGCGGCCCCGTTGCCGATGATGGTGTCGTTGCCCGAGCCGCCGACCGCCTTCTCGATCACCGTCCCGAAGGCCACCGCCACGTTGTTCTTGGCGGCACCGCCGTTATAGGTGCCGATGGAGGAGAACTTGCCCTCGCGCAGGTCGAGGATGGCGGCGCGGGACTGGTTGGAGGCGTCCATGGTGTCGAAGCCGCCGCCGTCCCAGACGGTCATCACCTCGGCCTTGCTGTTGGACCACTGGTAGACGGTGTTGCCGGAATTGGTGGCCGTGTTGACGCCGTACAGGTACTGCACCGCCGCGATGTCGTAGAGCTGGGGCGTGTGCGGTTGGGCGTTGGGCGTGGACGGAGGATTGTCGTAGCTCATCACGCTGTATTGGCCGGTGTTCTCGACCCCCGACAGCGTCGTCCCCGAGGTGTCGAAGGTGTGCTTGAGCCCGAGCGCGTGGCCGATCTCGTGCAGCATGGCGCGTTGGCCGAAGCTGCCGTCGGTATAGGTCAGGTTGCCGCTGACGTCCATGTAGACGTCGGCGTGGGTGGTCTTCATTCCGGACTCGCGCCCCGAGGTGCCCTTCCACAGGGTCATGCCCGAGGAACTGCCCAATTCGGCGTTGCCGAAGGCGATCTGGCCGCCCGACGACACCTCCTTGAAGGTGATGTCGCACACCTTGGCCCATTCGGCCAGGGCATCGCGGGCGGCGGCCTTCTCCGTCTCGTTGAAGACCCGGAAGCCGCCATAGGTGCCGGGGTTGGAGGTCATGAAGCTGTAGGTGACGGTGATCGCCGTGCCATGGGCTGAATCGGCGTTCCACCGCCAGTCCTGGGGATACAGCAGGGCGCTGGTGTAATAGGGCAGCGCGGCGGCCTGGGCGGCCGCTTCGGGCGAAGCGGTGGCGGGGGCGTCGGAGGGGTCGCGGACCTTGACGTTGACGTTCAGGGCCGCCGCCACGCATTCGCCGCACTGGCAGGCGTACCAGTGGTCCTCTGGCCGGGCGAAGCTCTGGATCCAGGAGCCGGAGAGAAGTTGCTCCAGAAGGGTCTGCACGGGTCGTCCTCCATCGAAATTGGACCGTCGGATGCGTGCGACGACCCTATCGACGGGGCTCTAAACGCGGCTTAAGACGACTTGGGCAAAGCTGGGGCGATGGGGGGACATTGTTGGGACGGGTCCCGATGGCGTTCGCCACCCCTCCCCTCGCGCGGAGCGTGGGGGGAGGAAGAATGACCTACCCGCTGACCACCCGTTCGATGAAGGGCACCCGGCCCTGGCGGTCCTCGACCTCCAGCACCCACAGGTCATAGTCGATGTCCCGCGCCCGGGCGATGTAGAGGTCGGCCTTGTCCTCGCTCACCGGGTCCGGGCCGGTGGCGCGCATCCAGGCCAGGCGGCCGTCGGCGTCGCGGATCTGGGTGAACACCTCGCAGCCGTGGTCCAGCCGGTTGAGCTTGACCACCACGGTGCCGGCATCCTCGTCGCCCTTGCGGACCACCACGCAGGGGATGTTCTCGGTGCCGCAGCGGCGGATGGCGGCGTGGACGAACAGCTTGGCCTTCAGCTTGGGTTCGGTCATGCGTCCTCGGTGTGGCGGTCGTCGGCTCGCAGGCGCCGGCGCGCGGTGGCGGTGATGGTCTCCAGCAAGCCGGGCGTGTCGGCGACGAAGCGGCTGAAGTCGCGGGCGTCGAGGATCAGGAGCTGGCAGCGGGTCAGCGCCTTGACGGTGGCGGTGCGGGGGCACTGGTCGATCAGCGCGATCTCGCCGAAGAACTCGCCGGCCCTCAGGGTGAACACCCCGCCCCGCCCGCGGACCTCCATCTGGCCGGAAACGATGAAATACATGCTTTCGCCCAGATCGCCCTCGCGGACGATCACTTCGCCGGTCACCGCCCGATAGCTCTTAAGCAGGGCGGCGATCTCGGCGATCCGGCTGGCGTCCAGGCCGGAAAAGAACGGCACCTTCGAGACCAGATGCCAGGTCGACACGAAGCTGCGCCGCCGCATCTCCTCGTTGAAGCCCGAGGCCAGGATCGAGGCGGGAAGCGCGAACATGCACAGGCCCAGCACCGCCACCCCGGCGCCCAGCACCTTGCCCAGGGCGGTCGCCGGCACCACGTCGCCGTAGCCCAGGGTGGCCAGGGTCACGACGCTCCACCACAGGGCATGGGGCACGGTGGCCAGGGCGGGATTGACGTCGCGTTCGGCGAAATACAGCACGGTGGCGGTGAACACCGCCAGCAGGATCATGATGAACAGGGCGCTCATCAGCGGCCGGAACTCCGCCATCACCACCACGCCCAAGGTCTCCAGGGCCGGCGAGTAGCGGGCCAGCTTGAGCAGGCACAGGATGCCGGACACCGTCTCGGCGTCCTGGGGAAGGCCGGCCGCCGCGCCCAGCAGGAAGGGAACCGCCGCCAGGAAGTCGAAGACTCCGTAGGCACCGAGGGCGTAGCGCCTGAGGGCGTCGCCGCCGGCCGTGCCGGCCACCCACAGGCGCAGGGCGTAATCGCCGGCGAGCATCACCAGCGCCAGGGTCTCGGCGACGTGGAAGACGGCATGATGGCGCGCCCACAAGGCGGGAACGGTGTCCAGGATGGCCAGGGCGGCGAACGCCACCGCCGCCGCCGCGAGGGCGATCCGATAGGCCGCCGCCTGCCTGGGCGGCAGCGGCCCATCGACCACCAGTCCCTTGATCCACTCCCCGACCATGACGCGATCATACCCCCGGCTCGGACGGCTCCCAATAGGGCACTGCGCCGAACCGGCCGGCCAGGAAATCCACGAAGGCGCGCAGCTTGGGCGCCGGCTGGCGGCCCGGCGGCCACACGGCGTGGATGCCGCCCGACCGCGACTCGTGGCCGGGCAGCACCCGCTCGAGCCGGCCGTCGCACAGCTCGGGACCGACAATGAAGGTGGGAATGGCGAGAATGCCGGCGCCGGCCAGGGCGGCGGCCTTGAGCACCTCGCCGTTATTGGCCCGAAGGCGCCCCGTCACCCGCACCCTCTCCTCGCCGCGCGGTCCGTCGAAGCACCACTCGTCGCCGCTGGAGGAATAGGCATAGGTCAGGCATTGGTGTCCGGCGAGGTCGGCGAGGACCCGGGGCCGACCATGGGTGTCCAGATAGGCGGAGGATGCCACCATCACCCGCCGCATGGGCGCCAACCGGCGCGCCACCAGCGACGAATCGCCCAGGCGGCCGATGCGCACCGCCACGTCGAAGCCTTCCTCGACCAGATCGACGAAGCGATCGTTGAGGACAAGGTCCACCGTCACCTGGGGATACTGGTCCAGGAAGGCCGGGATGGCCGCCGCCAGGTGCATGGTGCCGAAGGTCATCGGGGCGTTGACCCGGAGCGTTCCCCGAGGCTCCGCCTGCAAGGCGCCGACCGCCGCCTCGGCCGCCTCGGCCTCGGCCAGCACCCGCCGGCTGGCGTCGAGAAAGGCGGAACCGGCCTCGGTCAGGCTCATGCGCCGGGTGGTGCGGTGGAGCAGGCGCGCCCCCAGGCGATCCTCCAGCGCCGCCACCTGCTTGGACACCGCCGACTTGGACACCCCCAAGACCCGGGCGGCGGCCGAGAAGCCGCCGGCATCGACGACGCGGGCGAAGACCGCCATGCCGGTCAGGGTGTCGATGGGTGGTTTCGTTTCCCTCATGGAAACAATCTTGTTCTTTTCCGGTGAATTGTCCAGCGCGGACGGAAGGCCGATATTCAAGGGCATCCCATCGAGAGCCAGGAGCCGTCGCCCATGACCCGCGTGCTGATCCTCTACTACTCCACCTGGGGCCATATCGAGCGCATGGCCCACGCCGCCGCCGAGGGGGTGCAGGATGCCGGTGCCCAACCCTTCGTCAAGCGCGTCCCCGAAACCATCCCGGGCGAGGTGTTGTCCGCCATCCACGCCAAGGCCGACCAGCCGGCGCCGGTGGCCGATCCGATGGAGCTGGCCGACTACGACGCCCTGTTGATCGGCACGCCGACCCGCTACGGCAACATGGCGGGGCAGATGCGCACCTTCCTCGACCAGACCGGCAAGCTGTGGCAGTCGGGGGCCCTGATCGGCAAGCCGGCCGGCGTGTTCACCTCGACCGCCACCCAGCACGGCGGCCAGGAGACCACGCTGATGAGCACCATCGTCAACCTGCTGCATTTCGGCATGGTGGTGGTCGGCCTGCCCTATTCCGCCAGCCAGCAGATGGCCATCGACAAGGTGATCGGCGGCAGCCCCTATGGCGCCACCACCATCGCCGGCGGCGACGGCTCGCGCCAGCCCGCCCCCGAGGAGTTGGACATGGCCCGCTTCCAGGGACGCCACCTGGCCGAGATCGCCGCCAAGCTGAAAGGATGAGCCATGATCGAGCTCCGTCCCTTCGACCGGCTGGGCCGGTTCGAGAACGACTGGCTCGCCGCCCGCTACCATTTCAGTTTCGCCGACTACCATGACGCCGACCGGATGGGCCTGGGCGCGCTCCGGGTCTGGAACGACGACCTGATCCAGCCCGGCACCGGCTTCGCCCCGCACGGCCACCGCGACATGGAAATCGTCACCTATGTCCGCGAGGGCGCCATCACCCACGAGGATTCGCTGGGAAACCGGGGCGTCACCAAGGCCGGCCAGGTCCAGGTGATGAGCGCCGGCACCGGCATCCGCCACGCCGAGGCCAATGCCGGCACGGACCCTTGCCGGCTGTTCCAGATATGGATTCAGCCGCGCGCTACGGGCATGCCGCCGCACTGGGAGACCAAGCCCTTCCCGCGCGCCCACGGCCGCCTGGAGGTGATGGCGTCGGGATCGCCCGACGACGGCGCCGCCATGATCCACGCCGACGCCCGGGTGCTGGCCGCCACCCTGGACCGCGGCGACCGGATCCTTCACCCCCTGGACGGGCGCAAGGCCTATCTGGTCCCCGCCCGCGGCACGCTGAGGGTCAACGGGATGGCGGTCGGCGCCCGTTCGGGCATGGCGGTGACGGACGAGCCCGGGCTCGACATCGTCGCCGAGGACGATGCGGAACTGGTGCTGGTCGAGGTCGCATGATCGGCGCCCCGGTGCTACGATCCCGGGATCGGAGGCGATCCCGGGGGGGGAATGCATGGCGTTCGTGGAGTGGACCGACGATATGAGCGTCGGCGTCGACCGGCTCGACCAGGACCACCGCACGCTGATCGGCCTGCTCAATGACCTGCACCACGTCCTCAGTGGCGACGGCGCCGAGGAGGCGGTCGGCCATGCCCTGGGCGAGTTGATCCGTTACACCTACTACCATTTCGGGGCCGAGGAACGCCTGCTGGAAGAGGCCGGCTATGCCGACCTGGAAGCCCACCGCCAGTCGCATCGGGCGATGGCCGAGCGGGTCCGTCGCATGGAATCCGACTACCACGCCGATCCCCGCGCGGTGGTGGCCGACGAGCTGGCCGGTTTCCTGTCCGACTGGCTGGTCCACCACATTCGCAGCGAGGACAGGCGCTACGCGCCGGCCCTTCGCCCTCGGTAGCAATACCGACGGCCTATGCTAGTCCCTTTGCACGGCGGTCCAGGACCTTGGGACGGATTGTTCGGCCGCCGCCGGCCGCACTAGGCTCTCCTGGTCGTTCAGCCAGGGGAGACGGTCCGATGCTGAAGATCTGCCCCTTCTGCAACAACCCGCTGCCCACCCATGGCCGGTGCTGCCGGGTTCCCGCCGACCTCGACCGATTCGAGCGGGTCTACGAGCGGCTGTCGGCCGACCATCGCAATCCGTTCCTGGAAGGCTGCCTGCTGCGCCACCTGACCGCCTTCGGGCGCCTGGTCGAGCCCAGGCGGATGTGAGGTCAGCCGCGCCGCCGGTCGGTGCCGGTCCAGCGACGGTCGAAGGCGGCGTCGGCCAGCGCCACCAGTTCGTCATAGCCCCAGTCGCCGCGATCGTTGACCGCCCGCGCCAGATCGGCCGGAATGGCCGCGAGGCCGAGCCTGGCACCGGCCATGCAGCCGGCCATGGCGCCGGTGGTGTCGACGTCGCCGCCGGGACCGATGGCCAGCGCCACCGCCCCCAGCCAGTCGTCGGGCGCGTTGAGGAACGCCCACAGCGCCCACAGCACGCTTCCCACCACGAAGGCCGAGATGCCGCCGCGCCATTGACTGTCCACCCCCGGCGGCAGGCCGTCGCGGGCGATCGCCCGGGCCGCCTGGTCGGCGGGCAGCTCCAGCAGGGGCTCCAGCCGCCTGAGGGCGGATTCGAACGACGGCTCGATCCGCCCAGTCCATTCGCGCAGCTGGGCCAGGAAGGCATGCGGATCGATCTCGCCGTCGCGCGCCGCCAACGCCACCGCCCCGGCCACCGCCACCGAGCCGGCCATGCAGCGCGAATCCGAGTGGGTGATGCGGCCCTGGTCGACGGCCGCCCTGACCATCGCCTCGGGCGAATCCCACAACAGCAGGCCCAGCGGCCCGGCCCGCGTGGCGCTGCAATTGCCCGCCGACGGCGCCGGCGTGCCGGCCTGGAACCAGGGCTCGCCGGCGATCAGCCGCCGGGCGGCCTGTTCGGTGGCCTGGCCGCGGCCGACGACCCGGTCCTCGGCGAACAGCCGGGCGATGCGGGCGGCATAGTCGGGCGCGTCGAAGCCGCCCCGATCGCGCCACGACAGCACCAGTTCGCGAGCCAGCTGGGTTTCGTCGGAATACTGCCCGAAGGCGAAGCCGTCGGCGCCCGCCGTCGGCGCACGGCCGGCCCGCACGACGTCGCGGGCGTAGGCCGCGCAGGCCGCCGGCCCCTCGCCCTCGACCGGGAAGCCGAGCGCGTCGCCCAGGGCCTGGCCGATCAGACAGCCGGCGAACTTGTCGCGGGTGGCGCCCATGACCGCATCTCCTTCCCTCCCGCCTTCATATGTCATCTTGCCAGAGAAACATCCATCCCGGCCCCGCCGGCTGGCGATGGCAGGGTTACCCGGATCGGGGAGGCGCGAATTCGGCCACCACCGGGGCGTGGTAGGTCTCGGGCGATCCCCACACCGTCGCCGGCGACACCAGCTCGTCGCCCAGGGTCTCGTTGTGGACCTCGGCCTGGAGGTACCAGCCCAGCAGCGGCCGCGACACCAGGATGTGGTCCAGCATCACCTTGCGGCCGTGGTGGATGACCGAGAAGCGCTGGCTTTCCGACACCGTGCGTTCCAGGCTGACCAGCACGCGCGGCGCCAGGTGGCCGTTGCCGGTATCCTCCTCGTCGCCCCGGATGGTGCGCACCGGCGCCTCGCGGTCGCCGGCGTTGAAATCGCCGCAGACCGCCAGGAAGGCGTCGGGCTCGGCGTCGAGGATGGAATCGACCAGCAGCCGGGCCTCCAGCGCCTGCCCGGCCGCCTTGACCGAGGCCAGGAAGAACCCCTCGGCCCAGCCGCCGACGCTGTGCCACCGCCCGTGGCGCCCCTTCTGGCCGGACAGGAACGAGGCGCGCGGCGCCCGCAGATGGACGTTGACCACGTGCAGCCGGTGGCCGGCCGGGCCGTCGATGACCGCGTGCAGGATGGGGCGGTCCCATTCGACCGCCATGGGAGCATCGGGGCGGGGTTCGGCGGTGACCGGCCGGTAGAGGGGCGGCGGCACCAGGTCGTGCCAGAGCTGCCGGTTTTCCAGCACCGGAAAGCGGGACAGGATGACCAGGTTGTGGCGATCCGACGCCCGCACGCCGCCCCGGTTCATGGACACCACGCGATGGAACTTCTCGTACTCGGTGCCATGGACGATGCCGTCCAGCGCCGACAACTCGCGCGGCCCGCGCTTGGTCAGGGCGTGGGCGTTGACCTCCTGCAGGCACAGGATGTCGGCGCGCAGGCGCTGAAGCTGGGGCCTCAGCACCGCCACCCGGTCGGCGTAGTCGATGCCACCCTGCGGACGGTCGTCCAGGGTCTCCAGGTTGAAGGTGGCGATCCTCAGGCGTTTCACGGCCGAATATCCGATGTCTGGCGGTTCCACGATAGCACGTTCCCGCCGCCGGTTAACCCGCTCCGCTTGTCGCCGTGCCCGGCGACGGTGTATTGATTCCAAAATTCGAACGGGAGACGACTCGGATGGCGGGATTGACGTGGACAGAGTCGTACAGCGTCGGCAATGCGCTGCTCGATTCGGACCACCGGATTTTGATGAACCTCGTCAATCAGCTGCAGGACGCCCTGGAAACCGGCCAGAGCCGTGACGTCCTGGGCAGCGTGGTCAACGTCCTCGCCGAATACACGGAACACCACTTCCGCCGCGAGGAGGCGATGCTGGCCCGCAGCGGCTTTCCCGGCCTCGACGGACATCGTGCCGAACACCGCCGGCTGGAAGCGGAGGTGCGCGCGGTTCGCGACCGCTGGCTGGCCGGCGACCGCCAGGCCCTGGGGGAGGACATGCTGACCTTCCTGAAGAAGTGGTTGACCGATCATATCCTGGTTGCCGATAAATCGTATGGGCCCTGGATCGGGGAGTTCGGCGATACCGATACCGACCCGGGGGACAAGGGGGAAGGCGCATCTTCATGACCAGCGATCGCAAACTGTTCACCGCCGAACTGCAGCGGATGCGGGCGCAGGGCGCCGCCCAGAGCCTGGCCTCGGCCGCCGGCAGTCCGGACGTCATGAAGGCGCTCGACGAGATCAAGGCCGAGATCCGGGCGCTCCAGCACGTGGTCAAGGGCGAGGAGCCGCCCCCCCTCGCCGCCCAGGTGGCGTCGCTGGACGAGGTGGTGACCCAGAAGCAGGCCGAGGTGCAGATGCTCAAGACCGAGCTGCGCGCCCTGGCGGTCTGCATCGAGCAGACCAAGCAGGAGATCGCCGCCCTGCGGCCCAAGGATTCCGACGACGACCGCATCATCGCCGTCACCTATGAACTGGATGCCATCGTCACCTCGACCGAAAGCGCCACCCAGCAGATCCTTGAGGCCGCCGAGAAGATCGAGGGCCAGACCCGCGAGATCCAGGCCCACGGTGTCGATTCCTACGTCGCCCGCGTCTGCGAGGACATCAACGAGACGGTCATCAGCCTGTTCGAGGCCTGCAACTTCCAGGACATTACCGGCCAGCGCATCACCAAGGTGGTCAAGACCCTGAAATACATCGAGGCCCGGGTGAACGCGATGATCGACATCTGGGGACCCGACAACATCGCCGACATCGTCCCGAAGAAGGAGGAGTTCCCGATCGACGAGGAATCGAAGCTCCTCAACGGCCCGGCGCTCGAGAACCAAGGCATCAGCCAGGACGAGATCGACAAGCTGTTCGGCTGAGGCCCTCACCTCCCCGGCGCCCACCCCGATGCGGTGGGCACATACTCCCGTCGTCCCGACATTCAGCCGGCCCCTGGCAGGGGACCGCTCCCGTTTGGCCGTGGCGCTACACCGCCTGCTCAGGCGGAATGCCCCGCTGAATTCGGTACTGTCTGGGGGTGGGCCATTGCAGTCCAGGGAAGGAGAGCCAGTCGATGAGTGAGAGAAGAAGCGAACTGAAAGCCGTCGCCTCCAGCGAGGAGGTCGCGGCCAAGACCTCGGAGAAAGACCTCATGCAGGCGACCGTCCGCATGATGGACGGCTGGAGCCAGGTCCAGGGCCGGCTGGTGTCCATGGCGCAGATGTCGTTCCGCAACAACATGAGCGCCGCCGATGAACTGCGCCAGTGCCAGACCCCGAAGGAGGTGTTGGACTGCCAGATGCGCCTGGTCCGCCAGAATTACGACGATACCATCGACGGAGCCCGGCAGATCGGCGACATCATGCTTCGAATGTCCACCGACGCCTTGGCCGGCATGGGCGGCATGGGCATGCCGCGCTGACCGACGGGGAGGGCCGGGCCAGGCCCGGCCTCCTCGTGGCGGTGCGCAGTCGCCGCCTGGCACGGCCGAAATGCCCGGCGGCGATTTCAGGGGACGGCGAAAGAAAAGCCGAAGAATTCCCCATCGGCCATCACGCCGTAACTAGACGCCATCACTGTTCGCCGCCACCACCACACGTGTCTTGACGTCACCCCGCCATTGCCACATTGTGCCGCCGTGCCAGACGGCCGGACGGCCGCCCTCCGCTCGCGGGGGGAGGAAAGTCCGGGCTCCACGGAAACACGGTGCCGGATAACGTCCGGCGGGGGCGACCCCAGGGAAAGTGCCACAGAAAGCAAACCGCCCGCCTCGCCTTCGGGCCGGCGGGTAAGGGTGAAAGGGTGCGGTAAGAGCGCACCGCGCGACCGGCAACGGAAGCGGCACGGTAAACCCCACCGGGAGCAAGACCAAATAGGGGCGGCGGTTCCCGCGCAAGCGGGACGAAACGCGTTTCCGCGTAGCCGCCCGGGTCGGTCGCGCGAGGCGCCCGGTAACGGGCGTCCCAGATGAATGGCCGTCTCCATGGGCAACCATGGGACAGAACCCGGCTTACAGGCCGTCTGGCACCGTCTTCCCATGAAATCCCAAATCCGTCCAAGCCCGCCACGCGGCCCGGTCAGCGGCAGCCTGCCGGAACACGACGCGAACCCGATTCCGGCGCACGCCAGAGCCGGCTTGACAAGAATCCCCTTGAATCAATCAGTTGCACGCACGTCTTACAGTACTTTGCTAAAAACTTATCCAATTTGCCCCAACAACACGCATGACCCACGGTTTTACTACCAGAATCCATTGACGCCCATGATATCCCATGATATCCCATAAGCACCCACCGAATGCGGCGCCAGGGGCGGAGTGCGCCGAGACGGGACGGGAACGGGGACGGGTAATTCAACCGGGACAGGCGGACGAGGATGGGACTCTTCCTCTCCACATTCGTGAACAAGGTCGACAAGAAGGGCCGCGTGTCGGTCCCGGCGACCTTCCGCGCGTCCCTGTCCCAGTTGCCGTTCCAGGGTATCGTCGCCTACCGCTCCTTCACCTCGCCCTCCATCGAGGGCTGCGGCATCGACTTCATGGAGCGGCTGTCGGACAGCACCCAGGCGTTTGACGCCTTCTCGGCCGAGGCCGAGGACATCACCGCCCTGATCTTCGCCGACGCCCGCCAACTCGCCTGGGACCCCGAAGGCCGCATCGTCCTGCCCGAGGACATCATCGCCCACGCCGGAATTACCGAGACCTGCGCCTTCGTCGGCAAGGGCAAGACCTTCCAGATCTGGGAGCCCGCCGCCTACAAGGCCATGGAGGCCGAGTTGCGCGCCCGCGCCCTGGCCAACCGTCCCACCCTGCCGCTCAAGCCCCGCTCCGCTCCCCCGGGTGACGGCAAATGACCCCCGCCCGCTCCCCCCGGGACTCGGAATCCCTCCCCCACGTCCCGGTGCTGCTCGCCGAGGTGATCGACGCGCTGGCGCCCCACGACGGTGGCGCCTATGTCGACGGCACCTTCGGCGCCGGCGGCTACACCCGGGCCATCCTGGGCGCCGCCGACTGCCGCGTCTTCGCCATCGACCGCGATCCCACCGCCGTGGCCCGCGGCCGCGACATCGAGGCCGGCCAGGGCGGCCGCATGATCATGGTCGAGGGCCGCTTCGGCGACATGGATGCGCTGCTGGCGGCGCGCGGCGTCGCCCAGGTGGACGGGGTGGCGCTGGACATCGGCGTGTCCTCCATGCAGATCGACCAGGCCGAGCGCGGCTTCTCCTTCGCCAAGGACGGCCCCTTGGACATGCGCATGGAAAAGGCCGGGCCCTCGGCCGCCGACCTGGTCAACACCGCCGGCGAGGCGGAGCTTGCCGACATCATCTACCGCTACGGCGAGGAACGTCACTCGCGCAAGGTCGCCCGCGCCATCGTCGCCGCCCGCAAGGACAAGCCGTTCGAGCGCACGCTCGAATTGGCCGAGGTGGTGCGCCGGGTGGTCCGCGCCTCGGGCGACGGCATCGACCCCGCCACCCGCACCTTCCAGGCCCTGCGCATCGCCGTCAACGACGAGCTGGGCGAGCTGGAGCGCGGCCTGGCCGCCGCCGAGCGCCTGCTGGCCCCCGGCGGGCGGCTGGCGGTGGTGACCTTCCATTCGCTGGAGGACCGGGCGGTCAAGAGCTTCCTCAAGGACCGCAGCGGCGAGGCGGCGCGTCCGTCTCGCCACCTGCCGGCGGCCGAGGCCGGCCAGGCGCCGACCTTCTCGCTGCTGTCGCGCAAGGCGGTCTCGGCCGGCGCCGACGAACTGGCCCGCAATCCCCGCGCCCGCTCGGCCAAGCTGCGTGCCGCCGTCCGGACCCAGGCCCCCGCGCGGGCCCAACCCACGCGAGGTGCATGATGCGCGGACTGGCGGGAACCGTCCTGTGGAGCTGCATGGCCGCCGCCATCGGGGTCGGCCTGTTCTTCATCAAGCACGAGGTCAAGGAGCAGGAGGCGCGCCTGGCCGAGTTGAACCGCGAGATTCAGCGCAACCAGGAAGCCATCCACGTGCTCAAGGCCGAATGGAGCTACCTCAACGATCCGGCCCGCCTGCGTCAGTTGTCGGAGAAATACCTGGGCATGAAGCCCATGGCCCCGGCCCAGGTGGCGACGTTGGACACCCTGCCGCGCGACGACGGCCCCGCCTACGCCGCCGAGCCGGCGCCGGCCGCGCCCAAGGCGCCGGTGGCCGTCGCCAAGGCCGAACCGGTCAAGCCCGCCCCCGCCAGGACGGCGGCCAGGATCGAGCCGGCGCCGCCGGCGACCCCGACGCGCGTCGCCCCCGTGCCCGTTGCTCCTGTGCACGTTGCTCCTGTGCCCGTTGCTCCTGTGCCCGTTGCTCCTGTGCACGTCGCCAAGATGCAGCCAGCACCGGCGCCCGTCCCGGCAGCCGCCCCGGCCTCGCGCCGCACCATCGTCATCCAGTCGCCGGCCCTGGCCGCCAGCGAGATGTCCACCACCAGCGGGGAGGCCCGGTGACCCTCTTCGCCCCCAAGCCCCGCGTCCCCGGCGTCCACGCCGGCGAGGATCTCCAGAACAGCCCGGCTGCGCTGAGGATCGACGGCGTCCGCAAGCGGGCGCTGGAGACCGGCCGCGCCCGCCTGGTCGCCACCTCGGCCATGTTCCTGGCCGCCTTCGCGGTGATTGGCGTGCGCATGGTGGACGTGGCGGTGTTGGACCGCGATCCCGCCAAACCCCGCCCGCTGCCCCAGGCCCGCACCGACGGCCTGGAGATGGAGCGCGCCGACATCACCGACCGCAACGGCGTCGTGCTGGCCACCAGCCTGCCGACGGTGTCGCTGTACGCCAACGCCGCCGAGGTGCTCGACGCCGCCGAGGCCGCCCAGAAGCTGTCGATGGTGTTGCCGGACCTCGACCCGGCCGACGTCAGGACGAAGCTGTCGTCGGACCGCACCTTCGTCTATCTCCGGCGCAACCTGACCCCCCGCCAGCAATACGACGTCAATGCGCTGGGCATCCCCGGTCTGTATTTCGAGAAGGGCGAGAGGCGGGTCTACCCCCACGGCAACCTCGTCGCCCATATCGTCGGGATGACCGACATCGACAACAAGGGAATCGCCGGCATCGAAAGGAAGTTCGACGCCGGCCTGCGCGCCGGCCCGGCCCCCCTGCGGCTGTCGGTGGACGTGCGCCTGCAGACCGTGGTGCGCAACGAATTGCTGAAGGCGGTCGCCACCTTCCGGGCGCTGGGGGCCACCGGCATGGTGCTCGACGTCCACACCGGCGAGATGCTGTCGCTGGTCAGCCTGCCCGATTTCGATCCCAACGATCCGCCGGCGGGCGCCAATGACGAGGCGCTGTTCAACCGCGCCACCAAGGGCGCCTACGAGATGGGCTCCACGTTCAAGCTGTTCAACACGGCCATGGCGTTGGAAAGCGGCAAGGTCGCCGTCACCTCGTCCTTCGACGCCACCAAGCCGCTGCGCTACGGCCGCCACGAGATCAACGACGACCACGCCCAGAACCGCTGGCTGACCGTCCCCGAGATCCTGATCCACTCGTCCAATATCGGCTCGGCTCGCATGGCGCTAGAGGCCGGAACCGATTTCCAGCGCGCCTTCATGAAGCGCATCGGCATGCTGGACACGCCGAGCCTGGAACTGCCCGAGGTCGGCTCGCCGCTGGTACCGTCCACGTGGCGCGAGATCAACACCATCACCATTTCGTTCGGCCACGGCCTGTCGGTGACGCCGCTGCAACTGGTCTCGGGGGCCGCCGCCCTGGTCAACGGCGGACTGTTCCACCCACCGACGCTGGTGGCGTCCGAGGGCGGCGCCCCGGTCCCCGGCGAGCGGGTGCTGAAGCAGAAGACCTCGGACCAGATGCGCGGCCTGATGCGGCTGGTGGTCACCGAGGGAACCGGCAAGAAGGCGGACGTGCCCGGCTACGAGGTGGGCGGCAAGACCGGCACCGCCGAAAAGGCCGTCAACGGTTCCTACAGACGGAAGGCCGTATTGTCGTCCTTCGTCGCCGCCTTCCCCATGGATGCCCCCCGCTACGTCGTCCTTGTCATGATCGACGAGCCGCAGGGGACCAAGGAAACCTTCGGGTTCATCACCGCGGGCTGGACGGCCGCGCCGACCGCCGGGCGGATCATCGCCCAGATCGCGCCGCTGATGGGCCTGATGCCGAAGGCGATTCCGCCGCAGCCGGCTCCCGGCGGCAAGGGAATCGTGAATGGGAACGGGAGCAGGGACCTTGCGGCGGCTGAGTGAGATGACCGGACTGGCCCAGCGCATAGACCCAGAGATCGCCGGCATCACCGCCGACAGCCGGCGCGTCGCGCCCGGCTGGCTGTTCGCCGCCCTGCCGGGAACGCGCGCCGACGGCCGCGCCTTCATCGACCAGGCGCTGGCCCAGGGCGCGGTGGCGGTATTGGCCCCCGAGGGCACGGTGATCGAGGCCGAGGGCGTGGCGGTGGTGACCGACCCCAATCCGCGCCGCCGATTCGCGCAATTGGCCGCCGCCTTCCATGGGCTGCAGCCCGAGACCATGGTCGCGGTCACCGGCACCAACGGCAAGACCTCGGTCGCCAATTTCTTCCGCCAGATCTGCCACCGCCTCGGCCATCCCTCGGCGGCCATCGGCACGCTGGGGATCATCGCCGAGGGCTGGGAGAACAGGGGCGGCCTGACCACTCCCGACCCGGCCGAGCTGCACGCCGCGCTGGCCGATCTGGCGCGGGCCGGCGTCACCCATGCCTGCATGGAGGCCTCCAGCCACGGGCTGGCGCAATTCCGCCTCGACGGGGTGCGGCTGGCGGCGGCCGCCTTCACCAATCTGACCCGCGACCACCTGGACTATCACGGCTCCATGGAGGCCTATCTGGAGGCCAAGCTGCGCCTGTTCTCCGAGGTGCTGCCGCAGGGAGCGACCGTCGTGGTCAATGCCGACGCCGACGGTGCCGACCGGGTCATGGCGGTCGCCACGGCACGTGGCCTGCATACGATCGTCTTCGGCACCGGCGGCGCCGACCTGCGTCTGCTGGCGACGCGGTCCGATGCCGTCGGCCAGGTGCTGGAACTGTCGATCTTCGGCCGCCGCGAGACGATCCGGCTGCCCCTGGCCGGCGGCTTCCAGGCCGCCAACGCGCTGGCCGCCCTGGGGCTCGCCGTCGCCGCCGGCATGGACGCGGTGACCGCCGCCGAGGCGCTGGAAACCCTGGAGGGCGTACCCGGACGCCTCCAGCAGGTGGCCGCGACCGCCGCCGGCGCCGCGGTCTACGTGGACTACGCCCACACCCCCGACGCGCTGGAGACGGTGCTGGCCGCGCTGCGCCCGCATGCCGCCGGGCGGCTGGTGGTGGTGTTCGGCTGCGGCGGCGACCGCGACCCCGGCAAGCGGCCACAGATGGGCGCCATCGCCGCCCGCCTGGCCGATCTGGCGGTGGTCACCGACGACAATCCGCGCGGCGAGGACCCGGCCGCCATCCGTGCCGCCGTCCTGGCCGCCGCGCCCGGCGCGGTGGAAATCGGCGACCGCGCCGCCGCCATTCGATTCGGGGTGAGCGAGCTGCGCAAGGGGGACATTCTGGTGGTGGCCGGAAAAGGTCACGAAATCGGCCAAATCGTGGGGTCTACGGTGACGGCGTTCGATGATTCCGAGGAGGCTCGCCGCGCCGTGACCGAGATCGAGGGAGGCCGCCCATGACCACGGCCCCATTGTGGACTTCCGCCGAAGCCGCCGCCGCCACCGGCGCCGCCGCCCACGGCCCGGCCTGGGAGGCGTTCGGCGTCTCCATCGACAGCCGCACCATCGTCAAGGGCGACCTGTTCGTCGCCATCGTCGGCCCCAGCCACGACGGTCACGACTACGTCAAGGCCGCCATCGAGGCCGGCGCCGCCGCCGCCCTGGTCCACCGCGTCCCCGAGGGCTGCGACGGCCTGCCGCTGGTGGTGGTGGAGGACACCATGGCCGGCCTGGAAGCGCTGGGCCGCGCCTCGCGCGCCCGCTCGACCGCCCACGTCGTCGCCGTCACCGGCTCGGTCGGCAAGACCGGCACCAAGGAGATGCTGGCGCTGGTGCTGAGCCAGCAGGGCGCCACCCACTGGTCGGCCGGCAGCTTCAACAATCACTGGGGCGTGCCGCTGTCGCTGGCCCGCATGCCGCGCGAGACCCGCTTCGCCATCTTCGAACTGGGCATGAACCACCCCGGCGAGCTGGTGCCCTTGTCGGGCATGGTGCGGCCGCACGTGGCCGTCGTCACCACCGTCGAGGCGGTGCACATCGCCCATTTCACCTCGACCGAGGAGATCGCCGACGCCAAGGCCGAGATCTTCACCGGCCTGGAGCCGGGCGGCGTCGCCATCCTCAACCGCGACAACCGCCACTTCCGCCGCCTGTCGGCGGCCGCCGCCAAGGTCGGCGCCGACATCCAGTCCTTCGGCACCCATATCGACGCCGACGCCCGCCTGTTGGACTGCGGCGTCGATCCGCACGAAACGGCGGTGTTCGCCCTGATCCACGACGGCGCCGTCGCCTATCGCATCGGCGTTCCCGGCCTGCACTGGGCCATGAACAGCCTGGCGGTGCTGCTGGCGGTGCGCGCGCTGGGGGGCGACTGCCAGGTCGCCGCCCGCGCGCTGGCCGGCATGACGCCCCCCAAGGGCCGGGGCCTGCGCCAGTTGATCAAGGTCGGCGAGGGCGAGGCCGAGATCATCGACGAGAGCTACAACGCCAGCCCGGTGTCCATGACGGCGGCCATCGCCACCCTGGCCGCCGCCCGTCCCGCCAAGGGGGCGCGGCGCATCGCGGTGCTGGGCGACATGCTGGAGCTGGGCGAGGCCGGCCCCGCCCTGCACGCCGGCATCGCCGACGCCATCTCCCGGTGGGACATCGACCTGGTGTTCGCCTGTGGGCCGCTGATGGCGACCCTGGCCGCCAGGCTGCCGGCCGACCGCCTGGGCGCGCTCGCCGCCGATTCCGAGGCCCTGGCGCCGCTGGTTAAGGCGGCGGTGCGCGCGGGCGACGTGGTGATGGTCAAGGGCTCGGCGGGCAGCCGCATGAGCCGTGTAGTCAAGTCCTTGGTTGAAGGGGGTTAAGGGGGCATGCTCTACAATCTTCTCTATCCCCTCGCGGACCAGGTCGGCATCTTCAACCTGTTCAAGTACCTGACCTTCCGGACGGGCGGCGCGGTGCTGACCGCCCTGGTGGTGTCGTTCTGGATCGGCCCCGGCCTGATCCGCTGGCTCAGGAAATGGCAGAAGCAGGGCCAGCCCATCCGCGCCGACGGGCCGGAGAGCCACCTGCTGACCAAGAAGGGCACGCCCACCATGGGCGGCTTCCTGATCCTGATCGCCCTGTCGGTGGCGACGCTGCTGTGGGCGGACCTCAGGTCGCACTATGTGTGGATCGTCATCATGGTCACCCTGGGCTACGGCCTGATCGGGTTCCTGGACGACTTCCTGAAGGTGTCGAAGAAGAACCCCAAGGGCCTGCCCGGCAAGCTGAAGCTGGCCGGCCAGTTCGGCATCGCCCTGGCCGCCGCGCTGTGGGTCCATTCCATCCAGCCGGCCGGCCTGGCCGGCGCCGTGGCGGTGCCCTTCCTCAAGAACGTGCTGCTGCAGCTGGGCTGGTTCTTCGTGCCCTTCGCCATGTTCGTGATCGTGGGCGCCTCGAACGCGGTCAACCTCACCGACGGCCTCGACGGCCTCGCCATCGTGCCGGTGATGATCGCCGCCGGCGTGTTCGCCCTCATCAGCTATCTGGTCGGCCACGCGGTGTTCGCCAACTACCTGCAAATCCATTACGTCCCCGGCTCGGGCGAGTTGGCGGTGTTCTGCGGCGCGCTGGTTGGCGCCGGTCTGGGCTTCCTGTGGTTCAACGCGCCGCCGGCCATGGTGTTCATGGGCGACACTGGCAGCCTGGCCATGGGCGGCGCGCTGGGCGCCATCAGCGTGGTGACCAAGCACGAGTTGGTGCTGGCCATCGTCGGCGGCCTGTTCGTGCTCGAGACGGTGTCGGTGATCGTGCAGGTCGCCAGCTTCAAGCTGACCGGCAAGCGGGTGTTCCGCATGGCGCCGCTGCACCATCACTTCGAGAAGAAGGGTTGGGCGGAACCCACCGTGGTGATCCGGTTCTGGATCATCGCCGGCATCCTGGCCCTGATCGGCCTGTCCACCCTGAAGCTGAGGTGAGACCGGCATGATCCTCGTCCCCCACCTCCACGGAAAGACGGTCGCGATGATGGGCCTCGGCAAGTCCGGGACCGCCACCGCCCGCGCGCTCGCTGCCAGCGGCGCCACCGTGCTGGCCTGGGACGACGCCGAGGCGGCCCGCGAGGCCGCCGCCGCCGCCGGGGTGGAGATCGTGGATCCGGCCGGGGTGGACTTCGCCGACGTGGATGAGGTGGTGTGGAGCCCCGGCATTCCCCACACCTTTCCGCGGCCGCACCCGGTGGCGGTCCGAGCGCGCGAGGCCGGCAAGCGGCTGCTCGGCGACGTCGAGCTGCTGGCGCAGGCCAAGCCCGGCGCCCGCTTCCTGACGGTGACCGGCACCAACGGCAAGTCGACCACCACCACCCTTCTGGCCCATATCCTTCGCGAGGCCGGTCGCGAGGTCGCCGCCGGCGGCAACCTGGGCACCGCCGCCCTCGACCTTCCCGACCTCGGCCGCGAGGGCCGCTACGTGCTGGAACTGTCCAGCTACCAGCTGGAACTGACCCATTCCCTGCGCGCCCGGGCCGGCGCCCTGCTCAACATCTCCCCCGATCATCTTGGCCGTCACGGCGGGCTGGAAGGCTACGCCGCCGCCAAGCGCCGGCTGTTCGACCTGCTGGCGCCGGGCGGCACCGCCGTCATCGGCGACGACGACGAGCCCTGCCGGGTCATCCTTCAGGAGATGGAGGCGCGCGGCCTCGACGTCGCCGAGATCTCCGTCGAGCACTACGACACCCACGTCGCCGCCCCCGACGGGGTGCTGCGCGAGAAGGGCCAGCCGGTGTGCGACCTCAAGGCCATCGCCACCCTGCCCGGCCGCCACAACTGGCAGAACGCCTGCGCCGCCTATGCCATGGCCCGCGCCGACGGCGTCGCCCCCGAGGCCATCGCCCGCGCGCTCGCCAGCTATCCCGGCCTCGCCCACCGCCAGGAGCTGGTGGCGGTCATCGACGGCGTCGCTTATGTCAACGATTCCAAGGCCACCAACGCCGACGCCGTCGAAAAAGCCCTGGCCTGCTACGACCGCATCTATTGGATTCTCGGCGGCCAGGCCAAGGAAGGCGGCATCGACAGCCTGCGCCCCCATTTCGGCCGCGTCGCCCATGCCTTCCTGATCGGCGAGGCGGCGGACACCTTCGCCGCCACCCTGGACGGCGCCGTGCCCTTCACGCGCTGCCGCGAACTGGCCGTCGCCGTCGCCAAGGCCCGCCAGCGGGCCCTGTCCGACCCCAATCCCGGCACGGTGGTGCTGTTGTCGCCGGCCTGCGCCTCGTGGGACCAGTTCAAAAGCTTCGAGCATCGCGGCGACGTCTTCCGCCAACTGGTCAACGTGCTGCCGGGGGTTCGCGCATGAGCTTCGGACGCACCGATACCTCCGTGATGGGGCGCCCGCCGCGCGTCGGCGCGGCAATCCTCCTTGGTGGCCAGCGGCCCGGGAGGCACCCATGAGTTTCGGACGCACCGATACCTCCGTGATGGGGCGCTGGTGGTGGACGGTGGACCGCTGGACCATCGCCGCGCTGCTGGTGCTGGTCGGCATCGGGGGCCTGTTGACCATGGCCGCCAGCCCCGCAGTGGCCGACCGCATCGGCGCCGATTCCTTCCATTTCATCCGGCGCCAGTTCATGTTCCTGGTGCCGGCCCTGATGGTGATGGTCGGCGTGTCGCTGCTGTCGCCGCGCCAGGTGCGGCGGCTGGGCGCGATCGGATTCCTGGGGGCGCTGCTGCTGCTGCTGGCGGTGCTGTTCCTGGGGCCCGAGGTCAAGGGCTCGACGCGGTGGCTCACCATCGCCGGCATCTCGATCCAGCCCAGCGAGTTCATGAAGCCGATGTTCGCCATCGTGGCCGCCTGGATGTTCGCCGAGGCGCGGCTCAATCCCGGCTTCCCCGGCAAGGCCGTCGCCTGCGGCCTCTACGCCGTGGTCGCCATGCTGCTGCTGCTGCAGCCCGATGTCGGCCAGACCCTGATCATCTCGGCGATCTGGGGCGCCCAGTTCTTCCTCGCCGGCCTGCCGATCATCCTGGTGGCGGGACTGGCGGTGCTGGGCGTGACCGGCGGCATCGGCGCCTATTTCACCTTCGGCCACGTCCAGAGCCGCGTCGATCGCTTCCTCGATCCGGCCTCCGGCGACGCCTATCAGATCATGACCGCCCTGTCGGCGTTCAAGAACGGCGGCGTGTTCGGGCGCGGCCCCGGCGAGGGCCGGGTCAAGCTGGTTCTGCCCGACGCCCACACCGACTTCATCCTGGCGGTGGCCGGCGAGGAGTTCGGCATCGTCCTGTGCCTGGTGGTGGTGGCCATCTTCGCCTTCATCGTATTGCGGGGCTTCTCGCGCCTGATGAAGGAGGAAAACCTGTTCGTGGTGCTGGCCACCGCCGGCCTGCTGACCCAGTTCGGCCTGCAGGCCATCATCAACATGGCCTCGACGCTGCGGCTGATGCCCACCAAGGGCATGACCCTGCCGTTCATCAGCTACGGCGGTTCGAGCATGCTCGCGCTGGCGCTGGGCATGGGCATGGTCCTGGCGCTGACCCGCAAGCGCTACGGCACGGAGGAGCTGGACGGATGAACACGCCCTTCATCGTCCTCGCCGCCGGCGGAACCGGCGGCCACGTCTTCCCCGCCGAGGCGCTGGCCTCGACGCTGCTGGAGCGCGGCTGGCGCCTGGCCCTGGTCACCGACCGGCGCGGCCAGGCCTATGGCGGCACGCTGGGCCGCCTGGAGACCTTCCGCATCGCCGCCGGCGGCATCGCCGGGCGCGGCCTGGCCGCCAAGGTGAAAAGCACCCTGGAACTGGGCCTGGGCCTGATCCAGGCGCGCGGCCTGCTGGCCAAGGCGGCCCCCGACGCGGTGATCGGCTTCGGCGGCTACGCCGCGCTGCCGACCATGGCCGCCGCCACCTTCCTGGGCCTGCGCACCGCCATCCACGAGCAGAACGCGGTGCTGGGCCGCGCCAACCGCCTGCTGGCGTCGCGCGTCGACCGCATCGCCACCAGCTACGCCGCCGTCGCCCATCTCGACGATTCATTGCGGCCCAAGGTCGTCCATACCGGCATGCCGGTGCGCCCGGCCGTCGCCGCCCGCCGCGAGACCCCCTATCCCGACCTGGACGGAACCGGCCCCATCCGCTTGCTGGTGCTGGGCGGCAGCCAGGGCGCCCGGGTGTTGTCCGAGGTGGTGCCGGCCGCCCTGGCGCGGCTGCCCGAGGACCTGCGGAGCCGCGTCGAAGTCAGCCAGCAGTGCCGCCCCGAGGATCTGGAGCGGGTGCGCGCCGCCTATGCCGGCACCGGCATCGCGGCGACGCTGGACAGCTTCTTCGCCGACGTCCCCGAGCGCATGGCCGCCTGCCATCTCGCCATCGCGCGTTCCGGCGCCTCAACGGTGGCCGAGCTCACCGCCCTCGGCCGGCCCGCCATCCTGGTGCCCTATCCCCATGCCATCGACGACCACCAGACCGCCAACGCCCGCGCCGTCGACGAGGCCGGCGGCGCCTGGCTGATGCCGCAGCCGTCCTTCACCGCCGACGCACTGGCGGCAAGGGTGCAGTCCCTATTCACCCAGCCCGGCACCCTGGCCCGGGCGGCGGGATGCGCGCGCGCGGCCGGCCGGCCCGACGCCGCCGCGCTCCTGGCCGACCTGGCGGCCGCCCTCGTTCACAAGGAGCCCCGCCCATGAGGACGATGCCGCTGTCCATCGGCACCATCCATTTCGTCGGCATCGGCGGCATCGGCATGTCGGGCATCGCCGAGATCCTGCACAACCTGGGCTACACGGTGCAGGGCTCGGACATCGCCGACAACGCCAATGTCGAGCGCCTGCGCCGGCAGGGCATGAGGATCGCCATCGGCCACGCCGCCGACAATCTGGGCGACGCCCGCGTGGTGGTGATCTCGTCGGCCGTCCGCGCCGACAACCCCGAGGTCGCCGCCGCCCGCGCCAAGATGGTTCCGGTGGTCCGCCGCGCCGAGATGCTGGCCGAGCTGATGCGGCTCAAGAACGCCATCGCCATCGGCGGCACCCACGGCAAGACCACCACCACCTCGCTGATCGCCGCGCTGCTCGACGCCGCCCAGATGGACCCCACCGTCATCAACGGCGGCATCATCAACGCCTACGGCACCAATGCCCGCCTGGGCGCCAGCGAGTGGATGGTGGTCGAGGCCGACGAGTCCGACGGCACCTTCACCAAGCTGCCCTCGACGGCGGTGGTGGTCACCAACATCGACCCCGAGCACATGGACCACTACGGGTCGTTCGACCGCCTGCGCGACGCCTTCCGCACCTTCGTCGAGAACATCCCCTTCTACGGCTTCGCCGCCTGCTGCATCGACCACCCGGAGGTGCAGGCGCTGATCGCCCGCGTGCCCGACCGCAAGATCGTCACCTACGGCTTCAGCCCGCAGGCGCTGGTGCGCGCCACCAATCTGCGCTTCAACGGCGGCGCCCATTTCGACGTCACCATCACCGACCGGGTGACCGGGGCCACCCGCGTCATCGACGACCTGCGCCTGCCCATGTACGGCGAGCACAACGTGCTCAACGCGTTGGCCGCCGTCTGCGTCGCCAACGAGCTGGGGCTGCGCAACGACATCGTGCGCAAGGCGCTGGGCGGCTTCTCGGGCGTCAAGCGCCGCTTCACCAAGACCGGCGAGGCCAAGGGGGTGGCGGTCATCGACGACTACGGCCACCACCCGGTCGAGATCGCCGCCGTCCTCAAGGCCGCCCGCGCCGCCTCGCCGGCCGGCGTGGTGGCGGTGGTGCAGCCGCACCGCTATTCCCGCCTGGCCGGCCTGTTCGAGCAGTTCTGCACCTGCTTCAACGACGCCGACACGGTGATCGTCGCCGACGTCTACGCCGCCGGCGAGCAGCCGATCGACGGCGTCGACAAGGACAGCCTGGTCAACGGCCTGCGCGAGCACGGCCACCGCCACGTCGTCGCCCTGCCCGACGCCGCCTCGCTGGCCGCGCTGGTGCGTTCGGTGACCAAGCCGGGCGACATGGTGGTGTGCCTGGGGGCCGGCAACGTCACCGCCTGGGCCCACGCCCTGCCGGCCGAACTGGAGGCGCTGCCGTGACCGCCACCGTCCGCGCCACCCATTGGGCCGACCGGCTGCCCCCCGTCCGGGGGCGCATCAGCCGCGACGCGCCCCTGGGCGGGCTGACCTGGTTCCGGGTCGGCGGCCCGGCCGAGGTGCTGTTCCGCCCGGCCGACGCCGACGACCTGGCCGCCGTGCTGGCGGCGCTGCCGCCCGAGGTGCCGGTGCTGGTGATCGGCGTCGGCTCGAACCTATTGGTCCGCGACGGCGGCGTGCCGGGCCTGGTGGTGCGGCTGGCCGGCGGCTTCGCCGAGGTCAAGGTGGACGGTGACCGCGTGACCTGCGGCGCCGCCGCCCTCGACCTGACCGTCGCCATGACCGCCATGGAGAACCATCTGGCCGGCCTCGAATTCCTGTCGGGCGTGCCCGGCACCATCGGCGGCGCGCTCCGGATGAACGCCGGCGCCTTCGGCGGCGAGATGAAGGACGTCACCCTGTCGGCCTCGGCGCTCGACCGCGCCGGCCGCATCCACCTGCTGCCGCTCGATCGCCTGGGCTTGACCTACCGCCATTGCGGCGTGCCCGAGGACTGGATCTTCACCTCGGCGCTGTTGCAGGCGCGGCCGGGCGACAAGGCCGAGATCGCCGCCCGCATGGCCGACATCCGCGCCGCCCGCGAGGCCAGCCAGCCGACCCGGGTGCGCACCGGCGGCTCCACCTTCGCCAACCCACCGGACGGGAAGGCGTGGGAACTGATCGACCGCGCCGGCTGCCGGGGCCTCGCCATCGGCGGCGCCCAGGTCAGCGAGAAGCACTGCAATTTCCTGCTCAACACCGGCACCGCCACCGCCGCCGACATCGAGGCGCTGGGCGAGGAGGTGCGCCGCCGGGTGTTGGAGACCTCGGGCGTCGAGCTCCGCTGGGAGATCCGCCGCATCGGCGTTCCTTTGGATGGAGACAGGGCATGACCAGGCGGGTGACGGTTCTTCTGGGTGGCGCGTCGGCCGAGCGCGAGGTGTCGCTGCGATCCGGCGCGGCCGCCGCGCGGGCGCTGGAGGATGCCGGCTACACCGTCACCATGGTGGACGTGTCGCGCGACGCCGAGGCCCTCGCCCGCGAGGTCGCGGCCTCGAAGCCGGATGTCGTGTTCAACGCGCTTCACGGACGGTTCGGCGAGGACGGCTGCGTCCAGGGGGTGCTGAACCTGTTGGGCGTGCCCTACACCCATTCCGGCCTGCTGGCCTCGGCGGCGGCCATGGACAAGGCGTTCGCGCGGGGCATGTTCGCCTCGGCCGGCATCCCCATCCCCGAGGGCCGGATCGTGCGCAAGGGCGGGGCCAAGGGCGATCCCATGCGCCGCCCCTACGTGGTCAAGCCGCTGAACGAGGGCTCGTCGGTGGGCGTCTACATCATCCGCGACGGCGACAACCGCCGGCCGCTGGAGGACTGGCCGTTCGAGGGCGACACCGTGTTGGTCGAGCAGTTCATCCCCGGCCGCGAGATCACCGTCGCCGTCATGGGCGAGAGGGTGCTGGGGGCGCTCGAAATCACCTCGGATCGCGGCTTCTACGACTACGAGGCCAAGTACGCCCCCGGCGGCTCGCGCCACATCGTGCCGGCGCCGCTGCCGGGCGACTACTACGACGAGGCCTGCCGCCTGGCCCTCCTGGCCCATCAGGTCCTGGGATGCCGGGGGGTGTCGCGCGCCGACCTGCGCTACGACGACACCCGCCCCGGCCTGTCGCCCCGGCTGTACGTCCTCGAGGTCAACACCCAACCGGGCCTGACCACGACCTCGCTGGTCCCGGAAATCGCCGCCCACGCGGGAATCGACTTCCCCGATCTGGTGCGCTGGATGGTGGAGAACGCAGCATGCGACGTCTGAGCACGACCGACATCGTCGTCACCCCCGACGACCGCCTGCCCGGCGGCAACTCCCGCCGCGCCAAGGGCGAGGCGCGGACCGATTCCCGTGCCGCCTCGGCCCCCAAGCCCAGGAAGCCCAAGCGCAAGGCGCCGCGTCTGCGCCTCGACCTGACGCCGCTGCAGAAGCTGGCGACCGGCGGCGTCGCCGTCACCGCGCTGGTGGTGGGAGCGGCGGCGCTGTGGCATTCCGGCGCTCCCCAGCGCGCCGCCCGCACCGCCGTGGACAGCGTCCTGGCCGCCACCGCGCGGGCCGGCTTCCGGATCGAGGAGATCACCGTCAAGGGCCGCGCCCGCACCCCCACCGAGCAGATCGTCCAGGCCCTGGGCGCGCGGCACGGCGACCCCATCCTGGGGGTGGACATCGCCACCGTGAAGGATCGCCTGGAGGCCATTCCGTCGGTGAAGGAGGCGGCGATCGAACGCCGCCTGCCCGGCGCGCTGCACTTGGCCATCGTCGAGCGCGAGCCGGTGGCCCTGTGGCAGAACGACGGCGCCTTCGTGCTGGTGGACCGGGACGGCCACCAGATCCCGGGCTCCATCGCCGGCTACGAGGATCTGCCGGTGGTGGTCGGACAGGGGGCGCCGGCCGCCGCCGACGAGCTGCTGGGCGTCATCGCCACCGAGCCGGCCCTGGCCGCCCGGGTCAAGGCCGCCGTCCGCGTCGCCGGCCGGCGCTGGAACCTGCGCCTCGACCATGCCGAGACCGGCCTCGAGGTGCGGATGCCCGAAGCCGACATGGAGACGGCCTGGCATCGGCTGGCCGAACTGGAGCGCGAGCACGCCCTGTCCGGCAAGCAGGTCTCCATGCTCGACATGCGCGTGCCCGACCGCCTGGTCCTCAGGACCGAGCGCGACGGCAAGCGCAAGGACAACGGCGTCTGACGGACGGAAGGGGACGAGACCGACATGCGCAGCGGACTGATCGCGGCTTTGGATGTGGGCACCACCAAGGTGGGGTGCTTCATCGCGCGCGTGCAGGACGACGGCGGCCCCCGCATCGTCGGCATCGGCCATCAGGTGGCGCGCGGCATGCGCTCGGGCGCGGTGGTGGACCTGGAGGAACTGGAACATTCCATCCGCGCCGCCGTCGACCATGCCGAGGAAATGGCCGGCGAGCGGGTGCGCTCGGTGCTGGTCAACGTGGCCGGCGGCCAACCCCAGTCGGCCAGCGTCAAGGTCGAGGTGGCCATGAACGGCCATCCCGTCAACGAGGCCGACATCCGCCGCATGCTGGATCACGGCCGCGCCCATCACGAAAGCGCCGACCGCGAGCTGATCCACGCCATCCCGGTGGATTACACAATAGACGGTAACGAAGGGATTAAGGACCCGCGCGGAATGTTCGGCGAGCGCCTGGGCGTCGCCATCCACGTCATCTCGGCCGCCATCGGCCCGGTGCGCAACCTGGCCACCGTGGTCCATCGCTGCCACCTGGACATCGAGGCGCGGGTGATCAATCCCTACGCCTCGGGCCTGGCCTGCCTGGTGGACGACGAGAAGGAGCTGGGCGTCACCTGCATCGACATGGGCGGCGGCACCACCTCGATCGCAGTCTTCCTGGGCGGCCAGTTGGTCCATACCGACGTCATCCCGGTGGGCGGCCACCACGTCACCAACGACATCGCCCGCGGCCTGTCGACGACGCTCAGCTACGCCGAGCGCATGAAGACCCTGTACGGGTCGGCCATCCCGTCGCCGGCCGACGACCGCGAGATGCTGAAGGTGCCGCTGGTCGGCGAGGACGAGGACGGCGCCTCGAACCAGGTGCCCCGATCCATGCTGATCCAGATCATCCAGCCCCGGCTCGAGGAGACCTTCGAACTGGTCCGCTCGCACCTCGAGCGGGGCGGCTTCGACAAGCTGGCCGGCCGGCGGGTGGTGCTCACCGGCGGCGCCAGCCAGATGCAGGGCGTGCGCGACCTCGCCGGGCTGGTGCTCGACAAGCAGGTGCGGCTCGGCCGCCCGGTCGGATTTCAAGGGCTGCCCGAGGCCACGGGCGGGCCCGCCTTCTCCACCTGCGCCGGCCTGATCCGCTACGCGCTCGTCCACCAGCCGACCGCCAAGGGTGGCCGGAAGGCGGCCGACGACGGCGGCCAAGCCGGCTCGGGATGGGGGCGGCTAGGACAATGGCTGAAGCGGAACTTCTGATTTTCGACCAGTTGAAAGAGGCCGGCAACGACCGGCGCAGCAGCGCGGAGGTAGCAAGATGGGACTGAATTTCCTTCCGGGTGGACCCGCAGAACTGAAGCCCAGGATCACCGTCATCGGCGTCGGCGGCGCCGGCGGCAACGCCGTCAACAACATGATCTCGTCCAAGCTGGAAGGCGTCGAGTTCATCGTCGCCAACACCGACGCCCAGGCCATCAGCCAGTCGCGCACCGAGCGCCGCATCCAGCTGGGCACCAACGCCACGCAAGGACTGGGCGCCGGTTCGCGTCCGGATATCGGCCGCATGGCCGCCGAGGAGAGCCTGGAGGAGATCGTCACCCAGCTCGCCGGCTCGAACATGGTGTTCATCACCGCCGGCATGGGTGGCGGCACCGGCTCGGGCGCGGCGCCGGTCATCGCGCGGGCGGCGCGTGACCAGGGCATCCTGACCGTCGGCGTGGTCACCAAGCCGTTCCATTTCGAGGGCGCGCACCGCATGCGCACCGCCGAGGGCGCCATCGAGGACCTGTCGCAATACGTCGACACCCTGATCATCATCCCCAACCAGAACCTGTTCCGCGTCGCCACCGAGCGCACCACCTTCGCCGACGCCTTCAAGATGGCCGACGACGTGCTGTATTCGGGCGTGCGCGGGGTCACCGACCTGATGATCATGCCCGGCCTGATCAACCTGGACTTCGCCGACATCCGCACCGTCATGAGCGAGATGGGCAAGGCCATGATGGGCACCGGCGAGGCAGAGGGCGAGAAGCGCGCCATCGAGGCCGCCGAGGCCGCCATCAGCAACCCGCTGCTCGACGACACCTCCATGAAGGGCGCCAAGGGCGTGCTGATCAACATCACCGGCGGCATGGACATGACGCTGTTCGAGGTGGACGAGGCCGCCAACCGCATCCGCGACGAGGTCGACCCCGACGCCAACATCATCTTCGGCTCCACCTTCGACGACAAGCTGAACGGCAAGATGCGCGTCTCGGTGGTCGCCACCGGCATCGCCACCGAATGCGCCCAGCAGCCCAAGCCGACCGTCATCTCGCTGGTCGGCGCCCAGGGCGGCGCCCCCAAGGCCGTCCAGCCGGCCCAGCCCGCCTTCCGTCCCACCGTGGTGACCGCCGCCGCCCGCCAGCCCGATCCCGTGGTGGCCCGCGCGCCCATGCCGCAAGCTGCGGCGCCAGCCGTCCAGGCGCGCGTCGCCGAGCCGGTGATGGAGACCGTCGCCGTCGCCGAGCCCACCCCCGAACCCGAGCCGATGCGGGTCGACCCCCAGTTGCGGCTGGAGCCGACCTTCGCCCGGCCGGCCGCCCGCTCGTTCGCCGAGCCGGACATGAACGCGCTGGGCAAGGCCGTCGCCGACATCGCCGAAACCACCGTCGCCGCCGCCCCGCAGCCGGCTCACCGGCCGCAGCCGGCCGCCGTCCGCGAGGAGCCCCGCAAGGGCGGCCTGTTCGACCGCTTCATGAGCCGGCGCCCGGCCACCAAGGATGAGACGCCGGCCCCGGCCGCCCCGCCGGCGGCGGCTCCGCAGCCGCGCATGGCCGCCACCCAGCCGGCGGCACCTCGCGGCGGCGAGGATTACGACATCCCCGCCTTCCTGCGCCGGCAGGCCAACTAGGGGGGGGCGCCGCGCCCCGCGCTGCAGATGTTCCGACTTTGGGGAGCCGGCCGGACCGGCCGGTTCCCCGCCTCTTTCGCGACGCGATCGGGGGTGTAACAAACCGCAACAATGATTGATTTGAGGGCTGGACGGCGGACTGGTAGACATTGATCGTCGAATCAGGGCTCGACGCGGACCTCCAAGCAAACCGGAGCGTACCGCCAAGGGTCGGATAAGGGGGACGAAAGTGAAGTTCACCACCGCCGATGTGATTGCCGCAACGAAGTCCTCCGATACCACTTCTTCCTCGCAATTTCTCCGTCAGCGCACGTTGAAGACCAGCATCGGATGCACCGGCATCGGCCTGCATTCCGGCGCCAAGGTGACCATGGTGCTGCACCCCGCCGACGCCGACACCGGCATCCGCTTCCGCCGCACCGACATCGCCGGCAAGGGCGCCGTCATCCCGGCGCTGTGGTCCAATGTCGGCGACACCCGCATGAACACCAGCCTCGTCAACGACGACGGCGTCCAGGTCGGCACCGTCGAACATCTGATGAGCGCGCTGGCCGGATCGGGCGTCGACAACTGCGTGATCGACATCAACGGCCCCGAGGTCCCGGTGATGGACGGCTCGGCCGCGCCGTTCCTGTTCCTGGTCGAGTGCGCCGGCACCGTCGAGCAGGAGGCGCCGCGCCGCGCCATCCGCGTGCTCAAGCGGGTCTCGGTCAGCGACGGCGGCAAGACCGCCACCCTGTCGCCCGCCGCCGGCTGCACGCTGCGTTTCGAGATCGATTTCGCCAGCAAGGCCATCTCGCGGCAGGAATTCACCGTGTCGCTGACCCGCGGCAGCTTCAAGTCGGAAATCAGCCGCGCCCGCACCTTCGGGTTCGAGCAGGAGGTGGCCATGCTGCGCGCCGCCGGCCTGGCGCGGGGCGGCTCCCTGGACAACGCGGTGGTCATCGACTCCACCGGCACCAAGGTGCTCAACGACGACGGCCTGCGCTACGGCGACGAGTTCGTCCGCCACAAGATCCTCGACGCGGTGGGCGACCTGTTCCTGGCCGGCGCGCCCTTCATCGGCGATTTCCACGGCGTCCGGTCGGGCCACGCGCTGAACAACCAACTGCTGCGCGCCCTTTTCGCCGACCGCGCCGCCTGGACCTGGACCACGGTCTCCCCCCAGACCGCCGCCGCCCGGCCGGCCGTCGGGACCCGCGAACTGCGCGCCGCCAACGGCTGACCTTTTCCCCGTCGACCTGCCCCCTTCCGCCTCCGGGAGGGGGCTTTTGTGTGCGGCCCGCGCCCCGCCTTCCGGCATGCAGGTCCCTTGCCCTCTTCCCCTGCCCCCCGGGCGTGCTATAGTCCGGCTCGTCCGGAACCGCGTCGCCAAGAGCATCCATGACCCTTCTCGCCTCCACCCTCCGCATACCGCGCCTCGGCGCGTTGGCGCTGGCAGCCGCCGTCGCCCTCACCGCGTGCTCCGAGACCAAGGAGGAATACGTCGAGCGTCCGGTCGAGGAGCTCTACAACGAGGCCATGGACCATATCGAGAAGGACGAGTACCAGCAGGCCGCCAAGGCCTTCGAGGAAGTGGAGCGCCAGCACCCCTATTCGGTGTGGGCGACCAAGGCCCAGCTGATGTCCGCCTATGCCCAATACGAGCGCAACCGCTACGACGACGCCATCATCGGCCTCGACCGCTTCATCCAGCTGCACCCCGGCAACCGCGACACGCCCTATGCCTATTACCTCAAGGGCCTGTGCTACTACGAGCAGATCACCGACGTGTCGCGTGACCAGAAGATGACCGAGCTGGCGCTGAAGTCGCTGCAGGAGGTCATCGACCGGTTTCCGACCAGCACCTATGCCAAGGACGCCAAGCTGAAGGTGGACCTGACCCGCGACCACCTGGCCGGCAAGGAGATGGAGATCGGCCGCTACTACCTGAAGCGCAAGCAGTGGCTGGCGGCGCTCAACCGCTTCAAGGCGGTGACCGAGACCTTCCAGACCACCACCCACGTCCCCGAGGCCTTGCACCGCATGGTCGAGGTCTACGTGATGCTGGGCCTGGATGCCGACGCCGAGCGCACCGCCGCCGTGCTGGGCCACAATTTCCCCGGCAGCGACTGGTACGAGGACACCTACGCCCTGATCAAGACCGGCGCCCCCGCCTCGGCGGCCGAGGAGTCGGGTTGGTTCGGCTGGCTGCCGTCCTGGTGATTCCATGCTGGTCTCGCTTTCGATCCGCGACGTGGTCCTGATCGAGCGGCTGGACCTTTCCTTCGACGGCGGGCTGTCGGTGTTCACCGGCGAGACCGGCGCCGGCAAATCCATCCTTCTCGATTCGCTGGGTCTGGCCCTGGGCGCGCGCGCCGATTCCGGGCTGGTGCGCCACGGCGCCGCCCAATTGGCGGTGGTGGCCGAATTCGACCCGCCCGCCGCCCATCCCGTCCGCGCGCTTGTCGCCGAGCAGGACATCGACGCCGCCGGCCAACCGTTGGTGCTGCGCCGGGTGGTCACCGCCGACGGCCGCTCGCGGGCTTATGTGAACGACCAGCCGGTGTCGGTGGGGCTGCTGCGGCGGATCGGCGACGAGCTGGTGGAAATCCACGGCCAGTTCGAGAGCCATGGACTGCTGGATTCCTCCACCCATCTGGCGGTTCTCGACGCCTTCGGCGGCCTGGGCGAAATGCGCCGGGGCGTCCGCGCCGCCTGGGACGGATGGCGCGAGGCTCTGAAGCGCCGCGCCGAGGCCGAGGCCGAGCTGACCCGGGCGCGGGCCGAGGAAGCCGAGCTCCGCCAAGCCCATGACGACCTGGCCGCCCTCGACCCGCGCCCCGGCGAAGAGGCGGAGCTGGCGCAAAGCCGCGCGGTGATGATGCACGGCGAGAAACTGCTCGAGGCGATGAACGGCGCCATGGCGCAGCTGACCCGGGCGGGCGAGGTCGAGGCGAGCCTTCGCGGCGCCCAACGCCTTCTGGAGCGGGTCGCGGAACGTGCCGAGGGCCGCCTGGAGCCGGTCATCGCCGCCCTGGACCGCGCCGCCGTCGAGGCTGCCGAGGCGACCGGCCTCCTGGAGCGCGCCTCGTCCGAGATCGACCTCGACCCCCGCCACCTGGAGAAGGTCGAGGAGCGCCTGTTCGCGCTCCGTGCGAGCGCCCGCAAGCATGGCGTCGAGGTGGACGCCCTGGCGGTCCTGCGCGACGACCTGGCCCGCAGGCTGGCGGCACTGGAAGGCGGTGGCGACGATCTGGCCCGGTTGGTCCGCGAGGAACAGGCCGCCCGCGCCGCCTATGCCGAGGCGGCCCGCGCCCTGTCGCGGTCGCGCGCCGAAGCCGCGTCGCGCATGGACGGCGCGGTGGCCGCCGAACTGCCGCCGCTCAAGCTGGACAAGGCCGGCTTTCGCACCGCCGTCGATGCCCTGCCCGAGTCGGAATGGGGCCCCAACGGCCTCGACGGCGTCGAATTCCTGGTCTCGACCAATCCCGGCGCCCCGCCCGGGTCCCTGGGCAAGATCGCCTCGGGCGGCGAGCTGTCGCGGTTCATGCTGGCGCTCAAGGTCGTGCTGGCCCGCACCTCGCCCATCCCGACCATGGTGTTCGACGAAGTCGATTCCGGCATCGGCGGCGCCGTGGCGGCGGCGGTGGGCGAGCGGTTGGCGCGACTGGCCGCCGAGGTGCAGGTGCTGGTGGTCACCCATTCGCCGCAGGTGGCGGCGCGCGGCCACCAGCACTACCGGGTCGCCAAGGCCGCGACCGCCTCGGGCGCCGTGGCCACCGGCGTCGAGCGCCTGCCCGACAGCGCGCGGCGCGAGGAGATCGCCCGCATGCTGGCCGGCGAGACCATCACCGACCAGGCCCGCGCCGCCGCCGACAGCCTGATGACCTGCGGCTGAGCCCATCCCCCTCTTCGGCCATAAGCCGACTCCCCCTCATCCTGGGCTTTGGGGGTATTTTTCCACTGGGACGAAGCTCTTAATCTGCCGCTCTTTCAGTTCCCAGGAAGCGGCGGCGGCCTCCAGTGATCACGACCATCCCCAGAAGCCTCCAGGTGACCGGCTTCCTGATCCTCACCACATTCGGCGCATGGATGGCGCTGGACAGCCTCGACCGGCTCGGGCGCGCCTCCGATGCCTTGCTGGACCAGCCGTTCGAACTGGTCGGCGCGCTGCTGGAAGCGCACGACCACGCATTCTCGGCCCACACCGCATTGCGCGATGCCGTCGCGAACGACGACCCCATCGCCCGGGGCCGCCATCTGGCGGCGATGGAGTCCCAGGTGGACGGATGGCGCCGGTCCCTGACCCTGCTGGCCGAGCGCCACCGGAACGCCCCCGGGGACCTGGCCCCCCTCTTGGGGGCCATGGGCGAATGGAGCGCGGCGCGAAGCGAGGTGGCCGCCTTGCTGGTCGAGGGGCGCACCGCCGATGCCCGCCGTCTCCTGGGCGACGAGGGGGAACGGAGCTTCCGCCGCCAGCACGAGGTCATGAGCGGCTTCCTGCAGATTGAACGCGACGCCGCCGCCACCCTGCGCGCCGAGACCCGCCGCGCCCGCCGGGGCGCCGAGATCTCGTCGCTGGTCCTGGCCATCATCGCCGGCGCGGCGGCTTCGACCGCGGTCCTGGGCCATGCCATGTTCGTCCGCGCCCATCGTCCGTTGATGCGGCTGAGGAAGAGTCTCCTCGCCCTGGCCGAGGGCGACCGGACGGTGGCCGTTCCCCATACCGACGCGCCCGGCACCATCGGGCTGGTGGCCCGGGCCGTCGCCCGCCTGAAGCAGGGCATGGCCGAGCGCGACGCCGCCACCGCCGCGTTGCGGCTGTCCGAGGACCGCCTCAAGGCGGCGCTGTCCATTGCCCCGGTGGCGGTGTTCAACCTGGATCGCGACCTGCGCTACACCTGGATGTACAATCCGCAGGTCCCGATCCCCGCCGGCGACTTCCTCGGCCGCACCGGCGACGACTTTTTCGAGCCGGTCGGCTTCGCGCAGCGCAAGGCGCTTTATCGCCACGTCCTGGCGACCGGAGCGGTCGGCCGCGCCGAGTTGGTGCTGCGCCTCAAGGGGGCCGCCGAGCCGCGCCATTTCGACCAGATCGTCGCTCCGCTTCTCGACCGCGACGGAATGATCACGGGCCTGACCTGCGCCGCCATCGACGTCACCGACCGGGTCGAGGCCAAGCGGGAGCTTGAAGGGGCGGTCGCGGCCGCCCGTCGCGCCGACGCCGCCAAGGCGCGCTTCCTGGCCGCCGCCAGCCACGACCTGCGCCAGCCCCTGCAGGCCCTGCGGCTGTTCCTGGATCTGATGGCGCAACGCTTCTCCACCGGCCGCGACCGCGAGATCATGGCCGGCGCCCAGACCGCGCTGTCATCGGCCGAGGAGCTGATGCGCAACTATCTCGACGTCTCAGTGCTGGAATCGGGCATCCTCCGGCCGTCCGCCGTCGCCTTTCCCGTCGCGGACGTCTTGCGCGAGGCGGTGGCCCATTGCGCGGCCCAGGCGGCCGAAAAGGGCATCACCCTGCGCCTGGCCGCCTGTTCCGCGACAGTGGTCAGCGATCCCCGGCTGCTGGCGAACCTGATGCGCAACCTCGTCGCCAACGCAGTGCGCTTCACCGACCGGGGCGGGGTGCTGGTGGGGTGCCGCCGCGCTGGCGACGCCCTGCGGATCGAGGTATGGGATAGCGGCATCGGCATCCCCGAGGACCAATTGGCCGCCGTGTTCGAGGACTTCTATCAAATCGGCAACCGCGAGCGCGACCGGACCAAGGGCCTGGGCCTCGGCCTGTCGGTGGTGGACCGCGTCGCCCGGCTGCTGGGCCATCCCGTTTCCGCCACCTCGCACCTGGGCAAGGGATCGCGGTTCGCGGTGACGGTGCCGCTGCCCAACGCCATGGGAAAGCGACACGCCGCCTGAGTCACTAGCCTCGCGCCCCGGCGCGGGCTACATTCCCGGCCATGACCATACCCGTGGATTCCCTGACGCCGGACGAGGCGCGAACCGAGCATGACGAGCTGGCGGACAAGGTCCGCCGCTGGGACCTTGCCTACCACACCCACGATGCTCCCGAGGTGGACGACGCCACCTATGACGCCGCCAAGCGGCGGCTGGTGGACATCGAGGCGCGGTTCCCCGCCCTCGCCACCGCCGCCAGCCCGACCCGCGGCGTCGGCGCCGCTCCCGCCGAAGGCTTCGGCAAGGTCCGCCACGCCCTACCCATGCTGTCGCTGGACAACGCCTTCGACGACGAGGATGCCCGCGAATTCGTCGGCCGCGTCCGCCGCTTCCTGAACCTGCCGCCCGACCAGCCGGTGCACTTGGTGGCCGAACCCAAGATCGACGGCCTGTCCATCAGCCTGCGCTACGAGGACGGCCGCTTCGTCCAGGGGGCGACGCGCGGCGACGGCGCCGAGGGCGAGGACGTCACCGCCAACCTGACGACCCTGGCCGACGTGCCCAAGGAGATCGCGGACGCCCCCCGGGTGCTGGAGGTGCGCGGCGAGGTCTACATGACCAAGGCCGATTTCGCGGCGCTGAACGCCCGCCAGCAGGCGCAGGGGGGCAAGGTCTTCGCCAATCCGCGCAACGCCGCCGCCGGCTCGTTGCGCCAGCTCGACCCCCGCGTCACCGCCACCCGCCCCTTGAGCCTGTTCGCCTACGCCCTGGGCGAGGTCTCGGAGCCGGTGGCCGACACCCATTCCCATTTCCTGGAACGCCTGCGGGGCTGGGGCTTCAAGGTCAATCCGCTGGCCACCCCCTGCCCCGACATCGAGGCGCTCTTGGCCTTCTACCACCGCGTCGGCGACCAACGCGCCGGCCTGCCCTACGACATCGACGGCGTGGTCTACAAGGTGGACCGCTTCGATTGGCAGGCGCGGCTGGGCATGAAGGAGCGCAGCCCGCGCTGGGCCATCGCCCACAAATTCCCCGCCGAGCAGGCCATCACGCTGCTCAAGGCCATCCACATCTCGGTCGGCCGCACCGGCGTGCTGACGCCCTGGGCCGACCTGGAGCCGGTCAATGTGGGCGGCGTGGTGGTCGCCCGCGCCACGCTCCACAACGAGGACGACATCCGCCGCAAGGACATCCGCGCCGGCGACACCGTGGTCATCCAGCGGGCCGGCGACGTCATCCCGCAGGTGGTCGGGCCGGTGGCCGGCAAGGAGCGCGGGCCGCTGGAATTCTCCATGCTGGCGGCGCTGACGCCCGACGGCGGCGACCATCCCGCCTGCCCGGTCTGCGGCAGCCATGCCGAGCGGGTCGAGGGCATGGCCGCCTGGCGCTGCACCGGCGGCCTGGTCTGCCCGGCGCAGGCGGCCGAGCGCCTGATCCATTTCGCCAGCCGCGACGCCTTCGACATCGAGGGCCTGGGCGAGAAGAACGTCGCCTTCCTTCTGGAGGAGAAATTCGTCAGCACCCCGGCCGACATCTTCCGCCTTCAGGAAACGAACCGGCGGCGGCCGTTGCAGCCCCTCGAGAACTATCCGGGCTGGGGCAGGAAGTCGGTGGACAAGCTGTTCGCCGCCATCGACGCGCGGCGCACCATCCCGCTCGACCGCCTGATCTACGCGCTTGGCATCCCCCAGGTCGGCGAGGCCACCGCCAAGCGGCTGGCGCGGCATTACGGGTCCTTCGCCCATTGGCGCGACTCCATGCTGGCGGCCGTCCCGCGCGAGAACGACCCCTATCACGAGCTGATCTCGGTGGAGGATATCGGCCCGTCGGTGGCCACCGACATCCTGGGATTCTTCGCCGAGGAGCACAATCTGGCGGCGCTGGACGACCTGGTGGCGCAGCTGGTCGAGATCACCGCGCCGGCGCGTCCCGCCGCCGCCTCGCCGGTGGCCGGCAAGGCGGTGGCGTTCACCGGCACCCTGACCACCATGACCCGCGCCGAGGCCAAGGCCCGCGCCGAGGCGCTGGGCGCCAAGGTGGTGGGCAGCGTGTCGCGGAAGACCGATTACGTGGTGGCCGGCGCCGAGGCGGGATCGAAGCTGGCCGAGGCCGAGAAGCACGGCGTCGCCGTGCTGACCGAGGAGCAGTGGCTGGAACTGAGCGGCGGATGAGGCTATAGGGTAGGCCTTTCCCGCTCCGGATGACGGGCGAATGAGCGAGTCAGAGAACAAAGGCGACAGATTCCGCAAGCCGCTTCAGCGTCCGACGCTGAACCTGCCGGCGCGCCGCGTCGACGCCCCCGAGGAGCCGCCCGCCGACGAGGCGCCCCCGCCCCCGGGCGGGCTGGCGCGCCTGCTGGACGCCATCGCCAAGATGCTGTCGCCAAAGCCGCCCCAGGCCACCGACGGCCAGCCCGCGCCGGCGCCGGCCGACCCGCCGGTGTTCACCGTGCTGGTGGCGGCCATGGCCGGCGACACCCCCGACGGCGCCGCCTCGCAGGCGGTGTACAGGGCGCTGGGGACCAAGCCCGCGCTGACCGTCAAGCCACTGCCCAAGCCGTTTCCCCTCGATTCCATGGAGGACCCCGCCCAGGTGGCCGCCGTGGTCGCGGCCACCCGCCAGGCGGCGGCCATGGACAACGCCGACCTGCTGGTGTGGGGCGAGGTCGGCAAGGACGGCTATCGCCTGCGCTTCGCCACCGCCTCGGCGGCGGAGGACGACCGCACCGGCCTGTTCGGCGTTTCCACCCGCGTCGAGTTGCCGCTGGCCTGGAGCGAGGCGCAACTGGATATGCTGTATGCCGCCGTTCTGGCCGCCGCCGACACCACCACCGAGGTGCAGAAGGCAGCCCTACGCCGGCTGCTGCCGGCGGCGGCCGCGCCGCTGGAGGCCATGGCGTCGAAGCCGTCGCTGCAACTGTCCATGCCGCAGCAGCGCAGCGTGCAGACCATCTTCGGCCACGTGGCGGTGGCCACCGCCCAGGTGGTGCCGCCGTCCCAGGCCGACGCCTGGCTGGAGAAGGCCGTCGCCACCTACCGCGCCAGCGAGAAGCGGCTGGCCCGCCACGAGCCGCAATGGGAACTGGGCCTGATCCGCAAGCAGGTGGCCACCACCCTGACCCTGCGCGCCGAACGCGCCAAGGACCGGGCGCAGGAGCTGCTGGAAGCCGCCGCCGCCGAATGGCGGGGGGCGGTGGAGCTGCTGAGCAAGGCCAGCATGCCGCTGGAATGGGCCTCGGCCCAGACCCGGCTGGGGGTGGTGCTGCACCGGCTCGACCTGCTGACCGGCGACACCGAACTGCTGCGCGAGGCGGTGCAGGCGCTGCAGGGCGCGCTGTCGGTCTATTCCCGCACCGAGAACCCGCAGCGCTGGGCCGACATCATGCACAGCCTGGCCCAGGTGCTGGAGGTCTATGGCGACCAGTTGCGCAGCGCCGAGGTGCTGAAACGGGCCATCGACGCCTGCGAGGCGGTGCTGGAGATCCGCACCCGCGACCGCACGCCCCTGGCCTGGGCGGCGATCCAGAACACCCTGGGCAGCGCCCTGTTCCTGCTCGACAAGCATTCGGGCGGCGCGCGCCACATCACCGACGCGGTCGCCGCCTTCGCCGGGGCGCTGGAGGTGTTCCAGGCCCACGGCCGCAAGGGGCCGGCCCAGGTGGCGGCCCGCAACCTCGCCAAGGCCCGCAAGCTGGCCGAGGACCGCAAGGGCCGCCAGGTCATCGACCCCCACTGGGCCGACGAGTAGGACCATATCCCGCGGATCGCAACCGATCCGCAGCGCCCACAGGCGGCGGGCGGGCCACCTCCGTGGCCCTTGCCTTCCGCGGCATAAGCCGCGCGGCGCCTTGCGCCTAACCATATCCCGGTGAGTTGGTCTCACCGGGATATGGTATAACCTACCGGCCCACCAGGTCGCGGTAGGCGTGCCAGCTGGCATGGGCGGCGACCGGCAGCGTCACCGCCAAGCCGACGAAGAAGAAGGCCATGCCCAGGAAGCCCAGCGCGGCCAGGGTCGCGGCCCAGCCCACCATCATTCGCCGGTTCAGCCATACCGAGCGGAGGCTGGCGCGCATGGCGGTCAGCACCGACACCCGGCGCTCCAGCAGCATGGGCATGGAGACCACCGAGATGCTGAACGCCGCGGTGGCGACCGCGCCGCCGACGACGGTGCCGGCGGCCAGGAACGGCATCCCCTGCGGCGCCGACAGGACCTGGGGAACGAACTCGCCGAGGCCCGGCGGGCTGCCGCCGAAGAACAGCGCGAAGATGATCATCGCCAGTTGGAACCACACGAAGAACAGCAGCATCAGCACCAGGCCGAGATCGGCCATCTGGCGGTTGCCGCCGATCGCGGCCAGGGCATGGCGGAGGGCGACCGCCTCGCCGGCCTCGCGGCGGCGGCTGACCTCGTAAAGGCCGACGGCCGCCAACGGCGCCACCAGCAGGAACCCCGAGGCCAGCGGCAGGATCAGGGAATCCATGCCCAGGCCGTGCAGGCCGAAGGTCAAGAGCCAGCCGACGGCGGCGAACAGGGCGCCATAGCCCAGGCTGATGGCGGGATAGGCGCGCAGGTCGTCGAAGCCGCGCGCCAGCCAGGTGCTGGAGCGGGCGACCGACACCAACCGCGTCTCGGGCAACGGCTCGGCCGTCGCCGCGATGGCGGCATGGGAATAGGGATGGATGACGGGGCGCATGGGCGAAATCCTCCACGGGGCGTTGTTGCGACTTGGTCGCTTTCGATGGAGTTTTTCGACAACGCTACGCCTTGCGCGGGGAGCGGCGCAATGACCCGAAAGAATGTCCGCCGATTGTCACCGTGGCCGATTATTGCCGCCGCGCCCCGGCGCTGACCCGCCCGACGAAGGAATCGATGTCCGAGTTCATGGACACCGTGCGCTGGGCAAGGTCGCCCGCCGCCATCAGAACCTGATCGGCGGCCTCGGTGGCGGTCCCGACCACCTCCGCCACCTGGGCGATGGTCCCCGCCACCACCTGTACGCCGCCGGCGACGTCGTGCATGCGCCGGCTGATCTCGATCACCGCCGTGCTCTGCTCGGCCGTGGTGACGGCGATGCCGGTGGCATTGGCGTCGATGTCGTGGATCATGCCGGCGATGGTGCGCACCGCCTGGACCGCGGTCTCCGTGGCCTCGCGGATGCCGGCGATCTGGGTGGCGATCTCGCCGGTGGCCTTGGCGGTCTGGTTGGCCAGGCTCTTGACCTCGCCGGCCACCACCGCGAATCCCTTGCCGGCCTCGCCGGCCCGCGCCGCCTCGATGGTGGCGTTCAGGGCCAGGAGGTTGGTCTGGCCGGCGATGTCGCTGATCAGCGTCACCACCTCGCCGATGCGTTCGGCGGCGTCGGCCAGGCCCCGGATGGCGCCGTCGGTGGTGGTGGCCATGTCGACGGTTCGCTTGGCCAGCGAAGCGGCGTCCTCGATGCTGGACGCCACCTGCCGGATGCCGCCCGCCACCTGCTCGACGGCGGCGGCGACCGCCTCCACGTTGGCCGAGGCGTCCTCGGCCGCCTGGGCGACCCGGGCGGACTGGCCGCTGGCCTGCCCGGCGATGTCCGACATCTGGCGCGCCGTGGCTTCCATCTCGGTGGCGGTCGAGGCGACGGCCTGGCTGGTCTCCTTGATGGAATTGCCGATGCGCGACGCCTCGTCGGTGAAGGTGCGGCTCTTGTCCGCCATGGCGGTCTGGGCGCTGTTGATGACGCGGGCGTGATCGGCGAACTCTCCCACCATCCCCTCCAGCAGGATGTTGCGGAAATAGCGGCCCTGGGCGGTGTAGGCCATGGCCGCGTTGGCTTCCTTGGTGAAGGCCTCGGTCAGGTCGAGCAGCCGGTTGATGTCGTGCAGCATGCGGCCCATGCGCCCGTGGCCGCGGATGCCGGTGATGCGGCGGTCGAGCACCCCGGCGGCGGCGGCGTCCAGCGCCGCGACCGCCTTGTCGACGCTGCGCAACCCTCGCCGCAGCCAGATGACCTGGGTCGTCGCGGCCACCACGCCGACGACCGCCAGGGCGGTGGTCAGGCGCAGCGAGCCGGCGGCCCCGGCCGCCACCGCCGCGGCGGCCAGGGCGATGACCGCATAGGACAGAAAGAGCGATTTGGTGACCGAACAGGGCACCCGCCGCGAACCACTAGCCATGTCTCCGCCCCCTTGACCTAGGTATGCCCCTTATAGGCCGGCGACGTGAACGCCGTTGGCGCGGCACGTGAACAATCGCTGTCACGGTGATGAACGCGAATTCAATATGCACATTATCCCCCTTTTCCCGCCCCGGCGGCCCCCCCAAATACCCCTTCGAGGTGGTCGGACAACCCGGAGGGGACCATACCCATGACCAACAGGCGGCGGCGGATCGTGATCACATTGGCGGTGGCGGCGACGGTGGCGGTGGCCCTTTACGCCGCCACCATCGCCCGGTTCGGCGCCATGGCCGGCGGCTGACGCCCCATGGAGAGCGCCCACATCCTTCCCCACGTCACCGCCTCGCTGAACGCGCTGGCGCTGATGCTGCTGCTGGCCGGGTTCATCCTGGTCCGGCGTGGGCGGCGGACCGCCCACCGCACCGTCATGCTGGCGGCAGTCGCGGTCAGCGGGCTGTTCCTTCTGGCCTATATGGCCTATCACGTCACCGCCCCCATCTTCGTGTTCAAGGGACAGGGCTGGGTGCGTCCGGCCTATTACGCCCTGCTGGTCAGCCACGTGGTCCTGGCCGCGCTGATCGCGCCGCTGGTCGGCATGACCCTGTGGCGGGCGCTGCGCGGCCGGTTCGACGTTCACCGGGGGCTGGCCCGGGTGACCTTGCCGCTGTGGCTCTATGTCAGCGCGTCCGGGGTCGTCGTCTACACGCTGCTCTATCACGTCTACACCTGAAGGAGGCGTGCGCCATGACCATGCGCCAGACCATGGAACTGATGAAGCTGCGCATCGCCTTCATGATCGCGCTGACCGCCGTCACCGGCTACGCCGCCGTCGCCGACGAGGTGCGGCTGGCGCCGACGCTGGCCCTGATCGTGGCCATGGTGCTGGGGTCGGGGGCGTCGGCGGTGTTCAACCACGTCTGGGACCGCGACATCGACGCCCGCATGCGCCGCACCCGCCACCGCCCCCTGGCGACCGGCGCGGTCGCCCCGGCCGCCGCGCTCGCCATGGCCGCCGGCCTGATGGCCGCCGGGCTGGCGGTGGCGGTGCTGGCCTTCAACTGGGTGGTGGCGCTGCACCTATTCCTGGGCGCCTTCGTCTATGCGGTGATCTACACCGTGTGGCTGAAGCGGCGCAGCTGGACCAACATCGTCTGGGGCGGTGCCGCCGGCAGCTTCGCGGTGCTGGCCGGGGCGGCGGCGGTCGAGCCGACCCAGTGGCTGCTGCCGGCCCTGCTGGCGGTGGTGCTGTTCCTGTGGACCCCCAGCCACTTCTGGTCGCTGGCCATCCTGCTGGCCGACGACTACCGCGCCGCCGGCGTGCCCATGTTGCCGGTGGTGGCGGGGGAGAAGCGCACCGCCTGGCTGATCCTCGGCAACTCGGCGGCGCTGGTGGCGGCCAGCCTGGCGCCGGTGGCGCTGGAATTGCTGGGCGCTCCCTACGCGGCGGTCGCGGCCCTGGCCGGAGCCACCCTGCTGGCGCTCAACCTGCGGCTGGTGGCCGATCCCAGCCGCCGATGGGCGGGGTGGAACTTCGCCGCCTCGATTCCCTATCTGCTGCTGCTGTTCGTCGCCGTCTTCATCGACAAGCACTGGGCCTGAGGTAGCACGCTACTACCGGCCCCGCCTCCGTTCCCGGCAAGATCGTCGGAAAAACGATGATCCGAGGAGGAGGAGACGTCATGCGCATCATTCCCGTGATCCTGGCCGCCGCCATGGCCGCGGTTCCCGCCCACGCCCATGCCGAGGACCTGGCCGCCCGCAAGCAGGAGGCCGCCGCCATCGTCCAGGCGTTCTTCGCCGAGATGAAGGGCGAACTCGAGGCCGGCATGGCCCAGGGCGGGCCGGTCAACGCCATCACCGTCTGCAACGAGAAGGCGCCCGCCATCGCCGCCGCCCACGCGGTGCGAACCGGCTGGAGCGTCGGCCGCACCAGCCTGAAGCTCCGCAACCGGGCCAATGCCCCCGACGCCTGGGAGCAGGCGGTGCTGGAGGAATTCGAGGCCCGCAAGGCGGCCGGCGAAAAGCCCGAGACCCTGGTCAAGGCCGAGGTGGTGGATGGCGCCTTCCGCTTCATGAAGGCCATTCCCACCGGCAATCCCTGCCTCAACTGCCACGGTGGCGACATTGCCCCCGAGGTCGGCGCCCGCCTGAAGGCCCTGTATCCCCAGGACCGAGCCACTGGGTTCAGGGTCAACGATCTGCGCGGCGCATTCACCCTCAGCCGGAAGCCCTGACGAAAGGCATCCCGTCAGCCCAGCCTGGACAGCTCCTTGTCGGCGTCCTCCACCAGCCGGTGGGCGCCGACCCGATGGGCCAGGGCCGCCGCGTGACGGAGCTGCGAACGCGCCTTGTCGGGGTCCTCCGACGCCAGCAGCCGGCCCAGATCCAGCAGCGCCTCGGCCTCGCCGCGCAGATGCCCCGCATGGGCATAGGTCTGGCGGGCCGAATCGAGGGCGGCGCGGGCGTCGACGCGGTTGCCGGCCATCTGCATCAGGTGCCCCAGCCCATGCTGGGCGGCCGCCTCGCCCAGGGCGTCGCCGGCCTGGCGGTAGAGATCGAGCGCCGCCTCGTATTCCTCATGGGCGCGGTCCAGCGCCCCCAGTTGCCGGTGCATGATGGCCATGGCCTTCAGAGCGTTGGCCTGGCCCAGGGTGTCGTTGCCGCGCCGATAGGTCGCGGCCGCCTCGGCGTACAGTTCGAGCGCCCGGTCCTGCCGGCCCTGGTCGCGCTCGATATGGCCCAGGCGCTTGACCACGTGGGCGACGCCGGAATGATCGGCGGCGCTGCCGTACATTTCGCGGGCGGAGGTGAAGAACTGCCGCGCCTCGTCCATCTGGCCCTCGCGGTGGGCCAATTGCCCCAGCCGGACCAGCACCCCCGCCTGGTCGCGCTGGTCGCCGTCCATGGCGAACAGCTTGCGGGCGTCGGCATAGGCCTCGCGGGCGGCGACGTAATGGCCGGTTTCCGCCTCCAGGTCGCCCAGCTGGGTCAGCGCCGCCGCCTCGCCGGGCGGGTCGCCGTTCTCGTGATAGAGCAGGCGGGCGCGCCGGCAGCACTCGCGCGCCTGCTGGAACTCCCCCGAAAGCCACAGCTTCTCGGCTTCCTCGAGGATGGTGTCGGCCTGCGTCTTGCCCATGGGAATGCGCCCGTCGGTTGGTTTCCTCTCGGACAAAGGTAAGCCCGCGCGGCCCGTCGGTAAACCGTCGTCGATGCGATATGCCGTGGGGGGCGGTTGATCGGAAATAACGCTTTGCCTCCTCCACGGCGGGGATTAAACCTAGGCTGATGCGATTTGGCGTGCTCATCCTCTGCCTGTTGGCTTCCGCCCCCGCGCTCGCCGCGGATTGCACCGCGCCGGCCGAGCCGGGGATCGACTGGCAACGCTGCTATTTCGATGGGCGCGACCTGTCGGGCCATGAGCTGGCGGGGGCAAGGCTGCGCGAAACCAGTTTCCAGCGCGCCGACCTGTCCGGCGCCGACCTGGCGGGGACCGACGCCTACCGGGTGCGGTTCGTGTCGGCCAAGCTGAAAGGCGCCAAGCTGGACGGAGGAATCTTCGTCGAGGGCGACTTCACCAAGGCGGACCTGACGGAGGCGTCGCTCAAGGGCGCCGACTTCCGGCGCGCCAAGTTCTTCCGCGCCACGCTCAAGGGCGCCGATCTCACCGGCGCCCGCCTGCAGGGCGCCGATTTCCTGCACGCCGACCTGTCCGGCGCCCGCTGGACCGACGGCAAGCGAATCTGCGCCGAAGGCTCGGTCGGGCAATGCTATTGAGGAGTCGTGATGGCCATGAAGTTCAGTGACCCGGTGGATATCGCCGCCCACTGCGCCCGGGCCGCCATCGGCATGATGGACCGCCACGGCGTGCCGCCCCATCCCCACAATTTCATGGTCTGGTACGCCTTCGTCGCCGATCGCAACCCCGAACTGACCGCCGCCATCAACGGCGTCCTGCGTGCCGGCCAGAAGTTCTCCGAGGACGTCAACGCCGATCTCTACGAGCGCTTCTTCGGCACCGACCGCCAGGAGGCCGAGCTGCGCGAGGTGGGCAAGCGCATCGAGGACGCGGTGGTCCGCGTCTTGGAATACCTGAGCACCGCCAACGAGGGCGCCGCCAATTACGGCTCGGCGCTGGAGAGCTTCACGGGCGAGCTGGACCGGGCGCCGGCCCCGGCCGACCTGGCCAAGCTGGTCGGCACCGTGCTCAACGAGACCAAGCTGATGATGGCCGTCAACCGCCAGCTGGAGGAGCGCCTGGCGACCTCGTCCAACGAGGTGGCGCGCCTGCGCGAGGACCTCGACCAACTCAAGCGCGAGGCCACCACCGACGCCCTGACCGGCCTGGCCAACCGCAAGCTGTTCGACATCGCGCTGCGCGAGGCGGCCCTGGAGGCCGAGGAGGATCACCGCTTCCTGTCGCTGCTGATGATCGACGTCGACCACTTCAAGCAGTTCAACGACCATCACGGCCACATGCTGGGCGACCAGGTGCTGAAGCTGGTCGCCAGGACCATCTCGAACTGCATCAAGGGGAAGGACACCGCCGCCCGCTACGGCGGCGAGGAATTCAGCGTCGTGCTGCCCGACGCCCGCCTCCAGGACGCCGTCAAGGTCGCCGATTCCATCCGCCGTCAGGTGGCCGACCGCAAGGTCATGAACCGCCGCACCGGCCAGGTGCTGGGCCAGGTCACCCTGTCGGTGGGCGCCGCCGAATACGAGTTCGGCGAGACCCTGGGCGCCTTCGTCCACCGCGCCGACGAGGCGCTCTACCACGCCAAGCGCCAGGGGCGGAACCAGGTCCGGACCCAGGACGACCTGTCGTCCTCGGGCGAGATCGACTTCGACGAGGGCTGACCGGGACGGTCTGACGCCTCGCCCTCCCGCTTCCCATCTAGCCGTCCATGAACGGATAGCGCCCCGGCGGCCGTCGTCGCGCGGCGACACCGCCGTGAACGGACCATACGTATTGCGCCACGGCGTCCCGAGGAAGTAATCTTAGATTTTTCTCATATTCCGCACATGACCCGCTTCGTCAAATCCCTCCGTCGTTCCCGTTTCCGGCTGCTGGTGTGGCGCTGGCGGCTGATGTTGTGGGTGGGCGCCCTCACCGTCGGTCTGGCCGCCATCCTGTTCGCCGAAGCCGCCTTGCGGGCCGACCATCTGTTCCGCTGGCTGGCCGGAATGCATCCGCTGGTGCCCTTCGTGGTGACGCCGGCCGGCTTCGCCGCCGTGGTGTGGGGGACGCGCCGCTTCTTCCCCGGCGCCGAGGGCAGCGGCATCCCCCAGACCATCGCCGCCTTGCAACTGCCGCAGATCGCCCAGCGGCGGTCGGTGATGTCGGTGCGCATCGCGGCGGCCAAGATCGCCCTGACCTCCCTGGCGCTGGCCTCGGGCGCCTCGGTGGGCCGCGAGGGGCCGACGGTGCAGATCGGCGCCGCGCTCATGCATACCATGGGGCGCATCGTCCGCCTGCCGCAGGGACAGATCGACCGCACCCTGATCCTGGCCGGCGGCGCCGCCGGCATCGCCGCCGCCTTCAACACGCCGCTGGCCGGCATCGTCTTCGCCATCGAGGAGCTGTCGCGGTCCTTCGAGGAACGCACCAGCGGCACCGTGCTGACGGCGGTGATCATCGCCGGCCTGACCTCCATGGCGCTGGTGGGCAACTACACCTATTTCGGCCATTCCAGCGCCACGCTGCCCTTCGCCGAGATCTGGAAGGTGGTGCTGGTCTGCGGGGTCGCCGGCGGCCTGTTGGGCGGCGGCTTCTCGCGCATCCTGACCACCTTCGCCGCCGGCCTGCCCGGCCGCGCCGGCGAGGTCGTCAAGGCCCATCCCATCCGCGTGGCGGCCCTGTGCGGCCTCGGCATGGCGGTGCTGGGGGCGCTGTCGGGCAACACCATCTACGGCACCGGCTACGACGAGGCCAGGACGCTGATCGAGCAGTCCGGCACCCTGCCCGAAGCCTTCGGCCTGATGAAGCTGGCCGCGACGGTGCTGTCCTATCTCAGCGGCCTGCCGGGCGGCATCTTCGCGCCGTCGCTGGCGGTGGGCGCCGGGCTGGGCGACTGGCTGGCCGGCATGTTCCAACTGCCGCTGGCGGCGACCATCATCCTGGGCATGGCCGCCTATTTCACCGGCGTGGTGCAGGTGCCGATCACGGCGGTGGTCATCGTCATGGAGATGACCGACAACCACGACCTGATCCTGCCGCTGATGGCGTCATCCTTCATCGCCTTCGCGGTGTCGCGGTTCGTCTGCCCCAAGCCCCTGTACCGCAGCCTCGCCCAGGGATTCCTGTTGCGCGCCGGCCGCCGCGAACCCCGCCCCGCCCTGCCGCCGCCGACGGCGACGGCGCCATGAGCCGCTTCGTCGCCATCGACTTCGAGACCGCCGACCACGGCCGCGACAGCGCCTGCGCGGTGGCGCTGGTGGCGGTGCGGGACGGCATCGTGACCCATGCCGTCCACCACCTGATCCGGCCGCCACGCAGGCGCATCCTGTTCACCCATATCCACGGCATCCGCTGGGTCGACGTCGAGCACGCCCCCGACTTCGGCGCGCTTTGGCCCGAGATCGCCCCGCTGGTCGCCGACGCGGACTTCCTGGCCGCCCACAACGCCCCCTTCGACCGGGGCGTCCTGGAGGGATGCTGCGCCGCCCACGGGCTGCCGTCGCCCGGCAAGCAGTTCGTCTGTACGGTCCAGGCCGCCCGCCGGACCTGGCCGCACCTGCCCCGCCACCGCCTGCCCGACGTCTGCGCCCATCTGGGGCTGGAGCTCGAGCACCACCAGGCCCTGTCCGACGCCAGGGCCTGCGCCGACATCCTGCTGGCGGCCATGACCCAGGGGTTCAAGGTGGAAACCCGCCTCAGGGCGTGACCCAGCCCCAGGCCAGCAACCAGGCCGACGCCCATGCCATGGAAATCAGCGTCATGGGGATGCCGGCGCGGGCGAAGTCGGCGAAGGACAGCCGCACGCCGGCGGCGGCGGCCCGCTCGGCGAGGATGATGTTGGCCAGGCTGCCGACGAGCAGCAGGTTGCCGGCCAGGGTGGACAGCACGGCCAGCCCGTAGAGCGCCCCCTCGCCCGATACCGGCCACACCGACAGCACCAGCATGATGGCCGGCACGTTGCCGATGGTGTTGGACGCCGCCAGCAGCAAGGGCGCCATCACCCCCAGCCGCTCGGGCGACAGGCCGGCCTCGGCCAGCGTTTCGATGCCGCGTCCCGCCAGGCCGGTGGCGGCGAAGGTGTCGGTGACCACGAACAGGCAGGCGAACAGCAGCAGCAAATGCCAGTCCACCGCCCCGATCATGTCCCGGCTGCCCAGCCGCCGCGACAGCAGCAGCAGCGCCGCGATCACCAGCGCGCCGACCTCGCGCGGCAGCGGCGTGGCGAACAGCGCCAGCAGGGCCGCCACGGCGACGATGCCCTTGCCGCCCTGCCAGCGGTCGGGCGGCGGCGGCGGCTCGGCCGGCGACGGCACCGGCAGGGCGGCCAGTTCCCGCCGCCACAGGCGGCGGACCACCGCCCACACGATGCCCAGCGCCGCCAGCCCCGGCACGCCGCAGGCGAGCAGGAAGGCCCAGAAGTCCAGCCCGCCCACCTGACCGATGAGGATGTTCTGGGGATTGCCGATGATGGTCATGGCCGAGCCGGCATTGGCGCCGCCCGCCAGGCCGAGCAGATAGGGCCGGGGGTCGAGCCCGCGCCGGCGGATGCCCTCGGCGACCACCGGCGTCATGGCGAACACCACGATGTCGTTGGCCAGGACCGCGCTCAGCACCCCCGCCGACAGCACCACCGCCGCCAGCAGCCGGTCGGCCGAGCCCGGCGTCGCCGCCACCCGCGCCGCCACCCAGCCGTAGATGCCGGCCTCCTGGAACTGGGCCGAGACGATCATCAGGGCGAACAGCAAGAGGATGGTGGCGGCGTCGATGGCCTGCCCCATCCGCCCCACCTCGGTCGCCCCCGACGCCAGCAGCGCCACCAGCGCCAGGAGCGCGATGCCGGTGCGGTCGAGCTTGAGCCCCGGCACCCGGCCCAGGGCCATGCCGAGATAGGTGAGGACGAAGACGGTGGTGACGAAACTGTCCATGGCCGCCACCATACACCGTGCCGGCGCGGGTGACACGCCCCTCTGTTCCCACTATATTCCCATCATGTCCGATCCTTTCGCCCTCGACGACGACATCCCCGATCCCTTCCGCCCCACCGACGCCGCCGCCGCGGGCGCCCCGGTGCCGCCGGACGCGCCATGGCTCAGGGGCCTCAACCCCGAACAGCACGAGGCGGTCACCGCCACCGACGGCCCGGTCCTGGTGCTGTCCGGGGCCGGCACCGGCAAGACCAGGGTGCTGACCGCGCGCCTGGCCCACATCCTGGCCGGCCGCAAGGCGCAGCCGTGGCAGTGCCTGGCGGTGACCTTCACCAACAAGGCGGCGCGCGAGATGAAGGAGCGCGTGTTCGGTCTGGTCGGCCCGGTGGCCGAGGGAGTGTGGCTGGGCACCTTCCACAGCCTGTGCGTCCGCATCCTGCGCCGCCACGCCGAGGCGGTGGGGCTGAAGTCCAACTTCACCATCCTCGATTCCGACGACCAGTTGCGCCTGTTGAAGCAGGTCATGGAGGCCGAGCACGTCGACACCAAGAAGTGGCCGGCCCAGGCGCTGATGGCGACCATCCAGCGCTGGAAGGACCGCGGCAAGGCCCCAGACAAGCTGGGCGCCGAGGACGAGAGCGAGCAGGCCGCCGGCCGCGCCCAGGATCTCTACCGGCTGTACCAGGAACGCCTGCGGGCCCTGAATGCCTGCGACTTCGGCGACCTGCTGCTGCACTGCCTGACCCTGTTCCTGACCCAGCCCGACGTCCTGGCCCACTTCCAGGAGCAGTTCCGCTACCTGCTGGTGGACGAGTACCAGGACACCAACGTCGCCCAGTATCTGTGGCTGCGCCTGTTGGCCCAGAAGCACAAGAACATCTGCTGCGTCGGCGACGACGACCAGTCGATCTATTCGTGGCGCGGCGCCGAGGTCGGCAACATCCTGCGCTTCGAGCGCGACTTCCCCGGCGCCCGCGTCGTGCGGCTTGAAAGCAACTACCGCTCGACGCCGCACATCCTGGCCGCCGCCTCGCATCTGATCGCCAACAATGCCGGCCGGCTGGGCAAGACCTTGCGCCCCGGCCTCGCCCACGACCACGCCGACATCGAGAAGGTCCGGGTCAAGGGCGTATGGGACGGCGCCCAGGAGGCCCGGGCGGTGGTCGAGGAGATCGAGGCGCTGCACCGGGCCGGAGACAGCCTGGCCACCATGGCGATCCTGGTCCGCGCCGGCTTCCAGACCCGCGAATTCGAGGAGCGGCTGATCACCACCGGCGTCCCCTACCGGGTCATCGGCGGCCCCCGCTTCTACGAGCGCCAGGAAATCCGCGACGCCCTGGCCTATTTGCGGCTGGTGGAATCGCCCGACAACGGCCTGGCCTTCGAGCGGGTGGTCAACCTGCCCAAGCGCGGGCTGGGCGACGCGGCGCTGCAGACCATCCACCTGACCGCCCGCGCGCGTTCGCTGCCGCTGTTCGAGGCGGCACGGCTGCTGGCGGAGACCGACGAGCTGAAACCCAAGGCGCGCGGCGCGCTGGCCCGGTTCTGCGACGACGTGCTGCGCTGGCGGTCGCTTCTGGACACCACCGCCCACCCCGACCTGGCCGCCCAGATCCTGGACGAATCCGGCTACACCGAGATGTGGCGCAACGACAAGAGCCCCGAGGCGCCGGGCCGGCTGGAGAACCTCAAGGAACTGGTCCACGCACTCGAGGAGTTCGACACCCTGCAAGGCTTCCTGGAGCACGTCGCCCTGGTGATGGAGAACGACGAAAAGACCGACGTCGACAAGGTCACCATCATGACGCTGCACGGCGCCAAGGGGCTGGAATTCGATTCGGTGTTCCTGCCCGGCTGGGAGGAAGGGGTGTTCCCCCACCAGCGCGCGCTGGACGAAGCCGGCCAGAGCGGACTGGAGGAGGAGCGCCGGCTGGCCTATGTCGGCCTGACCCGGGCCCGCAAGCGGGTGATGGTCACCTTCGCCGCCAACCGCCGCATCTACAACCAGTGGCAGGCCAGCCTGCCGTCCCGTTTCCTCGACGAACTGCCCGACGACCACGTGGTGCGCCAGGCCGAGCGCGGCCTCTACGGCGGCGGCCTCGCCGAGGCGTCGGCGAGTTGGGGCGGCGGCTCGCATGGAAGGCGGACGCCGCCCACCATCGAGGCCAGCTCGTGGAAGGTGTCGGCCCGCACGCCCCAGCCGGCCGGCTTCGACCCCGGCGACCGCGTCTTCCACGCCAAGTTCGGCAACGGCACCGTCCTCGCCGTCGACGGCGACAAGCTGGAAATCGCCTTCGACAAGGCCGGCACCAAGAAGGTGCTGGAGAGTTTCGTCGAGCTGGTGTAGGCCCATTTCCTCCGAGGACTAGAGAAAGAATCCGCCATGGCCCCCGTCTTCCCCGATGTCTGGCGCCTTCACCTGACCGTCGAGCCCGAGGCGCTGCCGGTGTTCGAGGAGGTGTTCGAACGCTTCGCCGAATCGGTGACCATGTTCATGGAGGACAAGTCGGGCATTTCCGACGGCGACTGCCCGTGGCACCTGGAAGGCTATTCGCGCACGCCGCCCGACCGCGCGGCGATCGTGGCGGCGCTGTCGGCGGTGGCGGCCGCCACGGGGGCGGAATTGCCGGCTCTCGAGATCGAGCGGGTGCCCAACGTGGACTGGGTGCTGGAGAACATGCGCGACTTTCCGCCCATCGACGCCGGCCGCTTCTTCGTGCGCGGCACCCACTGGGACGGCATGGTGCCGGCCGGCCGCGTCGAGTTGAAGGTGGATGCCGGCGCCGCCTTCGGCTCGGGCGAGCACGCCACCACCCGCGGCTGCCTGCTGGCGCTCGACGCCCTGGGCAAGAGGCGCCGCTTCGCGCGGCCGCTGGACCTGGGCGCGGGCTCGGGCATCCTCGGCATCGCCATGGCCAAGATGTGGGCGGCCGACGTGCTGGCCACCGACATCGACCCCATGGCCGTCAAGGTGGCCAACCTCAACGCGCGGCTCAACGGCGTCGCCGCGCGCTTCGGCGCGGTGGTCAGCGACGGCTACCGCAACCCGGTTCTCGCCAAGGCGCGGCCCTTCGACATCATCGTCGCCAACATCCTTGCCCGGCCGCTGATGAGGTTCGCCCCGGCGCTGGCCGACCACCTGGCCCCCGACGGGGTGGCGGTGCTGTCGGGGCTGCTGGAATGGCAGGAGCGCATGGTGATGGGCGTCCACGAGCGCCAGGGCCTGCACCTCAAGCACCGCTTCAGGATCGACGGCTGGGCGACGCTGGTGATCGGGCGGTAGCTTGCCCATGACCGCCCCGCGCCTTAAGTTCCTGTCATGAGCGACACGTCCCTGCCCGAACCTTCCGCCCCGCCCTCGCCCGGCCCCACCGGCTTCGAACGCCTGGAGGCGCTCAGGGCCGAGCTGCTGCACCGCAAGCTGGACGGCTTCGTCGTGCCGCGCGCCGACGAGCACCAGGGCGAATACGTGGCGCCGCGCGCCCGCCGGCTGGAATGGCTGACCGGCTTCTCGGGCTCGGCCGGCATGGCGGTGGTGCTGAAGGAGCGGGCCGCCATCTTCGTGGACGGCCGCTACACGCTGCAGGTCCGCGCCGAGGTGGACACCGTCCGCTTCGAACCCATGCACCTGATCGACGAGCCGCCCGGGCGCTGGCTGGGCGAGGTCCTCCGCAAGGGCCAGCGCATCGGCTTCGATCCCTGGCTGCACACCCCCGACCAGGTCGACACCCTGCGCCACGGCTGCGACCGCGCCGGGGCGGATCTGGTCCCCTGCGAGACCAATCCCGTCGACACCTTGTGGACCGACCGGCCCGGCCCGCCGCTGGCGCCGGTGGTGCCGCACGCCGTCGAGCATGCCGGCCGCGCCGCCGCCGACAAGCGGGCCGACGTGGCGACGATCCTGGCCGAGGAGCGGATCGACGCGGCGGTGCTGTCCGATCCGGCCTCGGTGGCGTGGCTGCTGAACATCCGCGGCGACGACGTCGAGTTCACGCCGCTGCCGCTGTGCTTCGCCATCCTGCATGCCGACGCCCGCGTCGAACTGTTCCTCGATCCGGCCAAGCCGTCGGCCGGCCTTGCCGCCCATCTCGGCCCCGAGGTGGCGATCCGTCCGCCCGCCGAGTTGCCGGCGGCATTGGACGCGCTCACGGACCGGCTGGTGCGGATCGACCGCGCCACCGCCCCCTTCGCCGTCGCCGAGCGCCTGCGCGCCGCCGGTGCCCGCGTCGATCGGGCCGCCGATCCCTGCGCCCTGCCCAAGGCCTGCAAGAACGAGGTGGAACTGGCCGGCGCGCGCGCCGCCCACCGCCGCGACGGCGCCGCGCTGGTCCGCTTCCTGGCCTGGCTGGACGGGCGCGAGGGCGTCGACGAGCTGGCCGCCGCCGACCGGCTGGAGGACTTCCGCCGCCGGGGCGAGCTGTTCCGGGGACTGTCCTTCCCCACCATCGCCGGCGCCGGCCCCAATGGCGCCATCGTCCACTACCGCTCGACCCCGGCCACCAATCGCAGGCTGGAAAAGGGCGCGCTGTTCCTGCTGGATTCCGGCGCCCAGTACCTGGACGGCACCACCGACGTCACCCGTACGGTCGCCATCGGCCCGGCCGGCGACGAGGAGCGCCGCCGCTACACCCTGGTGCTCAAGGGGCATATCGCAGTGTCGACGGCGCTGTTCCCGGCCGGCACCGCCGGCCACCAGTTGGACGTGCTGGCGCGCGCCGCCCTGTGGTCCGAGGGACTGGACTACGACCACGGCACCGGCCACGGCGTCGGCAGCTTCCTGTCGGTACACGAGGGGCCGCAACGGATCTCCAAGTCCGGTGTGTTGCCGGTGGCGCTCAAGCCGGGCATGATCCTGTCCAACGAGCCCGGCTACTACAAGACCGGCGCCTACGGCATCCGCATCGAGAATCTGGTCGCCGTCGCCGAGGCCGACGTGCCGGGCGCCGAGCGCGGCATGCTGCGCTTCGAGACCCTGACGCTGGTCCCCTACGACCGCGCCTTGATCGACGCGGCATTGCTGACCGCCGGCGAGCGGGCCTTCGTCGACGCCTACCACGCCCGCGTCGCCGCCGAGATCGGCCCGCTGGTGGATACCGCCACCCGCGCCTGGCTCGATCGCGCGACCGCCCCCCTCCCTTCGGCCTAAGCCCTCCTCGCCGCGAACGCGGACTGTGCCGGGGACGTTCGCCCAGGAGGATGCGTCCCTGAAGGAGGAGGAGACCATGATGAGGAGGGCCAAGCCCGTCCTGGCCACCGCGGCCATCGCGCTGTCGCTCGCCGCCTGCCAATGGATGGGCGGAGGCGAGGAGCAGGCCGCCAGCACCCCCAGCGGCTCCGCCGGGCCGGCCACCCCCACCGCCCAGCAGTATCCGGGACCGGGCCAGGCCCAGCAGCAGGCCCAGCGGCCGCAGTCGGTATCCTCCGACTTCCTGCAGCGGGTCCAGCAGCGCCTGGGCGACCGCGGCTATGATGTCGGCCCGGTCGACGGCATGTGGGGCGACTCCACCCAGTCGGCCCTGCGCAATTTCCAGCGCGACCAGGGGCTGTCCCAAAGCGGCCAGCTCGACCGCCAGACCCTCGCCGCGCTCGGCATCCAGCCGCCCGGCCAGCAGGCCGGGATGGGAGCGGGCCAGCAGCGGCAGATGCAGCGCCAGCAGACCGAGCCCTATCGGCCCATCCAGCAGCGCGGCCAGCAGCAAGGCATGATGATGCAGTCGGTGTCGCCCGACGTGGTGCAGGACATCCAGCGGAACCTGCAGGACCGGGGCTACGACGTCGGCCAGGTGGACGGCATGTGGGGACGCCGCACCGCCCAGGCGCTCCGAAGCTTCCAGCGCGATCAGGACATCCAGGCCTCGGGGCGCATCGACCAGCGGACCCTGGCCGCGCTCGGGCTCGGCGAGGTGCAGCAGATGGGGCAGACGCCGGAACAGCCCGATACCGACCTGCAACGCCGCCAGCGCATGGAGCAGGACCAGTTGGGCGAGACGCCGGCGGCGGAACCCGAATCCGACGACGGCCTGGGACTGTTCGAGCCCGAGCCGGACATCGGCCCACAGGACCAGCCCTAGTGGTCCGATCCAGACGAAGGTTCAGGGGCCTGAACCTTCGTCTTGTGAATCGGCCCACAAAATCAACGAATTGGGCACCGATCAGTCGGCGTCGTAGCCGGCTTGGCGGGCGAACTGGGCGGTGACGGCATCCATGGTGTTGCGATGGATCATCAGCCACCCCGGCAGTTCACGCCGAAAGTAGTCGTCCAGCACCTGGCCGGCCTCGATCCGCGACAGGATGTCCGCCAGTTCGGCCAGCATCCGCTGGTGCTCGCCGGCATGGCAGCCGAGGGCGAAGAAGCCGGTGGCCTTCATCAACTCCTCCTCGCGGGCGAAGTGCTCGCGACAGTGGTCGATGAAATGCCGCAGCGCCTCCACCCGCGCCACGCCGCTGGCCTCGGCCAACTCGTTGATCAACGCGGCAGCCTCGGCGTGGTCGTCGTCCATGAAGCCGACGCCCACGTTCAGGCCTTCGTGCCATTCCAGAACCGCCATCGCCCGCATCCTTTCCAGCACACCACCATTAGGACTTCCTGATTTATACCGAGGATATAGCCGACGGCGTTGATTTCGGGCAAGTCAGATACCTCATTTCAGATGCATGACAGCCCTCGAAAAATGCATCCGCTCGCGCCCGCCCAAATATTCATCATTCCCTGTTTCGGCGATGACGCCCTACCGTTGCCCAACCGGACGGTGCCCTGCTAGTGGTCCGATCCAGACCGAAGGTTCAGGGGCCTGAACCATCGGTCTGGTGAATCGGCCCACAAAATCAAAGAATTGTGCACTGATTCATTCAGATGGTCGGTATACCATCTGAGTGAATCAGTGCACTAGGGTGACCGAGCGAAGGAACGGGGGGAGACATCCATGCGCGCGGCGGTGGCCCTGGCGGCCTTGATCCTGTCTATGCCGGCGGTGGCGGCCGACTACCCGGTCGTCGATACCGGCCAGGCGCGCTGCTACGACGATTCCGGCCCGATCGCCTGTCCCCGGCCGGGAGCGCGGTTCTTCGGCCAGGACGCGCAGGTCGAAGGCACGCAGCCGCGCCTGCGCGACAACGGCGACGGCACCGTTTCCGACCTGGTGACCGGCCTGATGTGGGAACGGGCGTTCCACCGCGACATCTCGTTCGCCGGCGCCCCGGCCGACGCCGCCCGCGCCCGCGCCGGCGGCCATGCCGACTGGCGGGTGCCGACGATCAAGGAGCTTTACTCGCTGATCCGTTTCGATGGCGCCACCGGCACCGCCGGTCCCGGCCGCGGCGGAGCCCCCGCCGACGCCCGCCCCTACCTGGACACCGGGGCCTTCGCCTTCGAGTATCCGGCCCGGGGCCGCTACATCGACGCCCAGTACGTGACCGCCACCGCCTATGGCGGCCGGGTGATGGACGGCCGGGCGGCGTTCTTCGGGGTCAATTTCGCCGACGGCCGCATCAAGGGCTATCCCCAGGACGGCGGCCCGGGTCGGCGCGGCTGGTACGCCCGCTACGTGCGCGGCAATCCGGCCTATGCCCGCAATGACTTCGCCGACGCCGGCGATGGCACCGTCACCGACCGCGCCACCGGCCTGACTTGGACCACGGCCGACAGCGGCGGGGGCCTGGATTGGGAAGGCGCCCTGGCCTGGTGCGAGGGACTGGAGCTGGCCGGCCACGCCGACTGGCGCCTGCCCAATGCCAAGGAACTGCACAGCATCGTCGACTACAGCCGCTCGCCGGACGCCACCGGCTCGGCGGCCATCGACCCGGTGTTCGCCATCAGCGAGATCCGCGACGACGAGGGACGGCGGGACTGGCCGTTCTTCTGGACCTCCACCACCCACCTGGACGGCCGCCGGCCCGGCGATTTCGCGGTCTACATCGCCTTCGGCCGCGCCCTCGGATACATGCCCCGGGGCGGGCCGCGCGGCGGCGGCCCGAGGATGGGGCCTCCGGGCATGGGCGGGCCGGAATCGATCCGCGACACCACCGGCATGGTGCTGATGGACGTGCACGGGGCCGGCGCCCAGCGCTCCAGCCCCAAGGCCGGCGACCAATCGCGCCTGCCCAAGGGCGCCGGCCCCCAGGGCGACGTGCTCCGGATCAACAACCACGCCAGGTGCGTGCGGGGCGGTTGATCGCGGCCGCCCGCCCCCTTCCCCGTCGGCGATTTCCCCCTATATCGTGGGCACCATGACCGACGACCTCATCCTTCCCTGCCCCCATTGCGACCGCCCCAACCGGGTCCCGGTGGTGCGGCTCGGCCAGGGCGGCAAGTGCGGAGCCTGCAAGCATCCGCTGTTCGCCGGCCACCCGCTGGCGCTGACCGCCGCCCGCTTCGACGTCCACGCCAACGCGCCGCTGCCGCTGCTGGTGGATTTCTGGGCACCGTGGTGCGGCCCCTGCCGGGCCATGGCGCCGGTGTTCGAGGCCGCCGCCGGCGAGATGGAGCCCCGCCTGCGCCTCGCCAAGGTGGACACCGACGCCGAGCCGATGCTGGCCCAGCGCTTCCGCATCCAGTCCATCCCCACCCTGATCCTGTTCCGCCAGGGCCGCGAGCTGGCCCGCGTCAACGGCGCCCTGCCGGCCGGCGAACTGCGGCGATGGGTGGAGCACACGCTTTCTCGGTAACCTGGCGCGATGGTGTCCGCCCCGTTGGAGATAGCCTTTATTCTCCGGCCCGACGGCATACCTTCATGGGAGTACCGCCGCCGACATCGGGCCGACGACGGAAGGTGAAGGACCCCTCCCATGTTGCAGATGCTCCGCTCCGCCGCCGCCTCGTTCCACCGCACCGCCGCCCCGGCCGCCCGCTCCGGCAAGCACCCCGAGTTCACCGTCCTCAAGGACGGCCGTCCCTTCCTGATCGTCAACGCCCCGTCGGTGGAACACGCCCAGTTCGTCGTCGCCGGCTTCCCCGCCGGCCACGCCTGGATGATCGTCGCGCGGTGATCTATCCCGCCGCCAGCCGCGCCAGCGCCACCGCGCCCTCGCGCGAGCGGGCGCCGCAGACGAAGCGGGCCGGATGGCAGAAAGTGGCGTCGGCGACGCCGGTCACCGCCGCCAGGGCGTCGTCGCGCAACCCGGCCCATTCGTCGGGCAGCGGCCGCCGCTGGTCGAACGAGCCGCGGTCGGGGGGTATCGCGCTGCAGGTCCAGGCGTCGCCGGCCGGCCGCACCACATAGAGCGCCGCCTCCAGGCCGAGGGCGAACACCGCGTCCTCCCACGGCACCCGGGTCTCCAGGACGATGACGCGGGGATCGTCGGTCCGCGCCGCCGCCTCGGCAACCGTCGCCTCGGCCAGCACGGCGGCGTGGGCGTGGGCGCAGGCGCGGGCCAGCACCAGCCCGGCCAGATCGGAGGCCCGCCGGAAGGCGGTATCCTCGTCCGGGCCGTCCTCGGCGAAGGTCGGGTTGAAGCTCTCCAGCACCGACGAGAAATGCCCCGGCACCGGCGTCATGGCGCCGTTGTCCATCAGGTCGACGTCGCGGATCAAGGTCCGGTCGACCATGGCGGCGATCCGCGCCGCCGCCTCCGGGGACGCGGCGGGCACCAGCGCCCGCACGGCGTCGGCGCCGAAGTCGCGCCACACCAGCCCGGCCGAGCTGAACGGCTCGCCCGGCGCCCGCAGCGGCTTGTCGCGCATGTGGTGGTCGTAGCGGCCGGTAGCGGGATCGAAGATGCCGCCCACGTCGAACACCACGTCGGCGGCGGCCAGGACGGCGGCGTCGCGGCTGCGCGCCAGCTCGACGGCGCCGCCGGTGGCGGCGGCCAGGATGGCGAAGGCGAAGGCGTCGTCGGCATGGAAGGTGCCGCTGTGGGTGGCCGCTTTCATGGTCGTCACTCGAAAACGATGGCCGCGTAGCGCTCGGGCGAGAAGCCGATCTCGACCCGACCGCCGGTCTCCAGCACCGGCCGCTTGATCATCGACGGCTGCTCCAGCATCAGGGCGATGGCCTTGGCGCGGTCGAGCCCGACCCGCGCCTCCTCGGGCAGCTTGCGAAAGGTGGTGCCGGCACGGTTCAGCACCTTTTCCCAGCCGCGGGCGTCGCACCACCGCTCCAGCGCCTCGCGCGTCACCCCCGCCGTCTTGAAGTCGTGGAAGACATAGGCGATGCCGGCCGCGTCCAGCCAATGAACGGCCTTCCTCATGGTGTCGCAGGCCTTGATGCCGTGAAGGGTGGCGGTCATGGTGGTCGTCCCCGTCCGTTGGTTCCGGGGAGTTATAGCGGCGATGGGCGGCGGCGGTCGAGCCCCCGCCGCCCGGTCAATCTTGGCGACCGCCGGGAAGGGTCTCGGCCAGCCAGGCGCCGATCTGGCGGTCGGTATAGGGCTTGCGCAGCCACCGCGCCTCGGGGAACCGTCCCTGCACCACCCGGTCCAATTCGTAGCCGGTGGCGAAGACGAACGGGATATTGCGGCGGGTCAGTTCCTCGGCCACCGGCAGCGACGGGCGGCCGCGCAGGTTGAGATCGACGATCGCCGCCTCGGGGGCGGGGCCGTCGGACAGGGCCGACAGCGCCGCATCGACGGTCGCCACCGGGCCGACGACGTCGTGGCCCAGCGCGTCGATGACCGCCTCGAGGGCCATGGCCACGATGAACTCGTCCTCCACCAGCAGGATGCGCATGGCCGTCCTCCCTAATGCCCCTTGTTGTTGCCCGGCGACGCCAAGTGCTCCGGCGGGATATGGATGAAGCAACGCAGGCCATCGGGGTCGAACCGCAACTCGACCCTGCCGTCGAGGTCGTGGGCGATGCCCTTCTCGAGAAGATAGCGCCCGAAGCCGCGCCCGGGCCGGGCCGGCACCCTGGGGCCGCCCTGCTCCTCCCAGGCGATCTCCAGGTCCTGGCCCGATGGGCGCCAGCCGAGACGGACCCGCCCCGCGTCCACCGCCAGGGCGCCGTGCTTGGCGGCGTTGGTCGCCAGTTCATGCAAGGCGATGGTCAGGGTCAGCGCCGCCCGGGGCGACACCAGGACGTCGTCGCCGGTCACGCTGACCCGCCGGGCGTCGGCGGCATAGGCGCGCAGCGCATCCTCGGCGATGTCCCGGAGCGGGACCGGCCCCCAGTTGGTCTGGGTCAGGCGGCCATGGGCGTCGGCGAGCGCGCGCAGCCGACCGTCGAGCTGGCTCTTGAAAGTGGCGAAGTCCTGGGTCCGCTGGCCGGTATGGGCGACGATGGCGGTGACGGTGGCCATGGTGTTCTTGACCCGGTGCTGCAGTTCGCGCATCAACAGCTCACGGCGGTTTTCGTTCTCGCGGCGCTCGCGGATGTCCTGGGCCTGCACGATGATGAGCCGCTGTTCGCCCACCCCGACCAGCGACGAGCGCTCCTCGACGGGAATCAGGGTGCCGTCCTTGGCGCGGTACGCGCGCTCGGCCGTCACCTTGCCCTTGCCCTCGAGCTCGGCCACCAAGCCGGAGAGATCGGCGTCGGCGGCCAGGATGTCGCCCGGCCGCTTGCCCAACATCTCGTCCTCGTCGTAGCCCAGCAGCTTGCGGGCGGCCTCGTTGCCCTCCTGCATGACGCCGGGCCGGCCGTCGTCGAGGGTGAACACCATCGCCGCCTCGTGGGCGCCCTGCATCAACGCCCGATAGCGGGCCTCGCTGCCGGCCAGCCGACGCTCGGCCCGCTTCAGGCGGGAAACGTCGACGAAGGTCAGCACGACGCCCTCGATGACGTTCTCGACGGTGCGGTAGGGCACGACGCGCATCAGCAAATCGGGGCTTTCACCGCCGCCGATCTCGCGCTCCACCGGCACCAGCGTGCGGATCACCTTGGCCGCCTGGTCCTTGAGCCCGTCGAGGGGGAAGCGGGAGGCCAGGTCGATCAGCGGCCGCCCCTTGTCGCTTTCGATCAGGTTGAAGATCTTGCGGGCGGCGGGGGTGAAATTCTTGATGTTGAGGTCGTTGCCCAGGAAGATGGTGGCGATGTCCGTGCTGTCGAACAGGTTTTGCAGGTCGCTGTTGGCATGGGACAGTTCCTGCAGCTTGTGGCGCAACTCGACGTTGACCGTCTCCAGTTCCTCGTTGATGGACTGCAACTCCTCCTTCGAGGATTCCAGTTCCTCGTTGGTGGATTGCAGTTCCTCGTTCATGGACACCATCTCCTCGTTCGAGGATTTCAGCTCCTCGTTCGAGGTCTCCAGTTCCTCGATGGTGGTCCGCAGGCGCTCGCGGGTCAGCTGCAGCTCGGCTTCCAGCTCCTGGAGACGCGCCTCGTCGCCCTCGGCGACGGTCAGGCGCGCCTCGGCGTCCCGCCCGGTCTCGGCGCGCAGGGTGCCGATGTCGTGGAAAATGATCATGAACTGGTTGCCGTTCGGCACCGGATGGACGATCAGGTCGATGGCCTGGCGACCGCCGTTGGCCGCGAATTCGACACCGGATTGGACGACGCGGCGGCGGTCGCGCACCGCCCGCCGCAGGGCGACGCGGATGTCGTTGCGCAGACCCAGACGGGCCATGTCGACGACATTCAGATTGGGGGCGCCGGCCGGCAGCTCCAGGTATTTGCCGGTGCGGGTGGAGACGTGGACGATGTCGCCGTTCTCGGTCACCACCGCGAAGGCGGGGGCGTAGTTGTCGAGGATCAGGCGTTCGACCAGCCGGTCCTGGGCCTCGCGCTCGACCTCGGTGGCCCGCCGCGCCGGAGCCCGCGCATCGGGCTGGAACGCCGCCGGCGTGTTGAGCGGGAATTGCAGGTCGTGCGGGGACGGGACGTCGCGGCGCTGGAACAGACGGTTGCCGGAATCCACCGCCTTGAACAGGCGGCCGTGCTGGGAAATGTTCTCGGAGGTGCCGAGAAGCAGGAAGCCGTGGGGCTTCAAGGCGTAGTGGAAGATGGGAATGAGCTTGGCCTGCAGGTCGGCGCCCAGATAGATGAGCAGGTTGCGGCACGAGATCAGGTCGATCTTGGAAAACGGCGGGTCCTTGATGACGCTGTGCATCGAGAAGACGCACATGTCGCGGATGTCCTTGTTGATGGCGAAGCCGCCGTCGGCCGGTGTGAAGAAGCGGGCCAGGCGCTCCGGCGAGACGTCCTTGGCGATGGTCTCCGGATAGCGGCCGACCCGGGCGACGTCGAGCGCCTCCTCGTCGATGTCGGACGCGAAGATCTGCACCCGCGACACCACCCCCTTCTCGCGCATCCGTTCGGCCACCAGGATCGCCAGGCTGTACGCCTCCTCGCCGGTCGAGCAGCCCGGAATCCACAGCCGGATCTGTTTGTCGGGGCCGCGTCCGTCGACGATGGCCGGAATCGCCTCGCGCGCCAGGGCGTCGAAGGCGGCCGGATCGCGGAAGAACTGGGTGACGTTGATGAGCAGGTCGCGGAACAGATGGCGGACCTCGACCTCGTCCTTGCGCAACAGATCGATGTATTCGGGGACCTCGGCCACCTGGCGCACCTGCATCCGCCGCTGGATGCGCCGGATCAGGGTGTTCTTCTTGTATCGGTTGAAATCATGGCCGGTGCGGGTCTGCAGGATGGCGCAGATGCGGGTCAGGTGGTCGGCGGCGTCATGGCGCACCCCGTCGGCGTTCCTGCGATCGCGCACGGTGGTCAGCGAGCCGAAATAGTCGGTCAGGGCAGCGGGCATCTTCTCGACCGGCAGCACGTAGTCGGCCAGGCCGGTGGCGGTGGCGCTGCGGGGCATGCTGTCGTACTTGGCCGAGCCCTCGGCCTGGGCCATGGTCAGGCCGCCGCATTCCTTGATCGCCCTCAGACCGGCGGTGCCGTCGCTGCCGGCGCCCGACAGGATGACGCAGGCGGCGTTGTCGCCCTGGTCGTGGGCCAGCGAGATCAGGAAGGCGTCGACCGGGGCGCGCGACCCGCGCGGTTCCACCGGATCGCGCAGCGTCAGCATTCCGCCTTCCATCACCAGCGTCTTGGCGGGCGGAATCAGATAGACCTTGTCCGGTTCCGGCACGGTGTCGCCGGCGACCACGGTGACGGCCATCCGGGTGTGGGGGATCAACAGCTCCGCCAGCGAGCTCTTGTGGGTGGGATCGAGATGCTGGATCAGCACGAACGCCATGCCGGTATCGGCGGGCAGCGCGTCGAGGAACGCCATGAACGCCTCCAGCCCGCCGGCCGACGCCCCCAGCCCGACGATGGGAAATCGCCGCGCACCCGCACTTTCGCCATGCCGGGTACCGGCCGAAATTTCAAGCCCCTGATCGTCAGTCATGATTGTTGCCCAATCGATCCGTAAAGGAAGATGACATCATTGTCCGTCGGACGCATCGATCAACGGGTGGACTATAGCCTCTGCCCAGGGGAGCCACCACTTCCGATAGAGTGTGCGTAACGCCGCCTTTTTCGCGGCTGCGGATGGACGGCACCCGCCCCACCTGTATAGCGGAACCGACATCGGGAGTCCGCCCGTGCCCCAACGAAGTCGACTGATCGTGGTGGGCGGCTCCGCCGGCGCCATCCCGGTGGTGCGGCGACTGGCCGCCGACCTGCCCGCCGACCTGCCCGCCGACCTGCTGGTTTGCATCCATCTGTCCCCCGTCCATCCCAGCGACCTGGCGGCGGCGCTGGGCCGCGCGTCGGCGATACCGGTGCAGTTCGCCCGCCACGGACAGCTCCTGTCGGGCGGCCGGATCCTTCTCGCCCCGCCCGACCGCCACCTGCTGGTCCGCGACGACGGCGTGGTGCTGAGCCTGGGCCCGCGCGAGAACCTCTCGCGGCCCGCCATCGACCCGTTGTTCCGCACCGCCGTCGCCGCCTGGGGCGACCGGGTGATCGGAGTCGTCCTGTCCGGGCGACTCGACGACGGGGCGGCCGGGCTGTCGGCGGTCAAGCGGGCCGGCGGCATCGCCATCGTCCAGGACCCGAACGACGCCGAGCAGGGCGAAATGCCGCGCAGCGCGCTTGCCGCCGCCGATGCCGACCACGTCGTCGCCGCCGCCGACCTCGCCGGGCTGCTGGTCGGCCTGGTCCATGACGCGCCGACGCCGGCGCCGGCGCGGTTGCCGGCCGACGTGGCGGCCGAAAGCCGCGCCGATCTCGACGGATACAGCTCGGTCGACGCCGAGGACGGCATCGGCGCGCGCACCCCGCTCACCTGCCCCGAATGCGGCGGCGTGCTGTGGTCGGTCGACGGCCGGCAACCGCGCTTCCGCTGTCACAACGGCCATGCCTTCTCGCAGGAGACCATGGACGTGGCGCAGCGCGACGCCCTGGAAGGCGCGCTGTGGTCCGCCGTCCGCATCCATCAGGAGAGGATCGAGCTGGCGCGGCGGATGGTGAGCACCGCCATCAGCCACGGCAACGACCGCATGGCGGAGACCTGGCAGCACCGGGCCGAGGACTACGCCCGCAACGCCGACATCATCCGGTCGCTGCTGCTGCGGTCGAGCCCGGATAAGCCGTAGCGGGCGGCGGGAGGCCCGCGGGGGCTGGCCGCCATCACGACGCGCACGGGACCCGGAAGCCGGGACGGCTCGGGATCGTCGGCCACGACCGGGAGGGGGGGATGGTCGTGGACCGAGACCGTGGGCGCGCCCATGTCGGCGGCGCAGGTATGAAAGAAGCAGAGCGGGCAATGCCGGGCCTCCGCCGTTCCCGGCTTGGCGGACGCGCCGGTCGGAAAGGCGACGCAGACGGGCGGGAACAGGCCGTTCTCGGGCACCGTCGCCATGGCGGCGCGCGCCAGGACGACCGGTCCCGCCACGCCGAGGACCATCGCCACCAGCGCCACTGTCGCCGGCCAACGGAGCGACCGGCGGCGGGGCGGACGGATATGGCTGCGACGGCCGGGCATCACCCCCCCATTCCAGGGAACGCGCCATCTTCCGCCGATCCGGCCGCGCGGACATTGACGGGAGTCACGGTACGAAGAAAAAAGCTCCGCCCTTGCCATCCGTCATTTTTTCCGGCTGCTCGCGGCGTTAGGCTCGCGCCAGGACAATTCGGAGGACGGTGATGGCGCGACTGGGCACGAGTGCGTTGATGGCGGCGGCGCTGACGCTGGCCATGGTTCCGGCGGCGACGGCCCAGGCCAATTGCACGGCCGAGCCGGCGCCGGCGGCGGACCTGTCCGGCTGCGACCTGTCGCGCGTGAACCTGTCCGGCAAGGACCTGCACGGCATCAACCTGTCGGCGGCCAGGCTGGAGAACGCCGACCTGCGCGGCGCCGTCCTGACCGGCGCCAACCTGCGCGGCACCAACCTCAAATGGGCGAACCTGCAGAAGGCCGACGTGCGCGATGCCGACCTGACCGGGGCGCAGTTGTTCCACACCATCCTCGACGAGGCCGACATCAGCGGCTCGGTGCTCAGGCGCGCCAACATGTTCGGGGCGAAGGTGAACTTCACCAAGGCGGTCGGCGCCGACCTCACATCGGCGTATCTGAAGGACGTGAACATGGAGGGCGCCGACATGAGCGGCGCCTCGCTGACCGACGCCTACATGCTGCGGGCGGTGATGCTCGACGGCAAGTTCACCGGGGCGCGCATCATCGGCAGCGACCTGACCGGGGCCAGCGCCGACGGCGCCGTCTTCACCGACGCCGATTTGACCGGGACCCGGCTCAGCGGCGCCAGCGCCATCGGCGCCGATTTCAGCCGCGCCCGCCTGAAGGGGGCCGACTTCTCGAACGCCGTGCTGCGCGACGCCAAGTTCGACGGCGCCACCGACGGCCCGCGCGCCGGCACGGCCCCGTAGCCCCGACGCCTCGGGACGGCCGCCGGCGTGGTCCAGGACCCCAGGTTGGGTCCTTATCCCCATGCGCGCGCCCAAAGCTTGACGGCAATCAAGGTAGTCCGCCTCGACCTCGCGCAATTTGGCCTCATCTTCCCGAGTGCCGCTGATCCGAGGCGAAGATGACCACGATTTGCGCCCCGACGTCCTCGCGCGCCGAATGCTCCCACTGCGACATCCGGCATATCGCGCTTTTTTCCGACCTGACGGCCGGCGACCTGGCCAGCATGCATCTTCCGGTCACGAAATCCACGCTGGCCATCGGCGACCTGATCTACCTCTCGGAAGGCGAGGGCCGCCACGTGTTCACGCTGCGCAAGGGCGTGGTCAAGCTGGTCCAGTACCTGCCCGACGGCAGCCAGCGGATCGTCCGCCTGCTCGGCCCCGGCACCGCCCTCGGGCTGGAGGCGCTGTTGGACCGCCCCTACGAGCACGACGCGATCGTCCTTCAGGACGCCGAGCTGTGCCGCATCCCGGTCGAGGAAATCCACCGGCTGTGCGTCGAGACGCCGCGCCTTTATCGCCAGTTGATGTCGCGATGGCACGAATCGATCCGGCTGGCCGACGAATGGCTGACCAACATGTCCACCGGCAGCGCCCGCACCCGCCTCGCCCGCCTATTCCTTTATCTGACCGACAACGGCCGCAACAGCCACTGCGGCCTGTTCCGCCGCGAGGATCTGGGGGCCATGCTGGGAATCTCGACCGAGACCGCCTCGCGCATGGTCGCCGATTTCAGGCGCAGCGGCGCGATTTCCCAGATCCGGCGCAACTACTACCAGTGCGACCCGCTGGCCCTGGCCACCATCGCCGACGAGGCGGCGGCCTGACGCAGCCGCTGGGTCGAACGGTTCCGGTGCCCGGATTTGTCACCCCTCGCCGTCACCCTGGACGGGTGGAACGAGAGCGAGGGAGAGATTTCCATGACGCGCCTGTCCGCCCCATTGCTGGCCGTCATCCTGCTTGCCCCGCCGGCGGCCGAGGCGGGGCCGCTGTCCACGCTGCTGAAGGCCCTGCTCAAGGCTGGCGACGATGTCGGCGCCCGCGCGGTCACCCGCGCGCCAAGGCGGGGGGCGGTCAGACAGGAAGCCGACGACCTGGCCCAAGGCATCGACAGGGCGCTCGCCCGCTGCCTTGAAGCCGCGCGGAGCGACGGCGACCGCCGCCGCTGCGGCGACCGCCGCCAAGAGCCTCCGCCATGACCGAGACCCTGTACCAGCGCGTGGCCCGCACGGGCGGCCTGCCGGAGGTGACGGGACCGGAACGGCCGGCCTTGCTGCGCCAGGCGGCGGCCGAGGCGGCGCGGGCGGCGATGGCTCGCCTGAGCGCCGCCGAGAAGCGCGATCTGAAGCGGGCCATGCTGCCGAAGATCGAGGCGGCGTCGGAGCAGGAAAGGCTGCTGCCGGCCGCCATCTCGCTGTGGTGCGCGGCGCGCTGGGACGGCGCCGCTCCCATGCCCACGGACGAGGCCGCGCGCCGACTGCTGCATCGGATCGCGTTCGATGAATTTCGTCCGCGACGCCCCACGCCCGCACGCAACCGTCCGCTGGGCCCCGTCGTCTGGGCGGTGGTGTTCGGAGTCTGGTGCCTGATCGTCATCGGTCTCACCAATTCCGACCGTCCGCGCCCCCACGTTCTCAAACCTCCGGCCCCGGTGGCGGTGCCGGCGCCGGCACCCAAGCCGACATACCTTCCCCCCCCCTTCCTCCCGCCCCCGTCCCTCTCCCCAACCCGGTCTTCGACGGCCTGCGCGAGGATTGGGACAAACGCTGGGAGCGGCAGGAGCGGGAGGAGCTGTTGCTGGAACTGCGCACGCTGCGCGACGACATCGCCACGGAACGCCGGCTGCTCGACCTCGAACGGTTGAAGCCGACCCGCTACTAAGGCAACGCCGCCCACGCCACCCTCTGCCCATGCACCATGTCGGCCAGGCGCCTGGGCTCCAGCACCTCGACGGTGTCTCCCCAGGCATAGAGGTGCCAGGCCATCTCCAGGTCGCTGGCGGCGGTGAAGCGGACGATCAGCGAGCCGTCGGGCCGGGACTCCAGGGTCTGGCTGGGATGAAAGACGAAGTCGGCGGCGGCGGGCGCGGCCTCGGGGGCGAAGCGCCACACCGTCTCGAACGGATCCTCGCCCTGGAACAGGCCGAACGAGCGGGCGGCGTAGGCCTGGAGGTCGAAGCCGGGATCGCGGACATAGGTCTCGTCGGTCAGTTCCACCGCCTCGATGTTGGGCAGGCTGAACAGCGCCACGGCATTGGCCTTCGGGTTCTCGTGCCACGCCACCAGGTAATGCCGGTGGCCGTGCAGGAATCCGTAGGGATGGACCAAGCGGTCATTGACCCGGCCGGCCCGGTTGCGATAGCGAAGGCGCACCTTGCGGCAGGCCTTGATGGCCTCGCGCAGATCCTCCAGCACCATCACCTTGATGCGCGGGCGCGGGCCGGGGCGCATGGCCAGCCCCTCGGCCTCCAGCAGCGCCTCGAAGTCGGGTTCCACGCGGCGCGCCACCTCGGGCTTCATCAGCGCCTTGAGCTTGGCGGCCAGGGTCGCCAGGGTCGCCGCGTCGTCCTCGCGGTTGTCGTGCTCCATGGCCCGCACGGCGCCTTCCAGCGCCGCCAATTCCTCGGCGGAGACGCTGATCAGGCGGTCCAGCGTTCCGGACGGGATGCGCCAGCGCTTGACCCGCTCGTCGGTCGCCACCTCCTCGGCCTGGGGGAAGTTGCGCAGCACCGCGTCGCGCATGCGCATGGCGGTGCGCCGCCCGACCCCGAACCTGCGCTCGATCTCGGCCAGGGACAGGCCGCCGCGCGCGGCCTGCATCTCCAGCGCCAGCTGCAGCAGGTTGTCGGCCTTTTCGTAACGCATGCCAGCCCTCCAATTCCGGACCGCCTTGCCCGGCCTTCAGCCGCCATTGAGGCGGCGGCCAAGGGCGCGGACGCGCCCGCCCGGCGAGGGCCAATTTCATGAGACCAAATCTGGCACAGCTTCGGCGTGGAATGAAGTCGGAAAGGTTGTGGAGGGCGTGGTGTTCCAGATCCTGGACGATGGCTCGCTGCAGGGATGGTTCCGGGGCAGCCGGGTGGTGTGCTCGGGCTGGGCCGACGGATTGGTCGCCCGGCTGGAGCGCACCGACGGCTCCTGGCGCCCTTGGGCGCCCAATTGGGACCTGTTCGATTACCGGGGCGTTTCCACGGAGCCGGGGGCGGAGGACTTCGTCGAGGCTATCCCGGCGCACATCCGCGAACTGGCCGGCGCGTTCCCCCGTCGCCAATGGCTGGCGCTGGACGCACTCCGGCATGTGGGCGGCTTCGAGGCGTTCGTGGAACAGGAACTGGCGGGAGCCGGCCTCACCTTCACCCTCATGTGCTGGGAGATCGCCCATTCCCAATACCGCCCCTCGGCCGAACGCCACGGGCTGGCGCGGGAGATCATGACCGCGAAGCGCGCCGAGCTGCTGTCGCGCCTGAGCGACGCCGCCGTCACCGACCGCCATGTCCGGCTCATCAACAAGGTCGCCTGGCATCAGGTGGAGACCGAGATGCTGTGGGACCTGCTGGCGCTCAGTGGGGACAAGGTGGTGGCCGACGCCCTGGCCGGCGCCGCGCTTATCCACCGCGAATGGCTGGACGTGGTGGCGGCGATGCCGGCTTGGCTGCGGGTGCCGGCGTTGCTCGTCCCCATCGTCGACGGACGGTTCCCGCCCGGCATCGTGCTGAAGGCGCTCCAGCCGCTGCTGGACGCGCCGCCACACCTGCGCCCCCGCATCCGCGCCTCGCTGGCCACCATCGCCGGCTGGGAGGACCTTACAAGGCGGGTGGAGCGTTGGCGCCGGGCGGTGGTCACCTTCCCGCCGCCGCCGATCGCCGGCACGCCCAGGCTGGTCGCCATTCCCGACGGCCTGGACCTGGAGCGGGAAGGGCGTGAGATGCGCCACTGCGTCGCCAACTACACCGCCCAGGCCATGCGGGGCGAGGCGGCATTCTTCCGCTGGCTGGGCCCCGAGCGCGCCACCGTGCAGCTGAGCCGGGGACCGGACGGCTGGCGGCTGGTCCAGCACCTGGGGCCGGGAAACGCGCAACTGTCGCCTTCGACCGTGGCCGCCATCCGCGCCGAGGTGGCGGTCCAGCTCGCCGGGACGCCGGTGGCCGCCCCGTCGCAGTTGGACACCTACATCGCCGGCACGCCCTACCACCGCGCCCACGCGGTGTTCGCCCGCCTGCGCCCCGGCTTGCGGCTGACGCTGCGGCGCGAGCCGACCAACCCCTACGATCCGCAGGCCATCGCGGTGCTGACCGAGGACGGCGCCAAGCTGGGCTACGTGCCCCACGTCCACAACCGCGACCCCGCCGCGCGCCTGGACGCCGGCGAGACCCTGGAGGCATGGATCGCCGCCCTCGACGGCCCTCTGGACATCCGCATCCGCGTGGGCCGGCCCATGCGGGCGGCGGCGTGACTGGGGGGGCGATGGAATTCACCATCCTGATCGTTCTGGCCCTATGCTGCCGGTCACTGCTGCGGGCGCTGGCGGTGGCCGCGGCGTTCATCCCCCTGGTCATCCTTTGGGCCTTGTTCTGGATGAGCGTCATCATCGCGTTGGTCGGAACATAACATGACCTCTCTTGACACCCGGGCCCGGCAGGATGCCGGCATGATCGCCATGCCGAGCCATTTCCTCCCCGCGCTTCCCGCCGCCCCCGCGTGGCGGCTGACCGAGGATGCGTTGGTGATGGAAGCCGCCCAGGCGACCCGCTGGCTGGGGCGCTGGGACCGCCGGTTCGGCTGCTGGGAATGGCGGGACGGGCGACTGAACGCGGTCGTTTTCGGCCGGCCGGTCCTCGACCGCCGAGGCGTGTGGCTGGAGCCGGGCGGAGCGCGGGACGACGGCTGGTACGAGTGCCGCGCCGCCCTGGCCGCCTATTTCTCCCTGATCCCCACCCCGATCCGCCGGCTGGTGGCGCCTTACGGGAATAGGCAGTGGGATTTGCTGATGGAAATCTGGCGAAAGCCGGCGGTCGCGCGGATGCTTGACGTCCGGCGAACCACGTGACCGGGGAAAGCCGTCAGCGTGCCGTTGGCGAGCGGCCGCCGGGCGCCGCCCGAACCATCTGCCAGAATTCGGCGACGGCCGACGCCAGTTCGGCGGCCGGCATCGTTTCGGCGAAGGGCGCCAACAGCTCGGCGATGCTGGCGTAGTACCACAGTAATTCGTCGGGCGTGCCGCTGAAGCGGGCCAGGGTGGCCGGGCCAAAGCGACGCAGGTCGCGGTTGATGGCGGTGACGTTGTGCAGCTTGTCGGCCGCCACCACCAGGGCGGTGTCGGGATCAAGGCCGGCCAGATGCCGCAGATGGGCTTCCTTGCGCGGTCGCCACGGCCCCTTGTCCTCGCGTGGGTCGGAGGTCAGGCTGTCGCTGCACCGGCGCACCACGGCAGCGACCCGAGATCCGAACCGCATCTCGATGTCGGCCAGACGGGCCTCGCCGCCCTGGTCCTCGGCGGCGTCGTGCAGCAGCGCCGCGATGGCCACATCCTCGTCACCGCCCCATTCCAGCACGGTGGCGCAAACCGCCAGCAAATGCGCGACATAGGGGACGTCGTTGCCCTTGCGGGTCTGGGGCCTGTGCACGGCCTCGGCATAGGTCAGCGCATCGGCGAAGCGGTCGGTCAGCATTCCTCTCTCCCTTTCGACGCCGCCACCATGGCATCACGGCGTGACCGTTCCGGTCATGCTATCAGCGCCGGACCGGCTCGCAGGAAACGCCGTCGCCGTCGCGGTCGTTCCGCGCCCAGTAGCCCGGCCGCCCCGCGCGCGCGGGGGCCAACTCCACGGCGCGGGCGGCCTCGCAGTTGGGGAAAGCGGCCAGATGCCGAAGCACGACGAGCGGCGAATCCGTCCTCAGGTCGTTCATCAGGACCAGGACAAGGGCGCAGACGCCACCGATCGCCACCGCGCCGACCAGGGCGCCACGCAGCCATCGCCTGATCCTTGCCGGGCGGTCGAGGCGCCGGGAAACGGCCGCGAACCGCCGCCTGAGGGTCGTGAGCTCGGCCTCGGGATCGCGGTCCCCGTGCCGCCGCCCATCTCGGCCGCCGGTCATCGCCGCCCCGCGCTCAGGCCAGGGCGGTGCCGCCGGCCTGTTGGTAGGCCGTGGCCAGCTTGGTGTCGTAGTGGTTCTCCTGGTATCCGGGGCCGTTGTAGTGGCGGGCGAAGCCGGCCCAGTCATGGGCGGCGAGGGCCTGGGCCATGGCCGGGCTGGCCTTGACGAAGGCGACGAAGGCGTCGAGCTGGCGGCCCTCGCCGGCGACCATGGCCGCCACGAAGTCCGTCACCGACGCGAAGCCGCAGGCGTGGAAGTTCTCGCCCATCACCTGGAACATCCCCCAGCTGGCCGAGCACAGGGCGGCGTCCTCGTCGAGCGCCATGGCCGCTTGCAGCCGCTTGTATTCGGCGGCGCCGCCCTTGTACAGGGCCCGGTTCCAGGTCGGCGACGACAGGTCAGGCGCCGTCCCGTCGAAGCGGCCGCCGGTCAGGCGGTGGAAGACCGTCGCCTCGAACAGGATCTTCGGGCGGCCGTCGGCCAGGAAGCCGCTGCCGGCGGATTCCACGTGCACCACCGCCAGGATGGCGCCCCGGTCGCAGCCCAAGGCCGCCGCCGCCCGCTCCACGTCGCCGTCGTCGAGCCGGGCGGCCGGCCCGGCGAAATTCATCGTCATCGCGCCCTCCCTCGCGGCCTTCACACTTCATGATGGTCGAATTCGACGCCCGTTACCAGCACGGGTTAAGGCGCAAGTCAAAAGTTAGATAAAATTTTACGAAATAAAGTATTATTGATTTTTTTACTGTTTCACCCATATAAATATTTTCGGGATGGCTTTCGAACGGTTCGCAGCCATGAACGACTTTCAGTCCACCGAACAGCAGGCCGAGATCTTCGCCTCGTCGTTCCCCGAGTCCGAGCGCGCCGCCGCCAAGGAATGGTATCTCGGCGAGATGGAAACCGACCGCCGGGCCTATTTCTGGCAGTCGGTGCAGGCCGGCCTGACCGCCTTCGTGATGACCGGCGTGCTGCCGACCCTCGCCCTGTGGGCCTTCGTCCAGCTGTCCTGACCGGATCGCCTGTGTCGAAATTGGGGCGCGGCGCTCCCTTATTGTTTCACCCCCTTTCCATGCGGTTATTCTCGTCTCCGCCTTTCGAGGGAGGAGACAACGATGTCGGCTCGGATGTCGCGGTTGGGCGCGGTGATGCTGGCCTTGGCGGTGGCGGCCTGCGCCCAGGCGCCGGAGGTCCCGGTCGCCGAACCGCCCATCATCGGCCCGCCCGAACCGCGCCCGCGCCTGGCCAGGCCGAAACCGCGCGGCCATTACAAGGTGGGCGAGCCGTACCGCATCCGGGGCGTGTGGTATCGCCCCGAGGTCGATTATCGCTACGACGCCACCGGCGAGGCGTCGTGGTACGGCCCCAACTTCCACGGCCGCCTGACCGCCAACGGCGAATTGTTCGACGAGAACGAACTGACCGCCGCCCACACCACCTTGCCGCTGCCCAGCGTCGTGCGAGTGACCAACCTGGACAACGGCCGCGCCCTGACGTTGCGGGTCAACGACCGCGGGCCGTTCATCGACGGGCGCATCCTCGACGTTTCCAAGAAGGCGGCCAAGCTGCTGGGCTTCTTCCGGGCCGGAATCGCACGGGTGCGGGTGCAGGTGCTGGAAAGCGAAAGCCGTGCCCTGGCGGCGAAACACGGTGTCACGCATCCACCCGCCGTCGAGGCCGACGCTCAGTCCGAGACCACCACCCGGAAACCGACATCGTGATCGCGGGCGCGGGCGTCGCGGGGCGCGCTGGCCCGCGACCGGGTCTGGCCGGCGGCCACCGTCCAGGCGCCGCCCTTGATCACGCGGAGGCGGCAGTCGCCGTCCCAGCAGTCGGCGGTCCATTCCCACACATTGCCGTGCATGTCGGCCAGCCCCAGCGGATTGGGCGCCATGGTCCCCACCGGCGCCGGCCCGTCGCCGAAGCGGGGATCGCACAGATGGCAGACGGCGCGGCCGGGCTGCATGGCGTCGCCCCACGGCCACGGTGTCGCCGTGCCGGCGCGGGCGGCGGCCTCCCACTCCGTTTCGGTCGGCAGGCGGAAATGGCGGCGGGTGACGCGGTTGAGCCAGAAGGTGTAGCTCTCGGCGTCGGCGGCGGTGACACCGGTCATCGGCATGTCGGCGGCGGCCCAGCGCGGCACGCGCGGCGGGCAGGCCATGGCCTCGACGCAGGCGCCCCACTGCCCCACCGTCACCTCGGTGCGGGCGATGGAAAAGCCCAGGCCGGGCACCGGCACCATGGTGGGAAGATTGGCGGTGGGCAGCTCGGCGGTGGACAACTCGGCGCCCAGGGCCGGCACCGCGCCCAGCAGGGCGGCCAGATACACTCCGTTACGAAACAAGGTGGCGGCGGACATCATCGCGATACCGTGCGGCGATCTAATGGAGCCATGGAAAGGATCCCTCGAGCACAGGAGGATGCCATGAAGACCATCACCAAGACCATCGTCGCCCTGGCTTCCGTCCTGCTCGTCGCCGGCTGCACCGCCGCCGCTCAGGACGCGACCACCCCCAAGGCCGTCGGTCCCGGTTACGGCCCCGGCTGGCGCCACGAGCAGATGGTGCAGGCGTGGCAGCGGGGCGAGCTTCCCGCCGGCCCCGGCATGATGCGCGGGCGCGGCTACGGTCCCGGCATGCGCGGCTATGGCCCGGGCGCGGCCGGCATCGGTCCCGACGGCACGGTCGACACCTCGAAGCTGCCGCCGTGGTGCCCGTACAGCACCGCCCCCGACGGCGCCCCCGACGGCGCCCCCGACGGCGCCAAGTAATCGGTCCGGAGGGGCACTCTTCCCCGCCCGCCTCCTCCGGCCTTCCGGCTCCCCCGCCCGTCCCCGGCGGGGGAGCCGTTCTCATTCCGGGCCCCGCCCCCGTTCGGGCCGCTGACGCCTGCCGCCACGGATGCTACCATCCGGCATCCGCCACCGGCCCCGGGATCGCCTTGATGACCAACGCCCTTCGCCTGCTGTGCCTGGCCGCCGCCCTGGCGCTGGGTCTCGCCGCCCCCGCCCGCGCGGCCAAGGACGAGCTGGTGATCGGCCTGACCCAGTTCCCCTCGACCTTCCATCCGTCCATCGATTCGATGCTGGCCAAGACCTACATCCTGTCCATGGCGCGGCGGCCGATCACCGCCTACGACCCGTCCTGGACCCTGGTCTGCATGCTGTGCGAGGAGCTGCCGACCTTCGAGAACGGACTCGCCAAGCGCGAGAAGACCCCCGACGGCCGGCAGGGGGTGGCGCTGACCTACCGGCTGAGGGCGGACGCCCAATGGGCCGACGGTCGGCCGATGACCTCGGACGACGTGCTGTTCACCTGGACCGTCGGCCGCCATCCCCGCAGCGGCGTCTCCAACAGCGAGCTTTACCGCCGCATCCTCAAGGTGGAGGCCAAGGACGCCCGCACCTTCGTCCTGCATCTCGACCGCCTGACCTTCGACTACAACGCGGTCAATGACTTCCACATCCTGCCCGCCCATGTGGAGAAGCCCCGCTTCGAGGCCGGCGACGCCGCCGACTACCGCAACCGCACCGCCTTCGACCAGGACACCGCCAATCCCGGCCTCTACAACGGCCCCTTCCGCATCACCCAGGTGGTCCAGGGCAGCCACGTGGTGCTGGAGGCCAATCCCCATTGGGGCGGCGCCAAGCCAGCCTTCCGGCGGATCGTGGTCAAGACCGTCGAGAACACCGCCGCGCTGGAGGCCAACCTGCTGGCCGGCGGCGTCGACGTCATCGCCGGCGAGCTGGGCCTGCCGCTGGAGCAGGCCATCGCCTTCGAGGCCCGCAACGACCCGCGCTTCGCCATCGTCTACAAGCCCAGCCTGGTCTACGAGCATCTGGACGTGAACCATTCCAGCCCGATCCTGGCCGACCGCCGGGTGCGCCAGGCGCTGATGCTCGGCATCGACCGCGAGGCCCTGAGCAGGCAACTGTTCGCCGGCCGCCAGCAGGTGGCCGATGCCAGCGTGCCGCCGCTGGACTGGGTGCATACCGACGAGCTGACCAAGTACCGCTTCGACCCCGCCGCCGCCGGCCGGCTGCTGGACGAGGCCGGCTGGGCGCTGGCCGGCGGCGTCCGCCGCAACGCCAAGGGCGAGCCGCTGGCGCTCGAACTGGGGACCACCGCCGGCAACCGCTCGCGCGAGCTGGTCGCCCAGGTCCTGCAGGCGCAATGGCGGACCATCGGCGCCGATGTCCGGCTGAAATCCGAGCCGCCGCGCATCTTCTTCGGCGAGACGGTGACCAAGCGGCGCTTTCCCCATCTGGCCATGTTCGCCTGGTACTCGGCCCCCGAGAGCGTGCCGCGCTCGACCCTGCACTCCACCATGATTCCCGCCGAGGCCAACGGCTGGGCGGGGCAGAACTACGGCGGCTACGCCAGTCCGGAGATGGACAAGCTGATCGACGCCATCGAGCTCGAGATCGACCGCGGAAAGCGCAAGGCGCTGTGGGTCGACCTGCAGAAGCTCTACGCCGACGACCTGCCGGCGCTGCCGCTGTTCTTCCGCTCCGACGCCTACATCCTGCCCACGCGGCTCAAGGGTGTCACCCCCACCGGCCACCAGGACCCCAGCACCCTGTGGGTGGAGGACTGGCGGTGGGAGTGACGCTCGGCCCTCCCTCCCCCGGCACCGCCGGGGGAGGGTCGGGGTGGGGGCCTGCCGCCGCGCGCGTGACGGCCGCCCATTGCCCCCATCCCGGCCTTCCCCCGCGCCGCGCGCGGGGGAAGGGGAAGGCACGGAGCGCGTCCGCATGATCCTCTCCCGCCTCCTCCAGTCCCTGGCCGTCCTGCTGGCGATGTCCTTCGTGGTCTACGGCCTGATGGGGCTGATGCCCGGCGATCCCATCGACCTGATGATCGCCGCCGACCCGCATTTGACCGCCGAGGACGCGCTGCGGCTGAAGGCGCTCTACGGCCTCGACCGGCCGTGGACCGAGCGCTATCTGCGCTGGCTGGGCCAGGTCGCGCAGGGAGAGTTCGGCTATTCCCGCCTTTACGCCAAGCCGGTGTGGGAGGCCATGCTGCCGGCGCTCGGCAACACCGCGCTGCTGATGGCCGCCGCGCTGGGGGTGGCGCTGGCCGTCGCCCTGCCGCTGGGCATCCTGGCCTCGCTCAGGCCCGGCTCGGCCTTCGACCACGCCGTCAACCTGCTGGCCTTCGCGTCGGTGTCGGTACCGACCTTCTGGGTCGGGCTGATGCTGATCGTGCTGTTCGCGGTGCAACTGGGCTGGCTGCCGGCCGGCGGCATGGAGACGGTGGCGGCCGGCGGCGGTGGCATGGGCGATCGCCTCGCCCACATGGTCCTGCCGGTGGCGACGCTGGCGATGGCCGGCATCGGCCAATATGTCCGCCAGATGCGCGCCGCCATGATCGGCGAGGCCGGCCACGACTACGTCCGCACCGCGTGGGCCAAGGGCTGCGGCCCGGCCCGGGTGGTGCTGAACCACCAGCTTCGCAACGCCTTGCTGCCGGTCACCACCATCGTGGCGCTGGAAGTCGGCGGCCTGTTCTCGGGGGCGCTGATCACCGAGACGGTGTTCGCCTGGCCCGGCATGGGCCGGCTGATCTACGAATCGGTGATGGGCAACGACTTCAACCTGGCGCTGACCGGGCTGCTGCTGGCCACCGCCATGACGCTGCTGGGCTCGATCCTGGCCGACCTCGCCTATCGCTGGCTCGACCCCCGGGTGAGCCTGCGATGAAGCCCGCCACCCTCGCCGCCGCCCTGCTGCTGGCCGCGCTGGCCGTCCTGGCCCTGGCGGCGCCGTGGATCGCCCCCAGCCCCGAGGCGCTGGACCTGATGGCCCGCATGGCGCCGCCCTCGGCCGCCCATCCGCTGGGCACCGACGAACTGGGCCGCGACATCCTGGCGCGGCTGCTGCACGGCGGCCGGGTGTCGCTGGCGGTGGCCGGGACCACCGCGCTGCTGGCGGCGCTGATCGGCACCGCCGTCGGCCTGTGGGCCGGCTATCACGGCGGCCGTGCCGACGCGATCCTGATGCGCCTGACCGACGGGGTGATGGCGCTGCCGCTGCTGCCGCTGCTGATCGTGCTGGCCGCCGTCGATCCGGCCAAGCTGGGGCTGGAGCCGCAGGCGGCCAATTCCGAGGCCTTCGCCATCGGCCGCATCGTCGCCATCATCGCCCTGGTCGGCTGGACCACGGTGGCCCGCCTGGTCCGCGCCCAGACCCTGTCGGTCAAGGCCCGCGACTATGTGCGGGCGGCGGTGGCGGTCGGCGCCACGCCGGGACGGATCATGCTGCGCCACATCCTGCCCAACGTCGCCTCGCCCGTCGTGGTGGCGACCACGCTCAGCGTCGGCAACATCATCCTGATCGAGAGCGCGCTCAGCTTCCTGGGCCTGGGCATCCGGCCGCCGCTGGCGTCGTGGGGCAACATGCTGACCGGCGCCATGACCGCCATCCATTCGGCCCCCCAATTGGCCCTGTGGCCGGGCCTGGCCATCTTCCTGACGGTGCTGGCATTCAACCTGCTTGGTGACGGACTTCAGAACCATTTTAACCCACGCGCGCATACCTGAGCCCCGAATTTCGCATGCCTTGTGCGCAACCGAACCGGTGGAGTCTCCTTGTGTACATGCGGCTGTCCTCATGAAGGCGGCCGCGCTCGGACCACCGGAGAGGGAGTCACGATGCTCGCCCACCTCAAGATCCGTCACAAGCTGCTGCTGATCCTCGCCTCGTCGATCCTGGGGATGGCGGTGCTGGCCGGTTCGGCCCTGTGGCTGCTGTGGCATGCGCGGCTGTCCGAGCGCATGGCCATGCTGCGGGACGTCACCGCCACGGCGGTGGGGATCGTCGATGGCTATCGGGCCGAGGTGGCGAACGGCGCGATCGCCGAGGCCGAGGCGCGGCGGGCCGCGTTGCGGACGCTGTCGGCCATGCGCTACCGCGACGGCGAATACGTCTTCGCCCTGGGATTCGACGGCACCTTCCTGGCCCATCCCAAGGCCGACATGGTGGGGCGCAATTTCTGGACGCTGACCGACCCCGACGGCGTCGAGATCGTCAAGGGCCTGGCCGCCGCCGCCCAGACCCCGGACGGCGATTTCGTCCGCTACCGGTGGAAGCGGGCCCAGGGCGAAACGCCCTTCCCCAAGCTGTCCTTCGCCCGCGGCATTCCCGACTGGGGACTGTTCGTGGGCACCGGCGTCTATGTGGACGACCTCGACGCCGACTTCCGATCCGACCTGCTGACTTTGGCGCTGATCACCCTGGTCACGCTGGCGGTGTCGACGATCCTGTCGCTGACCGTCGCCGCCCAGACGGCGCGGCCGCTGACCGCCATCGTCGACGGCCTGTCCCGCCTGACGGCGGGCGACCTGTCGACCGTATTCGCCGGGGCCGGCCGCCGCGACGAGCTGGGCCAGGTCGTCGCAGCCGCCGAGATCCTCCGCCGGCACGAGGTCGAGCGCCAGGCGTTGGAGGAGGCCGCCTTGGCCGACCGGGCCGCCAAGGAACAGCGGGCCGAGGCCATCGCCACCCTGACCCAGTCCTTCGATGCCCGGGCGGTCGAGGCTGTCGGCGTGATGATGACCGCCGCCACCCAGCTGCAGGCCACCGCCGAAAGCATGTCGAGCGTCGCCTCGCAGACCGAGCAGCAGGCCACCGCCGTCGTCACCGCCAGCGAACAGGCCGCCGCCAGCGTCCAGACCGTGGCCGCCGCGTCCGAGGAGCTGTCGGCCTCCAGCCGCGAGATCGCCCGCCAGGTCGCCGGCGCCACCGAAATCGCCCGCGGCGCGGCGGGTGAGGCGCGGACCACCGACGACCTGATCCACGGCCTGGCCGCCTCGGCCCAGGAAATCGGCGAGGTGGTCGGCCTGATCACCGACATCGCGTCGCAGACCAACCTGCTGGCGCTCAACGCCACCATCGAGGCGGCCCGCGCCGGCGAGGCCGGCAAGGGCTTCGCGGTGGTCGCCACCGAGGTCAAGAACCTCGCCAATCAGACCGCCAAGGCCACCGAGGAGATCACCGGCCAGATCGCCACCGTCCAGGAGAAGACCGACCACGCCGTCGCCGCCATCCGCCGGATCACCGCCACCATCGAGGAGATGAACCGCATCTCGGCGTCGATCGCCGACGCCGTCGAGCAGCAGGGGGCGGCGACCGAGGAAATCGCCCGCAACATCCTGCATGCCCATGAAGGGGCCATGGAGGTCACCAGCCACATCCACGGCGTGACCGACGGTGCCCGCGACAGCAGCAGCTCGGCGCGTCAGGTCCTCGACGCCTCGGCCAGCCTCAATCGGCAGGCGACCACCCTGCGCGCGGTGGTCGACGAGTTCCTGGCCGAGGTCAAGGCCGGCTGAGCTGGACGAGGGAGCCTCCCCCGCCTCAGTGGCTCATCAGCACCGGCACCGTCATGTGCCGCAGCAGGTGACGGGTGGCGCCGCCCAGCACCAGTTCGCGCAGGCGCGAACGGCCGTAGGCGCCCATGACGATGAGGTCGGCGCTCTCGTCGGCGGCGCGCGACAGCAGCATCTGGCCGACATTCAGGTCCTCGGACTTGATGTGCTCGCACACCGCGTTGACCCCGTGCCGCGACAGGTGCAGGCAGATGTCGGCACCGGGAATGTCGCCGTGGCCGGCCATGCCGCCTTCGGGGTTGACGGCGATGACGTGCGCCACCTTGGCCTTGCGCAGGATCGGCAGGGCGTCGTGGACGGCGCGCGTCGCCTCGCGGCTGCCGTTCCACGCCACCAGCACCCGTTCGCCGATGGAGGCGAAGGCGCCGGCGCCCGGCACCACGATCACCGGCCGCCCGACGCCCAGGATCAAGGCGTCGGCCAACGGCCGCTCGCCGTCCTCGCCGCCGTCGCCCTGGCCGATGACGGTGACATCGGCGTAGCGGGCGTGCAATGCGACGCTGTCATCCAGCCGACCGTCGATGTCGCGCCATTCCGTGGTGACCCCGTAGGACGGCTGGATGGCCTCGAAACTTGCACGCGCCGCCCGCGCCGCCTCGGCGTTCATGGAATCGCGGATACGGTCGATCTGGGCGCCGTATTGAGAGCGGATGACCTGCGGCAGGTTGGGCCGCGTGCGCACGTTGAGCGCGATCACGTGCCCGTCCTGGCTTTGCGCCAGCATCGCCGCGATCTTCAGCCGCCGCTCGCAGCTCCTGCCGCTGTCCACGTGGACCAGGATATCCTTGAACGCCATCGCGCCACCTTTCGCCTGGGAGACGGTTTTCCATCATAGACCGGCAGCAGTGGTCTGACCAGTCGGGCCTTGTATCCGCCCGATGCCGCCGCCTTATGTAGAGATAGTCCTTTCGGCGGAACTTCGAGGCCTGCCCATGTTCGGTATCGTCCGCGCCCCCGAGATCCATCGCCCCGGACTCGAATGGTTCAACGTGGACAGGCCGCTGTCGCTGGCCGACCTGTCGGGCCGTCTGGTGGTGCTGGATTTCTGGACGTTTTGCTGCATCAACTGCTTTCACGTCCTGCCCACCCTGGACCGGCTCGAGGAGGCCTATCCCGACGGGGTGACGGTCATCGGCGTCCACAGCCCGAAATTCGATCACGAACGCGATGCCGACGCCGTCCGCCACGCCATCGCCCGCTACGGCATCCGCCACCCGGTGGTGCACGACCCCAGGATGGTGCTGTGGAACGACTACTGCGTGCGGGCCTGGCCGACCCTGGTGCTGATCGCGCCCGACGGCACCGTCATCGGCCAGTTGGCCGGCGAGCCCCATCCCGACCTGCTGACCCAGGGCATCGGCGACATGGTGGCCCAGTTCTGGCGACGCGGCGAGATGAAGCCCGCCCCCGTCCCCGTGCGCCCGCTGACCGAGAACGGCGCCGCCTTGCGCTTTCCGGGCAAGATCAAGGCTTGCCCGGCCGCTGATGGCGTCAAGATGTGGGCGCTGGCCGACACCGGCCACCACCAGATCGTGGTGATCGAGGACGACGGCACCGAGGTGGCGCGCTACGGCACCGGCGAGGCCGCCTGGCGCGACGGCGGCGCCGAGGCGGCCTTCAACGCCCCCGAGGGCCTGGCCTGCGACCACGACTCCGTCTACGTCGCCGACACCCGCAACCACGCCATCCGCCGCATCGACCGCGCCAGCGGCATCACCACGACCGTGGCCGGTATCGGCGTGCGCGGCGGCATCCTCCGCCATCCAGAGCCCGGCGACGGCTGCGCCCTGGCCTCGCCCTGGGATCTGGCCCTGATCGGCGGCACCCTCTACTTCGCCAATGCCGGCAGCCACCAAATCGGCGCCCTCGACCTGGGCAGCGGCATGGTGCGGCCGGCGGCCGGAACCGGCGGCGAGAACATCGTCGACGGCACCGCCACCGACGCGCTGCTGGCCCAGCCCAGCGGCCTGGCCGTGGCCCCGGACGGCGGCACGCTGTATTTCGCCGACGCCGAGACCTCGTCGGTGCGCCGCCTCGACCTGGGCAGCGGACGGGTCGAGACCCTGGTCGGCGCCGGCCTGTTCGACTTCGGCCACACCGACGGCCCGCTGTCCCAGGCGCGGCTTCAGCATCCGCTGGGACTCGACGCGGTGGACGGCCGCCTCTACGTGGCCGACAGCTACAATTCGGCGGTGCGGATGGTCGATCTGGCGGGTGGGACGGTGTCGGACCTGTCGGTGCCCTGCGCCGACCGGACCTGCCGCCGCCAGTCCGAACCGGCCGGCGTGGCCGCCGACGGCCCCGACCGCCTGCTGGTCAGCGACACCAACAACCACCGCATCCTGGAAATCCGGTTGGACGTGGGCGTTTCGCGGACTTGGCTGGAGTAGCCGCGAGGATTTAAACTCCCTCCTCCCATCCCGGAGGAGCCATGAGCACCGTCCACGACGCCGACCTCGCCCACCTGTTCCACCCCTACACCAATCTGGCCCGCCACGCCGAGACCGGGCCGCTGGTCATCGCGCGCGGCCAGGGCGTGCGCGTGTTCGACGAGTCGGGCAAGGACTACATCGAGGGCCTGGCCGGGCTGTGGTGCACGGCGCTCGGCTGGGGCGAGGAGCGCCTTGTCGAGGCGGCGGCGCGGCAGATGCGCGAACTGCCCTTCTACCACCTGTTCACCTCCAAGGCGCACACCCCGGCGGTGCGGCTGGCCGAGGAACTGGCGGCGATGGCGCCGGTCCCCGACGCCAAGGTGTTCTTCGCCTGCTCGGGGTCCGAGGCCAACGACACCGCCATCAAGCTGATCTGGTACCGCTCCAACGCCCTGGGCCGGCCCGAAAAGAAGAAGATCATCGCCCGCGACAAGGCCTATCACGGCGTCACCGTCGCCACCGCCTCGCTGACCGGGCTGCCCAACAACCAGCGTTCCTTCGACCTTCCCATCGACCGCATCCTCCACACCGGCAGCCCCCATTACTGGCGCTGCGCCGAAGCGGGCGAGACCGAGGAGGCCTTCGCCAGCCGCCGCGCCGAGGAGTTGGAAAAGCTGATCCTGGCCGAGGGGCCCGACACCGTGGCGGCGTTCTTCGCCGAGCCGGTGATGGGCGCCGGCGGCGTCATCGTCCCGCCCGCCACCTATTTCGACAAGATCCAGGCGGTGCTGCGCAAATACGACGTCCTGCTGGTGGCCGACGAGGTCATCACCGGCTTCGGCCGCACGGGGGCCATGTTCGGCTGCGAGACCTTCGGCATCCGCCCCGACATGATGACGGTCGCCAAGGGCCTGTCCTCGGGCTACCTGCCCATCTCGGCCCTGGTCGTCGCCGGCTCCGTCTACGAAGCCGTCAAGGAGGAAGCCGCCCGCATCGGCGTGTTCGGCCACGGCTTCACCTATGGCGGCCATCCGGTGCCGGCGGCGGTGGCGCTGGAGGCCCTGGCCATCTACCGCGAGCGCGACATCGTCGGCCATGTGCGCGACGTCGCTCCGGCGCTGCAGGCCGGGCTGCGGGCGCTGCAACAGCATCCCATGGTCGGCGAGGCGCGCGGCGTCGGGCTGATCGGCGCCATCGAACTGGTGGCCGACAAGGAGACCAAGGCCGCCTTCGACCCCCGGCTGGCGGTCGGCGCGAGAGTTGTTGCCAAGGCGCAAGCCAACGGGGTTATCCTGCGCGCCATGGGCGACGCGGTGGCCTTCGCCCCGCCGCTGGTCATCTCGGCGGCGGAAATCACCGAGATGCTGGAGCGCTTCCGGATCGCTCTTGACGAAGCTCATAGCGAGTTGGTGGCCGCAGGCGTCCTATCGCAGTGCACCTAAAGCCCGCACGGACATTACGGGCTTGTTAACTTGCACTGCGGGTTTTCGATCCATTAGGATCGCTTGAATTATGAACACCCGCCGCCGCGCGGGCCCCGTCTTCGGACGGTGGAGGGAGGCAGTAGGGATGAATTACGAGCACTACTTCGCCAAGCGCCTGTCGGACCTCAAGTCCGAGGGCCGCTACCGCGTCTTCGCCGACCTGGAACGCCAGCGCGGCCGGTTCCCCGTCGCGCTGAACTACCGCGACGGCAAGACCTACGAGGTCACGGTGTGGTGCTCCAACGACTATCTGGGCATGGGCCAGCACCCCGAGGTGGTCGCCGCCGCGACCGAAGCGCTCGAGAAATGCGGCGCCGGCGCCGGCGGCACCCGCAACATCTCGGGCACCAACCACTACCATGTGCTGCTGGAAGAGGAGCTGGCCAGCTTCAACGCCAAGGAATCGGCGCTGCTGTTCACCTCGGGCTACGTGGCCAACCAGACCACCCTGTCGACCCTGGGCGCCACCATCCCCAACTGCGTGATCTTCTCGGACGAGCTGAACCACAACTCGATGATCGAGGGCATCCGTCATTCGCGCGCCCCCAAGCACGTGTTCCGCCACAACGACCCCGAGCACCTGGACGAGCTGCTGTCGGCCTATCCGCAGGAGACCCCCAAGCTGGTGGCCTTCGAGTCGGTCTATTCCATGGACGGCGACATCGCGCCGCTGGCCGAGCTGTGCGACGTCGCCGAGAAGCACAACGCCATGACCTTCCTGGACGAGGTCCACGCGGTCGGCATGTACGGCGCCGAGGGCTCGGGCGTGGCCGAGCGCGACGGCGTGCGCGACCGCATCACCATCATCCAGGGCACGCTGGCCAAGGCCATCGGCGTGGTCGGCGGCTATATCGCCGCCTCGGCCAGCCTGACCGACTACGTGCGCAGCTTCGGCCAGGGCTTCATCTTCTCGTCGTCGATGCCGCCGGCGGTGGCCGCCGCCGCCCTGGCGTCGGTGCGCTGGCTGCGCGCCCATCCCGAGATCCGCGACCGCCACCAGGAGCGGGCCGCCACCCTGAAGCGCCGCCTGGGCGACCAGGGCATCCCGGTGCTGCCGTCCATCAGCCACATCGTGCCGGTGATGGTCGGCAACGCGGCACTGTGCAAGCAGGCCTCTGACCTGTTGATGCGCGCGCACAACATCTACGTCCAGCCCATCAACTATCCCACCGTGCCGGTGGGCACCGAGCGCCTGCGCATCACGCCGACGCCGCTGCATACCGACGAGATGATGGACCATCTGGTCGCCGCCATCTCGGATGTGTGGGACAAGCTGGACCTGCCCCGCCACCACAAGCGGGCGGCGGAATAGGCCTTGCGGCAAAGGCGCCCCGGCGGGGCGCCTTTTTCTTTCCGCACATTCCTCCTTGTATCGAAAGGCAATGCGGTGAATCCTTGCGCCGCGCCCCGACTTGGAGACTCCCCGCCATGAAACGCCTGTTCGCCGCCCTGTCCCTGCTCGCGCTCACCGCCTGCGGCGAAGGCGACGTCACCGAGCTGGCCCGTCTGACCTCGCCCGACGGCGCCTGGGACGCCATCGTGGTGCGGGTGCAGGCGGCGCGGGGCAAGGAGTCGCCTTACATGGTTCTGATGGGCCCCAAGGGCGTCGGCAACGGCAAGGCCGCCCGGGTGTTCCTGGCCGACAACACCTCCCAGCCCGAGGTGGCCTGGGACTCGGACACGCAAGTCAGCATCCGCTGCGACAAGGCGCGGGTGTGGACCTACCACAATTTCTTCAACACCCCCAATAGCGGCACCGTCCTGGGCATCCGGCTGGCCTGCGGCGTCGACGGCTATCAGGCGCCTTAATCCCTAAGCCCGGTGGGCGCTGCCGCACCGCAATATCACCTTCTGCTTGAACCCATAGCAGGAGGCGAGGATGCGCAAGACCTTGGTGATGGCGGCCGCCGCGATGGCCTGGGCTCCGGCCGGCCTGGCGCAGGAGATGCCCCCTTCCCCCGCCGGAACGATTCCCGGCGCCCCGGCGGAAACGGCGGAGCCCAACGTCCTGCCCGGTGACATCGGCGGGTCGGTGGCGCTGACCAGCGACTACGTTTTCCGGGGCATCAGCCAGTCGGATGAAAGCGCCGCCATCCAGGGCAGCCTGGACTGGACCCACGAGTCCGGCGCGTTCGCCGGAGTGTGGGGATCAAGCGTCGATTTCGACGACGGCGACCAGGCCTCGGCCGAGTTGGACTGGTATGCCGGCTGGGCGGGCGAGTTCCGCCCCGTCGAGATCGACCTCCGGGCCATCTATTACAGCTATCCGGGCGCCGACACGGCCCGCGACTACGACTACTGGGAGCTTGGCGCCACCGGAACGGTCACGCCCCTCGCCGACCTGGACCTCAGCCTCGGCTACAACTACTCGCCCGACTTCTTCAACGAGTCGGGGTCCGGCCACTACCTGCACGGTGCCGCCGCCTACACGGTCGCCGGCCTGATCGTGCCCGCCTCGGTCAGCGTCCAGGCCGGCCGCCAATGGATCAACGACAACGGCGCCTTCGGAACCCCGGACTATTGGCATTGGGGGGTGGGGGCCGGGATCACCGTGGAAAAGGTGGACCTCTCGGTGACCTACAGCGACACCGATCTCAGCCGCGCCGAATGCGGCGGCGGCCTCGACACCTGCGGCGAGCGAATACTGGTCACCGCAGCGACCAGCTTCTAGATCAATTCCGCCCCTTGCGGACGTCGCGGACGCGGAATTCAAGGACCACGTCGAAGGGCGCCTTGGCGGCCAGGGCCGGCGGCAGTGTGAGCGGCTGGGCCTGGCGCAGCGCCCGGTAGAAGGATTCCGAGGCCTGGCGGCGGAGGTCGCGGGCGTCGAGCCCGGCATAGCCCTCGATGGCCGCCGCCGGATCGAACGGGGCGCGGGCCGAGAAGGCGCCGGCCAGCATGCCGTCACCGAGCACGGTGACGGTCACCGCGAATTCCGCGTCCGCATAGGCCGCCAGAGCCGCCGGCGGCCGCCAGTGGCGGACCACCTGCGACAGCACCATGTCGCGCTCGGAGCGGGTGGGAGCCAGCTTGCGCCGCGACACCGCAGCCGGGGTGGAGCGCTCCGTCACCGGCGCCGGGTCGTCGAGCTGGGGAATGGGCTTGGCGGCGGGTGGGGCGGCGGACGGGGCGGGTGGCGGAGCCGCCTCCCGTGCCGCCTCCGGCGGCTTCGGGGCCGGCACGATCTCCACCGCGATGGCGGGCGGCGGCTCGTCGGGGAGGTCCGACAGGCGCGGCCACATCCAGGCCAGCGCCACCGCCAGATGCAGCAGCAGCGACAGCGCCGCCGCCACCGCCGGAACGGTGCGCGGTTGCCGGCCGGAGTCGACGACCACCGCCCCTATCCGGACCTGGTCCCCGGGACCCGCAGCGAGATCGCCAGTGCCCCGAAGGCGCAGACCAGGATGACGCCGGCCATGGGCAGCGCGGTGCCCTCGCCGGCAAGGCCCACCAGCGGCGCGGCGACCGCGCCCACCACGAACCGCAACGCCCCCAGCAGCGCCGATGCCGACCCGGCGGCGCGGCCGTGGTTGAGCAGCGCCAGGGCGGTGGCGTTGGGGGCGATCAATCCCTGGCTCGCCACCACCACCAGCAGGCCGGCCAGCAGCGGCCACAGACCCAACTCCAGCACCACCGCCGCCATCAACAGGACCGCCCCCGCCGCCAGCCCGACCAACCCTGCCCGCAGCAGCCGCCCCGGGCCGACACGATGGGCCAGCCGTCCGTTGACCTGGGCCAGCAGCACCAGGCCCAGGGCGTTGGCGCCGAAGACCATGCCGAAGTGCTGGGGCGACAGGCCGTGGATGTTCTGCAGCACGAAGGGCGAGCCGGCGATGTACGAGAACATCGCCGCGAAACCCAGGCCGGCGATGGCGGCATGGACGGCGAAGATGCGGTCGGACAGCACGCCGGCGAAGGCCTCCATGGTTCGCCGCCAGCCGCCCACATGGCGGTGCTCGGCCGGCAGGGTCTCGGGCAACAGGCGGGCGGTGACGCCCATCAGCACCACCCCCGCCGCCGCCAGCACCACGAAGATGCCGTGCCAGCTGGTGACCAGCAGCACCTGGGCGCCGAGAACCGGAGCCAGGATGGGCGCCAGTCCCATCACCAGCATCAATGTCGAGAAGAAGCGCGCCGCCGCCGCCCCGTGATAGAGATCGCGGGCCACCGCGCTGGCGATGACCAGCGCCGCCGAACCCGCCAGCCCCTGGGCCAGCCGCGCCGCCACCAGCCACGGCGCGGTGGGCGCCAGCGCGCACAACAGCGAGGTCACGGCATAGGCGGCCAGGCCGGCCAGCAACGGCGGCCGCCGCCCCATGGCGTCGCTGAGCGGCCCCACCAGCAACTGCCCGAGGGCAAGCCCCAGGATGCAGGCCGACAGGCTGGCCTGCACCACCGACGGGCTGGCCGCCAGGTCGGCGGTCAGATGGGGAAAGGCCGGCAGGTACATGTCGATGGACAGCGGCCCCAGGGCGGTGACGCTGCCCAGGCAGAGGACGAAACGAAGCTGCGGCTTGTCGGCCATGGTGCCCTACTGCCAAGAGGGAAGAACGCCCGCCGGCGCGAGGAGGAGGGCGAAAAGCCCCTGGGCGCGGTGGGCAGTGCAGCATAGCGCCGCCCATGGGCGAATGCTACTCCGCCGCCGACGGCGCGACGCCGCCGCCCCCCTTGTGCCCCGCCGAAAGCGGAAAAGGCCCCGGCTTTCGCCGGGGCCCCTTCCGTCACCATGGAAACCTTACTTCGTCCCGCTGCCGTCCGATCCACCCAGGGCGGCCTGGGCGGCGGCGAGGCGGGCGATGGGCACGCGGTAGGGCGAGCACGACACGTAGTCGAGGCCGACCTTCTGGCAGAAGGTGATGGAGGCGGGGTCGCCGCCATGCTCGCCGCAGATGCCGAGCTTGAGGTGATCGCGGGCGGCGCGGCCGCGCTCGGCGGCGATCTTGATCAGCTCGCCGACGCCGTCCTGGTCGAGGCTGGCGAAGGGATCGCGCTCGTAGATGCCCTTGGCGCGATAGACTTCGAGGAACGGCCCCGAGTCGTCGCGGCTCATGCCGAAGGTGGTCTGGGTCAGGTCGTTGGTGCCGAACGAGAAGAACTCGGCCGATTCGGCGATGGACCCGGCCAGCAGCGCGGCGCGGGGCAGCTCGATCATGGTGCCGACCATATATTTGAGCTGGTAGCTCTGCTCGGCGAAAACCTCCTCGGCCACCTTGTCGATGGCGGCCTTCATGAGATCCAGCTCCTTCTTGGCGCCGACCAGCGGGATCATCACCTCGGGGACGACGGTTCGGCCGGTGTCGCGCGACACCTGCACGGCGGCCTCGAAGATGGCGCGGGCCTGCATCTCGTAGATCTCGGGATAGGTGATGCCCAGCCGGCAGCCGCGATGGCCCAGCATGGGGTTGAGTTCATGCAGCATGCCGTTGCGCTCGCGGACCTGGGCCTCGCTGACGCCGGCGGCCTGGGCCACCTCCTTGATCTCGTCGTCGGTGTGCGGCAGGAACTCGTGCAGCGGCGGGTCGAGCAGGCGGATGGTCACCGGCAGGCCCTGCATGATCTCGAACAGGTCGATGAAGTCCTGGCGCTGGAACGGCAGCAGCTTGGCCAGGGCGGCACGGCGGCCGGCCTCGCTCTCGGCCAGGATCATCTCGCGCATGGCGATGATGCGCTGGGGATCGAAGAACATGTGCTCGGTGCGGCACAGGCCGATGCCCTCGGCGCCGAACTTGCGGGCGGTGGCGGCGTCGGTGGGGGTCTCGGCGTTGGCGCGGACCTTGAGCGTGCGGATGGTGTCCACCCACTCCATCAGGGTGGCGAAATCGCCGGTCAGCTCGGGCTGGATGGTGGGCACGGCGCCCAGGAACACCTCGCCGGTGGAACCGTCGAGGGTGATCACGTCACCTTCCTTGACCTCCTTGCCGGCCACCTTGAAGGTTTTGCTGGCGTAGTCGACGCGGATCTCGCCGGCGCCGGCCACGCAGGGCGTGCCCATGCCGCGCGCCACCACGGCGGCGTGGCTGGTCATGCCGCCGCGGGTGGTCAGGATGCCTTCCGAGACGTGCATGCCGCCGATGTCCTCGGGGCTGGTCTCGACACGGACCAGGATGACCTTTTCCTTCTTCTCCTTGACCCAGTGCTCGGCCTCGTCGGCCGAGAACACCACCTTGCCCGAGGCGGCGCCGGGCGAGGCCGGCAGGCCGCGCGCCAGCAGGTTGCGCGGCGCCTTGGGGTCGAGCGTCGGGTGCAGCAGCTGGTCGAGCGCGGCCGGGTCGATGCGCTTGATGGCGTCCTTGCGGGTGATCAGCCCCTCGCGCGCCATGTCGACGGCGATCTTCAGCGCCGCCTTGGTGGTGCGCTTGCCGGTGCGGGTCTGGAGCATCCACAGGCGCTTCTGCTGCACCGTGAACTCCATGTCCTGCATGTCCTTGTAATGGGCCTCGAGCTTGTGGCGGATGGCGTTCAATTCCTTGAACACGTCCGGCATCACCTCTTCCATGGCCGGCAGGTCGGAATGCTGCGCGTTCTTGCCTTCGATGGTCAGCTGTTGCGGGGTGCGGATGCCGGCCACCACGTCCTCGCCCTGGGCGTTGACCAGGAACTCGCCGTAGAACTCGTTGTCGCCGGTGGAGGGATTGCGGGTGAAGCACACGCCGGTGCAGCAGTCGTCGCCCATGTTGCCGAACACCATGGCCTGGACGTTGACGGCGGTGCCCCAGTTGGCGGGGATCTCGTGCAGGCGGCGATAGGTGATGGCGCGCTGGTTCATCCACGAGCCGAACACGGCGCCGACGGCGCCCCACAGCTGCTCGGTGACGTCCTGCGGGAAGGGGCGGCCCAGTTTGGCCTTGACCATGTCCTTGTACTTGCCGACCACGACCTTCCAGTCGTCGGCCTTGAGGTCGGTGTCGAGGCGGTAGCCCTTGTCCTCCTTCACCGATTCCAGGATCTCCTCGAAATTATGGTGGTCCACTTCCAGGACCACGTTCGAGTACATCTGGATGAAGCGGCGATAGGAATCGTAGGCGAAGCGCGGGTCGTTGGAACGCTTGGCCAGACCCTCGACGGACACGTCGTTGAGGCCCAGGTTGAGGATGGTGTCCATCATGCCCGGCATGGAGGCCCGGGCACCCGAGCGCACCGACACCAGCAGCGGGTTGGCGTTGTCGCCGAACTTGGCGCCCATGATCTCCTCGATCCTGGCCAGGGCCTCTGCGACTTCGGCCTTCAGGGTCTCGGGATAGGTCTCGCCGCTGGCGTAGTAGTAGGTGCAGACCTCGGTGGTGATGGTGAAGCCGGGGGGAACCGGGATGCCCAGGTTCGCCATCTCGGCAAGGTTCGCGCCCTTGCCGCCCAGCAGATTCTTCATGTCGGCGCGACCTTCCGCACGACCGCCGCCGAAGCCGTACACCCACTTCGTCATGGTAGACCCCTTCCTGGACCCGCAGGACGAACCCCACCCCTCGGAGCCCGTCCCTGTTGTTAACCCTCGATCTTGCCGAAGTCCGCGACCTCGCCCATGGCCCCGCCGATCTCGGCCAGGAGCCGCAGGCGGTTGACCCGGAGCGCCGCGTCCTCGGTGTTGACCGTCACCTTGTCGAAGAAAGCGTCCACCGGCTGGCGCAGCCTGGCGAGCAGGGCCATGGCGTCGGCGAACCTCTCGGTCGTGAGGGCTCCCGCGGCGCCGGCGCGGACCTCGGCCAGGGCGCGGGCAAGCGCCTTCTCCTCGGATTCGCGCAGCAAGGCCTCGTCCACCGGGCCGGCATACGAGGTGCCGTCCTTCTTCTCTTCGATCCTCACGATATTCGCCGCGCGGCGATAAGCAACCAGAAGATTCGATCCGTCATCGGATTGCAGGAATTCACCCAGCGCCCCCACCCGGGCGAGTAGGCGCACCAAGTCGTCTTCCCCACCCAGGGCGAATACGGCGTTCACCAGATCGTGACGGACCCCCTTTTCTTTCAAATGGACCTTCAAACGGTCGGCGAAGAAGTCGAGCAGGTCGGCGGCCGTCTCGTCGACGCTCCGCCCCAACGAGCGGAACTGCCCGTGCGACAGCTTGAAGAACGGCACCAGCGGCAGCCGCAGCCCGTTCTCCACCACCAGTCGGATGACGCCCAGGGCGGCGCGGCGCAGCGCGAACGGGTCCTTGGAGCCGGTGGGCTTCTCGTCGATGGCGAAGAACCCGACCAGGCTGTCGATCTTGTCGGCCAGCGACACGCAGATGCTGACCGGCGCCGACGGCACCCGATCCGACGGGCCCAGGGGCGAGTAGTGCTCGGCCACCGCGTCGGCCACCACCGGCTTCTCGCCGTCGCCCAGGGCGTAATAGCGGCCCATGACGCCCTGCAGTTCGGGGAACTCGCCGACCATCTCGGTGGACAGGTCCGCCTTGGCCAGCTCGGCGGCGCGCTCGGCGTCGCCGGCGGACGCCCCTTCCACATAGAAGGTCAGGTGCCGCGACAGCACCTTCATGCGCTCGACCTTGTCGGCCATGGTGCCCAGGCGGGCGTAGAACAGACGCTCGGCCAGCCTGGGCAGCCGCGAGGCCAGTTTCGCCTTGCGGTCGGTGTCCCAGAAGAAGGCGGCGTCCGACAGCCGCGCCCGCAGGACGCGCTGGTTGCCGGCGACGATCGCCTCGGCATTGGGCATGTTGGCGACCACCAGGAAGCTCGGCGCCAGCGAACCGTCGGCGTTGAGCAGCGAAAAGTACTTCTGGTGCGAGCGCATGGAGGTGATCAGCACCTCGGCCGGCACCTCCATGAACTGGGCGTCGATGGATCCGACCATGACCGTGGGCCACTCCACCAGCCCGGTCACCTCGTCCAGCAGGCCGTCGTCGGGGCGGAGGGTCAGGCCTTCGGCGGCGGCGGCGGCCTCGGCCTGGCGCAGGATCTCGTGGCGACGCTCGACCGGGTCCAGCAGCACCTTGGCATCGCGCAGACGGGCGGCGTAGTCGGCGAAGTCCTTGGCGCGGAAGGGCTCCGGGGCCAGGAAGCGGTGGCCGCGGGTCAGGTCGCCGGCCGCGATGGGGCCAAACGACACCGGCACCACTGCGCCGTCGAACAGGCACAGGATCGATTGCAGCGGCCGCACCCAGCGCACGGCGTTGGCGCCCCAGCGCTGCGACTTCGGCCACGGGAAGTCGGCCATGGTCTGCTCGATCACCTCCTTCAGCACCTCGGCGGTCGGCCGCCCGGTCTTGCTGATGACGGCGAACCAGAACTCGCCCTTGCCGGTGTCGCGCTTTTCCAACTGCTCCATGGTCATGCCGGTGGAGGCCAGGAAGCCGGCCATGGCCTGCTCGGGAGCGCCGATGCGAGGGCCGCGCCGCTCCTCGGAAACGTCGGGCTGGGCGGTGGGCAGGCCCTCGACCACCAGGGCCAGGCGACGGGCGGTGACATAGGCACGCGCGCCGTCGAAGGCGAGGCCGGCCTTCTTCAGCCCCTCGGCGACCATGCGGCGCAGCGCCTCGGCGGCACCGGGCTGCATGCGGGCGGGGATTTCCTCGGACAGGAGCTCAAGCAGCAACTCGGCCATCTACTTGCCCTCCACCTGAGTCGCCAGCCAGCCCTCGCAGCAGGCCTTGGCCAGGGCGCGGACGCGGCCGATATAGGCCTGGCGCTCGGTCACCGAGATCACCCCGCGCGCGTCCAGCAGGTTGAAGCGGTGGCTGGCCTTGATGCATTGGTCATAGGCCGGCAGCGGAACGCCGGCCGCCAGCAGGCCCTGGCACTCCTTCTCGGCGTCGAGGAAATGCCGATAGAGCATGTCGGTGTCGGCGAGCTCGAAGTTATGGGCCGAATACTCCTTCTCGGCCTGGAGGAAGACGTCGCCGTATTTCACCCCCTGGCCGTTGAAGTCGAGGTCGTAGACGTTCTCGACCCCCTGGATGTACATGGCCAGGCGCTCCAGGCCGTAGGTCAGCTCGACCGCCACCGGGTCGCATTCGATGCCGCCGACCTGCTGGAAATAGGTGAACTGGGTCACCTCCATGCCGTCGCACCACACCTCCCAGCCCAGGCCCCAGGCGCCCAGCGTCGGGCTCTCCCAGTCGTCCTCGACGAAGCGGATGTCGTGGGCCATGGGATCGACACCCAGGCGGCGCAGGCTTTCCAGGTACAGGTCCTGCGAGTTCTGCGGGCTGGGCTTGAGCAGCACCTGGTACTGGTAGTAATGCTGCAGCCGGTTGGGGTTCTCGCCGTAGCGGCCGTCCTTGGGACGGCGCGACGGCTGCACAAAGGCGCATTTCCACGGATCGGGGCCCAGCGCGCGCAGCGTGGTGGCCGGATGGAAGGTGCCGGCGCCGACCTCCATGTCGTAGGGCTGGAGAATCACGCAGCCCTGCTCGGCCCAGAAGGCGTGCAGGGTGAGGATGAGTTGCTGGAAGCTGGGCTTGGAAGAGCCGCCTTGCGCCATGGATTCCGCCGTATGGAAGGGAGTCGGGACGTGTGCACCGCAAACCCTAACCACCGGCCCGCGACCGGTCAAGGGCGGCGGCGGCGGCCGGCTTGACCGCGCTCAAGGTCGCCGCCGGCCGACGCCCTTAGGGTGAGCCGACCCCAAGCCCCCCGGTGCCCCATGTCCCCTTCCCAACGAGTCCTCGACATCCTGCGCGCCGTCCTCGATCCCGACGTCGGCATCAACATCGTCGACCTGGGCCTGGTCGAGAGCGTCGCGGTCGAGGCGACCCACGCCCGCGTCGGCCTGATCATGACCACCCCCGCCTGCCCGCAGTCCGGCTATCTGCGCGACGAGTGCGAACGCCTGTTGCGCTCGGCCGGCCTGGAGCCCGAGGTCAGCGTGCTCGATGCGCCGCTGTGGGCTCCCGAGCGGCTGTCGGCCGACGCCCGCGAGGCGCTGGGCTGGAACGGCTGAGATGGCGGCGGCGCGCAGGGTTCCGCTGCTGGCGGCCGGCGCCGTGTCGCTGGTGGCCGGGCTGTTGGCCGGCGAGGCGCGGCTGGGCTGGGACCTTCCCGGCCTCGCGCTGTCGCACCTGCACGGGCCGCTGATGGTCTGCGGATTCTTCGGCACCGTCATCGCCCTGGAACGGGCCGCCGCCCTGAAGAGGTGGTGGGGCTGGCTGTCGCCGCCGCTGACCGCCGCCGGCGGGCTCCTCCTCATCGTCGGATTCGAGGAAGCCGGCGCGGCGCTGCTGGTGTTCGGATCGCTGCTGTTCCTGGCCATGGGCATCGCGGTGCTGCGCCGCCAGCCCGAGCCGTTCACGGCGGTGATGGCCGCGGGCGCGGCGGCGTGGGTGGCCGGCAACGCCGCCTGGTTCCACGGCGCGGCGGTGTCCCAGGTGGTGCCGCTGTGGGCGTCGTTCCTGGTGCTGACCATCGCCGGCGAACGGCTGGAACTGTCGCGGTTCCTCAAGCCGTGGCGGTGGCGGACGCCGCTGTTGGCGCCGCCGCTGGCGCTGGTCGGCCTGGGCGCGGTGCTGGCGGCGCTGGAAACTCCCTTCGCCTGGACGGTGTTCGGGGCGGGACTGATGATGCTGGTCGGCTGGTCGCTGGTGAACGACGTCGTCCGCCGCACCATCCGGCAGACCGGCCTGACCCGCTACGTGGCGGTCTGCCTGCTGTCGGGCTATGGCTGGCTGTGGATCGCCGGCATGCTGGCGCCGCAACTGGACGCCGGACTGGCCGGGCCGGTCTACGACGCCGCCCTGCACGCCCTGTTCGTGGGCTTCGTGTTCTCCATGGTGTTCGGGCACGGTCCGATCATCGTCCCCGCCGTGATGGGGACGCGGGTGGCCTATGGCCCGTTCTTCTACCTGCCCCTGGTCGCCCTGCACGCCTCGCTGGCGGCGCGGCTGGCCGGCGACCTGACCGGGCTCGACGCCCTGCGGGCGGCCGGCGGGCTGGCCAACGCGGCGGCCATCGTGCTGTTCATGGCCACCATGGTCACGGCGGTGGCGATCGGCCGCCGGCGGGTGGCGCCGGCCGTCACCTGACCCGCGGCCTCGCCCGCATCGTCACCTAATTCGCGGCTTCGCCCGCATCGTCACCTGCCTCGCGGCTTCGCCCGCGCCGTCGGCTCGGCCTGCATGGGGTCGTCGGGCCACCAGTGCTTGGGATACTGCCCCTTGAGGTCGGCCTTCACCGCCTTGTAGGCGTTGGCCCAGAAGCTGGCGAGGTCGGCGGTCACCTGGACCGGGCGGCGGGCGGGCGACAGCAGATGCAACAGCAGCGGCGCCCGGCCGCCGACGATGCGCGGCGTGTCGGCGCAGCCGAACATCTCCTGCAGCCGCACCGCCAGCACCGGCTGGTCGCCGGCATAGTCGATGGGCACCCGGCTGCCCGAGGGCACCGTCACATGGGTGGGCGCCAGCGCGTCCAGCCGCCGACCCTGGTCCCAGTCCAGCATGCCCTTGAGCGCCCGTGCGAGATCAAGGCGGGCAAGGTGGGCGCGGCGCGAAATCCCGGCCAGATACGGCCCCAGCCACTCCTCCAGGCCGGCGACGAGGGCCTCGTCCGAGAGGTCGGGCCAGCCGCCCTCGGGCTCGGCCCGACGCAGGAAGGTCACCCGTTCCCGCCAGCGGCGCAACTCGTCGGTCCACGGCAGGCAGTCCACGCCCATGGCGCGGATGCCGGCGACCATGGCGGCGGCCACCGCCTCGGGGGCGGCGGACTCGAGGCGGCGGTCGTCGAGCGCCAGCGCGAACAGCCGCCGCTGCCGCCGCGCCGACACCGCTTCCTCGCGGGCATCCCATTCCACCGTCTCGACGGCACGAATCGACTCGGCGAAGTGCTCCTCGATGTCGGCCCGGTCCAGGGGGGCGGCCAGGAAGATGCGGGCTTCGCGGCGGTCGCCGTCCAGTTCGGCGGCGACGATGAACTCCTCGGCCGACAGCGGCTCTGGGTCGGCGAAGACCGCCCCCTTGCCGCCGGACAGGGCATAGCGGCGGTCGCCACCGGGACGGCGGCGGCCGATGCGGTCGGGATAGGCGAAGGCCAGCAGCGGGCCGGCGTCGCGCCCGTCGCCGTCCTCCTGGCCGGGCTTGAGGCCCAGCCGGCGCCGCCAGTCCCTGGCCGATTGGCGGGCGCGGGCCAGCGCGCCGCGATCCACCGTCAGCCCGTGGCCGTCGCCGGTCCGCACTGCGTCCAGACGCAGGCGGACGTCGGAATCGCGCCCCCCCGGCGCCGCCCGCAGCACGTCGCGGTCGGACAGCAGCGCCGCCAGGTCGCAGGCCAACCCGCCCAGCCCCATCCCCCGGGCCTTCATCACCATGTGCCCGAGGCGCGGATGCATGGCGAGGCGGTTCATGGCGCGGCCATGGGCGGTGATGCGCCCCGCCCCGTCCACCGCGCCCAGTTCGGCCAGCAGCTCGCGGGCCTGGGCCAGGGCGGCGGCCGGCGGCGGGTCCAGCCAGGCGAGGTCGCCCGCGTCGGCGACGCCCCACTGGGCGAGGTCGAGGGCCAGCGGCGCCAGATCGGCCTCGGCGATCTCGGGGGCGGTGTAGGGGACCAGCGCGCGGTCCTCGGCCTCCGACCACAGCCGGTAGCACACGCCCGGCCCCAGGCGGCCGGCGCGGCCGCGCCGCTGGTCGGCCGAGGCGCGGCTGACCGGCAGCGTCGCCAGCCGGGTCATGCCCGACACCGGGTCGAAGCGCGGCACCCGCATCTGGCCACAATCGACCACCACCCGCACCCCCTCGATGGTCAGCGAGGTCTCGGCGATGGCGGTGGCCAGCACCACCTTGCGGGTGCCGCCGGACGACGGCCGGATGGCGCGGTCCTGGGCCTCGCGCGGCAAGTCGCCGTAAAGCGGCAGGATGGCGACGCCGCGCGACGCCGGATGATCGGCCAGCAGCGTCTCGACGCGGCGGATCTCGCCGGCCCCGGGCAGGAACACCAGCACGTCGCCGGTCTCCTCGGCCAGGGCGCGGGCGACAGCGGCGGCGGCGCCGTCGGCGAAGCGGCGCGGGTCGGGGCGGGCCAGGAAGCGGGTCTCCACCGGATGGGCGCGGCCCTCGCTGGTGACCAGCGGCGCGCCGCCCATCAGCCGCGCCACCGGCCCGCCATCGAGCGTCGCCGACATCACCAACAGCCGCAGGTCGTCGCGCAGCGCCGCGCGCGATTCCAGGCACAGCGCCAGGCCGAGATCGGCGTTGAGGCTGCGCTCGTGGAACTCGTCGAAGATCACCAGCCCGATGCCGGCCAGTTCGGGATCGGCCTGGAGCATGCGGGTCAGGATGCCCTCGGTGACCACATCGATGCGGGTGCGCGGGCCGACCCTGGCCTCGAGGCGGATGCGATAGCCCACCGTCTCTCCCACCGCCTCGCCGATGGTGTCGGCCATGCGCTGGGCGGCGGCGCGGGCGGCGAGCCGGCGCGGCTCCAGCATGACGACGCGGCCGCCGGCCAGCCAGTCCTCGTCCAGCAGCGCCAACGGCACGCGGGTGGTCTTGCCGGCCCCGGGCGGCGCCTGGAGGACCAGGGCGCCGGCCGTGTCCAGCGCCTCGCGGATGGCGGGAACGACATCGTCGATGGGAAGCGGAATCATGACACCCGTCATAGCATCAAGCCCCGGCGCCGCCAAACCATGAGCGTCCGGGCACGCCCCCTGCCCAAGGGAAGGTGCGGATTGTTGAAACTATGGGAAAACTGAACCATAATGCGCCCCCGAACGCGCATGACCTCCGTAACCAGGGGAGAAGACTTCCGCGCCGCCAGGGGGGATGTCGATCATCCAGCTACCCCTTTCGGTGCCGCATTTCGGCCATTTTACGCCCCTACCCTGACGATCGGCGATCCCGGGTCCGCGCCCACCGCCGGCGAAGAGGGTCCTTTAGCGCTTCGCTGCGAAACAATCCATGTCTTGGGAGATGATGATGAAGAAGGTTGGTCTCGTTCTCGCCGCCCTGCTGGTGGCCCCCGTCGCCGCCAACGCCGCCGACGCGCCGAAGGCGTTCGCCCAGTGCAAGGCCTGCCACAAGGTCGAGCCCGGCAAGCATGGCGTCGGCCCCTCGCTGGCCGGTGTGTTCGGCTCCAAGGCCGGCCACGCCGAAGGCTTCAAGTACTCGAAGCCCCACCTGGAGTCGGGCATGACCTGGGACGAGCCGACCTTGACCAAGTACCTGGCCGACCCCAAGGGCACCATCCCCGGCAACAAGATGGTCTTCGCCGGCCTCAAGAAGCCCGAGGACGTGAAGGCCGTCATCGAATACCTGAAGACCCTGAAGTAGTCTTCGCGGCCCCCCAGGGCCGGAATCGCGCCGCCGCCCCCCTCCGGGGCGGCGGCGTTTTTCGTTTCCGCCGCCCTATCCGAAAGTTAGGTGCGGATTGTTGAAACCGCCGAGGAACTGCACCACAATCCCCGATCGGATGCGCATCGCTTGCGGCTCCTGGGGACAGACCCCCGCCCGCGATTGTCGACAGCCTCCATCCAAGGATCCCTGAGCGTCCCGCCTGACCTGGAGATGACGATGAAGAAGGTTGGTCTGGTTCTCGCCGCCGTGCTGTTGGCTCCCCTGGCCGCCGAGGCCCAGGAGGCCCCCAAGGCCTTCACCCAGTGCAAGGCCTGCCACAAGGTCGAGCCCGGCAAGCATGGCATCGGCCCGTCGCTGGCCGGCGTCTACGGCAAGAAGGCCGGCGAGGTGGCCGGCTTCAAGTTCTCGGCGCCCCACAAGAATTCCGGCCTGACCTGGGACGACGCCACGCTGGAACGCTATCTGGCCAATCCCGCCGCCGCCATCCCCGGCAACAAGATGGTCTTCGCCGGCTTCAAGAACCCCGACGACACCAAGGCCGTCATCGAATACATGAAGGCCCTGAAATAGAGCGCCGCGCCAAAAATGTGACGCGCGGCGCCCGGCGAGGGCAAAAGGTATAAGGGCTATACCGCGATGCACATTGAGGGCATCGCGGTATAGCCCTCACCGCAGACCGGTGTCGGCGTAGAAGCGCTGGGCGCCGTCGTGAAGCGGGATGGCGATCCCGTCGCGGGCGCTGTCGGCCTTGCCGAGCCCCAGCAGCACCGGATGCAGCCGGGTGAAGGCCGGGAAATTGGCGTGGACGCTGCGCAGCACGCCTTGGACCGTCTCGGCGTCGGCCCGGGTCGTGGTGGCGAGGACGGCGCGCACCGCCAGCGACGGGACCTCCCCGGCGACGCCGGCATAGGTGCCCGGCTTGATGGCCGCCCGCGACACCCAGGGGGTCTTGGCCACGAAGGCATCGACGGACTTGGCCTTGACCGGGAGGACGGTGGCGTTGCAGTCCTCGACCGCCGACGCCACCTCGGGCATCGGATGGACCCCGGAATAGAAGGCCACGTCGATGTTGCCCTCGCACAGCTCGGGGGTCTGTTCGGCCAGATCGAGCTCGACCACCGGCGCCAGTTCGCCCTCGTTGATGCCGGCCGCGTCGAGCACCAGGTCGGCCATGGCCCGCTGGAACGAGCCGGGCCGCCCCAGATTGACGCGCTTGCCCTTGATGTCAGCCAGCGTCGTGATGCCCGCCCCCTCGCGGGCGAGCACCACCACCGCCTCGCCGTGCAGGCTCATGACCGCGCGCAGCTCGGCGAAGGCGCCCGGATCCTTGAATCCCTCGCCGCCGGCGAAGGCCTGCTCGGCGGCGCGCGACTGCAGGATGGCGAAATCGGTGTCGCCGGCGCGCAAGGCCTCGACGTTGGCGGCCGATCCCGAGGACGGCGACACCGCGCAGGTGACGCCACCGGGGCGCTCCTTGTTCACCACCCGGCACAGCGCCCCGGCGGCGGGATAGTAAAAGCCGGTGACCTCGCCCGCTCCGACGACCAGCGTCTTGCGCTCGCCGGCGGCGGCCATGGACATGGACAGGGTCACGGCCATCACGGCCAGGGCTGCGCTCCGGTACACTTTCACCCGTTCTCCTCCCATCGCGAAGGGGCCTGACGATTCCGAGCGGACGAGTTCCGCCCCGGCGGGGCGCGATCATAGCCCGCCGGTCGGGCGGCCGAAAGGGGCGACCCGGCCGAAAGCCGCCCGGTCGGAAGGGAACTGGAGAAATTCGCCGAAAATTGGATAAATCCGAGTTGCCATCGGCTCCGTTCATGGACACAATCGCCACCACCGATGGGGATGTCGGAGAGCAAGCTTGTCGAAGCGTTGGATACTGTCGATCGCAGCTGCCGCGATGCTGATCCTCGGGGTCGCGCCGGCCGCCGCCATCCAGTGCGTCCCCTACGCCCGCGAAGTGTCCGGCCTCAACCTCAAGGGCAATGCCTGGCAGTGGTGGCACGCGGCCGCCGGACTCTATGATCGCGGCCGCGCCCCCAAGGACGGCGCCGTGCTGGTGTTCCCGCGCCAGGGCAGCATGCGCTACGGCCATGTGTCGGTGGTGACCCGGGTGGTCAGCAACCGGCTGGTCCTGGTCGATCACGCCAACTGGGCTCCCGCCGGCAGCGAGGGGCGCGGCAAGGTCACCCAGGCGGTGCCGGTGCTGGACGTGTCGCCGCGCAACGACTGGTCGCAGGTCCGCGTATGGTACCGCCCCGCCGAGGACTACGGCTCGAAGGTCTACAAGGCCGAGGGCTTCGTCTACCGGCCGGGCAACGCCGCCGCCGCCCCGCGGCCGCCGGTGGAAAAGGTGGCGCTCAGCCGCGCCGCGCGGATCTTCCCCGCCGACCGGGCGCTGGCCGCCCAAACCGAGACCGAGGCGAAGCCGGCGCCGCGCCGCGAGCCGCCGCCGGCCGCCGTGACGCCGGCCACGTCGGCACAGCCTCACCCCGCCCCGCCCCCGGCCGCCCCGCCCGCCGCCGCGGCCGCCGTTCCGGCTCAGCCCGACCATTCCGCCGGGCACCCGTCCACCGACGATCTCGTCAGGGTCGCCGACCACCTTTTCCGGCCCCGTGCGGGCACGGCGGCGGCGGCGAGCGACGTCCTGTTCAATTGACGCCCTCGGGTGTGGCCCGTTTGTGCGGGGCCGCCTTTGGAGGTAAGCTGATTCCTGGGATCACTGGATCTATGGGATGATGGCCCACCTGTCCGCCTCGGACTTCGACACCGACATTGCCCAACGGCTGCTGGAACTGGTGGGCGATCTGCTGTGCGTGTGCCGGGACGGCCAGGTGACCTGGATCAACGCCGGCGGCGCCGAAATGCTGGGGGCCGCCCCCGCGACCCTGGTGGGTCGGGCGTTCGTCGAGCTGCTGCATCCCGACCACGCCAGCGCGCTGTCGGACGGCTTGGAGCCTCTTCTGGCCGAGCCCGGCGGCGCCCCGCTGATGCTGCGGCGCCAGGACGGCGACGTGGTGGCGGCGACGGTGCATGTGCGCCATGCCGCCGACGGGGCCCTGCTGGTCCATGCCCGCGACCTGACCGGACGCTATCCGGCCGCCGATTCCCTGCTGACCGCCGTCACCCGCCTGGAGGAGCGGGCGCGCGAGCTGACCCGCCTGTCGCGGCTGTCCAGCCTGTCGGCGCGGGTGTTCGAGACCGCCTCCGAGGGGATCATGGTGCTCGACACCGACCTGCGCATCACCGCCGTCAATCCCGCCTACACCGAGATCACCGGCTGGCCGGCGTCGGAGGTGATGGGCCGCAAGCCGCCCTGCGTGCTGGACCCCGAGATGGACCCGCAGTCGGCGCTGTTGATGTACGAGGCGGCCCGGACCACCGGCCGGTGGCGCGGCGAGAGGTGGAGCAAGCGCCGCGACGGCGAGCGCTATGCCGAGCGCCTGGGCGTGTCGACGGTCGTCGACGAGAACGGCCGGCTGACCCATTACGTGGTGGTGTTCTCGGACATCACCGCCCGCAAGGTGGACGAGGAGCGTGTCCGCAAGCAGGCCAACTACGACGCCCTGACCGGGTTGCCCAACCGCTCGCTGTTCCTCGACCGCCTGAACCAGGCGGTCACCAACGCCCAGCGCACCAGCCAGATGGTCGGGCTGATGTTCATCGACCTCGACGGCTTCAAGCTGGTCAACGACACCCTGGGCCACGACATGGGCGACCTGCTGCTGCAGGAGGCCGGCCGGCGGCTGTCCAACTGCGTGCGGTCGGGCGACACCGTGGCGCGGCTGGGCGGCGACGAATTCACCGTGGTCATGCCCAACCTGGGTTCCTACCAGAACGCCCCGACGGTGGCGACCCGCATCCTCGAGGCGCTGCGCAAACCCTTCGACCTGGCCGGCAAGGAGGCGTTCGTCTCGGGCTCCATCGGCATCACCGTCTATCCCGACGACGCCCACGACGCCCAGACCATGCTCAAGAACGCCGACGCCGCCATGTACCGCGCCAAGGAGCACGGCAAGGCCAACTTCCAGTTCTTCACCGCCGACATGAACGCGGCCATCGAGGAGCGGCTGGCCATCAAGAACGGCTTGTCCAAGGCCTTCGACCGCGACGAGCTGATGCTTTATTTCCAGCCCAAGCTGGACCTCGCCACCCGCGCCGTCACCGGCGTCGAGGCGCTGCTGCGGTGGCAGGCGGCCGATCTCGGCATGGTGTCGCCGGCCAAGTTCATCCCCATCATGGAGGAATCGGGCCTGATCGGACGGGTCGGCGAATGGGCGCTGGACGCCGCCTGCCGGCAGGTGCGGCGCTGGCGCGACGCCGGCCTGCCCGCCGTGCGCGTGGCCATCAATCTGTCGGTTCGCCAATTGCGCCAGCACGGCTTCGTCGATCTGGTCGAGAACGCCATCGAGGTCGCCGGCATCGATGCCGACGGGCTGGAGTTCGAGATCACCGAGGGCATGGTGATGAAGGACGCCGACACCGCCGTGGCGGTGCTCAGGCGACTGTCGGACATGGGCATCCGCCTGGCCATGGACGACTTCGGCACCGGCTATTCCTCGCTGTCGGTGCTGAAGCGCTTTCCCGTCGACACCATCAAGATCGACCGCAGCTTCATCAGCGAGATCGGCGTCGATTCCGACAGTCACGAGATCATCCGCACCATCATCACCATGGGGCATTCCCTGCGCCGGCGGATCGTCGCCGAGGGCGTGGAATCGCGCGAGCAGGCGCAGCTCCTGGAGCGGCTGGGATGCGACGAGATCCAGGGCTACGTCTTCGCGCCGCCGCTGCCGGCCGACGAGGTCGAACACTTGCTGCGCGATCCGCCGCCGCTCTGACCCCCAACACCCGTCCGCGGACGGCAGGACAGAAGGGAACGCCATGCCGAGGTCGTACCGAGCCCGCCGCATCGCCCTTCTGTTGCTGGCCGCGCTCGCCGGCGCGCTGTGGCTCCAGCTCGACATCAGCTACCGGGTCGAGGAGGACCACGCCAGGCTGCTGGTGCGCTCCATGGCCCACGCGGTCGCCCGCCAGATCGGCGGCAGCCTTGGCGCCATCGACCAGGTGCTGGTGGACGTCGCCGCCACGGCGGCGGCCGGCCGCTGGGAGGACGGCGACCGCCGTGAACTGCTGGCCAACCGGCTGCGGTCGCTGCCCGAGGTGCGCTACCTCGCCCTGGTCGGCGCGGACGCCCGCCTGCACCCCGTCACCGTGCCCGACATCGGCCTGCGCCCCGAGGTCCTCGACGTGTCGCACCGCGATTACGTGCGCCAGGACAAGACGGCACCCGTCGTCGGAATGCCCATCGTCGAGGCCGGGACCGGGGCGCGGGCGATCCCGCTGTCGCGGCCGGTCCTCGCCGCCGACGGCAGCCGGATCGGCACCGCGGTGGCGATGATCGCCGCCGACCACTACGCCGACATGCTGGCCGCCAACATGCTCGAGGCCGAGGGCGCGACCGCCGTCATCCGCCTGGACGGGCTGATGCTGGCGCGGTCGCCGGACCACGCCGCCAAGTTCGGCATCAACATCGCCTCCAGCGACCTCTTCACCGAACTCATCCCCGAGGCGCCGATGGGGGCCCGGAAGCTCCTGTCCAAGGCCGACGGCAACCATAAATTCGTCGGCTATCACGTGCTGGAGGATTACGGACTGGTGGTCACCTCGGGGCTGACGACGGCGACCGCCCTCGCCTCGTGGCGATCCATGGCGGTGACCGAGGGGATCGCCCTCGCCCTGCTGGCGATGTTCGTCCTCCATTGGGGCTGGCGCACCGACCGGCGCGAGGCGCAGTTGATCGACCACCGCGACGAGTTGGAACACATGGTCGCCGAGCGCACCGGCCTGCTGGAGGAGGCCATGCGCGTCGCCAATCAGCGCGCCGCCCAGCTGGCCGCCACCCATGCCACCCTGGCGCGGCTGTCGCAGGTCGCCGCCCACCAGTTGCAGGAGCCGGTCCGGCCCATGGTCAGTTTCGCGCAACTGGCCCGTCGCAGCCTGGTGGGCAGCCATCCCGAGGTCGACGAGCACCTCGCCTTCATCGAGGGCGCCGGCCTGAGGCTGAAGGCGACCCTGCTGGTGTTCCAGGCCTGCATCGAGCTCCTGAGCGGGCCGCCGCGCCGAACCGCGGTGGACCTGCGGGCGTTGGCGACGCGGCTGGGCGGCGAGATGCGCCCGGCCCTGCGCGAGGCCGGCGCGGCCCTGGACATCGGCCCCCTGCCGGTCATCGTCGCCGACGAGAAGATGATCGAGGGCGCGTTGCGCGAGCTGATCGCCAACGCGCTCGGCTCGCGCCATCCCGACCGCCCCCTGACCATCTCGGTGAGCGGCGCGGAGAGCGACGCCGGCTGGCGGGTCCTGGTCTCGGATAGCGGCCAGGGCGTCCACGGATTCGTCGAGCCCGATCCGCACGCGGCGGAACCCAACGGCGCCACCGGCCTCGGCCTCGCCATGTGCCAGGCCATCGCCCAGGCCCATGGCGGCCGGATCGTGGTGGACAGCTCGCAGGCCGGAACCGGCTTCCTGTTCGAGTTGCCGCGCCCATGATTCCCGACGCTATTCAATCAATGTTTAAACATCGGGTAGGTTTTGCCCACACTTTGCATTTGCGGTTTTCGTGATAGAGCGTATGATGACCCTCTCTCGGGTAGGGACCAACGCACACCCACAACGAACAAGCCCGAGGCAGAGGGAAGGCAGAGCAATATGGGCGTCCAAGCTAACCGTGCCATCGACATCGTCCTGGCGGAAAAGAACCCGCTGCTGCAGAGCAGCCTCGTCAAGCTGTTCGCCGGCGACGAGCGGTTCTGTCTCGTGGCCGTCACCGCCGACGGCGAACGTTTCCTCGAAGCCGTCGAGCGGCTTCCCTTCGACGTCGGCATCGTCGGCTGGGAGATGCCCTATCTCGACGGCCGCGGCGTGCTGCAGGCCCTGCGCGGCCGCACCGACGCGCCGCGCATCATCGTCTACACCGGCAGCCCCAACCCGGACGTGCCGCGCCAAGCCATGACGCTCGGCGCCGCCGGCTTCTGCTCCAAGCGCGAGCCGCCCGAGCAGTTGCTCGACACCATCCTGGCGGTGGCCGCCGGGCGCATGGTGTTCCCGTTCATCGACGTGTCCAGCCTGGCCTCGGACCCGCTGGCCGGCCTGACCCCGCGCGAGCGCGAGCTGCTGGCCGCCCTGGCCGGGGGCCTGACCAACCAGCAGATGGCCAGCCAGTTGGACATTTCGCTCAACACCGTCAAGTTCCACCTCAAGAACCTGTACGACAAGCTGGGGGTCGGCAACCGCGCCCAGGCGGTGGCCTTCTATCTCAAGGGCCGCGAGTCGCGTTAAACCGGTTCAGCCTCCATTCAGCCATGGCGGGGCATCCTCTCCGCCATGGTTTTCTTGGAGGACGCCATGGCACCCGATCCGCGCTACGACACCGGCCTCAAGCTTCTGCACTGGCTGATGGCCGCCGCCATCATCGCCCTGTTCCTGGTCGGCCTGGTGATGGAGGACCTGCCCAAGGGCGACCTGCGCGGCTCCGTCTATGGCATCCACAAGGGCATCGGCGTCGTGGTGTTCATCCTGCTGGCGGTGCGCCTGGCCTGGCGCTCCATCGCCGGGGTTCCCGACCTGCCGGCGTCGATGCCTGCCAATGAGCGGCTGGTCGCCAAGCTGGGCCATCTGGCGCTCTATGCGCTGATGGCGCTGGTACCGCTTTCGGGGGTGCTGATGTCGCAGTCGGGAGGTCATCCGGTTTCCGTCCTGGGCATCACCCTGCCCGCCCTGGTCGGCAAGGACGAGGGCATCCACGAGCTGTTCGAGGGCGCCCACGGCCTGCTGGCCTGGACCATGACCGCCATCGTCGCCGGCCACGTGGCGGCGGCCTTGCGCCACCGCTTCCTGCTCCGCGACGGGGTCATGGAACGCATGTTGCCGGGTCGGGGCTGACCTACCCGAAACCCATCCCGCACCGCAGCATTGACAAGCCCCGCCCGCCCGGGCAGGGTGCCGCCCATACACAAGATTTTTGAGGACACTCCGGGTGGGTGTTCCCTCCCTTGACCCACCCCTCCAATATCGACCAAAACAGGGTGAAGTCCCACCAACGGGACCGCTTCGGGAGGAAGGCTTCAGGTGATGGGCGAATTGCGCGACGTCCGGGCGGACCAGTCGCTTTGCGCATACGATCTGCGCAAGGTGACGGAGGCGGCCGCGCGCGCCGCCGCCGCCTGGATCGGCCGCGGCGACAAGGCCCAGAGCGACGCCGCCGCCATCGCCGCCATGACCGCCGCCATCGAGGAATTGGGCCTGGACGGCCAGATCCTGATCGGCGAGGGCCCCCGCTCCGAGACCAGCCAGCTTTATCACGGCCAGCGCTTCGGCGATCCCGGCCGCCTGCCCGCCTGGGACATCGCCGTCGATCCGGTCGAGGGCACCAGCTTCCTGGCCAAGGGCATGACCAACGCCCTGGCCTGCATCGCCATGGCCCCGCATGGCGCGATGTTCGATCCCGGCCCTGCCTTCTATATGGAGAAGTTCGCCGGCCCGCCCGCCTGCAAGGGCCGCATCGATCCCGAGGCGCCGGTCGAGGAGCGGCTGCGGGTGCTGGCCGGCTGCCTGGACAAGGCGGTCGAGGACCTGACCGTCTACGTGCTGGAGAAACCCCGCCACCGCGATCTGGTGGCGCGCATCCACGACATGGGCGCCCGGGTGGCGCTGTATCCGGCCGGCGACGTGGCCGGCGCCCTGATGGCCGCCATCCCCGGCTCGGGCATCGACGCCCTGATGGGCACCGGCGGCTGCCCCGAGGGTATCCTGTCGGCGGTGGCCATCCGCGCCATGGGCGGCGAGTTCCTGGCCCGCATCGACCCCCAGTTGGCCACCGAGCGTCGCGCCGTCGAGGAGGCGGGCATGGACATGGCCCGCTGGCGGCCGCTGGACGAGCTGGTGCGATCCGAGGACGTCATGTTCTGCGCCACCGGCATCACCACCGGCCTGCTGTTCGAGGGCGTGGAGCGCGGGTCGCGGACCGAGAAGACCCAGACCCTGATGGTGGGCGGCGGAGCCGGGCCGCGCCAGCTGCTGACCTCCTGGCATCCACGCGGCGCATGAGGGACCCGGCCATGCCCCACAACCGCGCCATCACCCGCCCGATCATCCTGGGAGTCGTCGGCGACTCCGCCTCGGGCAAGACCACGCTCGCCTCCGGCATCGCCAGCGTGCTGGGCCCCGACCGGGTGGCGGTGCTGTGCACCGACGACTACCACCGCTTCGGCCGCGCCGAGCGGATCAAGCTGGGCCTCACCGCCCTCGATCCGCGCGCCAACCACATGGACATCCTCGAGCAGCACCTGCAGTTGCTGCGCGACGGCAAGCCGGTGCTCAAGCCGGTCTACGACCACGCCAAGGGAACGCTCGAACGGCCGCACTACCTGGAGCCGCGCGACTACATCATCGTCGAGGGCCTGCTGGGCTACCACAGCCGGGCGCTGCGCGACTGCTACGACGTCAAGGTCTTCCTGGAGCCCGACGAGGCCCTGCGCGTCAAGTGGAAGCTGGCGCGCGATTGCGCCAAGCGCGGCTATACCCCCGAAGAGGTGATGAACTCGCTGGAGAAGCGGCATTATGACAGCGTCAACTTCATCCAGCCCCAGCGTACCTTCGCCGACATGGTGCTCAGGTTCTACCCCCCCGAGGCCAACGCCGAGGAGAGCGGCAGCCGCCTGAACGTGCGCCATACGCTGCGCCCGACGCTGCCCCACCCCGATCTGACGCCGGTGCTGGACGCCGGCGGCAAGAGCGGCTTCCGGCTGACGCTCGCCCGCGACGTCGACGGCAAGCCGGTCGACGTGCTGGAGATTTCCGGCGACATCGACGCCAAGCGCGCCAAGGCGGTGGAAGACCTGCTGTGGAGCCTGATCCCCGAGGCCCATCACCTGCGCGCCAAGCTGGGACAGTTCATCGACGACGGGAACCGGCCGGCCGAAAGCCATCCGCTGGCCCTGTCGCAACTGCTCGTGACCTACCACCTCGTCAAGGCCGCGCTCGGCCATTACGCAAGATAACCAAGAGGAACCGACGATGACTGCTACTCACGCCGAAATGGCCAACGCGATCCGCTTCCTGTCCATGGACGCGATCGAAAAGGCGAAGTCCGGCCATCCGGGCATGCCCATGGGCATGGCCGACGTCGCCGCCGTGCTGTTCACCCGGTTCCTCAAATTCGACGCCAAGGCGCCGCGCTGGGCCGACCGCGACCGCTTCATCCTGTCGGCCGGCCACGGCTCCATGCTGCTCTATTCGCTGGCCTACCTGACCGGCTACGAGGACATCGACATCGAGCAGGTCAAGAACTTCCGCCAGTTGGGCTCGCGCACCGCCGGCCACCCGGAATTCGGCCACGTCGCCATCGCCGAGACCACCACCGGCCCGCTGGGCCAGGGCATCACCAACGCCGTCGGCTTCGCCCTGGGCGAGGCGATGATGGCGGCCCGTTACGGCCAGGACATCGTCGACCACTACACCTACGTCATCGCCGGCGACGGCTGCCTGATGGAGGGCATCAGCCAAGAGGCCATCTCGGTGGCCGGCCATCTCGGGCTCAACAAGCTGATCGTGCTGTGGGACGACAACCACATCTGCATCGACGGCGACACCGCCATCTCGACCTCGGACGACCAGGCCAAGCGCTTCCAGGCCTCGGGCTGGAACACCCTGGCCTGCGACGGCCATGACGCCGACGACATCGCCAAGGCCATCGACGCGGCCCGCAAGTCCGATCGCCCGACCCTGATCGCCTGCCGCACCATCATCGGCAAGGGCGCCCCCAACAAGTGCAACAGCGAGAAGGTGCACGGCGCGCCGCTGGGCGCCGACGAGATCGCCGCCGCCCGCGCCGCCGCCAACTGGCCCTACGGGCCGTTCGAGGTGCCGGCCAACGTGCTCGACGCCTGGCGCGCTGCCGGCTCGCGGGGCGGCGCCGTCCGCGCCGACTGGGAAGGCCGCTTCGGCAAGCTGGATGCCGGCAAGAAGGCCGAGTTCTCGCGCACCATGGAAGGCCGCCTGCCGGACGGCTGGCAGAAGGCCATCTCTGAGTTCAAGCGGAAGATCTCGGCCGAGCAGCCGAAGGTCGCCACCCGCAAGGCCAGCCAGGACGTGCTGGAGGCGGTCACCGCCGTGATCCCCGAGATGATCGGCGGCTCGGCCGACCTCACCCACTCCAACCTCACCGACACCAAGGCCTGCAAGCCGTCGATCAAGCCCGGCGAGTTCGGCGGCCGCTACATCCATTACGGCATCCGCGAGCACGGCATGGCCGCCATCATGAACGGCCTGTCGCTGCACGGCGGCTTCATTCCCTATGGCGGCACCTTCCTGATCTTCGCCAACTACCTGTGGCCGGCGCTGCGCATGAGCGCGATGATGGACCAGCGGGTGCTCTACGTGCTCACCCACGATTCCATCGGCCTGGGCGAGGACGGCCCCACCCACCAGCCCATCGAGACCCTGGCGGCGCTGCGCGCCACCCCCAACGTGCTGGTGTTCCGTCCCGCCGACGCCGTCGAGACCGCCGAGGCCTACGAGGTGGCGCTCCTGAACGACAAGGGCCCGTCGGCCTTCGCGCTGTCGCGCCAGAACCTGCCGACCGTCCGCACCGAGCACACCGACGAGAACAAGACCTCGAAGGGCGCCTATGTGCTGGCCGAGGCCAAGGGCAAGCGGCAGGTGACCATCATCGCCACCGGCTCCGAGGTCAGCCTGGCCCTGGACGCCCAGAAGATGCTGCAGGAGAAGGGCGTCGGCGCCGCCGTCGTCTCCATGCCGTGCATGGAACTGTTCGACCGCCAGCCGAAGGAGTATCGTGCTGCCGTCCTGGGTGAGGGCACCGTCCGCGTCGCCGTCGAGGCGCTGGGCACCTTCGGCTGGGACCGCTATGTCGGCCTGGACGGCGCGGTGATCGGCATGACCGGTTTCGGCGCCTCGGCCCCGGCCGACAAGCTGTACGAGCACTTCGGCATCACCGCGCGCGCGGTCGCCGACGCGGCTCTGGCCCGGCTGTAAGGCCGGCGGCCTGTCTTTGGATTGAAGAGGCTCGCCACCCCTTCCGCCGTCATGGCCGGGCTCGTCCCGGCCATCCACGCAAGCCGCCGGCGGCGGCATGGACCCCCGGGTCAGGCCCGGGGGTGACGAACGAGAGGGAAGGCCGCGCCATGACCAATTAGGGAGAAGAAAACCAATGGCTCTCGTTTCGCTGCGTCAGCTGCTCGACCACGCCGCCGAGAACGGCTATGGCCTGCCCGCCTTCAACGTCAACAACATGGAGCAGGTCAAGGCCATCATGGAGGCCGCCCAGGCCACCAACAGCCCGGTGATCCTTCAGGGCTCGGCCGGCGCCCGCAAGTATGCCGGCGAGCCCTTCCTGCGTCACCTGATCCTGGCCGCCGTCGAGGCCTATCCCGACATCCCGGTATGCATGCACCAGGACCACGGCACCAGCCCGGCGGTGTGCGCCCGCGCCATCCAGTCCGGCTTCTCGTCGGTGATGATGGACGGTTCGCTGAAGGAAGACGGCAAGACCCCGTCCGACTGGGACTACAACGTCAACACCACCCTGGCGGTGGTGAAGATCGCCCATGCCTGCGGCGTGTCCGTCGAGGGCGAGCTGGGCTGCCTGGGCTCGCTCGAGACCGGCCAGGCCGGCGAGGAGGACGGCGTCGGCGCCGAGGGCACGCTCGACCACTCGCAGCTCTTGACCGATCCCGACGAGGCGGCCGAGTTCGTCAAGCAGACCCAGGTGGACGCCCTGGCCATCGCCATCGGCACCAGCCACGGCGCCTACAAGTTCACCAAGAAGCCCACCGGCGCCGTGCTGCGCATCGACCGCATCAAGGAAATCCACGCCCGCATCCCCACCACCCACCTGGTGATGCACGGCTCGTCCTCGGTGCCGCAGGACTGGCTGGAGATCATCAACACCTACGGCGGCGACATGGGCCAGACCTACGGCGTGCCCGTCGAGGAGATCGTCGAGGGCATCAAGCACGGCGTCCGCAAGGTCAACATCGACACCGACCTGCGCATGGCCTCGACGGGTTCGATCCGCAAGTTCCTTGCCGAGCATCGCAAGGAATTCGACCCCCGCAAGTATTACAAGGTCGCCCAGGACGCCATGGTCGGCATCTGCAAGGCCCGCTACGAGGCCTTCGGCGCCGCCGGCCAGGCCGCCAAGATCAAGGCCAGGTCGCTGGAGACCATGTTCGACCTCTACGCCAAGGGCGCGCTGGACCAGAAGATCGTCTGAGGCACACCCCTTCTCCCCTCCCCCTCCCCCGCGCTTGCGTGGGGGAGGATCGGGGTGGGGGCATGGTTCCATGAGGAACGGGTGGCGGTAAGCCGGGCGGAGCCAGGCCCCCACCCCAACCTTCCCCCGGCTGTGCCGAGGGAGGGAGAATAAGAAAATCTCGGGAGAGGAATTCGCGAATGACCGTCAAGATCGCCCCATCCATCCTGTCGGCCGACTTCGCCCGCCTGGGCGAGGAGGTCAAGGCCATCGACGAGGCCGGCTGCGACTGGGTCCATATCGACGTGATGGACGGCCACTTCGTGCCCAACCTGACCTTCGGCCCGCCGATCATCAAGGCCATCCGCCCGTGGACCACCAAGGTGTTCGACGTCCACCTGATGATCGACCCGGCCCAGCCCTATCTCGAGGAATACGCCAAGGCCGGCGCCGACTACATCACCGTCCACGCCGAGGCCGACAAGCATCTCGACCGCTCGCTGCAGTTCATCAAGTCGCTGGGCAAGAAGGCCGGCGTGTCGCTGAACCCGGCGACCCCGGAATCGGTCATCGAATACGTCCTCGACCGCCTCGACCTGGTGCTGGTGATGAGCGTCAACCCCGGCTTCGGCGGCCAGAGCTTCATCGAAAGCCAACTGGCCAAGATCGCCCGCATCCGCGAGATGATCGGTGGTCGCGCCATCGAGTTGCAGGTGGACGGCGGCGTCACCGCCGACAACGCCCATCGCGTGGTCGCCGCCGGCGCCACCTGCCTGGTGGCCGGCTCGGCGGTGTTCAAGACTCCCGACTACGCCGGCAACATCAACGCCATCCGCGCCTCGCGGGCCGCCTGACGGCCAAATTTGTTACAGCCTTTCGTCGTTCCCGGCCGGCCCCCGTTCCGGCCGAGGGAACGGCGAAAGTGAGGCGGGCTGCGGCTTGGCGCCTTTGGCGCGGGTTTTCGCCGGGGACGCCCTTTGTCATAAAACTTTAACCCTTCCATCGCCGTCTTGTAACACACGATGGCTAGAGTACGGCTCGGCGGAAGCGCCTCGAAGGCATGCGCCCGCCCACCCAATCCGCCCGTACCCTGGAGGGACCCAGCATGAAGAAGACCCTGGCCGTCGCCGCCGTCGCCCTCGCGACCGTGGCTTTCGGCGGCGCCGCCGAAGCCCGCGACCAGATCCGCATGGCCGGTTCGTCGACCGTCTATCCGTTCGCGACCGCCGTCGCCGAGCAGTTCGGCAAGGCCGGCAAGTTCAAGACCCCGGTCGTCGAGTCCACCGGCACCGGCGGCGGCTTCAAGCTGTTCTGCGCCGGCATCGGCCCCGACCACACCGACATCTCGAACGCCTCGCGCGCCATCAAGTCGTCCGAGTTCGAGCAGTGCGTCAAGAACGGCGTCACCGACGTCGTCGAGGTCAAGATCGGCTATGACGGCATCGTGCTGGCGAACTCCAAGAAGTCCAAGCAGATGACCGTCTCGCGCAAGCAGATCTTCCAGGCCCTGGCCAAGGAAGTGCCGGTCGACGGCAAGCTGGTCGCCAACCCCTACCAGACCTGGAACCAGATCGATCCGTCGCTGCCCAGCAGCAAGATCGAGGTCCTGGGCCCGCCGCCGACCTCGGGCACCCGCGACGCCTTCATCGAGCTGGTCATGGAGACCGCCGCCGAGGAGTTCCCCGAGCTCAAGGCCATGAAGAAGGACGACGCCAAGGCGTTCAAGAAGGCCTATTCCTCGATCCGCGAGGACGGCGCCTATGTCGAGGCCGGCGAGAACGACAACCTGATCATCCAGAAGCTGGACGCCAACCCCGACGCCTTCGGCATCTTCGGCTACAGCTTCCTCGACCAGAACTCGGACAAGGTCCAGGGTTCGGTCGTCGAGGGCAATTCGCCGACCTTCGAGAACATCGCCGCCGGCAAGTACCCGGTGTCGCGCCCGCTGTTCTTCTACGTGAAGAAGGCCCACGTGGGCACCATCCCGGGCATCAAGGAATACGTGGCCGAGTTCACCTCGGACAAGGCCTGGGGCAAGACCGGCTACCTCGCCGACAAGGGCCTGATCCCGATGTCGGACGCCGAGCGCAAGGAGTGGGCCGAGAAGGCCAACGGCCTGGCGACCCTGCAGAAGTAATGTCCGCGACGGCCGCCTCCGCGCAAGCGGGGGCGGTCGCTCCGCGCCCCCGCACCCCGCGTTCGATGCCTGTGCCGGGGCCATTTGTTTTGTGACATAAGACGGATTTGGCGCCGCATTTCCGGTGCCCGGCTATCCCGACACGGTTTCCGAAGCCAAGAACGGTCCTCATGCAGCTGCTCATCCTGACGGTCGTCCTTCTGACCCTGGCGACCCTTGGTTATCGCCTGGGGCGCGGCCGCGCCCTGGCCTCGACCGGCGGCAATCCCCGCCTCCTGCATTCGCTGCCCAGCTATCACGGCTATTACGTCGCCATGTGGTGCGGCCTGCCGGCCCTGCTGCTGGTGGCCGCCTGGCTGGCCCTGGAGCCGTCGGTGGTGCGGATGCTGGTGATGTCCGGCCTGCCCGCCGACGTGCAGACGCTGCCCGAGGAGCGGCTGGCGTTGCTGTTCAACGAGGTCCGCCTGGTCGCCAGCTTCGGCAAGGCGCCCAGCACCCCCGCGGTCGGCGTGGCGGCCGAACAGTACCTGTCGCTCAGGCAGCTGAGCTTCGCCGCCATGGCGGTGGTCAGCCTGGTCGCCGCGGTGCTGGGGCTGACCGCCGCCCAACGCTGGATCCAGGCCGACCTGAGGGCCCGCAACCGGGTCGAGAAGGTGGTGTCGGTGTTCCTGGTCGGATGCTCGACGGTGGCCATCTTCACCACGGTCGGCATCGTATTGTCGCTGCTGTTCGAGAGCATCCGCTTCTTCAACGCGGTGCCGATCACCGAGTTCCTGTTCGGCCTGCACTGGAGCCCGCAGATCGCCATGCGCTCCGACCAGGTCGGCAGCTCTGGCGCCTTCGGCGCCGTGCCACTGTTCGCCGGCACGCTGTTGATCTCGTTCATCGCCATGATGGTGGCGGTGCCGCTGGGCCTGTTGTCGGCCATCTACATGGCCGAATACGCCAATCCCAAGTTCCGGGCCATCGTCAAGCCGCTGCTGGAGGTCCTGGCGGGCATCCCGACCGTGGTCTACGGTTTCTTCGCCGCCCTGACGGTGGCGCCGTTCTTCCGCGACCTCGGCATCTCGCTGGGCCTGTCGGTCGCCTCCGAAAGCGCGCTGGCCGCCGGCGTGGTCATGGGCATCATGATCATCCCGTTCGTGTCGTCGCTGTCCGACGACGTCATCACCGCGGTGCCCCAAAGCCTGCGCGAGGGCTCGTTCGGCCTGGGGGCGACCCGCTCCGAGACCATCCGCCAGGTCATCGTGCCGGCCGCGCTGCCCGGCATCGTCGGCGGCGTGCTGCTGGCCGTCAGCCGCGCCATCGGCGAGACCATGATCGTGGTGATGGCCGCCGGCCTGGCGGCCAACCTGACCGCCAATCCGCTGGAGGCGGTCACCACCGTCACCACCCAGATCGTCACCCTGTTGGTCGGCGACCAGGAGTTCGACAGCCCCAAGACCCTGGCCGCCTTCGCGCTGGGCCTGGTGCTGTTCTGCGTGACCCTGGTGCTGAACGTCGTCGCCCTGCACATCGTCAACAAATACCGTGAAAAGTATGACTGAGATGGTCGAGAAAAGCGTCGCGCGCACCGCAACCGATACCGCGGCCGCCCGCCTGAAGCGCCGTTACGCCGCCGAGCGCCGGTTCAAGGCCTATGGCATCGTCGCCATCGCCTTGGCGCTGGGCTTCCTGGCGACCCTGCTGATCACGGTGTTCTCGAACGGCGCCACCGCCTTCGTGCAGACCGAGATGCGGCTGGACGTCACCTTCGATGCCAGCGAGATGGGACTGGGCGACGACCGCTCGCCCGACGCCCTGGCCGGGGCCAACTACCTAGCCGTGGTCAAGAACGCCATCTACGCGCGCTTCCCCGAGGTCGAGGGCCGCTCGGCCCGGCGGGAGCTGGCGGCCATGCTGTCCAACGGCGCCGACATCACCTTGCGCGACCTGGTCCAGGATGACCCCTCGGTGATCGGCACCACCCGGCCGGTGTGGATGATCGCCTCCGACGACGTCGACATGGCGATCAAGGGCCACATCCCGCGCACGCCCGGCACCGACGGCGCCCGCCTGTCGGACCAGCAACTGGGCTGGCTGGAGGCCCTGGAGCAGTCCGGCGCCGTCGAGCTGAAGTTCAACACGCTGCTGTTCACCACCGGCGATTCGCGCGAGCCCGAGCTGGCCGGCCTGTGGGGCGCCATCGTGGGCTCGTTCTTCTCGCTGTCCATCACCCTGATGGTGTGCTTCCCGCTGGGCGTCGCCACGGCGGTGTATCTGGAGGAGTTCGCCCCCAAGAACCGCTGGACCGACCTGATCGAGGTCAACATCAACAACCTGGCGGCGGTCCCCTCGGTGGTGTTCGGCCTTCTCGGCCTGGCGATCTTCCTCAACTTCTTCGGCATGCCGCGCTCGGCGCCGCTGGTCGGCGGCCTGGTGCTGGCGCTGATCAGCCTGCCGACCATCATCATCGCCGGCCGCGCCGCGCTCAAGGCGGTGCCGCCGTCGATCCGCGAGGCCGCCATGGGTCTCGGCGCGTCGCGCCTGCAGGTGGTCACCGACCATGTGCTGCCGCTGGCCATGCCGGGCATCCTGACCGGCACCATCCTGGGCATGGCCCACGCCCTCGGCGAGACCGCCCCGCTGCTGATGATCGGCATGGTCGCCTTCATCGTCGACATCCCCGGCTCGCCCTTCGACCCGGCGGCGGTGCTGCCGGTGCAGGTCTATCTGTGGGCCGACAGCCCCGAGCGCGCCTTCGTCGAGCGCACCTCGGCGGCCATCATCGTGCTGCTGTTCTTCCTCGCCGCCATGAACCTGGCCGCCATCCTTCTCCGCAAGAAGTTCGAACGTCGCTGGTAGGAGCCCCATGAGCCTCGCCCTCTCCCTTCCCGAAACCGACAGCCGCCTGGCCAAGGTCACCGCCCGCGACGTCAACGTGCACTACGCCGAGAAGCACGCCCTCAAGCACGTCGACCTGGACATCCGCTCCAACGAGGTGACGGCCCTGATCGGCCCCTCGGGCTGCGGCAAGTCCACGTTCCTGCGCTGCGTCAACCGCATGAACGACATGATCGAGAATTGCCGCGTCACCGGCCTGCTGACGCTCGACGGCGACGACGTCTACGACCGCAAGATCGACGTGGTGCAGTTGCGCGCCCGCGTCGGCATGGTCTTCCAAAAGCCCAACCCGTTCCCCAAGTCCATCTACGACAACGTCGCCTATGGGCCGCGCATCCACGGCATGGCCCGCGACCAGGGCGAGCTGGACGAAATCGTGATGACCAGCCTTGAGCGCGCCGGCCTGCTGGCCGAGGTCAAGGACCGCCTGCTCGAGGCCGGCACCGGCCTGTCGGGCGGCCAGCAGCAGCGGCTGTGCATTGCCCGCGCCATCGCGGTCGCCCCCGAGGTGATCCTGATGGACGAGCCGTGCTCGGCGCTGGACCCCATCGCCACCGCCAAGGTCGAGGAACTGATCGACGAGCTGCGCGAGAACTTCACCATCGTCATCGTCACCCATTCCATGCAGCAGGCCGCCCGCGTCTCGCAGCGCACCGCCTTCTTCCACCTGGGCGAACTGGTCGAGGTCGGCGACACCGAGCAGATCTTCACCAACCCCCAGCACCCGCTGACCCAGGGCTACATCACCGGCCGCTTCGGCTGACCACGGCGAGGGCGTCATGAGCGAGCATACGGTCAAGTCCTACGACGAGGAGCTGGCGCACCTCACCAACATCATCGCCCGCATGGGCGGCATGGCCGAGGCGCAACTGGCCGCCGCCCTGCAGGCGCTGTCGCGGCGCGACAGCGACCTGGCCGCCCGCGTCGTCGCCGGCGACGCCCGCATCGACGAACTGGAGCAGGAAATCCAGCAGTTCACCGTCCGCATGCTGGCGCTGCGGCAGCCGGTGGCCAGCGATCTGCGCCACATCGTCGCGGCGCTGAAGATCTCGTCCGAGCTGGAGCGGGTCGGCGACTACGCCGCCAACGTCGCCAAGCGGTCCATGGTGCTCAACCACCTGCCGGCGGTGAAGCCGGTGACGGCGGTGATCCACCTCGCCAAGCTGGTGCAGGAAATCCTCAAGGACGTCCTCGACGCCTATATCGAGCGCGACGTGGAAAAGGCCGTGCGGGTGTGGAACCGCGACGAGGAGGTGGACGACATGTACACCGGCCTTTTCCGCGAGCTGATCACCTATATGATGGAGGACCCGCGGACCATCACCGCCTGTACCCATCTGATGTTCATGGCCAAGAACATCGAACGCATCGGCGACCACGCCACCAATGTCGCCGAGATCCTGCATTTCCTCGTGGTCGGCACGCCGCTCAAGGGCAACCGCCCCAAGAGCAGCGAGCTGGACGGCGAGTAGGGGCGACTTGAAGGGGGTTCTCGCATGAAGCCGCTCATCCTGATCGTGGAGGACGAGGCCGCCCTCGTCACCATGCTCCGCTACAACCTCGAGAAGGAAGGCTACCGCGTCTGCGAGGCCGGCGACGGCGAGGAGGCGCTGACGGTGGTGGCCGAGCGCAAGCCGGATCTGGTGGTGCTGGACTGGATGCTGCCGTCGCTGTCGGGAATCGAGGTCTGCCGCCAGCTCCGCCGCAAGCCGTCGACTCGCGAGCTGCCGGTCATCATGCTGACCGCCCGCGGCGAGGAAGGCGACAAGATCCGCGGCCTCAACACCGGCGCCGACGACTACATGACCAAGCCGTTCTCGCTGCCCGAGCTGATGGCCCGCATCCGCGCCATGCTGCGCCGGGTCCAGCCGGTGCCGCAGAAGGGCCTGCTGCAATACGGCGACATCACCATGGACCTCGCCGCCCATCGGGTGACGCGCGGCGACCGCGCCGTCCATCTGGGCCCCACCGAGTTCCGCCTGCTGCAGTTCTTCATGCAGCACCCCGGCAACGTGTTCTCGCGCGAGGAGCTGTTGAACGCGGTGTGGGGGCCGGACATCTATGTCGAGCCGCGCACCGTCGACGTCCATATTCGCCGCCTGCGCAAGGCACTGAACGGCGACCACGACCTCGACATCATCCGCACCGTCCGCGCCGCCGGCTACGCGCTGGACGCCGGCCAGGCAGCCTGATTGTGCCCGGCCGGCTGGTGGCGGTGGTCGGGCCGTCGGGGGCCGGCAAGGACACCATCATGGACGGCGCCCGCCGCCACTTGGCCGATTCCCCCGACATCGTCTTCGTCCGCCGGGTGATCACCCGCCCGGCCGAGGCCGGCGGCGAGGACCACCGTGCCGCCACGCCCGGGGAATTTGCCGCCATGAAGGCATCCGCCGGCTTCCTGCTGGACTGGGACGCCCACGGCATCCGCTACGGCATCCCCGCCTCGGTGGCCGACGAGGTCACCGCCGGCAAGACTTGCGTCGCCAACCTGTCGCGCGCCGCCGTCGCCGACGCCCGCCGCCTTCTGCCCACCATGGTGGTCGAGATCACCGCCCCCATCCCGGTCCTGGCCGAGCGTCTGGCCCGGCGCGGCCGCGAGACCGCCGCCGACATCGCCGAGCGCCTGCGGCGGGCCGGTGCGGTCCAGGCCGATGCCGACCTCGTCATCGTCAACGACGGCGCCCCCGAAACGGCGGTGGAGGCGCTGGTGCGGGCCCTGCGGGCGCCCGATGGCCGGCACCATCCGTAGTATTGCATAAAATTTGACCATGTGCCGCCGAAGTGGTGCTTTTTTGAGCGCTCGCGCCTGCCGCTTTGCGCGCCACCCAACATAGTCCGTTGATCCAACAGGCTTTACAAGTTCGGCACGCCCCTTGCTGACACGCCCCCAGTTAAATCGTAGGGGGTCACATGAAATACATCATCGCCATCATTAAGCCGTTCAAGCTGGACGAGGTGCGCGACGCCCTCTCCGCCGCCGGCATCCAGGGCATGACCGTCACCGAGTGCAAGGGCTTCGGCCGCCAGAAGGGCCAGACCGAGATCTACCGCGGCGCCGAGTACGTCGCCAATTTCGTGCCCAAGGTGAAGCTGGAGCTGGCGGTCGAGGACGCCGTCGCCGACAAGGCCGTCGAGGCCATCATGACCGCCGCCCGCACCGGCAAGATGGGCGACGGCAAGATCTTCGTCACCGAAGTCTCCAACGTCGTCCGCATCCGCACGGGCGAGACCAACCACGACGCGCTCTGATAGGGGAACCGCCGTCATGATGACCATGATCCGCAAGCTTCGCGACACGGCCGTGCTGGCCGGCGCGTCCATGTTCGCCGCCGGCGCCGCCCTGGCCCAGGATGCGGCCGAGGCCGCCGCCGAAGCCGCCCCCGCGCCCGAGCTGTCGGCCGGCGACACCGCCTGGATGCTGACCGCGTCCATCCTGGTGCTGATGATGCTGGTGCCCGGCCTGGCCCTGTTCTATGGCGGCCTGGTGCGCAAGAAGAACGTGCTCGCCGTGCTGATGCAGGCGATGTTCGGCGCCGGCCTGATGTTCACCCTGTGGGTGGCGGCCGGCTACAGCTTGGCCTTCACCGAGGGCAACGCCTTCATCGGCGGCCTGGACAAGGTCATGCTGGCCGGCATCGCCCCCGATGGGCTGTCGGGCACCATCCCCGAATTCGTCTTCGTGATGTTCCAGGGCACCTTCGCCATGCTGACCCCGGTCATCATCCTGGGCGGCCCGGCCGACCGCATGAAGTTCTCGTCGGCCATGGTGTTCCTGGTCCTGTGGCTGTTCCTGGTCTACGTGCCGGTCTGCCACATGGTGTGGGGCCCGGGCGGCCTGCTGCTGGACGACGGCGTGCTGGACTTCGCCGGCGGCACCGTGGTGCACATCAACTCCGGTCTGGCCGGCCTGATCGCCGCCATCCTGGTCGGCAAGCGCGCCGGCATCGGCAACGAGAACATGGCGCCGCACAACCTGGTCCTGACCATGGTCGGCGCGTCGCTGCTGTGGGTGGGCTGGTTCGGCTTCAACGCCGGCTCGGCCCTGGCCGCCGGCGCCACCGCGGGCGTGGCCATGATCAACACCCAGATCACCACCGCCGTCGCCGTGGTGTCGTGGTCGGTCGCCGAGTGGCTGGTCCGCGGCAAGCCGTCGCTGCTGGGCGCCGCCTCGGGCGCCGTCGCCGGCCTGGTGGTCATCACCCCGGCCTGCGCCTTCGTGTCGCCGTCGGGCGCCCTGATCATGGGCGTGATCGCCGGCCCGGTGTGCTACTGGGGCGTCTCGGGCCTCAAGAAGGCCTTTGGCTATGACGACGCGCTGGACGCCTTCGGCGTTCACGGCGTCGGCGGCATCGTCGGCGCCCTGCTGACCGGCGTGTTCGCCGCCGAGGCGATCGGCGGCAAGGCCGGCCTGCTGGAAGGCAACGCCGCCCAGGTGCTGCTGCAGGCCGAGGGCGTGCTGATCACCATCGTGTGGTGCGGCGTCGTCAGCCTGGTCCTGCTCAAGGTCATCGACATGACCATGGGCCTCAGGGTCTCGAAGGAGACCGAGACCGAGGGCCTGGACCTCGCCCTGCACGGCGAGACCGTCCACAGCTAAGCGGGAATACCCGTCATACGCTTGGGGAGCGCCGGGCCACGTGCCCGGCGCTTTCCGTTTGCGCTATGGTGCCGGCCATGACCGCCGCCCTCCCTACCCTCTTGCTGCTCGCCGTGCTGCTGCTCGCCGTCCTGCTGGCCCCCGCCGGCCTGCGCCGGCTGTTCCGGCCTGGCCGCGCCCCGGGACCCTCGCCGGCCGAGTTGGGGCTGGCGGCCGAGGACGTTTCCTTCCCCACCGCGCGGGGCAGGCGCCTCTCGGCCTGGTTCATCGCGCCCGATCCCGCGCCCGGGCCGGCGCCCGGGCCGGCGGTGGTGATCCTGCACGGCTGGGGCAGTTCGGCGGCCGAGCTGCTGCCGTTGGCCGAGCCGCTGCACCGGGCCGGGCTGGGCGTGCTGCTGCTGGATGCCCGCTGCCACGGCCGCAGCGACGACGACGACTTCGCCTCCATGCCCCGCTTCGCCGAGGATCTGGACCACGCGCTCGACTGGCTGACGGCGCGGCCCGACGTCGATCCGGCCCGCATCTGTGCCATCGGCCATTCGGTAGGCGGCGCGGCGGTGATCCTGGCGGCGTCGCGCCGCGCCGACCTGCGGGCTGCGGTGGCGGTGTCGGCCTTCGCCCATCCGCGCTGGATGATGCGCCGCTGGCTCCGGGCCTTCCACATCCCCTATCCCATCCTGGGATGGTGGGTGCTGCGCCATGTGGAGCGCGCCATCGGCCATCGCTACGACGACATCGCCGCCGTCACCGTAGTGCACCGCGTCGCCTGCCCGCTGTTGCTGGTCCACGGCACCGACGACGCCCAGGTCCCCTTCGCCGACGCCGAGGCGATCCTGGCCGCGCGCGGGAAGGCGGCCATGGAGTTGCTGCCCATCGACGGCTTCGGCCATGGCGAGCCCGCGGGCGTGCCCCGGCTGGTCCCCGGCCTGATGGCCTTCCTCTCCCGGGTGCTGTAGGCCGTGTCATTTTTGGGACGGGCTCGTCCTACCCCCATTTCGGTAATGACTTCGGCCGAGCCGCCGGTCCAGCATACCCCCTCAGGGAAACAGGTGAACGGGAGCCCCCCTCGATGGTCGATGTCGTCGGGTTCACGGACCACGAAGAGGCGGTGATCAAGGGCATGATGGCCCGGTTCGACGCCGACAACCACCGCCTGGGCGATCTGCTGGCGGTCGCCAAAGCCGACATGCCGGGCTACAACGGCAAGGTCGTGCCCCGCATCGTCGGCGAGCACCATATCGAGATGACCATGCTGCTGTCGTCCTGCGCGCCGTTCACCGTCGCCCACGAGCTGGCGCACGTCTCGGACATCGCCTGCCGCCGCCAGGAGACCAAGGACAATCTGAGCCTGGCCATGCCCGCCGGCTGGCATCTCGCCCACCGGATGTCGGCCGAGTACTACGCCAACCGCGTCGCCTGCGACTATTCGACCGAGGCGCAGATCTTCGAGGCCTTCCAGAACGACCACACCGGCTTCGCCGCCGCCGCCCGTCATCGCGACTGGTCGAGCCTGCTGATCCACTACGCGCTGATGCTGGGCATCTTCCACGGCATGGAGCGCATGGACATGGACCCGGTGCGCCTGCTCAGGACCACCCATCTGCCCGACGGCGTGCTGCGCGGCCTCGAGCACTTCCGCGACCAGGCCTGCGCCTTCTTCGACGGTCACGCCAACACCTGCCCGGTGCCGGCCTAACCTGTCTTGGGAGCCAGATGGCTGCCCAGGTAGTCCAGAACCCGCTCCCGCGTCTCGGCGTCCAGTTCCGGCATTCCCTGCTCCGCGACCATCCAGTCGAGCAGGTGATCCCACCGCTCGCGCGACAGACGCTGCTGGGTCACCAGCCGGATGGAGTGGCAGCCCGAGCAGATGCCCTCTACCATCTCGCGACCGTCGCCCGGCGGCAGGGCGGCCTCCTCCTGGCCGCCGCCGCCGGGCGTCGTCAGGAACGGGCTGGGCGGCTGGGCCCAGGCGGTGCCGGCCGCGACGAGGCACGCGGCGGCCACCGCCAGCCTCATCCCGGCGCCTCGGAAATCTGTCCACGATAGTCGGGCACCCGCACCGCGATCCGGTGCATGGCGTTGTTGAGGTAGCCCTTGGGGTTCCACGCCACCGCGAAGGGCTGGCTCCGCCCCCGGTCGTCGGTGGCCCGCGCCCAGATTTCATAATAGCCCCGAGACGGGAAATCGACCCGCGCCCGCCAGCGCTGCCACGAATAGGGATTGGGCGGCGGCTCCAATTCGGCGGGCGCCCAGGTGGCCCCGAAATCCTTGGAGATGTCCACCCGGCGCACCGTCTGGTCGCCGGCCCAGGCCGAGCCGCGCACCTCGAGCATGGTGTTGTCCTGGGGCAGCTCGAAGCCGCTCTGGGGCCAGGTGATGACCGACTTCACCGGCATGGACTGAATGATGACGAAGTCCTCCTCGGGCACCGTCTCGCCGGGCTCCGCCGGATAGGCGGGCACCCGGTACGAGGTACCGGTCATCTTGGCGCCGTCGTGGACGCGGTCGCGGACCCAGATGCGCTCCAGCCACTTCTGCGACGCCGAGCCCGGCCAACCCGGCGCCACGAGGCGCACCGGAAATCCGTTCAGCGCAGGGATCGGCTGGCCGTTCATCTCGAAGGCGACGATGGTGTGGGGGTCCATGGCCTTCCAGATCGGCAGCCCGCGCGAGATGGCTTCCTTGGCCGGATCGCCGGACAGATGCCGGTCCATGCCGTAATGGCCGGTGTATTTCGCGCTTTCCCTCACCCCGGCGGCGGCCAAGATGTCGCGCAGGGGGACGCCGGTCCAGCGGGCGTTGCCCACCGCCCCCACCGTCCACTGGTTGCCGCTGGCCGGCGGGTTGAAGCCGGCGCGGCCGTTGCCGCCGCATTCCAGTTGCAGGGCCAGCGTCACCGGGCGGAACTTGCCGCGCAGCTCGTCCAGCGTGAGGGTGAGCGCCCGCTCGACCTCGCCGTCGATGGTGAGTTTCCAGCCGCGCGGATCCATCCTGACCGCCATGTCGGGTGCCAGCCCGTTGTTGCGGACGAAATGGCGGTCGTTGGGAGTGATCAGGTCGTCGAGCAGATGGGCCGGCGTCTCCGCGTTGATGGGGCGGTCGTTCAAGACCCGGAGCCCCTCCTTGCCGCGGATGACGAAGGGTTTGGGCTCCTCGGCCAGCGCCGCCGGGATCAGGCCTGCCGGCAGGGAACGGTGAAAGGGAATGGCGCCGCCCACCACGGCGCCCATGGCCGCCAGGCCCGCCCCCTTGAGGAAGCCGCGCCGGCCCGACGCCGCTAGCCGCCCGAACACCAACCGGTCGGCGCGCTCGGGGTCCTCCTGGTAGAGCTCGCAAAGTCCCCGCTCCTTGTGGGCCATCTACACCTCCATGCGGATTTCCACCGCTCTGTTCGCCTGGAGGTGGGGAGTGCATACCCAAGACGTTAGCGAATATCAGGGGGTACTCCGACGGGGCCATGTGAGCGTTGCCGAATTGTGACCGCCGGCCTATGCTACCGCCCGGCTTTCGTAGGGGGAAAGCCCGAGGGTGAGGGAGCGCCCACGAGGGGGGGAGCATGACGCTGCATTCCAAGGTGACGGCGTTCTTCGCCGTCATCGCCATCTGTCTGGTCGCCATGGTCGTGGCCATCAGCCTTTACGCCTTCCGGGGCTTTTCCGTTGCGTCCTCGTCGGACCACATCCGCACCGCCGCCGAGATCGTCCGCGTCCATCTGACCGAGTCGATGATCAACGGCGTCATCGACAAGCGCGAGAACTTCCTCAAGCGGCTGATGGACGTCCAGGGCCTGTCCATGGCCCGCGTGGTCCGCTCGCCGCTGGTCGAGCGGCAGTTCGGCAAGGGGTTGAACGAGGAATCCCCCACCGACGACATCGAGACCCGGGTGCTCCGCGAGGGCAAGCCCATCTACGAGATCGTCGAAATGAGCGACGATACGCTGATCCGCGGCACCATTCCCTTCGTCGCCACCACCCGCGGCTCGCCCAACTGCCTGGAGTGCCACGAGGTCCAGGAAGGCATGGTGCTGGGGGCGGTGACCATGATGGTCTCCATCGGCACCCTGAAGGCCAAGGCCATGATGACCGTGGCCGGCGTCGCCGCCACCGTGGCGCTGTTCTCGGCGCTGGCCTTCGTCATGATCCGCCGCATGATCCAGCCCATCGCGCTGACCGCCAACAACGTCGAGGACGCGGTGCAGCGCGCCCTGCGCGGCGACTTCAAGGGCCAGGTCAAGCAGCAGACCAAGGACGAGATCGGCCAGATCGCCGGCGACATGAACCGCCTGCTCGGCTTTCTCGACACCGGCCTGACCCGGATCGGCGAGAACGTGGCGCGGCTGACCAACCGGACGCCGGCGCCCGACGAGAACCAGCTCGACGCCACCATCGACATGGTCGACGGCCTGACCCGGGCCGCCCATTTCAAGCAGGCCATCGAGGAGGACGAGACCAAGCGCGAGATCCACCAGCGGTTGGCCAAGACGCTGGAGGGTGAGTTCGCCATCCACGAATTCTCATTGTACGAGATGGTCCCCAACAAGAACCAGATGGTGCCGTTGTTCGTGGACGGCGTCATCGACGCCGCCTGCCGCTGGTGCGATCCGCAGATCCTGGTGCGCAGCGAGGGCTGCCGGGCCCGGCGCACCGGCCACACGGTGGACGGCGTGACCAATCCCGGCATCTGCTACGCCTTCCAGCCGCCGGAAGGGTGCGACGACCGCAAGCACGTCTGCCTGCCGATCATCCAGTCCGGCTCGGTGGGCAACGTCCTGCAGATCGTCACCACCCCCGAGATCGAGCAGCGGGTGGTCGGCCAGTTGCCCTATGTCAGCGTCTATCTGCGCGAGGCGGCGCCGGTGCTCGAGACCAAGCGGCTGATGGAGACGCTCAGGGAATCCAGCCTGCGCGATCCGATGACCGGCCTCAACAACCGCCGCTTCCTCGAGGAATACGTCGACACACTGGTCGCCAACGTCCAGCGCCGCAAGGCGCCGCTGGCGATCATGATGCTGGACCTCGACTACTTCAAGATGGTCAACGATACCTACGGCCACGACGCCGGCGACGCCGTCATCAAGGCCCTGGCCAAGGTGCTGCGCCAGACGGTGCGGGCGTCGGACCTCGTCATCCGCTTCGGCGGAGAGGAGTTCCTTGTCGTCCTGTTGGACACCCCGCCCGAGAATGCCGACGCGGTGGCCGAGAAGATCCGCATCGCCGTCGAGGCCCTGGAGGTCAAGACCGGCGGGGTGGTGCTGAAGAAGACCATTTCCATCGGCATCGCCGACTTCCCCACCGACAGCGACACCTTCTGGCAGGCGGTGAAGTTCGCCGACGTCGCCCTCTATCAGGCCAAGGAGCAGGGCCGCAACCGCGTCATCCGCTTCGACCCGGCCATGTGGGGCGATGACAAGAAGTACTGACCGCCGGCTCTTGCCAGGTCCCCCGCCCTCCCCCATTCTGCATAGAAGCAGCGTGCGAATGGGGTAGGGCATGGGCCGGCTGGCGCGGGTGGCTTTGACGATCGGGCTTGCCGCCCTGCTGCTGGCCCTGGCGCTCAAGGGGGCCGACTGGCCGGGCTTCGCCCAGGCGGTCGCCACCATGGATCCCCGCGTCCTCGCCCTGGCGTTCGCGATCCAGACCGGCGCCATGCTGTGCCGGGGGGCGCGCTGGAACGTCCTGCTATCGGCCCATCGCGGCGCGTCGTTCAAGCTCGCCTTCTTCGGCGAGATGTTCGGCTATCTCGGCAACAACTTCCTGCCCGCCCGCGCCGGCGAGGCCATGCGCGCCTACGTGGTCGGCCGCCGCGTCAAGGGCGGGATGAGCTTCGCGCTCGGCACCATCGCCATGGAGCGGGTGTCCGACGCCGTGTTCATGGCCCTGGCCGCCTTCGCGGTGGTGGCGTGGCTGCCGCAATCGCCGCCATGGCTGCTGGGGGCGGCGGGCGGCCTGTTCGCTGCCGGCGTGGGGGTGATCCTGGTGCTGCTGTTCACGGCGCGCTTCCGCAAGCTGGTGTTGTGGCCCTTGAAACGCATTGGCCGACTGGCCGCCGTGACCGGCCGCGTCGAGGTGCTGCTGGGCCGTTTCAGCCAGGGGACGCTGGCGCTCTACCAGCCGCGCCGCCTGGCCGCCTTCCTGGGCCTGACGATGGCGGTGTGGTCGCTGGACGTGCTGGCGTTGACGGTGATCGCCGCCGCCATGGGCCTGTCGCTGTCGGCGCCGCAGGCACTGCTGTTCCAGGCCGCCATCGCGCTGTCCAAGGCGGTGCCCTCGACGCCCGGCTATGTGGGGGTCTACCAGTTCGTCGCCGCCTCGGTGCTGCCGCCCTTCGGCTTCTCGGCGTCGCAGGCGCTGGCCTATGTCCTGGTCTACCAGGGCGCCCTCATCGTCCAGTCCATGCTGTGGGGCCTGCCGGGTTGGCTGATCCTGGGCGCCAACGGCACCCGGCCGCCGCCGAGGAAGCGCCGGCGGCGCAAGCCGGCCGCCATCCTCCAGTCCGATCCCCTCCAACCCGACCCCGGAGCCGCCCAATGAACGCCGCCGACTTCCCCGAGGATTTCGTCTGGGGCGTGTCCACCGCCGCCTACCAGATCGAGGGCGCCGCCGCCGAGGACGGGCGCGGCGCCTGCATCTGGGACATCCATGCCCGCATCCCCGGCCGCACCAACAACGGCGACACCGGCGAGGTGGCCTGCGACCACTATCACCGCTGGCGCGCGGACGTGGCCTTGATGAAGGAGGTGGGGGTCGGCGCCTACCGCTTCTCGGTGGCGTGGCCGCGCGTGCTGCCGCGCGGCCTGGGGGCGGTGAACGCCAAGGGCATCGACTTCTACGACCGGCTGGTCGACGCCCTGTTGGCGGCCGGCATCGAGCCGTGGGCGTGCCTGTACCACTGGGACCTGCCCCAGGCCCTGCACGAGCGTGGCGGCTGGACCAGCCGCGACGCGGCGGGATGGTTCGCCGACTACGCCACCGTGGTGGCCCGCCGCCTCGGCGACCGCGTGCGCCGCTTCGCCACCTTCAACGAGCCCAACGTCTCGACCCTGTTCGGCTATGCCCATAAGAAATGGTGCGCGCCGGGCATCGAGGACCGCGGCCAGTACGTCCGCGCCGTCCATCACCTGAACCTGGCCCACGGCGCCGCCGTCGACGTGCTGCGCGCCCATGTGCCGGAGGCCAGCATCGGCGTCATCCACAACCGCCAGGCCGTCCACCCCGAGACCGACGCCGAGGCCGACATCCGCGCCGCCCGGGACTTGGACGCCCACTGGAACCTCGTCTACGCCGACCCGCAGATCCTGGGCGCCTATCCCGAGGCCGCCGCCGCCGAATTCGAGCCGGTGATCCGGGCCGGCGACCTGGCCCGCATCTGCCGGCCGCTGGACTGGTTCGGCCTCAACCACTACGGCCCCATCTGGGCCAAGGCCGATCCCGCCACCCCCATGGGATTCGGCTGGGGCGAGGACAAGACCGCCAAGCCGCATCCGGCCATCGGCTGGCCGATCTATCCCGAGGCCTTCACCGACGAGCTGCTGCGGGTGCACCAACGCTACCGGCTGCCGGTGGTGGTCACCGAGAACGGCTGCGGCCGGGGCGCCGACGAGGAGAAGCCCGATGCCGAGGGGCGCGTCGCCGACCCCTACCGCATCGCCTATCTGGACCTGTACACCGCCGCCATGAAGGCGGCCATGGACCGGGGCGCCGACGTGCGCGGCTATTTCGTGTGGTCGCTGCTCGACAATTACGAATGGGGCTCGGGCTACGGCAACCGGTTCGGCATCGTCCACGTGGACTTCGCCACCCAGGTCCGAGCGCTCAAGGACTCGGGACGGTGGTACGCGGCGTTCCTGCGGAGAGAGTGACCGCCCCTGTCATGCCGCCCGCCCGGGCCTGTATCAGTGCCCGCAGCCGCAGCCGTCGCCGTGCTGGTGGTCGTCGACCCCTTCCACCTGCCGGGCGATCTCCAGCAGTTCGTCGCGTTGCGCCATCACCGTCCGCGCCTGTTCCTCGTGGCCCAGCGAGGCCAGGATGTTGGCGAAGGTCTCCAGCGTCATCGCCAGCGGCACCACGGTGTCCGAGGCGTTGATGTGGGCGGCGTCCTGATAGAGCTTGATGGCTTCCAGGGCGGCCTCCAGGGCCTGCGGCGAGGCGCCGGCTTCGAACTGGCGGCTGGCCATGTTGGACAGCGACTGGGCCAGGAACAGGGTGTACTGCTCGGGCTCGGCCTGGGCCAGCCCGCGCGAAAGCTCCACCGCCTCCTCGACCAGGGGCAGGGACTGGCCGGGCTGGCCGGCGCGGCTGTGGGCGAAGGCCGCGTGTTCCAGGGTCAGCGCCAGCAGATGGCTGACCGGCGCCGGCGTGGGCGCCGGGAACAGCTTTCCCGTCATGCGGCGGATGGCGATGGCTTCGTCCCAGCGGTTGGCCTCGGCCAGCGCCATGGCGTTCTTGTGGAGGGCGTCGACCATGACGCCCAGGAACTGGTTAAGCGCCTCGCCGCCGTCGCGGAAGGCGTCGACCGCCGCCTCCATCTCGCCGATGGCGCGGTCGGGCTCGCCCATCCGCCACGAGCGCCCCGACTGGTTCATCAGCGCCGAGACCAGCACGAACCGGGCCTGGACGGGATTGGGATCGGCCAGCGCCTCGGACGCCATCCGCACCGACTCCTCGCAGGCGCGGCGGGCATCGTCGTCCCGCTCGGCGTCGGTCAGGCGGTTGGAGAAATTGTTGAGCGCCGAGGCGAGATGGACGCGAAAGGCGGCCGGGTCGGCGGCCTCCAGGTGGCGGAAATGCTCGACGCCTTCCTCGGCGGCGGCCAGCGCCTCGCCGTGGTGGCCGTCCTCGGCCAACGCCACCGCCAGGCCCATCAACGAATCGGCGAACACCGGGTAGAGATTGTCCGGATTGTCCGCCATCAGCGCGCGATGCTCGGCGATGACGGCCTGCAGGCGAGCCAGGTCCTCGGTCGGGCCGGGGCTGCTGTCGGTCATGGTTCTCTCCTTTCGGTGTGCATCCTCACGAACGGGCCGAAAGGAAGCGGGCGGCGGGTCACAGTAGGGGGATATGGGGATGGTTGTCCATCCCGGTCAGCCCTCGCGGCCCAGTGCCTTCAGACATTCGCCCCGCAACCGCTCGAATTCGCCCAGCAGCGCCGACGACCCCACGCCCGCCTCGATGATGGCCGACAGAACCAGGCGGACGCCCTCGTCGATCACCGCCAACGCGGCGTCCCACCGGCCGATGCGGACCAGCAGCGCGGCCTGGGCGCGCAGGGTGTCGGCGAAGATCGAGGCGTCGGTGGCCGGATCGACACTCTCGGTCGCCCGCCACAAGGCGATCGCCTCGGCGGCCGCGTCCAGGGCCGCCTCGACCTCGCCCAGCCGCGACAGCAAGCCGATGCGCAGATTGAGGCACGACGCCAGCCGTCGCCCCTCGTCGGGCAACGACCGCCACAAGGACAGGGCCTGGTCGCAGACCGCCAGCGCCTCGTCGAAGCGGGCCTGGTCCTCCAGCGCCGCCGCCAGCACGGTCAGGGCGCGGCCGCGCCGCTCGCCGTCTCCGGCCGCCGCCAGGGCGCGGGCGGCGCGCTCCCTGGTGTCCGGGTCCTCGGCCCCCAGCGCGAGACGCAGCCAGCGCTCGGCAGCCTGGGTGTGGGCGGCGGCGTAGCGGATCGGGTCCTCCGCCGCCAGCCGCGAGAACTCGGCCGCCGCCTCCTCCGCCCACGCCAGGGCCGCGGCGGGATCGCTCTCGGCCATGGCGATGGTGGCCTCGTCGAGGGCGTAGGCCAGCACCGCCCGCCCCGAGGGCGGATCGCCGGGCAGCGCCAGCGCCAGTGCGCGGCGATAGGCGACGTGATCGCCCCATCCCTCCCGCGAGCGGGCGTCGTCGGCCATGGCCTGCATCATGCCGAACACGGTTCCCGCCGCGTCGCCCTGCCCGCCTTCGATCAGCCGGCGGGTGGCGCGGCCGACCTCGCAGAGGACCGCCGTCGCCTCGCGGTCGGCGCCCAGGATGAACAACTGGGTCGCCAACGTCATGCGCGCGACGGCCAGCAGCAGGTCGTCGGCGTGGTCGGTCGGAAGCGCCGCCGCCACGTCCACCGCCTCGCGGGCGACCTCCAGCGCCTCCGCCGCCCGGCCGGCGTCCTGCAGCAGATTGGCCAGGGTGTTGAGGGCGGAGGCGAAGGGCTGGCGGTAGTCGTCGTCGTGGTCGGCGAGCACCCGGAACAGGCCCTCGGCCTCGCTGATGGCGTCCAGCGCCGCGGCGGGCCGGCCGCCGTCGCGCAGCAGTCCGCTCAACTCGGCCAGGGCGTAGGCCAGGCCCGGATACAGGTGATCGGGATCGGCGTCCGACCGCCGCCGCAGCTCGGCGATTTCCGCTTCCAGCTCGGCGAGACGGCCGTTCATCAGCAGCCGCGCCGGGGGACCGGCTCGACGCTCTCCAGACGCCCCTTGAGGCTGAAGCTCTTGAAGCTTTGGACGATGGCGCGGGCGATTCCATTGGGCTGGTAGTCCAGTGCCATCTCGAATTCCGGCACCGCCTCGCGGCTGGAGACCGGGAAGAACGCCATCCGCATGGGCCACATGGGCTGGCGCGAGGTCAGCGGCGACAGGACCTTGGGCGCGTCGTCCTGGCGGCGGCCGATGACGGCGTTGACCTCGTAAGGCCCCTCGGTGCCCGACCCGTCGAACACCACCTTGAGGAAGGTGTGCTCGCCGCGCTCGGCGGCGGCCATCAGCCGCAGGGTATGCTCGGTGGGAAACACGGTGCCCTTGGGCAGGTCGATGGTCACCGGCTCGGGCCGGGTGAAATGGGCGACGCCGCCCTGGCCCTTGGGCTTCAGTTCGGCCGAGCCCTCCACCTCCTCGGTCACCTCGCCGTCGCGGGTGTTGCGCATGCGGAAGCGGTATTTCAGCCCGTCCTTGGATTCCCAGGTGATGAAGTCGGTGGTGGACAGCGCCTGTCCGCCCTCGGTGTAGGAATAGGTGATGGCGATGCGGTTCTCGACCACCCAGCCGTCGCAGGCGTCGGCGAATTCGTAGGTCATGGTGCCGTTGGCCCCGGCCAGGCCGGCGCCCGGCTTGATGGTCGCCAGCCCCATGGAATAGACGGCCCGGTGCGGCGCCAGCTCGATACCCCCGGCCCAGGTGGGACCGCCGCTCGCCGCCATCACCGCCACGGCCGTCGCGACGCCCTTGACCACCCGATTCATCCGCAACCTCCAAGAGGACCAGCGACCGGCATTATACAGCCCCCGTCGTGCTTCACCAGCGTCACGGGGCGGGAAAATGGGCGAGGGCAAATCCTGCCGCCCGGGCGGCAGATCGTGCCGGCTGGCCGGCAGCTCCTGCCGGGCCGGGGATGGGCGCCCCCATGCCGGATCAACGGCTTGGCCGTGGCATGGCGGTTGCGGCGCGGCAGCGGGACGGTGGCACGAGGAGGACGGCGATGAGCTTCGACTATTCTCCCCAGACGATCTCGGCGGAAGCGACCGGCCTCGGCCTGTCGCCGCTGGCGCCGCGCCTCGCCCCGTTGCCGCAGCCCGACCTGTCCGAGATCGCCGCCCTGGTCCGCGAGCTGTTCGCGGAAGGAACCCTGTCCTGGGACCAGCTGAGCGAGTTGGCGCGCGCGCCCGAGCTTCAGCACCTGCTGGCCGAGGTCGTCGCCGCCGTTCCCGCCGCCCGGAAGCCGCCACCACGCTGAAATGGCCCGGCGGCGCCTATCCGTGGTCGTGCCGGTGATGGGCGTCGGGGAAATGAGGATGCTTGTGGACCATCGGCTCGTGGCGATGCCAGTGGACGTGGGTCCCGGACGGCGCGTCGTCGTGGTGATGGCGGTGGTGGTCGTCGTCGCCATGGTCGTGGGCGTGTTCGTGCTCCAGCGCCTCGTGCCGATGGCCATGCTCGTGCCGTTCGGTGAGGTGAAGCCAGACGCCCAGTCCCATCAACACGGCGGCCGCCGCGACGCGGAAGGTCAGCGGTTCGCCAAGCAATCCGATGGCGATCACCGCCCCCACGAAGGGCGCGGTGGAGAAATAGGCCCCCGTCCGCGCCGTGCCCAGCTCGCGCAGCCCGACCACGAAGGCGGCCAGGCTGAGGCCGTAGCCGAGGAAGCCCAACGCCCCAGCCAGTGAAACCGTCTGGATATCCGGGACCGAGGCGCCCAGCAGCAGGGCGAGGACGACGTTGGTGGTGCCGGCGGCCAGCCCCTTGATGGCGCTCACCTGGAGGGGGTCGGCCAGCGAGACCTTGCGGGTGAGGTTGTTGTCCACCGCCCAGCACAGGCAGGCGCCCAGCACCGCCAGGGCCGGCCACGACGCCTCGACGGTGCCGCCGGGCCACGACAGCACCACCGCCCCGGCGACGATCGCCGCCATTCCCAGCACGATGCGGCGGTCGGCGTTCTCCTTGAACACCACCCAGGCCAGCACGGCGGTGAACACCCCCTCGGCGTTCAGGAGCAACGACGCCGTCGAGGCGGTGGCCCCGACCAGCCCCGCCATCAGCAGCACCGGACCGGCGACGCCGCCGGCCAGGATGGCGCCGGCCAGCCACTTGCCTTCGCCCGGAGCCAACCGCGCCCGCTCGCCGGGCATCGCCAGCCGCAGGGCCGAAAGGCCGAGGCCGGAACCGAGATAGAGCAGGCCGGCCAGCAGCCAGGGATCGACCCCGTCCAGCAGCAACTTGGCGAACGGCGTGCTGGCCCCGAACAGGAGGGCGGCGGCCAGGGCCGCCAGGATGCCGGTTTGCTTGATCATGGGCCAAGGATAGGGGATATGGGCCGTGGCGCAATCCGCATCGGCGCCTTGACGGGCCGACGGGATTGGGTGTAGCCCTTGCGTCGCGTGACGGTTCCCATTCGGGCCAAGCCCGAGGGGATTAAAAGGGAACACGGTACGGGACGACCCAACAAGGGGCCCTAGTCCGTGGCTGCCCCCGCAACTGTGAGCGGCGAGCTTTCTCCTAATGCGCCACTGGGCCTTGGCCCGGGAAGGCAGGACGAAGGCGACGACCCGCGAGCCAGGAGACCTGCCCACGCCGGCCGCCGATCAGGCGGCCGCAACCGCATGGACGCCGGGGTGGGCGTTGTGGGTGTCGGGTTCCCGGTCTCTTCACGTCCGAGAACCGCCGCCAATTCCCCCTAAGCGTCTCCCGAATCACCGCCCGTTGGGCGATCCTGAGGGGGATAGTCGATGAACCGTACCGTTTTCGCCGTCGCCGCCGCGGCGGCGCTGACCGCCGCCACCGCCGCCGAGGCCCATTTCCAGCTCGTCTACACGCCCGAGGTCAACGTGGAGAAGGCCGGCGAGCTGCCGTTCAAGCTGGTGTTCTGGCATCCGTTCGAGAACGGCCACGTCATGGACATGGGCCAGCCCCAGTCCTTCGTCGCCGTCCACAAGGGCGAGAAGATCGACCTGATGGGCCGGCTCAAGCCGATCACCTTCCAGGGTGCCGAGAATTCCGCCAAGGCCTTCGAGGCCTCGCTGCCGGTCAAGCAGAACGGCGACTACGTCCTGGCCCTCACCCCCGCGCCCTACCTGGAACCGAGCGAGGACATCTACATCCAGCAGATCACCAAGTCCTTCGTCAACAAGGGCGGCATGCCGACCGGCTGGAACGAGCCCGTGGGCCTTCCCACCGAGATCGTGCCCATGAACAAGCCCACCAACATCCTGGCCGGCTCCACCTTCACCGGCCAACTGCTGTCCGAGGGCAAGCCGGCGGCCGGCGTCGAGATCGAGATCGAATACATGGCGGCCGAGCCCGACATGAAGGCCAACAAGCCGGGCAAGCCCAAGGCGTCGCCCATGCCGGGCGGCGCCGTCGTCGCGGTGACCGACGAGGGCGGCATGTTCACCTTCGGCATTCCCAAGGCCGGCTTCTGGGGCTTCGCCGCCCTGGGATCGGGCCCGGCCAAGAGCCACCAGGGCAAGGACCTGTCGCAGGACGCCGTCCTGTGGGTCCGCGCCTTCGACGTGAAATAGCCCGGGCGGGAGGGTCCCATGCATATCGTTGACGGAGCCCTGTCCGCTCCGGTCGTGGTGGGGGGGGCGATCGTGGCCGCCGCCGGCATCGGGCTGGGCCTGAAAAGGCTGTCGATGGAGAAGATCCCGGCGGCGGGCGTGCTGTCCGCCACCTTCTTCGTCGCCTCGCTGATCCACGTGCCCATCGGGCCCTCCAGCGTCCATTTGATCATGAACGGCCTGGCCGGGCTGGTGCTCGGCTGGGCCGCCTTCCCGGCGCTGTTCGTCGGCCTGCTGCTGCAGGCGGTGTTCTTCGGCTTCGGCGGCCTTCTGGTCCTGGGCGTCAACACCGTCAACATCGCCCTGCCGGCGGTGATCGTCCACTACGCCTGCCGGCGCGGCGTCGCATCGGGCTCGCCCAATCGCGCGGCGCTGTGGGGCGCCGTGGGGGGCGGCGTGGCCATCGCCCTGACCACCGGGTTGGTGGCGCTGTCGCTGGCGCTCACCGGCGACGAGTTCCTGCCGGCGGCGCAACTGGTGTTCTTCGCGCACGTCCCGGTGATGGCGGTCGAGGCGGTGCTGTCGGGCGCGGCGGTGCTGCTGGCGCGGCGCGTCAAGCCGGAATTGTTCGACGCCCTGTTCCCGGAGGTCGGTCATGCGTAGCCTCGTTCCCGCACTGGTCCTGGCGCTGGCCATGATGGCCGGCGGCCCCGCCCACGCCCACAAGGTCATCGCCTCGGTCTATGCCGAGGGCGACGTGATCGAGGGCGAGATCGGCTTCTCCAACGGCGACATGGCCGCCGACACCCTGGTCGAGGTGTTCGACGAGGCCGGGGCCAGGATCGGCGAGGCGCGCACCGACAAGGACGGCGTGTTCCGGTTCAAGCCCACCCAGGCCGTGACCCACGTGTTCCGCGCCGACCTGGGGGCCGGTCACGTGGCCGAGACCACGATGGCGGCGGCCGACCTGCCGGGCCGGGCGGACGCGCCATCGACGGCCGCCCCGGTCGCCGATGCGGATGCCGCCCCCCTGTCGACGGACCAGCGAACCATGATCGCCGAGGCGGTGCGCGACGAGATCAAGCCGCTCAGGCGCGAGATCGCCGCCTACAAGGAAAAGAACGACCTGCAATCGATCCTGGGCGGCATCGGCTACATCGTCGGACTGTTCGGCGTCGGCTATTACCTGGCCGCCCGCCGCAAGCTGGGGCGAACTTGAATTGCCGGACGTCCTGGACGGCGACCGCGACCCGAGCGCGATCGGGCGGATCGATCCCCGGGTGCGGATTGTCGCCGCCGTCGCCTTCGCCGTCGCGGTGGTGTCGTGCCGCGACCCGGCCGCCCTGGGGCTCGGCCTCGCCGCCGCCGGCGGCTTGATGCTGCTGGCCCGCCTGCCGGTCCTGGCGACGCTCAGGCAGATGATCGCCATGGACCTGTTCGTGGTCTTCATCCTGGTGATGCTGCCCTTCACCATGCCGGGCGACCCGCTGTTCGAGGTCGCCGGCCTTCCCGCCAGCCGCCAGGGATTGACGCGGGCGGTGGAGATCGCGCTCAAGGCCAATGCGGTGGTCCTGGCCCTGCTGGCGCTGGTGGGATCGATGTCGTCGGTCACCCTTGGGCACGCGCTGTACCGTCTGCGGGTTCCGGAAAACCTGGTGCATCTGCTGCTGTTCACGGTGCGCTACATCGACGTGCTGCACCGGGAATACCAGCGCCTGCGCACCGCCATGACCACCCGGGGCTTCCAGCCGGCCACCACGCTTCACACCCTGCGCAGCTTCGGCTATCTGGTCGGCATGATGCTGGTCCGCGCCCTCGAGCGGTCCGAACGCATCCTTGCCGCCATGACCTGCCGGGGCTTCGCCGGCCAGTTCCCGTTGTTCGACGAGTTCCGCCTGGGCGGGCGGGACTGGCTGTTCGGGGCCGGCATCCTGGGCGTCTGCACCCTGGTCGTGACCGTGGAGGCCCTTTAGATGCCGCCGCTTATCGACGTGTCGGGCATTCACTTCGGCTATCCCGGCCGACCACCCGTGCTCAGGGGCGTCGATCTCCAGCTGTTTCCGGGCGAGCGCCTGTGCCTGACCGGGGCCAACGGCGCCGGCAAGAGCACCCTGTTCCACATCGTCGTCGGGCTTCTGCGCCCCAGTCAGGGCCGCGTCGTCGCCTTCGGTCGGGAGCGCGGCGCCGAGGCCGACTTCCGCGAGGTGCGGCGGCGGGCTGGCCTGGTGTTCCAGGACCCCGACGACCAGTTGTTCTGCCCGACGGTGGCCGAGGACGTCGCCTTCGGTCCACTCAACCTGGGCAAGTCGCGGGCCGAGGCCAAGGCGATCGTGACCGAGGTGCTGGAGCGCCTCGGCCTCGGCCACCTGCGCGACCGCATCACCCACAAGCTGTCGGGCGGCGAGAAGCGCCTGGTGACCCTGGCGGCGGTACTGGCCATGGAGCCCGACGTCCTGTTGCTGGACGAACCCACCAACGCCCTGGACGAACCCACCACCGGGCGCATCGTCGAGATCCTCACCGGCCTGCCCCAGGCGATGATCGTCATCTCCCACGACCCCCATTTCCGCCACGAGATCGCCACCCGCACCCTGCGGCTGGAGAGCGGCGTCCTGTTTTCTCCTCGCTGAAATGACCGTTGTCACTGCATCCCGATGCCACCGCGGCTAGTCATGGGCGGTGGATTTGTGCTCGGAGGATGCTGCCAATGCGGATCGTGTGGTTGGCCGGGGCCATGGCGGGATTGTGGTGTGGCGGCGCGGTTGTGGTTGCGGTCGCCGCCGAGGCCGGGCCGGCATCCGGCCTGACCTTCACGACCGTGCCTGGCGGCTGCTTCACGATGGGCGACGATACCGGCCGGGGCGCCTTCCATGAGCGTCCCGCCCACCAGGTCTGCCTCGACGATTTCGCCCTCGGCACCACCGAGGTCACCCACGGGCAGTGGCGGGCGGTGATGGGGGACGGCCATCCGCTGTCGTCCGGCGATCCGGACTCGCCGGTCCAGGGCGTGACCATCGGCGACATCGACGCCTTCCTGGCGCGGCTGAACGCGCTTGGGGCGGGGCGCTTCCGCCTGCCGACCGAGGCCGAGTGGGAATATGCCTGCCGGGCCGGCGGCGACCAGGAGTACGGCACCGCCACCGGCGCGATGTCCCCTCGCGACGCCAATGTCGAGGGGGGCGAGGACGGGTGGGACGAGGCGGCGCCGGTCGGCCGCTATCCCCCCAACGCCCTGGGCCTGCACGATATGTCGGGCAATCTGTGGGAGTGGGTCGAGGACGTCTACGCCGCCGATGCCTACGGCAAGCACGCGGCGGCCAATCCCGTCTACCGGGAGGCCGGCCCCAGCCGCGTGCTGCGCGGGGGAGGATGGTCGTTCGAAGCCGAAAGCGCCCGCTGCCGCACCCGGCGGATGAATTGCCGGCCCAGCGTTCGATATGACTTCGTCGGCCTGAGACTCGTCCGCCTGCCGTAGCGCCTACCCCAAACGAATGGGGGATACCTCTTTCGGAAGGACGAATTGACGTTTCGCGCGAAGGCAATAAAGATGACTTTCGTCAATGGCGCCATCAATACAGGGGGAAAAAATGGTGTCCTTGCGAATGGAAATCCCCGAGCGGGACAGCTGGCCCAGCGAGTGTTGTCACAAGATCTTCTCACTGCACGGCCGCTGGCAAAAGTTGAGCAAGGGGGATGTCCTCTTCAACGAAGGGGACGCATCCTCGGCGGTGTATTTCCTGCACGACGGAATGCTCGGACTGCGCAAGACCGACCGCAACGGGCGTAGCGTTCTGGTGCGCCTGATGTATCCCGGCGCCTTTGTCGGGCAGGTTGGGTGCGAGGGGCGCGATGCCCATCTGGTCGGCGCCGAGGCGCTGGCCGTCTCCAACGTCTATTCGGTGCCGACCGCCACCTTCCGTGGCGAGCTCAACCGCAGCCCGGGCCTCAGGGAATGGTTCCTGGGCGAGGTCGCCGCCGAACTCTACGAGGCCGAAACGCGCATCGTCCAACTGGCCGGGTATACCGCCAAGGCGCGGCTGGCCCTGTTCCTGCTCGAGCTGTCCGATGGCGGCGCCCCTGCCGTCCGCCTGCCGCTGCGCCGGCACGAACTGGCCGACTACCTCGGCATCCGCGCCGAAACCCTGGCGCGGGTGACCCGCAGGCTGGAGGAGACGGGCATCGCCTCGTTCAAGGGACAAGAGGCGGTCATCCACGACCGCCAGGCCCTGGAGGCGTTGTCGGCGGCCGCCGAATGATCATTCGGCGGCAGCCAGGCTCTGCTCCTTGAGCGACAGCATGGTCGCGGCGGACAGGTGGACCGAATACCGGTCATAGCGGATCTGCCCGCGGGCGACGAGCTTGGCCAGGGTGCGGGACACCGATTCCGCCGGATGGCCCAGCATCAGGGCGATTTCCTGGTAGGGCAGCGGGACCGCGACCCGCAGACCGCCGACGCCGTCCGGCTCACCGATTTGGCGGCCCAGGTCGAAGAAGAAGCGCAGCAGCCGGTCCCCGACATTGGACACCACCAGACGCTGGAGGTCGGAGCGCGACCGCCGCAGCGACCGCGCCAACTCCACATGCACCGCGTCGCGGAATTTCGGGTCGCCGTCATAGGCGCGCCGCGCCGTCCGCTCGGGGATGTGCCAGATGTCGCAGCGGGTGACGGTGATGGCCGTCACCGAATGGGCCTCGTGCGCCACCAGGCAGCGATGGCCGAACAGCTCCCCCGGCTCGACGAGATGGACCAGGGACTGGCAGCCCTCCTCGTCGAGCACCACTAGGCCGACGACACCGGACACCAGCTGGTAGACGCCGGAGAAGGCCTCGCCCATGTGGAACAGCGTGGTGCCGGCATCGAAGGTGCGAATGAACGGGCAGCGCTCGATCCCCTGGCAGCACGAGATGTCGCGCTGGCACATGGTCCCCGAAAGGCGCCGGCATTCCAGCACGTAGCGGCTGGCGGGGCGCCCGGAAACGGACTTGCGGGCGCGGCGTTTGCGGAAGGGCGCGGCAGACGACATGGAAAACCGCCGTTGTTCTGTGATCTAGATCAAATTCTATGGGATGTTCGGGGTATCACCCCGGCGATCGTCGTATGGCAGCCATGCTGTTTGCATGCATCATAGATACCTAAGGTTGGAGACCGCCACGATCGCGGTGCCCACGGCGATTAGGACGAGGAACGAGCCGGCGGATACGGCCGCCATGCGGGCGACCATGGGCGGCACCGCCTCGGCGAGGCTGGGAATCGCCCGGTAGCGATTGATGGGCCAGACAGCCAATCCAAGGCCGGTGCCCAGGAACAAGGGCACGTAGAGGGCATAGCCGACATAGCCGTATTCGGGCTTGAGGATGCAGAACGGGCAATGGTGGTGCGGCTGCTCGTAGACATAGGTGGACAGCACCGACACCACCGCCGCCATCGCGACGACGAAGGCGGCGGCGGCGAGCGGCGAATAGGCGACCGCCAGGCCGGGCCGCCGCCGCATTCCCCACCCCATCGCCACGCAGGCCGCCGTGGCGACGTAGAAGGCGGCCAGCGACGGCATCGCCGGCAGCCCCGACGCATGCGCGGCGACACCTTTCTGTTCGGGGACGAACAGCTTGCTGCAGCACGAGACCAGGACGTCGGCCCGAAGGTCGGCGAAATAGGCCAGTTGCAGGGCCGCCGACCCCGCCACCACCGGGAAGATGGCCAGCAGCAGGCGGTATTTCGGGCGGATCAACGGGTAGTCCCAGCCGTGGTTGTCGGCCCGGTTGAAGGCCAGCCAGACCACCGCCAGGAAGAAGACGACGATCTTGGCGACCAGCGCCGGGAAGCCGTAGGGGCTGGCGTTGAGGGTGCCGACGGCGCACATGGCGCCGACGAACATCACCGCCATGCTGTCGGCGTTGAAGACGAACAGCAACAGCGACACCGCCTCGCCCACCAGCACCGCCACCATCAAGGTGGCGATCAGGTAGGTGCGACGCTCCAGCTCCAGCTGGCGGGCGCTGCCGCTGGCGGGGTTCCACTCCCTGATGATGGTCCAGGCGAAGGCGGCGGCGGCGGCGGTCGCGCCGACGGCGGCGAAGGACCACAACAGCAAGGCCATCACGGTAGGGTGAAACAGCATCTCACCGGCCCCCGACGATCCGCCCATCGCGCATCTCGACGACGCGGTCGACCACGGCCGCGTCGCAGATGCGCGGGTCGTGGCTGGTCAGGATCAGGGTCTTGCCCTGGGCCTTCAGCATCTCGACGACGCCGATGAACTCGGCGGTCAGCGCGGTATCCAGATTGGCGGTCGGCTCGTCGGCGATGACCACCGCCGGGTCGTTGACCAGGGCGCGGGCGATTGCGGCGCGCTGGGCCTCGCCGCCCGAAAGCCATTGCACGGGCGCGTCGGCGCGGTCGCCGATGCGCAGCATTTCCAGCAGCTCGCGGCAACGGGCCTTGAGCTCCGGGTGCGGGCGGCCGAGGGGGTAGGCCGGAAGCATGACGTTGTCGGCCACCGTCAGCCCCGGGATCAGGTTGAAGCGCTGGAACACGAAGCCGAAGGTCCGCTGGCGGATGGCGGTCAGGAAGCGCTCGGGCATCCCCGAGATGTCGCGCCCCTCCAGCGTGACCCGACCCGCCGACGGCCGCGCGAGGCAGCCGACCAGCGTCAGGAGGGTGGTCTTGCCCGACCCGCTCGGCCCCATCAGGACGGTGACCTTGCCGGCCTCGAGATCGAGGTCGATGTCGGCCAGGGCCCGCACCTCGTTGTGGCGACCCTCGTTGTAGATCTTGGCGATGCCCTGCAACGCCAGAAAGGGGGAACCGGTCATCGCATCACCGTGTCGGGGTCGATGATCGCCGCCCGCCACACCGGGACGATCGTCGCCAGGGTATAGGGAACGACCGTCAGGAAGAAGATGGTGGCGATCTGCTGGCCGCTGATTTCGGGAACCATGCGGAAGTCGGGATAGAGCGTCGCCCATCCCTTCAGCGCCGGCGCGAACAGCGCGCCGCCGAAATGGAAGACATGCAGATAGGCCAACGTGTAGGCCACCAGGAAGGCCCCCAGCGAGACCAGGCCGCCCTCCCAGAACTTGACCGCGATCACGTCGCTGGTCTCCCAGCCGATGGCCTTGAGGATGCCGATCTCCCGGCGTTCCTCGGCCGACAGGCCGGCCGCCTTGTCCCAGGCCAGGATGACGAAGGCCAGCACGGCGCCGGCCAAGAGGACGGTGATCATCCCCTGGCGCCAGTCGAACAGGCTCTCGTAGCTGCGCAGGATGTCGTCACGGGTGACCACCCGGGCATCGACGATCAGGCGCGAGATCTTGGCGGAGACGGTCGCCACCTCCTTGGGGTTGCGGACCGAGACCGCGATGTCGGTGACCATGCCGGCCGGAAAGCCGAAGAAGGCCCGGAAGTCGGCCTCGCTGACCAGGACCACGTCGGCGGCCACCAGTTCCGACTCGCTGGGCAGGGTGCCGGCGATGCCGAAGCGGAACATCTTGGCCTTGGGCGACAGGAAATGGACCGCGTCGCCTTCGCCCAGGTTGCGCAGGCGGGCGATGGCCGAGCCGATGATCGCCGTCCCGGGTTCGATGGTCCGGTCGCTGGGGACCATCAGCGTGTAGTTGGCCCGCATTCCGGCATCGTAATAATAGCCCCACAGCCGGCCCTCGGCCGCCGCGATGCCCCGGATGTCGCGCAAGGCGGCCAGGTGCGATTCGGGTATCAGGTCGTGGCGGCCGGCGAGCAGGTGCTGGACCAGGATCTCGGGGCTGGCGGCAAGCACCGTGCGGGCCTCCTTGCGCAGCCCGTAGCCCAGCAGGGATGCCGACGCCAGGACGAAGACCAGCAATGTGTAGACGGCGAACAGGCCGAGGTTGCGCCCGCGACGCCGCGCCAGCGAGGCGATGGTGAAGTCGATCAGATAGCGTTGGCGCTCGATGGTTCTATTCACCCTGGTTCCCCCATTGCGGCGGTCCGACCCAGGCGGCGGTGGGGAAATGGTCCCAGGCGGCCGGATGGTCCTGGAACGCCGAGTGCAGGTCGGCCATCGCCGGGTGGCGGGTGTAGCGCGCCTCGGTGAACAGGCTGAGATCGGTCAGCCCCAGCGAGGCCACCAGCGCCGCCCGCGACTGGCGGCTGGCGAGATCCGTGTCCCGCCGGACGGTCGAATCGACCAGGGTCGCCAGACAGCTGACGCCGCCCGCGACAAGCAGTGCGATGACCTTGGATGACGGTCGGCCGCTCGTTCGCATTCTCTTGCCCTCTCTTCTTTTTACTGCTTCTCAAATGAAAGCTCGCCTGTCATTGACGGGTGTCAATTTTTGAAATCTTGATCAATGTCAACGTAATTTCTTTAAATAATGCCAATGTTCATTTCCGCGCAGCCTTGGCCCGGCAATATTGACCCCTGTCATTGACCCGGGCCGGACACCATAGTTTCGTGGGATGCCCCCAATGGCTGGAGGGTGGGATGGGAAGGCGGTGGCGGTTCGTGGGAAGGATGGCGACGGGGCTATGCGCCCTCGCCGTCCTCGCTCTCGTCTTCCCGTTTCCCTTCACGGACGGCGGGGCTCCGGCGGACGCGCCGCGTCTGGCCGGCCAGTTGGTGCGCCACGATGGGCGCCCGTTGGCGCCCGGATGGACCCATGGGCGGGCGATCGTCGCCTATCTCGGTTTCATCGCCTGCACCGACTACTGCCCGCGCGGGCTCGACCGCATGGCGTCGGTGCTGGAGAAGATGCCGCCGGCGCGGCGACCCATCGGGGTGTTCGTCACCCTGGAGCCGGAAAACGATTCGCCGCAACGGTTGGCCGAATACCTGGATGCGTTCGGCGGCGGCATCGTCGGCGTCACCGGCGACCCCGAGACGATGCACCCGATGACCGACGCCCTGCGTGCCGCCGCCGCCCGCTCGGGCGCCGATCCGCTGGCGCTCCTCGTGCTGGCGCCCGGCGGCCGTCTGCTGGGGGTGGTCGACGGATACCGTTCCGCCGCCGAGGCGGCGAAGGCGGTCGCGCTCCTGTCGGCTTCCGATGGCCGCCTGTAAGTAACGCACAAAGACAGACGTCGTCACCAAAGTGACGAATCGCATTTTTCCGGCGGCGAAAAAAAACCGGCGAAATTTTGACACGTGTCATGTTTGGTGGCCGCGAATGGGGCCATGGTGTCGGGGACTCCTGGTCGGGAGGCGGTGTCCGCAATCCCCTGTAAGCGTATCGGCGACCCCACCCCCCCCTGTCCCTGCCGGTACGTCCTTGCGGACACCGCCTGCTCCCGACCAAGTCCAACGGCGCCCGGCGCCATCGGAGGGAATTTCGCCACATGGTCCTTGCAAGCCGACGCGCATTCATGGCCGCCGCGGCCGCGTTTCTCGCGGCGGGTCGTGCCATCGCCGCCGCGCTCAAGGTCCCGGCGCCGGGGCCATCCGATACCTGCCCGGTCTGCGGCATGTTCGTCGCCAAGTATCCCGAGTGGGTGGCGACGCTGGTCTTCGCCGACGGCAAGGTGGCCCATTTCGACGGCGCCAAGTGCCATTTCAAGTTCATCCTCGACATGGCCCGGTTCGACCCCGCCCATCGCCGCGACGACGTCCGGACGATGGCGGTCACTGAATACTACAACCTCGACAAGGTCGAGACCTTCGCGGCGGTCTACGTCGTCGGCTCGGACGTCCTTGGGCCGATGGGGCACGAATTGGTGCCCTTCGCCTCGGCCACCGATGCCGAGGATTTCCGCAAGGATCATGGCGGCAAGCTGGTGCGGTCGGCGGCGGCGGTCGACTGGAAATTCTTGATCGGCCTCGACGAGGGCAGGTTCTAGGCGGCGCGAGCCGGCCTGGGCAAGGGAAGGCGGCATGCAACGACTGTCGGGATTGAGCGGAAGTTCTCGGCGCCCGGCCAAGGCCGGAGGTGCGTTGCAGCCGCCTGTCCCGCAGCCCGGCAACGGGGGCGCGCGGATCGTCGAACTGGCGCGCGGCGAAGGCATCCAGCCGCCGGCGGGGCAGGTCCGCGAAGTCTACAGCCTGCGCTACGGGCTTGTCGGGCTTCGCCGCAAGATCCCCGGCGGCCGGGCGGTGCTGGTGCGGCTGCTCTATCCCGGAGAGGTCTTCTGCGTGTCGGGCATCGGTGGCGACGGCAGCGTCGCCCAGGCCATCACGCGCAGCGGCGCGGCCCTGATCCACGGCCGTGGCGAGGCGATCGACGAATCGTTGGTCGACATCCTTCAGCGCGAGGTCGAGTTGACCGAGCAGCGGATCGTCGAATTGACCAGCCTGACCTCGCGGGAAATCCTCGCCCGCCGCCTGCTCGAATTCTCGTGGCTGCAGTGGCGGCACGGCGACGGCCGGCCCGGTCCCTTCCGTATTCCCGTCACCCGGCGTGAACTCGCCGGGCTGATGGGTATCCGGCCCGAATCGCTGGCGCGGCTGCTGTCATGGCTGGTGGCGCGGGGACTGATCGCCGTTGCCGGGCGCCAGGCCCGCATCGTCGATCGGCCGGGATTGCTGGGGGTCGCCGGAATTTCTGAAGAAGACGACAATCTCGCTTGTCAAAAATTGACAGGTATCATGGAATCGATGGTGACACAGATGTAATTTTTCCCCCGTAGGCACTGGTCACATGCATCAGGATGCAATGGCATTGCTGTAATGTTATTGCATTTTTTGCCGCTTGTGGTCGCTGCGCCAAATCCCAACTTTGGGAGGGGGTTTCTCAATGCGTAATATATTGAAATATACTGTGGCGGCGGCAACCTTGATGGGTCTGTCCGTCACGACCGCGGCGTTCGGCGCCGAGTCCCTGGACCAGGTGATGAAACGCCGCAATCTGACCCAGAAGGACCTGCTGTCCGCCGCCAAGACCTACCAGCCGACCGGCGGCCGCGACGAATTCCTGGCCTTCTCCTCGGGTGGCCAGGCCGGCCAGATGATCGTCTACGGCGTGCCGTCGATGCGCATCTACAAGTACATCTCGGTGTTCACCCCCGAGCCCTGGCAGGGCTACGGCTTCGACGAAGAGTCGAAGAAGGTGCTGGCCCAGGGCCGGATCGACGGCAAGGACATCACCTGGGGCGACACCCATCACCCGGCGTTCTCCGAGACCAACGGCGACTACGACGGCCAGTACCTGTTCATCAACGACAAGGCCAATCCGCGCATCGGCGTGATCAACCTGCACGACTTCGAGACCGTGCAGATCGTGGTCAACCCGATCATGCGCTCCGAGCACGGCGGCGCGTTCGTCACGCCCAACACCGACTACGTGATCGAGACCACCCAGTATCCGGCGCCGCTGCATGGCGGCTACGAGCCGCTGGAGGAGTTCAACGACAAGTATCGCGGCGCGATCACCTATTGGAAGTTCAACCGCGAGGCGGGACGGATCGAGCCCGACAAGTCCTTCTCCCTCGAACTGCCGCCCTACAGCCAGGACCTCGCCGACGCCGGCAAGGGTCCGTCGGACGGCTGGTCGTTCAACAACTCGTTCTGCACCGAGCGCTATGTCGGCGGCATCGAGCGCGGCCGTCCGCCCTTCGAGGCCGGCTGCTCGGCCAACGACACCGACTTCCTGCACGTCATCAACTGGAAGAAGGCCGAGGAATTGGTCAAGGCCGGCAAGGCCACCAAGATCAACGGCCATGACGTGCTGACCATGAAGACGGCCGTCGATGAGGGCATCCTGTTCCTGATCCCCGAGTCGAAGAGCCCGCACGGCGTCGACGTCAGCCCCGACGGCAAGTACATCATCGTCGGCGGCAAGCTGGACAGCGCGGTGTCGGTGTACAGCTTCGACAAGATCCAGTCGGCCATCAAGGCCAAGAAGTTCACCGGCAAGGACCCCTACGGGATCCCCATCATCGACATGAAGGACACCCTGCACGTGCAGGTGCCGCTGGGCCTCGGCCCGCTTCACACCCAGTTCGACTCCAAGCCCTGCGTCGCCTACACCTCGCTGTATGTCGACTCCATGGTCGCCAAGTACGACTACTGTGAAGGCAAGGTCCTCGACAAGATCGCCATCCACTACAACATCGGTCACCTGATGACCATGGAAGGCGACACCGTCAATCCCAAGGGCAAGTACCTGGTGGCGCTGAACAAGCTGGCCATCGACCGCTTCAACCCGGTCGGCCCGCTGCATCCGCAGAACCACCAGCTGATCGACATCAGCGGCGACAAGATGGAGCTGCTGTATGACATGCCGGTCCCGCTGGGCGAGCCCCACTACGTGGCCGCCATCGCCCAGGACAAGCTGAAGCCGTCCGTGCGCTATCCGTACGGCACCGACTCCCGCACCGGCAAGAAGCACCCGCAGTCCGTCCGTCCGGGCAGCGAGCGCATCGACCGCTCGGCCGGCAAGGTCGAGGTCTACGGCACCCTCATCCGCTCGCACATCACCCCCGAGATCGTCGAGGTCGAGGAAGGCGATGAGGTCATCTTCCACCTGACCAACGCCGAGCGCGCCGAGGACGAGACCCACGGCTTCGCCGTCAACTCGTACAACATCAACCTGTCGCTGGAACCCGGCAAGACCGCCTCGGCGCGTCTGGTCGCCGACCGTCCCGGCGTCTATCCGTACTACTGCACCGAGTTCTGCTCGGCGCTGCACCTGGAGATGCAGGGCTATCTGCTGGTCAAGCCGAAGGGCCTCCAGAAGGCGTCGACCGCCACCCAGCAGGTGGGCCAGACCTACGCCAAGGCCGACTTCGACAAGCAGTGGAAAGCCTGCGAGGAGACCCAGGCGGTCATCGACCAGGTGGTCGGATACATCACCAGCGTCAATTACAAGGACTTCAAGCCGGTCGTCGACCTCATGGACGACGCCACCGACCAGCTGAACTTCGCCGGCAACGCCAAGGCCAAGGCCGACGAGTTCGCCAAGAAGCAGGATTGGCAGCAGGCGACCCTGTGGGCCAACCAGTGGTGGCAGTATCAGGTCAAGGCGGCCGATATCGGCCTGCGCGCCAAGACCTACCTCGAGGAGCATGGGGCCAAGAAGGTCAAGTAAGGCCCCCCGTCAGGCCAGGGGGGCGTCGCGCCCCCCTGTCCCTTACCCCCCACGGGAAGAAACAGATGAACGCAATGTTCCCCACCCTGGCCGCGATCCTGGCGGTTGCGATCACCTCACCGGCATTCGCCGCCGACGGCGCGCAGCTGTTCGTCGACAAGGGCTGCACCGCCTGCCATGGCGAGGACGCCAACACGTCGCTGGAGCCCGGCTATCCCCGGCTGGCCGGCCAGAACGCCGATTACATGTTCAACCAGATGAAGGACATCAAGGACGGCAAGCGCGCCAACGGGCTGGCGCCGGACACCATGAAGCCGATCCTTGAGGAGGTCACCGAGGCCGAAATGCGGGCCTTGGCCGACTATGTCTCCGGGCTGACCAATCCCGCGATGGCGGCCAAGCCCGCCGATGGCCCGGGCAAGAAGCTGTACGCCACCAAGACCTGCATCGCCTGCCATGGCAAGGACGGCAAGAAGCCGATCATGAAGACCTATCCGTATCTGGCGGGCCAGGACAAGCTTTATGCCTTCAATCAGATGAAGGACATCAAGACCGGCGCCCGGACCAACGGCAACACCAACGCCATGAAGACGGTCATGCATCTGGTCAGCGACCAGGAGCTCGAGGCGATCGCCGAATACCTGTCGCAAGCCAAGTGATTCCAAGGAGCCATGCCATGAAACTCTCCAGCCTGTCCATTTCCGTGATCGCGTTGTCGGCGGCCTTCGCCACCGCCGCCATCGCCGCCGGCGTCAAGGACAAACCCAAGCAGGGCAAGTCCATCGGTGAATCCGGCTATGAGTGGAACGCCGGCGGCGGCGAGCAGGACGAGGCGCTGCACCTCAAGCCCGACCTGGTCAACGGCCGCGACGTCTACGAGGTGTGCGCCGCCTGCCACCTGCCCGAGGGCTGGGGCCAGACCGATGGTACCTTCCCGCAGCTGGCCGGCCAGCACCCCAAGGTGATCATCAAGCAGCTGGCCGACATCCGCGCGCTGAACCGCGACAACCCGACCATGTATCCCTTCGCGCTGCCCGACCAGATCGGCGGCCCGCAGGCCATCGCCGACGTCGCCGGCTACATCCAGAAGCTGAAGATGAATCCCGAGCCCGGCATGGGCGACGGCAAGGACCTGGAGCACGGCAAGAAGCTGTACAAGGAGAACTGCGCCCAGTGCCACGGCGAGCACGGCCAGGGCGACAACGACAAGTTCTATCCGCGCCTGGAAGGGCAGCACTACAACTACCTGATGCGCCAGTACCAGTGGATCAAGGAAGGCAAGCGCCGCAACGCCAACCCCGACATGGTCAAGCAGATCCAGTGGATGACCGAGCGCGACACCAAGGCGGTGCTGGACTACGTCTCGCGCATCAAGCCGCCGGCCGACAAGATCGGTCAGAAGGGTTGGAAGAACCCTGACTTCCAGTGATCACGCCGATGGCCGTCCCGGGCGCTCCCACCCCGGGACGGCCATCCGCACTGCCCATGTGAGGTGAAAATGTCCACCGCTGCTCCAGCCAACCGGGCCGGCATCGTCTTCCGGGCGCTGACCGTCATCGCCATGCTGCTCATCGCCGGCGCCTACGTCTCTCCCGTCTGGTGGGTGTCGCTGAAGGCGCCCAACTACCCGGAACACACCTTCCCCGACGGCGTCCGCATCCACTTCCACGTCAACGGCGTCTTCAACGGCTGCGAGAAGCGCGCCGAGGACGACGAGATCTACGAGGAAGAGGCGCTGGACTGCGTCCACGAGATGAACGTCATCAACCACTATATCGGCATGGAGCCCATCGAGAAGGGCGCCCAAATCGAGATCGCCGCCTCGCCCTACCTGTTCGCGCTGGTGGGCGTCATGCTGGCCGCCTTCCTGGTCTATTCGGGGCCGCTGTGGTGGGCGCTGCCGACGGCGGGGATGATCATCCCGGTGGTCTTCGTCATCGACTATTCGGCCTGGCTGTGGTGGTTCGGCCACAACCTCCATCCGTGGGGCGCCTTCACCGTCAAGCCGTTCATGCCGACCGTGTTCGGCCAGGGCAAGGTCGCCCAGTTCAGCACCTATTCCTATCCCCATTACGGCTACGGCCTGCTGCTGGCCGCCGCTTTGTGCCTGCTGGTCGCCTTCCTGATCCGACGCAAGATGCTGCGGCAGCCCTGAGCGGGCGGAGGCGACCATGCGAGCCGCATTCATCGTCGTCGCGCTCGCCACCTTGTCGCTGGTGGCGAGCGGAGCGGGAGCTGCGTCGGACCCACGGCCGATCCAGCCGCTGATCGACGCCACGCCCGCCAATGGCACCCTGAGGCTGGAGCCCGGAGTCTATGCCGGCCCGGCCGTCGTCAACCGGCCGATGAAGATCGACGGCGGCGGCGAGGCGATCATCGACAACGGCGGCACAGGCACGGTGGTCCTGCTGGCCACCGACGGCGCCGTCATCGAAAACCTGACGCTGCGCAATTCCGGCCAGTTGCACAACGACATCGATTCCGGCGTCCAGGTGCGCGGCCAGTTCAACGTCATCAAGAACAACATCATCGAGAACTGCCTGTTCGGCGTCGACCTTCAGCAGTCGAACAACAACATCGTCCGCAACAACCACATCTCGTCCCAGGACATGGACCAGGGCATGCGCGGCGACGCCGTGCGGCTGTGGTACAGCATGGACAATCGCATCGAGTCCAACACCATCGAGCATTCCCGCGACTTCGTCGTCTGGTACTCGGAAGGCAACATCATCGCCAGGAACGTGATCATGCGCGGCCGCTACGGCCTGCACTTCATGTATTCCCACTACAACCTGGTCGAGAAAAACGACTTCTATGGCAGCACGGTGGGCATCTTCCTGATGTACAGCGACAGCGTCGAGGTCCGCGACAACCACATCGAGCGCAGCCACGGGGCGTCGGGCATCGGCATCGGCTTCAAGGAGACCAGCGGCGCCAAGATCGTCAACAACGACATCCTGGGCAACGCCGTTGGCATCTATTTCGACGTCTCGCCCTACGATCCCGAGCTGCCCAACCTGATCGAGGGCAACCGCATCGCCTATAACGGCATGGCGATCCTGTTCCACACCGACTGGTCGGGCAACACCTTCCGGCGCAACGATTTCGTCAGCAACTTCACCCAGGTGGCGGTGCGCGGCAACGGCTCGGCCGTCCGTCACGTGTGGGACGGCAACCACTGGGACGCCTACGAGGGCTTCGACCAGGACGGCGACGGCGTCGGCGACACCCCCTTCACGTTCTACGGCTACGCCGACCGCCTGTGGATGGACGTGCCGCCGGCCGAGTTCTTCCGCGGCTCGGTGGTGCTCGAACTCATCGATTTCATGGAGCGGCTGCTGCCCTTCACCGAGCCCAAGCTGCTGGTGAAGGACGCGCGCCCCCTGGTCAACCGCGTCGCGGGCGAGACCTTCGCCCCCAAGACGAAAGGGTCAAAGTGATGTCGGTTCTGTCTCGGCTCGCCGGCGGCGGGGTCACCAGCCAGCAGCGGCGCAAGATCCTGCGGGGCGTGGTGGTGGGCGCCACCATGGTGGCCGCCTCGCTGGCGGGCATCGTCCCGGTCCTCGATCGTTGGGTCAAGCGGCTGCGGCCGCCCGGGGCCCTGCCCGAGGACGAGTTCCTGGCCGCATGCATCAAATGCGGCCAATGCGTCCAAGTGTGTCCGGTGAAGGCCATCTTCCTCAGCGACGTGGACGAGGGATACGGCCTGGGGACGCCGTACATCCCGGCCCGCGACCAGGCCTGCGACTTCAGCTGCGACGCCCTGCAATGCATCCTCGCCTGCCCGACCGGCGCGCTCACCCATGCGCTGAACGCCAAGGAAGAGGTGCGCATGGGCATCGCCCGCCTGGTCGAGCCCGAAATCTGCCTGGCCCGCCAGGGGCTGGGATTCACGGGCCCGGCGCGCGGCCCCGGCTACACCGGGCTGCACCGCTACATGGAGGTGGACCGCTGGACGCCGATCCCGATCGCCGACCATCCCTATGACCTGGAACTGTGCGACCTCTGCGTCCGCGAATGCCCGATCAAGGACGCCATCTCGCTGGAGCCCATGAGCGACGATCCCGCCGACAAGCGCCGGACGCCGGTCGTCCACCAGGCCTGCGTCGGCTGCGGCATGTGCGAGATGATCTGCCCCACCGACATCCCGGCGATCGTGATCGTCCCGGGTGAGAAATGGAGTGCCGCGTGATGGGCGCCATGTTCGATTCCTTCGCCGTCATGCTGGGTCGCGAGCCGCGCATGCCGCGCCGCGACGAGATGACGCCGGCGGCCTGCGACCTGCTGGCCTGCCAGAACACCGCCGAGGCCAAGGCCGAGCGCAAGGAAAACCTGACCCACCGCGTCACCGGCCGCCACAAGTGGCGCAACCGGCGCTGGGCGGTGCTGATCGCGGTGAACCTGCTGTTCGTGCTGTCGTTCCGCTTCGACGTCCAGTTGGTCGAGGGTGCGCTGACCGCCAGCCGGGTGATCGGCTTCCACTTCGCCGACCTCAATTCCGCCCTGCAGGTGATGCTGGCCTTCAAGACCGTGCTGATCAACCTGGTCATCGGCACCTCGACGGTGCTGGCCATGTGGTGGCTGCTGGGCGGGCGGAGCTTCTGCTCGTGGGTCTGCCCCTACCATCTGGTCGCGGAATGGACCGAGTCCCTGCATCTGTGGCTGGCCGGCAAGGGCTGGGTCAAGGACCACCCCCTCCATCGCGGCACCCGCACCGTCCTTTATGTGATCTTCGCGCTGCTGGCGGCCGCCACCGGCTATACCGTGTTCGAGTTCATCTCGCCGGTGGGCATCCTCAGCCGCGCCTTCACCTATGGCGCCACCATCGCCGTGATCTGGGTAGTCCTGCTGCTGCTGCTCGAGGTGGTCTATTCGCGCCGAATGTGGTGCCGCTATGTCTGCCCCATCGGCATGACCTATGGTGCCGTGGGAGTGGTGTCGCCGCTGAAGGTGACCTTCGACGCCGAGAAGTGCTGGCATGGCGGCGAATGCCGCAAGGTCTGCCTGGTTCCCCACGTCCTCCACATGACGGTGCTGGGCGCCAACACCGACGTGCGGATGGACGTGGGCGCCGACTGCACCCGCTGCGGCCTGTGCATCGACGCCTGCCCGACCGATGCCCTGCGCTATGAATTCAAGGGCCTTTCCAAGCTGATCTGAGGGGATGCCGATGATCCAGGTCCGCAACCTGACCAAGTCCTTCCGAGGCGCCACCGTGCTGGACGGCCTGTCGCTGGAGATCGGCGACAGCGACCGCATCGCCCTGATCGGGTCGAACGGCGCCGGCAAGACCACGCTGATCCGCTGCCTGCTGGGCGAGTACGTCTATGCTGGGGAATGCCTGTTCGACGGGGTCGATGCCCGCGCGGCGCGCCAGCGCATTCTTCCCGACCTCGCCTTCGTGCCGCAATTGCCGCCGCCGCTGAAGATGCCGGTGCGCGAATTGCTGCGCTTCACCGCCTCGGCCTGCGGCACCGAGGAGCGGCGGATCGCCCAGGTCGCCCGCGTGCTGGGGCTCGACCTCGCCACCATCGCCGAGCGGCCGTTCGTCAAGCTGTCCGGCGGCCAGAAGCAGAAGCTCTTGATCAGCCTGGCGCTGGGCCGTGACGTGCGGCTGCTGATCATGGACGAGCCGGCCGCCAACCTGGATCCGCAAGCGCGGCGGGCCTTCCTGGAGCTGCTCGGCCGGCGCGGAAGCGGCGCCATGATCATCTCCAGCCACCGCCTCGACGAAATCGCGCCGCTGGTCAACCGCGTCATCGAGCTGGACGGCGGCCGGGTGGTGGTCGACGACCGGGTTCCCGACTCGCCCGACTTCGCCTCCATGCTGGCCTGCCATGTGGCCCTGGCGGCCGACGACGCCCCCTTGGCCGGCCATCTGGCCGAGTGGGGCTTCACCGAGGTCACCGGTCGGGGATGGCAAGGGGTTGTCCCCGCCGCCGAGCGGTGGCGGTTCCTGGCGTCGGTGTCGCGCCATGCCGGCGCGGTACGGGCCATCGAATTCAGCGAGGAAGAGGAGGTTCGCGATGCGGCGTCGTGATTTCCTGCGATCCTGTTCGGGAGCCGCGCTGGCGCTGGCCTTGGGCGGCTGCGGCGACAGCAAGACCGGCCCGGTGCCCATCAAGGCCGGCCGCGACGTCTGCGAATTGTGCCGGATGATCATCAGCGAGGTGCAGTTCGCGGCCGAGGTGCGCGGCGGCACCAAGGCCAAGATGTTCAAGTTCGACGACATCGGCTGCGCCGTCCACTGGCTGCGCGGCATGGAGTGGAAGGACGACCCCGCCACGGAATTCTGGGTCATGGACCACCGCACCGGCTCGACCTGGCTGGATGCCCGCGCCGCCGCTTACGTGCCCGGCATCCGCACGCCCATGGACTACGGCTTCGGGGCGGTGGCGTCACCGGAACCCGGAACCGTCCCCTATGCCGTCATGGTGGAACGGGTCATCGCCCGCGGCGTCTCGCCGGTCACGGGCTGAAGGAGAGAATCATGCGCCGTCCCTTCGCCTCCACCGTCCGCCTCGACATCGCCGAACTGGTGCGCGCCCGCTGGTTCCTGGTCTACTCCCTGGTATTCGGCGGCATCGTCGTGGCGCTGATGGGGTTCGGGGTCACCGAATCGCGGGTGACCGGATTCACCGGCCTGTCGCGGATGATGGTGGTCTACATCCAGCTGGCCATGGCCATCCTGCCGGTGTTCGTCCTGGTGACCACCGTCCGCTCGCTGGTCGGGGAACGCGAGGCGGGGGTGGTCGAGTACATGTTGTCGCTGCCGGTGCCGCTGTCGGCCTGGTACTGGGGCCGCCTGACCGCGCGCTTCATCACCGCCGCAGTGCCGGTGGTGCTGGCGGTAGTGCTGGCGGTCGGCTACGGCCTGATGCGGGCGGGCGACATCCCGTGGGTCGAACTGGCGGCCAGCATCGGCCTGATGGTGTCGCTGACTTGGTGCTTCCTCGGCATCGCCTTCCTGATCTCGGCCCTCTCCCGCAGCGCCGACGTGGCCCAGGGCATCGCGCTGGTGGTCTGGCTGATGCTGCTGGTGTTCATGGACCTGGTGCTGCTGGGGGTGATGGTGCGCGAGCACCTGCCGGCCGAAACGGCGGTGATGATCGCCCTGGCCAACCCGATGCAGGTGTTCCGCACCGCCGCCATGGTGGTCTTCGACCCCGAGCTGGTGCTGCTCGGCCCGTCGGCCTGGGTGATCCTCGACGTCTTCGGCGCCGCCGGCTACCTGGCCTGGGCGCTGCTGTATCCGGTGGTGCTGGGAACGGCGGCCGCCGTCGGCGGGTACCTGGCGTTCCGGCGCGGCGACTTGGTCTAGCGGGCGGCGGAAAAATGCTGATCTGGCCTCCACATGCCCTTTTGCGTCATGCGCGGGCTTGACCCGCGCATCCACGCACCGCCGTATAGACAGTTGTCCCAAATATATATTCCGCATCGACACGTGGATGGCCGGGTCGAGCCCGGCCATGACGAATCGAGCCCAATGACGCAATTTTCGGGTTGTTCCGCGGCCCGCCAGGTCCCACGCGGAGGGGACACGGCTCCGCTATTCCTCGGAGGCCAACCCTTCCAGCACCGCCCGCGCCAGCGGCACCGTGACCGGGCGGCGTTCGGCCAGGCTGGCCCGGTCCAGCGCCTCGACCACCGCGCGGGCGGCGGCGAAGCTGCGGTCCATGCGGCCCAGCACATAGGTCAGGACATCGCCGCCGACGCGCAGCTGGCGATCGGCGAACTGCTTGACCAGCACGGCGGCCAGCAGCGAATCGTCGGGAGCGCCGATGCCCACCGCCGGCGTGGCGGCAAGACGCGACCGCAAATCGGGCAGCGTCACCGGCAACCGCGCCGGCGCCTCGCGGCCGGCCAGCAGCAGGAAGCGGCCGGTCTCCTTGGTCAGGTTCCACAAGTGGAAGGCCGCCGCCTCGTCCGCCAGGGCGTCGAGGTCGTCCACCGCCACCACCCGGGCCCCGGCCACCAGCGCCGGCACCGCCTCGGCGGACAGCTCCCGTGCCGGGACGAGGCGAACGCCGGCATGGGCCTGGGCGAAGGCGGCGATCAGGTGGCTCTTGCCGCAGCCCTCGGGACCGAACAGGGCCAGGGCGTGGCCGGGCCAGTCCGGCCACCGCTCCAGCCAGGCGACCGCCTCGGCGTTGCAGGGCGCGGTGAGGAAATCGTCGCGGCCCAAGGCCGGACGGTGACCGAGATCGAGGACGAACTGGGATTCGCTCACGTACGGTTCCCGTGATAGAGCGGGCTGTCGAGGTAGCGGCCGAGCGCGAAGCGCACCAGCACCCCGACCACGGCCGCCACCGGCACCGCCAGCAGGATGCCGACGAAGCCGAACAGCGACCCGGCGGCCAACAGCGCGAACATGATCCACACCGGGTGCAGCCCCACCTTGTCGCCCACCAGCTTGGGGGTCAGGAAATTGCCCTCCAGGGCCTGGCCGGCCAGGAACACGCCCGCCACCAGGACCGGCAGCTCCCAGCCCGGGCTTTGCGCCAGCGCCAGGCCGACGCCGACCACGAAGCCCGAGATGGTGCCCAGATAGGGGATGAACGAGATCAGCCCCGCCCCCAATCCGATGATCAGGCCGAGATCCAGTCCCACGGCGGTCAGGCCCAGCCCGTAGAGGGCGCCCAGGATCAGGCACACCAGCGCCTGGCCGCGGATGAAGCCGGCGAGCGTGCGGTTGATCTCGCGGGCTTGCTCGCGGATGGTCTCGGCATGCTCGCGCGGCAGCCAGCCGTCGATCTTGGCGACGATCACATCCCAGTCGCGGACCAGGTAGAAGGTGATGATCGGCGTGATGAACAGCAGCGACAGGAGGTTGAAGACCACCAGGCCACCGCTCAGCAGCCGCTTCGCGAAGTCCACCACCCAGCCCACGGCGATGCCGGCGTATTCGCCGGCCGAGGACCGCAGCTTCTCGATGTCGCCGGCCGACAGCTTGCGCTTGAGCTCGACGATCAGCGGCTGGACACGATCGGCCAGGGCGTCGAGATAGCCGGGCACCCGGTGGGCGAAGGCCACCACCTGCCCCTCGATCACCGGCACCAGCAGCACCAGGGCGATCGCCACCACCACGAAGAAGGCGGCGGTGATCACCGTGGTGGCCATGGTCCTGGACAGCCCGGCGCGCTCCAGCCGGTCGGCCAGCGGGTCGAGGAAATAGGCGATCACCATGCCGGCCACGAAGGGCAGCAGCATGCTCCGCAGCACGTAGAGCACGAGGACGAACACGGCCAGGCCGACAAGCCAGAACCGGAACCGCTGGGTCGACGTCATCGCTATCCCCCTATTCCCCTCCGTCCGGCGGCACCCGCCGCCCCACGGCCATCAGATAGGCGGCGCCCGACGCGACGGTGGTCGCCGCCGCCACGTAGACGAACGCCTCGACCAGCATCGGCCCGCCCCAGCCCGGCCCCAGACCGGCCAGCACGATGCCCGCCAGCGCGATCTGGGCCGCCGTGTTGATCTTGGAGATGAACAGCGGCGTTCCCGCGAAGGCCCCGGCCAGCACATAGACCACGGCGTAGAGCACGATCAGCACGTCGCGCAGCACCACCAGCACCACCAACCATAAGGGGAGGTGGCCGCCGATGCCAAGGGCGACGAAGACCGCCACCAGCATCACCTTGTCGGCCAGCGGGTCGAGCCAGGTGCCCAGCCGCGAGCGGGCGTCGAACAGCCGCGCGATGGCGCCGTCGAGGGCGTCGGTCAGACCGGCGGCGGCGAACAGCCAGAACGCCGCCACCATGCGGCCCTCGGCCACCAGCCACACGATCCCCGGCACCGAGACCAGCCGGGCCGCCGTCAGGATGTTGGGGACGTGGCGCATCCGCCGCCGCTCAATGGGCGGCCGGGCGCATGGTCCAGTAGCCGTCGGTCCAGTCCAGCGTCAGTCCCTGGCGGGCAAGGGCGCCGCGCACCTGCTCCTGGTCGCCGACGATGTGCAGGATGACCGCCGCCTCGGCCCGGGACAGCGACACCAGCTCCCACCGGCGCACCTGCGGCACCCGCCCGAGCGCGTCGCGGACCCCCAGCCACTGCTCGAAGCCCGAGATCGGCACCAGCGCCGCCAGCGAGCCGGCGCGGTCGAACTGCAACACGTTGGGCTGCTTGTAGGCGGTGTCGATGGCGCGCTGGATGTCGCGGGCGGCCCGGGCCAGCAACTGCTCCATGCTCTCGCCGTCGGCCAGCCGATAGGCCACCGAATCGAACGGCTTGGGGGCGTTGGCCGAGGAATGGAGCAGCACGTCCACCCCCGTCCCGCCGGGCTGGACGCCGGCCGCCGCCACCATGACATCGGCGCCGCGATAGGCCTCGGACAGCAGGCGCACCCGCTCGGCGTCGCCGGCCAGCGCCTGTTCGGCAGTGATGGCCTGCACGTCGGCGAGATCGCCCGGCGGCACGGTCAGCGGCACCAGCCCGCCGCCGCCCAGGCGCTGCCAGGCGACCCGCCACGGATTGGGATCGTCCCACAGCACCGCCCGGCCCTGGGCGGGTTGGAACACCGGCACCACCACCACCGAGCGGCCGCGCGGCTCCGCGTAGTTGATGGCCGCCTCGCGCAGCAGCCTCTTCACCGCCGCCGGATTGAACCGCACCGTCAGGGTGGCGAGATAGCGCACGGCGGTCGAGCGCTCGTGCTCGACGCTGAAGTCGCGCACGTATTCGATGCCGTCCACCGCCGGCAGGCGGGGATGGTCCTCGGGGGCGGTCAGGCGCTCCAGCAGCAGCCGGAAGGCTTGGCGCTGGCCGTCGGCGATGGCCTGCTCCTTGGCCTGGGTCACGCTGGCGGCGGTCACGTCCACGTCGATGCCGCGCACGCTGTAGGCATCGGCGGCGGCCTGCGCCCAGGCGGGCGCCGCCGCCAGGACGGCCAGCAGGAGGGCGAGGACGGCGGAGCGAAGGCGTGTCATGGCGGTCCCGATCGATTGCGCGAAGGGTGGCGATTGCGCGAAGGGTGGCCCGGCACTATAGCCGTTGCCGCCCGATGCCGCCAGACGCCCGCCGGTATGAGCCGGTTCGGCGCAGCCCCGCCATGCGGACGTTGCAAACGGCGGGGGATGAAGTATCTTCACCCCCCGAACAGCCACCCCTTGAAGATACGAGGCGTCCCATTCCCGCCACCAATGACAGGAAGGGCCTGACCTACCGCGACGCGGGCGTCGACATCGACGCCGGCGAGGCCCTGGTCGAGGCCATCAAGCCGCTCGCCAAGTCCACCGCCCGCTCCGGCGCCGCCGCCGGCCTGGGCGGCTTCGGCGCGCTGTTCGACCCCAAGGCCGCCGGTTTCCAGGACCCCATCCTGGTCGCCACCACCGACGGCGTCGGCACCAAGCTGAAGGTCGCCATCGAATCGGGGCGCCACGACACCGTCGGCATCGACCTGGTGGCCATGTGCGTCAACGACCTGGTGGTCCAGGGCGCCGAGCCGCTGTTCTTCCTCGACTACTTCGCCACCGGCAAGCTGGACGTCAAGGCGGGCGCCGCCATCGTCGCCGGGATCGCCGAGGGCTGCCGCCAGGCCGGATGCGCGCTGATCGGCGGCGAGACCGCCGAGATGCCCGGCATGTACCACGACGGCGACTACGACCTGGCCGGCTTCTCGGTCGGCGCCGCCGAGCGCGGCCGGCTGTTGCCGGCCGAGGACATCAAGGCCGGCGACGTCGTCCTGGGCCTGGCGTCCACCGGCGTGCACTCCAACGGCTATTCGCTGGTCCGCCGCATCGTGGTGTCGGGCGGCCACAACTACGCCGCCCCCGCCCCCTTCGAGCCCGGCAAGTCCCTGGGCGAGGCGCTGCTGGCGCCGACCCGCATCTATGTGAAGTCCTGCCTGGCCGCCATCCGCGCCGGCACCGTCAAGGGCCTGGCCCACATCACCGGCGGCGGCCTGATCGAGAACATCCCGCGCGTGCTGCCCGAGGACGTGGTGGCCGAGACCGACGCCAAGGCGTGGCCGCTGCCGCCGGTGTTCAAGTGGCTGGCCAGCGAAGGTGGCGTGGCGCCGGGCGAGATGGCGCGCACCTTCAACTGCGGCATCGGCATGGTGGTGGTCTGCGCCGCCGACAAGGCCGACGAGGCCGCCCGCATCCTCGCCGAGGCCGGCGAGACCGTCCACCGCATCGGCCGCATCCGCCCCCGCCATGGCGACGAGGCCCGCAGCCAGGTGCTGAACATGATCGAGGCGTGGGGGTGAAGAAGAAGGTCGGCGTTCTCGTCTCGGGGCGCGGCAGCAATCTCCAGGCGCTGCTGGACGCCTGCGCCGATCCGGCCTTTCCGGCCGAGATCGCGCTGGTGATCTCCAACGTGGCCGGCGTCTACGCCCTGGAGCGCGCCGCCAGGGCCGGGGTGCCGACCCAGGTCATCCCCCACAAGTCCTTCCCCAGCCGCGAGGCCTTCGACACCGCCATGGACGCGGCGTTGCGCGCGGCCGGCGTCGAGATCGTCTGCCTGGCCGGCTTCATGCGGCTGTTGACCTCGGGCTTCGTCGAGGGTTGGGCGGGGCGGATGATCAACATCCACCCGTCGCTCCTGCCCAGCTTCAAGGGCCTGCACACCCACGAGCGGGCGTTGGAACTCGGCGTCAAGCTGCACGGCTGCTCGGTGCATCTGGTGACCCCCGCGTTGGACGACGGCCCCATCCTGGTCCAGGCGGCGGTGCCGGTCCTTTCCACCGACACCCCCGACTCGCTCGCCGCCCGCGTGCTCGAGCAGGAGCACAAGGCCTATCCGCTGGCGCTGAGACTGGTGGCCGAGGGCCGGGTGACGGTGGACGGCGCCCGCGCGGTGGTGGACGCCCCCGGGCAAGGGGCGCTGGTCAATCCGGCGGGGTGAAGCGGTAAAGTTCGTCACCCCGGACAAGCGAAGCGCGATCCGGGGTCCATGGTGGTGCACCGACATGGATTCCCGCTTTCGCGGGAATGACGGGAAAACGCTCCTTACTCGAACGCGCAGCCCGGCTTGACGCCCATCTTCTTCAGCATCACCGCCAGCGGACAGAAGCCGGTGAAGGCGGCCTGGAGCATGTTGGCGCCGACGAAGGCGGTGAAGCCCAGCCAGTAGACGCTGTGCAACTGCGACAGGGCGATGCTGAGCAGGATCATCGTTCCCGCGAAAGCCATCACGACACGATCAATCGACATTTGTGCTACCCTATTCAAAATCGTGGGGCGCCCATGCGCCCTCGGCCCTTGTGTATTAGTTAGCACTAATATATATGTCAAGCCGTTTGCTTTGGAGGCCCTGGATGCGCATTTCGCATATCTCTGTCGTTCTTTCCCTCTTGGCGGCCCCCGCCCTGGCGGGTGAGGCGGACGTCGCCGCCCGCCGCATCGACGACCTGAAGGCGGTTTTCGCCACCGTCGAGAGCGTCGACGAGGTACTGGCCCGCGCCCGCATCGGCGGCACGGTGTCGGGCCTGCTGGTGGACGAGGGACAGATGGTGGAGGCCGGGGCCCGCATCGCCACCATCGGCGATCCCAAGCTGGCGCTTGCCACCGCTGGCATCGACGCCCGCCTGCGCGCCGCCGAGGCCGAGCGCGACCTGGCCGAGATCGAGTTCCGCCGCGCCTCGGATCTGCTGGCCAAGGGCGTCGGCACCAAGGCCCGCCAGGACGACGCCCGCACCCGCCTGGACGTCGCCAACCGCACCATCGCCGCCATCAAGGCCGAGAAGTCGGTCTCGGCCGAGCGCACCGCCGAGGGCGCGGTGCTGGCCCCCACCGCCGGCCGCGTGCTCAAGGTCCACCTGACCGAGGGCAGCGTGGTGATGCCGGGCGAGACCATCGCCACCATCGCCGCCGACACCTACATCCTGCGCATGGCCCTGCCCGAGCGCCACGCCCGCTTCATCGCGGTGGGCGACAAGGTGCTGGTGGGGCCGCGCTCGCTGTCCACCCTCGACCAGCAGCCGCGCCACGGCACCATCCGCCAGGTCTATCCCCGCATCGAGGACGGCCGGGTGATCGCCGACGTGGCGGTCGAGGGACTGGGCGACTATTTCGTCGGCGAGCGGGTGCCGGTGCACGTCGCCACCGGCCGCCGCCAGGCGCTGGTGATCCCGCGCGAGGCGGTGGGCCGCCGCTTCGGCCTGGACGTGGTCAGGCTCAAGGACGGCACCGAGGTGGTGATCCAACTGGGCGCCCAGGTCGAGGACGGCGTCGAGGTGCTGTCGGGCCTCAATCCCGGCGACACGGTGGCGTGGTGAACGCCATGAAGCTCGGCATTTCCGGACATATCGCGCGGGCGTTCATCGGCTCGCCGCTGACGCCCTTGCTGCTGCTGGCGTCGCTGATGGTGGGCATGATCGCGCTTTCCGCCCTGCCGCGCGAGGAGGAACCGCAGATCAGCGTGCCCATGGTCGACATCATGGTCGAGGCCAACGGCCTGAAGGCCGATGACGCCGCCGAGTTGGTGACCAAGCCGCTGGAGGACATCGTCAAGGGCATCGACGCCGTCGAGCACGTCTATTCCCAGACCTGGGACGACCGCGTCATCGTCACCGCCCGTTTCGAGGTCGGCACCAGCGAGGACAACGCCATCCTGCGCGTCCACGAGCAGGTGCGCGCCCATCTCGCCGAGGTTCCCTACGGCCTCAGGGAGCCCTTGATCGTCGGCCGCGGCATCAACGACGTCGCGGTGGTGGTCCTGACCCTGTCGCCGGCCCCCGGCAAGGCCGAGCGCTGGGACGACAACGCGCTCTACAACCTCGCCGAGGAACTGCAGCACGAGTTGGTCAAGGTGGACGACGTCGGCCTGACCTATATCGTCGGCGGCCGCCGCGACCAGATCCGGGTCGAGCCCGACCCCGAGGCGCTGGCGCTCTACGGCGTCACGCTCAACCAACTGGTCGACAAGGTCGAGAACGCCAACCGTTCGTTCATGGTCGGCGCCGTCGCCGAGGCCGGCCGCCACCTGCCGGTGGTCGGCGGCCAGACGCTCAGAGGCCCCGAGATCGGCAACCTGCTGCTGCTCACCCGCGACGGCCGCCCGGTCTACGTCAAGGACGTGGCCCGCGTCATCGTCGGCGGCGAGACTCCCGATTACCGCGCCTGGACCATGACCAAGGGCGCGGACGGCGCGCTCGAGCGCGTCCCCGCCGTCAGCCTGGCCATCGCCAAGCGGGCCGGCGCCAACGCCGTGGTGGTGTCCGAGGAGCTGCTGTCGCGGCTGGAGACCGTCAAGGCCCGCCTGCTGCCGGCCGACATCGAGGTCGCCGTCACCCGCGACTACGGCGAGACCGCCGCCGACAAGGCCGACGAACTGCTGTTCCATCTGGCCCTGGCCACCGTCTCCATCGTCGCCCTGATCACCTGGATGCTGGGGTGGCGCGAGGGCGTGGTGGTGGCGCTGGTGGTGCCGACCACCATCCTCCTGACCCTGTTCGCCTCGTGGCTGATGGGCTACACCATCAACCGCGTCAGCCTGTTCGCGCTGATCTTCTCCATCGGCATCCTGGTGGACGACGCCATCGTGGTGGTCGAGAACATCGTCCGCCACTGGACCATGCGGCCCAAGGAGGAGCGCGGCAAGGTGGCCGTCGAGGCGGTGGCCGAGGTCGGCAACCCCACCATCGTCGCCACCCTGACCATCGTCGTCGCCCTGTTGCCGATGATGTTCGTGTCGGGGCTGATGGGGCCATACATGAGCCCGATCCCCGCCAATGCCTCCTCGGCCATGGTGTTCTCGTTCTTCGTGGCGGTGATCATCACGCCGTGGCTGCTGCTCAAGGTGGCCGGCCGCAAGCGGATCTCCGAGCATCACGGCCATGGCGACCATCTGGGCGACTTCTACCGCAAGCACGCCCGCCCCATGCTGGAGGGCCGCAAGCGCTCGAAGCAGTTGCTGCTGTGGGTCACCGTGGCGACGCTCGGCGCCATGGCGATGTTCCCGCTCAAGGCGGTGACCGTGAAGCTGCTGCCCTTCGACAACAAGAGCGAGCTTCAGGTGGTGGTCGACCTGCCCGAGGGCTCGACGCTGGAGGATACCGACCGGGTGCTGTTCGCCGCCGCCGGCCGCCTCAAGGACCTGCCCGAACTGACCAGCGTCCAGGCCTATGCCGGCACCGCCGCGCCGTTCAACTTCAACGGACTGGTCCGCCATTCCTACCTGCGCGAGAGCCCCGAGTTGGGCGACCTGCAGCTTAATCTCCTGAACCGCCACGACCGCGACCGCGCCAGCCACGACATCGCGCTCGAGGTTCGCACCCTGCTGGCCGACCTTCCCATGCCCAAGGGCACCTCGGTGAAGGTGGTGGAGGTGCCGCCGGGGCCGCCGGTTCTCGCCACCCTGCTGGCCGAGGTCTACGGACCCGACGCCGACAGCCGCCGCGCCGCCGCCGAGCAGGTGCGCCAGGCCTTCGAGAAGGTGGACTTCGTGGTCGACGTCGACGACAGCCTGTCGAGCCCGTGGCAGCGCCTGCGCGTCTCCATCGACCAGGAGCGGCTGGAGTTCTTCGGGGTCGAGCAGCAGGCGGTCTACGACACCATCCAGGCCTTGATGGGCGGGGTGCCGGTGGGCTATTCCCATCGCGGCGAGGGGGCCAACCCCAAGCAGATCGTCATCGCCCTGCCCAAGTCGGACAAGCATCCCGGCGAGCTGCTCGCCAACACCCCCATCCCGGCGCGGACCGGCACGGTGGAACTGGGCGACGTGGTGGAGGTGTCCTACGAGCCGGCCAGCCCGTCCATCTTCCGCCGCGACGGCCGCCACGCCGAGATGGTCACCGCCGAGCTGGCCGGCCGCTACGAGGCCCCCATCTACGGCATGTTCGCCGTCGAGGACAACCTGCCCGAGGGCATCGAGGTCGCCTATCACGGCCAGCCCGCCGACGAAGGCCGGCCGACCCTGCTGTGGGACGGCGAATGGGAGATCACCTACGTCACCTTCCGCGACATGGGCGCCGCCTTCGCGGTGGCGATCCTGGGCATCTACCTCCTGGTGGTGGCCCAGTTCGGCAGCTTCCTGCTGCCGTTGGTGATCCTGGTGCCGGTGCCCCTGACCCTGATCGGCATCGTCATCGGCCACATGCTGTTCGGCGCCCCCTTCACCGCCACCTCGATGATCGGCTTCATCGCCCTGGCCGGCATCATCGTACGCAACTCGATCCTGCTGGTGGACTTCATCCGCCACCGCCTGGCCGAGGGCGCCACCATGCGCCAGGCGCTGCTGGATTCGGGGGCGACGCGGTTCAAGCCCATCTTCCTGACCGCCGCCGCCGCCATGATCGGCGCCGCCTTCATCCTGGCCGACCCCATCTTCCAGGGCCTCGCCATCAGCCTGGTCTTCGGCCTGGCCTCCAGCACGGCGCTGACGCTGCTGGTGATCCCGGCGGTCTATATCTGGCTGCGGGATGATGGAAAGGGGTTCGGGGAGGCGTAGGCCCCCCTCCCGACCTCCCCCCGCGCTCCGCACGGGGGGAGGAGGTGAACGCCGCCCCCTCCCCGATGATGGTCACCACGACGACACGAAGGACACGAAGGACACGAAGGACACGAAGAGGCGTGCCTGATGGGGCCGTCTCGCGGGAACGAGGGACTGTCAATGGCAGGAAAACAATCCGCCAAAAATGGCTATTCCCACCACGACCTGGAGGAACCCCAGGAACAAGCCGACGACCACGCGGACCACGTCACCCCCCGTCCAACCGCTGGAAGAACGCCTCCAACGCCTCGGCGGTGTGGTCGCCGTAGCGTTTCGCCACCGCCTGGGGGTCGGCCTTCAGCCACAGGCGCAGCTCCTTGAACAATGCGTGCATCAGTTCGGCGAAGCCGTGGTTGGTGAGCTGCCAGCGCTCGTCGGGGGTGCCCGCCTGGGCGGGGGCGAGGTGGGAGTTGACCAGGGTCATGAACCAGTCGCGGCGGCGGTCGAAATTGCCGAAGTAATGGGCTACCGCCACCAGCACGTCGTTGACCAGGGCGCGGGCCTCGGGGTCGGCGTGGACCGCCTCCCAGTCATAGGCGCCGTTGGCCATGCGGTGACGGTCCAGGATGGCCTGGCACTTCTTCTGGCACTGCTCGTAGAGCATGGGGCCGATCATCTTGTCGATGGCCAGGTTGAAGCCGGGGATCATGCGCCGGCTCAGCACGCCCTGGCCGCCGTCGTCGCCCAGGCGCGGCGGAAACAAGGGCGCGAACGTCTTCATCAGCATGCGGTCGAAGGGCCGCCTGCGCGCGCTTTCCCATTTGCCGGCGTCGCGGGTGGCCGAGCACTGGTCGTAGGAGCGGCGGAACACCACCGTGAAGCGGCCGTGCTCCTCGGCCAGGAAGCGGTCGGCGAGGGCGCGGATGCGCTCGGCCGTGAGCACCCCGCCGGATCTGGCGGCCTCGGCCTCCAGCCGGGTGGCGAAATGGCCGACCATGGTGTGGCCGATGGCCTCGCAGGCCTTGGGGCCGGCGGGGGCGGACTTGGGGTCGAATTCGGCGGTCATGGCGTGTCTCCCATCCACCCCCAGCATAGCAATTAACCACCAAGAGCACCAAGGACACCAAGAAGGACGGCGTGGTGATCTTGGTGCTCTTGGTGTCCTTGGTGGTTCAATAAATTGACAGCCCTTGCCCCCCGCCCTACCCTCCCGGCCATTCCCCATCGGTCAGGCGCCCCCATGTCCGACGCCCTTTCCATCGCGCTCGCGCAAATCAATCCCGTGGTCGGCGACGTCGCCGGCAATGTCGCCCGCATCCGCGAGGCGCGCGCCAAGGCCGCCCGCGACGGCGCCCAGTTGGTGGTGTTCCCGGAACTGACGGTGTCGGGCTATCCGCCCGAGGATCTGGTGCTCAAAAACTCGTTCCTGGACGCGGTCGAGGCCGCCGTCGAGGCCCTGGCCGCCGACACCGCCGAGGACGGCCCCGCCCTTTTGGTCGGCGCGCCGTGGCGGGTGGACGGCAAGGTGGGCAACGCCGCGCTGCTGCTGGACCACGGCAAGGTCGCCGCCACCCGGCTCAAGCATCACCTGCCCAATTACGGCGTGTTCGACGAGGCCCGCGTCTTCGCCCCCGGGCCGGTTCCCGGCCCCGTCGCCTTCCGGGGCGTGCGCCTGGGGGTGATGGTGTGCGAGGACATGTGGTACGCCGACGTGGCCGAGACCCTGGCCGAGACCGGGGCCGAGATGCTGGTGGTGCCCAACGGCTCACCCTTCGAGGTGGACAAGCAGGACGTGCGGCTGAACCGCGCCGTCGCCCGCGTCACCGAGACCGGCCTGCCGCTGGTCTACGTCAACCAGTTGGGCGGCCAGGACGAGCTGGTGTTCGACGGCGCCTCGTTCGCGCTGGACGCCAAGGGCAAGCCGCTGGTCCGCCTGCCGGCCTGGGAGCAGGCGGTGGTCACCACCACCTGGCGGCGCGGCGACGCCGGCTGGACCGCCGATGGTCCGCTGGCCCCCGAGCCGGGCCGCGCCGAAGGCGTCTACCAGGCGCTGATGCGGGGCCTCAGGGACTATGTCAACAAGAACGGCTTTCCCGGCGTGGTGCTGGGCCTGTCGGGCGGTATCGATTCGGCGCTGGCGGCGGCGGTGGCGGCGGACGCGCTGGGCCGCGACCGGGTGTGGTGCGTGATGATGCCCAGCCCCTACACCAGCCGCGAGAGCCTGGAGGACGCCGCCGGCGTCGCCGGGATGCTGGGCTGCCGGCTCGACACCATCGGCATCGAGCCGGCCATGGCCGCCTACGACCATATGCTGGCCCCCGTCTTCCAGGGCAGTGCGCCCGACATCACCGAGGAGAACTTGCAGTCGCGGTCCCGCGGCATGACCTTGATGGCCATCAGCAACAAGTTCGGTCCCATGGTGCTGTCCACCGGCAACAAGAGCGAGATGAGCACCGGCTACGCCACCCTTTACGGCGACATGTGCGGCGGCTTCGCGGTGCTGAAGGACGTCTACAAGACCACCGTGTTCGAGGTCTGCCGCTGGCGCAACGCCCACCGCCCCCACGGAGGGCTGGGCCCCGACGGCCCCGTCATGCCCGAGCGCGTCATCACCAAGCCGCCCTCGGCCGAGCTCAAGCCCGACCAGACCGACCAGGACACCCTGCCCCCCTACGAGGTCTTGGACGGCATCCTGGCGTCGCTGATCGAGGAGGAGCTCGGCGTCGCCGCCACCGTCGCCAAGGGCTTCGACGAGGCCACCGTGCGCCGGGTGTGGACCATGCTCGACCGCGCCGAATACAAGCGCCGCCAGGCCCCGCCCGGCGTCAAGATCACCGCCCGCTCCTTCGGCCGCGACCGCCGCTACCCGATCACCAACGGATTCACGAAGGCGATATGACACCGAGGAATGCCCCCACCCTCCCCCTCCCCCGGCCGAGCCGGGGGAGGGGGAGGCGCCAGCCTCACCTCCCTCCCCCGCGCGCAGCGTGGGGGAGGGCCGGGGTGGGGGCAATCGCGCCATGAGCGTCACCGTCCGCTTCGCCCCCAGCCCGACCGGCCTGCTGCATGTGGGCAACGCCCGGGTGGCGCTGATCAACTGGCTGTTCGCCAAGGCCCATGGCGGCTATTTCGTGCTGCGCTACGACGACACCGACGCCGAGCGGTCGCGGTCGGACTACGTGGACGCCATCGCCGAGGACCTGCGCTGGCTGGGGCTGGCCTGGGACCGCAAGGCGTTCCAATCCGCCCACCTCGCCCGCTACGCCGAGGCGGCCGAGAAGCTCAAGGCCGCCGGCCGCCTGTATCCGTGCTACGAGACCCCCGAGGAGCTGGCGGTCAAGCGCAAGGTGCTGCTGTCGCGGGGCCGGCCGCCGGTCTACGACCGCGCCCACCTGCACCTGCCGGCCGCCGAGCGCAAGCGCTTCGAGGACGAGGGCCGCCGCCCGCACTGGCGGTTCAAGCTGGACCATCACATCGAGCGGTGGGACGACCTGGTGCGCGCCGACAGCCATATCGACTGCGCCAGCCTGTCCGACCCGGTGCTGATCCGCGCCGACGGCACCTTCCTCTACACCCTGCCCAGCGTGGTGGACGACATCGACCTGGGCGTCAGCCACGTCATCCGCGGCGAGGACCACGTCGCCAACACCGCGCCGCAGCTACAGTTGTTCAAGGCGCTGAGGGCCGGGCCGCCGTCCTTCGGCCACCTGCCGCTGATGACCGACATCTCGGGGGCCGGCCTGTCCAAGCGCCATGGCGCCGCGTCCTTGCGCGAGATGCGGGCCGACGGGGTGGAACCGATGGCGCTCACCTCGCTGCTCGCCAAGCTGGGCACCTCGGACGCCATCGAGTTGCGCGCCGGCCTCGACCGGCTGGTGGAGGAATTCGACATCCGCCATTTCTCGCGCGCCACCCCCAAATTCGATCCGGTCGAACTGGGCCATCTCAATTCGCGCCTGCTGCACGGCCTGTCCTACGACGAGGCGCGGCCGCGCCTGGAGGCGGTGGGGCTGCGCGACGCGCCGGCGGAGTTCTGGGAGGCGGTGCGCCCCAATCTCGACCGCGTCGCCGACGCCCGCGACTGGTGGGCGGTGGTCGCCGGCCCGGTCCAACCGGTGATCGAGGATGCCGAGCTCACCGCCGCCGCCCTGTCGCTGCTGCCGCCAGAGCCGTGGGACCCCATGACCTGGGGGGCGCTGACCAAGGCGGTCGGACAGGCGACCGGCCGCAAGGGCCGGGCCCTGTTCCACCCGCTGCGCCTGGCCCTGACCGGCCGCGACCATGGACCCGAACTGAAGAACCTGCTACCTCTCATCGGCCGCGACCGCGCCGCCCGCAGGCTGGCCGGCGAGACCGCTTAGGAGTGCCGATGCCCCTGGTCCTGTACAACACGCTGACCCGCAAGAAGGAAGCGTTCGAGCCGATCCGGCCCGACCATGTGGGCATGTATGTCTGCGGTCCCACCGTCTACGACCGCGCCCATATCGGCAACGCCCGCCCGGTGATCGTGTTCGACGTGCTGTTCCGGCTGCTGAAGCGGCTGTATCCGTCGGTGACCTATGTCCGCAACATCACCGACGTGGACGACAAGATCAACGCGCGGGCCAAGGACTCGGGCGAGCCCATCGACGCCATCACCGCCCGCACCACCCGGATGTTCCACGACGACATCGCCGAGCTGAACGCGCTGCCGCCCACCATCGAGCCGCGCGCCACCGCCCATATCGGCCAGATGGTCGCCATGATCGAGGTGCTGATCGCCAAGGGCCACGCCTACGTGGCCGAGGGCCATGTGCTGTTCAGCGTGCCGTCCATGCCCGACTACGGCGCGTTGTCGCGACGCAGCATGGACGAGATGATCGCCGGCGCCCGCGTCGAGGTGGCGCCCTACAAGAAGAATGCCGCCGACTTCGTGCTGTGGAAGCCTTCGACCCCCGACCTGCCGGGCTGGGACAGCCCGTGGGGGCGCGGCCGGCCGGGCTGGCACATCGAGTGCAGCGCCATGAGCGGCCAGTATCTGGGCCAGACCTTCGACATCCACGGCGGCGGCCAGGATCTGGTGTTCCCCCACCACGAGAACGAGATCGCCCAAAGCGTCTGCGCCAACGGCGCCCCCTTCGCCCGCTATTGGCTGCACAACGGCTACCTGATGGTCGAGGGCGAGAAGATGTCCAAGAGCCTGGGCAACTTCTTCACCGTCCGCGAGCTGCTCGACCAGGCCCCGGGCGAGGCCATCCGGCTGGCCATGCTGTCGACCCACTACCACCAGCCCTTCGACTGGACCGCCGAGGGGCTGAGGCAGGCCAAGGCGACGCTGGACCGCCTGTACACCGCCCTGCGCGCCGTGGCCGACGTGGCCGCCGAGGAGAGCGAGGCTCCCATCGAGGTGATGGCGGCGCTGGAGGACGACCTCAACACGCCGCTGGCCATCGCCCATCTGCACGAGCTGGCGACCGCGCTCAACAAGGCCGCCAGCGAGGGCGACAAGGCCCGCGCCAAGGGGCGCCTGCTGGCCTCGGCCCAACTGCTTGGCGTGCTGACCAACGACCCCGAGGTGTGGTTCCAGGCCGGCTCGGGCGAGGGTCCCGCCCCCGAGGAGATCGAGGCCGCCATCCAGGCCCGCGCCGACGCCCGCAAGGCGCGGAACTTCGCCGAGGCCGACCGCATCCGCGACGACCTCGCCGCCAAGGGCGTGGTGCTGGAGGATTCGGCCCAGGGCACCACCTGGAAGCGGGCCTGACGCGGGTGCGCCTCGCCGATCACGGCCCCGCCTTCCGCTTCGGCTGGCATGCCGGGCTGGTGCTGGCGGTAGCATTGCTGCTGCTGTTTCCCGCCATCTGGAACGGCTATCCGCTGATCTATTTCGACAGCGAGGACTACGTGGAGATCTCCTTCACGTGGCAGCCGATCATCTACCGCATCATGACCTACGGCGCCTTCACCTGGATCGCCCAGCCGTTCGGCACGCTGTGGGCGGTGGTGTGGGCGCAGGCGCTGATGATGGCGTGGGTCCTGCGCGAGGCGGTGTGGGCCTTCGTCGGCCGCTGGCGCTGCCACGTCTATGCCTGGGTGGCGGTTCTGCTGACGGCGCTGACCGGGCTGCCGTGGGTGACCTCGCAGGTGATGGCCGACCTGTTCGCCGGCATGGCGATCCTGGGCATCGCCGTGCTGGCCCTGGGCGACGCCCTGCCCGTCTGGCGGCGCCTGCTGCTGGTGCCGCTGGTGGCTCTGGCCATCGCCGTCCATATGTCGCACGTGGCGGTGGCGGCCGGCCTGCTGATCGTGCTGGCCGCCACGGCGCTGGCGGCGCGGTGGCTGCGGCGCATGGCCCGTCCCAGGCTCGCGCTGCCGGCCCTGGCGGTGGCGCTGGGGATCGGCGCGGTACCCGCGGTGCACTGGGCCGCCACCGGCGAGGCCTTCTTCAGCCGCTCGGGCCAGGTGTTGCAGTTGGCCCTGTTGGTCCAGGACGGGCTGGCGAAGAAGTATCTCGACGAGGTCTGTCCCGGCGGCGCCGCGCTCCGGATGTGCGAGCACAAGGACGAGCTTCCCTACACCGCCGACGAGTTCCTGTGGGGCGAGTCGCCCTTCGACGAGTTGGGCGGCTGGAAGGCCATGCACGACGAGGCCGGCGCCATCGTCAGGGGCGCCATCACCTTGTTTCCCCTCGACGTCGCCCAGGCCATGCTGGCCAATACCCTGCGGCAATTGGACCTGATCGCCGCGGGCGAGGACGTCGTTCCCATGAGCTGGCACTTCGTGCGCACGCAGCACACCCGCTACCCCGAGGATTTCCGGGCCTTCCGTTTCGCCCACCAGCAGCGGCGCGAAGGGATCGATTTCACCGGCATCAACCAGGTGCAGGTTCCCATCCTGCAGGCGGCCCAGGTGACGATGCTGGCCCTGGCCTTCTTCGCCTGGCGGCGGCGCGACCGCGTCACGGTGGGGCTGACGACCGTGGTGGTGATGGCGATGCTCGGCAACGCCGTCGTCTGCGGCGCGCTGTCCAACCCCCACGACCGCTACCAAAGCCGGATCGTCTGGCTGGCGCTGTTCACCTCGGCGATCGGCGCCGTCCGCCTGGATCAGCGCTTCGCCGGCAGGCGCCGCGACACCCAGTCCGAGACCCGCGCCGGCACCGCCGCCATCAGCCAGACCAGTGCGTAGAGCGGCCACGGAAAGGCGATCCGGCCGCGATCCGTCTCCAATCCCCGGCGGATCAGCCGGGCGGCGCGGTCGGCATCCATCAGGAACGGCATGGGAAAGGTGTTGACCGCCGTCATGCGGGTGCGCACGAAGCCGGGGCAGATCACCGACACCTTGACCCCGTGGCCGCCCAGCCAGCCGCGCAGCCCCTCGCCCCACACCCGCACCGCCGCCTTCGAGGCGCAGTAGGCCGGCGCCCCGGCGAAGCCGCGGAACGAGGCCAGCGAACTCATGACGGCGATCTGCCCCCGGCCCCGCGCCCGCATGCGGTCGGCCGCCGGCAGCACGGTGTTCATCACGCCCTCGACGTTGACCGCGAAGATCCAGCGGGCCTGTTCGGCCGGCTCGTCCTGGCCGCCGGTGCCCGCCGACACGCCGGCATTGGCGATGACGAGATCCAGCGGCCGCAGCTCGTCGCATTCGGCGATCCACTGGGCCATGGCGGCGCGGTCGGTGACGCAAAGCGGGCGGTCGTGGACGGCGGCGCCCCTGGCCCGGCAGGCTCCAGCCACCGCCGCCAGCCGCCCGGCGGCGCGGCCCGACAGGAACAACGTCGCGCCGGGCGCGGCGTATTCCAGCGCCAGGGCCTCGCCCAGGCCCGAGGACGCGCCGGTGATGAGAATGGCGGTCATCCTCCCTCCTCCAGGATTCGCCGGAGCGGCCCCGCCAGCGGCGGCAGGTCCGAGCGGGCGGCGTCGAGGACGATCACCGGGTCCACCGAGTGGTATTCGTGGACCAGGATGTTGCGCATGTCGCCGATGCGCGACCACGGGATTTCCGGGTGGGCGGCGGTGATATGGCCCGGCACCCGCTTGGACGCCTCACCCAACACCTCCAGGTTCCTGAGAACCGCGTCCTGGGTGATGTCGCTGCCGATGAAGTCGGCGACGGTCATGCCGTCCACATAGCGCGCGATGCGCTCGATGGCTTCCAGCATATCCTCGACGCGCACCCGCCAGTCCTTGTTGGTCACGCTTCGCAGGCCTCCTCTCCGAACACCGGCAGGCATTCCCTGAGGATACGTTCCTTCAGACGCGGCCGGATGTTGTTCTTGGTGATCAGATCCACCGGCCGGCCCAACAGGCCCTCGAGCGCATGCTTCAGCTCGACATAGCGGAACAGCCCCCCGGGTTGCCCGGGCAGGAACTCGATCATCAGGTCGATGTCGGACATGGGCTTGGCCTCGTCGCGCACCACCGAGCCGAACAGCGACGCCGACCTCACCCCGAAGCGGGTGAACAGGTCGCGGTGAGCCCGCAGTCTTTCCAGCACTTCCTCGCGCAGGGCCGGCGGCCGCCGCTTGGCGATCCTCTGGGCGTAGTTGCGAACGGCGTCCACCTTGTCGGCCGGGACCCGAACCGTCAGCTCCACCACGTTGGGGCGCCCCCGGAGGGGCCGGCGTCTTTCCTTCATACCCTTAGGATATCCGTCCGCACCAAGCTTAGGAAGGACGGTTGTTGCGCCCGGTCGGGCCGGCTATAAACTCCGCCACCAGCAGTTCATGGAGGGTCCCTTGTCCGTCGCCAGCATGACCGGCTACGCCCGCGCCGAAGGGCGCGACGCCCAAGTGGCCTGGGTATGGGAGGCCAAGAGCGTCAACGGCCGCGGCCTCGAATTGCGCTCGCGTCTGCCGCACGGCCACGATTCGCTGGAGCCCGCCGTGCGCGAGGCGGCCGGCAAGAGGCTCAAGCGCGGCAATGTGCAGTTGTCGCTGAACGTGACCCGCATCGCCGAGGCGCCACCGGTGCGGGTCAATGCCGACCTGCTGGACCAGATGTTGCGGCTGGTCGGCCAGCTGGCCCCCCAGCATCCCGGCGTCGCCCCGGCCCGGTGGGACGGCCTGCTGGCCGTCAAGGGCGTGCTGGAGCCGATGGAGGCCGAGGACGCCGATGCCGAGGCGGTGAGGAAGGCCCGCGAGGCGGCCATGACGGCGACCCTGGAACAGGCGCTGGATGCCCTGGCGGCCATGCGTCTGTCCGAGGGCGCCCGCATCAAGACGGTGCTGCTGGATCAACTGGCCGAGATTGCCGATCTCGCCGACCGCGCCGGAGCCTCGGCCTCGTTGCGCCCCGATGCCGTCAAGGAACGCCTGCGCCAGCAGGTGGCCGCCGTCCTGGAGGCCGCCCCCACCCTGTCCGAGGAGCGCGTCGCCCAGGAGGTGGCGCTGATCGCGGTGAAGGCCGACATCCGCGAGGAGCTGGATCGCCTGCGCGCCCACGTGGCCGCCGCCCGCGAGCTGATCGCGGCCGGCGGCGCGGTCGGCCGCAAGCTCGACTTCCTGGCCCAGGAGTTCAATCGCGAGGCCAACACCCTGTGCTCGAAGTCGTCGGACGTCGAGCTGACCCGGGTCGGCCTGGACCTCAAGGCGGTCATCGACCAGTTCCGCGAGCAGGTCCAAAACATCGAATAGAAGGGGGGACCATGACCACACTGCCCGCCAACCTGCCCACGGTGGCCCGTCGCGGCCTTATGCTGGTGATGTCGTCGCCGTCGGGGGCGGGCAAGACCACCATCTCGCGCGCGCTGCTGGAGCGCGACCCCCACATCGCCATGAGCGTATCCTGCACCACCCGCCCGCCCCGCCCCGGCGAGGTGGACGGCAAGGACTACCACTTCGTTTCGGTGGACACCTTCCAGCGGATGGTGGAGGAAAAGGGCTTCCTCGAGCACGCCAAGGTGTTCGACAACTACTATGGGACGCCCCGCGCTCCGGTCGAGGCGGTGCTGGCCTCGGGCCGCGACGTGCTGTTCGACATCGACTGGCAGGGCACCCAGCAGGTGCGCCAGAACGCCCGCGACGATCTGGTGGCGGTGTTCATCCTGCCGCCCTCGGTCGAGGAGCTGGAGCGCCGCCTGCGCAACCGCGCCCAGGACAGCGACGAGGTGGTCAGGAAGCGCATGGCCAAGGCGGGCGACGAGATGAGCCACTGGCCCGAATACGACTACATCATCGTCAACACCGACATCGAGCGCTCCATCGCCCAGGTCCAGGCCATCCTGGAAGCCGAGCGGCTGAAGCGCGAGCGCCAGGTCGGCATGCACGATTTCGTGACCGCGCTGAGGGGCGAGTAGGGCGTCGACCTTTGACCGTAACCCGGGGCGCCGCTACCATGGCACCTCGGGTGGAGCGCACAGGCATCAGGGGGATAGGACCTTCATGGACATCAAGGACCACATTCGCGGCATTCCCGACTTTCCCAAGCCGGGCATCCTGTTCTACGACATCTCCACCCTTCTGGCCCATGCCGACGCCTGGCAGGTGGCCATGGGGCGCCTGGCCCGCGCGGTCCGCGAGTTCCAACCCGACGTGCTGGCCGGAATCGAGTCGCGCGGCTTCCTGGTGGCGGCGCCGCTGGCACTGAAGCTGGGCTGCGGCTTCGTGATGCTGCGCAAGAAGGGCAAGCTGCCGGGCGCCACCATCAAGCATGAATACGCCCTCGAATACGGCTCCGACACCATCGAGATCCAGGCCGACGCCATCGAGAACGGGCAGCGGGTGGTGGTGCTCGACGACCTGCTGGCGACCGGCGGCACCATGGCGGCCGGCATCGAGCTGCTGCGCGAGGTCGGCGCCCAGGTGACCGGCGCCGCCTCGATCGTCGAGTTGAGCTTCCTTCCCGGCCGCCAGCGCCTGCGGGACCTGAACGTGCCCTTCACCAGTCTGGTCGCCTACGACGACTGAACATCCTGCCGCCCGCCGGGGACCGGGCGGCACCTGAACCTCTTGGGGGAGTGTCCTCGAACCGGGCGGACAAGCGATGGACTTCGCGCTGCAGGCAGCGCTTCTGGGAGCGGTGATGGGCTCGGCGATCCTCGCCGTGTCGACCACCTACGGCTGGACCCTGCCGGCCGCTCCCCGGGGCTACGGCTGGTGGGCGATCGCCTTCGTCTTCGAGGCCGCCAGCGAAGCCGTCCTGCTGGCCGGCGCCGTGCCATTGACCATCGAGCTGTCCGACCTGCTGCACGCGCTCGGCGCCGGGCTGGTGTTCTGCGGGGCGTGGACGTTGTCGGGGCGCCGCGTCGGCTCGGGGCTAATGGCCGGCGGCCTGATCGCGGCCGGGGCATGGAGTTTCGCCGCCGAGGCCCTGCGCCTCCATTTCGGACAGATCACCCTGCCGCTGTTCGGGATCGGCGGGCTGCCGCTCCTCTTCGCCGGCTGGGTGATGCTCCGCCGCGCCGGCGGCGGCGACGCCCAACGCCTGACCGCCCTGTCCTTCGCCGCCGCCGGCCTGCACCAGTTGGCCGCCGTCGCCCTGCACCTCGACGCCACCCTGGCGAGCCTCTCGCTGGTGCTGTCGCAGGCCTTGTCCATGGTGATGACCGTGGCGCTGCTGCTGGTGGTCGTGCGGCGCCAGCAGGCCATGGCCGAAAGCGAGGGGCAGCGCGCCAACCTGCTGCAAAGCCGTCTCGTCGACGCCCTGGGCAGCGTGCAGGATGGCGTGTCGCTGTTCGACGTCAACGACCGCCTGGTCACCTGCAACGCCCGCTACCGCGACTTCCTGGCCCCCATCGCCGACCTCATCGTGCCGGGGCGTCCGTTCGAGGACATCATTCGCGCCGAGGCCGAGCGCGGCGTCGTGGTCGAGGCCAGGGGGCGCGAGGCCGACTGGGTGTTCGACATGCTGGCCGACCACGCCGCCAACAAGAGCACCATCCGCGAGATGCAGTTGCACGACGGCCGCTGGGTGGCGACCAGCGTCTACCGCACCGCCGACGACGGCCATCTGCGCATCCTGCGCGACGTCACCAACCGCAAGCAGGCCGAAGCGGCGCTCGAGGAAAGCGTGGCGTGGCTGCGCGGCATCATGGACACCGTCGTCGACGGTATCATGACGCTGGACGAACACGGCACCGTCCTGTCCTTCAATCCCGCCGCCGCCCGCATCTTCGGCTACGCGCCCGAGGAGGTGGTCGGCCGCGACGTGCGCCTGCTGATTCCCGATTCCTACCGCGAGGAATTCGCCTACCACCTGCGCAGCCCCGCCACCCAGGACAGCGAGAGAGTGATCTGCATCGGCAGCGAGGCCCGTGGGCGCCGCAAGGACGCCGTCGTCTTTCCCATGGAACTGTCGATCACCGAAATGCGCCGCGGCGAGATGGTGACCTTCATCGGCGTCGTGCGTGACATCACCGACCGCAAGCGGGTCGAGGACGCGCTGCTGGAAAGCGAACAGCGCTTCCGCGACCTGGCTGAATCGGCCTCGGACTGGTTCTGGGAGGTGGACGACAAGCTGGACTTCACCTTCGTGTCCGGCCGCGTCCGCCATGTGCTGGGCGTGGGCCCCGGGCATTTCCTCGGCACCAATTTCCGCCAGCTCGCCGACGCCGCCGAAACCGAGGCCGCCTGGGAGCAGCAGCGGGCGACCATGGTGGCGCGCGACCCGTTCCGCGGCTTCGTCTTCCTGCACCGGCTGCCGACCGGGGCGCTGAAATATGTGGAAATGGCCGGGCGCCCGGCCTTCGCCATCGACGACACCTTCATCGGCTATCGCGGCACCGCGACCGACATCACCCCGCTGAAGCGGCACGAGCAGGACCTGGCCGCCCAGGCCGGGTTGCGCCAGGCCATCATCGACAACATGGCCCAGGGGGTGGCGGTGTTCGGCCCGACCCGCATCCTGGTGGCCCTGAACGAGCACGCCCGCAGCCTTCTCGACCTGCCCATCGGCGAGGTGGCGCCAGGGGACACGTCGTTCGACGGCATGTTGCTGCACCTCGCGCTCAACGGCGACCTGGGCACGGGTGCGGCGGTGGGGGTCGCCAGGCGCCGGCTGGCGCGCCTGTGGCGGATGCCGAGCGCCGTCTTCGAGCACCCGCGGCCCAACGGAACGGTCCTGGAGGTCCGCTCCAACGCCATGCCCGGCGGCGGCCTGATCCTGACCCTGACCGACATCACCGACCGCAAGCGGTTCGAGGACACATTGCGCGAGGCCAAGGAGCAGGCCGAGCGCGGCAACCGCGCCAAGGCCACCTTCCTGGCCAATATCAGCCATGAGCTGCGCACCCCGCTCAACGCCATCATCGGCTTCTCGGAACTGATGAAGCACGAGATCTTCGGGCCGCTGGAACCCGAGTCCTACCGCACCTATGTGGGCGACATCCACGAAAGCGGCATGCACCTGCTGGAGCTGATCAACGACATCCTCGATATGTCGAAGGCCGAGGCGGGGATGACCGACCTCGTCGAGACCGTGGTCGACGTGGCCGCCGTGCTGCGCTCGTCGGTGCGGATGATGGCCCGCCGCGCCGAGGCCAACGGCGTGCGCCTGGTCGAGGACATTCCCGACCACCTGCCGTTCCTGCTGGCCGACGAGAAGCGCCTGCGCCAGATCGTCCTCAACCTGGCCTCGAACGCGGTGAAGTTCACCGATGCCGGCGGCCAGGTGACCGTGCGGGCGGCGGCCGGCGACGACGGCTTCACGATCCAGGTGGCCGACACCGGCATCGGGATGTCGTCCGAGGATCTGGCGCGGGTGATGGAGCCCTTCGTCCAGGCCGACAGCCGGCTGTCGCGCAAATACGAGGGCACCGGACTCGGGCTGCCGCTGGCCAAGGCGCTGGCCACCGCCCATGGCGGCACCCTGACGCTGGAAAGCGCCATCGACGTCGGCACGACCGCCACCATCTTGTTGCCGCCGTCGCGCATCCGCCGCTCGCCCGTCCCCGCCGCGCCCCTGGCGGATACGGGCGGCGATGTCCCCGTCTGACCCGAAGCCCGTCCCCGGAACGTCCAGCACGAGGTTGCCCCGCCAATGCCGAGCCGTCGCCTGCCCCTCGCCACCACCCTCGCCGTCGCCCTCGCCCTGGCGACGCCGGCCCGGGCGCAAGCGCCCGAACCCGCCGTCCCCTCCGACCCGCTGCCGGTCCAGGAGCCGGCTCCGGAATTCCAACCGGTGCGTCCGGTGGACGAGCCGGCCAATCCGCCGGAACCGGCCGCGCCCGCACCCATGCCGGCGCCCCTGCCGACCGCCGCGCCGACCGCCGCCGAGATCCCAGCCGCCGCGCCGCCGCCCACCGAGATGCCCCCCTTGGCCGTCGCCGCCCCCCTCGCCGCCCTGCCGGCCTGGGCCATGTCGGTGGTCCTGCTGGTGGGGGCGTTCCTGGCCGGCCTGTTCGGCGTGCTGACGGCGGCTCAGATGCGGCGGGGCGAGGCGGCGCGCCGCCGCCGCGCCGTCGCGATCACCATCGCCACCGAGTTGGAAACCCGCCTGCAGGCCTTCGAGGCGGTGCCGCTGCCGCCCAATGCCGAGGCCGGGGTGTTCTTCGTGTCGGCGATTACGTCGCTGGCCGGCATCGACGCCGGCTTCCGCGCCGCCCAGGCCGACCTTCACCTGTTGCCGGGCAAGCTGGCGTCGCACATCTCGGTGCATTACGCCGCCGTCCAGAGGGTGGCCGACTTCGTCAAGGGCCAGAGCCTGGCCGCCGCCATCCGCATGATGCAGGCCAACCGCATGGGGGGGTATCCGTGCCCCGATGCCGGCACCATGCGCGAGGCCCACGTAGAGCTGGGCGCCGCCTTCCGGGGCCTGGACAAGCTGGTGGCGGCGCTGCGGGCCGCCGCCAGGTAGGCCTTATACCGGCCAACCCACGATTCGTTGGCTGGTATCCAGCCGCCGTTGAGGCGGCGGCCAAGCGGCCGGAGGGCCGCGCCCGGCGAGGGCCGATACGCTCGGCCACTGAAATGGCCCGACGGATCAGGTCATTGGCCGGGCGGTATTAAAGCCGCGACGGTCAGCCAAACCCCGCCGGCCAGGTGCAGGGCGAGGGTGGCGCGGATGGCCCGGAGCTGGTCGTCGCGGCGCTCGGTCAGGTGGCGGGCCGCGTCCGCCGCCGCCGCCAGCAGCGCGAAGGCCGGCACCAGCGCCCAGGCCGGCAGGCCGGCGACCGGGACCAGGGCCGCCACCGCCGCCGCGCCGGCGGCGTGGATGCCCAGATAGAGCCGACGGGTGGCCGCCAATCCCAGCCGCACCACCAGGGTCCGCTTGCCCGCCCGCCCGTCGGCCTTGCGATCCGGCACCTCGTTGGCGACCAGGATGGCCGCCGTCCACGCCGCGACGGCCACCGCCGCCAGCGTCGCCGACGCCGACAATTCCCCCGCCTGGAGCCAGGCGCAGGCTCCCACCGGCAGTCCGAAGGCGATCGCCACCGCCAGTTCGCCGAGCCCTCGGCTGGCCAGGGCGACGGGGCGCAGCGAATAGGCCAGCGCCAGCGCCGCGCCGATCACGCCGAGGACCAGCACGGTCACCCCCTTGGCCGCGATCAACCCCACCCCGGCCAAGGCGGCGAGGGTCAGCAGCGAGCAGCCCCAGACCGCCATGACCGGCAGGCTGAGGATGTCGTCCTGGAGGAAGCGCGAGCCGCCGGTGAACGGGCCGATGCGGTCGTCGTTGGCACGGTCGCAGCCGTTGAGCTCGTCGGACACGTCGTTGAGGACGTTGGCCCCGGCGTGAAGCGCGAACATTCCCGCCAGCGCCAGGGCGAACAGCCCCGGAGCGAAGGCGTCGCCGCCGGTCACGCCCCAGGCCGTTCCCACCGCCACCGGCACCGCCGACGCCGGAAAGAACATCGGCCGGGTGGCGAGGAACAGTCGGCGCGCAAGCCCGGACTGCCGTAGTGCTTGGACCTTTTCCATTTCCACTCAACGACTTATTCAGACCGGGCAGGGTATGCGCAGCCAGTCGCGAGATCAAGCGGGGATGCGGTCGCGGCCGATGGCGGGGTTGGTGGCGGCCCGCACGCACAGGCCCGGATAGTCCGGCTGCTCGAGGCCGATCAGCGGCAGGCCGTGGTCGCGGGCGAAGGCGCGGACGTGCTCGGCGGAAAAGGCCTCCGGCGGCACGCCGCGCGCCCGCGCGTGGTCGACCATGTCGATCTCCTGCCCCCAGTAGCCGCAGGCCGGCGCCGGGATGTTGCGGTAGATCGCCTGCATGTCCGGGATCATGCAGTCCATGCGGTAGTTGGGCCAGATGTCGGCATAAAGGAAATCGACGCCGTCCACGCGGAGCTCGCGGGCGTCGGCCTGGACGATCTCGATCTTCTCCCGCTGGGGCCAGTCGGCGAAGCCCGAGAATTCGTGGAACATGGCGATCACCTCGGCGTCGCGGTCGATGACGACCACCCTGTCCACCGCCCGTCGCGCCGCCACCGCGTAGGCCATGACGCCGATGCCCAGCCCGCACACCACCACGGTGCCGCGTGCGGCCGCGATATGGGGAACCTGGCTTTCGACCTCCATGGGAACCAGGCTCATCCATACCGTGCCGTCCCGCCACAAGGCCCAGGTTTCCCACGGCATGGCGCGCGGCCCGGTGAAGTAGCCGGGACAGGCGGCGAGGACGGCGGAGCGGAACCCCCACGAGCGCCCGCCGGCGTCGATCGGCCGGTAGCGGGGGGCGGGAACCGGCGGATAGGGAAGGCCGGGGCAATCGACCATCACGCCGGCCGCCGCCAGCGCCGCGGGGTCGTATCCGAAATCCTCGTTGGCGAAACCCTCGGTCATGGCATGCTCCGGCGAATGGACGGCCCGTGATGATTGTCCGAATGCCGGGCATTGTCTAGCGAACCGAGACGCGCCCTCCCCGGGGAAGGGAGGGCGCGCCCCGTACGCCGTCAGGCGGCCGTCTGGGCGGCCGGGGTTCGGATGAGGTGGTCGAAGGCGG
>CALABS010000076.1 GCA_937887565.1 uncultured Rhodospirillaceae bacterium | reverse complement strand
CGACAGCTTGAATCACGCCCGCCTCAGGCGCTCAAGCCTTTTTCAAACAGCCTCTGAAAACGGCCCCACCGGCTGATGTCGTAGACCAGAACGACCTGGAAATCGGCCCGGCCTTCGGTGACGTCGGAAATCAGGCTCTGAAATTCGGGCCGCCAGCCGATGTCGAGTCCGCTCTTGCCACCATCGGTATAGGTTCGGACGATCTCCATGTCATGCTGTTCGGCATACCGGGCGATCGCGTCAGCCTGATTTTCCGTTGAATATTGCTGGTGATCGGTCGACATGCGGAGGTACTGCGCCGCCCGAATGCGGACGCCCTTGCCGTCCTTCCCCGCTTTGTCTTCCTTTCTTCTTGTCGCCACCAGCTCTCCCCCAGGATTCTAACGCCCCGCTGATCGCCCATGCTTTTCACTTCATTATACGAGCGGAGTCAAAGGCATGTCTCGACTGGAAGAGGGAACTTCAGTTCCCTTCGTCATTGTTGACAAAATCGAAGGGATTGACCTCGCAATAGCGATTGCCGCCGCGCTTCGGGCTGAATTGAGAAGCCGGGCCGTTGCCAAGACGGTTGCGCGCTGGACCGGCGTCAGCGATCGTGCGGTGAAGAAATGGCTTTCGGGCCGGGTTGTGCCAGGTGGGAGGCACCTGGTTATCCTGATGCGCCATTCGGATGCCGTGCTGTCGGTCGTACTGAGGGCGGCGGGAAGGGGATGAGGTCGCCGTGGGGGGGCGGATCGCCTCAATCATCGTTTCCTCTGCCGGTACGATGACAATATCAGCGCTGGCGGTCTTCGGAGGTCGGTGATGCCTTCCGCCCGTTCTGGCTTCGCCGCGCCGGAGGCTTCGTTGCCTTGCCCATGATCGCCGCCCCGATGGTATCGGACACCCGTCCGGCGGCCAGCTTCACCGGGTCGTTGGCGAGATGGGCGTAGCGGGCGGTGGTCTGCACCTGGGTGTGGCCGAGCAGCTTGCCGATCATCGGCAGGCCTTCGCCCAAGGCGAGGGCGCCGCTGGCATAGGAATGGCGCAGATCGTGGATGCGCACATCGGGCAAATTGGCCTTGGCGCGGATGCGCCGCCACGGATGCTGTAGGTCGGTGAGGCGGCTGCCGGGTTTGCGGCCGGTGATGACATAGGGGTTGTCGTCGAGCCTGGCGATGCCCTTGAGGACAGCGGCGGCGGTCTTGCCGAAATGCACGACCTTTGCGCCGGTCTTGGAATCGGGCAGGCGCAGTTCATGCCGGGCCAGGTCCACATGCTCCCATTTCAGCGTCATGATCTCGCCCAGCCGGCAGCCGGTGAGCATCAGCAGGCGGATGGCGGCGACGGCCGATTCGGTTTCCGAGCCGTCCTGCTCGACGGTGCGCAGGGCCTTGCCCGGTTCGGCGAATTCTTCCGGGCTGAGGAAGCGTTCCCGCTTCTGCTCGGGGTACTTCTTGACGTGCAGGCACGGATTGCTGCCGTCGGGGCGCAATCCCCACACCTCGGCCAGATTGAACATCTTGGACAGCACGCCCAGGGTGCGGTTGGCCTGATAGGGGATATGGCGCAGGGAATGGTGCAGGTCGGCGATGTCCCGGCGTTCGATGTCGGTGACCTTGCGGGTGCCGAGCCGGGGATTGATGAACAGCTCGACCGAACGCTTGTATTCGGCCTGGGTGCTGGGCTTGCACTGCACGGCGACATGCTCCTTGAGGAAGCGTTCGCCCAGGCTCTTGACGGTGGGTGCCTTGCGCGTCTATTCAAACTCATAACCTGAAGGTCGTAGGTTCAAATCCTGCCACCGCAACCACCGACAATTGACTCCCCGTGCCCAAAAGGCCGGGGAGTTTCTGTTTCGGCCGCTCGCCGGCCACCAGCGCCAGGATTTCCGCCATCGCGCCGTGGATCTCCAACCGCACGCCATCGGCCGCATCGGCATCGGGCGTCACCACGATCTTCTCCACCAACTGGCGGATCATCGACGTTGCCTCATCGCGGATCGCGGGGTCGTTGAGGGCGTTGGTGAGATTGGCCACCTTGCGGGCGTAGATTTCGGCTAGGTTGGGCATCAATTCAATCACGTCATCGGTGCCGGTGGCGTAGCTCGCCAATTCCTCTTCGACCCGCGCCTTTTCCGCTTCGCGGTCGCGCAGACGCTCCATGACCGAAGGCGGCGCATTGCCCATCTCGACCATGTGTAGGATGTTGCCGATGGCAGCGTTGAGCTCGCCCAGCCGCTGGCGCAGATGGTCTGACCGGCCTGCGGCCTGACGGCGCAGTTCCTTGACCTCGCGCCGGACCTTGGCCTGAAACTGAGCCACCCGTTCGGGCGCCATCAGGGAGCTCTGCAGTCCATCCAGCACACGGGTCTCCACCTGCTGGCGGGTAATCGTCTTCGCATTCGGGCATGTGCCCGTGCCGCGCCGGTGGTTGGTCAGCAGGTCGATGATCCCATGGGCGTCCAGGTGGGCGCTCTGGTAGAGCTGCTGGAAGTACCATTTCATGGCCGCGGGACAGGCCGGGTCGTGGGGAAAACGTTCCTCCAGCACGCACCGGGCGAGGTTGGCATGCTCCTTCCACTCTATGGTCGGCGGGGGCGAACACGGTCACCTGGCCCAGCTCCTGAGCCCCGGCACGATTGCAGCGGCCGGCTGCCAGGACCAGGGAACCGAGGCCCGCCAGCGCCCGCATCGGGCAGACGCTTGCCGCTTTCCCAGTGATTCCACGTCGCGGCCTTCACCCCCAGCGGCTCGTACAGCACCTTCTGCGTGAGGCCAAGGGCAAGTCTGGCCGCTCGCAAGCGGTCGCCAAGGAGCTTGAGATCGTCGGGACTGCGATCGCGGGTCATTGGGATGAAGCTACGGCGGTTAAATGTCTTCTGCCAAGGGGATGATCATGAAGGAGCGACCAGCGCCCGCACCGTCTCGATCGGCATGAGCAGGATGCCTTGGCCGAGGGGAGAGGGCAGGAAGCCGTGCCGCCGGTAGAAACCGGCTGCCTCATCGTCGATGGCATGGACGATGACGCCGCGGGCGCCGGCGATGTCCGAGGCGGCGAGACAGCGCCGCAGCGCGTCCGCCAGCAGGTCCGTCCCCAGGCCGAGCCCCTGCCATGCACGGTCGACGGCGAGGCGCCCGATCAGCAGCAGGGGGACCTCCTCGGGCATTCCGTGCCGCAAACGGGCGCTGGGTAGTGCCGTCCGCCGTTCCATGGCGGTGGCAATCGCGTAGTAGCCGACGACGCGGGTAGGGGCGTCGATGTCGCAGATGACATAAGCGCGGGCCGACAGCCCCTCGCTGGCAAGCGCCCGGCGTCTCAGCCAGTCGTCCAGGGAGGGGTGCCTGCCGTTCTCGAACGCGGCGAGGTCGTGGTGCGGGCCGAGGCGTTCCGGCGGCAGGACGCGTCTGGTTCTTGCCGGAACCTGCTGCTCGTCGCCGGACATCACCGTTCCCAGGACGGGCGCCGCCTCATGCGCTGGCGCAACTCCTCACTGGGGGCGGCCGGCGCGTCGAGCAGGGCGAGGAACTGGTCGTGCGCCTCGGGATCGAGAAAGAACACGCGCTGGTCGAGCAGCGTCTCCTCCGCCTGGCGCCGCGCGCTGTCCAGCATGAACTCCGACAGCTTCTGGCCGCGCAAGCTGGCGGCGCGGTTCAGGATCGCCTTGGTCTCGGCCGATGCCCGAATCTGGATCACATCGTTCTTCGGAGGGCGCGCGCGGTGCCCCGCAGGGTCGGCCTGTCTCATGATCATTCTCCCTTCACCGGCGAGCCTACAGAGAATGTAACGACATTGTCAATACGACCTAGCCGGCGTTACGCCGCTGCGCAATGCCGGTTCCACCGGCCTTCCCGGCCGGCCGCTTCTTCTTGTGGCCGGCAACCGCCGCGCCGATGGTATCGGAAACGCGGGTGGCCGCCGCCTTCACCGGATCATTGGCGAGATGGGCGTAGCGAGCGGTGGTCTGCACCTGGGTGTGGCCGAGCAGCTTGCCGATCATCGGCAGGCCCTCGCCGAGCGCCAGGGCATTGCTGGCATAAGCAGTGTCGCCTTGTTATCCTTCGACACCGCGCTTCCCTCCTCTCTTCTCAAAACCTCGATACCAAGCGACAGACTACGGCGTTATGCTTGTTCATGCTTAGATCAATACGACTGAGCATAGCGGTTGGCGTTTGGATTTAAATGGTCGGTGCAAGCCTCTGAGCTTCATTGCGTGGTCGATAGGAGTGCCCTTGGCCAGCTAAATTGCGTGTCCAGCGGTGACCCCTATTTGTTCCTGTATAGATTCCGGGCCGGCTCTCCCGGATGAGAGCCGGCCCGTTGCATTGAGGGACCCAAGAGAGGAAAGAACGGTCCCTCAAAAATCGACTGCGGCACGCTGTTGCTTCGTTTGGGCCAGGTTATGCCGCACACCGGCCAAATTATGGTGCGCGGCATAACATACATACGTAGGTCGGCATACTACGAGCAGCCGGTGGTCCCCCCGCAGGTGTCGCATTTCAGGCAGGTGCCGTTGCGGACCAGGGTGAAGTTGCCGCATTCGGGGCAGGCGTCGCCCTCGTAGCCCTTCATGCGGGCGGCGCGGATCTGCTCGGCGCGGGCGTCGAACTCCTGGATCATGGCCTCGGCGTCGATGGCCACCGCCAGTCCGCTTTGGGCCGCCATCTGGGCGGCGGTGCCGGGCAGGTCGGCGGACAGGGCGGCGCTGGACCCGCCGCCGTTGCCGCCCTTGAGCACCACCAGCTTGGAGCGCACATAGCCCTTGGACGCCACCCGCTCGACGACCGCGCCCAGCTGCGAGGCGGCGGTGGCGCCGCCCTCGGCGGTGTTGCCGCGGCCGACGGTGTCGGGGATCAGGTCGGCGGGCTCGACGTGGGCGAGCTCGTTGCGGCCCAGATAGCTGATGGCCAGCTCGCGGAAGATGTAGTCCAGGATCGAGGTGGCCATCTTGATGGTGTCGTTGCCTTCCACCATGCCCTGGGGCTCGAAGCGGGTGAAGGTGAAGCTCTCGACGAACTCCTCCAGCGGCACGCCGTACTGCAGGCCGATGGACACCGCGATGGCGAAGTTGTTCATCATGGCGCGGAAGGCGGCGCCTTCCTTGTGCATGTCGATGAAGATCTCGCCCAGCTTGCCGTCGTCGTATTCGCCGGTACGCAGATAGACCTTGTGGCCGCCGACGATGGCCTTCTGGGTATAGCCCTTGCGGCGGTCCGGGAGCTTGCGGCGGGCGGCGGCGATGACCCGCTCGACGATGCGCTCGGCGATGATCTCGGCCCGCGCCGCCATGGGTGCCTCGGCGATCTCCTCCTCCAGGTCGACGTCGTCGAGCAGGGCGGCCTGCAGCGGCTGCGACAGCTTGGAGCCGTCACGGTACAGCGCGTTGGCCTTCAGGCCCAGGCGCCAGGACAGCATGTAGGCGCCCTTGCATTCCTCGATCGAGGCCGAGTTGGGCATGTTGATGGTCTTGGAGATGGCGCCCGAGATGAAGGGCTGGGCGGCGGCCATCATGCGGATGTGGGAGTCCGCCGACAGGAAGCGCTTGCCGACCTTGCCGCAGGGCGAGGCGCAGTCGAACACCGGCAGGTGCTCGGCCTTGAGGAAGGGCGCGCCCTCCAGGGTCATGGCGCCGGTGCAATGGGTGTTGGCCTTGTCGATCTGTTCCTTGGTGAACCCGATATGGGCCAGGAGATCGAAGCCGTAGTCATCCAGGCTGGCCTTGGGGATGCCCAGGGTGCCGGTGCAGAACTCCTCGCCCAGCGTGTACTTGTTGAACACGAACTTGATGTCGAAGGCGCTTTCCAGCGACTGCTCGATGCGGGCCAGGGTGTCGTCGTCGAAGCCCTTGGCCCTGAGCGAGTCGTGGTTGACGCCCGGGGCGCCGACCAGGGTGCCGTGGCCGACCGCGTAGCGGATGATCTCGGCGATGTCGGCCTCGGCGTAGCCCAGGGTGCGCAGGGCCTCGGGGACCATGCGGTTGATGATCTTGAAATAGCCGCCGCCGGCCAGCTTCTTGAACTTGACCAGGGCGAAGTCGGGCTCGATGCCGGTGGTGTCGCAATCCATGACCAGGCCGATGGTGCCGGTGGGCGCGATCACCGAGGTCTGGGCGTTGCGGAAGCCGTTGGCCTCGCCCAGGCTCAGCGCGCGGTCCCAGGCCAGCCGGGCGGCGGCCACCAGGGCGGCGTCGGGACAGTTGTCGGCGTCCAGCGGCACCGGGCCGATGGACAGGCCCTCGTAGCCGCCGTCCAGGCCATAGGCGGCGCGGCGGTGGTTGCGGATCACCTTGAGCATGGAGTCGCGGCTCTTGGGGAAGCCGGGGAAGGGGCCCAGCTCGCCGGCCATCTCGGCCGAGGTGGCGTAGGACTCGCCGGTCATCAGGGCGGTGATGGCGCCGATGATGGCGCGGCCGGTGTCACTGTCGTAGGGAATGCCCGAGGCCATCAGCAGGCCGCCAACATTGGCGTAGCCCAGGCCGAGGGTGCGGAAGTCGTAGCTGAGCTCGGCGATCCTGGCCGAGGGGAACTGGGCCATCAGCACCGAGATTTCCAGCACCATGGTCCACAGCCGGCAGGCATGGCGGAACGAGTCGAGGTCGAAGGTCCCGTCCTCGCGGCGGAAGCGCATCAGGTTGAGCGACGCCAGATTGCAGGCGGTGTCGTCCAGGAACATGTATTCCGAGCACGGATTGGACGCATTGATGCGGCCGGATTCGGGGCAGGTGTGCCATTCGTTGATGGTGGTGTCGAACTGGATGCCGGGGTCGGCGCAGGCCCAGGCGGCCTCGCCGATGCGTTCCCACAGCTCGCGGGCGGGCAGGGTCTTCTTGACCTTGCCCTTGGTGCGCCACGTCAGATCCCACTCGCGGTCGTCGATGACGGCGTTGAGGAAGTCGTTGGTGACGCGGACGGTGTTGTTGGAGTTCTGGCCCGAGACGGTGAGGTAGGCCTCGGAATCCCAGTCGGTGTTCAGCACCGGGAACTCGATCTCGGTGTAGCCCTGGCGGGCGAACTGGATGACGCGCTGGATGTAGTTCTCGGGGATCATCACCGCGCGGGCGGCGATGATGGCTTTCTTCAGGCGCTTGTTGACCTTGGGGTCGAAGCGTGATTCGTCGCCATAGCCGCGAGACGCGGCTTCGCCGCTAAGGCCGTCCCAGTCGCGGCAGGCGGCCATCACCTCGTTCATGTGCTTCTGGGCCAGCTTCGAGCCGGTGACCAGGGCCGCGACCTTCTGCTCCTCGCGCACCTTCCAGTCGATGAAGGTCTCGATGTCGGGGTGGTCGATGTCGACCACCACCATCTTGGCGGCGCGCCGGGTGGTGCCGCCCGACTTGATGGCGCCGGCGGCGCGGTCGCCGATCTTGAGGAAGCTCATCAGGCCCGACGACTTGCCGCCGCCCGACAGTCGCTCGCCCTCGCCGCGCAGTTTCGAGAAGTTGGTGCCGGTGCCCGAGCCGTACTTGAACAGGCGCGCCTCGCGGACCCACAGGTCCATGATGCCGCCTTCGTTGACCAGATCGTCCTCGATGGACTGGATGAAGCAGGCGTGCGGCTGCGGATGCTCGTAGGCCGACTTGGACTTCACCATCTTGCCGGTCTTGTGGTCGACGTAGAAGTGGCCCTGGCTGGGGCCGTCGATGCCGTAGGCCCAATGCAGGCCGGTGTTGAACCACTGCGGCGAGTTGGGGGCGCCCATCTGGCGGGCGAGCATGAAGGCCATCTCGTCGTTGAAGGCGCGGGCGTCGGCGTCCGAGGCGAAATAGCCGCCCTTCCACCCCCAATAGGTCCAGGTGCCGGCCAGGCGGTTGAACACCTGCTTGGCGCTGCTCTCGCCGACCATCCGGTCGGCTTCCGGCAGCTCCTTCAGCGCCTCGGCATCGGCCTCGTGGCGCTGCAGCCACTCGGGCACGCCCTTCTCGGCGACGCGCTTCAGGCGGGCGGGGACGCCGGCCTTGCGGAAATACTTCTGGGCCAGGACGTCGCAGGCGACCTGCGACCAGTCGGCGGGAACCTCGATGTCGGTGAGCGAGAAGACGACCGAGCCATCGGGATTGCGGATCTCGCTGGCGGCCTTGCGGAACTCGATGCCGGCATAGGCCGACTGCCCGGTCTTGGTGAAATGACGCTCGACCCGCATTGGTTTCCCCTCTGCTCTGCTCTGCCTGGACTGGTCGCCGGGGTGGGGCGAAAGGGAAAGAGGGCCCCCAAGGTCCCCTTCGCCGGCTCACAACATGTTGTGGCCTGCCCCCAACGGAGACGCAGCCTATTCCAAGCCCGCATCGCGTTCAACAAGATTTTGACGATTTAGTGTCTTGGGGACACATCATGTGGGGTCAATTTGTCGAGAGTTTTAGAGTGTTTCGACAGGGGTCTCGTCCCCGACTGCGCGTAAAAAGAGAGAAAAATACGGTCGCGCATTGCTAAGGGTGGATGATTGCTGGCATAAAAGGGGCTCTGCGCAGATCGAAGCTCGATTCACGACAACGGAGGGTTGCGCGCCTCCGGCACGGGAGGACCGACATGACCCGCAATCCTGCCGGCGCAGGTGGGCGCCGTATCGAAAGCACCGGGCGCGGCCAGCTCACGCTCGACAATTCCGGCCCGATCCAGATGGGGTTCTGGGTTCCCAACCGGGTGTGGGCGACCGCCAAGTTCCTAGTCCCGTTGCGCGACCACATGGCCGCCAAGAAGGCCGACGGCACCCTGGCCCCGATGACCCTGGCCGTCGCCGAATTCAAGAACTGGGTGACGGCCAACAGCGTCTACCGCATGTGGCTGAATTCGATGATCGAGGAGTCCAACGCCTACGTGGCCACGCTGGACGACGAGACCAAGGAGAAGATCAAGGACAAGGACGGCGACGTCCTGTGGATCGCCGGCTACGACGAGTTCTTCGAGATCATCAACGAGATCATCAGCACCTCGCCGGCCTTCAACGATACCGCCCAGGTCGGCACGCCGATGAACGGCTTTCTGGCCGTCGCCATGGCCACCGAGGCGGGCCTGGCCCTGTTCCACGACGCCGCCTTCAATGCCCGCTTCAAGACCGTCCTCGATGCCTGGAACACCTTTCTGAAGAGTTCGGCGTCGCTGGACAAGCTGGACATCGACCATCCCGAAAAGCCGGGCTCGTGGATCTCCACGGCGGCCTGGAAGGCGGGTGTCTGGGACCAGATGGAGCACGACAAGGACAAGCCCGGCTACGGCTTCGATTCGTGGAACTCGTTCTTCATCCGCAAGTTCGTTCCCGGGGCGCGCCCGTTCCACGGCGACCCGCACACCCAGGTCGATATCGGCTGCGAGACGACGCCCTGGCAATACGTCGACGGTCTGGCCCTCGAGACCGGGTTCTGGGTCAAGGACGTCAACTACTCGCTGCTCGACCTGTTCGGCGGCCGCCGCGCCCTGGCCCGGCTGTTCGAGGGCGGCCAGGCCTATCAGGGCTTCCTGTCCGCGACCCACTACCACCGCTGGAATGCGCCGCTCGACGGCGAGATCGTGTGCTCGTGGGTCGAGCCCGGCACCTATTTCGCCCAGCGTCCGTGGCAGGGCGAGGGGCAGGGGACCTGGGAAGGCACCGAGTCGCAGCCCTATCTGGGCCACGTGGCGGCCCGTGCGGTTTTTATCTTCCGCCACGAGACCTGCGGCTACGTCGCCCTGATCTGCATCGGCATGGTCGAGGTCTCGACCTGCGTCATCGATCCGTCCTGCCTGGTCCCCGAGGGCGCCGACCCGGTGAGGATCGCCCGCGGCACCGAGATCGGCCATTTCGAGTTCGGCGGCTCGACCCACATGATGATCTTCCAGCGTGACCGGGTGACGCTGGAAAAGTGGGCGCGCGACGCGGTCAAGGGGCGCAACGACGCCAACCCCACGGCCATGGGCACCGTCATCGCCACCGCCAGGACGTAGCGTCTGGCCATGGGCCGGCCGCGGCGGAGAACCGGGGCCGGCCCAACGCGCCCTCTGGACGCGCCCCGACCTCTCCGCCTATAGTCCGCCAACCAAACTCCCAAAAGAACACCGGGGACATCGATGACCACTCTGGGCACCATGATCACCACCTGGCTGGGCGGCAAGCTGGTCGGCACCGATTCCGGCGGCAACCGCTACTACACCCAACGCAGCGCTCCCAAGGGCGGCCGCGCCAAGCGCTGGGTGATCTACAACGGCAAGGTCGAGGCCTCGACGGTCCCCCCCGAGTGGCATGCCTGGCTGCACTACACCGCCGACGCTCCGCTGCAGGCCGGAACCCAGCCGTGGCGCAAGCCCCACGAGGCCAACAAGACGGGCACCGCCCAGGCCTATTTGCCGCCCGGCCACGATCTGCGCGGCGGCCGCCGCGAGCGTGCCGCCGGCGACTACGAAGCCTGGGCCCCGTGACCACCAAGGGCGGAAACCGCGACATCATGACCGGGGCCGTCGTGGTGGCGGTCGCGGTGGTTCTGCTCGGGCTGGTCTACGGCAAGGATCCCGGCGTCGGCGACGACGGCCTCAACGGCTACACCCTGACGGCCACCTTCAACAAGGCCGACGGCGTCTCGGTGGGGACCGAGGTCAGGGTGTCCGGCGTGCCGGTGGGGAAGGTGGTCGAGCAAACCCTCGACGACCGCTTCCGGGCGGTCACCCGGCTCAACATCGCCACCGGCGTCCAGGTGACGGCGGATACCGGCGCGGCCATCCGCACCGATGGCCTGCTGGGCGCCAAATACATCGAGCTGCAGCCGGGCGCGGACGACACCATGCTCAAGCCGGGGGACGCGATTCCCTTCACGCAGGACGCCATGGTGCTCGAGGAACTGCTCGACATGATCATTCAGCAGGCCCGCGCCAAGCGCGGCTACCTGGACAAGCCGGTACCCAATCCGGTCAACTGAGGGCGGGGAAAGCATGGGCCGCAATCTGATCGAAACCATCATGGGGGCCGTGGTCCTGGGGGTCGCCGGATTCTTCATGGTGTTCGCCTACAGCCACGCCGACCTCGAGGACATCAAGGGCTACGAGCTGAAGGCCCAGTTCGCCAGCACTGGCGGACTGGAGATGGGCTCGGACGTCCGCATCAATGGCATCAAGGTGGGGACCGTGGTGGGGCAGGACCTCGACCCCGTGACCTATCTCGCCGTCGTGCGCATGACCATCCTGCCCAGCGTCAAGCTGCCGGCCGACACCGCCGCCTCGATCGCGGCCGACGGGCTGCTGGGCGGCAAGTTCGTCAAGCTGGACCCCGGCCGCGAAAGCGAGCGCCTGGCCGCCGGCGGCACCATCGCGCGGACCAAGGACTACAAATCCATCGAGGAGACGGTCGGCGAGTTGATCTTCCTCGCCACCTCGGATTCGCAGCCCGCTCCGGCTCCCGCCGCCCCGCCTGAGGCCGCCCCCGGTCCGGGCCAATGAGGGCGGCGGCCGTCGCGTCCGTATTCTGCGTCGTCGCCTCGGCGGCCGTGGCGCAGGTGCCCGGCGACCTGTCGCTGCCGGTTGCGGTCCTGGGCGGCCTCGACAAGGTGACGGCGCGCGTCGTCACCATGGACGCGCCGGTGGGCGAGCCGGTGCGGTTCGGCAACCTCGAGATCATCGTCCGCGCCTGCAGGAAGCACCGGCCCGAGGAAAGTCCGGAAAGCGCGGCCTTCCTCGATATCTGGGAAATGCGGGCCGACGGCCCGACGCAAAGCCTGTTCCGGGGCTGGATGTTCGCCTCCAGCCCCGCCTTGTCGGCCATGGAGCACCCGGTCTACGACATCTGGGTGCTTGACTGCGTCAGCGACAACCCGGCCCCCGGCGGCGCCGGGGCGCGCTGACACCTTCGATCAGAACAGCGGCGCGCCGCCGGCCTGGACCAGGGCGGCGATGACCGGGACTTTTTTGCCGGGTGGGTCATTCTTGCCGGGCGCGGCAGGCGCGGCGGCGCCACCGCCCGGTCCGGCGTCACCGGCCGCGGTGCCGGTTCCGGCCTCGCCGTCCTGCTTGGCCAGTTGCTCCTGAAGCGCCTGTTCGACCGCCTCGCGGATCTTGGCTTCCAGGATCTCGCGCATGGCGTCCGTCATCGTCGACAGGTCCGCCTCGGACAGTCCCATCTCGGCCATCACCCGCCGGCGCAGTTCTTCCTTCAGCTTCTCGATGCGCATGTCCCGCACCCAATCGGTGAACCCCTGTTCGCGGATGGCGGCCAATTCGTTCGCCCGGGCCGTCTCCGCGGCGGCGGCCTTCTGCGCGGCCTGCAGCGCGGCGCTGAAGCCGCCCTCGCCGGTCGCGCCGCCGCCGGGGGCGGGCAGGGGGAGGGCGGCGGTCTTCGCCTTGTCGATGGAGTCGATCATGGTCTGTCCCCTGAGGTTCGCATGCTCGCGCCTCTTGCAATCGGCGGACCAAATGATCAGCCGAACGCGCGCTCCCAGGGGACATCGCCGCGCGGGAAGACGGCAGGAATCTCGGTGGCCTGGTTCAGCCGGCGCAGGTAGTCGGCGCGGGCGATCTCGACGGCGCCGAAGCGGGCCAGGTGCTCGGTGACGAACTGGGTGTCGAGGAGGGTGTAGCCGCCGGTCTTGAGGCGCGCCACCAGATGCACCATGGCCACCTTGGATGCGTCGGTGACGCGGCTGAACATGCTCTCGCCGAAGAAGGCGCCGCCCAGGGACAGGCCGTAGAGGCCGCCCACCAGCTCGCCGTCCATCCAGGTTTCCACGGAATGGGCCATCCCCAGGTGGTGCAGCTCCACGAACAGCGCCACGATCTCGTCGTTGATCCAGGTATCGGGGCGGTCCCGGGTGGCCTCGGAACATCCCTCCATCACCGCCTCGAAGGCGGTGTCGCAGTGGATCTCGAACGCCTCGCGGCGCAGCACCTTGCGCAGGCTGCGCGGCACGTGAAAAGCGTCCAGCGGCAGGATGCCGCGCTGGTCGGGGTCGATCCAGTAAAGGCGCGGATCATGGCGCGACCGCGCCATGGGGAAGATACCCATGGCGTAGGCTCGGAGCAGCAAATCCGAGGTCAACGGCCGCATTCGATTCCTTCGCGCTCCATCCCTCCCTTCCTATCAGGTATAGCGCCCGATGGGGATTTCCAGCCAGAGCCAAGATGGGGCGTCGTATCCCAACGGGGTTATAGGACTACTACCATCGCACATTATTCCGTGTGCGCAGGTGTGGTTAATCTTTAGATGATATGGGTATCAGCGGGTGAGGCGCTTCATGGCGAGACCGAACGCCGGCGTCGAAGGGGCAGGGCAGAATGGGCTTCGCGTGGGCGACGCGGTGCCGGCGGTCGGGGCGATGGTTCTTGGCGGCCTGGCCGTGTGGGCCGGTGGCGGTGGCGCGATGTCGCTTGGCCTGGCGGCGGGGGCCGTCGTCTTGGCGAGTGTCCCGCTGGCCCACGCGCTGCGTTGCCGCTACCACCGGGACCCGCACTCCGAGGCGCTGTTCAACGCCCTGCCCGAGCCGGCCTGGATCATCGAGGGCAACCGCTTCGTGGCGTGCAACGACGCCGCCCTGGCGGTCCTGGGCTATCCCGCCCGCTCCGATCTTCTTTTCACTCATCCCTCTGCCCTGTCTCCCGAGACCCAGCCCGACGGCGAGGCCTCGTTCGTCAAGGCGGAGCGGTTGCTCGGCGAGGCGCGCGCCAACGGCAATCATCGCTTCGAATGGGTCCACACCCGCGCCGACGGAACGACCTTTCCGGCCGAGGTGACCCTGGCCCCCCTGATCCTGCACGGGCGGGAGGTCATGTATTGTGTCTGGCGCGACATCACCGAACGCCAACAGCTCGACGCCGAGACCCGCCTGGCCGCCAGCGTCTTCCACACCACCCGCGACGGCATCCTGGTGACCGATGCGGCCGGCATCATCCTCTCCGTCAACCCGGCCTTCACCGAGATCACCGGCTATGCCGCCGACGAGGCCGTCGGCCAGACCCCGCGCCTGCTCAAGTCCGATCATCATGACGCCGCCTTCTATTCCGGCATGTGGCGCGAGCTGGTGGAGACCGGGCGTTGGCAGGGCGAGGTGTGGAACCGCCGCAAGGACGGCGAGGCCTATCTGGAATGGCTGACCATCACCGCCATTCCCGGTCCCGACGGGAGCCCCAGCCGTCATGTGGCGGTGTTCAGCGACGTCACCGAGCTGCGGCGCAAGGACGACCTGCTCAAGCGCCAGGCCTTCCACGATGCCTTGACCGGGCTGCCCAACCGGCTGCTGTTCGGCGACCGCCTGGAGCATGCCATCGCCATGTCGGAGCGCGACGCCACCCGGCTGGCGGTCATGTTCCTCGACCTCGACCGCTTCAAGGTGGTCAACGACAGCCTGGGGCACGAGGTGGGCGACCGCCTGCTCAAGGTGGTCGCCGAGCGGGTCCAGGGCGCGCTGCGCAAATCCGACACCGTGGCCCGCCTGGGCGGCGACGAGTTCGTGGTGCTGCTGGCCGACTTCCGCAGCGGCAAAGAGGTGGCCCAGGTGGCCGAGAAGGTCATCGCCGCCCTGGCCCAGCCGGTCGACCTCGGGGGACGGATCATCCATACCGCCACCAGCGTCGGCATCGCCCTCTATCCCCGCGACGGCCACGATGCCGCCACCCTGATGCGCAATGCCGACACCGCCATGTACCAGGCCAAGGGCGAGGGGCGGGGCACCTACCGCTTCTTCGATCCCGGCATGAACGTCAAGGCGGTCGAGAGGTTGGAAAAGGAGACCGCGCTCCGGAGGGCGCTCGACGACGACGAGTTCGAGCTCCACTACCAGCCCAAGGTCCACCTGCCGTCGGGCGAGATGTGCGGGGCCGAGGCGCTGATCCGCTGGCGGTCCGGCGGCGAGGTGGTGCCGCCGGCCGAATTCATCCCGGTGGCCGAGGAGACCGGCCTCATCGTGCCCATCGGCCGCTGGGTGCTGGCCGAGGCCTGCCGGCAGCTGCGCCGCTGGCAGGATGCCGGCCACGCGCCGTTCCGGCTCGCGGTCAACGTCTCGGCCCGGCAGTTCCGCGACGACGACCTGCCGGCATTGCTCAGGTCGGCGCTAGACGAGAACGGCGTCGACGGCCGCTGGCTGGAACTGGAACTGACCGAGTCGGCGGTGATGCATGACCCCCGCCGCGCCGCCGCGGTCCTCAAGGAAATCCGCGCCATGGGCGTCGAGGTGGCGGTGGACGACTTCGGGACCGGCTATTCCAGCCTGTCCTACCTGCGCGAATTCCCCATCGGCTCGGTGAAGATCGACCGCTCGTTCATCACCGGCCTGACCGCCGAATCCGAGGGCAGCGCCATCGTGCGCACCATCGTCGCCCTGGCCCAGACGCTGAAGATGGGGGTGGTGGCGGAAGGGGTCGAGAGGGCCGACCAGTTGGACCTGCTGCGCGGCCTCGGCTGCGACGTCGTCCAGGGCTTCGTCCACTCCCGCCCGCTGCCGGCGGCCGAATTCGCCGCCTGGATGGCGGCGGCGCGGGCGGGGGAGTGATCCCCTAGTTGACCGGCCGTGATCTTGAAATATGGGGAGGTGGTGAGGCGTTTATATCGGCATCAAGCGAGCGAGTCGCTCTGTCTGCCATCTTAACTAATTCGGCCGCTCTCTTGATATTTTCATCGGTAATATTGTCTCCATTTATATCGTGTGACAACTGTAAGAGGCTGTTTGAAAAAGGCTTGAGCGCCTGAGGCGGGCGTGATTCAAGCTGTCGATGTGGAACACATCGACGCGCCTCGACGTGTCGGAGGCCATGATCTTCCTCGCCATGGGCAACCTACTCGTCCGCAGAATCAGCCACCCCTGACATTCTCAAACGGACTCTCAGGTGGATCAAGCCAACCCGGTAGGCGGGAAAAAGGTATGCCTGTCGCGGGTGGGAGTCGAGGGGCGTGGGTGATGATGGCGGAATTTGCGGCAACATGCCGGGCATGATGGGTTGGGCCGAGCGCTGGAAAGCGCAATTTTCAAGGTAATACCGGCCGACGCTTGAAGTGACTCGGAGGGGATTCCCATGGAGGCCCTGTCGT
>CALABS010000075.1 GCA_937887565.1 uncultured Rhodospirillaceae bacterium | reverse complement strand
CGGTGAAGGCCGTGGAAATCAGCTCTTGCGTTTGGCGTAGGCAGCCTTTCCGGCGCGGCGGCGTTTGACGATGCCGCCGATGCGCAGGCTGATGGTGAATTCGTCGATGTCGTCGGGGTCATAGACGCCGCCGTACCATTCGATCATGCGTCGGCGGGCGGGGTGTTTGGGCGAGGTGACGGCCTTGAGGAACTCATAGTAGCCCGGCACGCTGCCGACATCCTCCGGCGGGCCGCGGCGGGCGCCGTCAAGGAAGCGGGGATAGGTCTGGTTTTGTTGGGCCGGTTCGATGGCCTCGACGACGATGCGATGCCGCCAATCGTCACCGAAATCATAAACGTAGTCGAATTCATCGACGCCACGGCCAAGGATAGTGGCGAGCTTGGTGGTCTTGGCGTTCATCACCCGGTGGCCGAAGGTGGCGTCGTCCGGGTCGGGGATACCGTAATTCTTGTCGCCGACATGGAATTCGAAGAGATGGTACTCCTCCCACCCCATGACAGCCTGGATGACGTCGTGCAGGCTTTTCAGCGGCAGGTCGAGCGGCACCTCGACCCGGCGCCAGATTTCCGGTTCAATCTCGTCGAGACTGATGCGCAGGCGGGCGATTTGCTCGTGTCCGGTGGTCATGCGGCAGCAGCCTCCATCGGTTGCCAGTTCCACGGCAGCAATTCGTTGATGTGTTTGGCGGGGTGTCCCGGCAGGCGGGCCAGCACGTCGGCCAGCCAAGCCCTGGGATCGACGCCGTTGAGCTTGCAAGTCTCGATCAGGGTGTAGATGGCAGCAGCACGCCGTCCGCCGGCATCCGATCCGGCGAAGGTCCAGTTCCTGCGGCCGACGGCGATGCCGCGCAGCGCTCTTTCGGCAGCGTTGTTGGACAGATCGACGCGGCCGTCCACCAGGAACAGGGTAAAGGCCGGCCAGCGTTTCAGCAGGTAGTCCATGGCCTTGGCACTGTCCGACTTGCCCGACAGCCCGGCCCGCTTGTGGTGCAGCCAGGCGGCCAGGCCGTCGACCAGCGGCCGCGACCGCTCGGCGCGGGCGGTCAGGCGCTCGTCCGCCGGCAGCCCGGCGATGTCGCGTTCGATGGCAAACAGGGCGTCGATGCGGGCCACCGCCTCGATGGCGATGGGCGCCTTCTTCAGCTGAGCCAGCTCGAAGAATTTCCTGCGCCCGTGCGCCCAGCACGCCGCCTCGACGACGGCGCCCTTTTCGTACAGCCGGTTGAAGCCCGCAAAAGCGTCGGCCTGCATGATGCCGGTGAAGCTGGCGAGCAAGGTCTCTGCGTGCTCGCCACAGCGATCGGGCGAATAGGCATAGGCGGCTGCAGGTGGGGCGCCGCCGCCGAACGGGCGATCGTCGCGCACCATGGTCCACAACCGGCCGGTCCTGGTCTTGCCTTTGGCCAGCACCGGCACCGGCGTGTCGTCCACATGGACGCGCGGGCCGGCACGGGCATGGTCGGTGATAGCTGCGACCAGCGGCCGCAGCGCCATGGAAACCGCGCCGACCCAGTCGGCCAGGGTGGAAACGTCGATGTCAACGCCCTCGCGGGCGAAACGCTCGCTCTGGCGGTGCAGCGGCAGGTGCAGGCCGAATTTGTTGAACACCAATTCGGCGAGCAGGCCGGCACCGGCGCGGCCGCGCGAAATGGGATGGAACGGTGTCGGCGGCTGGGTGATGGCGGCGCAGGTACGGCAGGAGAATTTCTCGCGTACGTGCTGGACGACCCGCCATTGGGCCGGGACGCGCTCCAGCGTCTCGGTGACGTCCTCGCCCAGCTTGGACAACGCCCCGCCGCAGCAGGGACAGGCTTCGGGCGCCGGCTCGACCACACGGAGGCGGGGCAGATGATCGGGCAACGGCCGCCGCGCCGGCTTGCGGCGGGACGCGGCCGGGGCCGTGTCGGAAACGCCGGCGGCCTCGCATGCGGCGGCGGTCTCCGCCAGATCCTCCAGCGACAGCTCCAGTTGCTCGATGCGGGCGCCGCGCTCGGCCGACTGGCCATAGCGCTCGCGCTTGAGCCGGGCGATCTCCAGTTTCAGCCGCTCGATCTCGATGTCGAGGGTGCGGCGGTCGGATTCGGCCGACAGCCGTGCCGCCCGCTCGGCGAGGATCATCGCATGGGCGCTGGCAAGGTCGGTGGGGAGGGTTTCGGCGGCGTCGGTCACCGGGAAAGTGAATCAAATCCCGCCGCCGATGGGAATCGCTTTGTGCTATCCGGCGGCGCTGGGGCGCCAGGTTTCCCGCGGCATCCGCCAGTCAATCCCTTCCAGCAGGTAACCGAGCTGCGCCGGGGTGACGGTGACCGCGCCATCCGCCGGCGATGGCCACAGGAAGCGGCCCCGCTCCAGCCGCTTCGAGAACAAACAGAAGCCCTGGCCGTCGTACCACAGCACCTTGACCAGGTCGCCGCGCCGGCCGCGAAAGACGAACAGGTGACCGGAATGGGGATCGCGCGACAGGCGCTCCTGCACCAGCAGCGCCAGACCGTCGAACCCCTTGCGCATGTCGGTGTGCCCGGTCGCCAGCCACACCCGCACCCCGCTGGGAATGGGGATCATCGCCCCGCCACGGCGCGGATCACCGCCGCCGCCAAATCCGGCGGGATGCAAGCCGGAATGCGCAGCTGCGCGCCATCGGCCAGAACCAACTCGATGGCGCCACCGCCGGCCGATGCAGGCGGGGCCGACGGCGGCACCATCATCACCTCGGCGAAATCCGCCGAGGCCGCCCGCAGATCCTGCCGCCACCGGTAAATCAGACTGGGATTGACGTCGGCCCGCCGCGCCACCTCGGCAACCACGGCTCCCGGCGCAAACGCCGCCGCAACCAGCGCCCGCTTCTGCTCCGCCGTCCAATGCCGCCGCCGCTCCGGCCCGGTCAGAATGTGAACCTGCCCCATCGCCCCGCTCTTGGCATCGGTGCAAACCACCGTGCTTGCACCGATGCCAAGGCTGGCAGTCTCAATCGACGCCAGCAAGGCCGGCTTCAGCGGCCTTCACCGGACGGGTACT
>CALABS010000074.1 GCA_937887565.1 uncultured Rhodospirillaceae bacterium | reverse complement strand
GGTCAAGCCAACGGGCTGAAGCCCAAGCCCCCTGCGGTGTTCACCGGACGCTTACGGAACAGGCGGCGGACCTCCTGCAGCACCGGCAACGCACCGTCGCGATCCTGGACATCGGCGGGTTGGATGTGAGCCGCCAGGATCATGCCGAGCGTGTCGACGACGATGTGCCGTTTCTTGCCTTTGACCTTCTTGCCCGCGTCGTAGCCCGACGGATCGATCCGCGCCCCCCTTTTTCCGCGCCCTTGACGCTCTGACTGTCGATGATCGCCGCCGTCGGGCTGGCCTCCTTCCCGGTCATCTCGCGGACCTCGACGAACAAGGCGTGGTGAATGCGGGCCAGGGTGCCGTCCCATTCCCACAGCCCGAGATACTCGTGCACGGTACTCTTGGGCGGCAGATCCTTGGGCAGCGCCCGCCACTGGCAACCGGTCATCAGCACGTAGAACACGCCGTTCAACACCTCGCGGAGATCAACCGTCCGCTGGCGACCGCCCCGCTTCGCCGGGGGGATCAACAGTTCCACCAGCGCCCATTCCTCGTTCGTCAGGTCACTGGGATGCAGGGGGCTTGCGCCCATTCTGATGAGTTGGCAGTCAAGCAACTGCTGAAGCGAACACAAGATCGGGGAGGCGAGAGGTGGTCCATTGAGGACGCCAGGTCCGGCATAGCCCTTCCGGACGGTCTTCCAGAGTGTGGCATCTGGGGGCGCCCATCGCCACCTACAGTTGCGTTTGCAGCTGTGGACTTGGCTCCTTTTCGGGCGCCCTGCATTCTCTTTTCACCATGCCTCGTGCGAGGCATGGCATCAGCGCTATCGGGTGCGGGCGCAGGGGGCAAGCCTCGTTGCGGCGTGCGCAATGCCCACCTTCCATGTCAGCAGAGACGGAGCGCACCCATGGGACTTTACCAGCAATGGCTGTTCCCCAGGCTTCTCGACCTGACGATGCGGCAGGGACAGCTTGTGAATTACCGGCGGCGGACCGTTTCGGCGGCTCGGGGGACCGTGCTCGAAGTCGGAATCGGCTCCGGCCTCAATCTGCCGCTCTATGGGCAAGCGGTCGACCGCCTCTATGGCATCGATCCCTCGCCCCAGCTTCTTCGCATGGCCCAGAAGAGGATCGCGGGCGCCCGCCACGGCGTCCTGTTGGTAAGGGCCTCCGGGGAAGCCCTTCCGATCGCGGACCAGAGCATCGACACGGTGGTGACGACGTGGACCTTGTGCACCATCCCCCACCCGCTCACTGCGCTCCGGGAGATGCGGCGCGTGCTGCGCCCCGACGGCCGGTTGCTTTTCGTCGAACATGGACGCTCTCCCGAGGCGGGGGTCGAGCATTGGCAGAACAGGCTCACGCCTTGCTGGAAAGGCATCAGCGGCGGATGCCATTTGAACCGCAAGATGGATGACCTGATCCGGACGGCGGGATTCGAGATCGGCGAGATCCACACCAGCTACATGGAAGGTCCCAAGCTCTTTACCTTCATGTATCAGGGCTGGGCGCATCCATGAGCACAACCAGCTTCCCCTTGGACGAGCAGCCGGTGGCGGCACCAACAGGAACTACGTTCGATAGGGCTTCAAAAGCCCCCTTGGAGGCCCTATACTCTCCGCCATCATGACCCGGATGCGAAAGATCTTCAGCCTGCTCACTATCCTCGTTCTGGTGCTCGGCACCATGGCGCAGCCGGTGTTTGCGGGCGATCTCGATCCTGGTCACGTCGTCGCTGCCGCGGGCGACATGATGCCCGGCTGTGACGATTGCCCGGACGGTGACGCCGTCCAGACCGCCTGCCATGCCTGCGCCCAGTTACTGGTCGTCGCCGACGGCGTTCCCGTCCCCGACGTCGTGACGATCCGCCTTCACTCGCCGACACAGGCGGCGCAGGGGCGCGCAACCCTCCCGGACCTTCAGCCTCCCCGCATCGCGATCATGTGATCGAACGGGCGCTTGCTTGCGCCCCTGACGAGCGTTGCGAAGAGGGTAGATCATGGACACGTCGCGATCGGCGATTAGCCGGCGCGGGTTCCTGCTGGGCGTGGGCAGTGCGACCGCTCTCGCTATGGCAAGACCGCGGCCGGGACACGCCATGGCGCTGGCGGAACCGGCGCACACCATCAACCTGATTGCCGGCACGGCCAAGGCCGCCATCCTCGGCCCGCCTCGGCCGCATCCGCTCCACCTGCATGGCCATGCCTTCCGGGTGCTCAGCCGCAACGGCAAACGCCGACCCGGCACAGGGAATGGCAGGACACGGTGCTGCTGTCTCCGCGCGAGCGGGTCGAGGTCGCCTTCGTCGCCGACAACCCCGGCGACTGGCTGCACTGTCGCATTCTCGAACATGCCGCTGGCGGGATGATCGGCGTTGTCCGCGTCGCGTGACCGCCCGGCAAGAAAGGAATTTTTCCATGCGCATCAAGACCATCATCACCTCCGCAGCCCTCGCCGCCTTGGCCGGAGCCGGGATCTTCGCAGCGTTCCCGACTGATCGCGCCAATGCCGAAGAACCGGTGGCGACCCTCTACAAGAATCCGCAATGCGGCTGCTGCGAGGACTACGCCAAGTACCTTGATGCCAACGGCTACGAGGTGAAGATCGTGCCCACCGACGATCTTTCGCAGATCAAGCGGCAGCAGAATGTCCCCGAGGACCTTGAGGCGTGCCACACCGTCCTGGTGGATGGCTACGCCATCGAGGGGCATGTCCCGGTCGCGTTCGTCAACCGGCTGCTGGCCGAGCGGCCCGCCGTCAAGGGCATCGCCCTGCCGGGCATGCCCATGGGCTCGCCCGGCATGTACGGCGACAAACAAGCCCCCTTCACCGTCTATGCGTTCGGCCGGGGCACCCCCCGCGTGTTCGCGACGCAGTAGGGAATGGAAGGAGTAACCATGACGGACGTAGCCGAGACGGCCAGGCCGTGGCGCCGCCTGGTCTATTTCATCCCGATAGCGGTCTTTCTCGGGCTGGCGGTGGCCTTCGCCGTCGGCCTGACGATGGACCCCAAGAAGATCCCTTCCGTGCTGATCGACAAGCCGGTGCCGGAGTTCCGGTTGCCACCGGTGTGGGGGCGTGAGCTCGGCCTAGCCAGCAGCGACCTGAAAGGCGAGGTCTCGCTGGTCAACGCCTTTGCCTCGTGGTGCGTCGCCTGCAAGGCGGAGCATCCCCTGCTGATGCAGTTGAACAAGGCGGGGATCGTTCCCGTCCACGGCCTCAACACCAAGGACAAGCCGGAGGACGCCGCAGCGTGGCTGGAGCGCTACGGCGATCCCTATACCCGCACCGGTGCCGACCTTGACGGCCGCGTCACCATCGACTGGGGTGTCTACGGGCTGCCCGAGACCTTCGTCGTCGATGGCCGAGGCATCATCCGCTACAAGCACATCGGCCCCATCACCCCGCAGGTCCTCGAAGAGACCATCCTGCCCCTGGTCGAGGAGCTGCGGCGATGAACTGGCCATCAGTGCAGGGACCCGCAGGCAGGTCCCTCCTTGTGTCGGCGGGTTCGGGCCTGGGGGGCGCGCTTCTGCTCTATGCCGGGGTCGCGCTCGTCGAACTCGGACTGCCGTGGCTTACGGCATTGGCCCTTCCTCCGATCCTGTTGTCATCGCTGGCCTGCGGCGGCTCCTGCTTGGCCGCGACCCGACGTCTGCTTACCGATGAGGGAAAACATGAACAGCCTTCCGATTGATCGCATGAAGCACCTGATGGCAAATCCCGGCGGCCTGCTGCGCAGCCGGCGCGCCATGATCGTCGCCGGCGGCCTCCTCGCTGCGGCGGCACTGGCCGCCGGCTGGCCGGAACTGGTGGCGGTCGGGGTGGCGCCCCTGATCCTCTCCGTCGCCCCCTGCCTGGTCATGTGCGCGCTCGGCCTCTGCGTGATGAGGTCCTGCAACCACAAGACCGAAGCGACATCGCCGGCAACCACCCCGGCTGCCGAAATCCCGCAACCGTCGCCCCACGCGCCTACCGCACGGCTCGTTCCACGCGATTCCCTTTCCTGACAGTGAACAAGGAGAAAGACCATGACGACGCTTCACAAGATCACCGCCGGTGCCGGCCTCGCCCTGCTGCTCGGAGCCTCGGTGGCGCTGGCACAAACCAAAGACCAGACGCCGGGATCGGGTCAATCCCAGCCGCCCGCCGACATGATGGGGCCAGGCGGCATGATGAGTATGATGACGCAGATGAACGAAATGATGGAGACCTGCAACGTCATGATGAAGCAGCACGAGGTTCCTGACAGCAAGGTACAGCCGAGAGACTGACATTGCCTTGGTGCCGGCAGGCCCGCGGCCTGCCGGCTACCGCCCGGAGGAGGACATCACAATGCGGCACTGGTATCTCCTGCTGATCGCGGCGCTCGCCGTATCGCTGCCATCCCTCGGCTGGGCACATTCCCTGGACGGCCTGGAGGCCGACCTGAAGGCGCGCGAGAAGTATTTCCAGCCTATCTCCCGCCCGGCACCGGCCGTCACGCTGAAGGATGCATCGGGATCGGTGGTCACCTCGGCGGACCTGCACGGCAAGGTCGTCGTCCTGCACTTCATCTACGCGAGCTGCACGGATGTCTGCCCCCTCCATGCGGAGAAACTCGCCGAAGTCCAGGACATGATCAATCAGACGCCGATGCGCGAGACGGTCGTGTTCGTCTCGATCACCACCGACCCGGTCAGGGATACCCCCGAGGTGCTTCGGGCTTACGGCCCGGCCCATGGCCTCGATCCGGCCAACTGGATGTTTCTGACCAGCGGCGCCGACGCGCCCGAGGGGACCAGGCGCCTGGCCTCGGCCTTCGGCCACGAGTTCACCTCGACCGCCGGCGGCGAGCAGGTTCATGGCGTGGTGACGCACGTCATCGACGCCAATGGAATGCTCCGGGCCAACTTCCACGGTCTGCAATTCAATCCCACCAGCCTCGTCCTCTACGTCAACGCGCTGGTGAACGATCCCCATCCGCCCGAGCCACCGCAGCCCTCCCTGCTGGAGAGGCTCCGCGCTTTCTTTCTTTGAAGGGATACCATGAACAGACGCGAACGCACCAATCGCTGGACGGCCGCGGCACGCCGCCTGATGGCCGCCGTCATGATGATGGCGGCTGCCGGAGCTTCGACGGCGACGGCGGCGGTCAACGACGCCGATCCGCAGCACGCGGCCTTCGCCCTTGTTGCCAACGCCGCCGGCACCTTGTTCAAGGCGACGGCGTCCGGGCTGCACCGCAGCGCTGACGGCGGGATCACCTGGACCGGCGTTCCCGTGCCGGGTTCTGCCCACCGGTTCCTGGCCGTTCCCGCCGGAGCACGGGATGCCCTGTATCTGGGCGGACCGGGAGCGGGCATCGCCCGTTTCGACCTGACCACCGGCCAATTGACGGACATCGGCAAAGGTCTGCCGAATGCGGAATTGGCGGCGCTGGCGGCGCATGCCACGCAGCCGGACACCCTGTACGCCGTCCTGGCCGGCGACGGCATCTGGCGGACACAGGATGCGGGCAAGACCTGGGAGCGCATGGACAAGCGCACCGCCAACGCGCGGCGGCTGATCCACACCAACCTCAAGGGCAGCATGCAGACGGGGTGGCTCTACGCCATCACGCCGGACAAGATCCGCCTGTCCATGGACTGTTTCTGCCTGTGGCGCAATGCCGGCGCGCTGCCGGAACCGGCATCGGCCATCGCCTTCGACCCGTCCGAGCCCGCCACCATGTACGCCGCCACCCCGGAGATGGTCTTCCGCAGCGACGACGGCGGGCAGAATTGGCGGCGGGTCTCTGCCGCCGGCGGGGGCGTGGTCGATATCGCGGTGACGCGGACGGGAGCCGTGTTCGTGCTCATGCGCACAGGCGCGGTCCTGCGCAGCGCCGACAGGGGCGCGACCTGGGAGGCGGCTGGTGCTTAGGGCGATGGTGTTCACCATGGCAGCCATCATGGTCGGGGGCTCGGCAGCGGCTGCCGAACCGGACGGCGATCCGATCGCACGCGGCGGGGCCATCTACCGCGAGCACTGCGCGTCCTGCCACGGTGCCGAGGCGCAAGGCGCACCGAACTGGGAGGAGCCCAACGCGGCCGGGGAGCTTCCGCCGCCGCCCCACGGCCCGGAAGGACACACCTGGCGGCATTCCGACGATGAGCTTCGCCACATGATCGCCAAGGGCTGGCGGGACCCGTTCAACAGGACGCAGCGGCTGACCATGCCGGCCTTCGGGGCAATCCTCTCCGACGCCGAAATCGCCGCCGTCATCGCCTACCTGAAGACCCTGTGGACGGATGAGCAGCGCGCCTTCCAGGCCCGCCGGAATGCCGAGAAGAACGCTGGGGAGACGCCGCGATGAACGTCGTCACCAATATGTCTACAAAACTGCTCGCCGCCTCGCTGGCTATCGCCGGCCTGGTGCTTGGCCTGGGCCGCGCCGAAGCCGCCAGCGGGCCATGGGCGCCAGGAGAGGCGGCACAGGCGCGTCTGCTTTCGTCCGTCGAGGCGGCCGGAGACCGCCCGGTTCTCCCGGTGGGCTTGCAGGTGAAGCTCCAGCCCGGCTGGAAGACCTACTGGCGTTCGCCCGGCGATGCCGGCAGGGCGCCCACGGTGGATTGGTCGCGCTCCACCAACGTCGCCTCGGTCACGTGGCACTGGCCCGTACCCCACCGCTTCGACCTCTTCGGGATCGGCACCTTCGGCTACAAGGACGAGGTGGTGTTCCCGCTGGACGTCACAGTGCAGAATCCCGGACGGCCGGTGAGCTTGCGCGGCGATGCCGAATTCCTGGTCTGCAGCAACATCTGCGTGCCGACGACCTTCACCCTCTCCCTGGACCTGCCGGCCGGACCGGCGGCGGTCGATGCGGGCGCGTCGAACGTCATCGCGCGATTTGCTGCCCTGGTTCCGGTGAAAGGGACGGGGTCGGGTGTGCGGGTTGAGCGCGTGGGGCTGGAAGAGGACCGCGGCGCCGTCATCGTCGAGGCATCCTCGCTGGAACCGTTCCGGAGCCCGGACGTCTTCATCGAGGCCGCAGACTGGTCCTTCGGCCCGCCGGAGTTTTCCTTTGGCGCGGGGCGGAGCCGGTTCCTGGCGCGCCTGCCGATCCTGTCCGGGCCGGATCCGGTCAAGCTGCCCGGAACCCCGGTGACCATCACCGTCGGCGACCAGGGCCGCGCCGCCGAGGCCGAGCTTGCGGTGTCGGCGACCGCCCCGCCAATGGCCGGGCGCCTGGCTGACCTGTGGCCCGTCCTCGGCCTGGCGCTGCTTGGCGGCATGCTCCTCAATCTTATGCCCTGCGTCCTGCCGGTTCTTTCGCTGAAGCTGCTCGCCGTCGTGCAACAGCGCGACAAGGACCGCCGCGACGTGCAGCTGGGCTTCCTCGCCACTGCGGCCGGGGTGGTGGTGTCGATGCTGGCGCTGGCGGGGGTGCTGATCGGGGTGAAGTCCGCCGGAGCGACCATTGGCTGGGGCGTGCAATTCCAGAATCCCATCTTCCTGGTGGTCATGGCGGCCGTGCTGACCGCGTTCGCGGTCAATCTGGCGGGCGGCTTCGAGATCCGCATGCCGTCATTCGTTCCGACCGGCGCTCCCGGCGGCCGCGGGCTGTCGGGCCATTTCGGAACGGGTGCCTTGGCAACCCTGCTCGCCACGCCGTGCTCGGCTCCCTTCCTCGGCACCGCCGTCGGCTTCGCGCTGGCCCGCGACGCCCTCGAAATCCTCGCCGTGTTCACCGCGCTCGGTGCCGGCCTCGCTCTGCCCTATTTGACCGTGGCCGCCATCCCCTCCGCCGTTCGCGTCCTGCCGAGACCGGGTCGATGGATGGTAACCTTGCGCCGGCTGCTGGCCGTCGCCCTCGCCGCCACGGTGGTCTGGCTTCTGTCGGTGCTCACCATTCAGTCGAGCGCGACGGCCGCTGTCGTCACCGGGGCTTCGCTGCTCGTGCTCGGCGGGGCGCTCGCGCTCGGAAGCCGGGCGCCGCAGCTCGGGCGGCTCGTCGGCCTGCCTGTCGCCTTGGTGGCGGCCACCGCTGCGGTCGCCTCTCCCGCGATCCTGGGCGGGGCGGCCGCTCCCGGTTCCGAAGTGCAATCGACGACGATCTGGCGGCCTTTCGACGAAGTCGCCATTCCCGGCCTGGTGGCCGAGGGCAAGGTCGTCTTCGTCGACGCGACGGCGGATTGGTGCATCACCTGCCAGGTCAACAAGAAGCGCGTGCTGGAGCAAGGCAAGGCGGCAGCGATCCTCGCTTCTCCCACTGTCGTGGCCATGCGTGCGGACTGGACCAAGCCCGATGCCGCCATCGCGGCCTATCTGGGCAGCCATGACCGTTACGGCATTCCGTTCAACATCGTCTACGGTCCAGGAGCACCGCGCGGAATCCTGCTTCCCGAGATCCTGTCGGAAGCCGGGGTGCTGGACGCCTTTCAACGTGCGGCGGACCGGCCGCAGCAGTGAGCCAAGTCATAAGGTGAAATGAAGATGAAGATGAAGATGAGATCAAGCTCATGATCCCTGGTGTGGTGGGCATTGTCGCAGCTACTGCGGCATTTGGCGGAGCCGCACACCTGGCGATTCGCCAGGAGGCCGACCCAGCGCTATCCGAAAAATGTCTATGCAACCATAGCTGATCTATTGACAATTCCATGGATGCCACTCTTGGCCCTGACCGCCACATCAGAGCCATAACGATAAGTATTGCTCACACGATTGGCGCCATATCTCTGTCACAGTATTACCACACATTAACAGCACATGAAAATATGCGACGATCATTATTGTTTATTGGCGCATATCTATTTACAAAACTTTACACACGGTGTCGTCGTCAGGTTACATTCCAAGGGTAGGATGAGCCTCGTTAGGAAGCGGTTGAAGGGGGATCTGGCCGACCAGCCTCGTCCTTCCCGCCCCGAAGGCCAACATGAGATGAGGTTCCCCATGAAAATCATTCGCCTGTTCGCTGTCGCCATCCCGGTCATAGCGGTGGCAACCACGGCCGCGCAGGCTGCCGAGCCGGCTTGCAAGGATAACATCGCCCAGGTCCAGAGGCAGTGGGACAGGATGCACCACCAGATGTCCGAAAGCCCGATGCCGGAGGTGGCGGGCAATTTCCGCATCGCCAAGGAACTGTGTGAGAAAGGCAAAGGCGCCGAGGCGACCAGCTATCTGGATGTGGTGCGCAGTCACCTGAATATGCCGGTGATCCGGGCAAGCAAGACAGACCGCGTGCCGTCGGAGACCCTGCACAGCGACGGACCAAGCGAGCACCATGACCCCAAGACCACCCCGGCCATGGGCAGCAAGCCGGGTCCGGCGGTGCCGGACATCAAGCCAGAGGGGGCGACGGCCCCCACCATCGGCTGGTGATTTGTTTTCGGCGGCTCGATCATCCAGCCCCCATCCTGCGGCGAGCCGTCGAAGAAGCGGCCAGAGGGTCACCTCTGGCCGCTTCAGACCGATGACAAACCCCGTCGTTTGCGGCGGGGTTTTGTTTTTCACTCGCTCAGGCGCGAACGGGGCCGGTCATCGGGCCGGCGGCGAGTGGCGCGCTGATGGCGCGGGCTGTCGCCACGATCAGCGGGCAGAGCCGGCACTTGGCCGGGTCGCTCTTGTATTCGCGATAGCCCGCCCGGTTGGTGGTGGCGTAGCGCAGCACCTGGCCGCCGGGGCAGCGGTAGCCATCGAACTGGGCATCGTAGGCGAAGTCGCGCTTGCGCAAGAAGCCGTCGCGATGGGTCGGGCGGGCACTCCACGATGCAGAAGTCGAGATCGCACACAATGATCAAGTCTTGAAAGACACGCCCGCCGCACCCAGACTGCCGTTTACATCGGCAAACCCTAAGCGCCCAAATAATAGGCAGTGTTTCCGATCATTTGACATTTGATGATATTTTAATCACCCTTGCTCCGTTCTGGACCACTAGCTGCCATTTTGGCGTGGCATCTTTGGCCAAAGTCCTGATCTCCAACGGCTGGCATCAAAATTGCGAGCAAAAATAATAGGCGCCATGGCGCCAGGCGTAGCATCCTTCCGAGGGGGTATTCTCGATGGCACAAAGGGATTTTCCAAAGCGGAGCCATATCTCCGCACTTATTCTCGCCGCCGCAGTTGGCGGTCTCGGTTCACCTGCCCATGCGGACATGAACCTAGTCGACAAGGATGGCCTGAAGGTTGACGCAGCCGTCACCCTGGGGCTCGGCGCATTCGCCTCGCCTAACGCGCAGTTTGGTGCGGGCATCAACTCGCCGACGGCCGCCGGCGCGGCAGGAAGCCGGGTGACTGGCAATCCCCAGTGGATCGAAGGGTTCGTCAAGCCGGAACTGAAAGCGGCTTACGCCACCTCAGGCGCTGGCACCGTTTATGGCGCCGTAAGCGCGGTCGGCGCCATGACCCGTGGCGATGGCGACGCCAATTTCGTCAGCGCCACCTACGGCAATCCCGAGAAGATCGCCATTGAAGATGCCTATCTCGGCTGGAAGTCTGGTGGGGTGTTCTCCTCTCTAGGCGAGGATGCCATTGACCTGTCGGGTGGTCGGCAGACCTTCAGAATCGGTGACGGCTTCCTGATTGCCGACGGCACCGCCGATGTCGGTGAGCGGGCCGCCTACTGGAGCTTTCCGCGAACGGCCTTCAAGCAGACGGCAATTGCCCGCGTCAACACCGACCCGGTGCGCGGCGACGTTTTCATGCTGAAGAACGACTCCAGCATGTCGAACACCAGTTCACTCGACCAAGCTTCGACAACTCTCTACGGCGCCAATATCGAGTTCTTCAAGCATGTCCCCGAGAAGGATGGGCGAGCGACCTATGACAATCGGGCGCACTACGTCGGCCTGACCTACCTGCATGTCTATGATGCCGATTCCTTCGGCAATTTCTCCTATCAGGCTGGCACCCCGGCTACGGTCGCCAACACCCTGACCGCCAACCGTGACGGTCTGAATGTCTATTCGGCCCATGCCGGTGGTTCGTTCATTCCGGGCTATGACGACCTCACCCTCCATGCGCAGTATGCATTGCAGCGCAACAACGAAAGCAACCGCAAGGTCAACGCGAACGCCTGGTATCTCGAACCGGCCTATACCTTCTCGCAGGCACCGTGGACGCCCAAGGTCGCCTACCGCTATTCGCATTTCAGCGGCGACGGCAACCCGAACGACAACACGGATAAGTCGTACGACCCTCTGTTCTACGGTTCCAGCCGAGGCTACGGCACCTGGTATCAGGGCGAGATCATCGGCCAGTACATGATCTTCAACAGCAACGTGAACGTGAACATGCTGAACCTGTCGGTCAAGCCGATCGATCCGCTGAAGCTCAGCCTGATCGCGTACCGTTTCGACTGGGACAAGAAGGCTCAGTTCGCCAACGTGACCGAAGCCCATGCCGCCAACGAACTCGACTTCGTCGCCGAGTATACCATCAGCGACAACGTGTCGGTGGCCGGTGCGTTGGCTGCCGCTCAGGCCGGGACTGGCGGCAAACAGTTCCTGACCAATCAGCAGGGCACCACGGATCGCGTCGACCAGACCTGGTATCTGGGAGAAGTCTCGGTCATCGTGAAGTTCTGACATCTGAGCGGAGCGTCGCTTCCCGACGCTCCGCTATTCTCTTGCCAGGGGGCTACCGGTTGCCCTCACCTGGTCCCTGGAGCTTCGCCCGCAACTCCTTGAGCCCCGCCATTGTCACCGATGCCGGGTAGCTGTAGGCGGCGCAATACGTGCGGGCGAGCGCCAGCCTGTCCTCGATGCGCATGATGTCCGCCGCCGGCATGCCGGCTCTCTTCTGCGCGAACAGGCTTTCGACCTGCTTCACCTCCATCTGGCATATCAGCTTTCCGGCCGGTCCGCTGGCGGCGGCCGTTGTCGACAGCACCAACAGTACGATGATGCCTAGGGCCGCCACGCGCATGATAACCTCCTCGCCCAGTCTGTAGCAGGAACACCCTGGAGGGACGGACGTTCTGTCCGTCACTGATGTGATTCCGTTCACCCCGTTTGACCAGGGTTAAGCCATTGTCGGTTCCGGCCGACTTATGATATCTACAGCTACGGTCACCGCCGCATTCAGGGACGCATGTCTGACGCCGCTCGCCAATCCTGGTTACGAAAGGCCGCCACTTGGGTGGCGGTGTTCGTGTGCCTGTTGGTGGGGCCTGTCGGGAGCAGTGCCCTTGCCCTTTGCGTGGGCGAAGGGCATGTCGCCGTCGAGCTTCCGCACGGCGGATATTCGAGGCTGGCGGTTGGTGACGAACGTGCGGATGCCACGGCATTCCATGCCGCAGGGAAGCCATGCGTCGATGTCCCCCTGCTTCAGGCGGGCAATCCGGAAACGACTCCTGTCGCGAGTGATCTCGGCGGAGGTAAGGATTTCGCGATCGCCACAGTCGCCGATTCGCTTGGCGTTCCGCCGGAAGGCGGTCAAGTCGCCCGCCTTTCCCCCCAAATCGAGGTCAATCCGGCACTCCTCCATCGCCGGACGGTCGTTCTGCTGATTTGAGACCCTGAACCGGTCACTCCCCCACGGTGACCGTGTACGAGCGGCTTCCCCGCCGCAGATCAGTTGTCCAAGTCAGTAGCTGTCGATTGGAGGACATCATGTCCCGTTCCCTTTTCCTCTCCGTTTTCGCCGCGGCCATCCTGGCCGCCGTGTCCAGCCAAGCGGCGACCGCCCAGTCTTCTGCCGGCTATTCGTGCGAGCAGCTTCCCGAGATCAAGAAGGCGTTCGAGCGTGTTTTCGCAAAGCAGGTGGACCGCGAACGCATCAGGTGGCAGGTCGTTCAAGCGGAACGCCTGTGCAAGGAAGGAAAGACCGAGGAGGCTAAAGGCTACCTCGATCTCGCCCATTCCATGGTTCTGAAGGACCACAAGCACTAACTCCGGACCGGGAGGTTCGGCTGTCAGTCAGCCGCGCTCTCCTGCGTCGTCCGGCGAGAGGCTGTCCGCTCCAATGGATGCGGACGGCCAATCGGCGCCCCTTGCATGCCCGATCCTGCCCGGAAGGTCGGAGGCCGCGAGGGCACGGGGGCGGCCTCTTGTCCGTTGTCTGGTGGGGCCGCCGGGGATGCACACATCCTTGCTGCCGTCCTTCACATTTGGGAACCGCCCATGAAAAAGATTCTGGCCGTCTCGGTGCTGGCTCTAGCCGTTTCGACGCAATCCCTGTCTGCCCAAGAGGGCGGGGACATCATTCGCCTTCCCGAGAACCTACGGCCTTTCCTGGCTGGGGTGATCGAGGGACACCCCAGAACGGCATCCGCAGTTGCCGTCATATCCAGAGCACGGGCGGAAGCCGCTGTGGCAAGCCAACCCCTCTATAACCCGGAAATCGAGCTCGGGGCGGAGCCGGTGGTCGCCTCGCCTCCCGACACCGATCTCTACACCGCGTATTCGGCCAGTATCAGCATGGCGGTGGACGTTTCGGGAAAACGCGGCCTGCGGACGTCCATTGGTGGCTTGCAGGCCAAGGTGGCGGAGGCGGAGGCCCATGCCGCGCAGTTGGCTCTGGCCGCCGACACGTTTGCCGCCCTTGCGGATGTGCATGCGGCGCGACAGCGCCTCGGTTTCGCCACGAAGCAGGCTGAACTGGCCGAGAAGTTCCTTGAACTGAGCGAGAGGCGCCAGAAGGCCGGCGAGCTGCCGGCGGCGGACTTGGGCGCCGCCCAACTCGCGGCGGCGGAGGCAATCAGCGTCCAAAAGGATGCCGAGTTCGCCGTGGTCCGGAGCGAGGAAGCGCTGCGTACGACATGCCTGTGCGATATCGACAAGGCGCCCCCGCTTCCCCGCGACCTGCCGGCGCCCCCCAAGCTCTCCGAAACCGTGATCGAGGAGATCGCTTCGGGGCGCCCCGAGGTGCTGTCCGCCCGACAACAGGCCGAATCGGCGAAGCAAAGCTTGGCTCTGGCCCGTGCCCAGCGGATTCCCGATCCCTCCGTCAAGGTCGGCGCTTCAAAGGAGGGGGAAGAAAAGCGCGTGCTGCTCGGGTTGTCGATCCCGATCCCGGTCCTGAATACCGGTTCCGCCGAAGTGTCGGCTGCAGGCAGGGCCTTGACGCAGGCCGAGGTCGCGGAACGACAGGCGATGCTTGAGAACGCCGCCGCCATTCGGGCCGCGGCGCGATCCTACCAAAGGGCGGTTCAAACGCTTGAGGCTTGGCAACGGGTGGGCGTGCCGTCCCTGGAAAAGCAATCGGAACTCCTGACCAAGCTCTGGCGTGCGGGCGAACTGAGTGCCACCGATTTTCTGGTGCAACTGCGGGAAACCGCTCGGGCGAACGCCACGGAGATCGATCTTCGCGAAGCCGCATGGGGCGCTTTCGCCGGCCTCTTGAAGGCGGTCAACCGGTCTCCCTTCGTTGGAGTTGTCAAAGATGAAGAATGATACGAAGGCCCGCCGAATCCTGATTCGCCTGGCTGCGTTTCTGGTTGCTGTCATTGCCGTCGTTGCCATCGTGAACCTAGTGAAGCCGGAGGCCCAGGTCCAGGACAAGGGGGCGCAGCTTGCCGCGAACGGAGCCAAGTCCGCAGCAAAGGAACCGGCCGGCCATGCGGAGGCGGAAGCCGGGCATGCCCACGCCGAGGAGGAGGGGGAAGAGCATGCGGATGAAGGGCTGAAGATCGCTCCCGAAGCGATGAAGGAGGCCGGCATCGTCGTGACCCCCCTCCAGCCGCAGCTCGTTGCCAATACGGTGCGGGCACCGGGCGAGGTCGTGCCCAATAGGTACCGCAGCGGCGTCGTCACTCCCCGAATCCCCGGCATCGTCGCCGAGCGGCTTGCCGCTGCCGGTGAGCGCGTCCGTAAGGGGCAGCCGCTCGCCGTCATGTTCAGCGTCGAGATGGCCGAAGCGCAGGGCCAATTCCAGATCGCCGAGCAGGAATGGCGGCGCGTGCGCCAGTTGGGCAAGGAAATCGTATCGGACAAGCGTTTCAACGAAACCGATGTCCAGCGCAAGCAAGCCATGGCGAAGCTGCTGAGCTTCGGCATGTCGCCGAGGGAAATTGAGTCGTTGGCAGACCGGGGCGTGCCCACCAATGCGGGGCACTTTTCGCTGCTTGCCCCGCAGGATGGGGTGATCTACTCGGACGAGTTCATGGTCGGCGAACTGGTGGAGCCGGGCAAGATCCTGTTCACCATCGCCGACAGTAACACGGTGTGGATCGATGCCCGAGTCAGCCCCGCCGACGCGAAGAAGATCCAGAAGGGGATGCGCGGTGTAGCCCATGTGGCTGAGGGGAGCCGTGAGGCCGTCGTCGCGATGATCAACCCCACGACGGACGAGGCCACCCGCACCGTGAGTGTCAGGTTGGAGGCGGACAATTCCGATAGCCGGCTGCGACCGGGCATGTTCGTGGATGTCGAACTTCCCGCGGGCGAGGCCGAGAAAGCCTTGGCCGTTCCGGTCGATTCCGTGCTGCGCGGGCCGGATGGCGACTGGGTCGTTTACGCTGCCAATGGAGAAGGCAGCCTCAAGGCCATCGAGGTCAAGGTCGTTCGCAATATTGCTGGCGTGGCCGTGATCGAAGGTGTCGCGCCGGGCACCCCGGTCGTTACCGCCGGAGCATTCTTCGTTCAGTCCGAAGCCGCCAAGGGCGCTTTTGACGTCCATAACCACTAGGGCGGAGACGGACATGCTGAATAGACTGATCGACTTTGGCGTATCCAGCCGTCTTCTGGTCGTGCTCGCCCTGCTCGCCGCGATTGTTGGCGGCTATTTGATCCTGCCCCGGCTGAGCCTTGATGCGTTTCCAGATGTGACTAACGTCCAGGTCACGGTGAATACGGAAGCCCGCGGCCTTGCCTCGGAAGAGGTCGAACAGCTTATCACTTATCCGATTGAGGCGGTGATGTACGCCATGCCGGACGTCGAGGAAGTGCGATCGATCTCGAAGTCCGGCCTTTCGGTGGTGACCGTGGTCTTCAAGGAAGGCACCGATATCTACTTCGCACGCCAACAGGTATTCGAGCGCCTCCAGGCGGCTAGGGAGGAGATCCCTGAGGGCGTTGGAACCCCGGAAATGGGGCCGAACACCTCGGGTCTTGGCCAGGTTTTCCAGTACATCCTGCGGTCGGATAATCCTGAAAAATATGGCATTACCGAGTTGCGCAGCATCAACGACTGGCTGGTCAAGCTGCTGCTCACTCCGGTTAATGGCGTCACCGACGTGCTGTCCTACGGCGGCGAGGTGCTCCAGTACCAGATTCAACTGATACCCTCGCGGCTGCTGTCGCTCGGCCTCACGGTGGACGATGTCAAAGAGGCCGTCGAGACCAACAACCGCAATGCCGGCGGTTGGTTCATGGACCGGGGCGCCGAACAGTTGGTGATCCGAGGTGTCGGCTTCGTCCGGGGCGGCCGGGATGGTTTGCAGGATATCGCCCAGATTCCCTTGAAGGAAAAGGATGGCGTCGTCGTCAGGGTGGGCGATGTGGCGAAGGTCGATTTTGGCGGGGAGATCCGGCAGGGCGCCGTCTCGATGACGTCGAGAGATGCTGCAGGCAAGCCGGTCGCCCTCGGTGAAGTCGTCACCGGCATCGTCCTGAAGCGACTGGGCGCCAACACGAAATCGACGATCGACGGCATCAAGGAGAGGCTTCCGGTAATCCAGAAGGCGTTGCCGGCTGGGGTTGTGATCGAGCCGGTCTACGATCAGGCCGACCTTGTGGAACATGCCGTGGGCACGGTGAGCAAGGCGCTCGTCGAGGCATTCGTTCTGATCGTCGTCGTGCTCTTGCTCTTCCTCATGAACCTGTCGGCCACGCTCTTGGTGCTGATCTCGGTCCCGATCTCCATCGGGCTCGCGCTGATGGCCATGGCCTATTGGGGAATATCGGCCAACCTCATGTCGTTGGGAGGGCTCACCATCGCCATCGGCATGATGGTCGATGGATCGGTGGTGATGATGGAGAACATTTTCTCCCATCTCGGCCGTCGAAATGAGAGTGAAGCACGCGGAGAAGACGGCGGTTACCGTTTGCGGATTCAGGAAGCGGCGAAGGAAGTCGGCCGACCGGTCTTCTTTGCCGTATTGATCATCATCGTCGTTTTCGCTCCCTTGTTCTCGCTGGAAGGCGTCGAAGGCAAGCTGTTCCAGCCGATGGCCATGAGCATCGTGCTGGCGATGATTGCCTCGCTGATGGTTGCTCTTGTTGTCATTCCTGCCCTGGCAACCTTCGTCTTCCGGCGGGGGGCGACCGAGCGCCACAGTCCCCTGCTCAAACCCTTGGAACGCATCTACCGTCGGGTTCTGCCCCCCGCCCTGGCTTCGCGGAAGTTGGTGATCGGGAGCGCCGTCGGCCTGCTGGCCATGGCGATGTCCCTGGTGCCTTTTCTTGGGACGGAATTCGTCCCCGAGTTGGAGGAAGGCACGCTCAACATCCGCGTTACCCTGGCGCCATCGGCCAGCCTGACGACGGCCTTGGAGGTCGCCAAGAAGCTTGAGCGAAGGGTCATCGCATTCCCCGAGGTCACCTACGTCTCCAGCCGCATCGGGCGCCCCGAACTTGGCGGCGACCCGGAGCCTGTGTCGAACATCGAACTGCTGGTCGGTCTGAAGCCGGTTGCCGAGTGGACAAGCGCCGGCAACCGCAAAGAACTGCAAGAGATCATGGAGAAGGAGTTCGCCGTTCATCCCGGCTTGTTGTTCTCCTTCTCGCAGCCCATCGCCAGCCGCGTCGACGAATTGCTGTCAGGTGTGAAGGCGCAGTTGGCGATCAAGCTCTTCGGCCCGGATCTGGGTGTCCTGGCGAAGAAGGGGGGCGAGATCGAAACGCTGGTGAAGGGCATTCCCGGTACGCGCGACGTGGCGATGGAGCAGATTGCCGGCGAGGCGCAATTGGTGATCGCTCCCGACCGGACAAAGCTGGCGCGCTTCGGCATTTCCGTCAGCCAGGTGATGGACCTTGTCAGCGACGCCATCGGAGGCGTCACCGCCGGCCAGGTCATCAAGGGCAACGAGCGCTACGACATCTATATTCGTCTTGGCGCCCGGTACCGCGAGAACCCCGAGGCGATCGCCGACCTGATCCTCCAGTCGCCCAACGGCTCCTGGGTCAGGCTGGGCGACGTGGCCAAGGTCGCGATTGACAGCGGGCCGCCGCAAATCCGCCGCGACGACGTGCAACGGCGGGTCGTCATCCAGGCGAATGTCGAAGGCCGCGACATGGGCAGTGTCGTCGCGGAAATCGATCAGAAGATCGGCGCGCAGATCGAGATGCCCCCCGGATATTCCGTCGTCTTCGGCGGTCAGTTTGAAAACCAGAGACGTGCCCAAGCCAAACTCATGATCGTCGTGCCGATTTCGCTGGGCTTGATCTTCCTGCTTCTGTTCTTCGCCTTCGGATCGGTCGGCCAGGCGATGCTCATCATGATCAACGTCCCGTTGGCGTTGATCGGCGGCATCGTGGCCCTCTTCGTCAGCGGACAATACCTTTCGGTGCCTGGGTCGATCGGTTTCATCGCCCTCTTCGGCGTCGCAGTCCTTAACGGCGTGGTCATGGTGAACGCCATTAACCAGAACCTGCTGGGAGGCATGCGGGTCGAGGAAGCCATCATCAGGGGCGCGTTGTCGCGCTTGCGACCCGTGTTGATGACGGCATCGATCGCGGCCTTGGGCTTGATCCCGATGCTGCTGTCGAGCGGGATCGGGTCCGAAGTCCAGAAGCCCCTGGCGACCGTCGTGGTGGGAGGGCTTGTCTCGGCTACCCTCCTGACCCTCGTCGTCCTTCCGGTCGCCTACCCCCTGTTCTCCAAGCGGATCATCAAAGGGTGGCAGCGAACGCATGAGGTCAGGGAACTCGAACCGGCACAGTAAAGGTATCCACGAGCGGGAGGTCGTCCCCTTGGACGATCTTCCGCCTCATGAATGACGTTGGACATGATTATCACCTTCTCCCACGGGGGGCTGGCCCGCCTCTATGCGAAGGGCAGTGTCACCACCGTCCAAATGGCGGTGGACCGCCACTGCATCGCTATCATGGACGTTCTCGCTTCGCTGCATCCGGACGAGCCAATTCCTGCGTGGCTGAAGCCCGTATGTCTTGTTGGTCGTCCAGCAGCCTACTGCGTCCCTGTCTCCGACCGCCTTTCTGTAGCCTTTACACGTCAAGGGCCGGAGGTAAGCGAGGTCCGCCTCGTGTCTGCCGCACTCGAAACGCCTGGATCGGACATGTCTTGTCCCGCGGCATTGGAACGTCTGCCCACCCACCCGGGCACAGTCTTTCGCGACCTCTTCATGCCGTCGTCGGGACTAACAGCCGTTGCCGCATCTCGACTCCTGTCCATGCCAACAGGGTCACTGTTCAGATTTTTCGCGGGCGGGCGAAGGGCCGTCGGCAACTTTGCTGACGGGCTGTCAAGGGTGTCGGGAACCGCGGCTTCATTCTGGACACGGATCCAGAGCGTTCATGACCACTGGTCGTGGAATGTTGCCAATGGGTCTCTGCCGATGGCGGAACTTGCCCACGCTCTTGAGGCCGAGGTGCCGCAACGCGCGAAGCGAAGCCGCTTCGACGAGGGTTTCATCGGCGTGATGCGCCGGCGCCTGAAGAGGCAATCCATGGATTACTGAGGAAGGAGAGTGCCATGAGACTGGTCCGGGCTTTGACGGCAGCGATGGCCATAGTGCTTCCGGTTCCATTTGTGGAGGCACATGAACAACAGGCGGTCGTTGAGGGGCAGCGGGTGCAACCCACCCCTAAGATGATCGAAGAACTTAAGAAGGAACACGCAAAGGAACAGCAGGCACGCTCCCTGCGACACAGGGAAACCGAGAGGACACGGCCTCCCCAATCGCCAGGGGGCATAAAGAAGGACAAGGAAAAAGACAGAGAGGGACAGGATGAGGGGATCACGCGCGAGAATGAGTGAGCGAGAGTACATCGAGCGGCAAAAGGCATTGGCGGCTCAAGAGGCGGAGGCGTTCGAACGCAACTTGGAGCACACAGCCTCTGAGATTGCCGCCAGAAGCGCCACACCGAGCGAAGCCGCACACGCTTGTCAAATGGCCGCCCAATTCCATTCTCTCGACGGAGCGAACCTCTGGCGCCTGATCGAGATGGTAATGGTGGCCTTTTTCGAGAAGACCGCTGCGATGTAGTAGGATCTGGATGCGCTCAAAAGGAACCCGAGTCGGCACGCACGACTCGGGTTCAAGGTCGTCATACTACAAAAGGGTATTGCCTCCATGAAGAAGGGAGGCGACAACGAAGCCATTACTAGCATGAATATGCTCAAATAGTCAAGGCTTCGGTGGTGGTGTGGCCGTGCCGGGTTTGTTTATCTGCTTAATACGTTACCTGAGCACGGAGGCCGACGGCGTAGGCATCGTTGGACGAGGCGTTGCCTCCGGGCTGACGGATGTACTGGGCGTTGGGCGACAGCTCCAGCTTGGGCATCAGCCGGTAGCGGTAGAAGATTTCGGCCACCTGCTCCATCCCCTCGGCGGTGTAGCCGAGATCGGCGGTGCCGTCGCCATCGGCATCGAGGGTGAGGGAGTCCCGCTTGAAGTCGTCGCTGACCTTCAGCAGGCCGAAGCCGATGCCCAGGGCGTCGGCGCCGCGCCCCCAGTAGTTGCCGGAGATCTCGGTTCCCACCGTGAGGGCTTGGTCGAAGCGCACCTTGCCATCCAGCTCGTAGCCGTAGCGGCCGAACAGGGAGACGTACTCGGCCACCTTCTGGTCGATGCTGATGCCGATACCGGCGTGGGCGGCCTCGGCTCCGTCGTAGTTCTGCGCCCGGCCGTTGCGCCAGCCGTAGAGGCGGTAATTGCCTTCCAGGCCGCCGAAGAACCGCCGGGTGGTCTCCACCTGGCCGATCCAGAACGGGAAGTCCATGGAATCCTGGAAGCTGGCCCCGTTGCCCGTCTCGAACATGCCGAACGAGACCGCGTTCTTCTCCGGCTTGTTGGTCTGATCGATGTAGGCCACCCGGACGCCGGGCGAAAAGCCGAGGCCGTCGACGCCGACGTCCCCGCCGGTGTCGAGCAGGGGATTGTGCACCAGCGACTGGTTCATGAAGCTGCGGGTCTCGTCGTCGGACACCTTGTTCTGGTCGAAGAAGACGAAGGGGTCCATCTTGCCGAAATTGAGTTCAAGATGGCTCCTCGACCGATTCGGGTTTCCCCCGAACGGCAGCGGGACGTCGAGTTGATAGAACGCCTCAGCCAGCACGATGGCGCTGTCCGAGGTGTCGGCGCCCGGGCGCTCGAAGCTGGTGGCGTTGACCGACGAGAAGGCGTTGCCCGGCGCCTGGATGCCCGGCCCCTGGCCCATGCGGACATGGGTGAAGATCGAGCCCTTGGTGTTGCCGATCTCGCCGCCGGGCAGGGTGACGGTGACGTCGGCGCGGTAGTTGAGCTCGCCCTGCTTGTTGGTGTCGCCGCTCGCCATGTTCTGGCCGACCATGGTCATGCCGGCGCCGACCTGGATGCCGTCGAGGGATTCCACCGTCCGCGCCGTCTTCTTGTAGCCGAGCGACTGCGATTCCACTGCCTTCAGGCGTGATGCCAGCGACGGCTCGTCCTCGCTGATGTTCTGCGCGGACAGCGACTTTTCCAGCTTCTTGTTCTCTTCCTCCAGGCGTTCGACCCGCTGCTGGAGCTGGCTCTCATTGCCGCCGGGCCTGGCTTCGGCGGTGGCCTTCTGGGCCTCCACCTGTTCCAGCCGCTGGGATAGCCGCCGGATCTCCTGCAGCAGTTCCTTGGTCGAAGGCTCGGCGGCCATGGCGGTCGCAGGGAGGGCCAGGAACGTGCCCGCGAGGGCCCGGAGAGCCAGTAAGGTGAACCGCGAACGTTTGACAGTGGCGGTAAGGGGGGATGCCTCTCGATTCTTGACATTGCAAGCGAAGGCTGGGGAGGAAATGGCCGCCAGGGCAATGGTTGCTTTGACTTTGGCTTGCTTTGGACGCACTTTTGGCATTGCAGACTCCGTCTGTGTGAATGGACCGCCGTTCACGGAAGGGCCCGGAGTCCGGCCAAAGATTGCCGGGTCCTTCCATTGCAAAGGGCGCGACCGCGAGGGCAGCGGTCACGCATGGCCAAAAACGAGCGCACACGAGCGCGCCGCCAACGGCCTTTGATCAATCCAGTCGGAGATTTGAGCGAGCGCCCAGACACCGAACGGGACGACGACAATACGTCACCACGTTCGGAAGGGACTTCCGGACCGCCGATGCACCCCGCTCGGTCGGATGGGCGACGGCGTGAGGCAGGTCTCCTGGCTTGCGGGTCGTCGCTGCCGTCCGGCCTTCCCGGGAACACCCAGTGGCATTATCGGACGGAACTCGCCGCTCACAGTTGCGGGGGCAGCCACGGTTTCGGCCCCGATTGGGTCGTCCTCACCGTGTTCCCTTTTAATCCCCTTGGGCTTTGCCCAGCGGGGAACCAGCACGCAAAATGGGATATGTCAGAATGGAGAAGGAAAGTCAAATTCCATTGGCACCCTGATGGGGCTCTCGCCTCTTGCACCATGACCACTCTGGCCGAGAGGCCCCGCAGGCGCCGGCCACCCGAACAGTTTGCCCGCGTTGCGTCACCAGACGAAGAAGAACGATATCCACATGAAAGTATACGGCGCACAGCCCGCCAGGGCCATGCCCCAAGCCGCCAGCTTGCGCTTTGGCGATCCCGTCGGTAAGGCGCACCACAAGAGCCAAGCGCTCCACAGCACCGAGGCGGTGAGCAGGCCGGCGCGTATCGTGGGGATTCCTGGAAAGATCCACCCTTCGGCCCTGAGGGCGCCGAGCGTGATGGTGCTCAGGCCAAGGAAAAGGCCGATGCCGCCCAAGGGAACGAAGCAATAAGCCAAGCGAGCCACCGATGTCGCGCGGCCGGCGACAAGGCCGGCAAGCTTCAGCGCGCCGGCAAAGGCAAGACCAATGAGGGCCGCCGTGCCGAGGATGTAGGCGAGGAGTGCGATCCCGTCCAGGACGGAGAACACCTCCCCAGTATCCGGATAGTTGGTCAGAATCCACCACGGCAGGCTGGCGGAAAGAAGCTGGGGCCACCCGGCCCCTATCAGCGCCCCCGCGATCTTGGCCTTGAGCCACACGAACCAGGGGGAACTCGACCACTGGAACGCCCCCGTGGCCACGCCAAGCACACCGAACAGGATGAGGGCGGCATCCCATGAAGAAATCTCCCTCGGCGGCAGCCGTGGAATCTCCGCGTTGACCGATCGCGACGCCAAGTGGACGGCACCGCGATGGCCGCTGCACCGTCCGCACATGTGGCACGCCCCATTGCCTTTCATCTGCCGGACATCCACCAGTGTGGGGCAGTCCACGGCAGGGGTGCGCGGGTGGTTCCGCCATGCCTCGGGATCGACTTGGAAATGCAGGGGGGCGACCCGGGAAAGAAGGCTGAAAACTCCGTTCGCGGGGCACAGGTAACGGCACCAGACCCGTTTCCCGCGCCCGAACAACAGCCCGATAGCAATCGCCGCAACCGTCGAACCGCCCAGCACCAGCAGGGCGGCTTTCGGATATTCGTAGACTGTGACCATCTGGCCGTAGACCGTGGTCGAGACGAATGCCACGAAGGGCCAGCCGGGCCACCGGATCCACTTGGGAATGGGTAGCCCCAGCCCGCGCCGGCTTGCCCACTCGGTGAGGGCGCCCTCGGGGCAGAATACGCCGCACCAGAGGCGGCCGAAGAGAACCATGCTGACCATGACGAAAGGCCACCACACGCCCCAGAACACGAACTGGGCGAACAAGACCATATCTGAACGGAAGGTGGCGTAATCGTCGGGCAGCGGCAGAAAGACGGGCCAGACGAGCAGTCCAAGGTAGAGGACGACCATTCCCCACTGAATGGTCTGGATCGTTCTTCGGTGGTTGGCGAGAAACGTTCCGAATGCCGCCAGGGTCCCACCGGCTTGGACTGTCGTCTGGTCCGTCATCTCAGTACGTCACCTGGGCGCGGAGGCCGACGGCATAGGCATCGTTGGCCGAGGCGTTGCCTCCGGGCTGGCGGATGTACTGGGCGTTGGGCGACAGCTCCAGCTTGGGCATCAGCCGGTAGCGATAGAAGATTTCGGCGACCTGCTCCGTCCCCTCGGCGGTGTAGCCGAGATCGGCGGTGCCGTCGCCGTCGGCATCGAGGGTGAGGGAATCGCGCTTGAAGTCGTCGCTGACCTTCAGCAGGCCGAGGCCGATGCCCAGGGCGTCGGCGCCGCGCCCCCAGTAGTTGCCGGAGATCTCGGTTCCCACCGTGAGGGCTTGGTCGAAGCGCACCTTGCCATCCAGCTCGTAGCCGTAGCGGCCGAACAGGGAGACGTACTCGGCCACCTTCTGGTCGATGCTGATGCCGATACCGGCGTGGGCGGCCTCGGCTCCGTCGTAGTTCTGCGCCCGGCCGTTGCGCCAGCCGTAGAGGCGGTAATTGCCTTCCAGGCCGCCGAAGAACCGCCGGGTGGTCTCCACCTGGCCGATCCAGAACGGGAAGTCCATGGAATCCTGGAAGCTGGCCCCGTTGCCCGTCTCGAACATGCCGAACGAGACCGCGTTCTTCTCCGGCTTGTTGGTCTGATCGATGTAGGCCACCCGGACGCCGGGCGAAAAGCCGAGGCCGTCGACGCCGACGTCCCCGCCGGTGTCGAGCAGGGGATTGTGCACCAGCGACTGGTTCATGAAGCTGCGGGTCTCGTCGTCGGACACCTTGTTCTGGTCGAAGAAGACGAAGGGGTCCATCTTGCCGAAATTGAGTTCAAGATGGCTCCTCGACCGATTCGGGTTTCCCCCGAACGGCAGCGGGACGTCGAGTTGATAGAACGCCTCAGCCAGCACGATGGCGCTGTCCGAGGTGTCGGCGCCCGGGCGCTCGAAGCTGGTGGCGTTGACCGACGAGAAGGCGTTGCCCGGCGCCTGGATGCCCGGCCCCTGGCCCATGCGGACATGGGTGAAGATCGAGCCCTTGGTGTTGCCGATCTCGCCGCCGGGCAGGGTGACGGTGACGTCGGCGCGGTAGTTGAGCTCGCCCTGCTTGTTGGTGTCGCCGCTCGCCATGTTCTGGCCGACCATGGTCATGCCGGCGCCGACCTGGATGCCGTCGAGGGATTCCACCGTCCGCGCCGTCTTCTTGTAGCCGAGCGACTGCGATTCCACTGCCTTCAGGCGTGATGCCAGCGACGGCTCGTCCTCGCTGATGTTCTGCGCGGACAGCGACTTTTCCAGCTTCCTGTTTTCCTCCTCCAGGCGTTCGACGCGCTGCTGGAGCTGACTTTCGGGCTTGGCTTCGGCGGCGGCCTTCTGGGCCTCCACCTGTTCCAGCCGCTGCGACAGCCGCCGGATCTCCTGGAGCAGTTCCTTGGTCGAAGGCTCTGCGGCCATGCCTGGCCCAGGGAGGGCCAGGAGTGCGCCCGCGAGGACGGGCAAGGCCAGGGCCGCCCGTCCGAGGTGGTGCGGTGTCGTGGCCATGATCAGTATCCGCCCTTCTTGCCGATGCCGGCGAACACGAACTCATAGTTGACCGAGAAGGGCTGGAACCACGGCCGCACGCCGGTGAGCCGGTCGGTATGGCGTCCGAAATGCTTGCCGTAGGGGTTTTCCGGCGAATTCGGCGGATAGATTGTATATTTCACCCGGTACTTGCCCGGTCCCATCAGCTTGATATTGTCCCCGTAATGGGGGCCATCGGAGGCCACCATGGGCATCAACTCGCCCTTGATGGTCTCGCCGCTCTCGTCCTTGGTCACTTCGTAATCGACCCGGAGAAAGGGAATCCAAGTCCCTTCGGCGAAGCCGTTCGGGTTGATGTCGAGGGCGGAAATATCGGCCTCAAGGTGGATGTCCGCCTGTTCGGCCGGGCGCATCATCCCGTCCGGCTCCATCCGGATCGGCTGCAGGTAGACTGCGGCGATCTCCATCCCGTTCCGCTGTTCCGGAACGCCGATGGGATACTCGACGGCACTGGCAGGTGCCGACATGGCCAAGACGCTTGCCACGGCGGCGAGCGCAATAAATGGGAACTTCATAGGGACCCCCTTGGTAGGCGAGCGAATGCGAATGACTCGCAGAAGCAACAGGGGTAGCAGCCGGGGGGTAGCCCGTCAATTCTTGTGGGGATGCGTTTCCCTAATATGAGAATTGCAATAATAACATGCGAATGCCTCGCATTCGCGCAGCGAGGATAGTGCCGTCCCACAGCAATTTGCCGACGTTGCGGTGGGGGGGCTTCGGTATAGGGGAGGATGAAGTGATGAAAGGGTGGTTTGTCGTCGCTGCGGCCCTAATGCTGCTTGCCGTGGCTCCGGCTCGGGCGGAGACCGGGCAGTGGCGGAAGGTCGCCGACAACGTCGCAAGAACGGTCGTCGCGGCTGAGGAGAGTTTCAACCGCGGCGACCTGGGAGGGGCGAAACGCCTGCTGACGGAAGCCTATTTTTCCCATTTCGAGGGGGGCGAACTGGAAGCGGCAATCAGAGGCGGACGCGGGTCGCGCCGGGCGCTGGAGATCGAGACGATGTTCTCCCGCGTGCGGTCCGCGATGGGAGCCGGGAATGGGCAGCGCGTGATCGATCTGGTCACCGAACTGAACACCACCGTGCGGACGGAGGCCGATGCGCTGGACGCCGCAAAATACAAGGTGCCGCCTCCAGCGGCGACCGACGGACAATGAGCGGAACCTCGGGTGCAACGCGACCGGGGTCCCGCAACATTGGCCCTGCCGCTTACGACCAGTGGTCGGCGGTCTTCACCAACTCGTGGGCGTCCACGTTGTCGATCACGGCAATCTTGACCGGGTCATGGCCTTGGACGCGAGCGACCGCTTCGGCGTTCTTTCCATTCTGAACGAACTCCAGGTTGTGATCCTGTAGGGCTTTCGAGACTGACGTCGCGCCGATCGACTTGAGCAGGTTCTGGATGTCCAAGGTATCCTCACCCAGCTTGAAGTCCTTGATGGTGTCGGTGCTGGCGTCGGCTCCGTTCAGCGTAAACGTATCTTTGCCCGCCCCGCCAAACAGCACATCGTTGCCCTTGCCGCCATTGAGGACGTCATTGCCTGCCATGCCCTTCAGCGTATTGGCGCCGTCGTTGCCGGTCAGCTTGTTGTGCCATGAGGTGCCGGTGCCGGAGGTGTTGCCTGTGCCGGTCAGCACGAGGTTCTCCGAGTACTGGCTGAGCGTGTACGAGATGCCGGCCTTGACGGTGTCGACGCCCTGGCCGGACGCCTCAACCACTTTGTCGGTGGCGCGGCTGATGATGTAGGTATCGTGGCCGGCGCCGCCCTTCATGGTGTCGGCCCCGATGCCGCCGTTGAGCACGTCGGCGCCCTTTCCGCCCACCAGCAGGTCATCGCCCTTGCCGCCGTCCAACCTGTTGCCGGCATCGTTGGCGATCAGGGTGTTGCTGCCGTCGTTGCCGATGCCGGTGGCCGCCTTGGTGCCTCCGATGGCTAGGTTCTCGACGTTGGCGTCAAGCTTGTAGGAGGGCGCGTAGGAGATGACGGTGTCGGTGCCCTCGCCGGCAACCTCGATCACCTTGTCGCCAGCCTTGTCGACGATGTAGGTGTCATCGCCCTTGCCGCCGGCCAGGCCGCCCACGTCGGCCTTGCCCTCGACGCCGGCGATCTGGTCGTTGGCGCCGGTGCCCATTGCCTTGGCGTTGGCATCGGTGACGTTGATCCAATTGGTCGGCGCGCCCGAGGCCGGATGGCTGACGTCCTGGTTGTCCGTCGGGGTGTCCGTCGAGCCGGCACCGGTGGAGTTGGTGTCGGTGGCGTTGGTATCGGGCGCGGAGGTGGTGCCGGTGCCGATGGTACCGGTATGGACGCCGGGCGCATCGACCTTGAAGTTCAACCCGACCTTGGACAGGTCGCCGAAATCCTTGGCCGGCTCGCCGACGGTGATGGCGCCCTTGTACGGCATCTTCGGCCAGGTGATCTGGTTGCCGACGCGCACTGCGCCGAGGTCGCCCATGCCAGCCTTCGGCCATACGCTGCCCGCCTCGGCGGTCTGACCGGCGCGCTCGGTGGCATAAACGTTCTTCAGGGTGACCGGGTAAGGGGTCTGATTGCTGCCGTCGAGGAACCAGTACTGGTATGTATAGCCCGAGCCACCATTGTACGAGATGTTGACGTTCTCGAAGTCGGCCGACTTGTGACCGGGGCTGTATTGCGGGGCGATGAAGAAGCCCTGGTAGCTGGTGTCGCCGGTGACGTTGTAGAAGCGCATGTTGCCGACCGGGCCGTGGGTCTGGAACACGTCGGCGTGGATGCCGCCTTCGGACCCGTGGATGTTCTGGATCACCGTGTTCTGTACGGTCACGTCAGGCTGCTTGCCAGGCGCACCGGCGACGGCGATACCATCCTGCGACGCATTCTTGCTGTCAATGCGGACGCCTTCGACATGCACCGAACCGTTCAGGTTCAGAAATTGGAGGGTGGCACTCTTGCTGTCGCCCGAAGGCTGAAAATCGCCACCCAGGACCACGATGTTGCGGCCCCCGTCAGTCTGCAGCTTGTCCAGGGTCCGTGGCGTGTTGGCACCGATGAAGATCACATCTTCCTCGGGACCGAACTGCCACCAGTTCTGGCCACCGGTCTTGGACAGGTCGATGATGGTGGGGTTCCCCAGTTTGGGGAACGCCCACTTCATGTCCGTGTTGGTCGCTGCAGAAGAGAGAGGGTTGGAAGCCATTAGAATTCCTCTGTTCCGTTGATATCGCAGACAATATGAGCAAAAGTTTCACTCTGCGTCTGAGCGGTGAGGCTGGCTTCTCAATGTTAACAAAGCGTCAATTCCGGCAATAATGCAGGAATTTGCATGTGCTTATAACTTATGTGGTAGAGCGCGTTATCGTTCAGTTACTGCTATCATTTAGCTATTTGATGGCGGCCAAGGTGTCGATGATCCGGCATTCGGCTACCGAATGACCGACACAATGAACCAACCGTTGCAGCTCGTCGCGCAACCGGGTGAGGTCCGCGATCTTGCTCTCCACCTCGGCGAGGTGTTCGACCGCCAGTTCGTCGGCGCGGGCGCAAGGCTGCTCGGGGTGTTCGGCCAACCGCAGCAGCGCCCGAATCGCCTCGATGGAGAAGCCGAGATCGCGTCCCCGCCGGATGAAGCGCAGGCGCCGCAGATGGTCTTCGCCATACTGCCGGTAACCGGCGGCCGTCCGGCTCGGCTCCGGTAGCAGGCCGATCTTCTCGTAGTAGCGGATCGTCTCGATGTTGACGCCGGCCCGCTCACTGAGCCGCCCGATGTTGAGTGCCTTCATCGTCCCTTGACCCTGTAGTGGCTACAGCCTCCATCTTGGTTCATGAGCGCGACTTGTCCAGCGCCGACATGAGCGCGCCCCTCGATAAACGGCTTTTCGGAGGAGGATTGGGCATGAACTACAAGAAGGGGGTGGCCAAGTTCTTTTCAGGCATGCTGGCCTTCCGCGCTGTCATTCATGCCTGCGACTGCCGGCCCAGGCAGCGCCATGGACTTGTCGCTCGATCCCTCCATCGCTACTGACCGCCGCGCGGTCCGAAAATGATGACCATGGCCCCGAGGATGCAGATGGCCGCGCCGATGGCGTCCCAGCGGTCCGGGCGGGTGCCCTCGACGACCCACATCCAGACCAGTGACGCCAGGATATAGATGCCGCCGTAAGCGGCGTAGGCGCGTCCGGCAAAATCGGCGTCGATTCGAGTGAGCGCCCAGGCGAACAGCGCGAGGCTGACCATGCCGGGCACCAGCCAGAGCGGCGTCTTGCCTAACCGCAGCCAGGCCCAGAAGGCGAAGCAGCCGCCGATCTCTGCAAACGCGGCCAGGATGTAGGTCGGAATGGTCCACATGAAGGTTCCTCCATCCCCACCCTCGCCAGCGAGAGTCTATTTGTCCAGCCTCCCTCTTGACCCTGTAGTGGCTACAGGGTCCATCCTGGCTCCATTGACCGGCTGGAAAGGAATGCGCCTGATGAGCGGTGGCTGCGGTTGTGGTGGTGGCACCTGTGGAAACGAGGCCCAGGGCCGGGAGGCAAAGGCGGTGGGCATGGCCTTCCGCGTGTCCGGCCTGGACTGCGCCGAGGAGGTCGCCGTCCTCAAGTCTGAAGTAGGGCCGGTGGTTGGCGGTGCGGACAAGCTCGCCTTCGACGTGCTGAACGGCAAGATGATTGTGCTCGCCGAGGATGTCGCTGCCGAGACCATCATCCAGGCCGTCGCAAAGACGGGGATGAAGGCGCAACCGTGGTCGTCGGCCAGCGCCCCCGGCCACGATCTGGATCGCCGCCGCAAGCTCCAGGCCGTCCTGGCGGGCGTCAGCGCCGCGATGACCGGCCTCGGCTATCTGCTCGACACGTTCGGCGCCGGGCCTGTGCCCTCCCGTGCCGCCTTCGCCGCCGCCATCTTGATCGGCCTGTGGGTGGTCCTGCCCAAGGCGCTGCTGGCCGCCCGCCGTGTCCGACCCGACATGAACCTTCTGATGACGGTGGCGGTCGTCGGCGCCGTCATCCTGGGCGACTGGCTAGAGGCCGCGTCGGTCTCCTTCCTGTTCGCCCTGTCGCTGGCGTTGGAAAGCTGGAGCGCCGGCCGGGCGCGCCGCGCCATCGCCGCGCTCATGGACCTCACCCCGCCGACCGCGCGGGTGAGATCGCCGGACGGCACCGAGGTGGAGATGGCGCCGGAGGAGGTGCCGGTGGGGGCGGTTTTCCTCGTCCATCCGGGCGAGCGCATCCCCCTCGATGGCCGTGTGCTGTCCGGCGAGAGCAGCGTCAACCAGGCGCCGATCACCGGAGAGAGCGTTCCGGTGGCCAAGGCTCCGGGGACCGAGGTGTTCGCGGGCACCGTCAACGGCGACGGCGCGCTGGAAGTCGAGAACCTCAAGCCCGCCCAGGATACCACCCTGGCCCATGTCACCCGTCTGGTGGCGGAAGCGCAGAGCCGCCGGTCGGCAACCGAGCGGTGGGTGGACAAGTTCGCGGCCGTGTACACGCCTATCGTCATGGCCATCGCCCTCGTCATCCTGCTGGGGCCGCCGCTGCTCGTCGGCGCCGAGTGGAGCGAATGGATCTACCGCTCGCTGGTTCTGCTGGTCATCGCCTGCCCGTGCGCTCTGGTGATCTCCACCCCCGTCACCGTCGTCGCCTCCATGGCGGCGGCGGCGCGCAACGGCGTGCTGGTCAAGGGCGGCGAGCATCTGGAAACCCCGGCGCGGCTGAAGGTGATCGCCTTCGACAAGACCGGCACCATCACCCAAGGGCGACCGAGCGTCGAGACGGTGGTTCCCTTGAACGGCCACAGCGAGGAGGAATTGCTGGCGCGGGCGGCAGCGCTGGAGGCGCGCAGCACCCACCCCATCGCCCAGGCCATCCTCGCTCATGCGGCGGCCAGGGGCATCAGCCCGGTCCCCGCCCACGGCGTCCAGGCACTGCCCGGCAAGGGCGTGACCGGCGCCTTCAATGGCCGGCCCTACTGGCTCGGCTCTCACCGCTATCTGGAAGAGAGGGGCGGCGAGACGCCGGACGTGCATGCCCTGGCCGAGCGGTTGGAGGCGGACGGCCAGTCGGTGGTGGTGATCGGCAGCGAGGATCACGTCTGCGGCCTGATTGCCCTGTTGGATGCCGTCCGGCCCGAGGCCGCCGCCGCGCTGCGCGCCTTGCGTCAGGCGGGCGTGAAGAAGCTGGTGATGCTGACCGGCGACAACCGCGCGACGGCCGAGCGCATCGCGGCTGCCGTCGGCATCGATGAGGTGCGGGCGGAACTGCTGCCCGAAGACAAGGTGGCGGTCGTCGGTGAACTCGCCCGCCACGGCGGCGTCGCCATGGTCGGCGACGGGGTGAACGACGCCCCGGCCATGGTCAAGGCCAACCTCGGCATCGCCATGGGCGCCGCCGGGACCGACACCGCTATCGAGACGGCGGACTTGGCGCTGATGTCCGACGACCTCGCCAAGCTCGCCTGGCTGGTGGCCCATTCACGCAGAATGCAGGCCGTGCTCCGGCAGAACATCGCCTTCGCCCTCGGGGTCAAGGCAGTGTTCACCCTGCTGGCCTTCGCCGGGGTCGCCACCCTGTGGGGCGCCATTGCCGCCGACATGGGGGCCTCGCTGCTGGTGGTGTTCAACGGCCTGCGGATGCTGGGGCACCGTGCCGCGGCGGCTGGGGAAGGAGCGCACGCATGATGCGGGTCTCTCCAAATCTGCGCTGGCTATGGCTGTCCGCCGCCGTCGCGGTGGCGGATTTGGGGCTGAAGCGGCTGATGGAGGATGTCCTGGCCGAGGCACCCATCAGGGTCTTGCCGGTGTTCAATCTCGCCCTCGGCTACAACAGGGGCGTATCCTTCGGCATGCTGGCCGACATCGGGGGCGGGCAGCGTTGGCCGCTGGTCGTCCTCACGTTGACGATCGCCATCGCGCTTGTCATTTGGCTCGTCCGCCTGTCTCCGGCGGGCGATACCGCAGTGAAGACGGCGCTTGCCCTCATCGTTGGCGGGGCCGCAGGCAATGCCGCCGACCGGATCGCCTTCGGCCATGTCACCGACTTCATCCAGCTTCACTGGCAATCCTGGGCGTGGCCCACGTTCAATCTGGCCGACATGGCGATCACGTGCGGGGCGGTCATCCTCGTGATGGCGAGCGGTTGGGGTAGACGGGAAGAGACCCCATCAGGCGGAACGACGTGACCGCCGACGAGAGGTAAAATCATTGTGGTCATCATTTAACAGGAGGGTGCCATGTCTCACTGGAAACCGATCTCCCTGGCCGCCGTTGTCCTTGGCCTGATCGCCACCGGCGTATTGGCCCAGTCCCAGCCCCAGCAGGGCCAGCCCATGGGACCCGGCATGATGATGAATCCCGGCATGATGGGGCCGGGGATGATGAACCAGGGCATGATGATGGGACCCATGATGGGCCAGGGCATGATGCCGGGCATGATGATGGGGGGCGGGATGGGGCCGTGCGGCATGATGGGCATGATGGGCGCAGGTGGTACTCCGCTGACCGTCGATCAGGTCAAGCAGAACCTCGGACAATGGCTGGCGTGGCAGGGCAACCCGCGCCTCAAGCTCGGCGCCGTGGCGGAGCAGAAGGACGGCACCATCACCGCCGATATCACCACCCAGGAAGGCTCCCTGGTGCAGAAGCTGGTGATCGATAAGACCCACGGGTGGATGCGGCAGGCACCCTGAAGCATGCGTATTGTCCGCTCGCGCAGGATTTGACCATCATCAACCGCGTCACCGTCGCCCTCACGGTAACCTCGGCAGGCAGCGGGCAACCTGCCGAGGCCATGCCTTGCCGACCAGATAGGAGATCCTCGATGCCGCGTCCGGTAATTGGCCGCTTTTCCTTGATCATCCTGGCTGCCATTGGCGCTGCGTTTGTCGGTGCGGCAGGTGCCCTCGCGGAAGACCTGAAGGTCGAATCGGCCTGGGCCAGGGCATCGGCGGGGCGCACCGGAGCGGCCTTCGTGACCGTATTCAACGGTTCAGGCGCCCCGGACCGCCTCATCGGGATCCAGTCCCCCGTGGCGACGGATGCCATGGTCCACCGCTCCTTCGAGGAGGACGGCACCATGAAGATGGAGCACGTCGCCGCCGTCGATGTGGGCGCCGGGCAGCGGGTGGAGATGAAGCCGGGCGGCCTGCACATCATGCTCGTCGGTTTGAAGCAGCCGTTGAAGAAGGGCGATCAGTTCCCGCTGTCGCTGCGTTTCGAGCACGGTGGCGTTAAGGATCTCTCCGTAAAAGTCTATGGCCCTGGCGCAATGGCGCCCGAGTGAAGAAAGGAACAGACATGAAGACGTTTCTGGCTGCCAGCCTGCTTGTCGCTGGCCTAACCCTTTCCGCCGCCGAAGCGGCGCCCATCGAGATGACCATGTACAAGAATCCCCAGTGCGAGTGCTGCACCGGGCACGCCGCCTATCTGGAGCGGAACGGTTTCAAGGTGAAGGTCGTCCCGACCGAGGATCTGGAGCGCATCAAGCACATGGCGGGAATCCCCGAGGACCTGGAGGGCTGCCATACCATCATGGTCGGCGGCTACGTGGTGGAGGGCCACGTTCCCGCCGCCCCGATCAAGAAACTGCTGGCCGAGAAGCCGAAGGTGAAGGGGATCGCGCTGGCTGGGATGCCCATGGGGTCGCCGGGGATGGGGGGCACGAAGACCGGACCGTTCACCATCCATGCCTTTGGGAATGGCAAGGTCTCCGTCTTCGCTGTCGAGTAGGCTGGGCGCGCCGCCGCTTAGTTCCGTTTGATTTTGGGCCGGGACGTGCTACCTGTTTCCATCATGACCCACAGGACCGCCACACCATCGCTCCCCTCCCGCCTTCGACAATCGTCGATGGCCGTGGTGGTGGCGTTGGTCGCTGCTTTGTCACTGCTGCTCGGCCCAATCTCGATCAATCTCGCTTCGGCCGCTCCGTCGGCGGCGACCGCCCATGTCCCCTGCGAGGTTTCGGCCAGCATGTCCGACCACGTCATGATGGACGGCGGGGCGGGCACCCAGCAGCACGACAAGTCCGGCGGTTGCGCCTCCATGCAGGGGGCCGTGTGCCTGACCATGGTCGGCATGCTGTCTCCGGCATCGGCCGCCATTGGCCGTCTGACTCCCAGGCTGGTCTCGATGCCTCCTCTTGTCGAGAGCGTCGTCTCGCACTCGACCTCCCCTCCCCACCGACCTCCCAAGCACGTCTGACGCAGATCCCAAGGTGACCTGACCACGCGCGGGCGTTTCGCTGCGCGTGGGCGAAATCCCGTGCGTCAACGAGGTAATTGAATGAGGTCGAGAGCAATCCTGGCCGCCCTGCTCGGCATCAGTGTCGGGCTGGGCGGGGGCGTCGTGCTGGAGCGGCAATGGCTGTCCGGCGGCGATGCCCAACCGGCCGCAGAGGGCCGCAAGATCCTTTATTGGTGGGATCCGATGATCCCCTGGTACAAGAGCGACAAGCCCGGCAAATCGCCCATGGGGATGGATATGGTCCCCGTCTACGAGGGCGAGGAGCCGGCCCCAGGGGGCGATTCCGGCGCCGTGACCGTGGCGCCGAACGTCGCCAGCAATCTCGGCCTGCGCACCGCTTTGGTCGAACGCAAGACGCTGGCCCCCACGCTGGAGACCTTTGGCCAGGTCGGCTTCGACGAGAGCCGCACCACCCATCTGCACGTCCGCACCAAGGGCTGGGTGGAACGGCTGCACACCCGCGTCGAGGGCGAGGTGGTCGAGAAGGGCCAACTGCTGTTCGAGATGTTCTCGCCCGATTTGACGGTGGCCGCCGCCGACTTCGTGCGCGAGACCAAGGGCGGCTACGGCTTGGCCGACATCGCCCGGCGCAAGCTCGCCAATCTCGGTGTCTCCGAGCGTCAGATCGAGGAGATCGCGCGCGACCGCCAGATTCCCGACCGCATCAAGGTCTATGCCCCGCAATCGGGCGCCATCGTCAACCTCAACATGGCCGAGGGCATGTACGTCGAGCCGGGGATGACGCTGATGTCGGTCACCGACCTCGGCGCCGTGTGGGTGATGGCCGAGGTGCTGGAAAGCCACAGCGGGCTGGTCCATCGCGTCATGGGCGCCGAGGTGCGCCTCTTGGGCCAGCCGGGGCGGGTGTGGAAGGGGGTGGTGGACTACGTCTATCCCAGCCTCAAGGCCGACACCCGCACCGTGCGGCTGCGCATCCGCCTCGCCAATCCCGACCTGGCCCTGAAGCCCAACATGTACGCCTCGGTGCGCCTGGCGGCCGAGGAACGCAAGGGCGTGCTGGCAGTGCCGGCCGAGGCGGTGATCCGCACCGGTACCTCCGAGCGCGTGGTGCTGGCGCTCGGCGACGGCCGGTACAGGCCGGTGGCGGTCAAGACCGGCCGCACGGTGGGCGACGCGGTGGAGGTGAGGGACGGCGTCAAGGAGGGTGACCGGGTGGTCACCTCCGCCCAGTTCCTGCTCGACAGCGAAAGCAACCTCAGCGCCGGCCTGGCGCGGATGGAAGCGCCGGCCGCCCAGACCGCCCCTGCCACCGCTCCGACCAAGGGGGTGGTGAAGGCGATCTCAGAGGACAAGCGGATGGCAACGCTCCAGCATGAGCCCATCCCGGCGCTGAACTGGCCTTCCATGACCATGGACTTCCGCATCGCCCCCGAAGGGGCGGGGGAGACGCTGGCGGTAGGGCAGGAGGTGCGCTTCACCGCCACCCAAGCCCCTGACGGCGCCTATGTCGCCACGATCGTCGACGGGGGAGGGGCGCCATGATCGAGCGGGTCATCCACGCCTCGGTGGCCAACCGCTTCATCGTGCTGCTGCTGGCGGCGGCGCTGGCGGGCTGGGGCATCTGGGCGCTGCGCGCCACCCCGGTGGACGCCATCCCCGACCTCTCGGACGTGCAGGTGATCGTCAAGACCAGCTATCCCGGCCAGGCGCCGCAGGTGGTCGAGGACCAGGTCACCTATCCCCTGTCCACCGCCATGCTGGCGGTGCCGGGGGCGGCGACAGTGCGCGGCTATTCCATGTTCGGCGATTCCTACGTCTACGTGCTGTTCGACGAGGGCACCGACCTCTACTGGGCGCGCTCGCGCGTGCTCGAATATTTGAGCCAGGTGGCGCCGCGCCTGCCGCCCGGCGCACGGCCGGCCATCGGCCCCGACGCCACCGGCGTGGGCTGGATCTACCAATACGCGCTGGTGGACCGGACGGGGCGCCACGACATCGGGCAGTTGCGGGCGCTGCAGGACTGGTTCCTGAAATTCGAGCTTCAGGCCCTTCCCGGAATCGCCGAGGTGGCCCCCATCGGCGGCATGGTCCGGCAATACCAGGTTGTGGTCGATCCCACCGCGCTCCGGGCCTACGGTCTGACGCTCGCCATGGTGCGCGAGGCCATCGAGCGCGGGAACGGCGAATCGGGGGGCTCGGTGCTGGAGATGGCCGAGGCCGAGTACATGGTCCGGGCGTCGGGCTACGTCAAAGGCATCGACGACCTGCGTCATGTGCCCTTGAAGGCCAGCGCCAGCGGCACGCCGGTGCTGCTGGAGGACGTGGCCGAGATCCGCATGGGGCCGGAACTCCGGCGCGGAATCGGCGAGTTGGACGGCGAGGGCGAGGTGGCCGGCGGCGTGGTGATCATGCGCTGGGGCGGCAATGCCTTGGCCACCATCCGCGCGGTCGAGGCCAAGCTGGACGAGTTGCGCAAGGCGCTCCCCGAGGGCGTCGAGGTGGTGACCACCTACGACCGCTCCGGCCTGATCGAACGCGCCATCGACAACCTGAAAGACAAGCTGGGTGAGGAGTTCGTGGTGGTGGTGCTGGTCTGCGCCGCCTTCCTGCTGCACCTGCGCTCATCGCTGGTGATCATCCTGACCCTGCCCTTGGGCGTGCTGGCGGCGCTGATCGTCATGAAGATGCAGGGCGTCAACGCCAACATCATGAGCCTGGGCGGCATCGCCATCGCTATCGGCGCCATGGTGGACGCCGCCATCGTCATGATCGAAAGCCTGCACCGCCGCATCGAGGCCGAGCCGCTGACGCCCGAGAACCGCTGGCGGCTGGTGGCCGAGACCGCCTCCGAGGTGGGGCCGGCGCTGTTCTTCTCGCTGGTCATCATCACCTTGAGCTTCCTCCCCGTCTTCGCCCTGGAAGCCCAGGAGGGCCGGCTGTTCAAGCCGCTGGCCTATACCAAGACCTATGCCATGGCGGCGGCGGCGATCCTGTCGGTCACCTTGGTGCCGGTGCTGATGGGATACTTCGTGCGCGGGCATATCCGGCCCGAGCACCGCAATCCCCTGAACACCCTGCTGATCCGGCTCTACCGCCCGGGTTTGCGGGCGGCGCTGACGGCGCCGGTGACCACCATTGTCGTGGCGGCGTTCATCGTCGCCAGCATGGCGGTGCCGCTGGCGCGCATCGGCTCGGAATTCATGCCCGACCTCGACGAGGGCGACCTGCTCTACATGCCCAGCCTGTTCCCCGACGTCTCCATCGCCAAGGCGGCGGAGGTGCTGCAGCAGACCGACCGGCTGATCAAGACGGTGCCCGAGGTGCTGTCGGTACACGGCAAGGTCGGCCGCGCCGAAAGCGCCACCGACCCGGCGCCGGTCTCCATGGTCGAGACCACCATCCGCTTGAAGCCCCGCAATCAGTGGCGGCCGGGCATGACCATGGAGCGGCTGAGGGCTGAGCTGGATGCCGTCGTCAAGGTGCCCGGCGTCACCAACGTGTGGATCATGCCCATCAAGAACCGCATCGACATGCTGGCCACGGGGGTGAAGACCCCGGTGGGCATCAAGGTGTCGGGCCCCGATCTGGCGGGCATTGGCCGCGTTGCCGCCGAGGTGGAGGCGGCGGTGCGCGCCGTGCCCGGCACCATCTCCGCCTATGCCGAGCGGCCCGTCGGCGGTCGCTACGTGGACGTGGACATCGACCGCAAGGCCGCCGCCCGTTTCGGCCTCAACATCGCCGACGTGCAGCAGGTGGTGCGCACCGCCATCGGTGGCGAGGAAGTGACCCAGAGCGTCGAGGGACTGCAACGCTTTCCCGTCAACCTGCGCTATCCCCGCCACTGGCGCGACAGCCCCGAGGCCCTGGCGGCGCTGCCCATCGTCACTCCCAGCGGCGTCCACATCGCGCTGGGCGACGTCGCCCGCGTGCGCATCGCCGACGGCCCCGGCATGATCCGCACCGAGAACGCGCGGCTCAACGGCTGGGTGTTCGTGGACATCGCCGGGCGCGATCTCGGCGGCTATGTCGCCGAGGCCAGGGAGGCGGTGGCCAAGGCGGTCAAGCTCCCGCCCGGATACTCGCTGTCGTGGTCGGGGCAGTTCGAGTACATGCAGCGGGTGGCCGAGCGCATGACGCTGATCGCCCCCGTCACCATCGTGGCGATCGCGCTCATGCTGTGGCTGACCTTCCGCCGGCTGGCCGAGGTGCTGATCGTCATGGCCTCGCTGCCCATGGCCCTGGCCGGCGGCCTGTGGCTGATCTGGCTGCTGGACTACCACCTGTCGGTGGCGGTGGGCGTCGGCTTCATCGCCCTGGCCGGCGTGGCGGTGGAGACCGCCATCGTCATGCTGGTCTACCTCAACATCGCCTGGGGCCGCCGGCTGATCGAGGCCGAGCAGGCCGGACGAAGCCTGACCATCGCCGACCTGGAGGACGCGGTGGTCGAGGGCGCCCTGCTGCGGCTACGGCCCAAGGTGATGACGGTGGCGACCATCTTCGCCGGCCTGTTCCCCATCATGGTGGGGGCCGGCACCGGCTCCGAGGTCATGCGCCGCATCGCCGCCCCCATGGTCGGCGGCATGGCCACCACCACCCTTCTCACCCTGGTGGTCATCCCGGCCACCTTCCTGGTCTGGCAGCGCTACCGCCTGAAACGCGGCGCCGTTGCCGCACACGCGGGGACGATCCCGCACCACCACGCCAAAGAGGAGCAACACGTATGACCCTGTCCAATCTCTCCCTGACCGTCGCCCTGCTGGCCAGCCTGGCTGCCGCCCCGGCGCTTGCCCAGGACATGAAGGACATGAAGATGCAAGGCATGGACATGAAGCCCATGGCCGGGCAATCCCAGGGGATTGCCGCCACCGGGATGGTCAAGGGTGTGGACGCCACCAAGCGCCGCCTCAACCTCGCCCACGACGCTATTCCCTCCATCGGCTGGCCGGCCATGACCATGGAGTTCGATGCCGCCAAGACCGTCGATCTGGCTGCAGTCAAACCCGGCCAGGCGGTCGATTTCACCCTGACCAAGGATGCCGCCGGCGGCTACGTGGTCACCGCCGTGAAGCCCAAGGGGTAATTGGCGGGAGGGCCGGCGTGGATCCCTGCGCCGGCTTGCTCCCCATTGTCGAGCAAGGAAGGAAATGCCAGATGAAGATGGTTGCCATTGCCGCAGTGGTCGCCACCCTTGGCACCGCCGCCATCGCGGCGGCCGTCGTGATGCTCGGCGACCCGGCAGGGAAGGCCGATCCCGACGATCCCCGGCAAGTGGCGCTCGGCAAGGCGGTCTACGAGAATAACTGCGCCTCGTGCCACGGCGCTAAGCTGGAAGGCCAGCCCGACTGGCGGAGCCGCAAGCCCGACAGCCGCCTGCCTGCCCCGCCGCACGATGCCGAGGGGCACACCTGGCACCACCCCGACGGTGATCTGTTCGGCATCGTCAAGAAGGGGATCACCGCTTACGCCCCGCCCGGCTACGAGAGCGACATGCCGGCCTTCGGCGGCACGCTCACCGACGAGCAGATCTGGGCGGTGCTGGCCTACATCAAGAGTTCCTGGCCTCCCGAGATCCGCAAGGAGCAACAGCGGCGCACCGAGGCGGCCCGGAAATGACCCACCACAGACCAAGGAGAATTGCCATGCGTATCAGCACGTTGAGCGCCATCGCTGCCGTTGCGGCCACCATCGGCCTGGCCGGAGCGGCCCTTGCCCAAGGGAGTCAAGGCGGACCCGCCGCACCCGACCGCCCGATGATGGGGCAGGGCGACGGCATGGGGATGATGGGCATGATGCCGATGATGGCCCAGATGACCGAGATGATGGAGACCTGCAACACCATGATGAAGGGCATGGTCCAGCACCATGCCGCCTCCGAGGCGCCGCAGGCGCCCGCCCGTCCTCAGGGGCAGAGCCGCTGAGTGACGTCCCAATGAACTGCCCGGGAGGCGGGGTCGCCTCCCGGCGAGGAGGCGATCATGATGGATCACATGGGCGAGACCATGGTGTGGGGCATGCTCGGCGCCGGCCTGCTGTGGCTTCTGGTGCTGGTTCTGCTTGTCCTGGGGATTGCCGCTCTGATCAAGTACCTGCGCTCGCCCCGGCCCAAATAACGGGAGGTGGCTGAAACCGCGGTGAGTGGCTGGTGTTCGCACACTATCGTTTTGAGGCGCATGTGAGGCCGGGATGAGCCAGCGGATCGAAGACTACGCTCTGATCGGTGATACCTTCACGGCAGCGCTGGTCGGCAAGGACGGTTCGGTGGACTGGCTGTGCCTGCCGCGCTTCGATGCTCCCGCCTGCTTTGCCGCTCTCCTCGGCACGCCGGACAATGGCCGGTGGCAGATCGCCCCCATCGGCCGCATCCATGGTGTGAGCCGCCGCTACCGGCCCGGCACGCTGGTCCTCGACACCCGCTTTGAGACCGAGGATGGCGTGGCCGTCGTCACCGATTTCATGCCCATCTCGGTCGCCGACGAACGAGTTGATCTGGTCCGCATCGTCAGTGCTGTCGAGGGGACCACTCGGTTCAAGTCGGAGTTGGCCATCCGCTTTGACTATGGTCGGGTGGTTCCTTGGGTTCGCCGCCACGACGGCGCGATGGTGGCCGTCGCCGGACCCGATGCCGTTCATTTCGACGCGCCGGTGCCCATCGATGCTGACAGCCGGCGGGCCATCACTGAGTTCAGCGTCGCGGCCGGCCAGCAACTGGCATTCAGCGTCGAATGGCACCCGTCGCATCGCGTGCGGCCGCGCACGCTGGACCCCATCAGGGCGCTCGACGAGACGGAGAATTGGTGGCGCCGATGGTCGTCGCGCTGTCATGCCCCCGGGGAATGGCATGACGCGGTCGAGCGATCGCTCATCACGCTGAAGGCGCTGACCTACAGCCCCACCGGCGGCATCGTCGCTGCCGCCACCACCTCGCTGCCCGAGCAGCCGGGAGGAATCCGCAACTGGGACTACCGCTACTGCTGGCTCAGGGACGCCACCTTCACCCTCTATGCGCTGATGAATTCCGGCTACCGCGACGAAGCAGTCGCGTGGCGCGAATGGCTGCTGCGCGCGACGGCCAGCCACCCGGAGCAGGTGCAGTCTGTCTACGGCTTGGCCGGTGAACCCCGCCTACCCGAATGGGACGTGCCCTGGCTGCCGGGATATGAAGGCAGCCACCCTGTCCGTGTCGGCAACCTGGCCCGCAGCCAGCTCCAGATCGATGTGTTCGGCGAGATTATGGACGTCCTTCATGCGGCGCGTGCCCACGGCATCGAGCCTCTCGAAGAGGTGTGGAGCCTGCACCAGGCATTCCTCGACTGCATCGAATCGGTCTGGTGCCAACCCGATGAGGGTCTGTGGGAGGTTCGCGGGCCGCGACGCCATTTCACCCATTCCAAGGTCATGGCCTGGCTGGCCATCGACCGCATGGTCAAGGACGCGGAACGCTATCGGCTTCCCCTCGATTTCGACCGCTGGCGGGACCTTCGCGCCCACATCCATGCCGATGTGTGCCGCCATGGCTACGACCATGGCCAGGACACTTTCGTCCAATATTACGGCGCCAAGGATCCGGATGCGTCGCTGCTCATGATTCCGCTCGTGGGCTTCCTACCTTGCCAGGATCCCCGGGTCCAGGGAACCGTGCGCGCCATCGAACGCCGGCTAATGGAGGACGGGCTGGTGCGCCGCTACCGCAACTCCCCCGACGTCGACGGCCTGCCACCAGGCGAAGGCGCATTCCTCGCCTGTTCGTTCTGGTACGCCGACGTCCTGGTCATGAGCGGAAGGCGCGACGAGGCGCTGGCCCTGTTCGAGCGCCTGCTGGCGTTGCGCAACGACGTTGGCCTGCTGGCCGAGGAATATGATACCGTGACCGGCCGGCAACTAGGTAATTTCCCGCAGGCGTTCTCGCACGTCGCCTTGATCAACACCGCCCACAATCTGGCGACCTGGCGCGGGCCGGCACACGAGCGGTCGCAGGGCCAACCCGCGGTATAGGGCCGAGGTCACCGCAACCCCCATGCCACCACTGCGGCAAGACTACAGGCGACGAGGACGACGGCGGCCAGCGAACGGTGCCTCATCAGCTCTATCTGCCAGGAGCGATGGCGTGCTTCCCGGTCGAAGGAGCCATGCAGCCTGTGCAGGTGAGCGACGGGGTGGTACAGGTTGGCGGTGATGACGACGACCTTCCGTTCGGCCATCCGACGGCCTCCGATTTGATCCTGTTGCCCGCAAAACCTGGGAGTCCGTCAGACCACGTAGCGGTCCCAGGCGCCGTAATGCTCCGCGCTCCGCCGACCCCGCGGCAGGCTGAGGCCGGCGATCACCAGGCCGCAGACCACGTCGTTCCACGCGGCGGCGATGCCGGCGCCGGCGAGGAGCCAGGGTGCAGCGACCAGCCACAGGCCGAACAGGAGATTGACGAACCGCAGGGGCCTCGCCACCTCGGCCATGGCGGAAACCGCCACGGTGAGGACCAGCGCACCGACCAGATGGTCGCTGTCGGCGACCGCTCCTTCTGCGTCGAAAACGACGCGGGAGAACATCAGCCACACCCCCAACACCGAGCTTGCTAGCAGCGTCCATGGCATGGTGACGCCCCGCACTGCCGTCGCCACCTGTGTCCCCAATGGCGCATCGAAGCCGGCCTCTTGCCCGGTCTGGCCGACCGGATCCGGTCCGCCCTGGAGGAAGGTGCGCAGGAACGGGCGGTCGTCGCGCACCGCCCGGCGCATGTACTGGGCCATGGCCACCACCTCGTCCAGCGCCAGCGGAATCATCAGCAGCATGGCGAAGGCGGCGATCAGGCAGAGGGTGCAATAGGTGCCGATCATGATCGGCTGGATGATGATGAAGAAGATGGACACCCCGCCCAGCGGCACCACCAGGACGAAGAAGAAGGTCACCATCCACGGCATGGTGCGCCAGCGGGTGACCGTGCCCATGGCCCCCATCAGAACCTCCAGCATGTAGCTGGTGGCGCCCAGCCCGGCATCGGCGATCGGCCAGGCTTTGGAAACGTCGGAGGTGATGATGTGCTCGGTGCCGTTCTTGCCCGCCTCACCGGCGAAGAACGGCTCCCACACCGCCTCGATGTGCCCCATCTGGTAGGCCGCCAGATAGCGGGCGATCAAGAAGCCGACCAGCCCCAGGGCGATGATGGGCAGGCGCTGGAGCCAGCTCGACGGCGAATAGGTCCAGCCGGCGGGGATGGTGGACGGGTCCATCATGCCCTCGTGACTCATGCCCGGCATCATCGGCACCAGCACCGAGAAGGCGATGGCCAGCGCGCCGATGGCGGTGTCGTTGGCATAGGCCGCCGCGCTCGGGGTCCAGAAAACGAGCGGCGCGAACAGCAGCCACAACCCGACGGCCGTGGTCCCCCATTGCGCCCAGGCCCATCGCGGCGACAGCGACAGGCTGCCGAAGAGGACGAGCAACAGGCCGCTGGCGATGTCGCTCCAGCCGGTCAGCGCATTGCGGAGGCCGGCATCCCACAGGCCGCGCTCCGCGGTAATGTCGCGGGCAGTCTGCGCCGCCGCCGGGGTGAACAGGGCGAACTGGAACGGGCTGGTCAGCAGCCAGAGCCCGAGGGCAATCACCAGGAAATGCACCCACAGCATGGACCAGTGCATGGAGGCCATGCCGGCCATGTGGTGCGCCATTGCCTCGTCATGGGCAGGGCCGTGCGTCGCCTCGTGGCGGGGTGCGGTTGCCGCCACCTTGGCGGTGTCCAGCTTGTTGGCCCTGTACCAGCCGACGGGATCGGCCTTGAGCGCCTCGATCATTGTCGGCAACGTGGCGCGCAGCGGGCGCTTAGGCTCCCAGCCGAGCAGGCTGCGGGCGCGGGTGATGTCGAGGGCGTAATGGTCGTCGGCGATGTCCACCATCCACGGCCGGATGAACGGATCCTCGCCCAGCAACTCGGTCTCCACCCAGGCGCCGGCCTTGGCCAGCGGCTTCGGCATCTCCCAAGTCTCCCAGTCCTCGCCGTGGATCAGCCGGCTGATCTCCCGTTGCAGCTCGCCGTAGCCCGTGGCCTCCGGATCGCCGACCAGTAGCGGCAGTTCGGGCGGCAGCGCGTGGCGGCGCTCCACCAGCCGGGCGATGGCATCCACCAGGTCGTCGAGGTGCAGGAAGGACTGGCCGGTGCGCAGGTCGCCGGGATAGACGCGCCCGCGCAGCGAGCGTTCGCGGATGCGGGCGATCTGGTGGGCGAGGAAGGCGTTGCGGCACATGTCGTCGAACACGCCGGCAGCGCGCAGGGTAACGACCGGGGTGATTCCCCGTTCCCGATGGATCAGTCCCTCCGCCGCGATCTTTGACGCGCGATAGGGCAACTTGGCATCCAGCGGCCGATCCTCGCTGATTGCCTCACCAGGCTTGGCGGCCGCATGGACCAGCATGGTGCTGGCGAACACGAACTGCTCGACCTTGAACGACCGCAACTCCCGCAGCAGCCGGCCGGTGCCGCGCACCGTGATGTCCTCGTACAACGGATTGGGCTTGCCGGTGAGGTCGAAATAGGCGGCGAGGTGGATGACCGACGTGAGGTTGTCTCCATGGTGTTGCCGCACTCGGGCCAGGGCGTCGCGGACGCTCTCATCCGAGGTGAGATTGACCGACTCGAAGGTGGCGGCCGGCGGCAGGGCCTTGGGTGGATGGACGTCGAAACCGACCACGGCATAGTCGCCAGCGAGCCGTTCGACGATGGCTCGTCCGATGAATCCGCTGCTGCCGGTGACAATGATCGTGCCCTTGGGTTCCGCCACCCTTTCCCTCGCACGCTGCGCGGTTGCGTCAGGTAAACTCGGGGGAAGGCGGCCGGTTCCAAGTTCGCCGAGGTTGTGGGCCCTTCGGGCCGCATAGGTTTGCCTAAATGCGAGGCTGGGCAAGTCGTGCTCGACGTTCGCACCAGATGCCCAGGGCCACCAAGCCGGCGCTGGCAACCACAAGCGTGATTTCAACGCCGAGGGCATGCGCCCCCGGCACGGCGCGGTGAAGCTGCCACAGCCAATGAACGACGATATTGTCCACGATCCCGAGCGTGCCGATGCCGACCAAGGCACCGTTCACCATGGCATCGGTGCGGGGGTGCATGCGTGCGAGGCTCCTTCTCGTCTCACTTCCGACCGATCACAACGATATCGCTGCCCGTGAACACATAGGGCGGCACGACAAGATTTCTTGGAGCGGGCCCCCTGCGCACGCGGCCAGAAGCGTCGTAAACGGAGCCATGGCAGGGGCAGAACCAGCCCCCGAACGCACCCTTGGGGTCGCTTGCCTTCTGCCCCAACGGAATGCATCCCAGATGGGTGCAGACGCCGACGACGATCAGCCACTCCGGATTCTGCACACGCACATCGTCGCGTTCGGGGTCGATGAGGCGGGCTCGATCATCGGCCTTCACCCGCCGAATTTCGTCCACGGTCCGGTGAGCGATAAACACTGGCTTGCCTTGCCACTTGACTGTGATCCGCTGCCCCACCGCAATCGGCGAAAGATCGACTTCGGTTTCCGCCGTCGCCAGGATGTCTTGTGCCGGGTTCATGCTGTCGATGAACGGCCATAGGCCGAGTGCGGTGCCGAGAGCCGCCGTGCAGGTGGTGGCGAGGACGAGGAAGTCACGCCGGGTCGCGGCTTGCGATTTCCCTTCGTCACTGTTGTGGAGGCCGCCGTGCATTACTGGCACCCGCGCTTCCTTTACGAAGATCAATTCTCTTTTGTGAAACGACCTGAAAAGTGCAGAGTTCCAAGGTCTGAAAGCGGTTCTCGTTCTTGCAGCCATCTTCCCCGGCGGACACGCCTGTCCGCCAGAGGCTCTCCCCAAGCTGTCGGCAGCCTCCTTACCGCTGCACGCCTTTGAGTTCTAATTTGCGCATGTGAGCGATTGAGGGGGCGAGGTCGGTGTAGCCCTTTACTGCTTCTTCTTGCCTTACTTGCAAGGTGATCCCCCTGACCGCTTGCCACCTTACGCGATCGTGACCCTGGGTAGGCGAGCAATCGCTCGGACGCTTTCCTGACCTCAGAAAGCTGTTCTTGGCATGGATGCTCGGCAAAGGGGACGGTTCGCGCTGCCGCGCCTGGGTCGCCACTTCCTCACCGGGGCTCCCCACCCACCCAGGATCTTCCAACTGAGGAAGTTCAAATATCAACAATTTTAAGTTCTTTAAAGGTTAAGACTCTGGCATCTTCCATCGAGGATGAAATTTCTGCCTCATATCTATCTGAAGTCTAGGTCTATATCTTCGTGCACTCGATCAACCAATAATTAATGGAGTGCTGCAAACCTGTAAACCGCCTTCCTGCAGGGGGTGCTCGCGCCCGTTGCGTCACTTCGACGGCCGGTGTGGCAGGGTGGCGGCACCGACGTGGAGGACGGACGCGAGGAAGGACGAGCACCATGACAACCGCGCCCCCTGGCGGACCGTTCGACTGGCGGTCCACCGAGAGCTGCAGCCAACTCCTGGCCCTGCCAGGCGACGGATGGGCCTGGGAGTTCCTGCGCTGCAATCCCCGCTATCAGGCCACGTTCGCCGCCTGGGCCGGCCGCGTTTCGCCGGTACCGGAACAGGTGGGCAAGATCGTCCATTTGCGCGCCGCCGATGTGGCCGAGGCATCGGTTTGGGACGTCTTGCCCTTTCGCCTCACCCGAGCACAGCGCCATCGATGGCTCCGTCTTCTGGCAGCCTTCGGCCTGCTCCGCCGTTCTCCCCCTTGTCGCCGTGCGGGACGGCGCCGGTTGCGCCGCCGATCCCCTCGGCATTGGTGAGCTGTCCTGCCGGACCACCATCCTCACCCTGGCCGACGGCAGCGAGCATGTGCTGTTCGCCGAGGGAGGCCGGCGGCTGCAACTGGCCATCTCCGGCGGCTCGCTGCTGGCCGGCGACCGCCTGCTGACCGATGCACTGCCCGATCCAGCGATCGCCCCGGCGCGCCTGCTGGCGCTTCGCCGGCTGGCCGATCTGCGCCACCACCGCACCCTTCGCCCCGTCCTGTACCCACCTGACGCGCGAGGCGCCCGCCTCGTCGGGGTGTTGCGGGCCCTGCACGGCTGGCTCGCCGGCGCGGCCTTCCGCGACATCGCCATCGCCCTGTTCGGGGAGGCGCGCGTCGATCGTGATTGGAATGATCCAGGAGACAACTTACGCGACCAAGTGCGGCGCGCTGTCAAGCGCGGCCGCGCCCTGATGGAAGGCGGCTGGCGCCGGTTCCTGCGCTGAGCTCAGCCCTCCAGCAGATGGCGATAGCCGTGTTCGGTCATCCAGCGGGCACGGCGGAGATGGCTGTCCAGCGCCTTGCGCGCGCGCTCCGGCTCCTTGGCCGGATCGATGCGCAGCACGATGCGCGTCATCTCCTCGTCGCTGGCATTCTCCGCGCTGGCATGGAGCAGGCGCAAATAAACGACCAGATGGCGCTCGTCGTATTCGGTCAATGTCGGCGACCAGGGCACTTCGTCCGCAATTTCCGGCTCAAGCTCTGGTTTGACCAAAATCGCCCCCTCTGGCTGCCGTGGTGAAAACCGCCGAGGACAGCATAAAGATTGACGGCGGATACCCGATTCAGCCCGCCAGCATCGCAAAAGCGCGAACGGACCGCAACGGCGCCTTACGGGTAATGCCTCCAAGTCGTTCGTCCGAACCTGGTCCTGGCGCCCGCCTTCGCGGGCGCCGATGGCCCGCCGGCCTTTGGCCGGCGCGGTTCTCATCATCTTTTTCCCGGCGGCGCGGGGTGGGCGGCGCTCCCTTCTAGGCCCGCCGCGGCCGGGCGCAACCCCGCCTTCGGCGGGGTCCTCCGCTATCGCTCCGGCCCTGCGGGTGCACCCGTCCTCCGGAGGCGGGCCTCTGCGGTCGCCTTTCGCCGCCCACCCCGCTTGCCCGGGAAAAATGCGCGGCAGGAAGCAAGAGGAGCCGCCATGGATCGACGAGAGAAATCCCCATCCAGCAGCAAGCCCAGCCTCTACCAGGAGGTGACCGACCGCATCATTGCCGAGCTGGAGGCCGGCCGGCTGCCCTGGGTGCAGCCCTGGGGCCGGGCCAAGGCCGGTTTGGGCCTGCCCACCAATGCCGCCACCGGCCGGCGCTATTCCGGCATCAATATCCTGATCTTGTGGGGCGAGGTGATCGCCCAAGGTTACCCCGCCCAGACGTGGCTCACCTTCCGCCAAGCCCTCGATTTGGGGGGCGCCGTCCGCAAGGGCGAACGCGGCTGCACCGTGTTCTTCGCCAACCGTTTTATCCCGAAGGGCGAAAAGGTGCGGGCCGAGGCCGAAGGCACCGACCCGGAGTCGGTACCGTTCCTCAAGCGCTTCACCGTGTTCAACGTCGCCCAATGCGACGGCCTGCCCGAGGCGCTGACGGCGGCAGGGCCGCCGCTGCCCGAGCGGCAGATCATCCCCCAGGCCGAAGCCCTGATGGCCGCGACGCAAGCCGACATCCGCATTGGCGGGGAACGCGCCTTCTATTCGCCCGCCGAGGACTACATCCGGGTGCCGCCGCAACCGGCCTTCTTCGAGCAGATCAACTATTACCGCACTTGCTTCCACGAATTGGGCCATTGGACGGGGCACAAGTCGCGGCTGGCCCGCGACTTCTCCGGGCGCTTCGCCTCTTCGGCCTACGCGCGGGAAGAACTGGTGGCCGAGATGGCCGGCGCCTTCGTCTGCGCGTCGCTGTCCATCACGCCCACCGTGCGCCACGCCGACTACATCGGCTCATGGCTGGAGGTGTTGCGCGAGGACAACCGCGCCATCTTCCGCGCCGCCAGCCATGCCAGCAAGGCCGCCGATTATCTCTTGGCCCTCCGTGAGCCCCCGCAGGGGGCGGGAGGCGCGGCGGCATGACCGGGACCCCGCTTCCCCTGATCGAGCCGACGCCCGAGGGCGAGCAGATGCTCATCCCCGGCGTGGCCCCGGTCAGCCTGCGTCAACGCCTTGAACACCGCTGGACGGCGCCGCTCAAGCCCCGAGTGCCGCAGAAGCCGCTGGATGTCGGCCTGTTCGACCTCGACGCCCGCCGCCAGCTCGACCTGTTCTGACCCCACGGAGGTTATCATGGAATTGCGTCATATCCCGCTGTCCGACCTGTCCGTGTCCGCCCTCAACATGCGTCACGGCAAGGCCGCCCCCGACGTCTCCGACATCCTGCCCAGCATCCGCGCGCGCGGCATCCTGCAACCGCTCTTGGTCCGCCCCAACCATGAGGGATTCGAGGTGGTGGCCGGGCGGCGGCGCTACTTCGCCGCCAAGGCCCTGGCCGAGGATGGCGCCGAGATCGAGCCGCTGCCCTGCGCCGTGATGGCGCCGGGCGACGACGCCGAAGCGCTGGAAGCCTCGCTGATCGAGAACCTTGCCCGCCTCGATCCCGACGAGATGGCCCAGCACGAAACCTTTTCCCGCCTGATCAAGGAAGGCCGCACCGTCGCTCAGATCGCCGCCACCTTCGGCATTACCGAAATCATGGTGCGGCGCCGTCTCGCGCTGGGCAACCTGCTGCCGGCCATCCGTTCACTTTATCGCAAGGGCGAGATCGATGCGGAAACCGTCCGCCATCTCACCATGGCGAGCAAGGTGCAGCAGAAGGAATGGCACCGCCTTTATGCCGACAAGGAGGCCCATGCCCCGCGCGGCTTCCAGTTGAAGCAATGGCTGTTCGGCGGCAATTCCCTCTCCACCAAGGTGGCGCTGTTCCCGCTGGAGGACTACACCGGGCCAATCGTCACCGACCTGTTCGGCGAGGATGCCTATTTCGCCGATGCCGAACAGTTCTGGACGCTGCAGAACCGCGCCGTCGCCGCCAAGCGGGACAACCTGTTGGCCGCCGGCTGGCCGGCGGTTGAGGTGCTGGAAACCGGCCAGCGCTTCCACGAATGGGATTACGAGAAGACCCCGAAGAAGAAGGGCGGCAAGGTGTTCGTCACCGTCAGCCAGCGGGGCGAGGTGGAGGTATTCGAGGGCTGGCTGTCGCGCAAGGAGGCCAAGCGCCAGGGCCGCGCCAACGGCACCGACCCGGCAGGAAGCGATACGGAAAAGCCGGTTCGCCCCGAGGTGACCAAGGCGTTGCAGACCTATCTTGATCTGCATCGCCATGCCGCCGTCCGTACCGTATTGCTCGACCATCCCGGCGTGGCGTTGCGGCTGATGCTGGCCCATGCCATCGCCGGGTCGCGGCTGTGGCAGGTATCACCCGAGCCGCAGGACGCCGGGGGCGAAGCCATCGCCGCCAGCCTTGCCGCCAGTTCGGCGCAAGCTGCCTTCGCCGCCCGCCGGGCCGAAATGCTCGCCGTCCTCGGCATGCCCGAGGACCGTTCCCATATGGTCCGCGCCAATGGCGACGGCTTCGCCGCCGCCGATATATTCGCCCGCTTGCTGGCGTTGCCCGAGGCCGAGGTGATGGCGGTTCTCGCGCTGGTGATGGGTGAAACCCTGGAGGCGGGCAGTGCCCTGGTGGAGGCGGCAGGCGTGCATCTCAAGGTGGACATGCGCGCCCATTGGCAGCCCGACGACACCTTCTTCGAACTGATGCGCGACAAGCCGGTGATCAACGCCATGCTGGCCGAGGTGGCCGGCAAGATGGTAGCCGACGGCAATCTGACCGAGAAAACCGCCACCCAAAAGAAGATCATCCGCGACTGTTTGGAGGGCGCCAACGGTCGCGCCAAGGTGGAGAACTGGCTGCCGGGATGGATGGCCTTCCCGGCGCGCGCCTACACCGAGCGGGGCGGGGTGCGCGCCGCCGAGCATTGGGCCGCCATCGGCGGGCTGTTCGCCACCCAATGAGTCATGGCGGGCGGCGGCAGGGGGCGCCGCCCGCTTTCTTCCTTCGTCCTACCTCTTCCGGGGTAATACCGGCGGGCTTCGCCCCCGCGCTGACGCGCGGGGGCGAAGCCTTTGTCGTGGCGGTTCCAGCCGGCCAGGCGCAAGCCATCTGCTGACCAACCACCCGCGCTCGACATTAATTCGTGGTCCAGTGATTCCGGCACGCCGCAAGGCCATAGCCCACAACGACGTCGCTGCGGTCGGGCCCAGGTCCAGCCAAAAACGCTTAACGGCGTGCTTGAATTGTTCTACCATCACGGCATGTCCAAAACCATCACGTCAAACCAACTTCTGGGTGAGATCGGCGAAGCGGCAGTTCGTCTGCGCTTCCTCAATATCGGCTTTCAGTTTGATGGCCGCTCACGGCTGGAAGCTGGAATAGACGGGATCGCGGAGGTGATGGACAACGGGAAGCCGCTCGCCCGCATGATCGCGGTTCAGGTCAAAGCGACAGAGTCGGCACGCTATTCGTCAGAAGACGATAGCGGGCTCACCTATCTGCTTCGCCAGGCTGACTTGGCCTACTGGCAGGGGTCAAACCTCCCCATTATTATCGTCCTCTATCGCAAATCCGATGAGACGATTTATTGGAAGCCAGTAACGCTCGACCCAAATCCTGATGACCGAAAGCTCCATTTCGATAAAGCGAATGACGTCTTGGACGCCAACGCAGTGGATCGTCTCGCCGCGCTGACAGTACCCAAGACCGGCTTTGGCTATTATGTTCCGCCGCTGGGAGGCGGGGAAGATGCGCTGGTAAACATACTTCCCTTGACGTTGCCGACGGAAATGTTCGTTTCCTCAACGCCCTACACGTCCAAGCAGGCCGCGGCAATCCTGCTGGGCGCTGACGAGCCTGCACGCTTCGACTGGGTTATCAAGGGCGGGAGATTCTGGTCATTTTCGAATCCTCGTGAAAATGCCTGTCATCGAATTGTCGACCTCGATCAAGTCGAGGGCATTGACACTTCCTACTTGGCTTTCCACGAAGACCACGACGAACAAAATACCTTCGCCTACCTCCTTAAGAGTGCTTTCGGACATCAGGTCCGCGCTGACCTCGGTTGGAGCAAGGTTGGCAAGCTATTTTACTTCAGAGCAAAGGCTGAAAACACAACACGGACCTTCGCGTACGAAGCCTCAAAAAAGAAAACATCCACAGAAGTTGTTAACGTGTCAATCAGCAAGGGTGACACGGCCAGAGTGGAATTCGTCCGACACCACGCATTTCAACCTCGTTTTGAGCGATTGTTCGACCAATGGTATTTGGTGATTAACCCGACTTATTTTTTCACAACCAACGGGTTTATTCCCCACTCATATCCTGGGGCACTTCTGGCGGGCAAAAAGCGGCTGGATAACAGCGCCTCTCTACGTGGCCAAGTCATCATGTGGCACCGCTTTCTCACTCAGCCGGAGCGGGATGCGAAGAGCCTATTCGCACAAGCTTCGTCCGCACCCTGCCTGAAATTCGGTGAACCGCCGACCGTTGCACTCTCGACGCGAGTGCCGGAGGACGTCTGGGGTTCGCCTAAGAAGGCGGCGCCCGAACCCGATAGCAAGCAGGAGCGGCTGTTCGGATGAAGTTCGAAACAAAGATATTTGAAGAGCCGCACCTCGAATTCGGCGACAAGCACCACCATCCCGATCCGCGGCTGGGCCTCTTCGAAGCCGGACCATTACAAATCCCGACCGGAGATGTGGTGAACATCGCCGTGGTGGGCAGTGCGAAAACAGTTGAGGACACCAAGAGATTCTTGGACGAAGCCGCCGCTGGTTTTCAGGGCAAGGGTGAGAAGCATCCAAACCTTCACCCCGACTTCCCCGGCCTCGGCAACCAGAACCCCTTCCGCTGTAGATTCGACATTCCGGATGGTGCAACCGCCGCCATCTCACAGGCGAAGATTGACAAGATCAGGAAGGAGCCACATCACGCCAAGGCCGTCGAAATGGCGGTCGACGAGATCCTTCAGGAGCTTCAGACCCTCGACGAGAGCCGCCATCGGCCTGATGTCGCCATCGTGGCGCTGCCAATCAGCCTCATCGAACGTGTGTGGAATGCAAAGGTTGATGCCAATGCGACCGTCGAGAAGGATGACAGCGGCGGATCGGATGCCCCGGATTTCCGCGGCATGCTCAAGGCAAAAGCCATGGGCCTGAGCTTCCCCATCCAGATTGCCTGGGAGGATGTGTTCGACGAGAAGGCCAGCATCCCGCGCAAGATCAAGGAGAGCAGCTCGCGGAAGATACAGGATCAGGCTGACCGGACTTGGAACCTGCTCACGACTCTCTATTACAAGGGAACGGGTCGCATCCCATGGCGGAAGATGCCGCAGGATGGCGAGTTTACCGCCTGCTACATCGGGATCAGCTTCTATCGCGAAGTCGGAGGGCAGCAACTATTCACCAGTGCCGCCCAGATGTTCGACGAAAGGGGGCGCGGATTCATTCTCAAGGGAAAGCGTGCCCAGACCGAAAGCCGTGGCCGCCATCCCTACATGACGCAGGATGATGCCCACCAACTGATAGCCGATGCGTTGAGCGCCTACAAAGGCCATCACAAGAACTATCCTGCACGTGTGATAGTTCTGAAAACGTCGCAATTCCGCGAAGAAGAGGCGGAGGGGATTTTCGAGGCTCTGAACGAGGCAGGGACAGAGCTTCGTGACCTTGTCTGGGTGCAGGAATCATACTCGGCAAAAGTTTTGAGGGACGGGAACTACCCTGTGATGCGGGGGACATTCGTCGAGCTTGATGGAAAGGGCCTGCTCTACACGAATGGCAGCATGCCTTATTACGGAACGTACCCCGGTCAGTATGATCCCAAGCCCCTTTTGCTGTGCCCTTATAAGGGAAGCGACAGCACAATTGCCCAAATCGCCAGCGAGGTGCTCGCGCTGACGAAGATCAACTGGAACTCCACCCAGATGAACCAGAAGCTACCGATCCCGATCCGGGCGGCGCGGGCCGTGGGTGAGGTGTTGAAATACACGACGGACCAAAAGGTCAGTTCAGATTACGCCCGCTATATCTGAAACATTCGCGATCACACGCGCGCGTTCGACGCAAAAAGTCGGACGGTCCGCTTCCGGCCCATTTCGGTCATCTCGGATCACGGGCAAGAGCGACTTTCTCGGCCGAACAGGCCCACCTCAGAAGGGCGGTCGCAGTTGAGATATTGGTCGTCAGTTCTAGCGACCCGGCAGTGGACGCCGACAATACGGCCATCAACATCTGCGGAACAGGAATGCCAACGTCCCGGTACGGCAAGGATGGCGCTCTCGTCATGCAGGCCAAATATCCTCGGTCCATGGCAGCCGGCGCCACGTTCCGTTGGCCTGGATCGTTAGGAAGATGCCGCTTGTCCCGTCGCCGAGCCACCTCGGATGGTTGCGGTCACGGCGTCGACAAGAGGTATGACTGCCCCCTGATCGTGCCTACCGTCGGCACGGTGGCGTCATCAACCGCGCGCTTCCGTCTCGTCCTTCACCGGGCCATCCCCCTGCTCCAGCGCCAGACCTATGGGCGTCGCCGTCCCCGGTGAAACCGTCGCTCCGAGCTTTTTTCCCCGCCCCCTTCGGCGGCTCCTCGCGGCCGCTGCGCTGCAAAAAAGCCCTTCGCTCGGGTCCTCCGCGTTGCTTCGGCCCAGATGGCCTTTGGCCATCCACCTACGGTGGACGCCCTGCGGGCGTCTGGGTTCACCGGGGTCGGACGCGCCCATCAACGGTCGGCCATCGCAGGGGGAATGGCCCCCGCGAAGCGAACAAGGAGACGAAAGATGCCTGCGATCGGTTACGTCACCAAGCTCCCCACCGGCGGCTACAAGGGCCAGATCAAGACCCTCTCCATCCGCGCCGACATCGACATCATCCCCAATGGCGCCAAGGCCAACGACATGCAGCCGGACTTCCGGGTGTTGACCCAGGGCGTGGAGATCGGCGCCGGCTGGATCCGGGTGGGCGAGACTTCGGGCAAGAGCTACGTGAGCCTCGGCCTCGCCGCGCCGGAATTTGGCCCCAGGAAGCTCTACGCCAACCTCGGCCGCGCCGCCGGCCAGGATGACGACGACGTCTTCGCCCTCATCTGGAACCCGGCCGACTGAGGCGACCAGCCCCCGCGCCACCCGGCGCGGGGGCTTCGCCCGCCGGCCAGGGAGAGGGGGCGAAAACTCGGATGCGAGTTTTCGCCCGTCCCCGGGCGCCCCCTCCGTCGCCCATCCTCGCCCCATTGGCGGCATTCGCGCCGCCCTTGGTCCATCAGCGACGGAGGGAGTCCATGGACGACGAAAACACCCGGGCGGCCAATGCCCGAAAGGGCAGCCCGTTCCTCTCCACCGCCCAGGCCGCCTTCTATGTCGGCCTGTCGCGCCGGACGCTGGAGAAGATGCGCACGGTCGGCGGCGGGCCGAAATATCGCAAGCACGGCCGTTACGTGCGCTACCACATCGACGACCTCGACGCCTGGTCGACCGGGCGTGCCAAGCGGTCGACCTCCGATGCGTGAGCGCCTCTCCGCCAGCGGCGTGCTGACGCCGCCGCGGCGCCGGCGCGGGCGCAAGCACCCGGGCGTGACGCTCGCCCTTGGCCTCGCCGGGCTCACTCTGATCGGCTTCGCTGCGCTGGCCGATCCGGCGCCCCGCCTGGTGTGGAACGCCACCGCCAGCGCGCCGCTCGGGCTCTATTATAGAGTGAGCGGACCGGTCCGGCCCGGCGACCTGGTGCTGGCCCGGCCTCCGGCCGAGGCCGCGCACCTCGCCGCCGAGCGCAGCTATCTGCCGGCCGGCGTACCGCTCATCAAGCGCATTGCCGCTCAGGCCGGCGACGAGATCTGCGGTCTCGGCGCCGCCGTCACCATCAACGGCCATGTCGCCGCCGTGCGTCTCGCTGCCGATGCCTGGGCCCGAACGCTGCCGGCTTGGCAGGGGTGCCGACGCCTCGGTACGGGCGAGGTCTTCCTGCTGATGGAGGGCGTTTCCGGCTCCTTCGACGGCCGCTATTTCGGCGCGGTTCCCGCCGACGCCGTCATCGGGAGGCTCGTCGCGCTATGGACCTGGTGACGCTCGCCGCCCTCTGCGCGCTCCCGACCGGGGAACTTCCGACACCCGATCCGCTCGCACCCTGGCGGCCGATGATCACCGAGGCGGCGCGGGATTTTAGTCTTCCCGACGCCTGGATCGGCGCCGTCATGCGAGCGGAAAGCGGCGGCCGGGCGATGGTCGATGGCCGGCCGATCACCTCGCCGGCCGGGGCCATCGGGCTGATGCAGGTGATGCCGGCGACCTATGCCGAGATGCGGCTGCGCCATGGTCTCGGCCCCGATCCGGCGGTGCCGCGCGACAACATCCGTGCCGGCGCCGCCTATTTGCGCGCCATGGTGGACCGCTTCGGCTGCCCGGGTGGATTCGCCGCCTACCATGCCGGTCCGGAGCGGGTGGAGGCCCTTTTGCGGGACGGCCGAAAACTGCCGGCGGAGACGGAATTCTACCTGCTGGCCCTGGCCGCGCAGGCATCCGGACGCCCGCAAATGCCTATTGGCGAGACAATTTCGCCACCATGGCGGACGCTGTTCGTGGGTCTCACCGCGGCATCTCCGGCCAAGTCGGACGCTGCCATTCTTCCTCGGAAATCAACTGGCGAACGCACGGTTTTCATCATTGTCCGTGCCCATGCCGACCAGGTCGCCGGTGAAGGAGAGCGTAGATGAGCGTAGGACGGACGGGGCAATGGAGCGGCACCGGAAAGGGAAAGGAGGCAGGGCAAGATAAAGCTCTGGCGCCGTCAGCGCCGATTCTCCTGTCTGCACATCGAGTTAGCCTGGCGCCATGCGCCCTCTTCCTGGCGCCATCTGTGTGACACGGCCATTTTCGGCGAGGAAACCACCATGGCGATCGACGACGATTTCAGGCCGCGTCTGGGCAGGATCCGCACGCTCGGCAATCGCGCGGCGAAACGCTACGTCAGCCGGGTGCTGACCGCCGTCAGCCGCGCCGGCGGCTGGAAACGCCCGGGAACGGCGAAGCGCTTCTCCGGCAGCCGCATCGGGCGCGGCAGCGGCGTCGGCCGCGTGCTGGCGGCGCGCGACCGTTACGGCGCCTTCCGCTCGCGCCGGGTGGTCATCAAGACCCGCATCGTCAAGCTGAAGGGAACGGGGATGAAAGCGGCGCAGTTGCACCTGCGCTACATTCAGCGCGACGGCGTCACCCGCGACGGCGCGCCGGGACAACTCTACGACGCCGGCCACGACCGCGCCGACGGCAAGGCGTTTCTGGACCGCGCCGATGGTGACCGCCACCAGTTCCGTTTCATCGTCTCGCCCGAGGACGGCGCCGAATATGCCGACCTCAAGCCGCTGACCCGCCGGCTGATGGCGCGGATGGAGCAGGATTTGGGGACGAAGCTCGACTGGGTGGCGGTCGATCACTACAACACCGGCCATCCCCACACCCATGTGGTGCTGCGCGGTAGGGACGAGACCGGCCACGACCTGGTCATCGCGCGGGACTACCTCGCCGTCGGCATGCGCGAGCGCGCTGCCGAGATCGTCTCCCTCGACCTCGGTCCCCGCACCGACCGCGAAATCGAGGACCGCCTGCGTCGGGAGGTGGAGCAGGAGCGCTTCACCAGCCTCGACCGCGCGCTGCTGCGCGAGGTGGACGGGCAGGGAATGGTCGGCCCGGGCGCCGGCGGCGACCCCTTCCACCAATCCTTGCGCGCCGGCCGGCTGCAGAAGCTGCACCGCCTCGGCCTCGCCGAGGAGATCGAGCCGGGGCGGTGGCACTTCTCACCGGAGCTGGAGCCGACCTTGCGCGGGCTCGGCGAGCGCGGCGACATCATCAAGGCCATGCACCGGGCTTTGTCCGCGGCCCAATTGGCGCGCGCCGGCACCGACCTCGCCATCTACGACCCCGGAGACCCGAAGGCCGGCCGATTGGTCGGGCGGGTGATCGAGCGCGGGCTGGCCGACGAGATCAACGACCGCCATTACCTGATCGTCGACGGCATCGACGGACGGGCCCATTACGTCGGCATCGGCAGGGGCGAGGCCATCGAGCCGATCCCGGAAGGCAGCATCGTCGCGCTCGATCCCAAGCGCGCCGGGCCCAGGGCGGCGGACCGCACCATCGCCGAGGTCGCCGCCGCCCACGGCGGGCGCTACAGCGTCGACATCCACCTCCGTCACGATCCCACCGCCACCGCCGCCTTCGCCGAGACCCACGTGCGCCGCCTCGAAGCCATGCGCCGGCTTGCCGGCAGCGTCGAGCGCCAGCCCGATGGCACCTGGATCATCGCCCCCGACCACCTGGAGCGGGCAGCGGCCTACGAGCGGACGCAGGCCCGCGCGGCGCCGGTGACCGTGCACGTGCTGTCGCCGCTGCCGCTCGACCGCCTAGCCGGCACCGACGCCGCCACCTGGCTCGATCGCGAGCTGGTCGCTGAAGGTCCGTCGTCCGTCCGCGATGCCGGCTTCGGCCGCGAGGTGAAATCGGCGCTGGCTCAGCGCCGCCAATGGCTGATCGATCAGGGCCTGGCCGAGGAATGCCAGGACCAGATCATCTTTCGCCGCAACCTGCTTGCCGTGCTGCGCCGCCGCGAACTCGCCCGTGTCGCCGGCCAGCTCTCGGCCGAGCTGGGCCTGCCCTATGCCGAGGCCCCGGACCAGGGCCGCATCGAGGGCACCGTCCGCCGCCGTCTCGACCTGATCAGCGGCAAATTCGCGGTCATCGAGAAAAGCCGGGAATTCACCCTGGTGCCTTGGCGGCCGGTGCTGGAGCGCCATCTCGGCAAGCCGGTGGTGGGGATCGTGCGGGGAGACTCGATTTCCTGGACGCTGGGGCGGCAGCGTGGGCCGTCGATTTCGTGAGATGTCCGCGCGGATGAGCGTTTGCCCCGGCGCAAACCCAGTCTGCCCACCGTTAACATGAAGGCCGATTGGAGGACGGCTGCTCTGATGCCATTCAACCGCCAGCCAACTCATCGATGATCGGGCACCGTGGCACTGCGCCGCCGTGGCACTGCGCCATCATCGCCTCCAGGGTTCCCGCCATCCTTTCCAGGTCGGCGATCTTGCGGCGGATGTCCTCCAGATGCGCCGTCGCCTTTGTAAGGACCTCGCCGCAGGTCATCTGCCCGCCGTCCACCATCGCCAGCAGGCCGCGAATTTCATCGACGCTGAAGCCCAACTCGCGGCAGCGCCGAATGAACCGGAGGCGCCGTAGTTCCCCCTGGCCGTAGAGCCGCCTGCCGCTGGCCGTGCGCAGCGGATTTGCCATCAGGCCGATCCGCTCGTAGTAGCGGATCGTTTCGATGTTGCAGCCGCTTTGGCGGGAGAGCGCCCCGATGGTCTGCGCCCTGCTGCCCTGTTTTGTGCCCGCCGCCATGAAAAATACCCCTTGATCCTGTAGTCGCTACAGATTCGAGGATACTCCCATTCCACCGCGAAAGGCATGCGCGATGATGACCGACCAACCCGCGACCGAATCGAGACGGCTGGGCTGGCTCGCCCTGGGCGGCATCGCCGGGGCGTTGGCCACGTCCTCCTGCTGCCTGCTGCCGCTGCTGCTGTTCGTGCTGGGGATCGGCGGCTCCTGGGTGGGGAACCTGACGGCGCTCGCCCCTTACCAGCCCCTGTTTCTCGCCATCACCGCCGTCGTCCTCGCTCTCGGCTTCCGGCGCGTCCACCGGCAGCCTTCCTGCGCCGATGGCAACTGCGAGCGCCCGTTGCCGCACCGGATCGTTAAGGCCGGACTGTGGCTGGCGGTCGCGCTGATCATCGCCGCGGTGGCCTTTCCCTATGCCGCCCCGCTCCTGCTGGGGTCATAAGCCGAAAAGTGAGGATCGAAAGATGAAAATGATACTCATGGCCGCCTTGCTCGCCATGCTTGGCGTCGGCACCGCCACCGCTGCCGACACGGCGGTCACCCTCGCGGTGGAGAACATGGACTGCGCCGCCTGCCCGGCCATCGTGAAGAAGGTCCTGATGGGCGTGGAGGGTGTTAAGGACGCGCGGGTGTCGTTCGCCGACAAGACCGCGACCGTATCATTCGACGACGCCAAGACGACGCCTGCCGCACTGGCCGAAGCGACGACCAAGGCCGGATATCCAGCGAAGGTCGCGGCCAAATGAACGAGCGAATCCTGGTTCGCGTAGAAATCATCGGCGCGGCGTCACCGCCATCTGCTGTGCCACGCCAATCCTTGGCGTGATCCTCGGCGCGTTGGGGCTGGCCGCGTGGGCGGCAGGGGCCGATTACGTCCTGCTGCCGCTGATGGCTCTGTCTCTGGCGCTGGTTGTCTTCGGGCTGCCTCGGCGCTCACGTGCGGGAACGGCCAGTGGAAATAATTGCTGCATCATGCCAACCGGCAAGAAGGGAGAGAGGTGATGACCATGGAAAGCCATTGCTGCGGAACAGGCGGACAGACGAAGTCCCCCGATCTCGCCGTCATCGGCGCGGGATCGGCGGGCTTCGCCGCCGCCATCCGGGCCTCCGAGCTTGGGGCTCGGGTTCTGCTCGTGGGCCACGGCACCATCGGCGGCACTTGCGTCAACGTCGGCTGCGTTCCCTCCAAGACGCTGATCCGGGCCGCCGAAACCTTCCATCAGGCCCGCAGTGCGTCCCGCTTCGCGGGCATCCGGGCGGAGGCCCGCCTTGACGACTGGCGCACCTTGGTGGCGCAGAAGGACGAGCTGGTGGCCAGCCTGCGCAAAGCCAAATATTCCGACCTGCTGCCCGCCTATCCCGGCGCCACCTATGTCGAAGGGGCGGCGCGCCTGACCGCCGACGGCGTGGTGGTCAACGGCACCCTTTACACGCCGGGAAAGACCATCATCGCCACCGGCGCGTCGGCATCGCTGCCTCGCATCGACGGCATCGAGGGCGTGCCGTGGCTCGACAGCACGGCAGCCCTCAGCCTGGAAACCCTGCCGGCGTCACTGGTGGTCATCGGCGGTGGGGTGATCGGCTGCGAACTCGGGCAGATGTTCGCTCGCCTCGGCGTCAAGGTGACCATCGTCTGCCGGTCCCACCTGCTGCCCCATGCCGAACCCGCCATCAGCGAGGCGCTGGCGACCACGTTCCGCGACGAGGGCATCGACGTGCGCTGCGGCGTGTCCTACCAATCGGTTGCCAGGGAGGGCGGCGGCATCGCCCTCGCGCTCAGCGCCAAAATCAGCGAACGGATTGTCGTGACGGCCGAGCGGCTGCTGGTGGCGACCGGCAGGAAGCCCAACACCGGCGGCCTCGGCCTCGAACAGGCGGGCGTCCAACTCGCCGCCAATGGCGGCGTGCTGGTCGATGAATGGATGCGGACGACAAGACCGGACGTCTACGCCGCTGGCGACGTGACTGGACGGGATATGTTCGTCTACATGGCCGCCTACGGCGCCAAGCTTGCCGCCGAGAATGCCTTGACCGGCGACAGCCGCCGCTACGATGCGTCTACCATGCCGGATGTGACGTTCACAGACCCGCAGGTGGCCTCGGTAGGTCTCACCGAGGAGGGGGCGCAGCGGCAGGGAATAGACGCCCGGGCCGTGACGGTGGGCCTCGACCTCGTGCCGCGCGCCCTGGCGGCCCGTGACACGCGGGGGCTGATCAAGCTGGTCGCCGAGCGTGGGAGCGGCAAACTCCTTGGCGCTCACATCATGGCCGCCGAGGCGGGCGACAGCATCCAGACGGCGGTGCTCGCGCTGCGGCACGGGCTGACGGTGGCCGATCTGGCCGACACCCTGTTTCCGTACCTCACCATGGTGGAAGGCATCAAACTCGCCGCCCTGGGATTCGGAAAGGATGTCAAGAAACTGTCCTGCTGCGCCGGCTGAGTCCTGGACCGCGCGTCATCACATCCGCGCTTCTCCGCCTTCGGCAGGGTTCCTCGCTCAGGCACTCGTCGATGAGCAGTTTCATCCCCGGCGGCGCCTCGGGACGGTGCGCTCGGCGGTGACGACGGCATCGGCCGGCAGGGCGGCGAAGCGGCGGGGGCGGCCGCGCACCGGGTTGGCTTCGGCGTAGAGGACGGCGAGGTCCACCATGGTGTCGTCCAGCCCCGGATAGGCGGCGAGGATGCGCTCGCGCGGCAGGCCCGCCGCCACCGAGGCGACCACGTCGTAGACTGGAATGCAGGTGCCGCGGATGACCGGCGTGCCGCCGAGGATGGCGGGATCCTCCATCACCATGTCCTGCGCCGCCGCCAGCCGGGCGGCGCGGTCGTCGGCGTCGGCGACGAAGTCCTTGAGATCGACCGTCAGAAACCCGTCCTTGACGGTCCAGTCGGCGGTCCGCCAGCCGGAAAGCGGCCGCTCCGCCATCGGGCCGACCATGCGCTCTGAGAAGCGACCGATCAGACGCAGGCGCTCCTCGGCGGTCAGCGCCCCGGCGGCGCGGAAGTAGAACCCGACCAGCGGGCAGGCGGCCAGCCGCACCCGGCGGCCCTCCGCCACGGTGTAGAACCCCTCGGGCAGGATCTTCTCGTCGATGACCCGGTTGACATCGCGCACGCTGACGCTGGCGACGATGGCGGCTTCGGCGGGAGTCAGCAGTTCGGCATTCATGGCGCCCATCCGTAAAAATCTTCCGATGCATCGGAAATATAATGGCCGGGCAGCCTTCCCGCAAGGCGGTTCGGGTGGCCGCTAGGCCGAGGCACGGCATGTTTACGCCCAACCGTCCCCCGATACGCCCACCTCGGGGCGGCCAGAGATGAGCGTAACCCAGCGTAACTAAACGCGATTTTCGATTCCTGGCGTCGGTGATCCCCTGAATCCCGTCCCGCGGCATGGTGCCGTGGTCGTCCGGGAGCCGGGCATGACCCCAACCAAGATCCTCATCGGCCAGATCGCAATCGTCTTCGCCATCGTCATCGGATCCCTGTGGGCGGCCACCCAATGGGCGGCGGCTATGCTGGGGTATCAGGCCCGGCTGGGGGATCCGTGGTTCGAGCTGTTCGGCTGGCCGGTCTACCTGCCGTGGCGGCTGTTCGAGTGGTGGTACGCCTTCGACGCCTATGCCCCGTGGGTGTTCGAGAAGGCCGGGACGCTGGCCGCATCCGGCGGGCTGATCGGCAGCCTGGTGGCGGTGATCGGCTCGCTGTGGCGGGCGCGCCAGACCCGGCTGGTCACCACCTACGGCTCGTCGCGCTGGGCGACCAAGGCCGAGGTGGAAGCCGCCGGACTGTTCAAGCCGGCTGGCGTGTTCCTCGGCCGCCTCGGCGGGCAGTACCTCCGCCATGATGGCCCCGAGCATGTCATGGCCTTCGCGCCGACCCGTTCGGGCAAGGGCGTCGGCCTGGTCATCCCGACGCTGCTCAGCTGGACCGGCTCGGCGGTGATCCACGACATCAAGGGCGAGAACTGGCAGCTGACCGCCGGCTGGCGGCGGAAGTTCTCCCACTGCCTGCTGTTCAACCCCACCGACCCGCGCTCGGCCCGCTACAACCCGCTGCTGGAGGTGCGGAAAGGACCCCACGAGGTCCGCGACGTCCAGAACATCGCCGACATCCTGGTCGATCCGGAAGGGGCGCTGGAGCGGCGCAGCCACTGGGAAAAGACCAGCCACTCGCTGCTGGTCGGCGTCATCCTCCATGTGCTCTACGCCGAGGAGGAGAAGACGCTGGCCCGGGTTGCCGGGGTGCTGTCCGATCCCCGCCGCTCCTTCGAGCACACGCTCAGGGCCATGATGGCCACCAACCATCTCGGCACGCCGGACAACCCCCAGGTCCATCCGGTGGTCGCCTCGGCCGCCCGCGAGGTGCTGAACAAGTCCGACAACGAGCGCTCGGGCGTGCTGTCCACCGCCATGTCGTTCTTGGGCCTCTACCGCGATCCGGTGGTGGCCCAGACCACGGCGGCCTGCGACTGGCGCATCGCCGACCTGGTCGATGCCGAGCGCCCGGTGTCGCTCTACCTGGTCATCCCGCCCTCGGACATCTCGCGCACCAAGCCGCTGGTCCGGCTGGTGCTGAACCAGATCGGCCGCCGCCTCACCGAGACCCTGGAAGGCGACCCGGCCAAGCGCCGCCGCCACCAGTTGCTGATGATGCTGGACGAGTTCCCGGCGCTGGGGCGGCTCGACTTCTTCGAGACCGCGCTCGCCTTCATGGCCGGCTACGGCATCCGCGCCTACCTCATCGCCCAGTCCTTGAACCAGATCTCCAAGGCCTACGGCGACAACAACGCCATCCTCGACAACTGCCACGTCCGCATCGCGTTCTCCAGCAACGACGAGCGCACCGCCAAGCGCATCTCCGACGCCCTTGGCACCGCCACCGAGCTCAGGGCCCAGCGCAACTATGCCGGCCACCGGCTGGCCCCGTGGCTCAGCCACGTCATGGTCAGCCGCCAGGAGACCGCCCGGCCGCTCTTGACCCCCGGCGAGGTGATGCAGCTGCCGCCCGCCGACGAATTGGTGCTGGTCTCGGGCCTCGCGCCCATCCGGGCCAGGAAGCTCCGCTACTACCAGGACCGCAACTTCATCACCCGTGTGCTGCCGGCGCCGATTCTGGCCACCGACGGCCACTTCTATCGCGACCGGCCGGCGGCGCGGAAGGACGACTGGAGCGGCCAGGTGCGGACGGCCGATGCCCGGCTGGCCCAGCAGCTGGAGCTCGATTTCGGCGGCGGTGCCGAGGAGGAGGGCGGCCTGCTGCGCCATCCCGGCCTGCCCGAGGAGGAAATTGTCCGCGCCCAGGACGACGGCCCGGCCGACGACGTCCGGCTGCTCGACGACGACCTCGACAATCCCGCCCAGAGCCGCGCCCCCGGCATTGATCCGCTCAGATCCGCCATCACCCGCGCCCACGCCATGAACGAAGGCGACGGCCGCGCCAACGATCCCCACGACCTACTGCCCGATTTCTGAAGGAGGCCGCCATGAAGCCCCGTCATCACCTCTATTTGGACAAGGCCCTGTCGGCCCGCCTCGACGAACTGGCAGCCAAGCCGGGCAGCTCGAAATCGGCCATCGTCTCCGATGCATTGCGCGCCTGGCTCGACCGCCAGGCGGCCGGCGAGCTCGACACCATGCTGCAGGTCCGGCTCGACCGTCTGTCCCGTGCCCTGGAGCGCATCGAGCGCGACCAGGAGATCCTGCTGGAAAGCCTGGCCCTGTTCATCCGCTTCCAGTTCACGGTGATCCCGTCGCTGCCCGAGGCCGAGCAGAAGGCGGCGCGTGTGCTCGGCCAGGACCGCTTCGAGAGCTTCATCGAGCAGGTGGCCCGCCGCCTCGCCGAGGGCAAGCGGCTGTCGCGCCAGGTCCTCGACCGGCAGGCAGCCAAGCCGGAGGGTGGGTCGTGACCGCGCACCCGGAATCGGTGGAGCGCCGCCGCGCCATGCTGCGCACCGCCTTCGGCCCGGCCATCGCCGCCGCGCTGGCCGATCCAGCGGTGATCGAGATCATGGTCAATCCGGACGGCAGCCTGCGCCTCGACCGCCTGGGCGAAGGCCGTATCGACACCGGCCAGCGGCTTGCCGCCGCCGAGGTCGAGCGCATCGTCCGCCTGGTGGCGTCCAACGCCCGCGCCGAGGTCCATGCCGATTCTCCCATCGTCAGCGCCGAGCTGCCGGTGGGCGACGACGGCAGCGGCGGCGAGCGTTTCGAGGGCCTGCTGCCGCCGGTCGCCCCCGGTCCGTGCTTCGCCATCCGCAAGCCGGCGGGGCAGGTGTTCACCCTCGACGACTACCGGGACTCCGGCATCGTCACCCCGCTGCAGGCGGCGACGCTCAGGCGCGCCGTCGCCGAGCACCGCAATATCCTGGTGGCCGGCGGCACCAGCTCCGGCAAGACCACGCTGGCCAACGCCCTGCTGGCCGAAGTGGCGGGCCGCGACGAACGGGTGATCCTGATCGAGGACACCCGCGAGCTGCAATGCGCCGCCCCCGATTGTGTCAGCTTGCGCACCCGCCCCGGCGTGGTCGGCCTCGCCGACCTGGTCCGTTCGACGCTGCGCCTGCGCCCCGACCGCATCATCGTCGGTGAGGTGCGCGGGCCCGAGGCCCTCGACCTCTTGAAGGCGTGGAACACCGGCCATCCCGGCGGCATCGCCACCCTGCACGCCAATTCCGCCCGTGCCGCGCTCACCCGCCTGGAACAGCTGATCCAGGAAGCGGTGGTGGGCGTGCCCCGGCGCCTGATCGCCGAGACCGTCGACCTGGTGGTGTTCATCCAGGGCCGCGGACTCGCGCGCCGCGTCGAGACCATCGCCCGCGTGGCCGGCCTCGACGCCCACGGCGATTACGCCATCGCCGAATACCTCCCCCACCAGCCTCACTCCTAGGAGAACCGTCATGCGTGCTTTTGCCTGCGTCCGCACCACCTCCCTCCGCCTGCTGGCCTCCGCCACCAGCCTGATGCTCGCCGCCCCGGCCTACGCCGCCGGCTCCAACATGCCGTGGGAAGCGCCGCTGCAGCAGATTCTCGATTCGGTCCAGGGGCCGGTCGCCAAGATCATCGCGGTGATCGTCATCATCACCACCGGCCTGTCGCTGGCCTTCGGCGACACCTCTGGCGGCTTCCGCCGGCTGCTGCAGATCGTCTTCGGCATCTCGGTGGCCTTCGCCGCGTCCAGCTTCTTCCTCTCCTTCTTCTCCTTCGGCGGCGGGGCGCTGGTGGGATGACCGCCTCCTCGCCCATCGAGGGCTTCGAGGTCCCGCTGCACCGGGCGCTGACCGAGCCGATCCTGCTCGGCGGCGCCCCCCGCGCGGTGGCCATCGTCAATGGGACGGTGGCCGCCGCCCTGGGCCTCGGCCTTCAGCTCTGGCCGGCCGGGATTGCCCTGTGGGCGCTCGGCCAGACCCTCGCGGCCCTCGCCGCCAAGCGCGACCCGCACTTCGCCGAAGTGCTGGCCCGCCATCTCCGACACAAGGGGACCCTGGCATGCTGAATCTCGCCGAATACCGCCCGCATCCCGACCGCCTCGCCGACACTCTGCCGTGGGCGGCGCTGGTGGCGCCGGGCGTGGTCTTGAACAAGGACGGCAGCCTCCAGCGGACCGTCCGCTTCCGCGGCCCCGACCTCGACAGCGCCACCGAGGCCGAACTGGTGGCGGTGTGCGCCCGCCTCAACAACGTGCTCAGGCGCTTCGGCTCCGGCTGGGCGCTGTTCTTCGAGGCCGAGCGCTTCCCGGTGCCCGGCTATCCCGACAGCACCTTCCCCGATCCCGCCTCCTGGCTGGTCGACCGCGAGCGCCGCGCCGCCTTCGAGGACGGCGCCCATTTCGAGAGCGCCTATCACCTGACGCTGCTGTGGCTGCCGCCCGCCGATGAGCTGCGTCGCGCCGAGCAGGCGCTGCTGGACGGCCCCAAGGGCGAGGAGCGGGGACCGCGCGACCATCTCGACGCCTTCATCGCCGAGACCGACCGCGCCTTCGACCTGCTGGCCGGGCTGATGCCGGACTTCGTGCCGTTGGACGATGCCGGCACGCTCACCTACCTGCACGGCACCATCTCCACCCGGCGCCATCCGGTGGCGGTGCCCAGCACGCCCATGTATCTCGATTCCGTGCTGGTGGACACGCCGTTCATCGGCGGGCTGGAGCCCATGCTGGGCGAGCAGCATTTGCGCACGCTGACGGTGCTGGGCTTCCCCAACCTCACCCGGCCCGGCATCTTCGACGAACTCAACCACCTGGGCTTTTCCTACCGCTGGGTCACCCGCTTTCTGGCGCTCGACAAGACCGAGGCGACCAGGACGCTGACCAAGCTGCGCCGGCAGTGGTTCGCCAAGCGCAAGTCGATCACCGCGCTGCTGCGCGAGGTGCTCTACAACGAGCCGGCCCAGCTCCTCGACACCGACGCCGAGAACAAGGCGGCCGACGCCGATCTGGCCCTGCAGGCGCTCGGCGGCGACCACGTCTCCTTTGGCCACCTCACCGCCACCGTCACCGTGTGGGATGACTCGCGCCAGGGCGTCGCCGAGAAGCTGCGCGCGGTGGAGCGGGTGATCCAGGGCTGCGGCTTCGCCACCATCCGCGAGACGGTCAACGCCGTGGAAGCCTGGCTCGGCAGCCTGCCCGGCCATGTCTACGCCAACATCCGCCAGCCGCCGGTTCACAGCTTAAACCTCGCCCATCTGGTGCCGCTGTCGGCGGTATGGGCGGGGCCGGAGCGCAACGACCATTTGGGCGGCCCGCCGCTGCTGCTGGCCAAGACCAGCGGCGCCACGCCGTTCCGCCTGTCCACCCATGTGGGCGACGTCGGCCACCTGCTGATCGTCGGTCCCACCGGCGCCGGCAAGTCGGTGCTGCTGGCGCTGCTGGCCATGCAGTTCCGCCGCTATCCGCGCGCTCAGATCTATCTGTTCGACAAGGGCAACTCGGCCCGCGCCGCCACGCTGGCCATGGGCGGCGAGCATTACGCCCTGGGCGGGGGCGGCGCGCTCGCCTTCCAGCCGCTGGCCCGCATCCATCTCCCTGAGGAGGCCGCCTGGGCGGTGGACTGGCTGGCCGCCCTGCTGGCCCACGAGAAGGTCACCGTCACGCCCGAAATCAAGGCGGCGCTGTGGTCGGCGCTGCTCAGCCTGGCCTCGGCGCCGGTGGCGGAACGCACGCTGACCGGCCTGTCGCTGCTGTTGCAGGCGAACGCGCTCAAGGCGGCGCTGATGCCCTACACCCTGGAGGGGCCGTTCGGCAGCCTGCTCGATGCCGCCGAGGACCGGCTGGCGCTCTCCGATGTCCAGTGCTTCGAGACCGAGGCGCTGATGAACCAGCCCTCCGCCGTACTTCCCGTCCTCACCAATCTGTTCCACCGCCTGGAGGAACGGTTCGACGGACGGCCGACGCTGCTGATCCTCGACGAAGCCTGGGTGTTCCTCGACAACCCGCTGTTCGCCGCCCGCATCCGCGAATGGCTCAAGGTGCTGCGCAAGAAGAACGTGTCGGTGGTGTTCGCCACCCAGTCGCTGGCCGACATCGCCGACAGCTCCATCGCCCCCGCCATCATCGAAAGCTGCCCGCAGCGCATCTTCCTGCCCAACGACCGCGCCGTCGAACCGCAATCCCGCGCCGTCTACCAGCGCTTCGGCCTCAACGACCGCCAGATCTTGCTCATCGCCCAGGCCACGCCGAAGCGCGACTACTACCTCCAATCCCGCCGCGGCAACCGCCTGTTCGAGCTCGGCCTGGAGCCGGTGACGCTGGCCTTCTGTGCCGCCTCGTCGCCCGCCGACCAGGCGCTGATCGACCGCCTGCTGGCCGAGCAGCCCGACACGCCCTTCGCCGAAACCTGGCTCACCGCCAAGGGCCTGGGCTGGGCGGTCGACATCCTTCACCGCACCACCATGGAGAACGTGCCATGAGGACTTCGTCCTATGGGGCTCCCGCCCCATGCCCCGGCCGGGAGGCAGGGCCTCCCGGACCCGGCATGAACATGAACAGGAAAACTGAGGGTCCGGGAGCTGCACTCCCGGGCAGGCGCGGGCGGCAGCCCGCAGCGAAGCTTCCAACCCTCCTGCTTGCCGCCCTGCTGCTCGCCGCTCCGCCGGCCCGCGCCCAGATGATCGTGTTCGACATCAACGCCTTCAACCAGAGTGTGATCGAGGCCAGCCAGCAGATCGAAATCATCAGCAACCAGATCCTGTCGCTGCAGAACGAGGCGCTGATGCTGGAGAACCAGGCCCGCAATCTGGCGCGCCTGGATTTCTCGGCCCTGGCCGGCATGGTGTCGGCGCTCAACCAGATCGAGGCGCTGATCAACCAGGGCCAGGGCATCGCGTTGGAGGTGGCCGCCACCAACGCTGCCTTCGCCCAGAGCTATCCCCAGCAGTATGGCGCGTCGGTGAGCGCCGACCAGCGGGCGGCCGATGCCCGCCGGCGCTGGCAGGATGCCATGGGCGCCTTCCAGCGGACGCTGGTGGTGCAGGCCCAGGTCGCCCGCAACGTCCAGGCCGATACCGCGACATTGTCCGACATCGTCACCGCCTCGCAAGGCGCGGGGGGTGCGCTGCAGGCGACCCAGGCCGGCAACCAGCTGACCGCGCTGTCGGTCAAGCAGCAGCTCCAGATGCAGTCGCTGATGGCGGCGCAGTACCGGGCGCAGGCGCTGGACCAGGCGCGTGCCGCCGAGGGCGCCGAGCAGGCTCGCGCCGCCTTCGCCCAGTTCATGGGCAGCGGGTCGGCCTACGGCAACTGACGGGAGGCGACCATGGGCGACCTCGGCATCATCGACAGCTTCCTGGCGACTTTCATCCAGTACATCGACAGCGGTTTCGGCCTGCTGGGCGGCGAGGTCGGCTTCCTCACCACGGTGCTGATCGGCATCGACCTCACCCTGGCCGGCTTGTTCTGGGCGCTCGACGGCGAGACCGACATCATCGCCCGGCTGGTCAAGAAGGTGCTCTATGTCGGCGCCTTCGCCCTCATCCTCAACAACTTCGCCGGCCTGGCGCAAATCCTGTTCGATTCGTTCGCCGGGCTCGGCCTCACCGCCAGCGGGTCGGGGCTGACGGCGGGAAACCTGCTGCGTCCCGGCCAGATCGCCGCCACCGGTTTCACCGCCGCGTGGCCGCTGCTGCAACAGGCCGGCTCGCTGATCGGCTTCACCACGGTATTCGACAACCTGGTCACCATCCTGGTGCTGCTGTTCGCCTGGGCGGTGGTGGTGCTGGCCTTCTTCATCCTGTCGGTGCAGCTGTTCATCACCATCCTCGAGTTCAAGCTGACCACCCTGGCCGGCTTCGTGCTGGTGCCCTTCGCGCTGTGGAACAAGACCGCCTTCCTGGCCGAGCGGGTGCTGGGCAACGTCGTGTCGGCCGGCATCAAGGTGATGGTGCTGGCGGTGATCACCGGCATCGGCACCACCTTGTTCGGCCAGTTCACCGGCGCGCTGGCGGGCCGGCCGCCCGGCTTGGCCGACGCCATGTCGCTGGTGTTGGCCTCCATCGCCCTGTTCGGCCTCGGCATTTTCGGTCCCGGCATCGCCGCCGGCCTGGTCTCCGGCGCGCCGCAACTGGGCGCCGGCGCCGCCATCGGCACCGTCGGCGGTCTGGCCGCCGGGGCCATGGCCGGCAGCGCCGCCGCCATGGGACTGGCCCGCGCCGGCGGAGCGGCGGGGCTGTCCGCCCTCCGGGCCGCTTCCAGCCTGGGCTCCGGCGCCGCCACCGCCTATCAGCTGGGACAGGCCACCTCAGGCGCTTCCGGCTTGGCCGGCATCGGTGCCGGGATCGCCGGTGTCGCCCGTGCCGGTGCCGGCATGGTGGGACAGGGAGCACGCGGCACGGCCGAGCGTCTGTCCGGCACCATGGCCGAAGCTGCTGCCACCGGCCGCCAGGGCGCGTGGCGCGCCACCGGCGGGGCGCTGCCGTCCGCATCGGCCGGCCCAGCCAACGCCGCCACGACATCCGTCCCCGCCTGGGCCCGCCGGCTGCAGTCCGAACAGCGGCTGCGCGCCCACACCCATGTCGCCGCCCAGGCCGTCAAGGAAGGCGACCGGCCCGGCCATGGCGCCAATCCGGATCTCCATCAACGGGATGAGTAGAGATGAAGCGCTTTACCCCATCGCTGAGGCAAGTCTCTCCATCCCTCTCGCCGAACCGGACGTGCGAGTTTCCCTGCATCCGGCTCTCCATGCGCGGCATTCGCCGCGGGTGGCCCTCACAGTTGACGTGCGAGGGTGTTGAACGACGGCCAGAACTCGTCGGCTCCACGCTGGAACCACTCGTCCGGGTCGGCATTCCATCCGTTCGGTATCCGCATGCCCCGGTATGGGAAGCGGGATGTCCCCCCTTCCCGGAAGAACCTGATCTTGGTGGAGCCATCGCTCCACCTCCTCTGGTTCCCGCGCGTGTCTCCGGTGAAGCGGTGCTTCAATTCGCACCATCTCGCCTTGCGATGCTTCTTCCGAAGCCAGCGGCCGACGCGCCACCACATCCACCAATCGAGGGCCGTGAAGTCCCGACTGGCCCCGCTGGCGTACCGATAATAGTTCCGCCAGCCGGTGATGATGGGATTGAGCATGTCAATGAGGTCCGCGAGGGACTTGCCTGTCGGCGCCTCTCGAACCTTTACCTTGATCTTGTGGCGCAGATCCTTGAGCTTGCTCTTCGGGATGAAGAGCTTGCCGACCATTCGTCCGGTACGGCTGCTCCGTTCCTGCACCACCCGATAGCCGAGGAAGTCGTAGCCTTCCCCGACGGCGGTGATCCGGGTCTTCTCCATCGACAGCTCCATGCGCAGTTCCCGTCGGAGGAACTCCGCCAGCGCCTGCTTTTCCGCTTCGGCCTGTTCGAGCGTTCCATCGGTGTAAACGACGAAGTCGTCCGCATAGCGCACCGAGAGGAACGTCGGTCGCCCATTCCGCCGGTCGCGCTGCCGGCGGGAATCCGCGAGCGAGGGATGCTCGCGGGGGCGCACAGACCACCGTCCATATCGCTCGTCGATGGCCGTCAGATAGACGTTGGCCAGCAGCGGCGAGATGACGCCCCCCTGCGGTGTTCCCGTCACGGGGTGGCGGACGGTGCCTTCGACCATGATGCCGGCCTTCAGGAAGGCGAGGATCAGCCGCAGGACCTTGCGGTCCCTGATGCGGCGCCGCACCCGTTCCATCAGAACATGATGGTCGATGGCGTCGAAGCACCCCTTGATATCGCCCTCGATCACGTAGCGGCATTTGGATGGGCCACGTGGTTTGGGCTGTATCCGACGCACGGCGGTGGCCAGCGCGTCGTGGGTGCTTCGACCGGGCCGGAACCCGTAGGAGGTCGGATAGAAATCCGCCTCGAAGATGGGTTCCAGCACGAGCTTCAAAGCCATTTGTACCAGGCGGTCTTTGAGCGTGGGAATCCCCAGCGGCCGTACCTTGCCCGGTTTGCCCGGCTTCGGAATCAACCGTTGCCGGACAGGTTGGGGGCGATAGGTGCCGTGACGAAGGTCCTCGCGGATGTCTGCGAGGAACGCCGCCACGCCGCCGGGACGCTTTTCGACCTTATGTCGCGTCACGCCGTCCGTGCCCGGCGTCTGGCTGCCCCGGTTCCGGGCCAGCCTTTGCCATGCAGTATCCAGCGTTCTGCGATCGCACACGAGATTGAACAGATCCGCGAACACCTTGTCGGGGCTCGCGGTACTCCACCGATACAGCTTGCGCTGCATGTCGGGGACGAACGCGGTATTCACCGTGCCGGACATAAGTCCACCCCCTGCTGGCTTGCAGTATCCACTGCCTCCCTTCGCCATGTGGACGGCTTTCCCGCCCTCGGACTACTACGGAGGCTCCGCCCCCTGTCCACGCGGTCACCGGTCGCTTCGGTCATCTGGTCAGCCCGGCAAGCCGGGTCGCCAGAGGCGGGGATAGGGTTCTCAGGTTCCGTCATTAACCTCTGGTCCGCTACAGGAGCCGACTCTACCCCGTGTGGATTCCGGCCTTCGAGCCCCGCAGGCTCGCCCGAAGGCTGGTGTGCGGTCGTCCGCATACCCCCGGTCCCCCCGTGCTCAAAGGGGACCAGCGCTCCACCGGCCTTGCGGCCGTCCCGCCCACTTCCGCGTTGGCGGGGTACATGTTTCGACGAGGCTTCGGCCATCGGTTCGGTTTCCCTCTCCATGGCGGACTCGCGCACCGGACCGATCACGGGGGCGGAAGTCCCCATGCGTCCGGCTTCAACGGGTTCTGCTGATTTATGGCTCCCCGGAAGCACCCGGTTCACCTCACCCGTCCGCTTGTCGCCGCGCACTGCGTTGCACGATCTGCAGGGCCTCTCACCCCGCGAGGTTACTGACAGCTTTGCGATGAGCTTTTCCCTCCTTTCCCATCAACCCCTGACACACGAGCACTGAACGATGTTCAAGCGAACCACCCAACGCTACGGCGCCACTCCGGAGCCGGTCACCCCCTACCAGAGGGCCGCCCAGGTCTGGGACGAGCGCATCGGCTCGGCCCGCGTCCAGGCCAGGAACTGGCGGCTGATGGCCTTCGGCTGCCTGAGCCTCGCCCTCGGCCTGGCCGGCGGCCTGGTCTGGCAGTCGGGCAAGAGCCGCGTCACCCCCTACGTGGTCGAGGTCGACAAGCTCGGCGCGGTGCAGGCGGTGGGGCCGGCGACCGAGCCCTACCGGCCGACCGATGCCCAGATTGCCTACCACCTGGCCCGGTTCATCGGGAACGTGCGCTCGCTTCCCATCGACCCGGTGGTGCTGCGCCAGAACTGGCTCGAAGCCTACGCCTATGCCACCGACCGCGCCGCCGCCTTCCTCAACGACCATGCCCGCGCCAACGACCCGTTCAAGGCGGTGGGGGAGCGCAGCGTCTCGGTGCAAGTGACCAGCGTGGTGCGGGTCTCGGCCGAATCCTTCCAGGTCAAATGGGCCGAGCAGACCTTCCGCCAGGGGGCGCTGGCCAAGACCGAACGCTGGACCGCCATCCTCACCATCCTCGTCCGTCCCCCCGCCGACGCCGAGTCCCTGCGCCGGAACCCCCTCGGCCTGTTCGTCACCGGCCTCAACTGGTCGCGCGAACTCAACCCCGGAGAAACGCCATGACCCTCCTTCGCCTCGCCACGGTGATGTCCGTCCTCCTGCTCGGCGCCTGCGCCCTGACGGCGCCGCCGCCGGCCATCACCTACGACCAGGAACCGGCCAAACCGGCGGTCGCCATTCCCGAGCCGCCCAGGCCGGTGGAGATCATCACCATCGCCGAGCCGTTGCCGCTGCCCGGCCAGCTGCTGCCGGCACCGGCACCAACGCCGGTGCAGCAGGACAAGCGCAAGCCCGCCGCCCGCGTTGCTGCCGCCAACCAGACGGCGCTGCTGGAGCCCAGCCGCGACGGCTATATCAATGCCGTCCAGGTCTATCCCTTCACCGAGGGAGCGCTGTACCGCCTCTACGCCGCCCCCGAGCAGGTCAGCGACATCGCCCTCGAACCGGGCGAGGGGCTGGTCGCCGTCTCGGCCGGCGACACCGTGCGCTGGGTGATCGGCGACACCTTCAGCGGGGCCGGCGCGTCCAAGCGCGTCCACATCCTGGTCAAGCCCTTCGCCCCCTCGCTCAAAACCAACCTGGTCATCACCACCGACCGCCGCACCTACCACCTGGCGCTGGAAAGCACCAAGGCCACCGCCATGGCTGCCTTGTCCTGGACCTATCCCGCCGACACCCTGATGGCGCTGAAGGCGCGCAACGCCAAGGCGGAAGCCGCGGCGGCGAACACGGTGGAATCCGGCATTGCCCTGGACCGCCTGCGCTTCCGCTATGCCATTTCCGGCGACAGCCCGGCCTGGAAGCCGCTGCGCGCCTTCGACGACGGCGCCAAGGTCTATATCGAGTTCCCGGCGCGGCTCGACCAGGGCGAGGCGCCGCCGCTGTTCATCGTCGGAGCCGACGGCGGGGCGGAACTGGTCAACTACCGCGTCCGCGGCAACTGGTATGTGGTCGACCGGCTGTTCGCCGCCGCCGAGCTGCGGCTCGGCGCCGATCCCCAGCAGGTGGTGCGCATCTCCCGCACCGACGGCATCAAAACCGCCCATGTCGATCCCCTGGTCCAGGGAGGCGCGCCATGACCGACCTCCACGCCGATCCGCCCAAGGCGGATCCCGAAGCCCTGGTGCTGCGCGCTCCGCCGCCGGCCGTCACCCGCATCAGCCGCCGCGTGGTGGTGATCCTCGCCGCCCTGGCCTGCCTGGTGATCGTGGGCGCCACCTGGTTCGCGTTGCAACCGCCCCATCTCGGCAAGGACCAGCCCGGCCAGGAGCTGATCAACACCGACCGCAAGCTGACCCCCGACGGGCTGGCCGGCCTGCCCCGCACCTATGGCGACCTGCCGCCGCCGCGCCTGGGCGCGCCGCTGCCCGGGGACCTCGGCCCCGCCGTCGTCGGCCAGGAGCGCAGCCTCGGGCTGGCGCCGCCGGTTACCCCGGGCACCGGCTTCCGCCCGAACCCGGTCGATGACGCCGCCCGAGCCGAAGCGTTGCGTCTCGCCCAGCAGGCCCGCCAGGCGCGGGAGGCGGGGGTGATGGTCCAGACCGCACACCGGGCGGAAACGCCGAAGGCTGCAGCCACCCCGGCCGGGCAGCCAGTGGCGGCCATGCCCGCGGCTGATCGTCCGTTGCTTGATCCCGAGCGTGACCCGAACGGCCAGCAGCGGAAACTGGACTTCCTGGAGCGGAAGGGCGACCAGGGTATTTACAACCCCCATGCCCTGCAGGATCCGCTGTCGCCCTATCAGGTGCTGGCCGGCACCATCATCGCCGCCAGCCTGATCACTGGCCTCAATTCCGACCTGCCCGGCCTGGTCACCGCCCAGGTCACCGAGAACGTCTACGACACCGTCACCGGGCGGGTGCTGCTGATCCCGCAGGGGGCGCGGCTGATCGGCAGCTATGACAGCGTCGTCGCCTACGGCCAGCGCCGCGCTCTGGTGGCGTGGCAGCGCATCATCATGCCCGACGGCTCGTCGGTACTGATCGACAACCTGCCCGCTACCGATGCCGCCGGCTATGCCGGGCTGGAGGACGGCGTCGACTACCACACCGGACGGCTGCTCGCCGGCATCGCCATGTCGACGCTGCTGGGCGTCGGCACCGAAATCAGCTTCGGCAGCCAGGAGAGCGACCTCGCCCGCGCCATCCGCCAGTCGACCCAGAACAGCGCCAACCAGGCCGGCCAGCGCATCACCGAGAAGAACCTCAACATCCAGCCCAGCCTCACCGTGCGCCCCGGCTGGCCGCTCCGCGTCATCGTCCACAAGGACCTGGTGCTGCGCCCCTACCGCGGCTGAAAGAGGAAAATGATGCTCAAGCTCGCCAAGCTGCCCGACCGCACGCCGGTCAAGATCACCATTGCCGTCAGTCCCGAGCTCAACCGCGACCTGCTCGCTTATGCGGAGCTCTACCGCGCCGCCTACGCTGCCACGGAACCGGTGGCCGAGCTCATCCCCTACATGCTCGAAGGCTTCCTCGCCGCCGATAAGGGCTTCGCCAAGGCACGGAAGGATGTCGGCGAGACCCCTGCAGTTCCACCGCCCAAGCGACCCGGCCGCCCGCCGCGCGGACCGTCGGCACCGCAGCCGGCGGTACCGGAGCCCGCGTCAGGCGGCGATCCCGTGCTTCCCACCACCTGATCGGAGGATTTCGCCATGATCATCGGCATCTTCACCCCCACCAAGGACGGCGGCTGGACCGGTTCCATCCGCACCCTGACTCTCGACCTCAAGGCCCGCTTCGTCCCCAACGACAACAAGGACAGCGACCGCGCCCCGGCCTTCCGCATCTTCGTCGGCCGCTCCGAGATCGGCGCCGCCTGGGCCGAACGCTCGGGCGGCGACGCGCCCCGCGACTACCTTAGCGTCCGTCTCGACGATCCGGCGCTGCCGCAGCCGGTCACCGCGGCGCTGTTTGCCGCGGCTGACGGCCAGGAGGCGCAGCTGGTGTGGAGCAGAAGGTGAGGGGGCATGGAGTGAGGCGGCCCAACCGGCCGCCTCATCTCTGTACCGCTTGAATTGTCTGAGCAGTGGTGGGCGGTCACGCGGAACTGTCGGGTTCCGGCAACTGCTCCCAGATCGGGCGCAGGTACTCACCCGGGTCGATCCGCAATATCCGACAGAAGACTGTGTATTCGTAGACGTCGAGGCGCCGCTGGAGCCGCTCGATGCGGCTGACGAACGACTGATCCTCGCCATACGCTTTCGCCATGTCCCATTGCGTCATGCCGAGTTCCTTCCGCCGCGCGATGAGGCGGCGGATGATCTGGCAGTACGGCTCGGTGAACAGGGACTTGCGTGGCTTCGGCATGGCCACGAAACCATCGCAGGGAGCTTTACCATAGTGCAAAACTCCCTATTGACCGCTCCTGCCTGTGCGACCTATCGTTGCGCCCTGCGCCGGCTTGGACGACCGAGCCTAGCGCTTCGTCAAGCCGGAAACGACATGCCATGGTCCAGCCAAAGTCCGTTGTAGCCCAGAGGACCAAGACGGTTCGCCGCCGTCGGCGCCGCACCGCCAGCGTCGAGGGGCCGGACCGGGTCGACGTCCATGTCGGGGGCCGGATAAGGTTGCGGCGTACCCTCATGGGCCTCAGCCAGGGCGGGCTCGCCGAGGCCATCGGCCTGACCTTCCAGCAGGTGCAGAAATACGAGCGGGGCACGAACCGGGTGTCGGCGTCGATGCTGTACCGGATCGCCCAGGCCCTCGACGTGCCGGTATCATTCTTCTTCGACGATATGCCAGACGGGCAGCCACCGGCCACACCTGACGATGCTCTGGCGCGACGGGAGAGCCTGGAACTCCTGCGGCACTATCACCGTATTCCCGATAGCGAGCGGAAGCGGGTCTATGACCTGATCAAGGCGATGGCGCGCGCGACGGACGGGTGAGATGGTTTAACAAGGGAAGGTGGATGGGGCAGCGTACCGACTCACGGAATTATGCGTCTGCCTTGCCTGTTCCGCCGATACGATGCGGATTTCGAGGACGGTCATGCAAGAGCCGGTTGTGATGCCGCACCCCCTCCAGGGGGTGATCGCGGAAGCGGTGAGGAAGACAAAGGCCAGAGGCAAGGATGACGCTCTGGCCCTCGCTGCCGCGGTTCGCGCCGTGCTGGAGCATCAGCCGGAACTCGGCATTTCCGATGCCTACGAACTGGTCAGTCGGCTATGGGTGCGATGACGGGCGACCGGAAGGAGTGGCGAACAGCGCCCGCACCGTCTCGACCGGCATGAGCATGATCCCTTGGCCGAGCGGCGAGGGCAGAAATCCGTGCCGTTGATAAAAGCGGGCAGCCTCGTCGTCGATGGCGTGGACGATGATGCCACGGGCGCCGGCGATGTCCGAGGCGGCGAGACAGCGCCGCAGCGCGTCCGCCAGCAGGTCCGTTCCCAGGCCAAGCCCCTGCCAGGCATGGTCGAGGGCGAGGCGGCCGATCAGCAGCAGGGGGATCTCCTCGGGCATTCCGTGCCGCAATCGGGCACTGGGCAGCGCCGTCCGCCGTTCCATGGCGGTGGCGATGGCGTAATAGCCCATCACGCGGGCGGGGTTGTCGGAATCGCAGATGACATAGGTCCGGGCGGACAGCCCTTCGCTGGCCAGCGCGCGCCGCTTCAGCCAGTCGTCCAGGGAGGGATGCCTGCCGTTCTCAAACGAGGTGAGGTCGTGATGCGGGCCGAGGCGTTCCGGCGGCAGGACGCGCTTAACCTGTGCCGGAGCCTGCTGCTCACCGGTGTCGTCGCCGGACATCACCGCTCCCAGGACGGGCGCCGCCTCATGCGCTGGCGCAACTCCTCGCTGGGCTCGGCCGGTGCGTCGAGCAGAGCGAGGAACTGCTCGTGCGCTTCGGGATCGAGAAAGAACACGCGCTGGTCGAGCAGGGTCTCCTCCGCCTGGCGCCGCGCGCTGTCCAGCATGAACTCCGACAGCTTCTGGCCGCGCAGGCTGGCGGCGCGGTTCAGGATCGCCTTGGTCTCGGCCGATGCCCGGATCTGGATCACGTCATTCTTCGGAGGACGTGTGCGGTGCCCCGCAGGGCCGGCGTGTCTCATGATCATTCTCCCTTCACCGGCAAGCCTACAGAGAATGTAATTACATTGTCAATACAGCTTAGTCGGCGTTGCGCCGCTGCATAGTGGCGGTTCCGCCGGCCTTCCCGGTCAGCCGCTTCTTCCCGTGTCCGATGACCGCCGCGCCGATGGTGTCGGAAACACGGGTGGCCGCCGCCTTCACCGGATCGTTGGCGAGATGGGCGTAGCGGGCGGTGGTCTGCACCTGGGTGTGCCCGAGCAGCTTGCCGATCATGGGCAGGCCCTCGCCCAGGGCCAGCGCGCCGCTGGCATAGGAGTGGCGCAGATCGTGGATGCGGACGTCGGACAGGCCGGCCTTGGCACGGATGCGGCGCCAGGCGTGCTGCAGTTCCTTGAGCCCTTCGCCCTCCTTCCGGCCAGCGATAACGTAGGGATTGCCAGGTACTTTGGGGATGCCCTTCAGCACCTTCGCCGCCGTTTTGCCGAAATGGACGATCTTCGCCCCGGTCTTGGAGTCCGGCAGCCGGAACTCGCGGGCCGTGAGGTCGACGTACTCCCATTTCAGGGTGAGGATCTCGCCCAGCCGGCAGCCGGTCAGCATCAGCAGACGGATGGCGTTGACGGGGGAGGGGAGTTCCGCCCCGCTCTGCTCGACCTCGCGCAGCACCTCGCCAAGCTCGGCGAGTTCGTCCCGGTCCAGGAATCGCTCGCGCTTCTGCTCTGGATACTTCTTGACATGGCGACAGGGATTGCTGCCGTCGGGGCGGATGCCCCACACCTCGGCCAGATTGAACATCTTGGACAGCACGCCGAGGGTGCGGTTGGCCTGATAGGGGATGTGCCGCAGCTCGTGGTGGAGCTCGGCAATGTCGCGGCGCTCGATGTCGGTGGCCTTGCGGGTGCCGATGCGCGGGTTGATGAATAGCTCGACCGAGCGCTTGTATTCGGCCTGGGTCGTCGGCTTGCAGCGCACCGCGACATGCTCCTTGAGGAAGCGCTCGCCCAGCGCCTTCATGGTCGGCGCCTTGCGCTCGCGGTCGGCCTCGCTGGCCGGGTCGCGGCCGGCCTTGGCCTCGGACAGGATTTCATAGGCCCGGATCCGCGCCTGCTCCGGGGTGACCGGCCCGTGCGGGCCGATGGTGATGCGCCGCTGGCGGCCCTTAATGCGGCATTTGACGATGTAGATCTTCCGCCCGCTCGGCCACACCCGCAGACCGAAGCCCTTGAGCTCATCATCCCAGCAGACGGTTTCCACCTTTCCGGGGACGATCTGGTCAACCGACCGCTTGGTGAGCTTCGCCATGGGAACGCTCCGCAATGCTCGTTTCCCGCCGGTACCTGATGGCCGGCACAGGTACCATATAGGTACCAGTAGAATTCCGAACAATGGCGGATAGGGGCAATTAAGGCGTAGAAAGATCGACCGTAAAATCGCCGTATTTCAATGCATTAGTGTGTATTGGCGTGGTTGGTGTCATGTGGTTCGGCGACGATTATTGTATCTCATAACCTGAAGGTCGCAGGTTCAAATCCTGCCCCCGCAACCAAGCATTCCAAGGCCTTAGCCGTATCCCGGCTAAGGCCTTTTCGATTCCAGATACCACATAGAGCATTCACCGCTCTAACGGAATCGCAGGGGATTCCCAAGCTGGCGGAAATCTGATTCAAGACGAGGGCTGGTGAGGGAGGCCACCCCCATCCGGTTGCCGCTGGACCGCGATCTCTGAGCGGCTATCATTTCCTTCATCAACGCCTGGCAGACCGGTATGTTGCCGCTGGACCGCGATCTCTGAGCGGCTATCATCTGCACGGTCGCGTCGTGGACTGGCGCCAGGTTGCCGCTGGACCGCGATCTCTGAGCGGCTATCATAATGGCTGGTATCATGCGAGCACCCCCCACAGTTGCCGCTGGACCGCGATCTCTGAGCGGCTATCATTCAGGCGCCGGCTGGCCATGGCGCCCTCATGTTGCCGCTGGACCGCGATCTCTGAGCGGCTATCATAGGCCTCGCCCTGGGCCACGCAGGTGATGGGTTGCCGCTGGACCGCGATCTCTGAGCGGCTATCATGCTGACAACGACGTCCCCCAGGATGATCATGTTGCCGCTGGACCGCGATCTCTGAGCGGCTATCATGGATGGACGGATAACCATTTGATCAAACAGTGGTTATCCGTCCTTTCCACCGGCAAAAACATCGGGCGTTTTCCTAGAAAAGTGCCAACTGGTCGGGGTTTTTTCGTGGCGCGCGTTTGCGGCGGCCAGAGAAGCGGACGATGTTTTCGTACTGCCGGTCGGTGAAGGTCAGCACATGCACCTCGCCGTGTGCGGGCATATTGGCCTCGATTCTACGCAGGTAAGCCTCGACCTGTTCCTTGCCGTTGACGAAACGGGCGTAAACCGAGAATTGGCTTTTTTCGAATCCCTCGTCCAGCAGAAACTCCCGAAATTTCGTTGCTGCCCGTGATTCGGCGCGCGAGGTGACGGGAAGGTCGAACATCACGAAGATCCACATCAGACGATATCCGCTGAGTTGGGTCGCCATCACGTCACCAGCTTGTCCAAGCCGGCGATTTCCAGCGGCGAGGGTGGGCGGGGCAGTACGAGGTCGGCTACGCGGCCACTGAGGAAGCTGTCGGCCAGCGTCTGGGCGGCGCGCAGCGCGGAGCCGGCCACCGTGGTGGTTCCTCCCTCGCCGGGAAGATCGATGGCGATCAGGCTGGCCATGGCGCGCTTGACCTCGGAGTCCATGGCCTCCTTTCCCACCGAGCGCAGGCGGACGACAAGGGCATCCACCAGGGGGCGGTAAGGCTCGATCAAATCGTCGGCGAGCGCAAAGGCATTTCCACGGTTGGCGTGGTGAATGCCGATGCTGGGGTGGAGGCCCGCAGCGACGACCGCCCGCGCGCATAAGGACCGCAGGATCGTATAGCCGTAATTGAGCATGGCGTTTTCTCCCGGCGCATCGCGGTCACGGCGGAAGTCCTCGCCCATCAACAGTGGCCAATACCGGCGGGCAGCTTGGGCTTCGACATTTTCAGGGTCGCCCGAGCCCACTTTGCGGGCCAGCAGGTCGAAGGCGGACGGCGACTGCCCGTGGGCTTCCAGGACCGCCGCCTGCCAACCGATCTTGGCCACCACGATGCGGCGCCAGAGCTGCTTGTGCAGCGGTTTCCCGGCCTCCCACTGGGCACGCATGCGGGCGTTCTGGGCGTGATGGCCGTCCAACGGCAGGCAAACCGACACTGGTGCATGGTTGGGCCCGCACACCACCATCGGCGCGCAGCGTTCTGCCAGGGCGGCGACGAGGTTGGTTGTCCAGGTGACGCCGTGGGCGTGAATGATCACCGCGGCGACGTCGTCCAGGGGAATTCGCCCGACCTCTTGCCGGCCCTCGCTAACCAGAAGAAAGCCCCGCAACGCCGACAGATGCCGCCCGTCCGTGGCGATGTCGACGATGCGGTCCATGGCTTACCTCACCGGTACCAGGAGCGTGGATCGTACTTCCGAGGACTTCTTCCGGCTGGGAAACCCTGGGTCCTGAACCCGCCCCACCTCATCCACACGGACCTTTCTGGCCCTCCACGCCTTGAGGGTGCTTGGTGCCGGATAGACATAGCGGAACGGGTCCGTAGGATCCTCGGCTCTTGCCTTCAGCGCGCCGCTTTCGTTCGGAGGGGCAAGGGCCAATTGCTTTTCCGAGAATTTCACCACACGAAGCAGCTCCCGGTCCTCCGCGGCGCGTTCCACGGCGATCAGATCGTCCCGGTGCAGGCTGAGGACCTTGCGGGCCGTGGGGCAGCCGGCGCGTAGCATGCCGCATCACAGGGTTGCTTTTTGGCCGTCTAGCGATATCATACGGGCATCAGAGATCGCGGTCTGGCGGTTAACAAGCAGTCAGGTCTGCACCAGATAAGGGCGGCGCTCCGGCGCCGCCTTTCCTCTGAGTGAAGAAAAAATTTCAGATGCTCACCACCAGCGGCCGAAAGCTGGCCGCCCCCGCTTCATTGCCCACGTAACCGCGCTGTGCGGCGACGAGGCGGGTGGTGCCGATGACCATGTCGGTGCTGTGATGGGTGTGGCCGAAGACCCACAGGTCGGGGGCCCAGGCGCGGATCTCCGCCTCCATGTCGCTGGTGAAGGCGGGGGCCAGGGGGGAGTCCCGGTACTCCGAGGCAATGCCCAATGCGGTCGTCCTGACCACCACGGCCTGCCATTACGGCGGCAGCCGCCCCTGGTTCCTCTGCCCGTGCTGCCGGCACCGGGTGGCCAAGCTCTATCTCGCCGGCCATCCCGCCACCTTCACCTGCCGGCGCTGCCACGGCCTGACCTATGTGACCCGCCAGGAAGGACCCAAGTTCCGGGGCCTGAGCCGGGCCAACCGCCTGCGGGTACGGTTAGGCGGACAGCCGGGCATGGACAATCCGATCCCGTCCAAACCGGCTCGGATGCACCGCCGTACTTACTCCCGCACCGTCGAGGCGATCCGGACCTTGGAGGCGGCGGTGGAGGCACGGGCCTTCGGCTGACTCGCTAAATGGCCGCCGGCCTGCATTGAATTTTCGTAACCTACGGGCTACTCTCCAAGAGCAAGGGCTTGCCCGAGGGGAGACGCCGGTGGCCGCAACCAATCCGTAAAAGATCGCCGGAAACTGGCGCGCAGGCTATGCGCTCGATGTGCACACGACCAACTGCGTGTACCTCGGTGACGACTCATATGGTCATCCACAGTTCGACACGACCTATTCGGAACTCGGGGCGCTTCTCAATCGCCTGAAGTACAAGTTCGACTAGGCTGCGGCACCAGAGATCATCGCGACTGCCGCAGCGTTCCTGAGACCGAACCAAGCCAAGTTCGATCTCATTGTCCCCGTGCCGCCCTCAACCCAACGGGCCGTTCAACCCGTCATCCTTGTGGCGAACGGGATCGGCGCCGCTCTCGGTTTGCCGGTGGTCGCCTGCGTCACGACGACGAGGCCGACCGCGCAACTCAAGGCGATCACCGACCCCACGGAACGACACAAGCGCTCGACGGCCTGCATGCCGTTGACGCCACGGCGGCTCCAAATCTCCGCCGATCGCCAGCGCTTGGCAGAGGAAGACAAGGCGATGGCGGGGAAAATCATCGCAGCCATGCGCCGCTGGGAAGAGGCCGAGGGATTGCGGCGCTTCGCCGATGCCCTCCCCGCCGCCGCCGATTTACCGGATCGAATGGCAGATACCGCCGCTGCCGCCCGCCGTTACGCAGACCAGATCGACCCGATGATCAAGGACAAGCCCGCTCGGTTGAGAACCTGCGACTATATGGAATACGGGGAATGGTACGGGAATCTGCGCGGCATCCTTGGCGACATCCCCATCGCATCGGATTGGGCTCAACGAGCCTATCAGGAGCGAATGACGCCGGAAGAAGCCGCGATCGAGATCGAGTGGTAATCAGGATTCCGAGGATGACCCGAAACCTCAAAAGCGGCATCTGCCGATGCAGCGGTCTCGATGCGGAAATCGCAGCCATACCGGCCTTTGTCAACAGGACCTCGACCGTGATGCACATTCTGGGCGTCACGGTCTAAAATGGGAGCCGCCAAAGAGGAGGAGGTTGTGGTCATAGAAAAATCGCGCGGCAGGGGAATCGCTTCGATTGCCCTTTTGCTAACCTTGGCGCTTGCCAGCCCGTATGCGGCGATCGCGATGCCTGCGGAGCGGTGCAGCGGCACCGACGCAGTTCGCGTCCAGGTGACCATCGAAGGCATCCGCAGCGCCAAAGGAAGCATTTCCATCGCCGTCTATGGCGACCAGCCCGAAGATTTCCTGGCGAAAGGCAGGAAGTTGCGGAAGCTTCGCCTTCCCGCCGGGAATGGGATGGTACATGGCTGCCTGTCTCTGCCCCGGGCCGGCATCTACGCCTTGACCGCCTATCATGACGAAGACGGCGATGGTCATTTCACCAAAAACTTCTTCGGCCTGCCAGCGGAAGGCTTTGCCGTTTCCAACGGCAAGGGCCCGCTTCTCGGCGTGCCCTCCTTCGAGTCCGCAGCCATCACGGTTGATGACGCGACGTCGGACGTTACCTTGAAAATGCAATATCCAGGTTCAAGCCCCCTTGCCATAACCCCATAAATAGGGGCAAATCCCCGTGCCAAAAAGCGGGGTGGGGTCAGGTCCCTGCCTGTTTCTGGGGGGCAAAATGTTGGGGCGCGAGAATCGGAATGGCCCGTAAGACCAAGGTGGACGCAGAAGCCACTCGACAGAAGCTTCTCGATGCCGCCGAAATCCTGTTCAGCGAGAAGGGAGTGAGCAATACGTCACTAGCCGATATCGCTTTGGCGGCGGGGGTGACGCGGGGGGCCATCTATTGGCACTTCAAGAACAAGGTCGATCTGTTCGAGGCCATGCACGCGCGTGTACGCCTGTCGGTGGGCGAGATCGTAAGCGAAGCGATGGCCGCCCCGGATCCGGTGAGCGGTCTGTGCGATTACTGGACCGCCTCGCTGCTCCAGATCGCGCATGACGATCACCGCCGCCGGGTTATCGACATCCTGTTTCGCAAGTGCGAATACGTCGACGAATACCAAGCAGCCTCGGTTCGCATCAATGAATGGAGCGCGGAGGTCATCGAGGCCATGGCTGCTCTTTATACCATTGCGGCGGAAACCGGTGCCCTGGCCCCTGGTCTGCTCCCCGAGGCCGCAGCCCGCGCCACCTTCAGCATGATTACCGGCATCGTTTTCAGTTGGCTGGCGGTTCCGCAATTATACGGAAGTGATGATGATATCGTCACAGCCGTCGCCACCTTCTTCAGGGGGCTCAGGCCCTGAGGCCCGCCATCAACCTGGCGCTCCCAATTCCCCGATCTTCTTGCGTAACAGGCCATTCAGCCCGGTCATGCCGCCGGCGCGCAGAACCGATTGATATTCCGATCGATAGGTCAGCAGCATGCTGGCCCCTTCGGCCTTGATGTCGAGCAGGCGATACGCGCCACCATCGCCGCGCAGCCGCCATTCCACGGCCAGCGGCTCCTGGGCCGTCTCGATCGCGGACTGAATCAGTAGATCGCCGGTGGTGGCGGTCACGGTGGTGCCAAAACGAATGCCGAGGCCTGTATAGTCGCGGAACCGCCGGGTCCAGGTCATCACCAGCATGTCCTCGAACAATTGACGAAATTCTTGGCGCTCCTCGGCGGTGGCGCTCCGCCCGTAACGGCCCAGAACCTGTTGGCAGATTTCGTCGAGGCCGAAAACCCGCTGTAAGATCGCGCGAAAGTTCCGCTGGCGCTCGCTATCGGTCAGGTTCGGAGCCGAGACTTCCTCCGCCACCTCTTTGTTCAAACCCTCAAGGAAGGCGACTGCATCATCCTGGGCTGCTGCGGAGCCAGGCATTAGCCATGCCGTCGCCATGTAAGCCAGCAATGCAACGATTTCAAGTTTACCGCAGAGACGCATGCGATTGCCTCCAGAAGCGCGATGGGGTCGGGCGTGCTTCTCGATATACATTCACGAATGTATGTTGTAAAGTGATCGTCACAACGGCGAGTCTGGTGGCGAGTTTCGGAAGATGGGGAAAATGTCTGCGCCGAGAATGGCGATCATACTGGGCGCTGGCCAGGGCAAGCGCCTGCTGCCGCTGACGGCGCAGAGTCCGAAATGTCTGCTGCCGTTGGGCGGACGTCCCTTTCTGGAGTGGCAGATCATAGCGCTTGCCGCGAATGGCATCCGGGATGTGGTGGTGGTGACCGGGTTCCAGGCCCAGGCGGTGGAGGCCGCCATCCTTGCTCGCCCCGCCGATGGGGTTCGGGTCAGGACGTTGCACAATCCCTTTTTCCAGGTGGCCGACAACATCGGAAGTTGCTTCGTCGCCCGCCACGAGATGGAGGGCGGCGATTTCGTCCTTCTGAATGGCGACACTTTGTTCCATCCCGAATTGTTCGCCCAGGCCAGCGCCCGAGCCGAGGCCCCCATCGCGGTCACCATCGATCGCAAGGAACGCTACGACGCCGACGACATGAAGGTGCGGCTGGATGGATGCCGGCTGGCGGCCATCGGCAAGACCCTGTCGGAGGAACACACTCATGCCGAGTCCATCGGCATGCTGTTTTTTTCCGGCGACGGCGGGAGACTCTTCGCCGACGCCCTGGAGAGGGTCATCCGCCAAGAGGATGGTCTGAAGCGCTGGTATCTCAGCGTCATCGATGAACTCGCCGCCTCCACGCCGATCGGCATCGCTGACATCTGCGGCCATGAATGGTGCGAATTGGATTATCCCAAGGATCTGCCTGCCGCCGAACGTCTGGCCAATCGTCTGTGGCGGGAGCATCCGGGGACATGCGAAAGCGCGGCGCCCTTGCGGTCGCAAGCGACATAGGCGGGGGCCGCGATGGATGGCGACGCCCTGTCCCGCCGCTCCGTCCACTCTACGGGTGGCGGGATGCGTCGGCTGCTGACCAATCTCGGCCTGCTGATCGGCGGCAAGTCGGTCAGCGGGCTGCTTGGACTCGGTTATCTGGCGCTGACGGTGCGGACGTTAGGGGTGGAAACCTTCGGTGCCCTCGTCATCATCCACACCGTGGTCGAAATCACCCAGACCCTGGTCAAGTTCCAAAGCTGGCAACCGATCCTGCGCTACGGCACCGCCGCCTTGCAGGAAGGCCGGCTGGACGACCTGCGCCGGCTGTTGCTGTTCACCGTCCGGCTGGACATCGGCAGCGCCATCGCCGGAACCTTGGTCGCGGCGACAACCCTGTGGCTTTTTGGCACGACCCTGGGACTGTCGGCGGAGATCGTGCCGGCTGCCACGCTGTATGCCGGATCGCTGCTGTTCATGATCACCTCGACGCCGGTCGGGATGCTGCGCCTGTTCGATCGCTTCAATCTGGTGGTGCTGGAAGACAACGTCGAGGCGCTGGTGCGGCTGTGGGGTGCCGCGGTTCTGTTTTTCGCCGGCGGCGGGCTGACCGACTTTCTGGCGCTATGGGCGGCGTCGGCGGTGGCCGGTGCGCTGACCAGCGTCACCCTGTCGTGGCGCGAAGCGAGACGCCACGGCCTGACAGGGCGGTCTTTGGTTCCCGGCGACCGGCCGTTGAGCGCCGGTTTCGACGGCATCTGGCGGTTCGTGCTCAGCACCAACGCCAATTCGTCGCTGGCGTTGCTGACCAATCAATTGGCGACGCTGACCATTGGGGTGTTGCTCGGCGCCCCGCAGGCGGCGCTGTTCCGTATCGCCCGTCAGGTGGCCGAGGCCGCCGCCAAGCCGGTCAAGCTGATGACGGCAGCGATCTATCCGGAACTCGCCCGCTTCGCCGCGCAGAATCACCTTGAGGCCATGCAGACCCTGCTCGGCCGGGTTCTGCGGCTGTCGGCCGGCGGCGCCGCGCTGTGCGCCCTGATCCTCTATCTGGCCGGTCCGTGGATTTTGACGGTGATCGGCGGCCAGCAGGTGGCGACCGCTTTCAATGCCACGCTGCTGTTGGGGCTGGCGGCGCTGGTCGGCGTCGGCACCTTTGCCCTGGAGCCGACGCTGATTTCCATCGGTGAGGCGCCCCTTGCCCTGGTCATCCGCTTGGCTGCGGCCGTCCTGTATTTGCCGTCGCTGGTGGTGTTGGTGCCACTGGCCGGAATCGAGGGTGCTGGCGCGGCCGCCATCGGCGCAGCCATCGCCCTTGCCCTGATGCAGTCGCAATCGGTGCTGTCGTGTCTGCGGGCACGCATGGCGTCTTGCGCCGGCATCGATTGAAAGACGAGAGGGAAACGTGTCTTTGGCTGTTGAGCAGAGCGTCGCCGAACCTTGCACTGTCGCCCCCCTGACGGCAACGCCCACATCCAGCGGCCGTCCGTTGCGCTTTGCCGATTTTGACACGTTGGTCGATGCCTTTGACTATGCCGCCAGCGGCCATACCGGCATGAATTTCTATTCCGGGCGGCTCGATCTTTTGGAACGGTTGACTTACCGTGACCTGCGCGACCACGCCGTTTCCCTGGCCCGCATCCTGCTGGGGCAAGGCCTGTGTCCCGGCGACCGCGTTGCCCTGATCGCCGAAACCGGGGTCGACTTCGTCACCGCTTTCGTCGCCTGCCAATATGCCCGCCTACTGCCGGTCCCGGTGCCGGTGCCGCCGGCTTTTGGCGGCCGCGACGCCTATTGCGCATTGTTGCGCCAGATGGTGTCGGGAAGTCGTGCCATTGCCATGGTGGCACCATCTTGGCTTGAGGATTGGTTGTCGCAAGCATTGGACGGGATGGGCTTGAAATTCCACGGCAGCATCGCCCGGTTGCGACACCTGCCCGAAGCCGCCGTAACCCTGGCCAAGCCGCGACAGGACGACGTCGCCTATCTGCAATTCTCCTCGGGCAGTACCCGTACCCCCGCCGGGATCGCCATCACCCATCGGGCGCTGCTGACCAATGCCGGGGCGATGGCCGGTAGCGGTTTGGCCTTGCGTCCCGGCGACCGGGCGATTTCCTGGCTACCGTTCTATCACGACATGGGGCTGGTGGGGTTTGTCCTGACACCGGCGATCGCCCAATTGTCGGTGGATTATCTGGCCACCCGCGACTTCGCCCGCCGTCCCCTGGGCTGGCTGTCGCTGATGGATCGTAACGGCGCAACCATCTCCTACAGTCCTAGCTTCGGCTATGAACTTTGTGCGCGGCGCGCCTCGACCGCCCTGCCGCAGGGACTGGACCTGTCTCGCTGGCGGGCGGCGGGTATCGGAGGCGACATGATCCGTCCCCAGGTACTGGACGAGTTCGCCGATATCTTCGCCCCGGCCGGATTCGACCGCTGTGCCTTCGTCCCCAGCTACGGCATGGCGGAGACCACCCTGGCGGTCAGCTTCGCCGATTTGAACCGCGGGATGGAAATCGATCGCGTCGATGTCGAGGTGCTGGAGCACCAACGCCGGGCCGAGCCGCCCGTCCTTGGCGCGAACGGTCGCACCCGCGATTTCGTGGTCTGTGGCCGGGTCCTTCCCGGCCATGAACTGCAAATCCGGGACCACGACGGATTGCCGTTGGGGGAGCGTCGGGTCGGCTTGGTCATGGTGCGTGGTCCCAGCCTGATGAGGGGTTACGACGGCCGCCCGGACGAAACCGCACGGGTCATGGACCCCGATGGCTGGCTCGACACCGGCGATCTGGGCTATCTGGCCGAAGGGCGGCTGGTCATCACCGGCCGGGCCAAGGACGTGATCATCGTCAACGGCCGCAACATCTGGCCGCACGACATCGAACATACCGTCGAACAATTGGAGACACTGCGCACCGGCGACGCGGCAGTCTTTGCCATCGACGATGCCCGGAGCGAACGGGCGGTGGTGCTGGTACAGTGCCGCACTGGCGACGCCGCCGCCCGCCTTGCCTTGGCGCACGCAGTAGGCGCCGCTGTTTCGCGGGTGCACGGCATCGAACCACAGGTGGTGCTGGTCGCCAACAACGCCCTACCGCAAACCTCGTCGGGCAAGCTCAGCCGGTCGGCGGCGCGCGCTGCGTTCCTGGCTGGCGACTTCACCTCGGGAGGCGCGGCATGAGCGTTGGCCGTGTGGTCGCCCTCACCGGAGGGACGGGATTCATCGGCCCTTATCTGGTGCGCTCCCTGGCCGCCGCCGGCTGGTGGGTCAGAGTGCTGGTCCGTCCCGGACGACAACACGCCCTCGCCGCCGGCATCGAGGTGATTGGCGGCGACCTCGACGACGAGGAGTCCCTGGCGCGCCTGCTCGACGGCGCCGATGCGCTGGTCCATGCCGCCGGGGCGATCAAGGCCCGGTCCCCTGCCGATTTCCTGCGCGTCAACCGCGACGGCGCCGGTCGTCTGGCGAAGATGGCTGCGGCCTGTCGCTATCCGCCACGGGTGGTGGTGGTGTCGTCGCTGGCCGCCCGTGCCCCCCATCTGTCGGATTATGCCTTCAGCAAGGCGGCGGGTGAGCAGGCGTTCCACCACCATGGGCCGGACGATCTGGCGATTTTGCGCCCGGCGGCGGTCTACGGTCCCGGCGACCGGGAAACCGCCTCCTGGCTGCGTGCCGCCTGCGGGGCGGTGCTGCCCATTCCCCATTTGCCGGCGGCGCGGCTGTGCCTGATTCACGCCGCCGATCTCGCCGCCGCCGTCGCCGCCCTGTGCCCACCCGGTGCTCCGGCCGGCACCTTCGAACTGAGCGATCATCGGAGCGATGGATATGGCTGGCGCGAGTTGGCGGAAATCGCCCGCGCTGCTGCCGCTGGACGCGGCCGTATCGTGGTGGTGCCGCCGGTTCTTTTGCACGCGGCGGCCGGCGTCAGTGCGCTCGTCGGCCGCCTTTCCGGCCGCGCCGTCATGCTCACTCCCGGCAAGGCCCGCGAAATCCTTCACCCCGATTGGAGCAGTTCCGCCAGTCGTCAGCCTTCGCCGTCGTTGTGGCGACCGGTCTGGACGCTGCACGACGGACTGGCCCAAACCATCGCAACCTTGCGGCTGGCGGCGGCCACAGCCCAGGCATGAGGGACGACAAATGACCGATTGCAAAGAAATCGTTGAGCATATCGTCGAGCATTTGCGCACAGTGATCCCGCCCGGCACGGAGATTTCCGCCGAATCCCGGATCGTCGCCGATCTCGGACTGGATTCGCTGGCGGTGATGAATTTCGTCATGGCGCTTGAGGACGAATTCGATGTGTCGTTGACCATGGACAATTTGGCTCAGGTGGAGACCATCGGTGATTTGGCCCGCACCTTGGCCGCGTTGATCAGCCGGGTGGCGGAATGAGCATTCTCGACAAGTTCGTGCCGTTGCAGCACGCCTATGGCGAATTGCAGAGATGGGGCGCCGACCCTTTCGCGGTTACCTTCGATTCCGTGCGTTCCCCGGTCGAGGCGACCATCGACGGTCGTCCCGTGCTGATCTTCGGCAGCAACAATTATCTCGGCCTGACTTTCGACCCGCAGGTGATCGCCAGCGGCGTTGCCGCATTGCAACAGTACGGCGCCGGCACGACCGGCTCGCGCATCGCCAACGGCACCTATCAGGGCCACGCCGGGCTGGAGGACAGGTTGGCGGCTTTTTTCGGCCGCGGGTCGGCCATGGTGTTCACCACGGGCTACCAGGCCAATCTGGCGACGATCTCGACGCTGGCCGGACGCGACGACTACTTGCTGCTCGACGCCGACAGCCATGCCAGCATCTATGATGGCAGCCGGCTGTCGGCGGCCCAGGTGATCCGCTTCCGTCACAACGACCCCGATGACCTGGCTCGTCGCCTGCGCCGCTTGGAAGGCCAGCCCGGCCATCGGCTGATCGTGGTCGAAGGCATCTACAGCATGCTGGGCGACCGTGCTCCGCTGGCCGAGATCGCCCAGGTCAAACGCGAAGCCGGTGCCACCTTGCTGGTGGACGAGGCCCATTCGTTGGGCGTGTTGGGCGAAAACGGGCGCGGGGGGGCCGAAGAGGCGGGGATCGAGGACGATGTGGAATTCATCGTCGGCACTTTTTCCAAAAGCCTGGGAGGCATAGGCGGCTTCTGCACCTCGAACCAGCCCAATTTCGATATTCTGCGACTGTGCTGTCGTCCCTACATGTTCACCGCGTCGCTGCCGCCTTCGGTGATCGCTTCGGTCCAGCGGGGATTGGAACGGCTGCACGAAGAGCCGCGGCTGCGCCTCAACCTGCACCGCAATGCCCACCGGCTGTATGGCGGACTGTCCAGCGCCGGCTTCATCCTGGGACCGCACCCCGGACCGATCGTGTCGGTCCGCCTGCCCGACGTCGCCATCGCCGTAACCTTCTGGACCGCGCTGTTGCAGGCGGGAATCTACGTCAACCTGGCTTTGCCGCCGGCGACCCCCGATTCCCATCCGTTGTTGCGAAGCAGCGTCACCGCCGTCCACACCGATGACGAGATCGACCAAGCGGTGGCGGCCATGACGGAAATCGGCACCGCTTTGGGTGTGCTGGAGGGCGGCAATGACTGAATCTGCCCCCTGCGCCCTGGTTCTCGGCCACAGCGACGTCGCGTTGTGGAGCATCACCGGCGAGGAGCGGGCCCGTCGCACCTTGACCAAGGCCGGGGCCGCGCCGCTGGTCGCCGATGGCGAAATTGCGGCACGCCTGCCGTCCTGCCTGATGGCGCGTGCCGATTGGGTCATCGATCCCGCCCTGATCGGCCTGTTGGCCAGGGAAGAGGGTACGATGCTGGCGATCCGGATCGACGGGCCGCTGGTGCCCCTGGCCGCCCATGTGGCCGGAGCCGACGTCGCCGCCACCGCCCTGGCGATCACGACATCCCAGCCCTGGCCCGACCATCTGCGGCTCATCGAGCACGATCCGGCGGCGCCGTTCCTTTACCTCGCCATCCTGCGCAAACGGCTGAAACCGGTGGTCATGCCGCTGACCGCCGAGACCGTCGCCGCGGTCGAGCGCGCCACCTTCGCCGGCGCCTACAAGGGCGTCACCGATCTGGTGACCAAATATGTGTGGCCGGCTCCGGCCCGGTGGGCGACCCGCTGGTGTGCGCGGGCCGGGCTTTCTCCCAACGCCGTCACCCTGGCCAGTCTGGTGCTGGTGTTCGTCGCCATGGCGCTGTTTGCCGACGGGCAGTTCCTGGCCGGGCTGGCGGCGGCCTGGGGCATGACCTTCCTGGACACGGTGGACGGCAAGCTGGCGCGAGTCACCCTGACCTCGACCCGTTTTGGCAACGTCTTCGATCATGGGATCGACATGATCCACCCTCCGTTCTGGTGGCTGGCTTGGCATTGGGGGTGCCTCGATGCCGAAGTTTCCTATCCGTGGCCGGAAACGACCCTGGCCGCGACCTTCGCCGGGTACGTGGTTCTGCGTTTGCTGGAAGGCGCCTTCATCCTGCGGCACGGCTTTCAGATGCATGTGTGGCGCCGCTTCGACAGCTTGTTTCGGTTGGTGGTGGCGCGGCGCAATCCCAACCTGATCGTGCTCACCGCCTTTGCCGTGGCGGGCCAGCCGGGCTGGGGATTGCTGGCCGTGGCGGCGTGGACGGTGATTTCCATCGCGGTTCATGTCGGGCAACTGATCCAAGCCGAACTGGCGGTGCGCGGGTCAGGTCCGCAGTCATCCTGGCTGGCGCGGCCATGAAACAGGTGGCGCTGGTCTGCAATCCGTTCAGCGACGGCAATTGCGGCACGGCCAAACTGGCCGAGCACGCCGCCACCCTGCCGGATGTGCTGACTTGTGCCCCCCGGACGCCGACGGAATTGGAGACGGCCTTGCGCGATTTCGCTCGCTGCGACGTCGCCGCCATCGCCGTGGACGGTGGCGACGGCACCTTGCGCGAGGTCATGTCGCTGCTGCCCGAGGCGTTCGGGCCTTCGCGCCCGCCGCTGGCGTTGCTGCCGTCGGGGAAAACCAATTTGGCCGCCGGCGATGTCGGGTCGTTCGGCTCTGGCCGTGCCGGCTTGTCCCGTTTGCTGGATGCCGTGCGTCACGACTGGCGCGGCACCCGTTGGAGCGAGCGTCCGTCCCTGGAGGTGACTTGGCCCGATCACCCGCCGCGGCGGGTGCGCGGTTTGTTGTTCGGAGCGGGGGCCTTCACCCACGCCACCCGCATGGCCGGGCGCTGGGCCCACGACCACGGCTTCCGCCAGCGCACGGCGGTGGCCATTGGCGTGGGGCGGGTGATGTGGGAAGCCCTGCGCGGCAGCGATGGGCTGGCCGACCCGGCATTGTGTCCGATCATCGACGGTGTCGAGGCGGAAGGCTCGGCCACACCTTGTTTCCTGCTGCTGGCGACCACCGCCCGGCGGCTGATGCTGGGCTTGTGGCCGTTTCCGCCGCCCGCCGCCGACCCGTCGCTGAGCTGGCTGCGCGTCCCCCATCCGCCGCGCTATCTGCCGCAGGCCTTGTGGAAAGCCTGGCGCGGACAGTTGCCCGACGCCGCTCTGGGAATCGACGGCGGCCGCTGCCAGCGGCTGGATCTACGTCTGCACGGCGCCTTCGTCATCGACGGCGAATTGTTCGAGGCCGGTCCCGCCGGCATCACCTTGTACCCCGGTCCCAGCTTTCGTTTCGCAGCGAGGTGATTCATGGTGGTGCCGCCCCCTTCGCTGCTGCTTCCGGATCATCCTGTCGGCGATGCCGTCCGCCGCATGGCCCGGGATCTGGTCCACCGGCACGGCGATACGGTGACGGCGATCCTGTTCCATGGTTCGTGCCTGCGCGACGAAGGCGGCAGGGGAATCCTTGATCTCTATGTGCTGGTGGACGATTACCGCGCCTTCCACCGCCACCCGGTCACAGCGCTGGCCAATGCCGTCCTGCCGCCCTCGGTCGGCTTCGTGGCGGATGTGGGCGGCGCCTTCCAGGGCGCCAAGGTGACGGTGATCAGCCGCGACCAGTTCGCCGCCCGCGTCACCGCCGACAGTCTCGACACCACCGTGTGGGCCCGGTTCTGCCAGCCTGTCGCCCTGGTCCATTGCCGCAATGCCGGCGTCGCCGATTGGGTGGCCCAGACCCTGTCGCAGGCCGCGGCGACGGCGGTGCACTGGGCGGTTCACTTGGGGCCAGCCGAAGGACGGGCCGAGGATTTCTGGACCACCCTGTTCCGCCAGACCTACGATGTCGAATTGCGGGTCGAAGGACCGTCCCGCGCCGGCCAGCTTTACGGCTTTGCCCCGGCCCGCTTCGACGCCACCTTCGCCGCACTGGCTCCGGCTGAGGTCGACCGTCTTCCCGACGGACAGTACCGTGTCCACCTGGCTGAGTCGCGGCGGCGGCAGGCGCGGGCGCGCTGGCGACGGCGGCGGATCGCGGGAAAAATCTTGAACGTTGTGCGGCTGACCAAGGCGCTGTTCACCTTTGACGGTGGTGTCGATTACATCGTCGGCAAGTTGGAACGTCACTCCGGCCAGCGGGTGGCCCTCGAACCGTGGCAGCGCCGGCATCCGCTGCTGGCCGCCCCTGGCCTGTTGTGGTCGCTGTACCGGCGCGGGGTGATCCGATGAACGCCGTCACCGTCACCGCCATCGATCCTAGTCGCGATCTTGATACCTTCCTGAGTGTGCCGGTCCAGGTTTACCACTCGCTGCCCTACTGGGTGCCGCCGTTGCGGATGGAACGCCGCGCCGCCTTGACCCCTGGAGCCACGCCCTATCTGCGCCGCGCCCGCATGCAATGGTGGATCGCCACCCAGGCCGGCCGGCCGGTGGGGCGAATCTCCGCCCAAGTGGATCCGGTGGCGTTGGCCCGCGATCCCGGCATCGGTCATCTGGGGCTGTTGGCGGCGACGGATCGACCGGGTGTGGTGCCGGCGCTGACGGGGGCGGCCGAGGAATGGCTGCGCGGCCAGGGCATGAGCCGTGTCCGCGGTCCGCTGGACCTCAGCCTGAACCAGGAAAGCGGGGTGCTGGTCGATGGCTTCGACACGCCGCCCATGCTGATGATGCCGCACAACCCGCCCGCCCTGGGGCCGGCCCTGGAACAGGCCGGCTATGGCAAGGTGATGGATTTGCTGGCCTATCGCGCCGATCCCCGCCGCCCGATCCCGGAGGCCGTGCGCCGGCTGCTGGAACGGCCGCTGCCGCCCGGCCTGAAGGTACGCCCGGCCCGGTTGGGACCGGCGTATGACTCCGAAGTGCGGCTCATGGTCGATATCTTCAATGATGCATGGAGCGGCAACTGGGGCTTCATCCCCTTCGACGCCGAAGAGGTGGCGCTGCTGGGCCGGGAATTGCGGCCGCTGATCGAGAAACGGCTGGTCTGGTTCGCCGAGGCCAAGGGGCACGCCGTGGCCTTTCTGGTGTGCCTGCCCAACCTGAACGAAGCCATCGTCGATCTGAACGGCCGGCTATGGCCGTTCGGCTGGGCCAAGCTGCTGTGGCGGCTCAAGGGGCGCGGGCTGCGCACCGCGCGGGTGCCGTTGATGGGCGTGCGCAAAGCCATGTCGATGACACTGGCGGGAAGCATGTTGCCGTTCCACCTGATCGCCGCGTTGTGGCCGGAACTGCTGGCGCGAAAGGTGCAGGAGGTCGAATTGTCGTGGGTGCTGGAAACCAACAAGCCCATGCGCGCCCTGGCTGAAATGCTGTGCGGACCGCCCTGCAAGACCTATCGCCTGTATGAAAAGGCCCTGGCATGATTTGTCCCGTCCCCCATGTCCTGGTTCTGGCCGGCAGTCGCGGCGGTGGTGACGCGGTGGCAAGGATGGCGGGGGTGGAGAGCAAGGTCTTTGCCCCGGTGGCGGGCGTCCCCATGCTGGAACGGGTGGTCGCGGCCCTGCGTGCGGCCTTGCCGGAAGCCCCGGTGACCGTGGCCATGGCCCCACCCGATTCGCCGCGGTCGCGAGCGCTGATCGATCGCTTATGCCAGGACGGCCTGGGACTGATGGTCCCGGCGGCGTCCCCGGCACGAACGGTGGCTGCGGCCCTGCCGGACGACGGACGCGCGCTGCTGGTCGTTACCGCCGACCATGCCCTGCTGACCCCGGCCATGGTCCGTCATTTCCTCGCCACCATCGCCGACGGCACCAACGCCGCCGCCGCCGTGGCGAGCCGGGCGACCATCGCCGCCGCCTATCCCGAAACCCGCCGGACGTATTGGCGGTTCGCTGATCGCCATGTCAGCGGCTGTAACCTGTTCCTGCTGAGTGGCCGTGAAGCTGCGGCGATCGTGGAATTCTGGATTTCGCTGGAACGCCATCGCAAGCAGCCGTGGGTGATGATCCGCCGCCTGGGCCTGCTGACCTTGCTGCGTTTTGCTTTGGGCCGGTTGAGCCTGGATCGGGCGCTGGAGCGGTTGGGAGGGCGCGTCGGTGCCCGGCTGGCGGCCATCGACATGCCGTTCGCCGAGGCCGCCATGGATGTGGATCGTCCCGCCGATCTGATCCTGGCCGAGCGGATTCTGAACGGGCGGACGGCATGCTGATCGACCGCTACCTGCTGGCGGAAACCTGGCGCCGGTTGGGCGTTGTGCTGGCCGTCGTGCTGGTGTCGCTGGTGCTGGAGCGCATCTTAAGGCTGTTCGACGTGGTCAGCCTGCATGGGGGACCGGTGGGCATGGTTTGGGAGATGGCCGCCTATTTGGTCCCCCATTACCTCGGGCTAGCTTTGCCGGCAGGGTTCTTTCTCAGCATCTTCCTACAGGTGACGCGGCTGGGTGACGACAACGAGATCGACGCCCTGTTGGGCTGTGGTCTGTCGCCCGCCCGCTTCGCCATGCCCTTCCTGGCGTCGGCGCTTCTGCTGGTGGTAGTCAGCATCGCCCTGTTCGGCTATGCCCAGCCTTACAGCCGCTATGCCTACCGCACCGTCTACTATCTGGCGACCAACATTCCCTGGAGAGCCCAGATCCCAGAATATGCCTTCACCAGTGTCGGCAAGCATGCGGTGGTCACCGCCGATCGGGTGACCGAAGGTGGCGACAAATTGGAGAAAGTTTTCGTTCACCAGTGGCTCGACGGCCGCGAAGTGGTCACCACTGCCGCCCGCGGCGAACTGGATTTCGATGCCGGCGGCTCGCGCTTCGGCCTGCGGCTGAACGATGGCGTGCAGGCGATCATCTCGGCGGACGGACGTGTCGCATTCGTTCATTTTGACACCCTGGAACTGGACCGCAGTTTCGCGTCGACCCTGCCGGAATTCCGCCCGCGCGGCGACGATGCCCGCGAATACAGCCTGGACGAACTGGTCCGCGCCGCCACCACCCCCAAACCGTCCTTGCCCCGCGACGAGATCGTCGCCGAACTGCATGGGCGGCTGGTCCGGGCGGCATCCCTGATCTTTCTGCCGTTTCTGGCGATACCCATGGCGCTGGCCGCCAAACGGCAACGACGCGGCGTCGGCATCGTGTTCGGTAGCGTGGTACTGCTGCTGTTCCACTATATCCTCCAGACCATGGAGGGGTTGGCCGATTCCGGCCATCTGCCGGCTCTCAGCCTGTGGGCAGTGATCGGGGTTTTCGCGGTGGTCAGCCTGGGCCTGTTCTGGCGGGCCCAGCGCCGGCCCGGCGAAAACCCGTTGGACCGTCTGTTCGCGGCCATGGAGGTTGTCGCCCTGGATCTCCGGACTCTGGTCCGGCGACGATGAGGGAGGCGCCGTGACGCTGATCCTCTATCTGTCGCGCGTGGTCGGCACCCGCGTCGTCGCCGTATTGGCGGCGCTGACGTCGCTGGTGCTGCTGATCGAGATGCTGGAGGCGATCCGCCGCATGCCGGCGGAGACGCGCGGCATCGGCACCGTATCGACCTATTTGCTGTTGCGCCTGCCGTTGGCCGTGGACCGGCTGCTGCCGTTGGCGGTGCTGATCGGCTGTGTGCTGGCGTTCGGCACGTTGGCCCACCGCAACGAAATGACCATTTTGCGCTCGGCGGGCCTTTCTCCGTTACGGTTCCTGCTCGCGTTGTGGCCGGTCCTGCTGGTGTGCGGCATCGTCAACCACCTGTTGGAAGATCGCTGGGCACCAGCTGCCGAAAGGGCGTTCGCCGCTTGGTGGCAGGGCACGACCAAGCAGGGCAACGAGATACAGCCGCAATGGCTGAGGGTCGGCGATCAGATCATCTCGATCGGCGGCATCGAGGATGGGGGGCGCCGTCTGAGCGGCGTCACCCGCTATGAGCGCGATGCTGTCGGTCGGCTGACCCAGGTCGCCCGTGCCAAAGTGGCCCAATTCGATGGCGGAACCTGGCGTTTGCAGGATGAGACAGTGAGCCGGAGCGGCGGCCGCCAGGTGACCCAGGACACGATCTGGCAACATGGACCCTCGGTGGAGAACATGCGGCAACTGACCCTGTCGTTGTCGCGGGTGTCGGGCACCGAGGCCCGGCAGGCGCTGAAAGGCGATTGGAGCGGCAGGGACAGCGCCGCCCATTACCGCATCGTCGTGCAACGGGGCTATGCCGCGTTCACGATCCCGCTGGTGATGCTGCTGTTGGCGATTCCCGCCCTGCACGGCAACCGCCGGGCGGGAAATCTCGCCCATGGCATGGCCGGCAGCCTGGGATTGGGCTTGGCCTTTCTGGTGACCAACGGTTTGTTCCTGTCCATGGGTGAAGCCACCGCCATCCCGGCGGTGTTGGCCGTTTGGGTGGCCCCCTTGTCCTTCGTCCTGCTCGGTGTGGCGGCATGGCTGCATTTCGAAGAAAGCCGCCGCTGAACCCCCGATTGCCCCATCCCCGGAAGGCGCCTTCCATCAGGAGTGCCTCATGCTCCGACAGTTCCGGTTCAGCTTGGGCTATGGCATGGAGGCGCTCCCGTCTATCCATCTGGATTACATGCTCGTGTTGGCGGGGTTCTCATGTGTTGGTATGACATAATTTCACTGCGGTATCTTCCGCCATAACTATCAGTATTTTGCACATCAATAAAGAAGCCCGCGTCGTTTGTGTAAAATGTCGATAATCCAATGAATTATGTCGCAGTTACTTCTGCTTTCCCTGTAAGCGACATGCACCCTCTTGAGAGCGGCATGTGAATTGGACGGGCATGTCAGTTCGGCCGCAGCAGCCCTACTGATGTTCATCAAGTTGCTAACCATTTGGTCGGACATGCCCTGTCCGGGACTTGAGGATAGATGCAGGGCTGCCTGAACGGTGTGCGGCTTGATATTAAGTTTTCCGTCCTCGACCAACCCACCCAAGACAACCCATAGAAGATGGCCCGTCGTCAAGGCGGAGACAAACGAGTCTGCGTCCATGGCGTTATCGAGATCGTTGGCGCTCTCTTCCAGCGCTGCCGCGCAGAGTTCCGCAAGGGCGAGCCGGATCGGAATGGTGTTTGGGCACATTGCGGGTCCCTGCGATTCGGAGGAATGGTGTCCGGTTACGATGTTTGGAGGCCTTGTGGCAACGACGCCGGATCTGTTCCCAGCAATCGCTCCACCACTTCCTTGAAACGGTCGTGTGCAACCGGCTTGCGCAGAATCGGCAGTTGGACGTCGGGCAACGCCTCTTCGGCGGTGATCATCACGGCTGGAATTGATCGCCCCAACAATTCTTCCGCGGTTCCGATGGCCGTCATTCCCGTATCACCGCCACCGAGATTGTAATCGGCGACGATGGCATCAGGCCTGTAGCCCGACCGAATTAAGCCGATGACGTCGCAGGTCGAGGCGGCCGAAGACACCCGGTATCCCCAATCGCGCAGCAGGAGGGTATAGATGGCCCTGATCGGCGGACTGTCTTCGATAATGAGGATTTCCGGCATCCCACGTCCTCTCGGAATACGTCGTCTTCTTGTGTCGCGGCCGACCGTCACGCTACGTCGGAGGCCAACATGACAATAGAACGATACGGTATAGTTTTCAATTGTGGCAAGGGCTGCCGTCACTAATATGGCGCTACGACATGGAGAGCTGTTCCGTGCCGATGATCGGACGGATGGACGGAGGGGCAAGCCCGTCGGCCCGGATGGCGTCATTGGTGTCGCTTGCAACCATGAACGGCGGAATTTCTACTGTCTGGTGAGCCTTGCGCTTGTCTTCCGGCAGCAGGGCGATGAATGCCGTTTCCAGCGTCGCGGAGCCGGTGCGGGCCAGGATCTCCGCCGGGGTTCCGGTGGCCAGCACCCGGCCGCCGTCCATGGCCACCAGCCAGTCGAAGCGCGCCGCCTCCTCCATGTAGGCGGTGGCGACCAGCACGCTCATGCCGGATCGCCCGGCCCGGATATGGTCGATCAGTTCCCAGAACTGGCGCCGCGACAAGGGATCGACGCCGGTGGTCGGTTCGTCCAGGATCAGCAGGTCGGGATCGTGGATCAGGGCGCAGCATAGGCCCAGCTTCTGCTTCATGCCGCCCGACAACTTGCCGGCGGGACGGTCGAGGAACGGCGCCAGGCCGGTGGCTTCTGTCAACTGCTCGATACGCCGACGCCGCTCGGCGCGGTCATGGCCGAACAGGCGGCCAAAAAAGTCGATGTTCTCGAAGACCGACAAGGTGGGATAGAGGTTCTTGCCCAGACCCTGCGGCATGTAGGCGATGCGAGGGCAGACGGCGCGGCGGTGGGCTGGGTCGGCCATGTCGCCGTCCAGCACCTCGACCGCTCCGTCCTGGATGCGCCGCGCGCCGGCGATCAGGGCCAACAGGCTGGATTTGCCGACACCGTCGGGGCCGATCAGCCCGACCATGACGCCGAGGGGAACGGCCAAGTCGATATCCGTCAGCGCCAGGCGGGCGCCATAGCGAAGGCCGACCCCGCCTAGATGCGCCACCGGCCGGTCGTGCTCACGGGCCGGATCAGTCATGGGGCAGGCGCTCCTGCAGGTGGGCCGGCCAGGAGACGGCGGGGTCCAGGCGGACATAGGCCATGCCGGGCAGGCCGGTCTTGACGTACTGGATGTGTTGGCGCAGCAACTCGGGTGGGATGGTGGCCTTGACACGGAAGGTCAGCTTCTGGCGCTCTTCCGTCGTCTCCACGGTTTTTGGAGTGAACTGCGCCACATCGGCGACGAAGGTCACGCTGGCGGGGATGACGTATTGCGGCGCCGCGTCCAGGACGATGCGGGCCTCGGCCCCCATGGCGGTGCGGCCGGCCTGGTTGGTGCCCAGGAAGATGGTCATGTAGACGTCGCTCAGATCGACCATGTTGAGCACGACGCCGCCGGCGCCCAGGACCTCGCCCGGCTGGGCGACGCGGTATTGCACTCGGCCATCCAGGGGGGCGCGCAACACGCTGTCGTCGATGTCGGCCTGGATGCGTTGGATGGTGGCCCGGGTGGCATTGACCTGGGACTGGGCGGCGATCACCTGGGACTTGGCGGTGGCGAGTGCGGCATTGGCGGCGGCCAGATTGGCCCGGGCGGCGCCGATGCCGGCCCGCGACGCCAGGGCACGGGCGCGGTCGTCGTCCAGCAATTGGCGCGAGGCATGGCCGGCGGCGGTCAAATCCTCGGTGCGGGCCAGGCGTTTGGCGGCGGCGTCGGTCTCGGCTTGACGCTGGGCGACCACCGCCTGGGCGGTGCTGCACTCGGCGTCGCGCTGGGCCACGATGCTGCGTGCCGTCTCCACGCCGGTCTCGGCCTGGCTCAGGGCGGCATGGGCCTCCTGCAACTGTGCGTCCAGGGTGGCCGTATCCATCCGGGCCAGAATCTGGTCGACACGGACGAAGTCGCCCTCGCGGACGGTGACTTCGGCCAGGCGGCCGGCGATCTTGGCGGCAATGTCGATCTCGGTCGCCTCGATGCGGCCGTTGCTGGCGACGAAACCGGGCGGCAGCCCCTTGGGGCGCAGCATGGTCCAGCCGGTGACGCCGACGGCGGCGACCCCCGCCGCTACCGCGGCGGCGATAAGACGGGTGCGCAGGGCGGTGCTGGTCATGATGTCCTCTCCTCGGGGTGTTCAAGGCGGCTGGTGCTGACGCCGTGCTCCAACAGGTCGATGATGTGCCGAGAGACGGTTTCCGCCGAGGAATGCTCGGTCCTGGCTTCTGGCAGATAGGGCAGCCCCGCCGCCAGTTGGTAGTGGCCCAGGATCAGCGCCGACACCGAAACCGCCGACAGCAGAGGGTCGAGTTCCTCGGCGCATTCGGGCAGCATGGCGGAAAGCTGTCGGTACGGCTGGTCGAGCACCGTTTTGGTCAGAAGTTCCAGGCGTTCGGGCGGGCCGTCCATGAACTCGCGGCACAGCAGGCGGGCGAACACACGGTCACCCCACAATTGCCGAACGAAGGACTCGACGATCCAACGCAACCTTTCTTTCGCCGAGGCCTTCTGCGGCAGCTCGGCCAGCATGGCCTCGGCGCGGGCGCTGAAGACCCGGGCAGGGCTTCGCGGATCAATGCGTCCTTGTCCTTGAAATGATGGTAGAGATTGGCGGAGCCGACACCCACCGCCGCCGCCACGTCGCGCATGGAGACACCGTCATAGCCTCGATCTGCGTAGAGGCGGGCCGCAACAGCGATGATCATGTCACGGGTGCGGCTCTCCGTCATGCTACTCCCCCTTGTCATCCGAAATCGTCGAGTCCGAGACACGCCATCGGCGGCTGAACGATCTTCGTTCTTTGATGCCTTCCCCTTCATGGGGGCATATGGCACATCTCAGCCGTGTCCTGATGTGAATGGTTGCCATGGCGCCGACCCGCGCGAGGTGGTTTTGATGGTACGCCTCCGATAGCGGTGGGGACGCTTTGCCTCCCATGTCCGACATACAGCATGACAGAATTCGCCACCTTAATGAAACGGTGCCGTTTCATTAAGGTGGCGTTCCGTGCTATGGTCGCCTTCGCGTGTGTGAAAGGAGTGCTCCATGCAGGTGAAGCAACTGGCGCCGAGACGGACGGGTCGCCCTGATGCGCAAACTTCGGAAGCGTTGGGCCGACATATTCTTGACACGGCGACCCGCCTGTTCATCGAGCAGGGTTACGCCGCGACTTCCATCGAACAGGTCGCCTTGATGGCGGGGTCGAGCAAGGCCACCATCTACCGCCGCTATTCCAGCAAGGAAGACCTGTTCGCGGCGGTAATGAAGGACGTAACGGCGGTGATATTGGAAACGGCCGTCGCCGCCGAGAAGGCCGAAAAGGATGCCTCCGATCCTCTTGCGACCTTGCGCGAGGTGTCTCGCGCTTTTCTCGAACTAGTGGCCCGACGGGAAGCCATCGCTGTTTATCGCGTTCTGATCGCCGAGTCTCCGCGTTTTCCCGAAATGGTCCGCAGGGTCATGGAGGCTGTCGGCGTTCCGCTGGAAGCGGTTTATCTGCGCCTGCTCAACGCTGCCCAAGACGCGGGACAGATTCGCCGTGACTGTCCTGTCGAGGTCTTGTACCGGTTGCTGGACGGCCTGATCACAGGATGGGCCGTACGGGAAAGCCTGCTCGGCCGCAGTGTGTTGAGCAGCAGGGCCGAACGCGACGCCTTCTTCAATGCGGCCTGGGCCATCTTCCTCAACGGAGTGACCTACACCTAGTGGTGCGATCCAGACAGTGGGCTCATGGAGTTGAACCTTCTGTCTGGATCGCACCACAAAATCAACGCACTGGGCCGAAAAGCGAGATCCACCATGTCGGCCAGCCTGTACCGCCGATCCATGTCCATTGCCCTGCACTGGCTTAGCCGCCGGCTGTCAGCCGCCGCCATTGTCGCGCGGCGGCAGCTAGGGGCACGGATGGCTGCCGCAACCGTGCTGCTCGCCCTGGCCGCCGGCGTTGGTGCGTTCGTTCATGCCTCGCTGACGACCGACGGCACGGTCGATTCCATCAAGAACGGATACCGGGCGGCCTTCCTGGCGGCCATTGTTTCCACGGCAACTGCGGCCGGTCTCTATCCCGTCCTGCGCCAGCGCGAGCACTGGCTGCTTCTGGCCATCTCGGCGCTTTCCCGCAACAACATCGAGATGTTGTCGGTGGTGGGTAAGCTGATCGAATTGCGCGGCGGCGACACGGCGGGCCACAATCTCAGGGTGGCACTCTACTCGGTGCTGTTCGGCGAGTCCCTGGCTCTGACGCCAGGGGAGATGGTTCGCGCCGCCAAAGGGGCCCTGCTGCACGACATCGGCAAGTTGGTCGTACCCGACCGTGTGCTGGGCAAGCCCGGCCCGCTGACTCCGGAGGAACGCGCGGAAATGGCGGCACACGTGGCGCACGGCATGGAGGTGGTCGCTCTATCCCAGTTCCTGAGCGAGTCGGCGGCCATTGTCGCCGCCCACCATGAACGTTATGACGGCACCGGCTATCCCCGTGGCCTGGAAGGCGAGGCTATCCCGCGCGAGGCCCGAATGTTCGCCCTGGTGGACGTGTTCGATGCCTTGACCTCTCCACGTGTCTACAAAGCCGCGCTGACGGCGCCCGACGCCCTGACCGTCATGGCCGGCGAACGGGGATCCCATTTCGATCCCGCCCTGTTCGACCGTTTCCAGGACTTGGCGCCGCGTTTCGCCCGGCAAATGCCACAGGACGAAGACGCCCAGGCGGCCATGTTGATGGCCCGTCTGCTACCCTATCTCGACCGCTTCCTCCTCGGTCAGCCGGTGCCGACCGTCGGGTCAGATTTCGCATGACCCAGGCAAACCCGCCCGGCTGGCGTCTGGATCTGCGTGGCCGAGAGGTCGTCGTGTCGCTCACCGGGGACTGGATCGCCCGTGAAACCGGCCTGCGCAACATAGCCGAGGTGCGGCAGGCGCTGGAATCTTTGGACGCGGTGCGGCTCGGGTTCGACGCCAGCGGCCTTGGCCGTTGGGACAGCGCCCTGGTGGTGTTCCTCCAGTCGTTGCGTGCCGAGGTGGCGCGGCAGGTGCCGCCGCTCGGCCTGGACGAATCCGCTCTGCCGGAGGCGGCGCGGCGCCTGTTGGCCCTGGCAGGGTTGGCTGGCGGATCGGAATCGGCGGAAACCGTACCGCCTCCGCCGTCGCTGGCGACACGGGTCGGGCGTTCGGCCTTCAACTGGTGGGGCGGGGGCGTCGCGGTGGCCGCGCTGGTCGGCGAAACCGTGCTGCGTAGCGTCGCCGCGTTCGGCGGCCGGGCCCGGACCCGCGCCGTGGACGTCATGCAGTTGATGCGCGAGGCCGGGGCCGGGGCGGTGGGCATCATCGCCGTGGTCAACGGTTTGGTGGGCGCCATTCTGGCTTTCGTCGGCGCGGTGCAATTGCGGCGCTTCGGGGCGGGAATCTACGTCGCCGATCTTGTCGGCATCGCCATGGTGCGGGAAATGGCTGCGGTCATGACCGCCATCGTCATGGCCGGGCGCACCGGCGGCGCCTATGCGGCACATCTGGCCACCATGCAGGGCAACGAGGAGATCGACGCGCTGCAGGCGCTCGGGATCCCGGTTCACGATTTCCTCGTCCTGCCGCGCGTGGCGGCGCTGGTGGCGATGATGCCTCTGCTTTATCTCTACGCCTGCGCGGTGGGATTGTTCGGCGGTTTCGTCGTCAGCGGCGCCACCCTCGATCTGACGCCCGCCGCCTTCTGGGGACAGATCCAGACCGCCATCGCCGGCCGGCAATTCGCCATCGGGCTGGTGAAAAGCGTCGCCTTCGGCGCCCTCGTCGCCCTGGTGGGATGCCACGTCGGACTCAAGGCCGGTCGCAGTGCCGCCGCCGTGGGGCATGCGGCAACCACCGCCGTGGTCGCCGGCATCGTCGGCATCATCGCGCTCGACGCCCTGTTCGCCGTGTGTGCCGATGCCCTGGGGATCTGACATGGCGGGCGGTGCCGGCCCACCCCCCCCCTTGCTGGACGCCAAGGGGCTGACGCTCGCCTTCGGCCCCAGGGTGATCCAGCGCGACCTCACCTTCTCAGTCCGTCGGGGATCGGTGTTTGCCGTCATGGGAGGTAGCGGCTGCGGCAAGAGCACGGTGCTGCGGGCAATGATCGGCCTGTTGCGTCCAGCCGCTGGTACCGTCGCGGTGGACGGCGAGGACTACTGGGGCGCGAGCAGCAGCCGGCGCGCCGAAATCGGTCGCCGCTTCGGCGTGCTGTTCCAGAACGGGGCGCTGTGGAGCTCGATGAGCGTGGCCGAGAACGTGGCGTTGCCGTTGCAGATATTCACCGATCTTGGCGCCGGCGACATCGACGCCCTGGTGCGCCTCAAGCTGTCCCTGGTCGGCATGGAAGCGGCCGGAAAGCGGATGCCGTCCGAGCTTTCCGGCGGCATGCGCAAGCGCGCCGGTCTGGCGCGCGCCCTGGCCCTCGACCCCGACATCCTGTTCTTCGACGAGCCGTCGGCGGGGTTGGACCCGGTCACCTCGAAGCGGCTGGACGACCTGATCCTGGAATTGCGCGACGGGTTGGGCGCCACCATCGTCATCGTCAGCCATGAACTGCCAAGCCTGTTCGCCACCTGCGACGACGGGCTGTTCCTCGACGCAGAAACCAGGACGGCGATCGCCCATGGCTCGCCGCGGGCGTTGCGCGACGGGTGCGGCCATCCAATTGTGCGTTCGTTCATGGAACGCACGCGGCACGATCACCCCGGCCAAGGAGGTTCGCCATGATCACCAGGCCCGCCGCCGTCGGTGGCTTCATCCTCGGGGCCATCGCGCTCGGGGTGGCCGCCATCCTGTTCTTCGGCGGACTGCGCCTGTTTTCCAGCACATCGCGCGCCGTGGTGTTTTTCGGGGAATCGCTCGCCGGGCTGGAGGTGGGGGCGCCGGTGACCTTCCACGGCGTACGCATCGGCTCGGTACAGAGCATTGCCATCCGCATGAACTCCGCTGACATGACGGCGCGCATACCCGTTTTCCTGGAGTTCGACTCGGATAAGGTCAGTTGGGAAGGCGGCCGAGTCGGCCAGAGTCCCGCCGACCTGAAGCGCCTGGTGGAGGCCGGGCTGCGGGCGCAACTGGCGCTGCAGAGCCTCGTCACCGGCCAGTTGCGCATCGACCTCGAATATCGTCCCGGCATACCCGCGCAACTGGTCGGCGCCATTCCCGACGTTCCCGAAATCCCAGCCGTCCCCTCCGACCTGGACGAGTTGCGCAACAAACTCTCGGCCTTGCCGTTGCACGAACTCGCCGAGACGGCGCAGCGTGCTTTTCTGTCTCTGGAACGGCTGTCCAGCCATCTCGATGCCGCGCTCGATCCGCTGAGTGACAGCGCGCGGCGTAGCGCCGACGCAGCCACGCGGACGTTGGAAACTACGGACGCAACCTTGCGTCGCCTCCAGGGGGACATTTCCATCACACTGCAAGGATTGAATGCCCTCATCGCCGACGCCCGCGGTCAGCTTGACGCACGCAGTGGCGATCTCGAGCGTACCCTGGCCTCGGCGGAGCGTGCGTCCAGGCAGGCCGAAACGCTGTTGGCTTCGGTCAACGGGCTGGTCGAGCCGCGCTCCCGGGTTCGTGGCGACCTGGAGGCCACGCTCCGCGACCTCGCCGCCAGCGCCAGTTCGCTACGTGGCTTCGCACGGGCGGTGGAGCGCGATCCCAGCGCCATCCTGACGGGAAGGGGGACACCATGACAATCGCCGTGACAAACGTGACCGGCCGTCTTCTCTGGTGTCTTCTCGGTGCGGCGAACCTCGCGTTGGCCGCTTGCGCATCGGGACCGCCGCCGGCCCTCTATGTCCTTGGCGCCACCCCTCCGGCGGCCGCCACGACGGTGTCCGAAGTCGGGATGCCGGTGGTCGTCATCAAGCCTGTGATCGTCCCCGACTATCTGGACACCACCGATCTAGTGGTGCGCGACGGCGGCAGAGTGATCCCCAGCAGGACCGGACGCTGGGGCGAGCGGCTTTCGGTGGGGATCGCGCGAACCCTAGCCACCGGCGTCGCTGATCGCCTGCCTGGCATGAAGATCACAGCGGCGCAGCCGCCGGAACAGCCCTTCCGTCAGGTTCTGGTCGATGTGGACGCCTTCGAGGCCAGAGCAGATGGCGTCATCGTCCTGACCGCCAGATGGAGCATCCTGGACGGTGCGGGGCATGCCCCCATCCTTGCTGAGCGCATGGTCATAACCGTCCCGCTGGCGGGAATCGGTGATGCCGCCGTCGTGGCGGCCATGACGCGAGCCGTGTCAGATCTCGCGGATCGGATCGCCGCCGGCATCGTTTCCGGGCTTTATCGTTCTTAATATCGACCATGCAGGTCGGCCCCCATCCGGTCGCCGAGTGAGGGGGCAATGGCGGCAGCCACCCGTTATGCATCCTTGGTCTGTGGCCCATGCCTAGAGGGGGGCGGAAAGTGCTTGAAATCATCAAACGAAACGGTATCGTCTCGTTAACCATTCTTGCTTCCACCTTGAGGTCGGGACGCGAGGGACGGTTGCCCCCAACCGAACGGCGGGCTGATCCGAGGACTCCTTGGAAGGGGGCTGTCGCCTTGTCCCCAGGAAAGGCAGATCAGGACCGGAATCTCGAGTTGAAAAGCATTTTTTCCGCTGAACACGAACTGTCAAGACGGGATGAGGTCATGGTTAAGTCTGCTCCTTCGTTCATCTTTTCCCTGGTCACCATCGTGGTTTTCGGACTGACGGCCTGCGATGACAATAAGCAGGCTCAGGCGCCGGCCGGGCCGCCACCGGTGGAAGTCACGGTGCTGACCCTGACTCCCAAGACCGTGCCGCTGGTCACCGAGCTGCCCGGTCGCACCTCGGCCTATCGTGTGGCAGAGATCCGGCCGCAGGTCAGCGGCATCGTGCAGAAGCGCCTGTTCGAGGAAGGCGGCCAGGTCAAGGCCGGACAGCAATTGTACCAGATTGATCCCGCGACCTATCAGGCGGCGCTGCAAAGCGCCCAGGCCGATTTGGTCAAGGCCCGTGCCAGCCTGAAATCGGTGGAGGCCAAGGCCGAACGCTATGCCGATCTGGTCAAGATCAACGCCGTGTCCAAGCAGGAATACGACGACATCGTCGCCAGCCTGGACCAGGCCAAGGCCGCCATCCTGGTGGCCCAGGCCCAAGTGGACACCGCCCGCATCAATGTCGGTTACACCAAGGTCTACGCCCCCATCGACGGTGTCATCGGCAAGTCGGCAGTGACAGAAGGCGCCCTGGTCACCGCCAACCAGAGCACCGCCCTGGCCACCATCACACAGTTGGACCCCATCTATGTGGATGTCAGCCAGTCCAGCTCCGAATTGATGCGTCTGCGTCAGGCCATTTCCGATGGCCAGTTGCAGAAAGGACAAGACGGTGAGGCCCCGGTGACACTGAGCCTGGACGGCTCGACCCAGGTCTATGGCCATACCGGCCAGCTGAAATTCGCCGACGTTACCGTCGACCCCAGCACCGGAGCGGTGCAGATCCGCGCCGTGTTCCCCAACCCCGACAAGCTGCTTTATCCCGGCCTGTTCGTCCGCGCCCGCGTCGAGCAGGGAGCCCGCGACAATGCCGTGCTGGTGCCGCAGCGTGCCCTGGTGCGCAATGCCGACGGCTCGGCCGCATTGTGGGTGGTGGGCGCCGACAACAAGGTGGCGCCGCGTCCCGTCGTCACCAAGCAAGTGGTCGGCGATTCCTGGTTGATCGACCAGGGAGTGGCCGGCGGCGAGCGCATCGTCGTCGAGGGCCTGCAGAAAATCCGTCCCGGCGCCGAAGTGCGACCCGTCGAAGCGGGCGCCGCCGCTCCGGCCGCTGCTCCCAAGCCCTGATCGGAGCGAAACTTCATGTCGCGTTTCTTCATTGATCGCCCGGTCTTCGCCTGGGTCATCGCCATCGTCATCATGCTGGCGGGCGGGCTGTCCATCCTGGGCCTGCCCATCGAGCAATATCCGCGCATCGCGCCGCCTTCCGTGGCGATTTCCACCACCTATCCCGGCGCCTCGGCGCAGACCTTGGAAAATGCCGTCACCCAGGTCATCGAGCAGAAGATGAACGGCATCGACTATCTGCGCTATATGACGTCCACCTCGGATTCCGACGGCAACGTCACCATCACGTTGACCTTCGAGTCCAAGGCCAATCCCGATATCGCCCAGGTGCAGGTGCAGAACAAGCTGCAACTGGCCATGCCGTTGTTGCCGCAGGAAGTGCAGCAACAGGGTGTCAAGGTGGCCAAGGCGACCAAGAACTTCCTGCTGGTGGTCGGCCTGGTTTCTACCGACGGCCGCTTCTCCGGCCCCGACATGGCCGATTATCTGATTTCCAACGTCCAGGACGACATCTCGCGGCTGAACGGCGTTGGCGAAGTCTCTGTGTTTGGCGCCCAGCATGCCATGCGCATCTGGCTGAACCCGGACAAGCTGGTCAGCTACAAGCTGGCGGTCACCGACGTCACGGCAGCCATCAAGGCCCAGAACGCCGAGATCTCGGCCGGCCAGATCGGCGGCGCCCCGGCGGTGCCGGGTCAGCAATTGCAGGCCACCATCAACGCGCAAAGCCGTCTGCAAACCCCCGAGCAATTCGGCGCCATCCTGTTGCGCGTCAACGCCGATGGCAGCCAAGTGCGGTTGCGCGACATCGCCCGTATCGAGATCGGTTCGGAAAACTATCAGACCCTGGCCCGCTACAACGGCCAGCCGGCCGCCGCCTTGGCGATCAAGCTGGCCACCGGCGCCAACGCCCTGGAAACCGCCGACCGTATCCGAGTCCGCTTCGCCGAATTGGGCAAATTCTTCCCCGAGGGCGTCGAAGCGGTGTTTCCCTACGACACCACCCCCTTCGTGCGCTTGTCCATCGAGGAAGTGGTGAAGACGCTGGTGGAAGCCATCGTCCTGGTCTTCCTGGTCATGTATCTGTTCCTGCAGAATTTCCGCGCCACCCTGATCCCCACCATCGCCGTCCCGGTGGTGTTGCTGGGCACCTTCGGGGTGTTGGCGGCGTTCGGTTTCACCATCAACACGCTGACCATGTTCGCCATGGTGCTGGCCATCGGCCTGTTGGTGGACGACGCCATCGTGGTGGTGGAGAACGTTGAACGCGTGATGAGCGAGGAAGGCCTGCCGCCGCGCGAAGCCACGCGAAAATCCATGGGGCAGATTACCGGCGCGCTGATCGGCATCGCCTTGGTACTGTCGGCGGTGTTCGTGCCCATGGCCTTCTTCCAGGGCTCGACGGGAGCCATCTACCGCCAGTTCTCGCTGACGCTGGTGTCGGCCATGGTGTTGTCGGTGGTGGTCGCCCTGGTGCTGACGCCAGCGCTGTGCGCCACCATCCTGAAGCCGGTGGAGCGCGGCCACGGATGGGAAACCAAGGGCTTCTTCGGCTGGTTCAACAAGGGCTTTGAAAAAAGCCGACGGACCTATCGCTGGAGCTTGCGGGCGGTGCTGAACCGCTCGGGCCGCATGCTGTTGGCCTATGCAGTACTGCTGGGGGCCTTGGCCTTCCTGTTTACACGCCTGCCCAGCTCGTTCCTGCCCGACGAAGACCAGGGCATCATGTTCGTGCAGGTGGCGACGCCGGCCGGCGCCACCCAGGAACGCACCATCGAAGCCCTGAAGAAGGCCGAGGACTATTTCCTGGGGGCAGAAAAGGACAACGTTTCGTCCATCTTTACCGTCGCTGGCTTCAATTTCGCCGGCCGCGGCCAGAATTCCGGCATGGCCTTCGTGCGCATGAAGGATTGGAGCGAACGGACCAAGCCCGACCAGAAGGTCGGCATGGTGGCGCGACGCGCCATGGGGGCGCTATTCACGGTCAAGGACGCAATGGTCTTCGCCTTCACACCGCCGGCGGTGATGGAACTGGGCAATGCCACCGGCTTCGACCTGCAGTTGCAGGATCGTGCCGGACTGGGTCATGAAAAGCTGATGGCCGCCCGCAACCAGCTTTTGGGGATGGCCGCCAAGAACCCGTCCTTGATGGCGGTGCGTCCCAACGGCCTGGAGGACACCCCTGATTTCCGCGTCAACGTTGACCGCGAAAAGGCCTCCGCCCTGGGATTGTCGCTGTCGGACATCAATACCACCCTGTCGGCGGCCTGGGGGTCGTCCTATGTCAACGACTTCATGGATAGCGGCCGGGTGAAGAAGGTGTTCGTCCAGGCCGACGCCCCCTATCGCATGCAGCCCGAGGATCTGTTCCGCTGGGAAGTCCGCAACAGCTTGGGCGAGATGGTGCCGTTCTCCACGTTCATCTCGACCCGCTGGAGCTTCTCGTCGCCGCAATTGGAACGCTATAACGGCCTGCCGTCGCGTCAGATCATGGGGGCACCGGCGCCGGGGCGTTCCTCGGGCGAGGCCATGAAGATCATGGAGGAATTGGCCAGCCAGTTGCCCACCGGGATCGGTTATTCGTGGTCGGGCCTGTCCTACGAGGAACGGGCCGCCGGCTCGCAGGCCCCGGCGCTTTACGCCCTGTCGGTGCTGGTGGTGTTCCTGTGTCTGGCCGCCCTTTACGAAAGCTGGTCGATCCCGTTCTCGGTGATGCTGGTGGTTCCCTTGGGCGTGTTGGGCGCGGTGGCCGCCGTCTATCTGCGTGGCCTGTCCAACGACGTCTATTTCCAGGTCGGCCTGTTGACCACTATCGGCCTGTCGGCGAAAAACGCCATCCTGATCGTCGAATTCGCCAGGGAACTGCACGAACGCGGCCGCTCCTATGGCGGCGCGGTGATCGAGGCGGCCCACCAGCGTCTGCGCCCCATCCTGATGACGTCCCTGGCTTTCGTGCTGGGCGTGCTGCCGCTGACCATTGCCAAGGGCGCTGGCTCGGGGGCGCAGAACGCCATCGGCGTCGGCGTCATGGGCGGCATGATCAGTGCCACCATACTGGCGGTATTCTTCGTGCCCGTCTTCTACGTGGTGGTAATGCGCGGTTTAGGCCGTTCGCCCAAGCGAATCAGTCTGCACGACCGCGGCCCCCGCCCCAATGGCCCCAGCAATCTTCCGCCCGCCGCCCGGACCTGAACGAGGTAGACCATGTTCCGCCCTCATCTGCTTGCGACCGCTGCCGTGGCTGCCCTGTTGTCCGGCTGCACCCTGATCCCAGACTTCCAGCGTCCTGACATGCCGGTGCCCCAGGACTGGGCCACCGGCCCGGCCAGCGGCATGGTCGCGGGCGCCAAGGATGGGCAGGTGCTGTGGGGCGACACCCAATGGCAGGCGTTCTTCCCCGACCCGACGCTGAAAGGTCTGATCCAGGCGGCGCTGGACAACAACCGCGACCTGCGAGTGGCGGCGCTCAACATCGAGGTGGCGCGGGCCAGCTATCGCATCAGCGAAGCCGATCTGTTCCCCACCTTGGACGCCAACGCGGCGGAAACGGTCAAGCGCACTTCGCGCAATAGCTCGACCTCCAATCCGCCGGCGGCCTCGACGGGGCGCACGGTGACCGCCAACCTGTCCACATCCTTCGAGATCGATCTGTTCGGCCGCCTGCGCAGCCTGGAAGCCCAGGCGCTGGAAAACTACCTGGCCACCGAACAGGCCCGCGACACCACCCGCATCTCGCTGATCGCCGAAGTGGCCAACGCCTATCTAACTCTGTTGGGCGACCGCAAGCTGTTGGCGCTGACCGAGGAAACCCTGGTCACCCGCATCAAGTCGCTGGAACTGGTGCAAGCCAGTTTCGACCGCGGCATCTCGTCGGAACTGGACCTGGCCCAGGCCCGCACTGCGGTGGAAACCGCCCGGGTTAATCTGGCCAAGTATCTTCGCCTGGTCGACCAGGACAAGAACGCGCTGACTCTTCTGGTGGGCGCCCCTATCGGTGGCGACAAGCTGACAGGCGACTTGGACCAGGTCACCCTGGTCGAGGATCTGCCGGTGGGCCTGCCTTCGGATGTGTTGTTGCGCCGTCCCGACATCGCCCAGGCGGAACACTCGCTGCTGGCCGCCAACGCCAATATCGGCGCTGCCAGGGCCGCGTTCTTCCCGTCCATTTCGCTGACCGGGTCTTTGGGATACGCCAGCACCAATTTATCCAGTCTGTTCGGCGGCGGTTCGGGGGCATGGTCGTTTGGTCCCAACATCTCCATGCCCATCTTCAACGCTGGCGCCAATCAGGCCGGCCTGGACAGCGCCAAGGCCAGTCGCGACATCGCGGTCGCCCAATACGAGAAGGCCATCCAGACCGCTTTCCGCGAGGTGTCCGACGCCCTGGCAGCCAAGGGCACGCTGACCGACCAGATGAAGGCCCAATCTGATCTGGTCAGTGCCACGCAGACCAGCTACCGCCTTTCGCAGGCCCGCTATGACCGGGGTATCGATTCGTACCTGACCGTGCTTGATTCCCAGCGCTCACTCTACAGCGCCCAGCAAGATTTGGTGTCCGTCCAGGTCTCGCGTTTGTCCAACCTCGTCGCCCTGTACAAGGTGCTCGGAGGCGGCCGCACGTAGAGCGAGGGGCGATGCGGCCGGGTAAGCCCGGTCGCACGGCCGTTCGTGGAAGCCGTACGAAGTTGTATACATCGAGATGGGTGGTACGCCATGGCGACTGAACGAACTTCCGCTCGAATGAGGATTGTCTTAGCCGCTTTTGAGCTAATCCAACTCCGTGGGGTCAGGGCACTGACGCTGGATGGCGTCGCCTGCCATGCCAAACTGTCCAAGGGTGGGGTGCTTTACCATTTTAGTGGCAAGGACGACTTGGTCAGCGCCCTGCTCCAGCAGGCCATCAGTACCTGCCAGAAGACACCAGCGCCAGGATCGTGGCTAACTCTTGTCCAGGCGTTATTGGCGGCGGACTTGCTTTCGCCTAGAGCTCTGGAGGAAAATTTTTTCTTGTTTGAGCAGTTGCTTGTGAGTTCATCTGGGATGAAATCGGATGATTATGACTTTACCTCTCCGTCTCATCCTGTCGCAAATATTGGATTTGCTTTTGTAAGTGAGCTCAGACGTCGCTACGATGTTAATAGGTAGCTTGTGATCGTTATAGTGCAGATAAAATACATTATTTATAGAATGAAGCGCTTCATTGTGTCGGAATTTTATATTCTTCTTTTCAAGAGTCCCCATGGGGGCTTTCGTGCCGACAATCTCCCGCCTGATCCGCAACGTTCCCGGTCCTGAATTGCGCGACTATTTTACCGGCTTCGGGATGATGTTTCCCGATCCGGTGAACTGGGATGGCGGCAGCGGGGAGATCATTGAACCGATCCTGAAGGCTGTCGAAGCCCTGACGGAAATCGAGCGCGAGCGCATCCGGCTAGGGTCTGTGGACATTCACTTGAGGGCGAGGACTGCACCGACGAGGTTGATTGCGGCTTTGAAGCTGCAATCAGTCTTGTCGTAGCGTGTGGCGATGCGTCGGAACTCCTTGAGATTGCAGAAGAAGTTTTCGACGAGATGGCGCCATCGGTACATGGCAAAGTCGCAGGGGATTTTGGTGGCGCGATCTGCTTTTGGTGGAATGACCGCCATCGCACCACGGTTGTTCAACTCGATTCGAATCCAATCGATGTCGAAAGCCTTGTCCGCAAGCAGGGCGCCGAAGACGACACCCTCGATCAGAGGGGCGACGCCGATGCTGTCGTGGCGCTGCCCCGGCAGCAAGACGAACCGGGCCAAATTGCCCAGCGCATCAACCATTGCGACAATTTTGGTTGTCAGACCGCCGCGTGACCGGCCGATGGCCTGATTTTGAGTCCCCCTTTTGCGCCAGCGCCGTGCTGGTGGACCCGCGCCTTCGGCGCCCGTGGAGGCGCCCGAGGAAATCAGTGCCCCCACCGACACCAACGCCACCGCCTTCGAGGTCACCGCCCCGGAAGCCAGCGGATCCGCGCCCATCGAAGCCGCCGTGGCGCCCCAGGTCACCACCCCCGAATGGGAAGCCACGATGCCCCATCCGTCCGCCAACCTGCCGGCGTCCGAACCTTCCATCGTGGCGGAGCTGGTCCGCATGGCTGTCGGCCACCGCCAAGGTGGCGTCCCGCACCACCACTATGCCCAACCTGTAAAAAGCCTGCTGATCCATGAGCGCAGGCCCTATTCGCTCCCCGGCTTCGGCAGCCCCAACCGGTGGGCCAGCCTAAATTGGACGAGCCGAATTGCGCTGAGGGACGACTCAGCGAAGCCGTGCCCCGCATGAATGCCCTTGTCCCACCAGTCCGCAGCATCTTCCTGGAGGCACATTTCCACGGCATTGGCCGCATAGGATAAGGTTCGCGCGGCCTCTTCATCGAACTCAGAGAGCAGCCCAAGTCGGGCCCGAATGCCATTGAGATCAGGTGGAGACTTCCGAGGGTCGGGAATGAGCACGCGACCATCCTTCCGCCGTTGTTCACTGTCCAGGAATTGCTCGAAGCTGCTGAAGAAGCCGATCATCGGAGCCGCCATGATCTGAAGCGTCAGAATCTCTCCATAGCAGTGCCGCAGCCTGGCCCGCTCCTCCTTCCGGCTGCGCAGGACATCCAGCATCACGGCACCAGACAGACCGACCACGGCCGCCAGGAAGCCGCCGATGATCTGCCCCCACACCTCAGCCTTCAGCCACGTCTCGGCAAACATGCCGGCGGATGCCCCCGTGGCGACGATCAGCACCCCGAGGACGAACCCCACCAGGATGCCCACCACACCAACCACCATCGTCATGACGCTTTCCCTCCCCAAGCAATGCGGCGCGCGCCATCGGCAGCCCGCCGGTCACGCGACTTTTATCCGCGTGCTTACTATGTGCTTGCTGAACATCGAAGGGGGCAGAAACGGAAAGGCCCGCCTTGTGGGCGGGCCTCTGCAACGTCCTGAAATCTCAGGAGAAAAATGGTGCTGCCGAATGGAATCGAACCATCGACCTTACCCTTACCAAGGGTATGCTCTACCGACTGAGCTACGGCAGCATTTCCGGGGTCGCCCCCGAAGAGGGGCGCTTTATGCCACAGGCGTCGCGGGGACGCAAGCACGTTTTGGCCGCGGTTGACGTGGTGGCGAAATCGACCAGAATGCGCCCATGAGCGACGACAAAAGTCATCCCCGCCAGAGCGAGAAGGGCCAGGCCGAGGCCGAGGAACGCAAGCGTCGGCAGGCCGAGGCGCTGCGCGCCAACCTGGCCCGCCGCAAGGCCCAGGGCCGTGCCCGCGCCTGTGCCGATGACGGGGCCGATGCCGGGGCCGATGGGGCCGCCGACCTTGACCTGGATGGCGGGGAGCGCTAAACGGAAGCCCTCGCATCACTCGGGGCGCCGCCGCGCGCGGTCGGGCATTGCCTTCGGGCTGCCATGATCGTGCCCTAGGCAGGCGCCCCAGGGCATCCAGCAACGAGGTCACGGCATGGACAGGATCCGCATCGTCGGCGGGACGCCGCTCAGGGGCGTCATTCCCATCGGCGGCGCCAAGAACGCCGCCCTGGCGCTGATGCCGGCCTGCCTGCTGACCGCCGAGACCCTGACCCTGTCCAACCTGCCGCATCTGGTCGACATCTCGACCATGGCCAATCTGCTGGCCCAGCACGGGGTCGGGTTGGCGCTCAACGGCGATGCCCAGGGCGGCCACACCGGCCGGGTGCTGGGATTGACGGCGGCCGAGATCGTCAACACCACCGCGCCTTACGATCTGGTCCGGCGCATGCGCGCCTCGGTGCTGGTGCTGGGGCCGCTCCTGGCCCGCTGCGGCCAGGCCCGGGTGTCGCTGCCCGGCGGTTGCGCCATCGGCACCCGGCCGGTGGACCTGCATCTCAAGGCGCTGGAGCAGATGGGCGCCCGCATCGACCTCGAGGAAGGCTACATCGCCGCCCGGGTCGAGGGCCGCCTCAAGGGCGCCCACATCATCTTCCCGCAGGTGACCGTGGGTGGTACCGAGAACATCCTGATGGCCGCCACCCTGGCCGAGGGCGAGACGGTCATCGCCAATGCCGCCCGCGAGCCCGAGGTCACCGACCTCGCCCACTGCCTGATCGCCATGGGCGCCAGCATCGAGGGCGTGGGCACCGGCACGCTTCGGGTCGTCGGCGTCGAAGCCCTGCACGGCGCCGACTACTCGGTGGTGCCCGACCGCATCGAGACCGGCACCTACGCCGTCGCCGCCGCCATCACCCGCGGCACCGTCGAACTGGCCGGCGCCCGCATGGAGCAGATGGAATCGGTGACCAAGGTGCTGCGCGAATGCGGCGTCCAGGTCGAGGAAACCCCGCGTGGCATGCTGGTGTCGGCGGAAGGGCGCGAGGTCGTCGGCACCGACATCATGACCGAGCCCTATCCCGGCTTCCCCACCGACATGCAGGCCCAGTTGATGGTCCTGATGGCCACCGCCTCGGGGGCCAGCATGATCACCGAGACCATTTTCGAGAACCGCTTCATGCATGTGCCCGAATTGATGCGCATGGGCGCCAAGGTCAACGTCCACGGCGCCTCGGCCATCGTGCGCGGAGTGCCCCGGCTGTCGGGCGCCCAGGTGATGGCCACCGACCTGCGGGCGTCGTCGTCGCTGATCCTGGCCGGCCTCGCCGCCGAGGGTGAGACCGTGGTCAACCGCGTCTACCACCTGGATCGCGGCTACGAGCGGGTCGAGGAGAAGCTGGCCGCCTGCGGCGCCAGCATCGAGCGCGTCAAGGGCGAGGCGGCCGAATAGCGAGAATTACTCGGGTTTCAGGATTTTGACGTTGCTGTCCAGCTGCAGCGCCACCGGGCACGGGCGCAGTTCCTCGCCGTTGACGGCGCAGATGGTCGGCCAGCCGTGGCCCGAGCGCTTGTCGAGGGACAGGAACGACGCTCCCTTGCACGAGTACAGCCGCTCGATCTGCTGGCCAGGCGCCATGGTGCCGGTGGGCACCAGCCACGAATTCTGGTCGGCGCGGAAGCTGTCATAGGTGTGCAGCAACGTCGCCAACTCCACCGGCTGGCCGGTCTCGTTGACGGCGCGGAACAGCATCCGGCACGAACTGCGCTCGGGAACCCCGGGATAGCTGATGATCGAGACCGAGACGAGGACCCGGCCGTGGCCGGCGGAAGACGAGGCCGAGGCCGGGTGAACCGGTCGGGGACCTGCGCCATCGCTTGTCGCTTGGGGGGTGGCAAGGGCCAGGCCCGGCAAGGTGAGCGCGAGAAGCAGCGCGGGAATGGTCATCGGCTTCATGATCGAGGCGGGCTCCGAACCCCATCGCTCCCCTTCCCTTGCAAGACCATGACACTCATTCGGCCGAAGTGTCCATAACTGTTTATCGCGGCCACATTTAATTATTGGCCTCGCCAAAAAGAATAAAATTTTAGACTTCATCCTTCGAAAGGGGCGCTGTGCGTATCTTTGGGTCCGTGGCGGTACGACAATGTCATTCTGCCGCCAGCGCCACCTCGCGCGAGGTGAGCAGCCGTCCAATGTCGCGGTTCAGGTGGTCCGCCAGACGGGCAGCCAGGGCGACCAGCGTCAGGGTGGGATTGGCATGGCTGGAGGTGGCGAAGACCGCCGAGCCCGCCACATAGAGATTGTCGACGCCGAACACCCGGCAATCGCGGTCCACCACGCCGCCCGAGGGATCCGAGGCCATGCGGGTGACGCCGATATGATGGCCGCCGGTGGCGTTGTATCCGGCGCGGATACCGTCCTCGTCCACCCCCAGCCGGCCGGTGCCGCTCGCCTCCAGCCGGTTCGCCAGCAGCCGGTGGGCGGAAAGGACGCCTTCGATGTCCTGGTCGGTGACCCGCCACTGCACCCGCAGCCGCGGCATGCCGAAGCAGTCCCGGCCGTCGCCCAGCACCACCCGGCTGTCGGGATTGGGCACCTGTTCGGCGTTGTAATCCAGGGAAAAGACGCCGTCGCGTCCCCGCACCGCCACATAGGGCAACTTGCGCGCCGCCAGCACATGGCGGGCCATCCAGTCGCCGCTGAACCGGGTCAGTTCGGGCAGGCCGCGCGCCACGTTGACGAGGTGGCGCGCCGCCAGCAGGCGGATCGGGCCGTTCTCCTGGCCGCGATAGCCGAAGCTGGCCAGCTTGCGGGCGTATTCGCGCTTGAGGAAGGTGCGGCTCAGCCACATCGCCGACAGCACCGGGTCGCCGTGGGACGGGTCGGCGATCACCGGCGGCTCGAAGCGCAGGATGGTGTTGGTCAGGCCGTGGCGCAGCTGAGCGCCGGCGGCCAGCGAGAACCGCCGCCGCAGATAGACGCCGTCGCGGTCGCGCTCGTATTCGAACACCACCCGGACGCCGGGATTGAAGCGAGCCACCGCCGCCTTCCCCTCCAGGTGGCACATGTAGAAGCGGCCGACCAGGTCGCGGTCGTTGCCGACGTTCGAGGCCAGCAGCAGGCGCGCGGTTTCCAGCGCGCCGGCGGCAAGGACGTAGCGGCGGGCGCGGACGGTGAAGCGTCGCCCGGGCGTCGAGGCGAAGCGCAGCAGCCGCGCCGCTTGTCCCGACTCGGTCGTCTCGATGCCGGTGCAGGTGGCCGAAAGGATCACCGCCACCCGCGCCGAGCGGGCCAGCGCGGGCCGGTAGCGGCGGCCGAAATCGGTGGGCGGCGAGAAGCGCTCGACGCCGTCGCAGTCCACCTCGTCGCCCGCAAGCCCGGGGACCAGGGGCGGGGCGCCGGCCAGGGCCTCGGCGGCGCTGTAGCGAAACGGGCCGGCCTCGCAATAGGCGTTGGCGCGGGCGTACCACGGCAGCAGCTCGTCGTGGGTGATGGGCCAGCCGCTGTGGGCGATGTGCGGCCGGGCCGTGAAGTCGATGGGATCGAACGGCACGCAGCGGCCGCCCCACAGCGTGGTGGTGCCGCCCAGGGCCCGGACCCGGTAGAGGGCGGTCGGCGGATGGCGGTCGCGGTCGGACACCTCGCCGTCGAAGGTGTCGCTGCCCCGGGCGTCCGGCTTGGCGTTGCCGCCCTCCAGCAGCAGGACGCTCAGGCCGCTGTCCAGCAGCTCGTGGGCAAGGGTGATGCCGGCCGGCCCGGCGCCGACGATGGCGATATCCGCCTCCAGCTGGAAGTCGGGGGGAAGTTCGCGGGCGTCCAGGATCATCCCATGGCCTCCGGAGGACACGCTCGTCCAACAGATTAGGCGTTCGGGCCGGACGGGTGGCCGGATCGAAGGGATGAGCGGGCGGGGCGATGGGGGTGGCGGATCAGGTCGCGGGAAGGCTCAGCGTCACTCGCAATCCCCCTTCGGGGCGGTTCTCCAGCCGGATGTCGCCGCCATGGGCGCGGGCGGCGGCGCGGGCCACCGCCAGGCCGAGGCCGGTGCCGCCGGTGTCGCGGTTGCGGCTGGCCTCAAGCCGCACGAAGGGGGCGAAGACGCGCTCGAAGTCGGCTTCGGGGATGCCCGGTCCGTCGTCCTCGACCACCACGGCGACGTCGGCTCCCCGGGCCTCGACGCGGACGCGGGCGGCGGCGGCGTATTTGACCGCGTTATCCAGCAGGTTGGCGACCGCGCGCTTCAGCGCCATGGACCGGGCCGGCGCCACCAGGCTGTCGGGGCCGGCGTAGGCGGCCCCCAAATCCTCGGCCAGGCCCTGGACCAGCGCCGCCACGTCCACCGGCCGCCGCTCCTCGTGCCTGGCGTCGTCGCGGGCGAAGGCCAGGGTGGCGGCGATCATCCGCTCCATCTCGTCGAGATCGGCCAGCATGCGCGCGCGCTCGGCCTCGTCCTCGACGAATTCGGCGCGCAGCTTCAGGCGGGTGATCGGCGTGCGCAGGTCGTGGCTGATGGCCGCCAGCATCTGGGTGCGGTCCTCGACGAAGCGGCGGATGCGGCCCTGCATCTCGTTGAAGGCATGGGCGGCCCGGCGCACCTCGCGCGGGCCGGTCTCGGCCATGGGCGGCGCGGCGACGTCCACTCCCAGCCGCTCGGCGGCGGCGGCGAAGGCGGCGAAGGGACGGGTGGCCCGGCGCACCGCCCACAGCGCCGCCAGGGTCACCGCCAGCAGCGCCGCCACCAGCGGCGTCACGAAGCGCGGGCGCCACAGCGAATCGCCGCCTTCCAGCGGGGCGACCACGTTCAGCCATGACCCGTCCGCCAGCATCACCGCGATGCGGATGGCGTCGATCATGGGAGGCGAGCCGCCATGCATCATGCCGCGCCCCCGTCCGGATCCGCCTCCAGGCGGCGGCAGCGGGGCGGGGCGGGCCGACACCCGCAATTCGCGGCCGTCCAGCGAGCTGCGCAGATGGCGGGCGACGATGGCGGCCAAACCGCCTTCCTCGGGGTCGGCGACCACCGGATCGGGGCTCCACCAGGCCCGGAAGCCGGGCGTGTCCATGCTGCGCAGGGTGTGGCGCCGGAACTGGGGGTCGGTGGCCTCGACCAGCGCCACCAGCGCGGCCACACGTTCGGCCGCATTGCGGCCGCCCAGCGACGCCAGCGCCTCGTGCCGCTGGCCGGCGAACACGAACAGCGCCGTGCCAAGGGCTAAGGCGATGGCCGCCACCAGCACCAGCGCGGTGCGGACCAGGATGGTGTCGGGCAGCAGGCGGATCATGAGCGCGCCACGTCGGGCGTGAACAGGTAGCCGCCGCCGCGCACGGTCTTGATCAACTGCGGATCCTTGGCGTCGTCGCCCAGCTTGCGCCTGAGCCGGCTGACCTGGATGTCGATGGAGCGGTCAAAGGGAATGGCGTCGCGGCCGCGCGCCAGATCCAGCAGGAAGTCGCGCGACAGCACCCGGCGCGGATGGCTGGCGAAGGCCTGCAGCAGGTCGAACTCGCCGGCCGACAGCGCCACCACCACGCCGTCGGGGCTGGTGAGGTCGCGGGTGGCCAGGTCGAGGGTCCAGCCGGCGAAGCCCAGCCGGGCGCCGCCGGCGCTCTCGGCGGCCCGGTCGGTGGCGGCCCCGCCGGTGCGCCGCAGCACCGCCCGCACCCGGGCCAGCAACTCGCGAGGATTGAAGGGCTTGGGCAGGTAGTCGTCGGCGCCCATCTCCAGGCCGACGATGCGGTCGGCGTCCTCGCCCATGGCGGTCAGCATGACGATGGGCAGATTGAGACCCTGGGCCCGCAGCCGCCGGGTCAGGGACAGCCCGTCCTCGCCGGGCATCATCAGGTCCAGCACCATCAGGTCGACTCCCCGTCCGGCCAGCAGCCTCTCGGCCTCGGCGGCATCGCGGGCGGCGGTGACGCGCAAGCCGTGCTTGGCCAGGAACCGCGCCAGCAGGTCGCGGATGTCGCGATCGTCGTCCACCACCAGGATGTGAGGGGTCGTCTCCATGCCGTCAGTATAGCCTCGCCCCGGCGCGAGTAACGGGGTTTTCGGTAACGCATGGTAACGGCGCGATACCCTTTGTTACCCTTGCGCCATTCCGGTGTTACCGAGGTCTGTTTTCCTTGCGTCCATCAACCCCTCACGGAGGACGACAATGAAGACGTTGAAGATCGCCGCCCTGGCCGGACTGGCCGCCACCGCCCTGCTCGCCGCCGCGCCCGCCGACGCCCGCCCCTGGGGTCCCGGCGGGTTCGGGGGTCCAGGCGGTGGCTGGGGGCCGGGTGGCTGCGCCGGGCGCGAAACCCCGCTGACCACCACCCAGGTCAAGGACATCATCGAGGGCAAGATCGCCTGGCGGGGCGATGACCTCAAGGTCGGCAAGGTCGAGGAGACCAACCCCGGCACCATCGTCGCCGAGGTGGTCAAGCCCGATGGCAGCGTGGTGCGCAAGGTGGAGGTGGACGCCAAGACCGGCCGCTTCCGCCCCGCCAACTGAACCGGCGACGGGAATCCGGGTGGGCGGGGCGATTTGACCTCGCCCCCCGGGGAAAGCTATAAGCGGATCATGACGAAAGGGACCGCGCTCGCCTTGGCCGCCGTCACCCTGGGATCGCTGCTGATGGCGGCGGTGGGGGTGGAGTTGTCGCGGGGCGCATGGCTGAGCGCCGACGCCCTTGACCACTTGGCCGTACCGCGTGACGTCCGCGTCACCGTCGCCGTCCCCGGTGACGGCGACGTGGTCGTCCGCCGCGACCATTGGGGCTTTCGCGGTCCCCATGCCGACCCGGCCCGCGTCGTCGTGCTGACCGTGGGCGGCACCAGCACCAGCCAGCCGGGACTGCCCGACGCCGCCACCTGGCAGGCGGCCATGGCCCGCGCCCTGGCCGAGCAGGGCCGCGACACGGCCATCGCCAATGCCGGCCTCGACGGCCAGAGCACCGTCGGTCACATCCGGGTGCTGGAATCGTGGCTGCCGGCGGTGCCGGGCCTGCGACCCCGCTTCATCATCGCCAGCGTCGGCCTGGACGAGGACCTCGCCGGCCAGACCGCCGTCGACCGGCTCGAGGACGCCACCGACGGTGACCGCCTGCGCCGGCGCAGCGCCTTCGCCCGCCTGCTGGCGGCCGAACGGCGCGACTTTCCAACCGCCTCGACGGCGACGGGGCCGTCCGACCCGGCCGCCTACAAGGAGCGGCTGGCCCGCATCGCCGAACTGTCGCACGGGCTGGGCGCGGTGCCGGTGTTCGTCACCCAGCCGGGCGCGCCGTACAACGCCGCCACCCTGGCGGTATGCCAGGAGAAGGGGCTTTTGTGCCTGGATCTCGCCCGCGAGGTGAGGTTCGAGGAGGCCGACTTCGTCGCCGGCGTCCATGCCTCGCCCCAGGGCGCCGAGAAGGTGGGGCGCTGGCTGGCCGGAAAGCTCGCCGGGCTGGTCTAGTGGTGCTATCCAGACCGATGGTTCAGGCCCTTGAACCGCCAGTCTGGTGAATCAGCCCACAAAATCAAAGAATTGTGCACTGATTCATTCAGATGGCCGGTGTGCCATCTGAATGAATCAGTGCACTAACGGGCCGATTCCGGTTAAAAGGACAGCCTTTCGCGAAAGGTCCCGAGTGTGGTGATGGAAGACAAGCTGGTTCTGGCGCTCCCCAAGGGGCGCATCCTCGACGAGGCCATGCCGCTGGTGCGCGCCGCCGGCATCGAGCCCGAGGCCGAGTTCGACAATCCCAAGACCCGCCTGCTGCGTTTTCGCACCAACCATCCCCATATCGACATCATCCGCGTGCGGTCCTTCGACGTGGCGACCTTCGTCGCCTTCGGCGCCGCGCATCTGGGCATCGCGGGCAACGACGTGCTGATGGAATTCGACTATCCGGAGATCTACGCCCCCCTCGACCTGGGGATCGGCGGCTGCCGCCTGTCGGTGGCCGAGCCCGCCGATCTGGCCGAGCGCGACGACCCCCGGCGGTGGAGCCATATCCGCATCGCCACCAAGTATCCCGAGGTCACCCGCCGCTTCTTCGCCGAGCAGGGGGTGCAGGCCGAGTGCGTCAAGCTCAACGGCGCCATGGAGCTGGCGCCGTCGCTGGGCCTGTGCACCCGCATCGTCGACCTGGTGTCCACCGGCTCGACGCTCAAGGCCAACGGCCTCAAGGAGGTGGAGGTGATCGCCCAGGTCACCAGCCGCCTGATCGTCAACCGCGCCGCGCTCAAGACCCGCCCCGAGGAGATGACCCGGTGGATCGAGAGTTTCCGCGCCGCCCGCGAGGCCGCCGATGCAGCTGCTTGATTCCCGCCAGGACGATTTCGAGGACCGCTTCGGCGCGCTGATCTCGTCCAAGCGCGAGACCGACGAGGACGTCAACGCGGTGGTCGCCGGGGTGCTGGCCGACGTGCGTCGGCGCGGCGATTCGGCCCTGATCGAGTATACCGCCCGCTTCGACCGCCTGGAGCTGACCCCCGACGCCCTGCGCATCACCGCCGACGAGGTCGAGACGGCCGCCGCGTCCTGCGACAAGGAATTGCTGGACGCACTGGCTTTGGCCGCCGAGCGGATCGGCGAGTTCCATCGCCGCCAGCTGCCCCAGGGCTACGCCTTCACCGACGCCGCCGGTGTGCGCCTGGGCCAGCGCTGGACCGCCATCGACGCCGCCGGCCTGTACGTGCCCGGCGGCACCGCCGCCTATCCGTCCTCGGTGCTGATGAACGCCATCCCCGCCAAGGTCGCCGGTGTCGGGCGGCTGGTGATGGTGGTGCCCAGCCCCGGCGGCCGCCTCAACCCGCTGGTGCTGGCCGCAGCCAGGCTGGCCGGGGTGGACGAGATCTACCGGGTCGGCGGCGCCCAGGCGGTGGGCGCGCTGGCCTATGGCACCCGCACCATCCGGCCGGTGGACAAGATCGTCGGCCCGGGCAACGCCTATGTGGCCGCCGCCAAGCGGCAGGTGTTCGGCACCGTCGGCATCGACATGATCGCCGGCCCCTCCGAGATCCTGGTGGTGGCCGATGGCGACAACGATCCGGCCTGGATCGCCGCCGACCTCCTGAGCCAGGCCGAGCACGACACCGCCGCCCAGAGCATCCTGGTCACCACCGACGCCGAGTTCGGCCGCCGGGTGGCCGAGGCGGTGGACGGCCACCTCAAGACCCTGCCGCGCGCCGCCATCGCCCGCGAGAGCTGGGACGCCCACGGCGCCATCATCGTGGTACCCAGCCTGGACGATGCCCTGCCCATCGTCGACCGGGTGGCGCCCGAGCACCTGGAGCTGGCGGTGGCCGACCCCGACGCCCTGGCCGCCCGGGTGCGCCACGCGGGCGCCATCTTCCTGGGCCGCCACACGCCCGAGGCCATCGGCGACTATGTGGGCGGGCCCAACCACGTGCTGCCCACCGCGCGCTCGGCTCGGTTCTCGTCGGGGCTCGGCGTGTTCGACTTCATGAAGCGGACCACCCTGATCGGCTGCGACGCCGGCGCGCTGGCTTCCATCGGCCCGGCGGCGGTGACCCTGGCCGAGGCCGAGGGATTGGGCGCCCACGCCCTGTCGGTGGCGATCCGCATGAATATGGGCAGGGGCTAGGGCGATGCCGCACCGGCAGCGCATCGTGCACGTCCAACTGGACGAGAAGACCATGGTGCGCCGCCGCCCCGAGGTCGAGCACGAGCGCGCCATCGCCATCTACGACCTGTTGGAGGAAAACTACTTCGCCCCCATCGGCGAGGGGTTCCGCGGTCCCTATAACCTGCACCTGCGCCTGGACGACAACCGGCTGATCTTCGACATCCGCACCCAGGAGGACCATCCCCTGGCCGAGGTGCCGCTGCCGCTGGCCCCGTTCAAGTCGGTGGTGAAGGACTATTTCCTGATCTGCGACAGCTATTACCAGGCCATCAAGAAATCGTCGCCGTCGCAGATCGAGGCCATCGACATGGGCCGGCGCGGCCTGCACAACGAGGGGTCGGAACTGCTCAAGGAGCGGCTGATGGGGCGGGTCGACATCGACTTCGACACCGCCCGCCGCCTGTTCACCTTGATCTGTGTCCTGCATATCCGGGGATAGGACGTGGGCGAGCTGCCATCGGCCGTCCTGTTCTGCTGCACCATGAACGCCATCCGCTCGCCCATGGCCGAGGGAATCCTCAAGCGCCTGCACGGCACCCGCATCTACGTGGATTCGGTGGGGGTGAAGGCCGGCGAGCCCGACCCGTTCGTGGTCCAGGTGATGGAGGAGATCGGCATCGATGTCTCCCGGCACCGTTCCAAGACCTTCGACGAGTTGGAGGACGACAGTTTCGACGTGGTGGTGTCGCTGTCGCCCGAGGCCCAGCACAAGGCGGTGGAACTGACCCGCACCAACGCCTGCGATGTCGAGTTCTGGCCCACCTTCGATCCCACCCTGATCGAAGGCAGCCGCGAGGCCCGCCTCGACGCCTATCGCCAGGTCCGCGACGACCTGATGCGCCGCATCCGCGACCGCTTCCCGCCGCCGGGGATGGGGCACGGGTAAGTCATCGGGCGGGGAGGGGGCATGCGGTCGCCGGCCGGTGAAAGCTCTTGACCAAATCCCTGCGAAAGCTCAACTTTCCACCGCCCATAAGTCGTGGCTGGCGGAGGAGCAATGCCGAAAGAGGATGTGATCGAGTTTTCGGGCACCGTGGTCGAGCTTCTGCCCAACGCCATGTTCCGGGTCAAGCTGGACAACGAGCACGAAATCCTGGCCCATACCTCGGGCAAGATGCGCAAGAACCGCATCCGCGTCCTGGCCGGCGACCGGGTCAATGTCGAGATGACGCCCTACGACCTGACCAAGGGTCGCATCACCTTCCGTTTCAAGTAAGCCGGTCCCGTGGGCGAACCCGTCGTCTGTCCCAGGCTTGTCCTTGCCTCCGCCTCGCCCCGCCGGCTCGACCTCCTTCGCCAGATCGGTTTGATCCCCGGCGCCGTCGATCCCGCCGACGTGGACGAGAGTCCGCGCAAGGGCGAACTGCCGGCTCCCCATGCCGCCCGCCTGGCCGAGGAAAAGGCCTGCGCCGTCGTTTCCCGCCATCCCGGCCTGTTCGTGCTGGCCGCCGACACCGTCGTCGCCTGCGGCCGCCGCATCCTGCCCAAGGCCGAGGACGAGCGCACGGCGCGCCGCTGCCTCGACCTGCTGTCGGGGCGCCGCCACCGCGTCCATGGCGGGCTGTGCCTGGTGACCCCCGAGGGCAGGGCCCACACCCGGCTGGTCACCACCAGCGTCACCTTCAAGCGCCTGGACCATGCCGAGGTCGAGGCCTACATCGCCTCGGGCGAGTGGCACGGCAAGGCCGGCGGCTACGCCATCCAGGGGCTGGCGGCGCTGTATGTGCGGCAGGTCCTCGGCTCCTATTCCAACGTGGTGGGGCTGCCGCTGTTCGAGACCGGCGGGCTGCTCCGGGGCCTCGGGCTCCATGGCTGAGATCCGCATGGCCTGGGGTCCGGGCGAGACCCGGCTGGCGGTGGTCGAGGACGGACGTCCGGCGGAATTCTCGGTCGCCCGCGCCGGCACGGTCGCCGGCGCCGTGTTCCTGGGCCGCGTCGTCGAGGTGGCGCCCCGCATCGATGCCGCCTTCGTGGAGATCGGCCTGGCGCGGCCGGGCTTCCTGCCCGGCGGCCAGGGGCTGACCCAGGGGAGCGCCGTGTTGGTGCAGGCCCGCGCCGACGGCCACGGCGCCAAGGGGGCGCTGCTGACCGCCGACATCTCCTTCGCCGGCCGTTTCCTCGCGCTGTCGCCGTTGCGGCCCGGCTTCAGCCTGTCGCGCCGCCTGGACGCCGCCGACCGCGAGCGGCTGCGCGAGGCGGCGGCGGCGCTGGTGGCCGAGGGCGAGGGAGTGGTGGTGCGCACCGCCGCCGCCCGCGCCTCGGCCGGGGACCTGGCGGCCGAGCTGGCCGCCCTGCGGGCCGACTGGGGCGCCGTCGACTCCGCCCGGGCGGGCGCCCGGGCGCCGGCGCTGCTGTGGCGCCCCGACCCGCTGGCCCGGCTGCTGGCCGACCACCCCGACGTCGTCCGCGTGATGGTGGACGACGCCGCCGCCTTCGCGGCCGCCCGCGCCCGCTTCGGCGCCCTGGTCGAGAGGGGCGCCACCTTCGATGACGACGTCGAGGAGGCCTTCGCCGCCGCCCTGGCCCCCGTGGCGCCGCTGCCCGGCGGCGGCCGGCTGGTCATTGAGCGGACTCAGGCACTGACCGCCATCGACGTGGATTCGGGGCCGTCCCGCCCCGCCGACGCCAACGCCCAGGCGGTGGCCGAGATCGCCCGCCAGTTGCGCTTGCGCTCCATCGGCGGCCAGATCGTGGTGGATTTCGTCTCCGGCGGCGGCAAGGGCTCGCTGGCGCGGCTGGCCGAGGAGTTGCGGCGGGCGGTGGCGGACGACCCGGTGCCCACCCATGTGTTCGGCGTGTCGCCGCTGGGGCTCGTCGAGATGACCCGCGAGCGGCGCGGCCCCGCCCTGGCCGAACTGATGCTGGAGTCCGGCACGCGGGCCTCGGCCGCCGCCGCCGCCCGCGCCGCCCTGCGCGCCGCCGTCGCCGAGGCCGCGCACCGGCCCGGCCGCGCCCTGGCGCTGACCGTGGCGGCCGAGGTGGCGGCCGAACTGAGCGCCTGCCCCGAGGCGGTGGCCGAGGCCGAATCCCGCATCGGCCGGCCGCTGGCGGTGCGCGCCGACCGCGCCCGCCCCCGCGAGGACTGGATGATCGAGGAGGTGACCTGACCGTGCCCGCCAAGGACAAGCCCGCCAATTCCAACAAGCCCTGCCCGGTCTGCGGCAAGCCCCCCGCGCCGAGCTTCACCCCCTTCTGCTCGGCCCGCTGCGCCGATGTCGACCTGCACCGCTGGCTGGGCGGCGTCTACCGCGTCGAGACCGACGAACCGGCCGCCGAGCCGCTCCGCCGCGACGACGACTGAGACCGCGAAAAATCCGTCCCCAGGGGCTTGCCAGCCGCCCGGAAACCCGTTATAAGCGCCTCCTCTTCGCCAACGGCGACCGGTGCCCAGGTAGCTCAGTTGGTAGAGCATGCGACTGAAAATCGCAGTGTCGGTGGTTCGATTCCGCCCCTGGGCACCATTCTAAGCCCCTGAAAGGTAACGCCTTTCGGGGGCTTTCCATTTGTGGGCTGTGGTCGATCTGCCGGGGCCGGGTATCACCGGGGTATCACCAGAGCAAAAGTCGCATGCCGGCCCTCGATCGAGGACGGCAGGCCCGGGCATTGGGCATCCTCCTGGGTGTAACCAGGTGCTTGGTTTTGGACACTCCTGACCCGGGATTAAGTGAGACGGGCCGGGATGAAGTGAGACGGCGGACACCATGAAAACCGCCGGGCGAGGGGTGGTCTTAAAGAGGACTTCAAGACAGAACGACCACCCGCGATTTTAGACGGCGGGTCGCACGCCATCGGGTAATCGGCGCGCGATTTTAGACAGGCCCCACCCCTCACTTCCCGCCGCCGACGGTCAGCTTGGCCATCACATCGCTGGAACGCTCCAGCGTAAGCGACCGGCCGCCGATCTTGGCGGAAGCCTTCTCGGCCGTCTTGAGGCGGGCCAATCCGCGTTCAATGAAACGTTCGGCGTCGCCCCAGCCCTTGTCGGGCACCATCCACCGGGCCACGTCCACCATGAATTTGCGGCTGGCGGCTAGATTGGCGGGCCGCAGGTCCACGGCCGCCTCGGCGGTCAGGTATTCATCGGCGGGGCCGATGAAGCGGACCATTTGGGCCTTGCCCATGCCGGTGGCCTGGCGCTGTCCATCGGCGGTCGCATGATCGAACGCGACCCCGTAGGTGGATGACAGGTTGGCCTCGGCCATGGAGAAGTCGGCCGCGAAGGCCGCAACGGGGAAAAGAACCGCGAGGACGGACAGCATCCACTTCATGACTTCCTCTCCTTCACCCTGGCCAGCAGTCTGGCGCGCTTCATCATTGTCCCGATCATCTGCACCAATTCCGCCAATTCCGTAATGGGGAGGGCGGACAGCTCTCCCTTTCCGAAGCGAAACTCAACCTGACGCCGGAACTCTTCGGCCACGTCATCCCCTTCTGAAATCAAGAGGCCGCCTATCCTGGCCTCAACGATCAACCGCTGCCTGGCTTCGTCGTCCGCCGGCCCGTTGTCATTGGACCCCGCGACGGACGCCAGCAGCGCCCGCAGCCTTGCCTTCCTGTCGTCCATCACGATGCCAGCCGCACCAGGCGCTCAAGGTTCTGCAACGCCTTCGGCTTGTTGTCCAATTCGCCTTCGGCGGCCAGTTCGTAGAAGGCCCGGTACACGTCCCACTTCTTCGAAGCCGCCAGATACAGCTTCCGGCCAGACAAAAATTCCTCAACCACTTCAACGACATCGCGCATCAAGTCTTCATCGACGCCGCCAGCCGGCGCACCTGGATCGGCGGCCACCGGGTCCTTCCCCAGCAGCAGCCATTGCACCGACACGCCGGTGGCCTCGGCCAGGCGGATGGCTTGGCTGACCTTCATTTCCTGGCCGCCCAGCAGGTTGCCTAGGGTCCGCAGTGGCACGCCACTTTTGGCCGACACGATCTGATTTCCGCCCGCCGCCTTGACCGCCTGAACCAGCCGATGGCCGATTTCGGCCTTTAGTTCCTCGTCATGCGCGTCGTGCGAAATGAAAACATGCCGTTTCGGGCTTGCCTTATCGCCTTGATCCGCCATGCATTTTCCCCCAAAGGCCACCTTTGACGTAAACCCCTAACCCCGAAATGCCAAAACAGGCTTGCCGGGGCGCCAAAACTTGCCTTACTGTTAGTCACGTTCGTTACTTTTACCGACTGCGAAAACCCGGCTGGCAGGCCGGGGCGGTCAAGGGGAGACGGGATGGCTTTCGCCAAGCCGAAGCAGTGGCACCCAGAGGACATCAAGGCCGAGGTCCGCAAGCGCGGTATGAGCTTGTCGGGCCTTTCGCGTTCCGTCGGCCTTTGCGACAGCGCCTGTCGCGTAGCCTTCCAGAAGCCAGTTCCGGCCGCCAACCGCGCCATTGCGGAGCTGATCGGCCAATCCTTGCATGTCCTGTGGCCCCGCTGGTTCGACACCGACGGAAACCGTCTTTCCTCTGGTGCCAAGAATAGCCGCGCCGGCCGGCGCGGTCATCGTCAAAAGCAGGTGCGGAAATGAGCAAGCGTAAGCCTCGCCCCGGTGACGACAAACAGGGCGTGTTCGGCTTCTTCATCGAGCCGACCGCCCCCGAGAAGATGGCCGCCGACCAGGCCGAGGCTTCCAGCTTCGACCGCGACCTGCGCGAGGTGATCGCCACCACCCTGGACGACGCCGCCCACCGCAGCCTTCTGCCCCTGCGCCGCGACGACGTGGCCGAGGCCATGTCCAAGCACCTCGGACGCCGGGTCACCAAGACCCAGCTGGACCAGTGGGCGGCGCCCAGCCAGGACGACCGCCGCATTCCGGTGGACGCCCTGCGCGCCCTGGGCCTGGTCACCGGCGACTGGCGCGCCCTCCACCACCTGGTGGAGGCCTGCGGCTTCAAGGCCCTGACCCCGCAAGAGGCCGTCTGCGCCGAGTTCGGCGCCCTGCACGCCGTCCGCCGCCACATCGACCAGCGCGCCCGCGACCTGGCCGGGGACAGGGATGGGCTGGCGGGCGATGGCCTTGCGGAACACGGCTACGGCCCTGCCCACCTTGTCCGGGCTTCCGGCCTGTTCGATAGCCAGGGCGAGGGCTGCCAAGTGGGCAATCAGCCGGCCTCGCATGGCATCCTCGGGGGCGCTTCCGTCGCGCGCGCGTCGATGATCCTGCCGGCGGCCTGCAGCGCCGTGATCAGGGCGGCGAAGTCCGCCTCATCCTCGGGAAAGCCCTGGCGGAGCCCGGGGTCCACGTCGATCTCGTTGAGGTAGATGGCGGATGCTGCCTATCCATTTCCCGCCGTGGCAGACGGTCTATTGGTGGTTCC
>CALABS010000073.1 GCA_937887565.1 uncultured Rhodospirillaceae bacterium | reverse complement strand
TTTCCGCCAGCTTGGGAATCCCCTGCGATTCCGTTAGGGCGGTGAATGCTCTAGGAGGGCGATAGAAACCGAGGCTCCTCCGCAGAACGGTTCAACGAAGGTTCTCGGCCGCTCGGTATTGAGCTCCATTGTCTTTTCAATGAAATTGCGGAACCGCGCTTTGCTTCCTGGGTATCTCAAGATGCTGCGCGTGTTTGTCGACACGGCCGAAGCCCCCTCCTCTAAGGCGCTTTCCCTAGGGTTAATCGCGCGATTCCGTTCACTACGATAACGATAGCATGGATCGAAGACAAAACGGAATCGGCGACTCTATGCCCTTCCCGAGCTCACTTGAGCCCGTACCTTGTCACCTCACTTTGCACTTTATCCGTCCAGATTTTGCACGTTTCGCGTCACGTTTGCGCTTTAAGCGTCACCCGACACCCGACAAACAGACAACAAACCCTACACGTCCAGGTTCGCCACCTTCAGGGCGTTGGTCTGGATGAAGTCGCGGCGGGGTTCAACGACGTCGCCCATCAGGGTGCTGAACACCTCCTCGGCGTCGTCGGCGTGGGCGACCTTGACCTGGAGGAGGGAGCGGGCCTCGGGGTCGAGCGTGGTTTCCCACAGCTGCTCGGGATTCATCTCGCCCAGGCCCTTGTAGCGCTGGATGGCGATGCCCTTCTTGCCCTGGTCCATGACCGCGTTGACCAGCGCGACGGGGCCGGTGACGGCGGTGTCCTTGTCCTTGGCGGTCAGGACGGCGGCGCGGTCATAGGTTTCGCGCAGGACGGCCGCCAGGTCGTCCAGCTTGCGGGCCTCGGCCGAGCGGATGATGGCGGCGTCCAGGGCATGGGTCTCGGTCACTCCCCGGAGCGTGCGCTTGAACACCCAGCCGTCGCCCTCGACCCACTCGCCGTTCCAGCCGCGCCCCAGGTCGCCCTCCAGGGCGTCGAGGCGGGCGGAGACGGTGGCGGCCATGGCGCGGCCGGAGGCCTCGTCGGTCATCAGCGCCGGGTTCAGCGCCCCGGCGATGGCCGCCTGCTCGACCACCTTCATGGGCAGTCGCCGGGTCAGGGCGGCCAGCAGGTTGCGCACGCCGCGCGCCTGCTCGGTCAGCGCCCGCAGGTCGGCGCCGCCCACCTGGGCGCCGGTCGCCAGCTTGAGGACGGCATCAGACAGGCCGCCGTCGATCAGGTATTCCTCCATCGCCCGCTCGTCCTTGAGGTAGACCTCGGAATTGCCGCGCTTGGCGCGGTAGAGCGGCGGCTGGGCGATGTACAGATAGCCCTTCTCGATGATCTCGGGCATCTGGCGGAAGAAGAAGGTCAGGAGCAGGGTGCGGATGTGGCTGCCGTCCACGTCCGCGTCGGTCATGATGATGATCTTGTGGTAGCGGATCTTGCCGATGTTGAAGTCCTCGCGGCCGATGCCGGTGCCCATGGCGGCGATCAGCGTGCCGATCTCGGCCGAGGACAGCATCTTGTCGAAGCGAGCCCGTTCGACGTTGAGGATCTTGCCCTTCAGCGGCAGGATGGCCTGATTGGCGCGGTTGCGCCCCTGCTTGGCGGAGCCGCCGGCCGAATCGCCCTCGACGATGAACAGTTCCGACAGCGCCGGGTCGCGTTCCTGGCAGTCGGCCAGCTTGCCGGGCAGGGTGGCGATGTCCAGCACACCCTTGCGCCGGGTCAGCTCGCGGGCCTTCCTGGCCGCCTCGCGGGCGGCGGCGGCCTCGACCACCTTGGTCACCACCTTGCGGGCCTCGGCCGGATGCTCCTCGAACCACTCGGCCAGCTTCTCGGCGACGACGTTCTCGACCACCGGGCGGACCTCGGAGCTGACCAGCTTGTCCTTGGTCTGGCTGCTGAACTTGGGGTCGGGCACCTTGACCGACAGCACGCAGGTCAGGCCCTCGCGCATGTCGTCGCCCGACAGCGCCACCTTCTCCTTCTTGGCGATGCCGGAATCGTTGGCATAGGCGTTGACGGTGCGGGTCAGGGCGGCGCGGAAGCCGGCCAGATGGGTGCCGCCGTCACGCTGGGGGATGTTGTTGGTGAAGCACAACTGGCTCTCGTGGTAGGAATCGGTCCATTCCATGGCCACTTCCACCGTGATGCCGTCCTTCTCGCCGCGCACGGCGATGGGCGGGGCGTGGAGCGCGTTCTTCGAGCGGTCCAGGTAGTGGACGAAGGCCTCGATGCCGCCCTCGTAATGCAGGTTGACGCTGGCCGGGTCGCCGTGGCGGGCGTCGGTGAGGGTGAGGTGGACGCCCGAATTGAGGAAGGCCAGCTCGCGCAGCCGGTGCTCCAGGGTGGCGAAGTCGAACTCGGTCCGGGTGAAGATGGTCTGGCTGGGCAGGAAGGTGACCTCGGTGCCGGTGCGGCCGTCGGCGCCGCCGACCACCCTGAGCGGTGCCTCGGCCTCGCCCATGCGGAACCGCATGGCATGCTCGCGGCCGGCGCGCCAGATCCGCAGGTCCAGGAACTCGGACAGCGCGTTGACCACCGACACGCCGACGCCGTGCAGGCCGCCCGACACCTTGTAGGAATTCTGGTCGAATTTGCCGCCGGCATGCAGCTGGGTCATGATGACCTCGGCCGCCGACACCCCCTCCTCCTTGTGGATGTCGGTGGGGATGCCGCGCCCGTTGTCGCGCACCGTGCAGCTGCCGTCGCCGTTCAGCACCACCTCGACCCGATCGGCATAGCCGGCCAGGGCCTCGTCGATGGCGTTGTCCACCACCTCGTAGACCATGTGGTGCAGGCCCGAGCCGTCGTCGGTGTCGCCGATATACATGCCCGGCCGCTTGCGAACGGCCTCGAGGCCGCGCAGCACCTTGATGGAATCGGCCCCGTACTCGGCGGGGGTGGTGACGGGATCGGTCATGGATCGACTACTCCATTACGCGGGGCGACCATGGCGTCGGCCACCCGGAAGAACTGGGCTCTGTCGCCGAAGCCGTCGAACAGCTGCTCGTCGGTTCCGGTCATCCAGCTTTGGGCCGTGAGGCCCGCGAGCTGGTCGAACAACGCGGCGCGCCTGGTCGCGTCCAGATGCGCCACTACCTCGTCCAGCAGCAACAGCGGGGCGACACCGCGTCGCGCCGTCCGCACGCGGGCCTGGGCCAGGACGATGGACACCAGGACCGCCTTCTGCTCGCCGGTCGAGCATTGCCCGGCCGGCATGTCCTTGGCCGCGTGGCGCACCGTGAGGTCGGCGCGGTGCGGCCCCGTGGTGGCCGCACCGGCGGCCTCGTCGCGCGCGCGCGCGAATCTGAGCGCCGCGCGCAGCTTCTCTTCCGCCTCGGCCGGCGGCAACGCCGCCGCCCAGGCCTCGACCTCGCCGGCCAGTTCCAGCCGGGCGGCCGGGAACGGCCCTCGCGCCTGGCGGCACGCCTCGTCCAGGGCCGCCACCGTGTCGCGCCGGGCGGTGGCCACGGCGACGCCCTCGCGGGCCATGGTCTCCTCCAGCGCCGCCAGCCACCCCGGGTCGGCCGCGCCGGCCTTCAGCAGCCGAGTCCGCTCGCGCATGGCGTGCTCGTAGCGGGCCGAGCGGGACGCATGGGCGGCGTCCAGCCCCAGCACCAGGCGGTCGAGGAAGCGTCGCCGCCCCCCCGCGCCCTCGATGAACAGCCGGTCCATGGCCGGCGTCAGCCATAGCGCCGAGGCGATGTCGGCCAGGTCGCCGGGCTTGGCGGCCTCGCCGTCGATGCGCACCGTGCGCCGCTCGGAGCCGGCCTCGCGGCCGGTTCCCACGTCCCTTGCCCCGCCGGGCCCCTCCAGCACCGCCGCCACCGCCCAGGGAGCGCCCGGACCGGCCCCTTGTCGGGCCACCTCGTCGAGGCGGGCGCGCCGCATTCCGCGGCCGGGGGTGAGGAAGGACAGCGCTTCCAGGAGATTGGTCTTGCCGGCGCCGTTGGGACCGGTCAGGACCACCGGCCGCGAATCCGCCTCCATCCTGAGGCGGGCGTAGGACCGGAAGTCGGTCAACGTCAGCCGGCGAACCGCCAGCCGGGTCGCGCCAATACCGTGGAGCCTGTCCTCGGCGGCGGTCACACCCGCATCGGCATCAGCACATAGACGGCCCCGCCCTCGGCGGCGTCGCGCACCACGGTGGGGCTGGCGGCGTCGGCCATGGCGAAGTGGGCGGTTTCGCTTTCCACCTGGGCCAGGATGTCCAGCAGGTAGCGGGAATTGAAACCGATTTCCAGCGGCGCCGAATCGTACCGGCCCTCGACCTCCTCGACGGCGCTGCCGTTCTCGGGGCTGGAGGCCGACAGGGTGACGGTACCCTTCTCCAGGCTGAGCTTGATGGCGCGGCTCTTCTCGGTCGAGATGGCCGAGACGCGGTCGACGGCGCTGGCGAAGGCCTTGACGTCCACGTCCAGCGCCTTGTCGTTGTCGGCCGGGATCACCCGCTCGTAGTCGGGGAAGGTGCCGTCGATCAGCTTCGAGGTCAGCACCGCGTCGCCGAAGGCGAAGCGCAGCTTGGTCTCGGACAGCGACACGGTGATGTCGCCGTCGGTCTCGTCGATCAGCTTGCGCACCTCGTTGACGGTCTTCCTGGGCACGATGACGCCGGGCATGCCGGCGGCGCCCTCGGGCAGGGTCACCTCGACCCGGGCCAGGCGATGGCCGTCGGTGGCCACCGAGCGCAACACGTCGCCGTCGGTAACGACGGCGGCGTGCAGGTAGATGCCGTTGAGGTAGTAGCGCGTCTCCTCGGTGGAGATGGCGAAGCGGGTGCGGTCGATCAGCGTCTTCAGCTCGGCGGCGGTCAGCACGAAGCTGTGCGGCAGCTCGCCGCCCGACAGCACCGGGAAGTCCTCCACCGGCAGGCAGGCCAGGGAGAATTTCGACCGCCCCGAGCGCAGGGTCAGTTGTCCCTCCTCGGAGTGGTACTCGATCTCCACCTGGCTGCCCTCGGGCAGCTTGCGGACGATTTCGTAGAAGGTATGGGCCGGGGCCGTGGTCGCCCCCGGTCGGGTGACGTCGGCCGGCACCGTCTCGACGATGTCCAGGTCCATGTCGGTGGCGTTGAGGGACAGTGATCCGGGCCGCCCCTCCAGCTTGACGTTGGACAGGATGGGGATCGTGTTGCGGCGTTCGACGACGCTCTGCACGTGGGCCAGGGACTTCAGCAGCTGGGCGCGCTCGATGGTCAGCTTCATGGCGTGTCGCGGATGATCCGTTCAGCTCCGGTTTCCCCACCCATCGGCGGGGTCCGGCAGTATATCACAAGCGTTTGAGGCACAAAGTGGATTCCACCCGGCCCCACCGCGGCGCGGACGGAGGGGGGGCGGGGCGGCTTGCGGCCGCCCTCAGCCCTGCAGCATGCGCTTGAGAAGCTCGACATCCTCGGAGAAGGACTGGTCGGCGCCCCGAAGCTCCTCGACCTTCTTGACCGCGTGCATGACGGTGGTGTGGTCGCGGCCGCCGAACTTGCGGCCGATCTCGGGCAAGCTGCGGCTGGTCAGCTGCTTGGCCAGGTACATCGCCACCTGGCGCGGGCGGGCGACCTGGCGCGAACGCCGCGCCGAACTCATCTCGGCCAGCTTGATGTTGAAGTGCTCGGCGACGCGCTTCTGGATCTCCTCGATGGTGATCCGCCGATCCGAGGCCTTGAGCAGGTCGTGCAGCACCTCCTGGGTGGTTTCCAGGGTGATGGCGCGGCCGACCAGCTGCGAGTGGGCGACGACGCGGTTGAGCGCCCCTTCCAGCTCGCGGACATTGCTGGCGATCTTGTGGGCCAGGAATTCCATGACCTTGGCCGGCACGGCGACGCCCATCTGCTCGGACTTGTGCTGCAGGATGCCGAGGCGCAGCTCGTAGGTGGTGGCGTGGATGTCGGCGACCAGGCCCGAGTTGAGCCGCGAGCGCAGGCGGTCCTCCATGCCCTCGAGGTCGCTGGGCGACTTGTCCGAGGAGATGACGATCTGGCGGCCCTGGTCCACCAGGGCGTTGAAGGTGTGGAAGAACTCCTCTTGGGTGGCGTCCTTGCCGGCGATGAATTGGACGTCGTCGACCATCAGCACGTCCACCGACCGGAACTGCTCCTTGAAGGACATGGTGTCCTGGCTGCGCAGCGCCCGGATGAAGCGGTACATGAACTTCTCTGCCGAGAGATACAGCACCCGGCGGGCGGGGTTGTGCTCCTTGATGTGCCAGGCGATGGCGTGCATCAGGTGCGTCTTGCCCAGGCCGACGCCGCCGTACAGGAACAGCGGGTTGAACGACACCGCCTCGGCCTCCGCCACCCGCTGGGCGGCGGCATGGGCGAATTCATTGGGCTTGCCGACCACGAAATTGCGGAAGGTGAAGCGTGGGTCGAGCTGCGCCCCCAGGTCGTCGATGTCGGCCGGCGCGGTGCTGGCGGCGATGCGCGGCGCGGCCGGCGCCGACGCGGGCAGGGCTCGGCTCGGGAAGGCGGTCACCCTGGTCGCTGCCGGCTCCTCGGCGGCGGGACGGCTGGCCCCGACCACGATCTCCACGGCGCGCACCGCCGGGTTTTCCGCGCCCCACAGGGTGCGGATGCGGTCGGCGTAATGGGTGGCCACCCAGTCGCGCATGAATCGGGTGGGCAGCGACAGGCGGACGGCGCCGTCCTGGTAGTCATGCAAGGTGATGGGCCTGAGCCAACTGCGGAAGGCGGCGTCCCCGACCTCGTCCCGCAAGCGACCCCTGACACGGTCCCACTGAGAATCGATCATGTCCTGTCCCCGAATTCTATCACCGGAGCTCATCCCGTCCGCGAAACCTTGCGAACAATACGAGTCCTTCATGCCGGCCCAGGGACCCGCGACGCGCGCGCCATCTTCCCCTCCTCAACGGAATTGGACGCGCGCGGATGCGTGCCGCTGTGTCCGGTCAAGTCGCACGGGTCGAACCCCACATCGCCCCGTACATCGGAAGCCCATTGACCAAAGAAATACATCGAACCGGCGCAAGAATCAAATATGCAGAAGGGGCAGGTTTGGAAGCGACAACAAGACAAAGCAAAGAAGTCACAGTCAAGTTGCGACTTCATCGGCTGGAATATGCGTAATTTTTTAGTTATCGCCGAAGGTCAAAGCCTCCGAGCCGGCGAGGGATGCGACTCTACCCACGCCTTTCGATACTGACAACGGGTCCGGAACAGGAACGAGAAATTTTTTTCGTTGGGCCGGCGGGCGCTGCCCTCGCGCAAAGCGAAGGGGCCGCGCCCGTTGGCGCGGCCCCTTGAATGGCGGCCGAAATCCTTGCGGCGGATCAGGCCTGCGGCTTCATGTCTTTGACGCGGGCGGCGAGGCGGGAAACCTTGCGCGACGCGGTGTTCTTGTGCAGCACGCCGGCCTGGGCGCCCTTCATCAGTTCGGGCTCGGCGACCAGCAGCGCGGCCTTGGCGGCCTCGGCATCACCGGCGGCGATGGCCAGCTCGACCTTCTTGACCTGGGTGCGGATCCGGCTCACGCGGGCGCGGTTGACTTCGGTGCGGCGCTCGGTCTGGCGGATGCGCTTCTTAGCCGAGATGTGATGGGCCATGGATCGAAAACCTGTCCTGAAAGGGTCGTACGAAATCGAAGGCGCGTTTATAGGCAAGGCGCGCGCGGGCGTCAAGCGGGAATCCGCCGGCCCAGCCCCGCGCCGGCGCTCCCTATAATAAGGTCGGCGCCCCCCCTCCCGAAGGATGCTTTCTCTTGCTCCCCACGGCGGCTGTGGTATGAACTCCGGCCATGCACATCCTGGAATTCGAAAAGCCCATCGCCGAGCTCGAGGGCAAGATCGAAGAGCTCCGCCACCTCGGCGACAATGGCGACGTCAATATCGCCGAGGAGGTCGGGCGCCTTCAGGCCAAGGTCGACAAGCTCTTGCGCTCGACCTACGCCAAGCTCACCCCGTGGCAGAAGACGCTGGTGGCCCGCCACCCCGAGCGCCCGCACACGCTGGACTACATCCGTGCCCTGGTCGAGGACTTCACGCCCCTGGCCGGCGACCGCGCCTTCGGCGAGGACAAGGCCATCGTGAGCGGCCTGGGCCGGTTCCGGGGCCAGTCGGTGATGGTGATGGGCCACGAGAAGGGGCACGACACCGAAAGCCGCATCCGCCACAACTTCGGCATGGCCAAGCCCGAGGGCTACCGCAAGGCCCGGCGGCTGATGGAGATGGCCGACCATTTCGGCGTCCCGGTCATCACCCTGGTGGACACCGCCGGCGCCTATCCCGGCGTCGAAGCCGAGGCGCGCGGCCAGGCCGAGGCCATCGCGCGGTCCATCGAGGCCTGCCTGGACATCCGGGTGCCGCTGGTCACCGCCGTCATCGGCGAGGGGGGCTCGGGCGGCGCCATCGCGCTGGCCGCCGCCAACACCGTGCTGATGCTGGAGCACGCCATCTATTCGGTGATCAGCCCCGAGGGCTGCGCCTCGATCCTGTGGCGGTCCGGCGAGGCGGCCAAGGACGCCGCCGAGGCACTGCGGCTGACCGCCCAGGACCTGCAGAAGCTCGGCGTGGTCGACGACGTCATCCCCGAGCCGCTGGGGGGCGCCCACCGCAATCGCGACCAGATGATCCAGACCCTGTCGGCGGCGCTGGACGCCGCGCTGACCCAACTGGCCGGCACCGAGGGCGGCGTGCTGCGGGCGCGCCGGCGCGAGAAGTTCCTGGAAATGGGGCGCGCGGGCGTGGCGTGAGCCGCGCCCCTTGCCGCCCAGGCGTGAAGGCCGGTCCCATGAGTGTTGAAGGCCCCGAGATCGCGGTCGTCGTCCCCGTCAAGAACGAGGCCGAGAACATCCTGCCGCTGATCGAGGAGATCCACGTCGCCCTGGCGGGGCGGATGGAGTTCGAGATCGTCTATGTGGATGATGGCTCCGACGACGACACCCCGGCCATCCTGGCCGAGGCCCGCAAGGCGTTTCCGCGCCTGCACGTGGTGCGCCACCGCGCCGGCTGCGGCCAGAGCCAGGCGGTGGCGACCGGCGTCCGCCACGCCCGCGCGCCGTTGATCGCCACCTTGGACGGCGACGGCCAGAACGATCCCGCCGACATCCCGGCCATGGTCGAACGCTGGCGGGCCGCTCCCGAGGACCAGCGCGCCCGGCTGCTGATCGCCGGCTGGCGCGCCAAGCGCCGCGACACCGCCTCCAAGCGCGTGGCCTCCAGGCTCGCCAACGCCATTCGCGCCTCGCTGCTCAAGGACGACACGCCAGACACCGGCTGCGGCGCCAAGCTGTTCACCCGTGAGCATTTCCTGGACCTGCCGCGCTTCGACCACATGCACCGCTTCCTGCCGGCCCTGACCATCCGCGCCGGCGGCCGCGTCGAATCGGTCAAGGTCAATCACCGCCCGCGCGAGCGCGGCAGCTCCAACTACAACAACCTGCGCCGCGCCCTGGTGGGCGTGCCCGACCTGTTGGGGGTGATGTGGCTGATGCGCCGGTCGCGCAACCCGGTCGTGGACATCCCCGAGTGAGCCGATCCCTGCTGCAGCCGCGTGTCCTGGTGCGCGGGCTGGTTCTGATCGTCACCCTGGTGGCGGTGGGCTGGCTGTTCGAGGTGGTGGGCATCAAGTCCATGCTGGACACCGGCTGGGTCGACCAGGCGGTGCGCGGCCAGCGCGGCCTGTACGGCGAGGGTCTCTACCTGCTGGTGGGGGCGGTGGCGGTGGCCCTGGGCCTGCCGCGCCAGGCGGTCAGCTTCGGCGCCGCCTATGCCTTCGGGCCGTGGATGGGGCTGGGGCTGGGGCTGCTCGCCACCCTGCTGGGCTCGCTGACCACCTTTTATTACGCCCGCTTCATCGGCCGCGACGTCCTGATCCGCCGCTTCCCAGAGCGCATCGCGCGGATCGATTCGTTCCTTGCCGGCCACGAATTCACCATGGCCATCGTGCTCAGGTTGTCGCCGTTGTCCCACAACGGCACCGCCAACGTGGCCGCCGGCGTGTCGGGGGTCCGCGTGGTTCCGTTCTTCGCCGGCTCGCTGGTGGGATATCTGCCGCAGACGGTGGTGTTCGTGCTGGCCGGCGCCGGCTTCGAGATGGACAAGTCCGTGACCTGGGCGCTGTCGGCGGCGCTGTTCGTCGGCTCGACGGTGCTGGGGGTCTGGCTGTGGCGCCGCGTCCGCGCCGCCCGGGGGCTGCCGGACGAGGACGACAACGGGAGGGAGGGCTGATGCGTCTTGTCGCCGCCATTGTCCTTGGGGCCGTGGTCGCCGGCTGCGTCCAGCAGCCCGAGCCGGCCCGCCCCGAGGTCTCGCCGCCGCCGCCGGTGCGCGCGCGGGCCGAATCCAACCGCGACGACGCCCTGAAGGCGATGATCGAGCGCCATCTGCACGAGATCGACCGCCGCGCCATGCGGGCGGTCACCGTCGAGGTGTGGCGGGGCCGGGCGCTGCTGATGGGCGCGGTGGCCAAGCCCGACCAGCGCCGCAAGGCCGAGGCCGCCGCCCGCGCCGCCACCGGCGTCAGCGAGGTGGTCAACGAGTTGGTCCTGGCCGAGGACAAGGCCCTGGACCTGTTCGCCCCCGACACCGCCCGCGAGGACGCGGTGCGGGCCGCCCTCGGCCTGGAGGGACGGGCCGGCGTCACCGTGCGGGTGATCAACGGCGTCGCCTTCCTGCTGGGCGCCGCCGCCTCCAAGGACCAGGCCGAGGCCATGAAGGCCGACGCCCTGGACGTGGAGGGGATCAAATGGGCGGTGGCGGTGCTGACGGCGCCCTGACTACTGCAGCCACCCCACCTCGCGGATGGCGGAGACCTCGGCCGGCGAGACGAGCCCGCGCGAGGCCACCGTCACCGAATGCAGCTTGCCCTCCAGGCGCCTTTCCCAGAACGCCAGGAAACGCCGCAGCTGCGGGAAATCGGGCAGCTTGTCCAACTCCTGCCAGACGTAGCTCTGCACCAGGCTGGGATGGTCGGGGAGGTGGTAGAGGATTTCGGCGGTGGTCAGCCGCCAGCCGCGCATCTGCATCTCCAGGGTCATGGATGCCCTCCTCGAAAGGTGGAGTCACCTTCCATCTTCAGCCCTGCCCTGATGGCGCCGTCAAGAAAAAACCAAGCCATTTCAGTGGATTGGCAGCATATCGGCGACTCTGCTGCCAGAATCCCGCTTGACAGGCGGCGTCCCCCCTCCTAGATCGTTGGCACTCGCCGGGGGAGAGTGCCAATACCCGCCCTCGGCCTCATCATTCCCAAAGCCTCAAACCGATGAGACGGAGGTTTTTATGAAGTTTCGACCGCTGCACGATCGTGTGCTGGTGAAGCGCATCGACGCGGAAGAGAAGACCGCGGGCGGCATCATCATCCCGGACACCGCCAAGGAGAAGCCGATGCAGGGCGAGGTGATCGCCGTGGGTTCGGGCGTTCGCGGCGAGGACGGCAAGATCGTCGCGCTCGACGTCAAGGCCGGCGACCGCATCCTTTTCGGCAAGTGGTCCGGCACCGAGGTCAAGATCGACGGCCAGGAGCTGCTGATCATGAAGGAGTCCGACATCCTGGGCATCCTCGCCTAACGTCTCCACTCAGCACATTGAGGACAAACGAAAATGGCTGCTAAGGAAGTCAAGTTCTCCACCGACGCGCGCGCCAAGATGCTGCGCGGCGTGGACATTCTCGCCGACGCCGTCAAGGTCACCCTGGGCCCCAAGGGCCGCAACGTGGTGATCGAAAAGTCGTTCGGCGCCCCCCGCATCACCAAGGACGGCGTCTCGGTCGCCAAGGAGATCGAGCTCTCCGACAAGTTCGAGAACATGGGCGCCCAGATGGTGCGCGAAGTGGCCTCGAAGACCGCCGACCTGGCCGGTGACGGCACCACCACCGCCACCGTCCTGGCCCAGGCCATCGTCCGCGAGGGCAACAAGGCCGTGGCCGCCGGCATGAACCCCATGGACCTCAAGCGCGGCGTCGACATGGCCGTGGCCGCCGTGGTCGCCGACGTCAAGGCCCGCTCCAAGAAGGTCTCGACCAACGCCGAGATCGCCCAGGTCGGCACCATCTCCGCCAATGGCGAGCGCGAGATCGGCGACATGATCGCCAAGGCCATGGAAAAGGTCGGCAACGAGGGTGTGATCACCGTCGAGGAGGCCAAGGGCCTGGACACCGAGTTGGACGTGGTCGAGGGCATGCAGTTCGACCGCGGCTACACCAGCCCGTATTTCGTCACCAACGCCGAGAAGATGACCGTCGAGCTCGACAGCCCCTACATCCTGCTGTTCGAGAAGAAGCTGTCGGGTCTCCAGCCGCTGCTGCCGGTCCTCGAGGCCGTGGTGCAGTCGGGCCGTCCGCTGCTGATCATCGCCGAGGACGTCGAGGGCGAGGCCCTGGCCACCCTGGTGGTCAACAAGCTGCGCGGCGGCCTGAAGGTCGCGGCCGTCAAGGCGCCGGGCTTCGGCGATCGCCGCAAGGCCATGCTCGAGGACATCGCCATCCTGACCGGTGGCCAGGTGATCTCCGAGGACCTGGGCATCAAGCTCGAGTCCGTCACCCTTGACATGCTGGGCACCGCCAAGCGCGTGACCATCACCAAGGAAGACACCACCATCGTCGACGGTGCCGGCGCCAAGGGCGACATCGAGGCCCGCTGCAAGCAGATCCGCGCCCAGGTCGAGGAGACCACCTCGGACTACGACCGCGAGAAGCTGCAGGAGCGCCTCGCCAAGCTGGCCGGCGGCGTGGCCGTCATCAAGGTCGGCGGCGCCTCCGAGGTCGAGGTGAAGGAGCGCAAGGACCGCGTCGACGACGCGCTCCACGCCACCCGCGCCGCGGTCGAGGAAGGCATCGTCCCGGGCGGCGGCGTCGCCCTGCTCTATGCCGTCAAGGCGCTCGAGACCCTGGCGCCCGCCAACAACGACCAGAAGGTCGGCATCGAGATCATCCGCCGCGCCCTGCAGTCGCCGGCGCGCCAGATCGCCGAGAACGCCGGCTTCGACGGCGCCGTGGTGGCCGGCAAGCTGCTGGAGTCGAAGGAGGCCAATTTCGGCTTCGATGCCCAGTCGGGTGAATACACCGACATGATCAAGGCCGGCATCATCGACCCCACCAAGGTCGTGCGCACCGCCCTGCAGGACGCCGCCTCGGTGGCCGGCCTGCTGATCACGACCGAGGCGATGATCGCCGAGAAGCCCAAGAAGGAAGGCCCGGCCATGCCCGACATGGGCGGCGGCATGGGCGGCATGGGCGGCATGGACTTCTAAGGTCCACCCCCAGGCTTGTCGATGCGAGGCTCCCTCCGGATCACCGGAGGGAACCCAGCGGAAAACGCAAAGGCGTCCCGTGCCAACGGGGCGCCTTTCGTCGTTGCGGGGACCGCCATTCCCGATGATCGACTTAATCGATCACTGTCGCCAGGACAACCCGTTGGACCGATTGGGGGCCGGCGAGGCATGATCCCGCCTGTGAGATCGGTTCACCCATCACCAGTTCACGAGGGCAAGCCAATGACCGCCGCCTTGAAGACCATGACCTTCGCAGCCGTCCATTTCACCGTCGCGTTCACGGTGGCGTACGCGCTGACCGGCAGCGTCGCCATCAGCAGCGCCCTGGCCCTGTTGGAGCCGGCATGCAACACCGTCGCCTACTACTTCCACGAACGGGCGTGGAACCGGTGGGGCAGGGCGGTGGCCGACGACGACAGCGCCGGCCACCGGTGCCTGAGCACCATGGTGGCCTCTTGAATGGGGTAGCCTCTTGAATGGGTAGGCAAAGCTCACACCGCGGGTTAGGCTCGCGGCGTCGAGAAGACTAGCTTGGAGGGAAGTGACAATGGCGAAGGACAAGAAGGCCGCCGAGACCATCGATATCGGCATCGACGACAAGACCCGCCGCAAGATCGGCGAGGGTCTGTCGCGGCTCCTGGCGGACACCTATACCCTGTACCTCAAGACCCACAATTTTCACTGGAACGTCACCGGGCCGATGTTCAACACGCTGCACCTGATGTTCGAGCAGCAGTACAACGAACTGGCCCTGGCGGTGGATCTGGTCGCCGAGCGCATCCGCGCCCTGGGCTTCCCGGCGCCCGGCAGCTACCGGCAGTTCGCCGAGCTGACCTCGCTCCAGGAGGAAACCGGCGTGCCGTCGGCCGAGGACATGATCCGTATCCTGGTCAAGGACCAGGAGGCGGTGGTCCGCACCGCCCGCTCCATCTTCCCGGTGGTGGACGACGCCCATGACGAGCCCACCGCCGACCTGCTGACCCAGCGCATGCAGGTTCACGAGAAGACCGCCTGGATGCTGCGCTCGCTCCTGGGCTAGGCGGGACATTCACCCGTCACCCCCGCCTCGGCGGGGGTGACGGCGAGATGGCTCTAGCGGTGCCAGTGCACCCGCAGCAGCGCCTCGTCGCGGATGCGGCTGCGGGTCAGCTCGCCGGCATAGGCGGCGTGGACGGCCTTGCCCAGCCGTTCGGCCAGGTGCGGCTCGGTGGTCTCCAGCACCAGCCGGCTGTCGACCTCGGTGACGCTCATCACCCGGTTCATCGGGTGGCGGCTGCCTTCCATCTTGGCCTGGTGGTGCAGCAGATTCAGGATCTCGGTCCGGTGCTCGCCCACGAACGGCCCGTCCAGGGTGACGATGCCGGCCGGGCAGCCCTCGGCGATGCGGCGGCAGGCGGGGCACATCCGACGCGGCGTGTCGGCGCCGTTGTGTCCCCACTGCCAGCGGCCAAGCCGATAGACGGCCCCGCATTCCGAGCAGACGGCCGGCCCCTTCATCTTGGCGCTGGACCTGTAGGGATCGTGCATGTGGTTCCGGATCAGGCGGTCGCGGCGCAACATGGCGGACCTCCCGTGCATTGTTCGACTATCCGGGAATTATAGACCCGCCAGCCCCCGGACGCGCCCGGGCAGGATGGCGGGTCAGGGTTGTGAACTAAACGTTGAAGCGGAAATGGAAGATGTCGCCGTCCTGGACGACGTATTCCTTGCCCTCCAGCCGCATCTTGCCGGCCTCCTTGGCGCCGGCTTCGCCGCCCAGGGCGATGAAGTCGGCATACGAGATGGTCTCGGCGCGGATGAAGCCCTTTTCGAAGTCGGTATGGATGACGCCGGCCGCCTGCGGCGCCTTGGCGCCCTTCTGCACGGTCCAGGCGCGGGCCTCCTTGGGGCCGACGGTGAAGAAGGTGATCAGGTGCAGGAGGTCGTAGCCGGCGCGGATGACGCGGGTCAGGCCGGTTTCCTCCAGGCCCAGCGTTTCCAGGAACTCGCGGCGCTCCTCCTCGGTGCCCAGCTGGGCCACCTCGGCCTCGATGGCGGCCGAGATCACCACCGCCGTGTTGCCCTCCTTGGCGGCCATCTCGAACACGCGCTCGGACAGCGCGTTGCCGGCGGCGGCGGCGGCCTCCTCGACATTGCAGGCATAGACCACCGGCTTGCAGGTCAACAAGCCCAGCTGCTTCATGATCCGGCGCTCTTCCTCGCCGTCGAAGCAAACGACGCGGGCCGGCTTGCCGTCGCGCAGCGCCGCCAGGATGGGCGCCATCACCTCGACCTGGGCCTTGGCCTCCTTGTCGCCGCCCTTGGCCTTCTTCTCCAGCGGCACGATGCGGCGTTCCAGCGAGTCGAGATCGGCCAGCATCAGCTCGGTCTCGATGGTCTCGGCGTCGCGGACGGGGTCGACCGAATCCTCCACGTGCTTGATGTCGTCGTCCTCGAAGCAGCGCAGCACGTGGACGATGGCGTCCACCTCGCGGATATTGGCCAGGAACTGGTTGCCCAGGCCCTCGCCCTTCGAGGCGCCGCGCACCAGCCCGGCGATGTCGACGAATTCCAGCTGGGTGGGGATTTCCTTCTGGCTCTTGGCGATGGCGACCAGCTTGTCCAGGCGCGGATCGGGCACCGCCACCCGGCCCACATTGGGCTCGATGGTGCAGAACGGATAATTGGCCGCCTGCGCCGCCGCCGTCTGGGTCAGCGCGTTGAACAGCGTGCTCTTGCCGACATTGGGCAGGCCGACGATGCCGCAATTGAAGCCCATGGTGTCCTCTCCAATAATGCCTCCCCTCCTCGTCATGCCCAGGCTCGACCCGGGCATCCATGGATCGCCGAATCAAGCCCGGCGATGACGGACCGGGGGCAAGGGGTCAGTCCTTCTTCCGCTCCAGCGCCGCCTTCAGCTTCTCGGCCAGGGTCGGCGGCGGCTCCTCGGCCCGGGGAGCCTCCGGCTTGGCGACCTTGGGCGCCTCGGCCGGCCTGCCCTTCTTCGAGGGCTTGGGCGGCGCGGTCAGCGTCGCCACCCGGCTCATGAAACCGGAATCGTCGCCCTTGGCCAACATCGGGAAGGCGTCGGCGACGGCGTCCAGCAGCGGCTCGATCCAGGCCTGGTCGGCCTTGGCGAAATCGTGCAGCACATAGCCGGCCACCCGGTCCTTGTCGCCGGGATGGCCGATGCCCAGGCGCACCCGGCGGTAGTTCTGGCCCAGGTGCTGGTCGATGCTCTTCAGCCCGTTGTGGCCGCCGGCACCGCCGCCGCGCTTGACCCTGAGCCGCCCCGGCGGCAGGTCCAATTCGTCATGCAGCACGACGACGTCCTCGACCGGAATCTTGAGGAAGCGGGCCGCCTGGCCCACCGACTGGCCCGACAGGTTCATGTAGGTGTGCGGCTTGAGCAGCAGCACCTTGTCGCCGCCGATCACGCCTTCGGCCACCTCGCCCTGGAACTTGGCGCGCCAGGGCCCAAAGGAATGGCGGCGGACGAGTTCGTCCGCCGCCATGAAGCCGATATTGTGCCGGTTCCTGGCGTATTCGGTGCCGGGGTTCCCCAGTCCGACCACCAGCAGCATGTCAGCCGGCGGCCTCGCCCTCGGCGGCCTCGGCCTCGACCTTGACCACGGTCGGGGGCGCGATGGTCAGGATGGTCTGGGCCTCACCCACGTGATAGGGCTTGACGCCCGCGGGCAGCTTGACCTCGCCGATATGGATGGTGGCGCCGATGTCCATGCCGGTCAGGTCGATGGCGATCTCGGCCGGGATGTTGTCGGGCGAGCAGGTCACCTCGACCTCGTGCAGCTCGATGGTCACCACGCCGCCGCGCTTCACGCCCGGGGCCTTGTCGGCGTTGACGGCGTGGACCGGCACCTTGACGTGGATGGCGTGGTCGGCCGACACCCGCATGAAGTCCACGTGGACCGGCTGGTCGGTGACGGGGTGGAACTGCACGTCGCGGGCCAGGCAGCGGTGCTTGCCGTCCTTGCCCAGGTCGACGTCGAACAGCTTGGTGGTGAAATTCGCCTTGCGCAGTTCAGCCCACAGAACGCGGGGATCCAGGGCGATGCACACGGGGGCCTGCTTGGCGCCATAGATGACACCAGGAACCTTGCCCTCGCGACGGGTCGCCCGGGCGGCCCCCTTTCCGGCCCGGTCGCGCAGCTCGGCGACGATAGCGGTAATCTCGGTCATGTCGTTCTCCAATACCCGAAAGGCGCGGCCTCCAGGGGTGCCGCGCCGGAAGCGCGTCAATTACACTCTCTCGGGGCGGTTTTCAACCCGATTCCGGCGGCGTATGGTGGCGGTTCCACCCCGTTTCCGGTTTCTCGCCGCGCCGGTTGGAGATAAAGAGGGAGCCATGACGCGCCAACTCGCCATCCTCCTCGCCATCCCGTTCGTCGCCCTGGCCGCCGCCTGCTCCTCGCCGCCGGCGCCTCGCGACACCTTCTACCGGCTGGCGGCCGCCGCACCGGCCCGAAGCTTCGACGCCCCGCCGCTGGCCGGGGTGCTGGAGGTCAACCGGCTGGACACCGACGGGGTGCTGTCCGAGCGCGCGCTGGCCTATGTGGATGCCGGCAAGGGCGGCCTGCAACGCTATCGCTACGATTTCTGGAGCGAGCCGCCGGGCGTGATGCTCCAGGACCGGCTGGCCCGGGCGCTGGCCGAGGCCAACGCCGCCCGCGAGGTGGTGACCCCCGACCTGCGGGTGCCGCCCGACTACGCCCTGCGCGGCAAACTGCGCCGCTTCGAGCAGGTCGCCGGCGCCGACCGGGTGGCGGTGGAACTGCAGTTGGTGCTGGTCAACGCCCGCGACGGCCAACTGATCATGACCAAGACCTACGCGGCGACCCCGGCGGCGGCGGCCGACACCCCCGAGGCGGCGGTGGCGGCCATCGGCCGCGGCGTCGACGAGGTGGTGGCCCGCTTCCTGGCCGATCTCGCCAGGGCCGACGTTCCGGCGCCCCGGAAATGAGGGGGCGCCACCGTTCCGGCTCGGCGCGGCCCAAGGCCAAGCCGCGCACGCCGCCGCCGGCCCGGCTGGTGGAGGTCGAGATCGAGACGGTCGGCGGCCGTGGCGACGGCGTCGCCCATCTGCTGGGCGAGCAGGTGTTCGTTCCCTTCACGGCGCCCGGCGACCGGGTGGTGGCGCGGATCGAGGGGCGGCGCGGCGACGGGTTGGCGGCGGTGCCCATCGAGGTGCTGGTCGAGGGGCCGGGACGGGCCGAGCCGCCCTGCCCCCATTTCAGCCGCTGCGGCGGCTGCTCGGTGCAGCATCTGGCCGACCCGCTCTACGAGGTGTGGAAGCGCGGCCTGCTGACCATCGCGCTGGGCCGGGCCGGGCTCGGCGAGGCTCCGGTGGGGCCGCTGGTGCGGGTTCCACCGGGCAGCCGGCGGCGCGCCGCCTTCGCCTTCTCGCGCAAGCGCGGCGCCACCCTGCTGGGCTTCAACGCCCGCGCCAGCCATCAGGTGGTGGATGTCGGGCGTTGCCTGCTGCTGGAGCCGGCGCTGGCGGCGATGCTGCCGCCGCTGCGCGCCCTGCTGGCCAGGATCGTCGGCGACGGCGAGGACGGCGACGTGGTGGTGCTCGCCACCGACGACGGCCTCGACGTCCTGGTCGAGGCCGAGGCCCGCCTCGACCTGTTCGATCGCGAGACCTTGGCCGCCTTCGCCGACGCCCACGACCTGGCGCGGCTGACCTGGCGGCGGCCGGGGGCGGGGTTCCTGGACCCCATCGCCCGGCGGCGGCCGGCGGTGGTGAGCTTCGCCGGCGTCGCCGTCGAGCCGCCGCCCGGCGGCTTCCTGCAACCCACCCGGGGCGGCGAGCTGGCCATCGCCGAGGCGGTGGTGGCCGGCGTCGGAGGGGCGGCGGCCGTCGCCGACCTGTTCTCGGGCTGCGGCAGCTTCACCTTTCCGCTGGCCGTCCAGGGCCGCACCGTCCACGCGGTCGAGGGCGAGGAGGCCCCCATCCGCGCGCTGGAGGCCGCCGCCCATGCCGAGGGGCTGAGGGTCACGGCCGAGGTCCGCGACCTAGCCCGCCGTCCGCTGCTGGCCGCCGAGCTGAGGAGATTCCAGGCGGTGGTGTTCGACCCGCCCCGCGCCGGCGCCTCGGCCCAGGCCGAGCAACTGGCCGCCGCCGGCCCGCCCACCGTGGTGGCGGTGTCGTGCAACCCGGCCACCCTGGCCCGCGACCTCAGGATCCTGGTTGACGGCGGCTACCGGCTGGACGTCGTCACCCCCATCGACCAGTTCCCCTTCGCCGCCCATCTGGAGGCGGTGGCCGTGTTGCGACGACAAGGAGGATGACCGTGAGCGTCAAGGACAACCCCGAGCGGAGCCGTTTCGAGCTGGAGGAGGACGGCCACGTCGCCTTCGCCAATTACCGTCGCGAGGGCGATGTGCTGGTGATCCCGCATGTGGAGGCGCCGCCCGCGCTGCGCGGCAGCGGCGCCGCCGGCCGGCTGATGCAGGGGATGATGGAGACCGTCCGCGCCCAAGGGCTGAAGGTGGTTCCCACCTGCGGCTACGCCGCGGCCTGGATCAAGCGGCACAAGGAGTTCGACGACCTGGTCGGCTAATCGCCGCCGCCGTGCATCCGCTCGTGCATGGCGCGGTGGGCGGGGTCCTGCATGTGCTCCTCGTGGAGCTTGGGGTCGTGGGTCATGGCGGGGGTCGTGGCGGGGCCGGTCATGGCGCCCGGCCCGACGACGTCGACGCTCACCGTCACGTCGCCGGCCTTCTCGAACGCCAGGGTCAGGGGGAAGCTGGCGCCCTCCTTCAGCGGCGCGTCGAGCCCGATCAGCATGACGTGCAGGCCGCCCGGCTCCAGGGCGACCGTCTTGCCAGGGCGCAGGTCGATGGCCTCGACGGGGCGCATGCGCATCACCCCGTCCATTGCCATGTGCATGTGAAGCTCGACCGTCCGCGACACCTTGGCGTTGGCGGCCAGCAGACGGTCTGGATCGGCGCCGGTGTTCGCCAGGGTCAGGAACGCGGCGCCGGTCGGCGCCTGGGGAGGGGTGGCGCGGGCCCAGGCGCCCGAGACCGCGATCGGCCCCTTGACGGCGTCGCCGGCCAGGGCGGGGGGCGCGGCAAGCACTATTCCGGCCAGGATGGTTCCAACCAGCGTCCTCATTTGCGATGATCTCCGTGACGTTGCTTCAACCCATCTGGTGACCATGACCGCACCGACCGCAAATGATTCCGGTCAATTGCCGGACAACAACCGCCACGCCCTGCGGCTGGTGGCCCGGGGCTGCCGCAAGGCGGCGCTGGCGACCCTGATGGCCGACGGCTCCGGCGGCCCCTACGCCTCGCTGGCGACGGTGGCCTTCGATCACGACCTAGCGCCGGTGCTGCTGCTGTCGGGGCTGTCGGACCACACCCGCAACCTGCGCGCCGATGCCCGGGTGTCTCTGCTGCTGGACGGCACCGACGGCCACCCCAATCCGCAGACCGGCCCCCGCGTGACGCTGACCGGCACCGCCAGCCCGACCGAGGACGAGGCCCTGAAGGCCCGCTTCCTGGCCCGCCATCCCGGCGCCCGCCAGTATGCCGGCTTCGGCGATTTCGGCTTCTGGCGCGTGGCGCCGGCGCGGGCTCATTTCGTCGGCGGCTTCGGCCGCGCGGTGTGGTTCGAGGCGCCGTTCGGACTGGACCCCGCCGTGGTGGCGGCGGTGCGCGCCGCCGAGCCGGAGATGCTGGCCCATGTGAACGGCGATCACGGCGACGCCGTGGATCGGATGGCGGCGGCGCTGGGCGACGCCGGCGGCGGCTGGCGCATGGCGGCGGTGGACGTGGACGGCTGCGACATCGCCAGGGGGGAGCGGGTGGGGCGGATCGCCTTTCCCACCCCTCTGGATGGCCCGATGGGCCTGAAAGCGGCGGTTCGCGCCGTGACGAAAGATGGCAAGACCTAACTTCTTTGGGTAGCCATGCCTCAGGTAGGGCATTGCCCCCCGGACGGCGGGGGCGTATCCTCCCTGCCTCTTTGGTGCGGCGTGGAAGGCGCCGCGATGACGGCCGGACAATCCCGGAGCGGCGGATCCGGCCATCCAACTGGGACGGAGATCGAGCATCATGACGAAATTGGGGATTCCCGGCGGCTCCACGATGAATACCAAGCTGCTCGCCTGGATCGACGAGATGGCGCGGCTGTGCAAGCCGGACAGCATCCATGTCTGCGACGGCTCCCAGGAGGAATACGACGCCCTTTGCCAGCTGATGATCGCCAACGGCACCGCCATCAAGCTGGACGACGCCAAGCGCCCCAACAGCTATCTGTGCCGCTCCGATCCCCGCGACGTGGCGCGCGTCGAGGATCGCACCTTCATCTGCTCCACCAACAAGGCGGACGCCGGCCCCACCAACAACTGGGCCGATCCCAGGGAGATGAAGGCGACGCTGGCCAAGCTGTTCGACGGCTGCATGAAGGGCCGCACCATGTACGTGGTGCCGTTCTCCATGGGGCCCTTGGGCTCGGACATCGCCCATATCGGCGTCGAGATCACCGACAGCCCCTATGTCTGCACCAACATGCGTATCATGACCCGCATGGGCCAGAAGGTGCTGAACATCCTGGGCTCGGACGGCGATTTCGTGCCCTGCCTGCATTCGGTGGGCAAGCCGCTGGCCGCCGGCGAGAAGGATGTCGCCTGGCCGTGCAATCCCGACAACATCTACATCACCCATTTCCCCGAGACCCGCGAGATCTGGTCGTTCGGCTCGGGCTACGGCGGCAATGCGCTGCTGGGCAAGAAGTGCTTCGCGCTGCGCATCGCCACCACCATGGGCCGTGACGAGGGCTGGCTGGCCGAGCACATGCTGATCGTCGGCGTCGAGACCCCCGAGGGCGAGAAGACCTACGTCGCCGCCGCCTTCCCGTCGGCCTGCGGCAAGACCAACTTCGCCATGCTGCAGCCGCCCAAGGGCTTCGAGGGCTGGAAGATCTGGACCGTCGGCGACGACATCGCCTGGATCAAGCCCGGCGCCGACGGCCGCTTCTACGCCATCAACCCCGAGGCCGGCTTCTTCGGCGTGGCGCCGGGCACCGGCGCCGACACCAACGCCAACGCCATGGCCGCCTGCGCCGCCAACACCATCTTCACCAACGTCGCCTTGACCGACGACGGCGACGTGTGGTGGGAGGGCATGACCAAGGACAAGCCCGCGCACCTGATCGACTGGAAGGGCAAGGACTGGACCCCGGCCGCCGAGACTCCGGCCGCCCACCCCAACGCCCGCTTCACCGCGCCGGTGTCGCAGTGCCCGTGCGTCGACCCCGACTGGGAGAACCCGGCCGGCGTGCCGATCTCGGCCTTCATCTTCGGCGGCCGCCTGTCCAAGACCATGCCGCTGGTCTACCAGGCCTTCAACTGGGCCCACGGCGTCTATCTCGCCGCCACCATGGGGTCGGAGGCCACCGCCGCCGCCGTCGGCCAGGCCGCCATCCGCCGCGACCCCTTCGCCATGCTGCCGTTCTGCGGCTACAACATGGCCGACTACTTCAATCACTGGCTGGAGATGGGCCGCAAGGTCAACAACCCGCCGGCCATCTTCCGCGTCAACTGGTTCCGCAAGGACGCGGGCGGCAAGTTCATGTGGCCCGGCTTCGGCGAGAACATGCGGGTGCTGAAGTGGATCGTCGACCGCGTCCACGGCCGCGCGCCGGCCATCGAGAGCCCCTTCGGCATGGTGCCGTCCTTCGACGACATCGAGTGGAAGGGCCTGGACTATCCCAAGGACAAGTTCCAGGACCTGATGAGCATCGACCAGCAGGCCGGCGTGTCCGAGGCCCGCAGCCAGGAGGAACTGTTCGACAAGTTCCTCGACCGCCTGCCCAAGGAAATGTTCTTCGAGCGCGAGCTGCTGAAATCGCGCCTGTGGCGGGCTCCCGAGACCTGGGAGCTGGCGGATTAAGGACGGAAGGGCCCCCGGGAAACCGGGGGCTTTTTTCTTGGAGTCCCCCGTGGCCTCCCCGGCCGGCGGGAGGAGATCACGCCGTCCACGGATCGATCACCGTGACGCCGCGGTCCAGGAAATCCGCGACGTTGCGGGTCGCCACCGCCGTGCCGCAGCCCTTGCTGGCCATGCGATCATCATAATCATTGACAGCGAGCGGTTCGACCTCACCCCCGCCCCATCATCCGCCGCAGCCAAGCCCTGATGCGCTCGCCACGCGCGAACAGGGGCAGGCGGGCCTTGTCGATGCGGGTGGGCTCGGCGGCCAGGCCGATCTCGGCGATGGCGTCCTCGGGAGTCAGCGCGCGGACGATCAGTTCCACCTCGCCCAGGGAAACGCGGTCGCCGACGCCCGCCTGGGTGCCCAATTGCCATTCCACCCAGTGGCCGACGGTGACGTCGCGGGCCTCGTCGGGAACCGGCAGGCCGTAGATCACGCCCAGGTCCTCCATGCGCGCCTGGGGGTCGATGGGGAAGTCGCCGAAGAACTGGCGGTCGGCCTCGGCGGCGGGGGCGGGGCTGGCGAACAGGCGGTCCAGGTGGGGCAGGCGGTCGGGGCGCGCGAACAGATAGACCATGTCGCCGGGCTTGAGCGCCCCCACTGCGCTGCCCAGTACCGAGCGGCCGTCGCGCACCACCAGCGACGGGACGGCCCAGCGAGGCAGCCGGCGGCCGGCGGCGACCAGGGAGTCGGGCACGATGCGATAGGCCACCAGCTCGTGCGTGGCGCCGGGAATCTCCAGTTCCATGCGTTCCACCGGACCGATCCGGCGCGGCACCACCTGGCCCAGGAAGCGTGCCACCGGCCCGATGGTCCAGCCCTGGACGGCCAGCGACACCAGCACCACCATGAAGGTGATGTTGAAGAAGACCCGCCCGCCCGGCAGCTCGGCCATCAGCGGCAGCAGCGATAGCAGGATCGACACCGCCCCCCTGAGCCCCACCCAGGAGACGAAGGCGGTCTCGTTGGCGTTGGTGCGGAAGGGCAGCAGGCACAGCCACACCGCCAGCGGCCGCGCCACCAGGATCAACACCGCCGCGACGGCCAGGGCGGCCGGGGCGAGGCGCAGGAACTCGCGCGGCGTGGCCAGCAGCCCGAGGGTCAGGAACATGGCGATCTGGGCCAGCCAGATGGCGCCGTCCTGGAAACGCCGCAAGGTGTCGGGGGCGGCCAGGCGCGAGTTGCCGGCCACCAGCCCAGCCACGTAGACCGCCAGGAACCCCGAGCCGCCGACCAGCGAGGTGGCGGCGAACAGCATCAGCGCCAGGGCCAGCGCCGCCACCGGCAGCAGCGACCGCTCGATGCCCAGCCGGTTGACTGCCTGCACGATGACCAGCCCGCCGCCCAACCCCAGCACGGCGCCGAAGCCGAATTCGCGCAGGAACTCGACCAGCACCGCGGCCCCGACCCCGTCGGCGCCCAGGCCGCCGGTCAGGAACCGCACCAGCACGATGACCAGGAAGATGGCCATGGGGTCGTTGGACCCGGATTCGATCTCCAGGATCGAACGCACGCGGTCGCGCACGGTGATGCCGCCGACCCGCAGCAGGAAGAACACCGCCGCCGCGTCGGTGGAGGCGACGATGGAGCCAAGCAGCAGGCCCTCGATCCAGTCCAGCCCGACCAGGTAGTGGGCCGGCACCGCCACCACGGCGGCCGTCGCCGCCACGCCCAGGCTGGCCAACGCCAGGGCCGGCGCGGCCCCCAGCCGCACCGCCTTGAAGCTGGTATGGAAGCCGGAGTCGAACAGCACCACGGCCAGGGCGACGCTGCCCACCATGTAGGCGGCGCCGGCGTCGTCGAAGTCCAAACCGCCCAGCCCGTCCTCGCCGGCCAACAGGCCGACGCCCAGGAACACCAGCAGCAGCGGCGCGCCGACCCGGAACGACAGCAGGCTGGACACCACGCTGGCCGCCACCAGGCCAGACAGCACCAGCACCGCGACGTGCATGTTCTCGACCAACACCCGCGCCTCCATTGCCCTTTGTCCGGTGTACGGGGCGGCGGCGGCGTTGTCCAGTGGACGGGAAGCCCAAGCCGGGGGCACGCGCGCCTGTACGCACTCCCCCCGATCTTCCTATGATGGGGACAAGGCGCTAGAAAGCGTCGGATTGGAGAGCGGTTCCGTGCACGACGGCGTCATCATCGAAGTCATCCTGTTCCTGTCCATCGCGGTGGTGGTGACCCCCTTGTGCATCCGCATGCGGGTCAGCCCCATCCTCGGCTATCTGGTGATGGGCAGCCTGGCCGGGCCGTCCGGCCTGGGGGTGATCGCCGACAACGGGGGCACGCGGACGTTGGCCGAGCTGGGCATCGTCGTGCTGCTGTTCATGATCGGCCTCGAACTGTCGTGGGAACGCCTCAAGGTCATCCGCCATTACATCTTCGGGCTGGGCACCGCCCAGCTGCTGGTGACCGGGGCGGTGGCCGCCGTGGCGCTGGGGCTGAACGGCCTCGACCTCTCGGCGGCGCTGGTGGTGGGGCTGGCGCTCGCCTTCTCGTCCACCGCCTTCGTGCTGCAGACCCTGTCGGATCGGGGCGAGCTGACCTCGCAGGCCGGCCGCGTGGCGGTGGCGGTGCTGATCCTGCAGGACCTGGCGGTGGTGCCGCTGCTGGTGCTGATCCCGCTCCTGCACGGCGACACCGGCACCATGGCCTGGGCGATGATCTTCGCGGTGGCCAAGGCGGCGGTGGTGATGATCGCCATCTTCGTGCTGGGTCGCCTGGCGCTTCGTCCCATCTTCCACGTCGTCGCCGCCGCCCGCTCGCCCGAGGCCTTCGTCGCCGCCGCGCTGCTGGCGGTCATCGGCACCGCCTTCGCCACCGAGGAGGCGGGCCTGTCGCAGGCGCTGGGGGCCTTCCTGGCCGGCATGCTGCTGGCCAGCACCGAATACCGCCATCAGGTCGAGGCCGACCTGCAGCCGGTTCGCGGCCTGTTGATGGGCCTGTTCTTCCTGACCGTCGGCATGACCATCGACATCGAGGCGATGGTGCTGCGCCTGCCCGAGGTGGTGGGCGGGGTGGCGGCGCTGCTGGTGGGCAAGACGGTGGTGCTGGCGCTGCTCGCGCTGGCCTTCCGCTTCACCCTGGCGACCGCCGTCCATCTCGGGCTGGTGCTGGCCCAGGGCGGCGAGTTCGCCTTCGTGATCCTGGCCCGCGCCGTCGGCAACGACGTGGTGCCCTTGGCCGCCGCCGAACTGGTGGCGACGGTGGTGGCGCTCAGCATGGCGGCGACGCCGGCCCTGGCCTGGGCCGGCGAGTGGGTCGAGCGCCGCGCCCGCAAGGGCGAGGCCGAGAAGGTGGCGCCCAAGGGCGAGGCGGCCGACCTCACCGACCACGTCATCATCGCCGGCTACGGGCGGGTCGGCCAGACGGTGGCCCGCATCCTGGCCGAGCAGGCGATCCCTTATCTCGCCATCGACCGCGACCCGCGCATGGTGGCCGAGCTGCGCGACAGGGGCGAGCCGGTGTTCTTCGGCGACCTCCGCAAGGTGGACGTGCTCAAGCAGGTGGGGGCCGGCCGGGCGCGGGCGCTGGTGATGACCATCGATTCGGGGTCCAGCCGCGAGAAGCTGGTGCCGCGCCTGCGCCAGCAGTTCCCCGACCTGCGCATCCTGGTGCGCGCCCGCGACCTGCGCCAGGCCCGGGGGCTGGAGGAAAGCGGCGCCACCGCCGTGGTCCCCGAGATCCTGGAGGGCAGCCTGCAACTGACCGGCCAGGTGCTGCGCCATTTGGGCTCGCCGCCCGAGGACGTCCACGCCCTCCTCGACGAGTACCGCAAGGAGGACTACGCGCGGCTGGTGGAGCGGATCGGGAAACGATAGGGGACGGGGGTCCCGCCCGGCCCCTTCCCACACGCGGTGTGGAAACGGGCCGGGGCGGGGGTCGCCGGTCAGCCCTTGAGGATCTTCGGCACCAGGTTCTTGCGCAGCCGGTAGGCGTCGGGCATGCGCGAGCCCAGAAGCGGCCGCAGATACATGCGGAAGGCGTCGGTGACGTCGGTGCCGCACGACGAGATGAACTCGTCCTCCATGACGCGGGTCTTGCCGGCCACCGCCTCCAGCGGCGCCAGCTGGTAGTCGACCGAGTAGAAGCCGGTGCGCTTGATCACCACCGAGCCGTCCTGGTCGCCCCACATGGCGAACTGCACCGCCTTCTCGCCCACCTCGCGGGCCTCGCGCTGGTCGACGTCGGAGACGCAGCCGATGAACGAACGCTGCAGGTAGCCGAAGGTGTCGCCGCGCACCCGCTTGATGCCCAGCTTGCCCTTGATCTCCTCGCACAACAGGTCGGCCAGGGCGCCGGTGCCGGACAGCTGCACGTTGCCGTGGGCGTCCTTCTCGATCTCGCTGGCCAGCTTGGTGATGATGGGGGCGCCGTCCTCGTCGTGGATGCCCTCCGACACCGCGATGACGCACCGGCCGAACTTGTCCATGGTCGCCCTCACGTCGCCCAGGAATTTGTCCACCTTGAAGACCCGCTCCGGCACGTAAATCAGGTGCGGGCCGTCGTCGGGGAACTTCTTGCCCAGCGCCGAGGCGGCGGTCAGGAAGCCGGCGTGGCGCCCCATCACCACCGCGCAGTAGACCCCCGGCAACGCCGCGTTGTCCAGGTTGGCGCCCGAGAACGCCTGGGCCACGAAACGCGCCGCCGACGGGAAGCCGGGGGTGTGGTCGTTGAGCACCAGATCGTTGTCGATGGTCTTGGGGATGTGGATGCAGCGCAGCGGATAGCCGGCCTTGCGCGCCTCTTCCGAGACGATGCGGACCGTGTCCGACGAATCGTTGCCGCCGACATAGAAGAAATAGGCGATGCCGTGCGCCTGCAGGACCTTGAAGATCTCCTGGCAGTATTTGAGGTCCGGCTTGTCGCGGGTCGAGCCCAGCGCCGAGGACGGGGTCTCGGCGACCATTTCCAGATTGTGGCTGGTCTCCTGGGTCAGGTCCAGGAAGTCCTCGTTGATGATGCCGCGAACGCCGTGATAGGCGCCGTAGACCAGTTCGACGTTGCGGAACTTGCGCGCTTCCAGCACCACGCCCGCCATGGATTGGTTGATGACCGCGGTGGGACCGCCGCCCTGGGCAACCAGGACCTTGCCATGCAACATGATGTTTTCCCTCCTCCAAGCCTGTTCTGTTATTGGCCGACTAGGACAATAAGGCATTTCGCGCCGCAGCAACCAGAGCCGGCCGGGGGTTGTCCGACTCCTGAGTAGGGGCCATCTAGGGAATGCCCCCTCCGAAGGGGCATGAATGGAGAGGCAACGATGACCTACCCCAGTCCCTGTGTCGACGTCTGCCGCATCGACCCTGCCACCTCTTTGTGCAGGGGGTGCCTGCGCTCGCGCGATGAGATCCGGGCCTGGAAGGAGGCCGGGCCGGACGAACGGCGGGCCATCCTGGAGCGGGTGGCGGCGCGGCGGAGCGCCGTGGCATGACCCCCCGCGCCGAATGGCTGTTGGGCTATTGGTTCTCGGCCCCGGTCGCGGCGCGCTGGTTCGCCGCCGACCCCGCCCTCGACCGCGATCTCGCCGACCGTTTCCAGCCGCTGGTGGAGCAGGCGCTGGCGGGCGGGCTGGAGGACTGGGCCGACACGCCCCATGGCGCCCTGGCCCTGGTGCTGCTGCTCGACCAGTTGCCCCGCAACCTGTGGCGCGGTGGCGCGCGCGCCTTCGCCGGCGACGCGCCCGCCCGCCGGGTGGCCGCCGCCGCCATCGCCCGGGGCTTCGACCGCGACCTGTCGGCGACCGAACGCACCTTTCTCTACCTTCCCTTCGAGCATTCCGAGGATATTGACGATCAGCGGCAGGCGGTGTCCCTGTTCCGCGAGCGCGGCACGTCCGACGGGCTCGATTGGGCCGAGAAGCATCTCGCCGTCATCGAGCGGTTCGGACGCTTTCCCCACCGCAACGCCGCCCTGGGGCGCGACGACACCCCGGAGGAAGCGGAGTTCCTGCGCCGGCCGGACAGCCGATTCTAGCCGCCCCTTTCTTCCGTCCATCCGACGCGATGTCACCACTGGGATCGTTGACTCGCCCGCGCCCCGCGCGCACCCTCTCGACCATGCAACTGGTCCACGCCACCACCGTAGAGATCGACGGCCACGCGGCGCTGCTGCGCGGCCCGTCCGGCAGCGGCAAGTCCGATCTGGCGCTGCGGCTCGTGGATGGTGGGGCGGTGCTGGTCGCCGACGACCAGACCGAGTTGACCGCCGAGGGCGGAAGGCTGTTCGCCTCGGCGCCGTCGGCCATCGCCGGCCTGCTGGAGGTGCGCGGCCTGGGCATCGTGCGGGTGCCCCATCGCGACCGGGTGCCGCTGGCGCTGGTGGCGGACCTCGCCACCGGCGGCGAGGTCGAGCGCCTGCCCGATCCGGCCAGCGCGGCGTTCCTGGGGGTGACGGTGCCGCTGGTGCGGCTGCACGCCTTCGAGGCCTCGGCGGTGGCGAAGGTTCGCCTTGCGATACGTTCCGCGACGCGGGATATAATGGGCGCGTGATGACCCAGTCCGCCTCCGCCGACGCCAGCCAAGCGACGGCGGCGCCTGATGGCGCCGCATCGCCCGAGGTTTGCGCCGCCTGCCGGGCGGTGGTGGTGACCGGACTGTCCGGGGCCGGCAAGACCTCGGCCCTCAAGGTGCTCGAGGACCTGGGCTACGAGGCGGTGGACAACCTGCCGGTGTCGCTGCTGTCCAGTCTGGTGCGCCCCGGCGACGGGCCGGCGCGGCCGCTGGCGGTCGGGGTCGATATCCGCACCCGTGATTTCGGCGTCGAGCCGGTTCTGCACGCCATCGACCGACTGAAGGCCGAGGCCGGCCTGGACGCGCGCATACTGTTCCTGGACTGCGACGACGACGTGCTGACCCGCCGTTTCACCGAGACCCGGCGCAAGCATCCGTTGGCCGCCGACCGCCCGCTTCTGGATGGAATCCGCCACGAGCGGGCCCTTGTCACCCCCCTCAAGCGCCTGGCCGACGTGGTGTTCGACACCTCCAACCTGCAGCCGGGCGAGTTCAAGCGCGCCCTGGCGGGCCATTTCGGCCTCGAGGCGAACAGGGGCCTGGTGGTGTTCGTCACCTCTTTCGCCTATCGCGCCGGCCTGCCGCGCGAGGCGGATCTGGTGTTCGACTGCCGTTTCCTGGCCAATCCCCACTATGTCCCCGAGTTGCAGCCGCTGACCGGGCGCGACCAGGGGGTCGCCGACCATGTCGGGGCCGATCCCATGTTCGGGACCTTCCTGGATTCCCTGACCAACCTGCTCGACCCGCTGCTGCCGCGGTTCGCGGCGGAGGGCAAGAGCTATCTCACCATCGCCGTCGGATGCACCGGGGGGCGCCATCGCTCGGTCCTGGTGGCCGAGCGGCTGGCGGCATGGATGAGGGTCAAGGGCGTGCGGGTCGAGCTTCGCCACCGCGAGCTCGGGGAAGGGGGACTGTGATCCAAAGGGGAGCGCGATGATAGGAATGGTACTCGTCACCCACGGACGACTGGCCGACGAACTCGTCGCCGCCATGGAGCACGTGGTGGGGCCGCAGCCCAACGTGGCGGCCGTGTGCATCGGACCGGACGACGACATGGAGCGCCGGCGCAAGGACATCCTGGACAGCGTCGCCGCCTGTGACGACGGCCAGGGCGTGGTGGTGCTGACCGACATGTTCGGCGGCACGCCGTCGAACCTGGCCATCTCGATCATGGACAAGGCCAAGGTCGAGGTGATCGCCGGCGTCAACCTGCCCATGCTCATCAAGCTGGCCAGCGTCCGCCACTCCGAGCCGCTGGCCGAATCGGTGGCCTCGGCCCAGGAGGCCGGCCGCAAATACATCAACGTCGCCTCGAAGCTTCTGACCCAGGACCGTAAATGACCGATCACGCTTCCGTTAGCTCGGGCGAGGAAATCAAGCGGACCGCCACCATCTGCAACAGGCGCGGCCTGCACGCCCGCGCCGCCGCCAAGTTCGTCAAGCTGGCCGCCAATTTCGACGCCCAGGTCTCGGTCGCCCATCGCGGCACCGAGGTGTCGGGCCTGTCGATCATGGGGCTGATGATGCTGGCCGCCGCGCCGGGCTGCTGCGTGGAACTGACGGCGCGCGGGCCCCAGGCCGCCGAGGTGGTCCGCGCCTTGTGCGACCTGATCGACCAGAAGTTCGACGAGGATTGAACCAGACGGCGTCAATGCCGCGATTTGTGTCTCAGGGATGGATGCGCCCGAGAAGGAGATCATGAAACCCGGGGATGACGACACCGACATCGCCAAGACCGCCATCTCCGGCCTGGACGACACATCCGGGGAGGTCGTCTTCCACGGCATGGGCGTCAGCCGGGGCGTGGCCATCGGCATCGTCCACCGCCACGACGCCGACACCGTCTCGGTGGCGGAGTACCGGATCGCCGCCAGCCGGGTGGAGGCCGAGCGGGCCCGCTTCGCCGAGGCCGCCGACCGGGCCGCCCGGCAGATCGAGGTGTTGCGCGGCAAGGCGCGCACCCTCGAGGGGTCGGCCTCCGAGGAACTGGGCTACCTGCTCGACGCCTACCAGCAGATGCTGACCGGCTCGCGCCTGCTTAGGGGCGTCGAGGCCCGCATCGCCGCCGAGCGGATCAACGCCGAGGCCGCCGTCCAGCACGAGATCGACCAGATCGCGCGCGGATTCGAGGCCATGGAGGACGCCTATCTGGCCGCCCGCGTGGCCGATATCCGCGATGTCGGGCGCCGGTTGATCCGCAACCTCACCAATCGCCCCTACCGCCCGTTCCAGCACCTGCCCAGGAACGCCATCATCCTGGCCGAGGAACTGACCCCGGCCGACACCGCCCTGCTGGACCCGGCCCAGGTGGCCGGGCTGGCCTCGGTGTTCGGCGGCGCCGAGAGCCATACCGCCATCATGGCCCGCTCGCTGGGCCTGCCGGCGGTGCTCGGCGTGGCCGGGCTGATGAAGTCCGCCCGCAACGGCGACGTGGCGGTGGTGGACGGAACCTCGGGGCGGGTGGTCGTCAACCCCTCCGCCGACCTGCTCGACGCCTATCGCCGGAAGCGCGCCGACTTCCTGCGCCACCGCCGCCAGCTGGGCCGGCTCAGGGACGTGCCGGCGGTCACCAGGGACGGCGCCCGCATCCTGCTGCAGGCCAATATCGAGCTGCCCAGCGAGGTCGAGTCGGTGCTGTCGTCGGGAGCCGAGGGCATCGGCCTGCTGCGGTCGGAATTCCTGTTCATGAACCGCGACGACATCCCGGGCGAGGATGAGCAATATGCCATCCTGCGGGATCTGGTCGGGCGCATGGGCGGGCGGCCGGTCACCATCCGCACCCTCGATGTCGGCGGCGACAAGCTGGCCCACGGGCTCGGCATCACTCCCGGCCCGAACCCGTCGCTGGGCCTGAGGGCGGTGCGGCTGTCCCTGGCCCGGCCCGAACTGCTGGAGGCGCAACTGGCCGCCATCCTGCGCGCCTCGGCGCATGGGCCGATCCGCATCCTGGTCCCCATGGTGTCCACCGTCGAGGAGGTGCGGGCGGTGCGCGAGGCCATGGGCGCGGTGGTGCGGCGGCTGACCCGCCTGGGGGTGCCCATGGCCGACCCGCTGCCGCCGCTGGGGGTGATGATCGAGGTGCCGGGCGCCGCCCTGGGCGCCGACGCCCTGGCCTGGCACGCCGACTTCTTCGCCATCGGCACCAACGACCTGACCCAGTACACCCTGGCCATCGACCGCGCCGACGAGACGGTGGCCCATCTCTACAATCCGCTGCATCCGGCGGTGCTGCGCCTGATCCAGTTCACCGCCGAGGCGGCGCTCAGGGCCCGCATTCCGGTCAGCGTCTGCGGCGAGGTCGCCGGCGACCCGCGCTTCACGGCGCTGCTCCTGGGGCTGGGCATCCGCGACCTGTCGATGTCGGCCACCAACGTTCCGGTGGTCAAGCAGCGCATCCGCGCCATGGACCTGGTCGCCGCCACGCGGCGGGCCCGCGTCATCATGGACCAGAGCGACAGTGCCCGCATCGCCCAGCTGCTGGACGGCTTCAACGAGGGCGAGGAATAGGGCAGGCTGTCCACCATATTTGCATTTCCTGGTTTCCACCCCATAATGATGGGACCACCCTTCACCGGAAGACCACGACATGCAGACCCAGAATCCCTTCTTCGACGATCTCGCCCGCATGGCCAATGGGGCGCTGGGGGCACTCTCGGGGCTGCGGGCCGAGATGGAGGCGTTGGTCCGCCAGCAGATGGAGCGCTTCACCTCGGGCATGGACATGGTCGGCCGCGAGGAGTTCGAGGCCGTGCGCGACATGGCCGCCAAGGCGCGGGCCGAGAACGAAGCCCTCACGAAGCGCGTCGCCGACCTCGAGGCGCGGCTGGGCGAGGCGCCCGCGCCCGCCAAGCCCAAGCCGGCTCCGCGCGCCCGCAAGCCGAAGGCGCCGCCGGAGGCATCCTGACGGCGACGCGGGCGGTTTTTTATCCACAACAATTCGGGATCGCGCCGGCAATTGGCCTTGCATGGCCCATGGCCGATGCTTAGTCTACCCCTTGTGCGAAGGGGGCAGGCCGGACACTAGCTTTAGTCACCCATCCGTCACACGGATGCCGGCCCCGAACCGATAGCCTGCCATGGAGGGCGAAGGCATGTCGATTTCCCTCGTCTACGAGGACGAACCCGTACCCAACCCCCTGGACCTCGTTGAACAGTTCGTCACCGCCAACGACTGGGCGTTCGACCGCCGCTCCGACGAGGAGCTGGCCGCCGAGGTGCCGGGCAAGTGGTGCAACTACAGCCTCTATTTCGCCTGGCGCGAGGACATGGGCGCCATGCACTTCACCTGCGCCTTCGACATGAAGGTTCCCGACACCAAGAAGTCCGCCATCTTCGAACTGCTGGCGATCATCAACGAGAAAATGTGGCTGGGCCATTTCGGCCTGTGGGAGGACGAGGGCGTGCCCATGTTCCGCCACACGGCGCTGCTGCGCGGCGGCCAAGGGGTCAGCCCCGAGCAGGTCGAGGATCTGGTGGACATCGCGGTCAGCGAGTGCGAGCGCTTCTATCCCGCCTTCCAGTTCGTGATCTGGGGCGGCAAGAACGCCAAGGAAGCGGTGGCCGCCAGCCTGCTCGACACGGTCGGCGAGGCCTAGGACTCGAACGGCCCCTTCGGGGGCCGCTGCTTTTTTGTTGTCGGCCGGTCGCGGCGGCGCCGAAGAACCCCTCGATCGTCATCGCCATCCGTGGTTGCCCGGATCAAGTCCGGGCATGACGTCCGTGGGAAAACGAAGATAGGGGAGCCGGGCATGACGCGCGTTCTGTTGGTGGGCTGCGGCAAGATGGGCGGGGCGCTCCTGGCCGGCTGGCTGGAGCAGGGCCTGGACCCGGCCGGCATCGTGGTGGTCGAGCCTTCGGGCGCCGCCGTGCCCCGGGGCGTCCGGGTGGTGACCGCGCACGATCTGGTTCCCCGCGACTTCCGCCCCGACGTGGTGGTGCTGGCCACCAAGCCGCAGGTGATGGCCGAGGTGCTGCCGCCCTATGCCCGCCACGCCGATGCGGTGTTCCTGTCCATCGCCGCCGGCAAGCCGCTGGCCTTTTTCCAAGGGATCGTGGGCGATGGCCGGGCCATCGTCCGCGCCATGCCCAACACCCCTGCCGCCGTGCGCCGGGGCATCACCGTCTGCGTGGCCAACGGCAAGGTGGACGTGGCCCGCCGCATGGCCTGCCAGGTGCTGCTGGAGGCGGTGGGCGAGGTGGCGTGGATCGACGACGAGGCGCTGATGGACGCGGTGACCGCCGTGTCCGGCTCGGGTCCGGCCTATGTGTTCCTGCTGGCGGAGGCGATGGCCGCCGCCGGCGAGAAGGCGGGGCTGCCGGCCGAGCTGTCGGCCCGCCTCGCCCGCGCCACCGTGGTCGGCGCCGGCGAACTGCTACGCCAAAGCCCCGAGACCGCCGGGCAGTTGCGGACGAACGTCACCAGCCCCGGCGGCACCACCGCCGCCGCCCTGGCGGTGCTGATGGCCGAGGGCAAGGGCATGGCCGAGCTGCTGGCCGAGGGCATTGCGGCGGCGACCCGGCGCGGTAAGGAATTGGCGGGGTAACGTTATCGCGGGCTGCCGCCGATCCGTTGGCAGGTGGCGGCGTCCAATTCGGCCACCGAGCCGGCCGAGGTCAGGCAAATGGTGCTGAAGCGGGTGGCGGCGGTGGCCGCGTCCATCTTCATGCCGACCGCCCCGTCGCCTCCCAGCGGCTGTCCGCCGATGCGCCTGCAGGTGGCGGGCGGCATGGTCACCAGGTTGCCCGCCGAGGTGCGGCAGTTGCCGGAACTGCCGTCGGTGGCCGCTTCCACCGCCAGGGACGGCACCACGTTGTGGGCGCCGATCCAGACCAGGGTGCAGACCCCGGGCGAGGCGACCAGCGGCCGGGCGCCGGGAGGCAGCACGTCGCGGCCGGCCGGGTCGACCAGGGTCAGGGCGGCGGCATCAAACCCCTCGGCCGGCAGCGTCGCCAGATGGATGGAGTGGGGCAGGTTGACCCAGGTGCGGGCATCCGCGCTGGCGTCCATGTTCTGGGAGGCGGCGTAGACCAGCAGGCCGATCAGGGCCATCGTCAGCCCGGCGGCGGCGGCGCTGTTGTTGTTCCGGCCGTTGTTGTTGTTGTTGTTGTTGGCGGTGGCGTAGCCGGCGGTGCCCAGGCCGCCGACGATCATGGCGGCCCCCAACGCCTCGGTGCCGTCCTTGGTCGCGGCCTTGTCGGCAAGTATCTTGTCGGCGGCGCGGCCCCCCCGGGTGGTGGCCTGGAAGAACAGGTCCTCGGCGCGGGCGAGCGGCACCGTCGTGCTTCCCAGGCGGGCGGCCAGCGCGTAGTTTCCGACCAGGCCCTCGCGGATGCCCAGGATTTCGCCGTGGTTGCCGGCCCGGAACTTGCGGGGCCCCTGCCCCGATTCGGCCACCACCAGCACGGTCTCGTTCTTGCCGGGCACGGTCAGCTTGGGATTGAGCGACCGGGCCTCGGCGAACAGGTCGTCGGCCCGCGACGAGTTGCCGCGGCAACTGTTGGCCCAGCCTTCCAGCCATACCAAGGACGCCAGATCGGCGCGGTGGCGCTCCATCTCGGCGAAGGTGTCCTGGAGAACGCCGCCCTGGAAGGCGGCCTGGGCGTTGTCCCAGTCGCCTCGGGCCAGATAGGCGAGGCCCCGGTAGTAATAGGCCATGGCCCGCTCGTAAGGCTCGCCCTTGAAATCCTTGACGGTCTCGGAATGCCAGACCGAACGCGCCTTTTCGGCCGCCTCGTTGTCGGCATAGACCGCCTCGATGCCCGCCAGCGCGGTGTCTAGGGATCTCTCGGCCAGATCCATGTGGCCGGTCGCCAGGGCAGCCAGGCCGCCATGCATGTGGCCCAGCACCAGGTTGCGGTTCTCGATGGTGCAGATGCGCTCCCAGAGCGGCCCGAGCTCCGGCGGGATGTCGGCCATGCATTCGGGCGATGGCTTCGGCGGTTCGGGCTTGTTCTCGGCGGCGAGGACGGGGGCGGCCACCGAGCTCCACAGGAGCGCGACGGAGACGAGAGCGCGGAGAGGGCGGGCAGCATGCAGGACCATATCCGCATTCTTGCCGATTCGGCCGCGATGTAAACTGTTGATTGCGGGTGTCGGGCCCGCTTGCTATGTACGGAGGCGTCATTGCCCATCGAAGGGGGAAGAGATGAAGCGCGTGTTGATCGCCGTTGCCGCCATGCTGTCGCTGAATGCCTGCGCGTTGGTCGTTGACGAGGTGGACCTTGCCTACAAACCCCAGCCGAACGTGGCCGCCATCGGTGGGGCCGAGGCCGTGAAGGTGCAGGTCACGGTCAATGAGGCGCGTTCCTCCAACCAGGACCGGATCAGTGTCAAGAAGAACGGTTATGGCATGGAAATGGCCGCAATCACCTCAAAGCAGAAAGTGCCTGAACTCGTTGCTCAGGCCATCAACAGCGAGCTGAAGGCGCGTGGTTTTTCGCTGACGTCGGGGAGTGTGTTCGTTCTGGTGGATGTCAATAAATTCTACAACGACTTCAAGATCGGCTTCTGGGTTGGACAGGCGCTCGGTGAGGTCATGTTGAATGCGCAGGTCATCAATGCCGGTGGCCGGGTCTTTTATTCGAAAGTCTATGTGGGCGAGAACGTCGTGCAAGACGTGATGTATTTCGGTGGCGACAATGCCAAGCAGGCGGTCGAGGGCGCCCTGGCCAAGGCCGTCGCCGACATGATGGCCGACCAGTACTTCATCCAGGCCCTCATTGAGGCCCAGCGCGGGCTGCCAATGGCCGGGGGCGTGCCCACGTCCTAAAGATACACCTCGCTGACGTCGATGGTGCTGCGCTGGCCGATCGCCTCGTAGTGCTCGGCCAGCCATGCCTCGGCGCGGTCGCGTCCCGACAGGTACAGCATCTCCAGGAACGCCGGCTCGGCGTTGAATTTCGAGCTGGCGTGCAGCCCGGTCATCAGCTCCTCGTGGTGGATCAGGTGGATGTGGGTCTTCCGGATCCCCGCCAGCCGGTCGATCCAGCCCCGGTCATAGAGGCCGGTGATGAAGGCCAGGGCGTGCATTTCGCGCATCACCGAGGCGTTGAAGCTGATCTCGTTGACCCGGTGCAGGATGGAATCGGCGGTGGTCGGCACCGTGCGGGCCCCGATGGGGTTGACCTGCACGATGACCACTTCGCCCGACAGGCAGTGGCGCATCAGCGGATAGATGGCCGGGTTGGCGACATAGCCGCCATCCCAATAGTGCTCGCCGTCGATCTCCACCGCCGGGAACAGGTGCGGCAGGCAGGCCGAGGCCAGCAGCACCTCCTCGGTCGCCTCGTCGGGGCCGAAGATGCGCAGCCGCCCCGAGCGCACGTTGGTGGCCGACACGAACAGCTTGGTCCCGGCGGCGGCGCGGATGGCGTCGAAGTCGATCAATCCCTCCAGCATGGGCCGCAGCGGGTTGAAGCCCAGCGGATTGACCTGGGCCGGCGCCAACAGCCGCGTCAGCGCCTCGCCCCACTGGTACAGGGGCGACCACGACAGGCCCCAGCCGCCGGCCAGGCGATCCAATGGCGTGGGGAGAAGGGGGCCGAGGCGTGACCACTCGGCCATCCGGCCCCAGAACCGCGCCAGCCGGGCCCGCGCCTCGTCGCGGCCGCCGGCGGCCAGGCCGCTGACCGCCAGGGCGCCGTTGACCGCGCCCGCCGAGGTGGCGCTGATGCCCTCGATGGCCAGGCGTTCGTCCTCCAGCAACCGGTCCAGCACCCCCCAGGTGAAGGCGCCATGGGTGCCGCCGCCCTGCAACGCCAGGGTGACGGTCTTGAGCACGGTCGGCTCGGGATGGGGCATGGCGCCTTGCTGCGGTGCGGCATTCATGCTCCCGACAGTGGCCGCCCGTGCGCGATCCATCAATCCCGCCAATGGCGGGGGCGGGATGGGCCAATGGGCGATTGACGGCCAAAGGGGCTGGTGTCGGGCCTTCCCCGCACGCATATAATGCCGTCATGGCGACCATTCCCGTCCTCGACTTCATCGAACGACCCGCCCTGCCCACCGGGCCGGCGCGGTTCGAGATCGTCTCCGACTACGCCCCCGCTGGCGACCAGCCCCAGGCCATCGCCGAGCTAACCAATGGGGTCGAGGCGGGCGAGCGCGACCAGGTGCTGCTGGGTGTCACCGGCTCGGGCAAGACGTTCACCATGGCCCACGTCATCCAGAAGACCGGGCGCCCCACCCTGATCCTGGCCCCCAACAAGACGCTGGCGGCCCAGCTCTACGCCGAGATGCGGAGCTTCTTCCCCCAGAACGCGGTGGAATATTTCGTCTCGTACTACGACTACTACCAGCCCGAGGCCTATATCCCGCGCACCGACACCTATATCGAAAAGGATTCCCAGATCAACGAGCAGATCGACCGCATGCGCCACGCGGCGACGCGGGCGCTGCTGGAACGCCGCGACGTCATCATCGTCGCCTCGGTGTCGTGCATCTACGGCATCGGCTCGGTGGAGTCCTATGCCCGCATGACGGTGGGACTGAAGGTCGGCGAGACCATCGACCGCTCGGAGCTGGCCAAGCGGCTGGTCGAGCTGCAGTACAGCCGCAACGACGCCGCCTTCGAGCGCGGCACCTTCCGGGTGCGCGGCGACGTGGTCGAGATCTTCCCCGTCCACTACGAGGACCGCGCCTGGAGCGTGTCGCTGTTCGGCGACGAGATCGAGGCCATCTCGGAATTCGACCCGCTGACCGGCGAGAAGACCTGCAAGCTGACCGAGGTGGTGGTCTATCCGTCCAGCCACTACGTCACGCCCCGGCCCACCGTCACCCAGGCCATGAAGGGCATCAAGGCCGAGTTGAAGGAGACGCTGGAGCGCTTCAACGCCGACGGCAAGCTCCTGGAGGCGCAGCGGCTGGAGCAGCGTACCACCTTCGACCTCGAGATGCTGGAGACCACCGGCCACTGCAAGTCCATCGAGAACTATTCCCGCTACCTGACCGGCCGCAACCCGGGCGAGCCGCCGCCGACCCTGTTCGAGTATCTGCCCGAGGACGCGCTGTTGATCGTCGACGAAAGCCACGTCACCGTGCCGCAGATCGGCGGCATGTACCGGGGCGACTACAATCGCAAGTCCTGCCTGGCGGAATTCGGCTTCCGGCTGCCGTCCTGCGTCGACAACCGGCCGCTCAAGTTCGAGGAATGGGACGCCATGCGTCCCCAGAGCGTGTTCGTCTCCGCCACGCCGGGGCCGTGGGAGATGGAGCGCGCCGGCGGCGTCTTCGCCGAGCAGGTCATCCGCCCCACCGGTCTGGTCGACCCGGTCTGCGTGGTCAAGCCGGTGGAGCACCAGGTCGACGACCTGTTGGCCGAGGTGCGCGAGGTCTCGCGGCGCGGCTACCGCACCCTGGTCACCGTGCTGACCAAGCGCATGGCCGAGGACCTCACGGATTACCTGCACGACAACGGCGTGCGGGTGCGCTACCTGCATTCCGACATCGACACCCTGGAGCGCATCGAGATCATCCGCGACCTGCGCCTGGGGGCCTTCGACGTGCTGGTGGGCATCAACCTTCTGCGCGAGGGGCTCGACATCCCCGAATGCGCGCTGGTCGCCATCCTGGACGCCGACAAGGAGGGCTTCCTGCGCTCCAAGACCTCGCTGATCCAGACCATCGGCCGCGCCGCCCGCAACCTGGACGGCCGGGTCATCCTGTACGCCGACAAGATGACCGACTCGCTGGACTACGCCATCACCGAGACCAACCGCCGCCGCGAGAAGCAGCAGGCCTACAACGCCCAGCACGGCATCACCCCGGAAAGCGTGAAGAAGGGCATCGCCGACGCGCTCGACAGCGTCTACGAGCAGGACTACGTCACCGTCTCCACCGGCGACGCCGGCCTCGGCCACGTGGTCGGCAAGGATCTGGCCGCCGTCAAGACCGAGCTGGAAAGACGGATGCGGGCGGCGGCGGCCGACCTGGAATTCGAGGAGGCGGCCCGGCTGCGCGACGAACTGCGACGCCTCGAGGCGGTGGAACTGGGCGTCCCTGTCGATCTGATGGGCAGGAAGGGCGCCCCGGCGCCGGCCCGCAAGGGCAAGGGCCGGGGGCGCCGCTGACGGCGGCGCGCCTTCCCCGAAAGCTCAGAATTTCCTGGCAATTGCCGCGAAAGTGAGTCAATATACTCCTGATGATCCCGGACCGCATTGCGGCCGGGATTTTTTTTGGCTGGAGAGATCCCATGGCTGACGACCGCGACGACCTGCCGACCGAGAACGAAAACCAGACCAGCGGCAGCGCCAAGGAAGCGCAACAGGCCCTCGACGACCTGACGGTGCTGACCAATGTCGGCGACACCGACATGGGCGCGGCGCGGCTGAACCTCAGCCGGCCGGTCGAGATCGACGAATCCAAGCTGGGATCGCTCGCCACCGTCCACCAGGGCTCCGATTCGGCCCCCGAGGTCAAGGACGGCGCCATCATCACCACCGGCGAGATCGCCACCGACGAGATTGCCATCGGCCAGGTCGGCGACATCGAGAACGTGGCCGAGGTCGCCGCCCTCGAGGTGCCGGAGACCGAGGACAACACCTACGTGCCGCCGGCCGTCGACGCCGAGGCGCGGGTCTCCCGCCAGGACGATCTTTCCACCACCAACGTGGTGTTCGGAGATCCGCTGGTCACCGACTCCCAGGACATCGAGACCCCGCCGGCCCCGGCCGCCGAGGAGGTGCCGGTCGAGCAGGTGGCCGAGGTCCAGGAAGCCCTGGCCGACGAGGAGACGCTGGAGCAGACGGCGCCCGAATTCGCCGGCATCATCATGGACGATCCGTTCACCGATGCCTTCGATCCGCGCCTGTTCACCGACTTCCCCGAGCCGATCGACGAGGACCAGTTCCCCGACGGCATCGTGATGACCTTCCAGGTCAACGACATTGACGGCGACACGCTGACCTACGACCTCAGCCAGCCCGCCCACGGAATCATCGAGCCGCTCGGCAACGGCTCGTATCGCTTCACTCCCGAGGCCGACTGGCACGGCTCCGACAGCTTCACCGTCACCGTCCGCGACGAGGACGGCAACGTCGCCTCCAAGACCTTCAATATCAACATCGAGGCCGTGGCCGACGCGCCGGTGGTGATCAGCGAGGCGGCGGCGGCCGGCCTTGAGGACCATCAGATCCCGCTCGACCTCAAATTCGACCTCGCCCAGCTCGAGACCCTGGACAGCGTCACCTTCACCCTGCCCGACGGCGCGGTGATCATGGTTGACGGCGTCGCCGTGGCCCCCAACGACGACGGCAGCGTCACCCTTGGCGGCGACCAGCTGCGTGCCATCGCCACCGTCGATCCCGACACCAACATCGTCACCCTCGACGGCGTCACCGTGCTGCCGCCGGCCGAGTTCGACGGAACGTTCGACGTGGGCGTCGCCGCCACCTCGCGCGACGAGAACGCCGACGGCAGCTTCGACACCGCCACCACCAATTTCACCATCAACGTCACCGCGGCCGAGGAAGGCGACGAAGCTCCCGAACTGGGCGGCGACGGCGCCCCGATCACGGTGACCGTGGGCCAGGACGGCAGCGTCTCCGGCGACGTGGACGCGGTGGACCCCGACGGCGACACCCTGACCTATGGCCTGATCGACCCCGTCACCGGCGAGATCGTGCCCAGCGTCGAGACGCCCTACGGCACCATCACCATCGACCAGGCCACCGGCGAGTTCCAGTTCACCACCAGCACCGACGCCGCCGTGCTGGATGACGGCGAAAGCCTCACCGAGCAGTTCCAGGTGGTCGCCACCGACGGCGAGCATGTCAGTGAGCCCGGCACCATCAACGTCACCATCACCGGCACCAACGACGCGCCGGTGGTCGAGGTCAGCGGCGGCCTCGACGTGACCGAGGGCTCCTCCGCCTCCGGCACCGCCACCGCCACCGACGTGGACGATGGCTACGGCGCCCCCGAGACGCTCACCTACGCCCTGCTGGACGAGAACAACCAGCCGACCGACCACATCACCACCGACTACGGCACGGTGACCATCGATCCCGAGACCGGCGAATACACCTTCACGCCGTCGGGCGACAACGCCGAGGCGCTGGGCGCCGGCGTCACCGCCAGCGACAGCTTCCAGGTGGTCGCCTACGACGGCACCGCCTACAGCGACCCGAGCACCGTCGACGTCACCATCACCGGCACCAACGACGGCCCGGTGGTGACCGCCGGCATCGCCAGCGCCGATGTGGCCGAGGACGCGGCCTTCACGCTGGACGCCTCGACGGTGTTCAGCGACCCCGACCTGGGCGACGTGCTGACCTATTCGGCGACCCTGGCCAATGGCGATCCGCTGCCGGCCTGGCTGAGCATCGACCCCGAGACCGGCGTGCTGTCGGGCACCCCCGAGAACGGCGATGTCGGCGAGCTGTCCGTCGTGGTGACGGCCAGCGACGGCGAGCTGTCGGTGGCGGCCGATCCGTTCACGGTGACGGTCACCAACACCAATGACGGCCCGGTGGTGGAGTCCGACCTGGCCGATGTCAGCACCGCCGAGGACGCGGCCTTCACGCTGGACGCCTCGACGGTGTTCAGCGACCCCGACC
>CALABS010000072.1 GCA_937887565.1 uncultured Rhodospirillaceae bacterium | reverse complement strand
GTACGCCTCCGGTGAGCGCCGCCTTGGCAAAGTAGGGTCCGGCGTCTGAGTTTTGCGTAGCGCGTCGTCGCGCGGACGCAAAAGAGTTGCAAACGTCATGGCTTATCAGCGTGTCGAGGTTCTGACGGGGACGGAACGGCGGCGGACTTACACGCCTGCGGAGAAGGTGCGGATGGTGGAGGAGGCGTTCCGCCCCGGCGTGGTGGTGACGGAGGCGGCCCGCCGGCTGGGCGTGCACGAAAGCCTGCTTTACCGTTGGCGAGGGCTGATGCAGTCCAGCGGGACCGTCGTGGCCGAACCGTCCGGTTTCGTCGCGGTGACCATCACGCCGGAGCCGACCGTAACGGAACCGCTGGTCGGAGAGCCCCCTGGAGCGTTGCTGCCACCGGCAAGGCCTGCGATAAGCCCGGCAGTCCTCGAGGTCATCCTGCCGAGCGGGGCACGCCTGCGTCTGGAAGGGCCGGTCGACCCGACCTTGGCGGCGGCCGTCATCGGTGCCCTGGCATGATCCCGGTGCCGAGTGGCGTGCGGGTGTGGCTGGCCACCGGACACACCGACATGCGCAAGGGCTGGGCGAGCTTGGCGTTGCTGGTGCAGGAACGCTTCGCCCAGGACCCGCACAGCGGCCATCTCTTCCTCTTCCGCGGACGCCGCGGCGATCTGGTGAAGATCATCTGGTATGACGGCCAGGGCAGTTGCCTGTTCATGAAGAGGTTGGAGCGGGGGCGCTTCATCTGGCCGACGCCGGCGGACGGCGCGGTGTCGATCTCGGTTGGGCAGATGGGCTATCTGCTCGAAGGCATCGACTGGCGCAACCCGCAGAAGACCTGGCGTCCCGAGGCCGCGGGGTGACTGCGACACGGTGAATCGACGCACCGGTTCAGGGGCGATTGCGGCGGTTCGACGGCGCGTTCCCAGGTAAACTGGCGCCATGACCGCCGCCCCGCTCCCCTCCACCTCGGCCGACGACGTCGCCAACTTGCGCGCTGCCTTGGCGCAGGCCGAGGCGCGGGCGGACGCGGCGGAAGCCGAAGCGGCGCGGGCCAAGGCGATGGCGTCGAATACCGAGGCGCTGATCGCCGGCCTGAAGCTGGAAATCGAGAAACTCCGGCGCGAACTCTATGGCACGCGCTCCGAGCGCAAGGCGCGTCTGCTGGACCAGTTGGAGTTCCAGCTCGAAGAGCTGGAAGCGACAGCCAGCGAGGACGAGCTGGCGGCTGAGCGGGCCGCTGCCAAAACCACCGCAGTGGCGGCCTTCACCCGCAAGCGGCCGTCGCGCCAGCCCTTTCCCGACCACCTGCCGCGCGAGCGCGTCGTTGTGCCGGCCCCGGCGAGCTGCCCGTGCTGCGGCTCGGACAAGCTGTGCAAGCTGGGCGAGACGATCACCGAGACGCTGGAGGTGATCCCGCGGCAATGGAAGGTGATCCAGACGGTGCGCGAGCGGTTCTCCTGCCGGGCCTGCGAGACGATCAGCCAGCCGCCGGCGCCGTTCCACGCCACGCCGCGCGGCTGGGCCGGCCCCAACCTGCTGGCCACCCTGCTGTTCGAGAAGTTCGGCCAGCACCAGCCGCTGAATCGGCAGGCCGAACGCTTCGCGCGGGAGGGCGTGCCGCTCAGCCTGTCCACCCTGGCCGACCAGGTGGGTACCGCCGCCGCGGTGCTGAAGCCGCTGCACGACCTGATCGCCGCGCATGTGATGGCAGCCGGGCGGCTGCATGGCGACGATACGCCGGTACCGGTGCTGGCCAAGGGCAAGACCGACACCGGGCGGCTGTGGGTGTATGTACGTGATGACCGGCCGTTCGCCGGCCAAGCCCCACCGGCGGCGCTGTTTCACTATTCGCGCGACCGTAAGGGCGAGCATCCCGAACGGCACCTGGCCGGCTTCACCGGCTGGCTGCAGGCCGATGCGTTCGCCGGCTACAACCGGCTGTACGAACCCGACCGTAAGCCGGGGCCGATCAGCGACGTGCTGTGCTGGGCGCATGCCCGGCGCGGCTTCTTCAAGCTGGCCGACATCGCCGCGAACACCAAACGCGGCAAGGACGCCCCGCCGATCTCACCGCTGGCGCTGGAAGCCGTGAGGCGCATCGACGCCCTCTTCGATCTCGAGCGTGCTTTGAATGGCAAGCCGGCGGCCGAGCGGCTGGCGGCCCGCCAGGAGCACGGCATCGCCCTGGTAGCCGCACTGGAGGACTGGATGCGGACGGAGCGCGCCCGGCTCTCCCGCCATGCCCCCGTGGCCAAGGCGATGGACTACATGCTGGCCCGCTGGGACGGCTTCACCCGCTTCCTCGCCGATGGCCGGCTGTGTCTCACAACGGATGATGTTGAGAAGTGCAAATCGTTGGGCCGACCGATGCGGTCGGCGCATGGCGTCGACCGCATGCTGGCCAGACGCCGGATGACGAAGCCGGGGTCAAGGCCGCAGCCGCGCGTCAGCGCGGGGCCGCGGAGCGGCCGCCTTGACGCCGGGGGCGTCATCCGGCACGCCCCGATGGTCGGTCCTTCCAGGCGTCCACCATCCGTTCATAGGCGCGTTCGGCGCGCTCGACATACTCCGCCTCGCGCTGCCGGATTTCCTTGATCCAGTAGTCACGGCCGGGGCCAGCCTTGCCGTATTCTCGCGAGGCGCCGGCCTTCAGGGAAGCTTTGCGCAGCTTCATGGCCGTGAACGCTGGGCGGGCGTAGGTGTAGTCCTTTTCCTCGGTCAGCACATGCCAGATGAGGACCGTCAGCTTGCGGGCGGTGGCCACCGCGGCCGCGCCGGCTCCGGCCTTCTTCTGCACCCGGTTGAAGAAGGCCCGCAGCGGCCCCGGGGCCATCTTCGCCGACCACGCGGCCTCGACCAGCATCGCGCGGGCCGCGGCATTGCCCTGTCGCGAGATATGCCCGTGGCGGGCCGGATGGTCGCCGGACTGGTGGGTGGTCGGGGTCAGGCCGAAGTAGCTGCTGAGCTTCTCGGGCGTCGGGAAGCGAGCGATTGTCCCGATCGACGCCAGGACGGTCAGAGCCACCACGGTGCCCACCCCAGGAATGGTCATCAACCGGCGCGCCTGCGGATCGTCGAGCGCCTGCTGGGCGATCCCCTTGTCGAGTTCGGCCAGTTGCACACTCACCCGCTCCAATTCCGCCACCAGCCGGGTGACCATGGCCTGCTCCTCGGGTGGCAACGGCAGGCCGGCCAGCCAAGTCCGACCAGCCTTGGTGAACAGGCGGCCTTCGTATTTTGGGATCAGGTTCCCGTGCAGGATGGCATGGATGCGGCTCTTCGTCCGCACCATGTGCTCGACAATCCCCATCCGTTCCGTGACCGTCCGCCGACGGCGGATCGTATCGTCGTCGGGAACCCAGACTTCCGGCAGGAAGCCTGCCGCATGGAGGCGCGCCAGGATCGCCGCGTCGATCTTGTCGGTCTTCACACGGGCAAAGGCGATGGCCCGCACGAGCCGGGGATTGGCCACGGCGACGCGCTTGACGAAGGGCCGCAGGACGCGCTCCACGGCCATGCTGTTGCCGGTTGCCTCGATGACCACCTCGTCCGTCTTCTCGAGGGTACTTGCGAATTTCAGAAAGCGATCACGGGCGAGATCGACCCTGGTTTCCTGTGTCACTTGGCCGTCCACCAGGAAGGCGACCTGGGCAAAGGAGCGGTGAATATCCATGCCGATGATGCGCATGCTCCCTCCTTACGGTGCTGGTTCGGGAGCTGGCGGGCTTGCACGACATCTACGGATCCGCGCTCGCAGCGCAACCGGGCAAGTCGTAGGGGCGGCCATGTAACAACGCGAGCTCGCAGCTCATGGTGAGGACGGCCTGCCGCCGTTTCATGCTCCCGGCGCCCCTATCCCGGTGGGCCATCGATACCGCAACCTCGGTCCGATCGCCAGCACCGGCCGGCGCCGGAAACAGCATGCCGGTTAACAACGCCGCCGAACGCAGCCTGCGCGGGATTGCCCTCGGGAGGAAGGCATGGCTGTTTTGCGGCTCCGATCGCGGCGGACAGCGGGCGGCGATCATGTACGGCCTGATCACCACGGCAAAGCTCAACGACGTCGATCCCCAAGCCTGGCTCGCTGATGTGCTGGCGCGCATCAACGACATGCCCCAAACCCGCCTGCGCGAACTCCTGCCCTGGGAATGGAAGGCAATCCGCGAGCAGACAAAAGCTGCCTGACCGCGGCACTCAGCGGATGCTTACGC
>CALABS010000071.1 GCA_937887565.1 uncultured Rhodospirillaceae bacterium | reverse complement strand
CGTCGCCGCGCAGGGAGAGCGGAACCCGTTGCTCGAACTCGCCAGCGGAGAGCCGAATGGAGCGAGGCTGTACCTCCCAGTGGTTATAGGCTGACGCGGTATCCGTCATGAAGGAACCTCCACCGGTGCGGAGACGCCGCCGCCATAGACCTCGACCTGGACGTGACGCAGGCTGAGCCGCTCGGGCGAATCCCAGACCAGGATCATGGCCGCCCCGGGAACGAAGCCGCACTCGACATTGCCGTCCTCATCGACACTGGCCACGTCGGGATTGGACGATTCGAACACCGGCGCTTCGGGTAGACCACGGATCGAGAGCGGAATGCGCTGAACGAATGGGGATCGCGAGACCCGGATCAGTTTCGGGAAGACATCCCAGTAGTGCGGTTCCTGCGGCTGTTCGAGATTGTTCATGGCGTCCCCCTCAGTTGTCGATGGTGTCGGGACTGCCGGTGACGATGATGGCTCCGCAGGCGGTGATGTCGCCGATGCGGGCGTTGGGCAATCCTTCGGTGATGGTGTCGAAGCTGCCGGTCACGATGGGCGTCACGCCATGCCCCGGGATGGGACAGACGTGCAGGTCCCCCATGCGGGCCACCGGCATGCCGTTGTCCAGCGTTCGGCTCGCCCCGGTGATGATGACGCCGCCGTGACTGCTGATGTCGCCAAGTCGAGCCTGGGAGCTCATGGGTTCACCTTCAGCAGCAGATGGATCAGAAAGCCGACGAGTCCGCCGATGGTGCTGCCGATGGTCAACACCAGGCCGACGATCTTCCACATGGTCTCGGTCCCCATCTTGGAGCCGACCCGGGCGTGCAGCCGGTCGATCTCCTCGGCGTGCCGGTGCAGATCGGAATAGATCGAGCGGACCAGCACCTCGACGTTTTCCTTGTCCGATTTCTTCTCGATTTCACGCTCGATCTTCTCGAGGCGGTCCTGGATTTCCCGGCGGTGGCTTTCGAGGATGCTGCGGAATTCCTCCCGCCAATGATCGAAGGTCCGGGCCAGCAATTCCTCGCTGGCCGAGAGTCCGGAGGGCGTTGTTGTTCTTTCTCCCATGCAATGCTTCCTTCAGGTGTTGATCAAGACGGTGTTCGTCGAGCGAATGATGATGTTTCCGGCCACCCCATCCATGAACACGAGGCTGCCGGACTTGTCGGTGGCGCTGATGCTCTCCTGGCCGGGCGCGGCGTTCATGCGCACCACCTGACCGGCCTTGTCGGTGAGCCGGATCTGTTCGGCGGCGGCGGTGGAATCGACGAGGATTTCCTGGGTGCCGTTGAGTCCCCAGATGTGAACCTTCTCCCGACCCTTGGTGGTATCGATGAGGATCTTCTGCCAGCGGGAGCGGCCCTTGTCGCACGAGAGGATGTGGACCTTCTCCTTGTCCTGCCAGGCTTCGAGGATCACCTGCTGGCGGCAGAGGTCGGTGAGCTGGATGCGGGCGCGGGAGCCGACGATCTGCGAGGCGATGTCGAGCTGGTCGCCTTTCTCGGCGTCCTTCGTGCCTCGGCGCAGGGCGTTGCCGCTCTGCATCTCCGGCTTCACCTTCCCTTCCATGGTGAGGATCTGTCCGGCGCGGTCGATGATCCGCAGCAGCTCGTCGCCGTCGCGGTCATCGGCCAGGATGGTGTGGCCGGTTTCGGTCTTGAGCAGGACCTTCAGGCGCGGGCAGTAATACGGCGGATGGCCGTGGTACTTCTTGTGTTCGAGATCGTCGTGCCGGTTGGCCTGATGCTCGACCTTGTCCTCGCAGTCATGGCAGAAGGCATTCGCGCAGGTGCGCTTGGATTCCTCGGGCTGCTCACCGGGATTGCTCTTGGCCAGCCAGACCCCGGTCCAGATCGGATACTGGACGACGCCGCCCTCGAACTCGGCCCAGACCGAGGCCCCTTCCTCGGGGACCAGGAACATGCCGGTGTCGTCGTTGCCGCCGTAGGGAAAACAGGGCGCGGCCCATTCGGACCAGTTCTCCCGCCCGCTGCCGAGCACGGCGGGGATTTCCAGGCGGACCCGGCCGAGGCGTTCGGGGTCGTTGTTGTCGCGCACGAAGGCCCGGTACTTGCCGTACCAGCGGTTGCGGTAGCGCTCCTCGGATTGGCGGTCGCGATTTTCAAGCATGCTCTGCCTCCCGCTTTCGACTGGCGTCCCAGGCCAGCCAGCCGCCCAGGCGAACCGCCCAATACATGAGCTGGCGTTTCCACAGAGGCACGCCCAGGGCCGCCATCAGTTCGAGAAAGAGCCGGTCGGCCGCAAGCCGCGAGACCTTGCCGGTGTGGTAGAGGTAGTCGTGAACGACGGCCGCCGGGGAATATCGCCCCCAGGGCGGCACCACGCGCCAGAACAGGCGCGGCACCGAGGCGAAGTCGGTCTCGAACCCGGCGGGCACTTCGATGATGCGGCCAGCGCCGGTGCGGACACGGAACGGCTGGGTCAGCCTCGCGGTCATTCCATTGGGCAGGATCTCCACCCGAAGCGGTCCGGAGAGACCCAGCGCGGTGCCGGAAAACAGGGTCTTGGTTTCGGCGCTCATGACCGCCACCTCGCCTTGCCCGACTGGCGCACGTCGAGATGGACCCAGGAGGCGTAGACGCCGATGCCGCCCTCGCGGAAGAGTGGGATCTCCTCGGCGATGACCGCCAGTTCCTCGGGCGAAACGCCAGCGGGACAGCTCACGTCGGCCGCCATGCCCAGCGTGTGGAAACTCTGCTCCGCGCCGCCCACCGCCTTGTTGTGCCGGTTGCAGCGAAAGCCGCTGGTGATGGACAGCGGTTTGCCGATGTGGTCGCGCAGCGTCTGCAGGGCGTCGACCAGGTCGGGATGGACCGCAGCCGAATGGCCGCAGCAGTTCTTGCCCTTGCAGGCGAATTCCGAACGGTTGAAATTCTTGCTGAGATCACCCATTGCCGCCTCCTTGTGTGACCGCGCCGGAATCCGCGTCGATGGTCACCATGGCTGGCGGCTCGTTTTGCGGCGTGGGCGGGGCCTCCTTGTCGTTGGGTTTGCCCTGGGACTCGGCGGACTTGTCGCCCGCGCCCTTGCCGAGGGCGTTCTTCTTGAGTTTGAGTTCGCAGAGATAGCCAGCGCCGCTGATGCTGTGGCGCACCGAGTGGCAGTAGTAGATGCCGGAAAACTTCCGTCCCACGCCCTTGATCTCGACGTTCTTCTTGGCGCGTAGCTGGGGAATGCCGATGGTGGCCGCATCCGCCTCGACCTGGCGCAGCTCGGCCTCGCGGAATTTGCCTTCGGCGCTGTCCTGGGCGGGCTCCTGGCGCGGCTCTTCGTGAAAGCCTTCGGAACGGTCGAAGCTGGGCACGATCTGCCCCGTCTCCTGTTCCTTGAAGCTGCCTTCGCCGGTGTTGCCGTCGACCAGATAGGTCTGCTTGCCCAGGGCCGTCCGCTCGGGGGTGGTGGCGTTGTTGGCCTTGTGCTCGACCACGTCCTTCTTGCGCGGGTCGACGCCGACCGTCTTGGTCTCGACACCCGCGCCCTTGGCTCCCTGGGATTGGGTGCTGGGGCGGAACGAGCGCAGCAGGCCCTTGGTGTCGGTGAAATATTCGAGGGTCAGAAGCGGCGTCTGGTCGAGCTCGCGGGGATGGAAATGGAGTTCGTCGTCCTGGATGTAGAAGACATAGCCGCTCACGCCGTCGCCATCGCGGTCGCGGGCCTTTTCCGCCAGCTCCTTGAGGAACTGGGCGTCCGAGATGTTGCTCTGGGTGACGCGGAGATGGGTTCCCTTGGTGGCCGTGACCACCGGGGTGAGGCCGTTGGCGGCGGCGACTTGTTCGGCGATTTCCGAATAGAGGATGCCGGGAGCGGGTTTCTGCCAGACCTTCTGGTTCTCCTTGCCCGCCAGTTTGAAGCCCTTGTCGTAGGCCTTGATGCGGATGGTCGGATCGCCGTTTTCCGGGAAGTCGTAATCGATGTCCTTGATGACCGCCTTCTTGCGCGGAGAGAGGTTCCCCACGTAGCCGAAGCGGGCCACGATCTCGTTGCCTTCCTGGAACAGCGGATCGTCGACGAACTGCAGGTTGCGGTCGGTCACCGACAGTTCGAGGACATCCAGCTCCTCCTCGTTGTCGGTGAAGACGAACGAGGTGATCTCCTGGGTGATGTCCTTCGAGAGGTCTTGCCCCTCGATCTGAATCAGAAATGTCGGCTTGAAGGTATCCAGATCCATGCGTATCTCCGGCGGTTCGCAGTTCCCTGCTTACTTACCGGAAGGCATGGCGAGGTGTCGGACGCTTCAGTCGAGCAGGCGCATCTGGACGTGTTCGCGGGAGGGAATGCGCAGCG
>CALABS010000070.1 GCA_937887565.1 uncultured Rhodospirillaceae bacterium | reverse complement strand
GCCTCGCGGAGCGAGGAATTTAAAAAAAGAGGGCCGGCGGGTTGCCCCGCCGGCCGCCTCGCGGAGCGAGGAATTTAAAAAAAGAGGGCCGGCGGGTTGCCCCGCCGGCCCAGGTGTGGCTCCCCCGTCATCCCATGAGAGACCGGCGGTCTTCCATGATCCGACGGAGGATCGGGGTCAGTATGAGTTCCATGGCCAGGCCCATCTTGCCGCCAGGAACGACGATGGTGTTGCGCCGGCTCATCCACGAATCCTTGATCATCTGCAAGAGGAACGGGAAGTCGACGCGGAAGCGGTCGGGCTTGCGGAAGCGGATCACCACCAGGCTTTCGTCCGGGGTGGGGATGTCGCGCGCGATGATGGGGTCCGAGGTGTCGACGATCGGCACGCGCTGGAAGTTGATGTCGGTCAGCTTGAACTGCGGCACGATGTAGTGCACGTAGTCGTGCATGCGGCGCAGGATGGTGTCCATCACCGCCTCTTCCGAATAGCCGCGGTGCTTGGTGTCGCGATGGATCTTCTGGATCCACTCCAGGTTGATCACCGGCACCACGCCGATGCGCAGGTCGGCGTGCTGGGCGACATTGACCTCCTTGGTCTGGATGGCACCGTGCAGGCCTTCGTAGAACAGCAGGTCGGTGTTCTGGGGCAGGTCCTCCCAGGGGGTGAACTCGCCGGACTTCACATTGTAGTGGGCGAAGGACTTGGCCTCGTCGTCATTGTGGATGTAGTAGCGGCGGCGGCCCTTGCCGGTCTCGCCGTACTGCTGGAACAACTCGGCCAGTTCCGCGAACAGGTTGGCGTCGGCGCCGAAATGGCTGAAGTTGCGGTTGCCGGTCTTCTCGGCCTCGGCCATCGCCTTCTTCATGTCGACGCGGTTGTAGCGGTGGAAGCTGTCGCCCTCGATCACGGCGGGGGTGATGCCCTCGCGCCGGAACATGTGCTCGAACGCTTCCTTGACGGTGCTGGTGCCGGCCCCGGACGAACCGGTGACGGCGATGATCGGATGCTTCCTGGACACGGCCTTCCTCTCCTTTGGCAGGAGCCGGGGGGCGGGCTTATCGCCGCCCGCTCTCCCCATACCCCGTTCTTATCTTGGATGCGTTGACAAGGGTCAGCGCACCTTGAGCTTCTCGCGCCAGCCCGGATAGAGCTTGTCGGCGTCGGCGGGGAAGCTTTCGAAGGCGCCCTTCAGCTCGGGATGCTCGAGGGCGAAGTCCACCAGATTGACGCCCCGCACCCAGGCCTCGTGGGCCAGGCGCAGCGACTTGGCGCCGACGGTGCCGCCCTCCTTGTGGCCGAAGGCGCCGCCGCCCGAGGTCTGGATGACGTTCGAGTGGCCCAGGTTGTCGAAGAAGCCCGGCAGGCGCAGCGCGTTCATGCCGCCCGAGATGATCGGGGTGGTGGCCTTCATGCCCCACCAGGGCTGATTGTAGTATTCGCCCATGCACTCGTCGCGCTCCAGCATGTAGGCGACGACCTTCTCGTCCTTGTCGCCTTCCATCTTGCCGTAGCCCATGGTGCCGGTGTGGATGCCCGAGGCACCCTGCAGGCGGCTCATCTTCATGTGGGCCAGCACGGTATAGCCGCGCTTGGACTGCTTGGAGGTCACGGCGCCGTGGCCGGCGCGGTGGTAATGCAGGAACTGGTTGGGGAAGTAGCGGCGGCAGGTGGTGATGGCGGTCGGGCCGCCCACATAGCCGTCGACCAGGAAGGCCACGTGGCTGGCATTCTTGCCGAAGGCTTCCAGGATGAACTCGCCGCGGCGGATCATCTCGAAGGGATCGTCGGCGGTGATGTTGGCCGAGAAGATCTTGGCCTCGCCGGTCGCCTGCTGGGCGCGCTCCATGGCATCGGCCACCAGCGGGATGATCTCGCGGGTCGGGGCGAACACCTGGTTGCCCTGGGGTTCGTCGTTCTTGATGAAGTCGCCGCCCAGCCAGAACTGGTGGCAGGCGTCGGCGAAGGGCTGCGGGCGGAGGCCCAGCTTGGGCTTGATGATGGTGCCGACCACCATGCCGCCGTTGACCTGCGGGCGGCCGAGCACGCGCCACATGTCGGCGATGTTCATGGACGGGCCGTCGAACAACTGCAGCAGCGAGCGCGGCACGTAGAAGTCGACCATCTTGGAATATTCGACGTCGCCCATGCCCTGGTTGTTGCCGATGCACAGCGTCAGGAACGACACGATCATGGCGCGGCCGTCGATCATGTTGCGGTCGAACAGGTCCACCGGATAGGCGATCTTCATCAGATACTCGCCGTCGGCGCGCTCGGTCACCTCGTAGACCAGGGCGTCGACGCCCTTGGTGAAGTCGTCGGTGGTGCAGACCTCGACATTGGTGCCCGTCGAGGACTCGGCGGCGAAATGGGCGGCGGTGGAGACGGGCTCGTAACCAGCCTTCGGCTTGATGTGATAGGCGACCAGTACGTGCTGGTCGCCGGCGATCAGCTGGTCTTCCTTCAGGGCGAAGTTACAGTAGCGCTTGGACTGATCCATTTTCCCCTACCTCGTCGGTGTTGGTCGGGCCGTTGGCCGCCTGTTCGGTCTTATTGTCGCCGCCCCTGCGCAGCCAGGGCGCGGGATCGATTGTCCCCACTTTGCCTAAGGCCAAGCAGCGGCGGAACACCCGGGTGGGGTGGAGGGGAAGATTTGATGGGTGGCGGCTTCGCTACCCGGAGGGGCGGGAAACGGGCAGTGTGCGGCGCAGCAAGCGGCGGGCGGGTAGGGGGTCCCCCTACACCGCCTTGGAATGGCGCTGCTCGCCCTGCTTGAGATAGCGGTCGAAGGCGGCGCAGACGGCGCGGACCAGGGTGCGGCCATCCTCGCCGACGGTGACGCGGCGGCCGTCGACCATGCACAGGCCGTCGGCCACCAACGGGGCCAGCGACGCCAGTTCGGTCTCGAACTGACCGCCGTCCTGGCCGAAGCGGGCGGCGACGGCGTCCAGGTCCACCTCCAGGTCGCACATCAGGCGTTCGATGACGGCGCGGCGCAGACGGTCGTCGTCGGTGATGGCGACGCCACGGGACGTAGCCAGCCGCCCTTCGCGGATGGCCTGCTGGTAGAAATGGATTTCGCCCAGATTGGCGATGTAGCCCTGGGGCAGCGAGCCGATGCCCGAGGCGCCCAGGCCGATCAGGGTGTCGGCGGTGTCGGTGGTGTAACCCTGGAAGTTGCGGTGGAGCCGCTTCTCCTTGAGCGCGATGGCCATGGCGTCGTCGGGGGCGGCGAAGTGGTCGAGGCCGATCTGGACGTAGCCGTGGTGCTCGACCAGGCGGCGGCAGCCCTCCTCGTACTGGCGCCAGCGCGCCTCGGTGTCAGGCAGGGTCTCGTCGGGGATCAGGCGCTGGTGCTTCTTCATCCACGGCACGTGGGCATAGCCGAACAGGGCGATGCGCTTGGGGCCGAACTCGACGGCGCGGTCGATGGTGTGGATCAGCCCGTCCAGGGTCTGGTGCGGCAGACCGTAGACCAGGTCGATGTTGATCTCGGGGACATTGTATTTGCGCAGCCAGCCGATGACGTTGGCGGTGACCTCGTAGGGCTGGATGCGGTTGATGGCCACCTGGACCTTCTCGTCGAAGTCCTGCACGCCGATGGAGGCGCGGGTGACGCCGGCCCCGGCCATGGCCTTGACGTAATTCTCGTCGGCGGTGCGCGGGTCCAGCTCGACGGCGATCTCGGCGCCCGCCTTGACCGCGAACAACTCGCGCAACAGGTCGAGCGTCCTCACGAAGTCCTCGGCCGACAGGATGGTCGGGCTGCCGCCGCCGAAATGGATGTGGCGCGCGGTCATGCGGGTGGGCAGGCGCTCGGCCACCATGCGGGTCTCGCCCCACAGCGCGTCCATATAGGCCGCCACCGGCGCGTAGCGCTTGGTGATCTTGGTGTGGCAGCCGCAGAACCAGCACATCTCGGCACAGTAGGCGATGTGCAGGTACAGCGACAGTTCCTCGGCGGGATCAAGCTGGCCCAGCCACGTCCCGTAGAGGTCCGGCCCGACGCCGGGATGGAAGTGCGGCGCGGTGGGGTACGAGGTGTAGCGGGGGACCCTGAGGTCGTACTTGGCCGCGAGATCCGAGCGCATGCGCTGATTTTCCTGGTCATTCGCCGAAACCGCACCCTACCCCGGACCCCGGGCCATTTCAACACCGCGCGGCCTGGGGGTATGGGCGCCGCCGGTTTCGTTGCGCGCCCCCTCCGAAAGGGGCGGCTCCGCCTCGCCGGGCGGAGGTTCCCGCCGCCGCCCGGATTACTCCGCCTGGCAGTCGCGCCGCACCGGAAGGGCGTTACGAGTTTCTTGTCGATCCGAGTAGTGTTTCGCCAGCGAACACGGTGACACAGACAAGACACATCATCAGCAAATAGATAGGGGTCGCGACATTCGAAATATTCGCCGCACTGGTCGGTGGATATTCGGAGGCGGGAGAGTCTTGTCTTCACCCCGGGTTTCGGATGCGAGAGGAGAGCGAGATGAGACGGTATCTCACGCGCGCCGTTCCGGTGGCGCTCCTGGCCTTGGGCGGCTGTGCCCCGGCCATGGTGAGCACCAACGTGGAGCCCGCGTTCAGCGCGCCGGTCACCAACAACGACACCCCCTATACCCGGTGCCTGAGCGCCCTGTCGCAGCTGCCGGGGGCGAATCTGCCCACCTTCGCGGTCGGCGAGGTCGCCGACAAGACCGGCCAGTTCCAGGCCACCGGCAACGGCACCTCGACCGCCTTGACCCAGGGCGTTTCCGAGATGGTCATGAGCGCGCTCTACAAGACCGGCAAGGCCCGGCTGGTCGAGCGCTACGACCTGCGGATCCCGCTGGCCCAGGTCAAGATGGCCGAGCAGCGCCTGACCGGACCGCAAAGCGTGATCCCGCCGGGGTCCATCCGGGGTTCGGACTTCGTGCTGGTCGGGGCGTTGACCGAGCTGAACTACAACATCGTCTCGGGCGGCGCCCGCCTCGCCGTCGGCGGCATCGGCGGCGGCGCCCGGTCGGTGGTGATCAATGTCGGCCTGGACCTGCGGGTGGTGAACTCGCGCACCTTCGAGGTCCCCTACATCACCAGCCTTCAGAAGCAGATCGTCGGTTTCGAGGTCGAGGCCAACGTCTTCCGCTTCTTCGGCACCCAACTCGTCGAGTTGGACGCGGGGATGATCAAGAACGAACCGCTCCAGCTCGGCGTCCGCTCCGTCGTGGAAATGGCCGTGTACCAGATCATGACGGACTACCTCGGCCTGCCCGGCCCCGATGAGTGCGGGCTCGTCCAGGCCAGATTCCACGAAGACTTCCTGACCAAAGCCAAAGGAGAGAACCTATGAGGAAGACCGTGCTTCTGTCCGCGGTGTCGGCCATCGCCATCGCCCTTCCGCTGGCCTCGGCTCCGGCCCAGGCCTTCGACGAGGTGGATTGGGACTGGAACCACCAGACCTATTCCGACGTGGACGCCTTCTTCGACATCGACGTCGACTTCGTCGCCTGGGGCCTCAGCCAGGTGGAGCGCCTGCAGGTGATGGCCGGCGACATGACCGCCTTCGCCAACGGGTCGTATGCCAGCTACAACGGCGTCGACGGCCACTACGAGTCGTCGGTGGTCGGCCCGATCATCATCAACCAGACCGCCGACGCCGACGTCAACCAGGGGCAGATCGGCCTGCAGGGCAACCTGGCCGCCCAGCTGGGCGGCGCCGTCGGCGGCTCGGGCCTGATGGGCTCGGGCGGCGGTGGCTATAACGACCAGGACCAGGGCGGCGTGCAGTCCAACATCGCCGCCCAGATCGGCGCCGCCATCGCCGGCAACGTGGTCATCATCAACATGGACGACCTGGGCGGCAGTTGGGTCGACGCGGTGGACGCCCGCAAGCACCTGGCCAAGGTCGAGGTCGGCGCCAGCGCCATCTCGAACGTCGCCACCATGGACGGCGAGCACGTCTCCATGGCCCATGACGGCCAGATCGCCTTCGGCAAGTTCAACGCCGTCGACGGCGTCTTCTACGAACCCGGCGACTACACCGATGACGAGGAGCAGGCCATCCTCGCCAACCTGGCCCTGTCCAACTGGATCGGCGCCGACAGCTACGGCCAGTTCGGCAGCTCGGGCAACTCCAACCGCGACATGCTGATGCTGGCCTGGACCGCCGGCCAGTACGGGCTGATCGGCAAGGGCACCAACAGCGCCTTCGCCTTCGGCGACCACGTCACCGACGCCCAGCTGGACGTCAGCGCCACCGCCGCCGCCAACATGCACGCGGTGGAGGTCTCCACCCGCCTCGAACCCACCGAGGACGGCTACAACCATCATCACGGCTGGGGCGGCGACGTCACCGTCGGCACCGACAATGTGGCCCTGGTCGACCTCAACCAGTTCGGCTACCAGGACACCTACGCCCACGCCTCGGCGGTCGGCCATTCGATCACCGGCTACAGCTACCTGGGCAAGCTGGAGGCCCCGGCGCTGAAGGTCACCGCGTCGGCGCTCGGCAACGTCTCGTCCGTCACCAACAAGTTCTCCGGCGCTTCCTACGGCGCCAATCCGTAAAGCATCGCGGCGGGGGAGGCGTGGTTCCTCCCCCTTTCCGTCCCCGCCCGAACCGATGGAGCGACACCATGGTGTTCCGAAACGCCCTCGCGCTGGCCGCCGGCCTCGCCGTCCTGCCGCTGGCCTTCCACCCCGATCCGGCCGGCGGCGGGCCGATCACGCTGGTCACCGCCCTTGGGCAGCAGATGGGCAACGATCCCTGGAACTATCCCCGCGCCAGCCGCGGCTTCTGGGCCAACTACCAGGCGGTGAAGAAAAGCCAGGAGAGCGGGGTCGCCGGCGGCGCCGGCGGCGGCGGGTCGGGGGCCGAGGTGCTCTACTACTATTCCTCGTCCACGGCCATCGCCAACCAGCAGATCATCAACCAGACGCTGGGCGACAACACCACCGGCGTCATCGACACCCAGACCAACCAGGTCTCCGACGGCAACCAGACCGCCGAGGTGGACAGCACCACCAACCACAACCCCTCCACCACCATCAACAGCGGCTACTAGGAGGGCGCGTCCGATGACCGTGTTCGCCCGTATGGTGGTGGCCGGCGCCACGCTCGCCGCCTTGCTGGCTCCGTCCGCCGTTGGGGCGGAGCCCGCCCCCGAGCCGGTGCCGGTGGAGCAACTCGTCGCCCGCGCCCGCGCCGACAACGCCGAGGCCCAGGTGCTGCTGGCGACCCTCCACCTAAGGCACGCCATCCCCGAGGCCGACCCCGCCAAGGGGGTGGCGCTGCTGCGTCAGGCCGCCGCCAAGGGCAGCCTGCCGGCCAAGAAGCTGCTGGCCGCCGCCGCGTTGAAGGGGACGGCGGGCCGGCCCGATCCGGCCGCCGCCCGCGCCCTGCTGCGCGACGTCGCCGCCGCCGGCGACGCCCAGGCCCGGGTGATGCTGGCCGCCCTGCTGCTGGACGGCTCGGGCGGCCGCAAGGATGCGTCCGGTGCCGTCCGCCTGTTGCGGCAGGCCGCCGACCAGGGGTCGCCCGAGGCCATGAACAACCTGGGGGCGCTGCTGCTGACCGGCGGCGCGGTGGCGCGAGATCCCCGAGAGGCCTTCGTGCTGCTGTCGCGCGCGGCGGGAATGGGTCATGCCGCCGCCCAGCACGGGTTGGGAATGATGTATCTGAAGGGCGACGGGGTGGCGGCCGACGGCCGGCTCGCCGCCGACTGGATGACCAAGGCCGCCACCCAGGGCCACGCCCCGTCCCAGTACAACCTCGGCATCATGCATTTCACCGGCCATGGCGTGGCGAAGGACCCCGTCGAGGGCGTCAAGTGGATGGTGCTGGCCGCCGCCAATGGCGATGCCGCCATGCGCGCCCGGGTCGACGCCAAGATGAAGCCGGTCGCCAAGGCGCTGGGCGCTGGCCTGGTTGCGGAAGGCTACGAGCGGGCACGGCAGTGGTACATGCTCAAGGCAAAGTGATAAGTGACGGCATGACGTTAGGCGTGGCGGTTATCGACAAGCAATATGGAGATCGTCTCCGTTGATATGTTGCGCCTGATTGTCATATCGCAAGATATGGCGGCGTCGTTACTTAATAGAAATCCGCTCGCGGCGTCCATGCGTGTAAGAAATGCCTTGTCCTCGGAAGCCCCATGGAGGAGGTCCATGAAGTTACACCATCGCCCACGCCGCCGTGTTGGGATCGTGCTGGCGTCGGTCGCGGGACTGGCGGCGTCGGCCGTCGCCTTCGCGCAGCCGCCGTCCCTGCCCGCCCCGCCGTCGCTCAAGGGATTCGAACCGCCCGTTTCCGACCTGTCCGCCTATGTCGCCGACCAGCAGGCCTTGCTGGTGCTGGGCAAGGCCCTGTTCTGGGACATGGGCATCGGCAGCAACGGCGCCGCCTGCGCCACCTGCCATTTCCACGCCGGTGCCGACAGCCGCGTCAAGAACCAACTGAGCCCCGGCCTGAACGCCGGCGATACGACCTTCTCCGCCAATCTGCCCTCGGGCGGCGGGGGTGGCCCCAACTACACTCTCAAACGGTCGGATTTCCCGCTGTTCCAGCTTCAGACCGACAGCGACCGCAACTCCGCCATCACCTTCGAGACCAACGACGTGGTGTCGTCCCAGGGTGCCTTCCACGGCCAATACACCGGCACGTTCCTGTCGTCGCGCAACCCGGCCGACCGCTGCACCGAGGCCTTCGACCCCGTCTTCCACGTGGGCGGCGAGAACGTGCGCCGCGTCGAGCCGCGCAACACGCCGACGGTGATCAACGCGGTCTTCAACCGCCGCAATTTCTGGGACGGCCGCGCCAACAACGTCTTCAATGGCGCGAGCCCGTTCGGCGGCCGCGATCCCGAGGCGTGGATCATGAAGCATGCCGGCGGCTGGCAGCAGGTGAAGGCGGCGATCCCCAATCTCAGCCTGGCCTCGCAGGCGGTGGGCCCGATCGTGTCCGACCTCGAGATGATCTGCACCGGCCGCGGCCTGGCCGAATTCGGCAAGAAGGTGCTGCCGCGCCAGCCGCTGTCGCAGCAGAAGGTCCACCGCCAGGACAGCGTGCTGGGGCCCCATTTCAGCCGCCTGACCCTGGGCCGTGGCATTACCGGCACCTACGAGGGCTGGGTGAAAAAGGCCTTCAAGCCGGAATGGTGGAACGGGGGGATGATCCCGGCCGGCTATCCCGGCGAGGGCTATACCCAGATGCAGCATAATTTCTCGCTGTTCTGGGGCGTGGCGGTGGCCAGCTACCAGGCGACGCTGGTCTCGGACGACGCCAAGTACGACCGCGTCAAGGACGGCACGGCGCAGTTCACGCCGCAGGAGGCCTTGGGCGAGCAGACCTTCCACCGCGTCGACGTCGGCTGCACGTTCTGCCATGGCGGGCCGCTGTTCTCGAACGCCACCACCTTCAAGAACCCCGAGCAGTTTCCTCAATTCGGCTTCGCGGCCAACGCCCTGGCCCGGGTTCCCGACGCCACCGGCGCGTCCCACCTGATCGACGAAGGCTTCTTCAATCTGGGCGTCCGCCCGTCCGGCGAGGACCGGGGCGTCGGCGGCAGCGACCAGTGGGGGCGGCCGCTGTCCTTCGCCCGGCAATGGATCGCCCAGTACAACGACCGCGCCGCCGACGACGACCAGGTGGTCGACAGCTTCGACGTCGACGCCTGCGCGTTCTTCCAGCCGTTCAACGGCGACACCGCCTCCGGGTGCCGGCCGGCGCCCGCCGCCATGGACGGCGCGCTGGTCTCGGTGGACGGCGCCTTCAAGACCCCCACCCTGCGCAACATCGAACTGACCGGCCCGTTCTTCCATTACGGCGCCTACGGCACGCTGGAAGAGGTGATGGACTTCTATCGCCGGGGCGGCGACCGCCGCTGCGCCGGCACCGTCGACGGCGGCGGCAACTGCGTGCAGCCGGCCAGCGGGCCGCTGGACAGCACCGGCACCCCCGACGGCAACAAGACCAACCTGTCGGGTCTGTTGGTGCCGTTGCCCATCACCGACGAGGAATCCGACGCCGTCGTCGCCTTCCTGAAGACGCTGACCGACGACCGGGTGCGGTGCGAGAAGGCGCCGTTCGACCACCCGTCGCTGCGTGTCGCCCACGGCATCGAGGGCGACGAGACCGGCCCCGCCGACATGAACGGCAACGGCCGCATCGACGAGGAATTCATCGACATTCCCGAGGTCGGCGCCTCCGGGCTTCCGGGGATCCGCCGGGCCTGCATCGGGACCTTCGCCAGCAAGCTGCCTCCCCACTGAACCTCCGGCCCGGCGGGATGGTCCCGCCGGGCCTTTTCCTCGGCTCCAGGGTCCCATGACGGCCGCCTCCGCCGATATCGACAGCCGCCTCGGTGACCTGCTGCTCTCGACGGGGCGGCTGGACGCCGCCGCGTTGGAGCGGGCCCGCCGGCTGCGCGACGGCTCCGGCGAGCCGCTGCATGCCGTCCTCACCAAGCTGGGTCTGGTTTCCGAGCGCGACCTGGCGGCGACGCTCGCCGACCTGCTGGGCCTGGGCGTCGTCGGTCCCGACGACTACCCCGACGCCGCCATCCTGGGTGATACGGTGTCGTCGCAGTTCCTGCGCAATTTCCACCTGTTGCCGCTGGCCCACGAGGGCGGCCGGCTGGTGCTGGCGGTCGCCGATCCCCTGGACTCCTACGGTCCCGATGCCGTCGGCTTGGCCTCGGGCCTGCCGGTGGAGGTCCGGGTGGCGGTGCCCGCCGAACTGGAGGCGGCCCTCGATCGCCTGCTGGGCGACGGCCGCTCGCGGATCGACCGGATCGCCGAGGAGGCGGGCGACCACGCCGACGCCGCCGTCGACGAGGACGTCGAACGCCTCAAGGACCTGGCCAGCGAGGCGCCGGTGGTGCGGCTGGTCAATCTGCTGATCGCCCGCGCCGTCGAGATGCGGGCCTCCGATATCCACCTGGAACCGTTCGAGAGCCGCCTCCGGGTGCGCTATCGCGTCGACGGCGTCCTGGTCGAGGGCGAGGAGGCGCCCCTGCGCCTGAAGGCCGCCCTGGTGTCCAGGGTCAAGATCATGGCCCGCCTCGACATCGCCGAGCGCCGCTTGCCCCAGGACGGTCGAATCCGCGTGGCTGTGCGCGGCCGCGATCTCGACCTGCGCGTCTCGACCCTGCCGACCTTGCACGGCGAGACGGTGGTGATGCGCCTCCTGGACCGGGGCGCCGCCATCCCCGATTTTCCGTCCCTGGGTTTCGACGCCCACGCGGCCGGCGTCTTCCTGCCGCTGCTCGACCGCCCCAACGGAATCGTCCTGGTCACCGGTCCCACCGGCAGCGGCAAGACCACCACGCTCTATGCGTCGCTGCTCCGCCTCAATACCGGCGAGCGCAAGGTGGTTACCGTCGAGGATCCGGTGGAATACCAGCTCGAGGGCGTCAACCAGATCCAGGTGCGCCCCGCCATCGGCCTGACCTTCGCCGGCGCCTTGCGCGCGATCCTGCGCCAGGACCCCGACGTGGTGATGGTCGGCGAGATCCGCGACCGCGAAACCGCCGAGATCGCCGTCCAGGCGGCGCTGACTGGCCATCTGGTGCTGTCCACCCTGCACACCAATTCCGCCTCCGCCACCGCCGGCCGCCTTCTCGACATGGGCATCGAGCCCTATCTGCTGACCGCCACGGTGGCCGGCATCGTGGCCCAACGGCTGGTGCGCAGCTTGTGCCCCCGGTGCCGCCGCGAGGACGCGGCGCCCGCCGAACTGGCCCGCGCCCACGGCATCGAGCGCCTGTGGCGGCCGGAGGGCTGTCCGGCCTGTGGCGGCACCGGCTATCGCGGGCGGCTGGCGCTGGTGGAGGTGTTGGCCATCGACGAGGAGGTCCGCCGGCCGATCCTGCGCCGCGCCGACGTCGCCGATATTCAACTCGCCGCCCGCGACGCGGGCATGCGCACCCTGTTCGAGGACGGTCTCGCCAAGGTCCGCTCCGGCGCCACCGCGCTGGAGGAGGTCCTGCGCGTGACCCGGGAGGCGTCATGACGCTGTACCGCTGGCGGGCCGTGGACGAGGCGGGCGAGGTGGCCGAGGGCGAGATGGAGGCCCTGGACCAGGTGCAGGTGGTCGAGCGGTTGCGCCGCCAGGGACGTCTGGTGCTGCGCGCCGAGCCCGTGGGCGCCCACCTGCTGCCGCCGGGGATGAAGGGCATGTTGACCGCCGACCTGTGGGGCCGCCGCCGCCTCAAGGACCGCGACGCCGCCTTGATGTATCGCGAGATGGCGACGCTGCTGCGGGCGGGGTTGCCCGTCGACCGGGCGCTGGAGGTCGTGGGCCAGCTCGCCGCCCGCTCTCCCAGCGGGCGTGTCGCCGCCGACCTGATGGCGCGGGTCCGCTCGGGGGCGACGCTCGCCGACGCCATGCAGGCGCAGGCGGGACTGTTTCCACGCTTCGCCATCGGCATGGTGCGGGCCGGCGAAGCGGCCGGCGCCCTGGAAATCGTCCTTCACCGCCTGGCCGAGTTCACAGAGCGGTCGGTGGACCTGAAGGAAGGCCTGACCTCGGCCTTGCTGTATCCGCTGGTCCTGCTGGTGGCCGCCGGCGGCGCGGTGGCGGTGATGCTGACCGTGGTGTTGCCCCGCTTCCGGCCGCTGTTCGAGCAGGCCGGGGTCGAGATGCCGCTCCCGACCCGGATCGTGCTGATGGCCGGCGACCTGGCCGAGGCGGCGTGGTGGCTGCCGCTGGCGGCGGTGGCCGTCGGCGCGGTGGTGGCCGCGCGTCGGCGCGCCGATCCCGCCTTCCGCCTTGCCGTCGATCGCCGTTTGCTGCGCGTGCCGCTGCTCGGCCGGGTGTTGGCCGAGATCGAGGCGGCCCGTCTTCTGCGCGGCCTGGCGACCCTGGTCGGCAACGGCGTACCGCTGCTGGCCGGGCTGACCATCCTGCGCGACAGCGTCGGCAATGCCGAGGTCGCCGACGCCGTCGACGCCGCCGCCGACGGCCTGCGGGCCGGCAAGGGCCTGGCCGACCGGCTGGCGGCGCGGCCGTGGTTTCCCGAGGTGGCGGCCCGCCTGGTCGCCGTGGGCGAGGAGACCGGGCGCCTGGACGAGACCGCCGCCCGCGCCGCCGACCTGCTCGACACCCGTGCCCGCCGCGCCCTCAACCGGACGGTGGCGTTGCTGGGTCCGGGCATGACCCTGGTGCTGGGCCTGCTGGTGGCCGGCGTCGTCGCCGCCATCCTGCTGGCCATCCTGCGTGTCAACGATCTTGCTCTTTAGGAGGACGCCATGCGCGGCCAAGCCGGATTCACCCTGCTCGAACTCCTGGTGGTGCTGGTCATCCTGGGCATGCTGGCCGCCATCGCGGCGCCCCGGGTCCTGGGCCTGCTGGGCGGTGCCAAGGCCGACGCCGCCAAGGTGCAGATCCAGGGGCTGTCCACCACGCTGGATCTGTTCTGGCTGGAAAACGGCCGCTATCCCACCGAGCAGGAGGGGCTGGCGGCGCTGGTGGAGAAGCCGGCGGCGGTGCCGGCCTGGAGCGGCCCCTACGTCAAGAGCAAGGATTCGCTGATCGACCCGTGGGGGCGGCCCTACCTCTACCGCCAGCCCGGCCGCCACGGCGACTACGACCTCTTCACCCTCGGCGCCGATGCCCGCGAGGGCGGCGACGGCGAGAACGGGGACGTGACGTCATGGTAAGGGCGCGGCTCCGCCACGACATGGTGCCGGCGGGGGCGGGGGACTGTCGCGGCTTCACCCTGCTCGAGCTGCTGGCGGTGCTGGTGGTGATCGGCTTGCTGGCGGTGGTGGCGCCGCCCTACGTCCAGGGTGCCCTGGCCCGCATCGACGCCGAGCAGGCCACCGACGCCGTGGCGGCGGCGCTGGCCGAGGCGCGGGGCCTCGCCCTGGGCCGCAACCGCGTCGTCCGGGTCACCATCGACGCCGGCTCGGGCGGCATCGACGTCGAGAGCGGGCGTTGGCACAAGCTGGCCGATTCGGTGACGTTGTCGCTGTCGCCTCCGCCCAGCGCCGGCCGCTGGGTGATCGTCTTCCATCCCGACGGCGGCTCGTCGGGCGGCCGGGTACTGGTCTCGGCCCGGGGGCGGACCTGGGCGCTGGTGGTCGATCCCCTGACGGGCCGGGTGCGCCGTGTCCATGCGGGGTGACGAGGGCGGCTGGGTGCTGCTGGAGGTGTTGGCGGCCCTGGTGCTGATGGCCCTGGCCGTGGCCGGCCTGTCCGAGGCGTTGGCGGCGGCGCGGCGGGCGGCGGCGGCCGGCGGCGACCGGGTCCGGGCCGTGCTGGCCGCCGAATCGCTGGTCGAGCGTCTCGCGGCCGGCTCGCTTGAGGAGGGGGAGCGCACGGGACCCGGCTGGCGGGCCGAGATCGTCGCCGATGCCGCCAACCCGCAAGGCGTGTCCGGCCTTCCCCGGCTGATGAGGATCACCGTGACGGTGGGACCGGTGACCCTGCGGACGTTGAGGCTGTCCGATGCCCGATGAACGCGGCTTCACGCTGGTGGAGATGCTGGTGGCGGCGACGCTGTTCGCGTTGGTGATGATGCTGGCCACCGAAGGTTTGCGGGCCGGGCTGGCCGGCTGGCACGCCGCCGGGCGCCGGGCCGCCTCCGAGGCGGCTGTCGCCGATGCCCAGCGTTTCGTCCGCCGCATGCTGGCCGGGGCCTGGCCCGACGCGGTGCGCCGCGACGACGGCGCCCTGGCGGTCGCCTTCGAGGGCGAGCCGTCGCGCCTGCGGCTGCTGGCCATGGTGCCGCCGGGGGCGGGGATGTTCTCGGCCGTCGAGCTGCGGCTTGACGAGGGGACCCTGGTGGCGGTGGTGGCGGCCGTCGATCCGGCCTCGCGCCGGCCCTTCGAGGCGCTGGCGGCGGGGCGGACGACGGTGCTGCTGGACGGGATCGCGGCCGGACGATTCGCCTATGACGGAGCGGACGGCCGATGGCTCGACCGATGGAGCGGGCGGAACAGCCTGCCGCGCCTGACCCGGCTGCGGCTGGCCTTTTCCGACGGCGACCCCCGCGTGTGGCCCGAACTGTGGGCGGCGTCGCCGATGGTCGGCGCGGTGGAGTTCTGATGGTCGGCATCCGTCTTTCCAGGGTCCTGTCGTGGTGGCTAGGCGAGCTGGCCGCCATGCTGCCGGCCCGCTTGCGCGATCGCCGAATCCAGCGGCAGGCCGTCCTGCTGACCGCCGCCGAGGCGGTGGTGACCCGTGACGGCGCCGAGCTTGGCCGCTTCCACGACCGCCGCGACCTGGCGCGGGCTCTGGCCGGTCCGGTGGCGTTGCGGCTGCCGCCGGGGCGGGCGGTGCGGCGGATGGTGCCTTTGCCGGCCGCTGCCGAGGACAATCTGCGCCAGGTACTGGCCTTCGAGATGGATCGCCAGACGCCATGGGCGGCGGCCGACGTGGTCTATGCCTGCCGGGTCGTCGCCCGCGAGCCCGCCCGCCGACGGATCGAGGCCGAGATGGTGGTCGCGCCCCGCGTGGTGGTGGAGGAGGCGCTGGCGCTGGCGCGGCGCTGGGGCGTGACGCCCGATACCGTCGAGGCCGGGGAGGCGGCCGCCGGCGGCCTCGATCTGTTGCCGCCGGGCAGCCGGCGGCGACGGGACTGGGCGGGGCGGTTGTCGGCGGCGGTGGTGGCTTTGGCGGTCCTGGGTGTCGCGGCGGCCGGGCTGGCGGGCATCGACCGCCGCCGCGACGCGGCGCGGCAGCTCGGCGCCCAGGCGGCGGCGCTGGAGGGGCGGGCCCGGGAGGCGGCGGAGCTGCGCCGCCGCCTCGATCGGGAGGACGCCGACGCGCGGTTCCTGGCATCGCGCAAGTCCGCCTTTCCGCCCATGGTCGCGGTGATCGACGAACTGACCCGGGTGTTGCCCGACAATGCCTGGATCGGCCAGTTGGAGGTGGCCGGCGGCGGGATCGAGGTCATCGGCTGGTCGCCCTCGGCCACCGAGGTGGTCCGCCGCATGGAGGAGGCGGCCTTGTTCCATCACGCCGAGTTCCGCTCGCCCCTGCTCCCCGACCCGGGCCAGGGAATGGAGCGCTTCCACGTCGCCGCCCGGCTGGCGGGAGGGGCGCCATGAGGGCGTCGCGGCCGCTGGCGCTGCGCCGCGCCGCCGCGCTGGGGCTGTTGGTGGCGGTGGCGGTGGCGGTTCATCTCGCGCTGGTCGCCCCGCTGCTGCGCGCATGGAGCGAGGCCGGCCAGGACATCCTCCGGACGCGCGAGCAGCTCGATACCCTTGCCGCCCTGGCCGGCGCCGCCGACCGGCTGCGCTCCGCCCTCGCCGAGCGCGAAGCGGCGGTGGGCGAGGTTCCGGGCCACTATCGGGCCGCCAGCGACACCCTGGTGGCGGTGCAGGTGCAGGACCGCGTCAAGCAGGCGGTCGAGCGGGCCGGGGGCACGCTGGCCAGCCTGCGCGTGCTTCCGACCGGCGAGGACGGGCCGTTTCGTCGCGTCACCCTGCGCGTCCAGGTGGCGGCAACATTGGCGGGACTGCAGCGCTGCCTGCACGAGCTCGAGGCGTCGCGCCCCTATCTGGTGCTGGACAACCTGTCGGTGACGGCGCCGGCGGCCCCGGCGTCCGCCTCCCTTCCCACCGCCGCCGATCCGCCGCTGACGATCCGCTTCGACCTGCAAACCTTCGCGAGGATCGGCAAGCCATGACCGCATCCGTCCGTGCCGCCATCCTGGTCGGCCTGTGCCTGGCCGCCCTCGGTCTGGCATGGTCCGCGGCCCTTGCCCCGGCCGCCGGCGCCGGCGAGGGCGGGGCGGTCCCGCCACCGCCGGCCGCGCCCCCGGCGGTGGCCGAGTTGCCGCCGTTGGAGTCGTTCCGGGAAACCCTCGAGCGGCCGCTGTTCGTCCGGGGCCGCCGTTCCCCCGGCGGTGTCGGCGTCGTGGCGGTGGCCGGTCGGCCGGCGGAGCCGCCACCGTCGGCGCCCCGGCTGTCGGTGGCCGGCATCGCCATCGCCGGCGGCCGGCGCGCCGCCCTGGTGGTGGTCGAGGGGCGCCCCAAGCCCATCTCCCTGGCCGAAGGCGGCGAGCTGGCCGGCTGGACCGTCACCGCCATCGACACCGACCGCATCCGCCTGGAAAAGGGGGGCGAGGCGTTCGAGGTGGCGCTGCGGGACTTCCGCAGGGGGGGATAGGACGGCATAGGTCCCCCGGCGGGATTGTCCCCCGCCCCCTTCGGGAAGACATTTCCCCGAGTGTCCGTCCGCCTTCACCCCGGGTGCCCGTGCCGCCGCTCAAAATCCTCGCCCTCGCGGCACTCGTTCTCGTGCAGGCGTCCTGTATCGAGCGGGCGCGGCCGCCGCATTGGCGTCTGCCCGCCGCCACCGGCACGGCGGCGGACGCGCCAGCCGCCGTGACCGAGGGGCCGGTCATGACACCAGCAAGGCCGGCGACGGCGGGACGCGAGGCGGTGGTGGTGGAGGGGTCCGGCCTGTTCGCCCGGCCCCGTCCGGTGTCCGAGGCGCGAACCACCGAAGCCGGCGACATCACCTTCAGCTTCGTCGACGCCGACATCCGCCAGGTGGTCAAGACGGTGCTGGGCGACGTCCTGGGCCGCCCCTTCGTGGTCTCGCCCAAGGTCGCGGGGACGGTGACCGTGCAGACCAGCCATCCGGTCTCGGCCGAGGCCGCCTTCGCCACGCTGGAGACGGTGCTGCGCCTGCACGGCGTCGCCCTGGTGGACGTGGACGGCACGGTGAAGGTGGTGCCCTATGACGAGGCGCCGAGGGTGGGCGGCGTCGCCCGGGTCCTGCCCGGTCCCGGCGAGCGGCCGGCCGGCTACGGCGTCGAGATCGTTCCGCTGGCCTATGTCGGGGCCGGCGAGATGCGCGGGATGCTGGAGCCCATGGTGCCGCCCGGGGCCGTTCTTCAGGCCGACGAGGCGCGCAACATCCTGATCTTCTCGGGGACGCGCCAGGAGTTGCGGGCCATGCGCGAGATGGTCGAGATCTTCGACGTGGACTGGCTGCGCGGGATGAGTTTCGCGCTGATCCCGCTGCAATCCTCGGACGCCAAGGCGGTGGCGGCCGAGCTGTCCGGCGTGTTCGGCGAGGGCGGGACGGGGCCGTTGCGCAACATGATGCGGTTCGTGCCGGTCGAGCGGCTGAACTCGGTCCTGGTCCTGTCCACCAATCCCGACTATCTGGCCGACGCGCGACGTTGGGTCGAGAATTTCGACCGTGCCGGGGATGCCGGCGGCGGCGGCCGGCGCCTGTTCGTCTACCAGGTGCAGAACGGCCGCGCCATCGACATGGCCGCCGTGCTCGACGGCCTGTTCGGCACCGCCGTCGTGGGCAAGGTCGCCACCGCCAAGGTGGAGGGACCGGCGCCGCGCGCCCGGCGATCCTCGGCCCCGGACGCCCCGGCGGCGGGGTCGGCGTCCGCGACCCGTTCGCGCGAGCCCGTGGACCGCGAACCCATGGACCGCGGGGCGGACGCCGCCGCCACGGCGGCGGTGGTGCCGGTGTTCGAGACCGGCGCCCGCATCGTCGCCGACGAGGCCAACAACGCCCTGGTCGTCCTCGCCACCCCCGAGGAATTCCAGACCATCGACCAGGCCCTCAAGCGCCTGGACGTGGTGCCGCTGCAGGTGCTGATCGAGGCCACCATCGCCGAGGTGACGCTCAACGACGAACTGCGCTACGGCCTGCAGTGGTTCTTCCAGAAGGGCGACCTGTCGGCCACCTTCACGCCGCTGGCCTCGGGGGCGGTGGCGTCGGTGTTCCCCGGCTTCTCGTTCGCGCTGCAGGGAACCAACGCCCGGGTCATCCTCAACGCGCTGGACAGCGTCACCAACATCAACGTGCTATCGGCGCCCACCCTGCTGGTGCTGGGCAACCAGACCGCGGTGCTGCAGGTGGGCGACCAGGTGCCGGTGGCGGTCCAGCAGGCGCGCAGCGTCACCGATCCCGACGCCCCCATCGTCAACACCATCCAGTTCCGCGACACCGGCGTCATCCTGCGGGTGACGCCCCGTGTCAATGCCAGCGGGCTGGTGTTCCTGGACGTGGAGCAGGAGGTCAGCGACGTGGCCCAGACCACCACCTCGCAGATCGACAGCCCGACCATCCGCCAGCGGCGCATCGCCTCGACGGTGGCGGTGCAGTCGGGGGAGACCATCGCGCTGGGCGGGCTGATCCGCGATTCCCGTTCCAAGGGCAAGGTCGGGGTGCCCTTGCTGGGCGACATGCCGGTGCTGGGCCACCTTTTCTCGACCACGTCGGACGAGGCCGCGCGCACCGAATTGCTGGTGCTGCTGGCGCCCAAGGTGGTGCGCTCGCGCGAGGACGCGCGCGGCGTCACCGAGGAACTGCGCAAGCGCCTGCGGGGCCTGGAGCCCATGGCGCGATGAGGCGGCGCGAGGACGGCTTCGCCCTGGTGTCGGTGCTGTGGATCGTGGCGCTGCTGGGGTTGGCGGCGCTGGCCGCCGCCGCCCAGGCGCGGCGGGGGATGGACGAGGCGCGGTTGATCGACTCCCTGGCCCAGGCCCGGGCGGCGGCGGATGCCGGCGCGGCGCGCGCCGCCTTCGCGTTGCTGCTGGCCGATTCGGGCCTCGCCGAGCCGCCGGCCACCGACGGCACGCCGTTCGAATCCGGCGATGCCGCAATCGCCATCACCGATCAGGGCGGGCTGGTGGACCTCAACGCCGCCGAGCCCGAAACCCTGGCGGCGATGTTCGAGTCGCTCGGCGTCGAGGCGGCGCGGGCGGCGGCCTTGGCCGATGGCGTCGCCGACTGGCGCGACGAGGACGACCTGGCCCGGCTGAACGGCGCCGAGGCGACCGCCTATCGTCGCGCCGGACTGGCATGGCGGCCGCGCGACGGCCTGTTCCAGACCGTCGACGAGTTGCGGCTGGTGCTGGGCATGGACGACGCCCTGTTCGGCGTGGTGGCGCCGCTGGTTACCGTTTACGGGGATCGTCCGCTGGTGGACATCGCGGTGGCGCCCGAGCCGGTGCTGCTTGCCACCCAGGGCGGCGGTCCAGACCGGGTCGGCACCATCCTGGCGCTCAGGGCCAAGCGGCCCCAATTCGCCGAGCCGCGCACCTACGGTATCCGGTCGGTGGGGCGCGCGCCGGACGGAACGGTGTTCGTCCGCGAGCAGGTGGTACGGGTCACCCGCGACCCGGCCCGGCCGCTGCGGACCTTCCTGTGGCGGCAGGGGCCAGGCTGATGGCGACCGCGCTGGTCCTCGCCACGGTCTTGGCCGCCCTTGCCGCCATCGACCTGCGCCGGCAGGTGCTTCCCGACCTGCTGACCTTGCCGCTGCTGGTGGCCGGGCTGCTCCTGGCCGGCGACGGCCTGGCCGACCGCGCCCTGGCCGCCGTCCTTGGATGGAGCGCCTTCGCCGGGCTGGCGGCGGCCTACCGCCGGCTGCGCGGCATCGACGGGCTGGGCGGCGGCGACGCCAAGCTGCTGGCCGCGGCCGGGGCCTGGGTGGGGACGGCGGGGCTGCCGTGGGTGATCCTGCTGGCGGCGGCGGGCGGTCTGGCGGCGGTGGCGGCATTGTCGCTGGCGGCGACGTGGAGCCCCGGCCGCCGATTGCCGTTCGGGCCGTTCCTGGCGGTGGCGTTCTGGGGGGTATGGATGGTCGTCAGGCGGTGACGGCGGGCCGCACCCTGGTGGGCGGGAAGCGCAGGGTGACCACCGTTCCGACCCCCGGGGTGCTGGTCAGGGCCAGGGTGCCGCCATGCATCTCGACCAGCTTCCGCGCCAGCGGCAGGCCGAGGCCCGAACCCTCGTAGCGGCGCGCCATGCCGGAATCGACCTGCCCGAACGGCGCCATGATCTTGGCGATGTCCTCGGCGGCGATGCCGATGCCGGTGTCGGCCACGGCGATCTCGATGCCGCCGTCGGCGGCATCGGCCGCCGACACCTCGACCCGCCCGCCCGAGGCGGTGAACTTGACGGCGTTGCCCAGCAGGTTGACCAGCACCTGCTTGAGCCGTCGCTCGTCGCCATGGAGCGACGGCAGCGTCGCCGGCACCTTCATCGTCAACGCCACGTGGTTGGCCTCGGCGCGGTCGCGGACCATGTTGAACGCCGACTGGACGATGCCGGCGACGTCCAGGTCTTCCTCGCGCAGGATGATGCGGCCGACCTCGACGCGGGCGACGTCGAGGATGTCGTTGATCAACCGCAGCAGGTGGCGGCCGGACTCGTTGATGTCGTGGGCGTATTCCACGTATTGCGGCTGCCCCACCGGGCCCAGCAGCTCGCCCTCGATGATCTCGGAGAAACCGATGATGGCGTTGAGCGGCGTGCGCAGTTCGTGGCTCATGGTGGCCAGGAACTCGCTCTTGGCCCGGTTGGCGAGTTCGGCCGCCTCGCGGGCGGCATTGACCGCCTCCTCGGCCTGCTTGCGCAGCGTGATGTCGTGGAAGACCTGGAGCATGGACCGGCCGCCATCCGCCCCCTCGACCGGCGTGCTGGTCAATTCGTAGACCTTGCCGGTCCGGAGCGACGTCCATTCCCGCCGCGACGAACCGTCCGGATCGGACAGGTTCTCGCAACTGGGACAGCTGGAGGCGGAATCGCTGAAATACTGGTCGCACCGACGGCCCCGCATGGGGCCGAATTCGGCCACCAGAGCCGAGTTGGCGAATTGGAAGGCGCCGTCCGGTCCCAACAGGGCGATTCCGTCATGGGTGGCGTCGAGGATGCGGCGAAGATTGTCGTGCTCGCGCTCCAGTGCCTTGCGGAGCGAGCGGATCTCGGTGACGTCCTCCTTGAGCGCGATGTAGTTGACCGCCTCGCCCGACGGCGACTTGACCGGGGCGATGGTCATCTGCTCCCAATAGGCCGAGCCGTCCTTGCGGGTGTTGACCAGTTCGCCGCGCCAGTCCTGGCCGGCCGAGATGGCTTGCCACAGCTCGGCGTAGACCCCCTTCGGAGTCTGGTCCGAACGCAGGATGCGCGGATTGCGGCCCAGCACTTCCTCGCGCGCGTAGCCGGTCATCCGCGAAAAGGCCGGGTTGACGTATTCGATGTCGCCGCGCGGATCGGTGATCATCACCGATACCGGGCTCTGCTCGACGGCGCGGAACAGTTTGCGCGCCTCCTCCTCGGCCACCGACGCCCGGCGTTCGCTACGCCTCAGGGTCTCCAGCGCGAACAGCACCAGCGCCACCACCACCAGCACCACCAGGTAGAAGGTGATCTCGGCGGCGTTCAGGTTGGACTGGATGCGCCGTTCCAGCTCGGCGGTCAGGCGGTCCTCGACCTGGGTCAGCAGGTCGGCCATGGCCATATGGGTGCGCTGCCAGACGTCCGCGTCCTCGGGTCCCAGCTTGCCGGCCAGGACGCGGTCGTGGAGACGGTCGAGTTCGTCGACGATGGGGCCGCGGACCAGCCCGTCGAAAATGGCGATCTGGCTCGCCGAGGCATGGCCCCGGAAGGATTCCAGGAAGGCCCTTTTCTCGGCATGGGCCTCGGCGAACATCCGCAACAGTTCCTGGTCGCGGCGGCCGAGCAGCCACGAGGCGCCGATCGAACGCTCACGGCCGACGCGGTCCTTGACGTGGCCCAGATCCATGTATGCCGCGATCAGATTGTGGGAATCGGCGGCGGACAGGCGTGCCGAGGCGCTGATGAGGCGGCTGACGATCTCGCTGTAGGCGACGAGGACGGCGCGCAGGTCGCCGTCGCCGTCGACCACCGCCCGGGCCGCGTCGATGTCGCCCAGGCTCATGCGGCTGCCGCTGATGCCGAACGCCTTGGCCGTCGCCGGGGGCAGGATGAGCTCCAGGAACCGTTCCCGGCTGCGGTCGGTGGCGTCACGCAGGTCGTCGAGCTCCGGCCGCCAGGAATTCCGCCCGGTCCCGATATACAGCGCCGAGAGGCTGCGCTCGCTCTCCACGTCGCGGGCCAGCCGATGGGCCGATTGCGCCACGCGGGCGGCGATCAGGAGGTCGGCGCTGGCGCGGTACGAAGCCAGCTTCTCTTCCACCACGTAACCCGAGAAGGCCACCAGGGCCAGCACCGGAGCCAACACGGCGGCAACCATCCGGAAGCGCGTGAGCCGGCGCGGGGAGGTGCGGCTGGATCGGGTCATCGGGCGGGATTCCATGGTCATGGCGAGCTCCCGTCTGCCGGGCGGGCAAGCTCGGCGAGGGCCTCCTTCAGGCGCGCCAATTCTACGGGCTTGGCGAGATATCCGTCCATCCCCGCTTCCCGGCAGCGTTCATCTTCCCCCGACAGGGCATTGGCGGTCAGCGCCAGGATGGGGGTGCGGCTCCGGCCGGCGCGGGTCTCCTCGGCGCGGATCGACCGGGCCAGTTGAAGGCCGTCCATCACCGGCATGTGGCAGTCCGTCACCACCAGTTGGTACCCTCCGGCGCGCCATGCCGCCAGGGCGGCGGCGCCGTCCGCCACCACCTCCGGGGCATGGCCCAGAAGGCGCAGTTGGCGAAGGATGACCTGCTGGTTCACCGGATGATCCTCGGCGACCAGGATACGCAGCCCCTGGGCCGTCGCCTCGGTGGCGGCGGGCTGGGGCGGGGCGGGGCGTTTCGGGATCGGCGGTTTCCCACGCTCCGCCGACCGCCGCTTGACCACGGTGCGGATCGCGCCGACCAGCACGGACGCATCCGCGGGGTGGGAGAGGAAGCCGGCGCAGGCCGGCAGCCTTTCGAGATCGAAGCGCCGGCCTTCGTCGATGCCGCGCGCCATGAACAGCAGGGGAGTCGTCCCCAGGGCCCGCAATTCGTGGGCATTGGCGGCATCGGCGCCGACCAGCGCGATATCGAACGGCGCGCGGCTGTCGGTGGCCTTGCGGACGGCGGCGACGGCGCCGTCGGGACCCGGCACACGGACCACCGCCGCGCCGGCCCGCTCCAGATGGCGGGCGAGCAGCGTCCGGTCCCTGTCGTCGTTGGCGACCACCAGGACCCGCAATCCCAGGAGGTCAGGCCCGTCATCGGGCATGGCGGCGGAGTCGCTCCCGCAGGCGAAGGGCAGCAGAACCCGGAAGGTGGCGCCGTCGTTGGGGCGGCTCTCGACGTCGATCGCGCCGCCCATCAGTTCCACCAGCCGGCGGGTGATCGACAGGCCCAGGCCGGTGCCACCGAACCGGCGGGTGGTCGAGGTCTCGGCCTGCGTGAACGGCCGGAAAAGGTCCGCCTGCAGGGCCGGGTCGATGCCGATGCCGGTATCGGCGACCGAAAGCCGCACCGTGACCATCCCGCCATCCGTGGCGGCAGGCTCGGCCGCGATGCGGATATGGCCGGCGGCGGTGAACTTGATGGCGTTGCCCGTCAGGTTGAAAAGGATCTGGCGCAGCCGGAACGGGTCGCCCAGGACCTGGGCCGGCAGGGCGGGATCGGCGAAGAACGACAGCTCCACCCCTTTCTTGGAAGCGGTCGTGGACAGGGTCTGGACCACGCCTTCCACCAGGTGGGCGAGGTCGACCGGCACTTTTTCGAGCTCCAGCCGGCCGGCCTCGATCTTCGAGAAGTCGAGCACGTCGTCGATGATCTTGAGCAACGCGAGGCCGGATTCCCGGATCGTGCCGATCAGCGCCTCCTGCTCGCCGTCCAGGCGGGTGTGGGCCAATAGTTCCAGCAGTCCGATCACCCCGTTCATGGGCGTGCGGATTTCGTGGCTCATGGCGGCCAGGAATGCCGACTTGGCCTGGTTGGCCGCCTCGGCCTGTTCCTTGGCCGAGGTCAGCTGCGCGATGGCGGCATCGCGGGCAAGGGCGGCTTCGTGGAACTTGGCCAGGACGCGGTTGAACACGGCGGCGATCTCGGCGGCGTCGGTCCGGGGTGCCGTCGCCACGGCGGGGGTGAAGGCGGCGCCGTACTCATAGGCCTCGATCTGCGCCAGCAGCGTCTGCAGGGTCTCGCGCTTGGCCGCCTCCTCGCGGGCCTCGGCGGCCGCCTTCTCGCGTTCGAGGCGCGCCTTTTCGATGGCGTCGCGCTTGAAGACGTCGACCGTGCGCGCCATGGCCGCCAGTTCGTCGGGCAGGCCGGCGCCCTCGACCTCATGGTTCCAGTCGCCCCGCGCCCCGGCCTCCATCACCTCGCGCAGACGGCGGATGGGAACGCGGATCGACTGGCCGATGGTCCAACTAGCCAGGGCTCCGACCAGCAGAAGCACCACTCCGAGGATGGCGCCGGTGGTCGCGACCCGCATCAACAACTGGGCCGACTCGCGCTGCAGCGCCTCTTCGCGGTCGTGCCCCTTGGCCAGAAGGCTGTCGACGGCCGACGCCATGATGGCCTGGTTGGCGTCGACTTCGTTGGCAAGGACGCGGGCGCGTGCGGTGAAGGCCTGCTCCAGGAGGTCGATGCCGGCCGCCAGCGTTTGCGTCCGCCGCCCGAGCACCTTGAGCGCATCGCGCTGCAGGTCGCTCGCGGCGAGGTCGATCATCACCGGCACCGTGTCCGCCATCACCAGCAGGCTGGCCCGGGCTGCCTTGGCGCTGGCCGAGCCGGCGCTGAAATAGAAGGTGTTGACGGCGATCAGCGTCTCGACGAAATGCTCGTGCGATTTCACCAGCGCGGGGGCAAGCAAGGCGCCGGAGCGCGCCCTGGCGGTGGAATTGAGGATCGCGTAAAGCCCCGACATCTCGCGGGTGGTCTGGACGATCTGGGCCTCGTAGAGGCGTCCGATCTCGGAGTTGATGGACCGGATCCGCTGGAAGCCGTCGACGAACCGTCGCGCGGCATCGTTGAGCTGCGCCACCTCGGCGGCGACTTCCGGTTCGTCCGGCGTGTTGGCCAGGGTGGCGAACAGGGTCTCGGAGCGGGCGATGACCTCGGCGAGGACCTCCTCGGTGGGGTTGCCCAGATACTGGCGGATCAGGCTTTGCAGGCGGCCGGCCTGGGTGTCGATGTCCGCCAGCAGGCGCCCGCGCTGCTGCACCTCGCGCAGTTCGCCGAGATCGGCGCGCACCACCGCCGCGCCTTGCCAGCCGACAAGGCCCACCGCCAAGGCCACGACGGTGTTGAGCGCCACCACCAGGGGAATGCGCCAGGCGATGGGAATATAGCGGACCCAGTGGCTGGCCCGGTCGAGACCGACTCCCTTCGGGGGCTGCCCCATGTCAGTGGACACCCTGGATGCGGCGGACAAGCTCCCTGAGCCGAGGCTCCGTGACGACACGGTCGTAGACGGGGCGCATGGCGGCCGCGAAGGCTCCGGCGTCGGCGTCGGTCACGGTGACGCCGTCCCGCCGCGCGGCCGCTTCGGCCCGGATCTCGCGCTCCTTCCACAGGCCGCGCATGACCACCACCGAATCCCGGGCGGCGTCCTGGATCAACTGCTGGTCCGCCGTCGGCAAGGTGTCCCAGACCTTCCTGGACATCACCACCACTTCCGGGGCCATGGTGTGCCTCGTCTCGCAGTAGAACGGGGCGGCCCGATAGTGGCCGCTGTCGTGATAGGACGGCCAGTTGTTCTCGGCGCCGTCGATGACGCCCGTCTTCAGGCCGACCTCAACCTGCCCATAGGCGAGCGCCACCGGCTGCGCGCCCACCGCCTCGACCATGGCGGTGGCCAGGGGGGAATCCTGGACCCGGATGCGCAGGCCCGCGAGATCGGCCGGGCCGGCGACCGGCCGGCGCGCGGTGTAGAACGACCGCGCCCCGGAATCGTAATAGGCCAGCCCGACCAGGCCGTGACGTTCGAACGACTTGAGGATGTCCTCGCCGATGGGCCCGTCGACGACCTTGTGCATGTGCTCGACCGAGCGGAACAGGAACGGCAGCGACATCACCGTCGTCTCGGGCACCAGCGCGTTGAGCGGCGTGAGGTTGACCCGGACCATGTCGATGGCGCCGGCGCGAACCTGGTCGATGGTTTCCGATTCCTCGCCCAACTGGCGGGAATGGAAGACCTTGAGGGTGTAACGGCCCTGCGAGCGTTCGGCGATCAGCCGGCCCATATGGGTCAGGGCCTGAACCGTGGGGTAGTCGGGCGGGTGGACGTCGGCGACCCGCAACTCGCGCGCCAAGGCCTCACCGGCCATGATCAGGGCGACGGCGACGAACAGGGCGGAGAGCACCTTTCTGGCGGGTTCCACCTATCCCCCCCTTCCGAATTCCGGGACGGCGGCCTGTCTGCCGATGCCCATTCTTATAACCGCAACCGGTTCAAGGAAAGGTAAAGCAGGAAGCAGGTAGGGGGAAGACTGCATGGGAGCCATGCCTCCACGCGCGTTGACCCCTTCGCCGCAGCCAACCGAAGATGCCTGGGTTTTGTTGGGGGACGAAATAAGCGCAAGGGGGAAAATGCGCCTCACATTGCACACCGACTACGCCCTGCGCGTCCTGGTCCATGTGGGCCTCAAGGACGGTGAGCTGGTCACCATCAACGAAATCGCCGATTGCTACGGCATTTCGAAGAACCACCTGACCAAGGTCGTCCACCAGCTCGGCCGCTCCGGCTATCTGGAGACGGTGCGCGGAAAGTACGGCGGCGTGCGGCTGCTGGTCGATCCGGCCAAGGTCCACCTGGGCTCCCTGATTCGTCACATCGAGGACGACTTCGCGCTGGCCCGGTGCATGCGCTGCGACGACAAGGGATCGTGCCGGATCGGGGCCAACTGCCTGGCCCGCAAGGCCTTGACCGAGGCGCTGGAGGCGTTCTTCTCGTCGCTGGACGGCTATTCCCTCGCCGACATGATCGCCATGGAGCGCGAGGCGGGCTGCGCCGCCGCCTGACCGGTTTCCAAGCGCGCGCCGGGTCGGTATAGTCGCGCCAGGGAAACCAGCGGGGGAAGGCGATGTCCATCGAGGCGGCCGACAACGAGAACGAACGCCGGGTCGTCGGCGAATTCCTGGAAGAACTCCGTGATGCCGCCAGCGCGCTGCAGGTGCTGCTCGGCAATCTGCGCTCCCACAGCGTGCCGCCCGTCGAAGGCTTGGAGACCTTGCGCCGCGAGGCCAGCAACCTGCGCAGCCAAGCGCAGGCGTTGGGGCTGCCGCTGATCAAGCTGGTCACCCACCGGCTCGAGGAATATGTGGGCGAGCTGCATGCCCTGGCGGCGCCCCAGATCGAGGAAATCCAGGTCTTCGTCGATCGCATCGAGAAACTGGCGGACGGCGAGGACGTCGGCGAGGCCGACGTGCCCGCCGTCATGCGCGCCCTGCCCGCCAAGCGGCCCGCCGACGTGGACTTCGGCAACCTCGAGCCCAAGGACGTCGAGGTGCTGCTGGTGGTTCCCGAGAAGGCGATGTCGCGCATCGTCGAACGCGAGCTCGCCGGATGCGGCTACCGCACCTCGGTGGTCCGCAACCCCTTCGAGGCCATCGAGACGGTCGTCCGCACCAAGCCGGACATGGTCGTCGCGTCCATGGAACTGGGAGTGCTGACCGGCGTCGACATGGGCTGCGCGCTGGCCGCCATGCCGGCGACCCAGGGCATCCCCTTCGCGGTGCTGACCAGCTACGACTATGGCCACGCCAAGCTGCGCGGCCTGCCGCCGCGCGCGGCGCTGATCCGCAAGGGCGCCAAGTTCGGCGACGACCTGGCCGAGACCTTCGCCCGCTTCGGCATCACCTGACCGGCCCGCTCTGGCGGGCGTGCGCCTCGTCGTCGAGATGCATCTCCAGCCACATGCCGTTGAGGACGCCGGCCAGGCAGGCCAGGGTGACGCCGAGAATCCACGCGAAATACCACATGCCGGTTCCTAATAGAGGTGCTTGCCGTGGGTTTCGATATGCCCGGCGGTGACCTTGCCGCGCAGCACCCGGTAGACGAACACCGTGTAGCTGGCGACGATGGGCAGTACCACCACCGTGGCGATGAGCATGATGAACAGGGTCAGCGGGCTGGACGACGAATCCCACACCGTCAGCGAATGGCCGGGCTCGGTGCTGGACGGCATCAGGAACGGAAACAGCGACAGGCCGGCGGTGGTCACCACGCCGAACACCGATCCCGAGCTGGCGACGAAGGCCCAGCCCGGCCACCCCATGAGGGTGAAGCCCACCGCCGCCAGGGCGCCCGCGAACCCCAGGGCGGGGGCGACCAGCATCAGCGGGAACGCCTCGTAATTGGCCAGCCACAGTCCCGGCGCCTTGGCCACCTCCTTGGTCAGCGGGTCGGACGGGCCCAGCGGATCGCCGCCGGCCACCACCATGTAGCCGTCGACCACCGTGGCGATCAGGATGCCGGCCAGGGCGAACAGGGCGGTCAGCGCGGCGGCGCCCGCATAGACCGCCACCCGCGCCCGGCGCTCCACCTCGGCCTCGGTCTTGAGCGCCAGGAAGGTGGCGCCGTGCATGACGACCATGGCGACGCTCACCACGCCGCACAGCAACGGGAACGGTCGCAGCAGCTCGAACAGGAAGCCGCCGGTGTAGATCGCCCGCAGTTCGCCGGTGAAATGGAAGGGTACGCCGGTGAACAGGTTGCCCACCGCCACCCCGAACACCAGGCTGGGCACGAAGCCGCCCAGGAACAGCGCCCAGTCCCACACCCGCCGCCAGGTCGGGTTTTCGATCTTGTTGCGGAAATCGAAGCCGACGGGGCGCAGGATCAAGGCCGCCAACACCAGCAGCAGCGGGATGTAGAAGGCCGAGAACGAGGTGGCGTAGAGCGGCGGCCAGGCCGCGAAGGCGGCGCCGCCGCCCAGGATCAGCCACACCTGGTTGCCGTCCCAGACCGGGCCGATGGAATTGATCACCACGCGGCGCTCGGTGTCGGTGCGGGCCGCCACCGGCAACAGGATGGCGACCCCCATGTCGAAGCCGTCCATCACCGCGAAGCCGATCAGCACCAGTCCCAGCAGCAGCCACCAGGCCAGGCGCAAAATCTCGTAATCGACGGGGGGCATGGCGCTACTCCTCGGTGACCAGTGCCTCGGCGGAGGCGCGGCGGCCGGCGGCGGCGGGCGGTTCGGGGGTCAGGGTGGGGCCGAGCCGGATGAACTTGACCATCAGATACAGTTCCACCACCAGCAGCGCGGTGTAGAACGCCGTGAAGGCGGCCAACGACGTCCAGATCTGCGCCGGGGTGATGCTGGAAACGCCCAGGAAGGTGGGCAGGACACCCTCGATCACCCACGGCTGGCGGCCGTATTCGGCCACGAACCAGCCCAGCTCGGCGGCTACCCATGGCAGGGGCAGCGACAGCAGGCACAGCCACAGCAGCCAGCGGCGGTCCCAGACCCGCCGGGTGCTCGCCCACAGCGCGAGCGCGAACAGCAGGATGAACCAGAAGCCCAGGCCGACCATGGCGCGGAAGCTCCAGAACAGCGGCGCCACGCCGGGCACGGTGTCCCAGGCGGCGGCGCGGATCATCGCCGGCGTGGCCTGACGAGGGTCGTCCACGTAGCGGCGCAGCAACTGCGCGTAGCCCAGGTTGTCGACCTCGCTCCTCAGGATGGCCCGTGCCCGGGTGTCGCCGGGATCGGCGCGCAGCCGCTGGGTGGCGTCGTAGGCGGCGATGCCCGACAGGATGCGGGCCTCGGCGCGGGCGACCAGATCGTTGATGCCCGGCAGCTCCTGGTCCAGCGAGCGGGTGGCGATCAGGCCCAGCAGATACGGAATCCGGACCTCGGCGCGGGTCTCGCGAGCCGCCTGGTCGGGCAGGCCGAACAGGGTGAAGGCGGCCGGTGCCTCCTCGGTCTCCCACATTCCCTCCATGGCGGCGATCTTCATCTTCTGGTGCTCGGTGGCGACATAGCCGGACTCGTCGCCCAGCACCACCACCGACAGCGCCGAGGCCAGGCCGAACGCCGCCGCCACGGCGAAGCTGCGCTTGGCGAAGTCCACGTGGCGGCCCCTGAGCAGGAACCACGCGCTGATGGACAGCACGAACATCGCTCCGGTCACGTAGCCGGCGCTGACCGTGTGGACGAATTTGGCCTGGGCGACGGGGTTGAAGATCACCGCGCCCAGGTCGGTCAGTTCCATGCGCATGGTGGCCGGGTTGAACTCGGAGCCGATCGGGTTCTGCATCCAGGCGTTGGCGATCAGGATCCAGGCCGCCGACAGCGACGAGCCCAGGGCCACCAGCCAGGTCACCAGCAGATGGGTGCGCGGCCGCAAGCGCTCCCAGCCGAAGAAGAACAGGCCGACGAAGGTGGATTCCAGGAAGAAGGCGGTCAGCCCCTCGAGGGCCAGCGGCGCCCCGAAGATGTCGCCGACGAAGTGGGAGTAGTAGGCCCAGTTGGTGCCGAACTGGAACTCCATGGTGATGCCGGTCGCCACCCCCATGGCGAAGTTGATGCCGAACAGCTTGCCCCAATAGCGGGTCATGTCGCGCCACACCTCGCGGCCGGTCATGACCCAGACGCTTTCCATGATCGCCAGCATCCAGCTCAGGCCCAGCGTCAGCGGCACGAACAGGAAATGGTACAGCGCGGTCAGGGCGAACTGCGCGCGCGACAGTTCGACGACGGCCTGATCGATGACGGGCATCCGGCGCCTCCGGGCGGGAACGGCCTGGAGTCATTGAAGCCGCCGGGCCCGCGCGGGGGAAGGGGGCGGAAGGGGTGACGGGCGGTCAATTGGCGGTAGCGCGAGAACGCGCTTCGGGAGGGGCGCCGGGTTGGATAGGATGCGGCCAACCAAGAATGGGAGGAAGCATCATGACCCCTGGCCGTCTTGTCGCCCTTGCCGTGGCGCTGTCGCTCGTGGCAGTGCGGCCGTTGGCCGCCGCCGAGATTCATATCGGCGCGTTCCTGTCCGCCACCGGCCAGATGTCGCTGATGGGCGACCCCGAAAAGAAGGCGCTGGAGCAACTGGTGGCGGACGCCAACGCCAAGGGCGGGGTCGCCGGCCACGCCCTGCGGCTCACCGTCTACGACGACGGCTCCGACCCCGAGAAGGCGGTGACCATCGTCAAGCGACTGATCGAGAACGACCGCGTCGATCTGTTGATCGGCGGCTCGGGCACGCCCACCAGCCTGGCGGTGCTGCCCACGGTGGAAAGGGCGCGCATCCCCTTCATGTCGCTGGGCGGCGGCGTCGGGATCGTCGAGCCGGTGCGCCAATGGACCTTCAAGGTCCCCCATACCGATCGCATGGCGGCCGAAAAGATCCTGATCGATATGAAGCGGCGTGGCGTCACGCGCATGGCGCTGTTGTCCGAGAATGTGGGCTTCGGCAAGTCTGGCCGCGACCAGACCCTGAAGCTGGCGCCGGCTCACGGCATCGAGGTGGTGGCCGACGAGACCTACGGCCCGCGCGACCCGGACGTGACCGCGCCCCTGACCAAGATCCGGTCCACTCCCGGCGTCCAGGCGCTGTTCGTCTTCGGAACCGGGCGGGGGCCGGCGGTGGTGACCCGCAACATCCGCCAGCTGGGTCTGACCATGCCGGTCTACCAGTCGCACGGAGTGGTCTCCAAGGACTTCCTGCGGCTGGTCGGCACGGCCGCCGACGGCATGCGCCTGCCCGCCGCCGGCATGGCCATCCCCGACCAGCTGCCCGACGGCGACCCCCAGAAGCCGGTGGTGCTGGCTTTCCGTGCCGCGTTCGAGGCCTATTGGAAGGAAGAGGTCAACATGTTCGCCGGTCACGCCTATGACGCTTTCTGGATCGCCATGAAGGCGGTCGAGCGGGCCGGCGGTCCCGACAAGGCCCGGGTGCGCGACGAGATCGAGAGGACCAGGGGCTTCGTCGGTACCGGCGGCATCGTCACCATGAGCGCCACCGACCACCTGGGGCTGGGGCTCGACGCCTTCCACATGGTCGAGGTCAGGGGCGGCGAGTTCGTGCCGGTAGATTAGCGCCTTATGATCTTCGCGTTGCGGCGTGGCGCGGGCGGGGATACTCTCCGAGGCGGCCGCGATGGCGTGCCATGGTCGCTTTGGGGGGAGCCGTGAAGCGCGGCACACGCGGGTGGGCATATCTGGTGACCGCCGTCACCGCCCTGGCCGTCGGCCTTTTCACCTTGGCCGCATGGCGCCAGTACGAGCAGTTGCGCCATGACCGCATCACCGGCGAGGTGGTCGCCAGCCGGCGGGTTCTGCTGGCCTTCGAGAACCACGCCACCCGGCTGTTCGACTATGGCGACGCCCATCTGCGGGCGGTGCGCAGCAATTATCAGCGTCACGGCGGCGGCGAGGGGCTGCGCCGCCATCTGGGCGAGGTGGCGCTGCGTGACGGTGCCAGCATCACCGGCCTGTTGCTCGTCATCGACCGCGACGGCCGGGTGGTCTTCTCCTCCGATCCCCAGGCGCAGTCCGCCGACGTCACCGCCGTCGGCCTGGAGTATTTCCAGACCCTGCGGGAAGAGGGCAAGGATGTCCTGCTTATCGATCCGACCCGGCGCGGCCGCGTCAGCGGCGAATTCCAATTCCGTCTGGTGCGGCCGATCATCAACCAGGGCCGCTTCGACGGCGTGATCCTGTTGACCTTGCGACCGGAAAGCCTGGGCGACTTCTTCCGCGCCTTCGACCTCGGCCCCCGCTCCGTACTGGTGATGGTGAAGGACGACGGCCGCTTCATCGTCCGCCAACCGCTGCCGTCCCACGAGATCTACGGCACCCGGCTGGACGTGCCGCTGCTGTGGGAGGGCTTGCGCCACCAGCAGCAGGGCGGCTTCCGGCTGACCAGCGTCACCGACGGCACCGTCCGCCACTACTCCTACAAGCGCCTGGACGCCTATCCGGTCGTGGTCACCGTCGGCGTGGCCGAGGTGGACATCCTCGACGATCTCGCCGACGCCCGCCGGCGCATCCTCGTCCAGACCGTGACCGCCGATCTGGCGGCGGTGGGCTTCTGCGTGCTGGTGCTGGCCATCCTTCAGCGGAACCGCCGTCTCGGCCGCGAGCGGTTGCGGCTGGCGTACAAGTCGGCGGAACTGCAGCAGGCCAACCGGGATCTCGCCCAATCCAACGCCGACCTGGAGCGCTTCGCCTACGTGGCGTCCCACGACCTGCAGACGCCGTTGCGCAACATGGTCATCTACGCCCAACTGCTCGAGCGGCGCTACAGCGACCGCCTGGACGGCGACGGCGTGGATTTCCTCAATTTCATCATCGGCGGCGCCCGCCATATGTCGGCGTTGATCGCCGACCTGCTTGCCTATGCCAGGATTTCCGGCCGCGACCATCAAGCCGTGCCCGTCGATGCGTCCTCGGCATTGGCCCAGGCCATCGATACCCTGGGGCTGGCCATCGACGCGGCCGGCGCCAGCGTCGCCGCCGACCGCCTTCCCAGGGTGATGGCCGACGAGGTGCTGCTGGTCAGCGTGTTCCAGAACCTGATCGGCAACGCGCTGAAATATCGCCACCCCGAGCGCCGGCCGGTGATCCATGTGGGGGCGGTGCCGGAAGAGGAGAGCCTGTGGCGCTTCTCGGTGTCCGACAACGGGGCCGGGATCGATCCCGCCTATTTCGGCAAGATCTTCGAGATCTTCCAGCGCCTCGATCCGCAGGGCGTGCCGACCGGCACCGGCATCGGCCTGACGATCTGCCAGCGGATCGTCCATCTGTTCGGCGGCCGCATCTGGGTCGACTCGACGCCCGGCGCCGGAACCACCTTCTTCTTCACCCTGCCGGCCGCCGATTGACGGCGGTCAGTAGGCCCGCTCGATGCAGAAGTCGATGACCTCGATCATCGCCTGCTTGATGGGGCTGTCGGGGAAGATGCCGAGCGCGTCGCGGGCGATGGCGCCGTAGTGGCGGGCGCGGGCGATGGTGTCGGCGAGGCTGCCGTGCTTCTCCATCAGGCGGATGGCGACCTCCAGGTCGCCGTCGCGCTGGTCCAGCTCCTCGACGGTGCGGCGCCAGAACTGCCGCTCTTCCTCGTCGCCGCGGCGGAAGGCCAGGATGACCGGCAGGGTGATCTTGCCCTCGCGGAAGTCGTCGCCGACAGTCTTTCCCAGTACCGCCTGCTTGGCGGAATAGTCCAACACGTCGTCGATGAGCTGGAAGGCGATGCCCAGGTTGAGGCCGTAGGAATCGAGTGCGTCCTCCTCGCCCTTGGGCCGCTCGGCGACCTGGGCGCCGACCCGGCAGGCGGCGGCGAACAGGGCGGCGGTCTTCGAGCGGATGACCTCGAGATAGGCGTCCTCGCTGGTCTCGGTGTCGTTGGCGGTGATCAGCTGCAGCACCTCGCCCTCGGCGATCACCGACGAGGCGCGCGACAGCACCGCCAGCGCCGGCAGCGAGCCGTGGTCCACCATCAGCTCGAAGGCGCGCGAGAACAGGAAGTCGCCGACCAGCACGCTGGGCTTGTTGCCGAACAGGGCGTTGGCCGAGGCTTCGCCCCGGCGCAGCTCGCTCTCGTCGACCACGTCGTCGTGGAGCAGGGTGGCGGTGTGGATGAATTCGATGATGGCGGCCAGGTCCACGTGACCCTCGCCCTCGTAGCCGCACAGCCGCGCCGAGGCCAGCGTCAGGACCGGCCGCAGGCGCTTGCCGCCGGCGGCGATGATATGGCCGGCCAGTTGCGGAATGAGCGACACCGGGCTGTGCATCCGCTCGATGATCGCGCGGTTGACCTTTTCCAGATCGTCCTTCACCAGATCGACGAGGGTGTCGAAACTCTTGCCCTTCCGCCCGCGTTCGTCGTCGAGACTCACCACGATAGCCACGTACCCAGACTCCTTACGTTGCGGCTTCGTCCCCCGTCCGCGCGGATGAACATAGTGTTGCCCGCGAAAGCCGGTCAAGCTTACATGCGCCGTGAAGCGAACTCGAGGATCATTCCCATGCCTTCGGGCGAGACCTCTCCCACCACCGTGGATATGTTCCTGGGTGGGCGCATTAAGATATGTCAGCCCGCCGCCGGCTACCGCGCCGGCTCGGATCCGGTGTTGATGGCCGCCGCCGTGCGGGCCGGGGCCGGCGAGCGGGTCCTCGACCTGGGCTGCGGCGTCGGCACCGCCGCGCTGTGCCTGCTGGCGCGCGTGGCCGAGGCCCATGTGACCGGCCTGGAGGTCCAGCCCGAGCTGGCGGCCCTGGCCCGCGCCAACGCCGAGGCCAACGGCCTGGCCGATCGTTTCGCCGTCGTCGAGGGCTGCCTGACGCGGCCGCCGTCGCTGCTGCGCGGCCAGGGGTTCGACCATGTGATGACCAATCCGCCGTGGTACGAGGCGGGCACCGTCACCGCCCCGCCGGCCGCCGGCAAGGCGACGGGCCACGTGGAGGGGGCGTTGGATCTGGGGGCGTGGCTGGCGGCGGCGGTTGGGCTGCTGCGCCCCAAGGGGCGGCTGACGGTGATCCACCGCGCAGACCGTCTGGCCGACATCCTGGCGGCGCTCGGCAAGCGGGCCGGCGAAATCCGGGTGCTGCCGCTCCATCCGCGCCCCGGCCGGTCGGCGGTGCGGGTGATCGTCTCCGCCCGGCGGGGGGCGCGCACGCCGCTCGAAGTGTTGCCGGGGCTGGTGATGCACGACGCCCAGGGTGCCTATGCGCAGGCGGTCGAGGCGGTGCTGCGGCACGGGGCTCCATTGTCCTAGATGGGGGCGCGGCCTATCTTCTCCCCATGGACATTCCCGGTTTCATCGACAGCCTCGCCAATCCGCCGCCCCTGGTCACGGTGGTGCGCATGAACGGCATCATCGCCGCCGGCGGCGGGATGCTGCGCGGCGGCGTCAACCTCGCCAACCTGGCGGCGACGCTGAAGGCGGCCTTCGCGCCCCGGCGGCTGGCGGCGGTGGCGCTGGTGGTCAACTCGCCCGGCGGCTCGCCGGTCCAGTCGTCGCTGATCGGCAAGCGCATCCGCCAACACGCCGAGGAACGGCATGTGCCGGTGATCGCCTTCGTCGAGGACGTGGCGGCCTCGGGCGGCTATTGGCTGGCGGCGGCGGCCGACGAGATCGTCGCCGACCCCAGTTCCATCCTCGGCTCCATCGGGGTGGTGTCGGCCGGCTTCGGCCTGCACGAGGCCATCGCCCGGCTGGGCATCGAGCGCCGCCTCCACACCCAGGGCGAGCGCAAGCGCATGCTCGACCCCTTCCTGCCCGAGAAGCCCGAGGACGTGGCGCGGCTGGAGGCGTTGCAGGCCGACATCCATGCCGCCTTCAGGGACTGGGTGCGGACCCGTCGTGGCGACCGCCTCAAGGGCGACGACGCCACCCTGTTCAACGGCGACATCTGGACCGGCGCCAGGGCGCTGGAACTGGGCCTGATCGATTCGCTGGGCGACATCCGCTCGACCCTGCGGGCGCGCTATGGCGACAAGGTGCGCCTGAGGGTGGTCGGCGAGCGGCGGGGCTGGCTCAGGCGCCGCCTGCGCCTGGAGGAACCGGCCGATTGGCTGGCGGCGGTGGAGGAGCGGCTGGAATGGGGACGGTGGGGGCTGTAGCTTGACCCCCATCGGGCGGCGGTCCACACTCCCCCCATGTTCACCAAGATCCTGCTGACGGTCGTCGTCGTCGCCCTCATCTGGTTCGGCTTCAAATACGCCTCGCGGGTCGCCGAGCTGCGCGAGAAGCGCGAGGCCCGCGAGCGGAGCCGCGCGGTGCCGGGGGCCGGCCCCAGTTTCCGCGACGAGGTGAAGGCCGCCGGGGTCAAGGACCTGGCCAAGTGCCCGGTCTGCAATACCTTCCGCGCCACCGACGCGGGGTCGTGCGGGCGGCGGGACTGCCCATATTGAAGGCCATGAGACAGACATTCGCCATCTTCGCCCTGGCCCTGCCGCTCGCGGCCTGCGCGCTGCCGCCGCCCGACCAGCCGGCCCATTTCAGCCGCGTCGGCCGCTTCATCGGCCTGGTCGCCAAATGCGGCTGCGGCACCGGGCTGACCGAGGGCCAGGTCATGGCCGACTACCAAAGGGTGCTGGGCGGCCGCTATTCCGCCGAGGACGCCGGGCGGGTGCGCGGCTATGTCGAGGCCGGCGCCACCGAGAACTATGACAACCAGATCGAAATCTGCGCCCAGGTCTGCGCCCAGCCCTGCATGGTCAACGCGGTCGCCGAACCGCTGGGTGGGCGGCCCATCCCCGGCGTGCCGGCCTGCCTCATCTCCGAGCGCGACCTGCATTTGACCATCGGCCGCCATGACGACGGCGCCGACTGGCCCTGACGCCCGTCAGGCGTTGCCCCACCAGTAGACCCACACGAACAGGAAGATCCACACCACGTCGACGAAGTGCCAGTACCAGGCGGCGGCCTCGAAGCCGACGTGCTGGCGCGGCGTGAAGTCGCCGCGGCTGGCCCGCAGCAGCGTCACCGCCAGGAAGCACACGCCGACGAAGACGTGGAAGCCGTGGAAGCCGGTGGCCATGTAGAACACCGATGGATAGACCCCGTCCTTGAAGCCGAAGGTGGCCTCGCCGTATTCGACGATCTGCAGCGTCAGGAAGACGGCGCCCAGCGCCACCGCCAGGCCCAGGCCTCGCTTGACGGCGGCGCGGTCGTTCTCGCGCACGCCATGGTGGGCATAGTTCACCGCCAGCCCCGACGACAGCAGGATCAGGGTGTTGAGGAAGGGGATGTCCCAGGTGTGCAGGGTCTCGACGCCCTCGGGGGGCCACACGGCGATGGACGGATTGACCCCCAGGCTGGCGTTGAAGAAGGCCCAGAAGAAGGCGGCGAAGAACATCACTTCGGAGGCGATGAACAGCCCCATGCCCAGGCGCAGCCCGTGCTGGACGACGTCGGTGTGCGCCCTCTCGATCTGGGCCTCGCGCACCACGTCGCGCCACCACAACGCCGCCACCAGCAGCACCAGGACCAGCCCGGCGATCAGGAACCACGGCTGGGCGCGGTCGTGGAAATAGACCACGGCGCCATAGGCGGTCAGCAGCGTCGCCACCGAGGCCGCGAACGGCCACGGGCTGGGATTGACCAGATGGAAGGGATGGGCCGGCTGATGCTCGCCGGCGGCGTGCGGGTGGCCGTTGCTCATGATCCGCGCCCCTTGTCGGCTTCGAAGAAGGTGTAGGACAGGGTGATGGTGGTGACCTCGGCGGTGTTCTCGTCCTCGGCCAGGGCCGGGTCGACGAAGAAGGTGACCGGCATCTCCACCGTCTGCCCGGGCTCCAGCCGCTGCTCGGTGAAGCAGAAGCACTCGATCTTGTTGAAGTACTGGCCCGCCTTGGCCGGGGTGACGTTGAAGGTGGCGGTGCCGGTGATCGGGTGGTCCGAGGCGTTGGTGGCGGTGTAGAAGGCCAGCGCGTCCTCGCCCAGCCGAAGCGTCACCTCGCGTTGCGCCGGCCGGAAGCGCCAGTCGAGGCCCTTGGCGGTGGAGGCGTCGAAACGCACGGTGACCGTCCGCGTCACCGCGCCCGGCGCCGCCGCCTGAACCTGGGTGGTGCCGCCATAGCCGGTGACGCGGCAGAACAGCTGGTAGAGCGGCACGCTGGCCGCCACCAGGCCGCCCATGGCGGCGATCACCAGCAGCAGCGCCAGGACCGTGGCGGCGTCGCGGCGGGCCATGGCGCTACTCCGCCGCCTGGCCGAAGCGCGGCAGCTTCTCGAAGCTGTGCAGCGGCGGCGGCGAGCTGACCGTCCATTCCAGGGTGGTGGCGCCCTGGCCCCAATAGTTGGCCTCGGCGCGGCGGCCGGCGGCGAAGGTCCGCCAGCAGATGTAGAGGAACAGCACCACCGCCGCCATGCCCAGATAGGCGCCGACGGACGAGACCAGGTTCCAGCCGGCATAGGCGTCGGGATAGTCGGGGATGCGCCGCGGCATGCCGGCGACGCCCAGGAAGTGCTGCGGGAAGAAGGTCAGGTTGGCCGAGATGAAGGCCAGCCAGAAATGGATCTTGCCCAGCGTCTCGGGATACTGGCGGCCGCTCATCTTGCCGACCCAGTAGTAGAAGCCGGCGAACAGCGCGAACACCGCCCCCAGGCTGAGGACGTAGTGGAAATGCGCCACCACGTAGTAGGTGTCGTGCAGCGCGATGTCGACGCCCGAATTGGCCAGCACCACCCCGGTCACGCCGCCCATGGTGAACAGGAAGATGAAGCCGGTGGCCCACAGCATCGGCGTCTTGAACTCGATGGAGCCGCCCCACATGGTGGCGATCCAGCTGAAAATCTTGATGCCGGTCGGCACGGCGATGATCATGGTGGCGGCGGTGAAATAGGCCCGCGTATCCACGTCCATGCCCACCGTGAACATGTGGTGCGCCCACACCACGAAGCCGATGACGCCGATGGCGACCATGGCATAGGCCATGCCCAGATAGCCGAACACCGGCTTCTTCGAGAAGGTCGAGACGATGTGGCTGATGATCCCGAAGGCCGGCAGGATCATGATGTAGACCTCGGGATGGCCGAAGAACCAGAACAGGTGCTGGTACAGAACCGGGTCGCCGCCGCCGGCCGGGTTGAAGAAGGCGGTGCCGAAATTGCGGTCGGTCAGCACCATGGTCAGGGCTCCGGCCAGCACCGGGACCGCCAGCAGCAGCAGGAAGGCGGTCACCAGCATCGCCCACACGAACAGCGGCATGCGGTGAAGCGTCATACCCGGCGCGCGCATGTTGAGGATGGTGGTGATGAAGTTGATGGCCCCCAGGATCGAGCTGACGCCGGCGACGTGCAATGCCAGGATGGCGAAATCCACCGACGGGTCGGGATGGCCGGTGACCGACAGCGGCGGATAGAGCGTCCAGCCGGTTCCCGCTCCGGCCCCGGTCAGCGCCGACAGCATCAGCAGCGCGAAGGCCGGCGGGATCAGCCAGAAGCTGATGTTGTTCATGCGCGGGAAGGCCATGTCCGGCGCCCCGATCATCAGCGGCACGAACCAGTTGCCGAAGCCGCCGATCAGCCCGGGCATGACCACGAAGAACACCATGATCACCGCGTGGGCGGTCAGGATGACGTTATAGAACTGGAAGTCGCCGTCCAGGTACTGGATGCCCGGCTCCTGGAGCTCCATGCGCATGTAGACCGACATCGCGCCGCCGACGGCGGCGGCCATCACCGAGAACACCAGGTACATGGTCCCGATGTCCTTGTGATTGGTCGAGAACAGCCACCGCCGCCACCCCCGGGGAGCGTCGTGGTGGCCGTGGCCGGCGGCGGCGGTGGTGGCGGAAGCGGAAGCCATGGCGGTCCCCCCTATCTGGCCTCGGCCACGTCGACGCGGCCGGAGATGCTGGCGAATCTGGATTTCGCGTCGGCCACCCAGCGGTCGTAGTCGGCCTGGGGCACCGCCCTGACCATGATGGGCATGAAGCCGTGGTTGACCCCGCACAACTCCGAACATTGGCCGTAATAGATGCCGGGCTCGTTGATCTGGACCCAGGTCTCGTTCAGGCGGCCGGGCACGGTGTCGGTCTTGATGCCGAGCGCCGGCACCGCCCACGAATGGATGACGTCGTCGGCGGTCATGATGACGCGGATCGGCACCCCCACCGGCAGCACCACCGGATTGTCGGTGGTCAGCAGGCGGAGCTGGCCCGGCTGCAGTTCCTCGTCGGTCAGCATCAGCGCGTCGAAGGTGAAGTCGTGGTCGGGATACTCGTAGCTCCAGTACCACTGGTGCCCGATCACCTTGAGCGTCATGTCGGCGTCCTGGGCCTTGTCCATGAAATAGAGCAGGCGGAAGGACGGGATGGCGATCACCAGCAGGATCAGGGCCGGGATGGCGGTCCAGGCGATCTCCAGCTTGGTGTTGTGGGACCAGGTGGCGGGGGTGGGGTTGCGCTTGGCGTTGAAGCGCCAGGCGACATAGGCGACCAGGGCGGTCACGAACACCACGATGGCGACGATGATGCCGTTGAGGATGGTCGACAGCGTGGTGATGTGTTCCATGGTGGGCGAGGCGCCCTTCTGGAAGCCGATGGCCCAGGGAAGCGGCTCGGCTCCCAGGGCGGCCGGCGCCAGGCCGAGCGCGACCACCCCAGCCGCTGCCCAGGCCCAAGGAAATCGACTCATGGCGTCTGCCTCCCTGCGGCGTTCGCTTCGGCAATGACCTTGGACGGGGGGCGGCGCGCCGCCACCCCTGCTAATCATTATTATTGTTGGGGATGCCTCCTTCGGGTTCCAATACCCCCTGGGCGAAAGATGGGGGCTACCACGTCAGGCGGTATTTGGCGCCCGCCGCCGCCTCGGGGCCGGCGTCGCGGTCGTGGCCCGGCTGCAGGGTCAGCAGGCCGCCAAGCACCAGCCGCTGGCCGTCGCCCACCGGCAGCGCCCAGTTCGCCTCGAGGTCGGTCTGGGCGCCCGACGGCGACAGGTCCACCCTTTCGCCGCGATAGATCACCGTGCCGTCCATGGCACGGCCCGCCGGCACCGCCAGGTCGGCGGTCCCCGAGGTGACCTTCAGCGGCCGCGACAGGCTGAGGGTCAGCCGGTCGCCGGTACGCCCGACATCGCGCATCGACGCCCCCAGCGCGAAGGCGCGGCTGCGCAGGTGGTCGGCGCCCCGCCACAACCCGCCGGTCAGGGCGTCGCCGTCGGTGAGCCCCAGCCCGTAGCGGCCGAACAGCGTCGTCCGCGCGCCGGCCGGCATGGCGGCGAACACGCCGGTGAAGACGGTGTCGGCGCCGTGGTCGAAGTCCAGGGCGCCGCCGCCGGTGGAGGCCAGCGGCCCGCCGGCCTCGGCCAGGGTGCCGACGTGCACGCCGACCACCGTGCCGCCGGGCGAGCGCCGGGTCGCCTCGGCCAGCATGGCCCGGCGCTCGGGCGCGCCGTCGAGTCCGGGCAGGGCCTCTCCGCGATCCTCGGCCACTCCCAGGGTGACGGCGACGCCGTCGCCCAGGTCCTGGCCCACCGCCACCGCCGAACCGTCGCCGGCCAAGGCCAGGAACGGCGACTCCAGCCCCTCTCCCGACAGGCCGGGCGCCGCCAGTGCGGGGGAGGAGGCAGCCAGTCCCGTCAGGGCGCCCAGCCCATGGCCGCGGGCGGCGGCCACGGACTGGCCGCCGAGATCGGCGGAAATGGCGAAGCGGGGCTGCGACGCCGTGTTTCCTGGGGTCTTCTGGGGGCCGGGCAGGGGTTGTTCGGGCGCCGTCAGGCTCATGGTGACGCCGGTCGCCGGGCGCGAGACGGCGCTCTCCCGGTCCTGGTCCAGCCATGCCGTCAGCGCCCCTGGGGACCGGCGCCGGGCCACCGTTCCCGACAGGTCGGCGCGGAAGGGCCGGCCATAGGAATCCATGAACACCGAATTGGCCAGGGCATCGAATCCCGCGTCGCCGAAGGCGCCGCCGAGCGCCAGGCCGGTGGCGGCCAGCGGCGCGCCGCCGTCGGCGACGGTGGCCCCCGTCGGCACCGTTTCCTCGCCCAGCGGCTGCAAGGCCGCCTCCAGGTTCAGCAGCCCCCGGCCATAGACCTCGTCGGTGCCGGCGGCGCCCAGGTCGGTGGCGGATTGCAGCAGGATATCCACCACCTGCTGGCCGGTCAGGTGCGGCGACGCCCCCCACACCACCGCCGCCGCGCCGGCCACGTGGGGCGCCGCGAAGGAGGTGCCGTTGACGGTGCGCGTGCCGCCGCCGTTGCGCGTGCTGGTGACGGCGACGCCGGGGGCGACCAGGAAATAGTCCTTGGCGTCTCCGGCCCGGTTGCTGAAGCTGGCCAGGGTGTTGGCGGCATCCACGGCGCCCACCGCCAGGCCCAGTCCGTTGGCCTCGGCGCCGGCCGCCCAGCGCGCCGGGTTGATGGGGTCGGCGTCGGCGGAGTTGCCGGCCGCCGCCACCACGATGCGGCCTTGCGCCGCCGCCGCCGCCAGCGAGGCCTGGAAGGACGCCGACAGCCCGTCCCCGCCCAGGCTGTAGTTGAGGATCCGGCCGCCATTGGCGACGGCGTAGTCGGTGGCCCGGGCCAGATCCGAGTGATAGAAGCTGCATTTGCTGGCGCAGCTGCCGGTGGCGTCGGCGCGGACGGCCAACAGGGTGGAGTCGGGGGCGACGCCCACGGCGTCGAAGCCGTCGCGGCGGGCGCCGATGACGCCGGCCACCGAGGTTCCGTGTCCGCCCTGGTCGTCCACCTTGGCGTGCTCGCCGGATACGATGTCGATGCTGGCCGGGTCGATGGCGCCGGCGAAATCCTCGTGCTGGAGGTCGATGCCGGTGTCGATCACCGCCACCGTGACGCCGGCGCCGGTGCGGCCGGCGGCGTGGGCGTCATCGGCGCCGATGGCGGCCAGGCCGTAGTTGCGGTTGGCTTCGGCGGCGAAGTCCTGGCCGCCCACGCGGGGGCTGGAGGTGACGGGGCCGACGCGCCCCTCGACCGGGCCGCCCCAGCCGTCGCCGCCGCCGCTCCCACCCCCGGCCGCGCCGCCGCCGCCGCCGCATCCCGCCAGGGCGCCCGCCACCGTCAGCGCCACCACCGAGGATCCCAGTTTCCGCATCGCCACCTCCGTCGTCGGGAGGCGGAGGATGGCCGTGGCGGCTTAAAGGCGGATGAAATGCGGGCCGCCCGCCCCCATATTGTCACAGCGGGCTTGCAATTGGACGCGGCCCATGCATATTAGCAACGCCTAACATAAAAATGGCCGCCATAAGGGACCTCCTCGCCATGCTCAACCGTCTGTTCGGCACCCTGTTTCCCGCCTCCCCCGAGAACGAGAACATCCGGATGGTCAGCGCCGCCGAGATCAAGGGGTGGTACGACGCCGGCGAGGTGGTGTTGGTCGACGTGCGCGAGGCCAACGAATACATGGCCGAGCATATTCCCGGGGCCTGCCACATTCCGCTGTCGTCCTTCGATCCGGCCAAGGTGCCGGTCGCCGACGGCAAGAAGCTGGTCATCCACTGCCGCTCGGGGGCGCGCTGCGGCATGGCCGCCGCCCGTCTGGCGGTTTCGGGCTACGAGGGCGAAATCAACCGCATGCAGGGCGGAATCTTCGGTTGGAAGGCGGTCGGCGGGCGGACCAAGTCCGGCTTCTGAGACTTCCTCCACGCTCCTGAAAATCCAATGACATCAAGCTGAACGGCGGTTCCGCCGTCATCGCCGCTCCCTGGCTGCCCGCCGACCCGCGGTCGCGCGCCGGTTGACTATTGTCAATCGGATGGCGGGCTGATATTTTCACCTAATATAAACGTTAAAAAACGTCCCAGGGAGGAGTTCCGTCATGAGGGGTAGTCCCACCACGCTCTCACTATGCCTGGCCTTCGGGTTGGTCGCCGCGCCGGTCGCCGCGCAGGCCGCCGATCCGATCGCGGTGATGGCCGACGCCTGCGCGGGGTGCCACGGCACCGATGGGCACTCGGTCGGCGCCATGCCGGCGTTTTCCAGCAAGAAGCTCGATGAGCTGAAGTCGATGCTCAAGGAATACAAGGCGGGCCGGCGCGAGCCGACCGTCATGGACCGCATCGCCAAGGCCTACAGCGACGAGCAGTTGGACGCCATCGCCACCTATTTCGCCAGCCGCAAGAAGTAAGGGGGAGCGTCATGACCAATATCTCGCGCAGGTCCTTCAACGGACTGCTGGGCGCGGCCGGCGCCGTCACCCTGGCCGGCGGCCTGTCCGCCTGTGCCGGCACCTCGGGCTCGGGCCCCCGCATCGTCGTGGTCGGCGGCGGTTTCGGCGGCGCCACCGCCGCCAAGTACCTGAAGCGCTACAACCCGTCCCTCGACGTCACCCTGATCGACGAGGACAAGTCGCACTTCACCTGCCCGTTCTCCAACACCGTGCTCGCCGGGATGAACGACCTGTCGTATATCGAGCGCAAGTTCGACATGCTGCAGGCCAAGTACGGCATCAAGTTCGTCAATGCCCGCGTCGAGGGCATCGACCCCGCCAAGAAGACGGTGACCACCAAGGACGGTACCACCATCGCCTACGACAAGCTGGTGGTTTCGCCGGGCATCGACTTCAAGTGGAACGCCATCCCGGGCTATGACGAGGCCGCGTCGCACATGATGCCGCACGCCTGGAAGGCCGGCCCGCAGACCGCGCTGCTGCGCAAGCAGCTCGAGGCGATGCCGAACGGCGGCACCGTGGTCATCTCGGCCCCGGCCAATCCGTTCCGCTGCCCGCCCGGGCCCTACGAGCGTGCCAGCCTGATCGCCTTCTACCTGAAGAAGAACAAGCCCAAGTCGAAGGTGCTGATCCTCGACTCCAAGGACGGTTTCGCCAAGGACAAGCTGTTCAAGGAAGGCTGGGAGAAGATCTACGACGAGATGATCGAGTGGGTCCCCGCCGCCAAGAACGGCAAGGTGACCAAGGTCGACGCCAAGGCCGGCGTTGTCGAGACAGACTTCGAGAAGTTCAAGCCCGACGTCGCCAACATCATCCCGCCGCAGACGGCCGGCATGCTGGCCATCAAGGCCGGCCTGACCGACCAGTCGGGGTTCTGCCCGGTCGATCCCAACACCTTCGAATCGACCAAGGCCAAGGACATCCACGTCATCGGCGACGCCGCCATCGCCGGCGCCATGCCCAAGTCGGGCTACTCGGCGTCCAGCCAGGCCAAGGTCTGTGCTGCCGCCATCGTCTCCCAACTGGCCGGCGAGAAGCCGATGGCGCTGTCGGCCATCAACACCTGCTACTCGCTGCTGGCCCCCGACTACGGCATCTCGGTGGCCGCCGTGTTCGAGGTCGCCGACGGCAAGATCGGCACCGTCAAGGGCTCGGGCGGCGTCAGCCCGATGGGCGCCAGCTATCAGTTCCGCAAGAAGGAAGCGGACTTCGCGGTGGGCTGGTACCAGAGCATCGCCCAGGACAGCTGGGGCTGATCGACAGATCAAAGACCAAGGCCGAGTGGCACCACCCCTCTACATGAGGGGTGGTGTCTCCTGCCTTGCGCGAACAGTAAAAATAAGTATTGAGCGTGAGTTTCTGCTTCTAGATGATCCTGGGCGCGATTCTTTTTCTTGTTTTCATCCTCATGTTTTCACATATTAGAGAACTCGCATGCCGAAGGCGGGGTTTACCCGCCCGGTCGAAGCCCGCACAGGTGAGAGGGAACACGTCCACATGAACGCGCGTCGCCTTTTCGTCGCCATCGCCGCCGTCGCGGCCATCGCAACCGGTTGGTCCGTCGCGGCCGACGCCGCCGAGATCGAGACCTCGATCGCGCGCGGTGGCCGTCTGTACGACACCTGGTACAAGGAAATCAAATCCACCCGTCCCGAGGATGCCCATCCCAGCTACACCGGCAAGAAGGCCAAGCAGTCGTGGCGGTGCGTCACCTGCCACGGCTGGGACTACACCGGCGACAAGGAGACCGGCGTGAAGGGCATCAAGGGCGCCGCCGGCAAGGACCCGGCCGCCATCGTCGCCATCCTGCGCGACAAGACCCATCAATACGGCCCCGACAAGCTCAACGACAAGGACGCCGGCGATCTCGCCATGTTCGTGTCCAAGGGCCAGGTGGACATGGCCAAGTATGTCGATCTGGCGGCCAGCAAGCCCAAGGGCAACGGCGCCAAGGGCGAGGTCTACTACAATTCGCTGTGCGGCGTCTGCCACGGCCTCGACGGCAAGAAGGTGTCCACCGGCATGGCGCTCGGCCAGGCCTCGGAGTATCCGACCGCCGTCCTGCACAAGGCCCTGAACGGCCAGCCGGCCGAGGCGATGCCCATGCTGCGGGCCTTCGACAACTCCATCGCCGCCGACATCATCGCCTACATCACCCAGCTGCCGAAATGACCGTCCACAAGGGTCGCGGGCTAGGCGAGCCCGCGACGGAGGGTGCCGCCCATCCCGGGCGGCACTCCAAGCGCCAAACGTCGCAAAAGAACTTCTGGCGGCGCATGACGCTGGTGTGGGCCGGCGTGGTGATGGGCATCTTCGGCATGGCCGGCTTCGTGTCGGCCATCGAATGGACCAACCGCACCGATTTCTGCATCTCGTGCCATTCCATGAAGCAGAACTACGAGGAATACCGCGAGTCGGTCCATTACCTGAACCGCTCGGGCGCCCACGCCCAGTGCGCCGACTGCCACGTGCCCAAGGCGCTGGGACCCAAGCTGGTGCGCAAGTTCCTGGCCTACAACGACATCGTCCACGAGATCAAGGGCACCATCTCGACCCCCGAGAAGCTGGAGGAGAACCGCCAGCGGCTGGCCGAGAAGGTGTGGGCCTACATGGCCAAGAGCGATTCCCGCGAATGCCGCAACTGCCACTCCTTCGACTCCATGGCGCTCGGCAAGCAGGGCACCGCCGCCCGCCTCAAGCATCCGCAGGCGGCCATGGAGGGCAAGACCTGCATCGACTGCCACAAGGGCGTGGCCCACAAGCTGCCGCGGGCCAGCGAGGACGACCTCTAGCATCCCTTGACATCCCGGCCGGCCGATCCGGCCGGGAGCGTCCTATCCCAGCCGGGGCTCCAGGCTGAACAGGTCGGCCGGCGGCAGCACCAGGTCGAGGGCTAGGCGGAGGCAGACCGCCAGCACCAGCCCGGCCAGCAGCAACCGCAGATGCTCGGCCCGGAGGCGGGCGCCGAAGCGGGCGCCGAACTGGGCTCCCACCGCGCCGCCCACCAGCAGCGTCACCATCAGCAGCACGTCCACCGTCTGGGTGGTCACCGCATGCAGCAAGGTGACGTTGGCGGTGACGAACAGCACCTGGAACAGCGAGGTGCCGATGACCACCGCCGTCGGCATCTCCAGGACGTAGATCATCAGCGGCACCATGACGAAGCCGCCGCCCACCCCCATCATCGCCGACAGCAGCCCGCCGACCGCGCCCACCGCCAGCGGTACCAGCGCGCTGATGTAAAGGCCCGAGCGGGGAAAGCGCAGCTTGAAGGGCAGGTTGGGATAGGGGTGGCGGTGCCGCTTGCGGGGGGCGATGGGGGACAGGCGCCGCCGCCTCAGGGTGACCACCGATTCCGCCGCCATCAGGCCGCCGACGATGCCCAGGAACACCACATAGGCCAGGCTGATGGCCAGGTCCAACTGCCCGCTCCGGTTCAGCCAGGCGAACAACGCCACCCCGGCCCACGACCCGGCCAGGCCGCCCGCCAGCAGCACGCTTCCCATGCGGACGTCCACGTTGCGCCGGCGCCAATGGGCGAACAGCCCCGATACCGAGGCGCCGACCACCTGATTGGCGCCGGTCGCCACCGCCACCGGCGGCGGCACCCCCAGGAAGATCAGCAACGGCGTCAGCAGGAACCCGCCCCCCACCCCGAACAGCCCCGACAGCACGCCGACCCCGCCCCCCAGCAGCAGCAGCGAGGTGAGGTCCAGCGACATCTCGGCGATGGGAAGATAGACGTTCATGGGGGAGGCAGATGGCCCCGGCGCCCGTCCGGTTCACCGGCTCATGCGGGTATGCTCTCCGGAAGGGACGCGGCCTCTCCTTCCCGGCGAGTTGATCGCGCGTCCGCTCCGCCGACATCGAGGCCATGACCCGTCGCGCGCGGCTGTGCCTGCTGATGCTGCTGACCGGTGCCGGCTCCGCCGTCGGCGCCACCGACGGTGAGCGCGGCCGCTTGATCGCCCATGGCGGCGGCCCTGGGGGAGCGACGGGGGGCGCGACGGCGTGCTTCCGCTGTCACGGCCTCGACGGCATGGGCGACCCCGCCCAGGCGACGCCCCGCCTGGCCGGCCTGCCGGCGTTCTACCTCGGCAAGCAGCTGCGCGACTTCGCCCGTGGCACCCGCCCCGATCCGGTCATGAGCCCCATCGCCAAGGCCATGGACGACGCCGGCCGGCGGGCGGTGGCGGCCTATTACGCCGGCCTTCCCGTCACTGGAACGCCCGCCGGCGCGGCGCCGGAGCGCGGCCGCCGAATCGCCCTGTTCGGAGCGCCCGAGCGCGACCTGCCGCCCTGCGCCGCCTGCCACGGCGACGGCATCGCCAATCCCGCCCCGGCCATTCCCGCCCTGGCCGGCCAGCCGGCCGCGTATCTGGCGCTGCAATTGCGCCACTGGCGGGACGCGGCCCGCGACAACGACGCCCTCAACGGCATGGAGCGCTTCGCGTCCCGGCTGGAGCCCGAGGAGGTCGAGGCCGTGGCGGCTTGGTTCGCGGCCCAGCGAGGGGGGCGATGAGGATGGCGGTGATCCTGATCGCCGCCGCCGTCCTCGCCGGCTGCGACGAAATCCCGCCCGAGCACCGGGTCGCCGGGGGCGACGCGGGCGCGGGCCGACGGACGGTGGCCGATATCGGCTGCGCCGCCTGCCACCAGGTGCCCGGCGTCGCCGGGCCGGCGGGAATGGTCGGCCCGCCGCTCAAGGGCTTCGGCCGCCGCGCCATGATCGCCGGAGTCGCCGCCAACCGGCCCGAGGCCCTGGTGCGGTGGCTGCTGGACCCGCCGGCCATGGCCCCGGGCACCGCCATGCCGGACCTGGGCCTGACCGAGGCCCAGGCCCGCGACGTCGCCGCCTTCCTTTACACCCTGCGCTGATCCGGGAGCCCGAGGATGCTGCAATCCGCCCTGCGCACCGCCACGCCCCAGGCCGAGTCCCTGGCCGGCTTGTGGTGGCTGATGCTCGGGCTGTCGGTGGCGGTGTTCGCCGTGGTCATGGCGCTGCTGGCGGCGGGGCTGTTGATGCCCCGGCGGCCGCCTCCGGGCGAGCGGGTGATCATGGTGGGCGTTGGCGTCACGGTGGTGGTGCTGGGCGGGCTCCTGGTCCACAGCACCCTGGTCGGGGCGCGCGTCGCGGCCGGAACCGACGGCGATCCGCTGCGGGTCGAGGTAGTGGGCCGCCAGTGGTGGTGGGAGGTCCGCTATCCCCAGGACGGCGCCGTCCTGGCCAACGAGATCCGCCTGCCCGCCGGCCGGCCGGTGGAGATCGCGCTGATCTCGGGCGACGTCATCCACAGCTTCTGGGTTCCCGGCCTGGCCGGCAAGATGGACCTGGTTCCCGGCCATCCCAACCTGCTGCGGATCACGCCGGCCGAGCCGGGGGTCTTTCGCGGCCAGTGCGGCGAATATTGCGGCACCCAGCACGCCCTGATGGCCTTCATGGTGGTGGTGCAGCCGCCGGCCGACTTCGCCCGTTGGCTGGTCGGACAGGGCGAGCCGGCCGCCGAGCCCGCCGACGGCCTGGCGGCGCGCGGGCGGGCGCTGTTCCTGTCGTCCGGTTGCGGCGCGTGCCACACGGTGCGCGGCACCGCCGCCGACGGCCGGGTCGGGCCGGACCTCACCCATGTGGGCTCGCGGCTGACCATCGGCGCCGGCATCCTGCCCCAGAACGTCGGCACGCTGGGCGGCTGGATCGCCAATTCCCAGGCCATCAAGCCCGGCAACGCCATGCCGGTGTTCGACCAGTTCTCCGGCGGCGAGCTGCGGGCCATCGCCACCTGGCTGGCGGGGCTGGAATGAGCGCGCCGGGCGAAAGCGGCCGCGAGGCCCTGAACCGGGTATGGGCCCAGCCCCGGGGCTGGCGCTATTTCTCCGAGGTCAACAACACCGCCGTCGGCCTGTGGTATCTGGCGGCCGGGTTGGGCTTCTTCGCCGTCGCCGGGGTGCTGGCGCTGCTGATGCGCCTGCAATTGGCCTGGCCGTGGATGGGCTTCCTGGGCCCCGAGGCCTACAACCAGGTCTTCACCATGCACGGCACCATCATGATGGTGGTGTTCGCGGTCCCCATCATGGAGGCGGTCGCCGTCTACGTGCTGCCGCAGATGCTGGGGGTCCGCGACCTGCCGTTCCCGCGCCTGTCGTCCTATGGGTTCTGGTGCTACCTGCTGGGCGGCCTGCTGCTGCTCAGCAGCTTCCTGTTCGGGCCGGTCCCCAACGGCGGCTGGTTCATGTACACGCCCTTGTCGGGACCGGAATACACGCCCGGGCTCAACACCGATTTCTGGCTGCTGGGGCTGACCTTCATCGAGATCTCGGCGGTGGCGGCCTGTATCGAGCTGATCGTCGGCATCATGAAGACCCGCGCGCCGGGCATGAGCCTGGACCGCATGCCGATCCTGGGCTGGGCCTTCCTGACGGTGGCGGTGATGATTCTGTTCGCCTTCCCGCCGCTCTTGCTGGGCGACGTCCTGCTGGAGGCCGAACGGGTGCTGGACTGGCCGTTCTTCGATGCCGGCCGGGGCGGCGACCCGTTGCTGTGGCAGCACCTGTTCTGGTTCTTCGGCCATCCCGAGGTCTACATCATCTTCCTGCCCGGCGCCGCCATGGTCTCCACCATCCTGCCCACCTTCTGCGGCCGGCCGCTGGTGGGGCATCAGTGGGTGGTGGTGGCGACCATCGCCACCGGCATCCTCAGCTTCGGGCTGTGGGTCCACCACATGTTCGCGGCCGGCATCCCGCTGTTGTCGCTGTCGCTGTTCTCGGCCGCCAGCATGGCGGTGGCGATCCCGTCGGGGATTCAGGTCTTCGCCTGGCTGGCCACCCTGTGGGGGGCGCGGCCCCGCTGGGACACGCCGTTCCTGTTCGTGATCGGCTTCCTGGTCATCTTCGTGATCGGCGGCCTGACCGGAGTGATGGTGGCGTCGGTGCCCTTCGACTGGCAGGTCACCGACACCCATTTCGTGGTCGCCCATTTCCACTACGTGCTGATCGGCGGCGCCATCTTCCCGCTGTTCGGGGCGCTGACCTACTGGTTCCCGCTGCCCAGCGGCCGGCTGATGGACGAGACCGTCGGCAAGTGGTCGTTCTGGCTGATGTTCGTCGGCTTCAACGTCACCTTCTTTCCGCTGCATGTGCTGGGCCTCTTGGGGATGCCGCGCCGGGTCTACACCTATCCCGGCGGGCTGGGCTGGGAGTGGCTCAACCTGACCGCCACGATCGGCGCCTTCGTGCTGGGCGCCGGGGTGGCGGTGTTCTTCGCCAACCTGGCCTGGAGCTGGAAGCGGGGCCGGCCGGCCGGCCATGATCCGTGGAAGGCCGGCACCCTGGAATGGGCCGGCCCGACGCCGCTCACCGATAGCGGCGGCGCCAGCGTGCCGCGGGTGCGGTCGCTGCATCCGTTGTGGGACCAGCCCGCCGAGATGGCCGCCGCCGCGCGCGGCGAGGCGCTGATGTGCCGGCCGACGACCCATGGCCGCGAGACCCTGCGGGTGTCGGCGGTGAGCGCCGAGCCCCAGCAGGTGATCCAGGTGTCCGGCCCCGGCTGGTCGCAGGTCGCCGCCGCCGCCGCCACTGCCGTCATGTTCGGGGCCGGAACCTTCCACCTGTGGGGCGTCGCGGCGGCGGGTGGGGTGGTCACGCTGGCCTTGCTGACGCGGTGGGCGTGGCATTCCGACCGCCAGCCGCCCATGGCCCGGGTGGATATCGGCCAGGGAATCGTCGTGCCGACCTATGCCGCCGACCATTCCAGCCATGCCTGGTGGGCGGCCGTGGTGGCGGTGCTGTTCGATGGCGCCGCCTATCTGGCGCTGCTGTCGGCCTATGTCTTCCTGTGGCTGGTCAATCCGGTGTGGCCGCCGCCGCCGTGGGAGGGGCGGATCGCGCTCGGCGACATCCTCGCCGGCGGCGGCATGCTGGCCGTCGCGGCGGTGCTGGCCCATGCGGGGGCCGGGCTGCACCGGCGCGGGCGCCACTGGGCGCTGCCGGCGGGCCTGGGCGGGGCGGTGGCGGTGGCGGTGGCGGTGGCCTGGACGGGGCTGTCGACGCTGACGGCGGCCGATCTCGGCCCCACCCGTCACGCCTTCCCGGCCACGGTGTGGGTGATGGCGCTCTACACCCTGGTCCATCTCGGCGTGGCGACGCTGCTGGCGTTGCTGGTGCTGGCGCGGCAGGCCGCCGGGCTGGTGACGCCGGTCCGCCGGATGACGGTGATGATGACCGTGCTGGCCTGGGATTTCGCGGCATTCACCGGCCTTGCCTCCATGGCCATGCTGGTGTTGTGGCCGGCCACCGGCGGCGGCGGGGGGATCTGCACATGGTGAGCCTTCGCGACGCGACGCTGGTGGTGGCGGCGCCGGGGCTGTGGTTCGGCTATTTCCTGCTGGTTTACGGCGTCCACGCCTTGGCCTGCCGCTTCCTGTGGCCGTCGGGGCCCGTGTTGGCGGCGGTGACGGCGCTGACCGCCGCCGCCCTGGCCGCCGAGGCCTGGCCGCTGCGGCGTCTGGCCCGGATCGAGCCCGCCGGCTTCTACCGCGCCGCCGGGCTGGGCCTGGGGGCGCTGTCGCTGCTGGCGACGCTGTGGGTGGCGGCGACCTCGTGGATGGTGCCGCCATGCGGCTGATCGAGCAATGGTTCCAGATGGCGGCCCTGGCCGCCATCGTCCTCATCCGCACCTTCCCGTCCTTCACCATCGAGATGGAGATCGCCGGCCGCAGTCCGTGGACCCGTGGGGGGCGCCAGCGATGACCGATGCCTCCTTCCTGCGCCGGCTGCTGGTGGTGGCGGCGGTGGTGGCGGTGGCCGCGCTGGCGATCCAGTTGGCCAACCTGCTGCTGCTGGTGTTCGGCGGCACGCTGCTGGCGGTGGCGGTGCGGGCCGGGGCCGACGGGCTGTGCCGCCTGACCCGGCTGCCGCCGCGCTGGGGCGTGGCCGTGGTCCTGGCGGGCGTCGCCGCCGTGCTGGTCGGGCTGTTCTGGCTGGTGGGCGACCGGGTGGGGGCGCAGTTCCAGCAACTGACCCGGGGAATTCCCCGCGCGCTGGACGCCTTCGAGAGCTGGCTGCGCCAGCATGCCTGGGGCGAGTTCCTGGTCGAGCAGACCAGCGGGCTGGAAGGCCAGGGGATGGGGCTGTTCTCGCAGGTGGGCGGCCTGGCCTCGTCGGTGCTGGCCACCACCACCGACGTGGTGCTGATCCTGGTGGTGACGATCTTCATGGCGCTGGAACCCCGGCTCTACGCCGACGGGCTGGTGGCGCTGTTTCCGCCGTCGGCCCGCCCCCGCGCCCGCGAGATATTGGACGCGGTCGGGCGGGCGTTGCGCGACTGGCTGCTGGCCCAGGGCATCAGCATGCTGGTCATCGGGGCGGTCACCACCGTCGGCCTGCTGCTGCTGGACATCCCGCTGGCGCTGGCGCTGGGGGTATTGGCGCTGGTGCTGGAGTTCATTCCCTTCGTCGGCCCGGTCCTGGCCGCCGTGCCCGCCATCCTGTTCGCCTTCACGGTCAGCCCCGCCACCGCCCTGTGGGTGGCGCTGTTCTACCTGGGGGTCCAGCAGGTCGAGGGCAACCTGCTGATGCCGATCATCCAGGAGAAGGTGGTGCGCCTGCCGCCGGTGCTGACGGTGACGGCGGCGGTGGCCATGGCGGCGTTGTTCGGCTTCTCGGGCCTGGTCTTCGCGACGCCGCTGGTGGTGGCCCTGATGGTGCTGGTGCGGATGGTCTATGTGGAGGGCGTCCTGGGCGACAGGCCGGGATAGCCGGCAACCCGGCCGGCCCGGCGGTGTTGACGTCGGTGTTGATCCGGGAGACACGAGCGAGGGAGGCTGGCATGACGCTCATCGCCGTCGTCGTCGGCGCCGCCATCGGCCTGGCGGTCATGCCGGCCCTGGGGCAGATGCCCGGCGACCCCGTGGCGGCGCCTGATCCGCTGGACCGCGACCGGTCCCCCTATGGCTGGTCCGAGGGTCTCGCCATCGGCGACGCCGAGCCGCTGACCGCCTCGACCGCCCTCGGCATCGAGCGGGAGCTGGCCGCGCTGGGCTATTCCCCCGGCGTGGTTGACGGTGTCATCGACCAGGACACCCGCGACGCCATCCGCGCCTTCCAGGCCGATGAAGGCCTGCGCGCCACCGGCGAGGCGACGACCGAGCTCCATCGCCGCCTGCGCCTGTCGGCGGTGGCTCCCGAGCCCGGCCCGGTCGATGCCGAGCGCGTCGCCTTCTGGCGGCGCGACTTGGTCGGCAAGCCGGTCCACGGCGAGAACACCGGCGAGATCGGCGAGGTGGTCGACCTTGTCGTCGGCGCCGATAACCGTATCGCCGGCGTGGTGGTCGCCGTCGAGGGCCTGGGCGGGGTCGATGCCGCCAGGGTCCCGGTTCCATGGGAGTGGGTGGACCACCAGATCGGGCTGCCGACCGTCGTGCTGCCCTGGACCCGTGCCGATGTGGACTGGCTGCTGGCCGAGGGCGACCGGACGGCCAGCGCCGATGTGGGCGGGTGGAAGACGAGCTGGCTGGACGGCGCGGACGCGGAGTTCGCCGCTGGCGGCGTGTTCGGCACCGTCGAGGGCTTCGTCTTCAATCCGGGCGGCGAGGTGGAAGCCATCGTCGTCCGCCGCGCCGATGGCGGCAACTTCTACGAGGTGCCGCGCGAATGGATCCGTGTCGAGCAGGAACCGGAGCGGGTGGTGATCATCGCCCCGGCACCCCAGGTCCTGGCCCTGCAGCCGCGCCGGACCCGCGATCCGGCGCCCGAGCTGCGGCCGCTGGCCGAGACCCCCGACCGCATCGCCTCGCCGGAGCGCGAGCGCATCGAGCAGGACCTGGCCCGCGACCTGGCCCGGTGGGAAAACCGCGTCGACCGCCTGGCGATGGAACAGGGCGAGGAAGATCCTCGGGTCCGCGCCCTGCGCGACGCCTGGAGGACCGCCAAGCAGACCTGGCAGGCCCTGGTCCAGACCGCAGGCCCGACCTGGGAAACCGAGCGCATCCATTTCGCCGCCGCCATGGACGACCTGCGCGCCCGCTGGGGCGAGGTGGCGCGGGCCGGGGAATAACCGGCACGCGACGCGCGCCGGCGTTGTTGTCCCGTCCCCGCGCGCGGCCCGGTGAGACGGCGGAACGGGCCATCCGGTCACTCCGGATCGGAGTATCCCTCGGGCGGCGCCGTCATCCGGTCGTCGTCGAACCACGGCGATTGGTCGTAGGGCAGGGCCGCCTCGAAGTCGCGCTGGCCGTTGGCGGACGGCGGTGGTTGCACCGATCCCCGCGAATAGAGGGCCTCCTCGTAGGGGCTGTCGTAGATCCACGAGCAGCCCCCCAGGACTCCCACGGCAAGCGCGACGGCGGCGATCCGGCGGATCATGCGGTCACTCCTCACAACGGTTGCCGGGTGGTCTCGCCTGGTTCGGGATTGAATTCGTCCTGGTCGAAGACGCCGCCGTCGTAGAAGCCGTCGTTGGTGACCGCCGGCGCCGGGTCGAAGCCGGCGTTCACCAGTTGGGAGTTGGTCTCGTAGCCGGCGCAGGCGGCGATGGGAACCAGGGTCAAGAGGACGAACGGCGCCAGATGCATGTCGGACCTCCTTTTCTCGTCCTCAGGTGGGAAGCTGGCGCCCCACGGGTCAAGTCGGCGGATGGGGAGGCATCCGCGCGCGAATGACCGCGAAGCCCGCCGCCCAGACCAGCCCCACCCCGGCGTAGGCCAACAGGATGGCGGCCGGCCTGGCCTCGGGGCGCGCCACCCAGGCGGTGTCCAGCAGGAATCCGGTGAACACCATGGCGGCCATCGCCCGCAGCCGCCGCCGGTCCAGGCGGATGCCCCGCCACATCAATCCCAGCACCGGCAGCACCACATGCAGGGCGATCACCGCCCAGGCCACCGCCCGCCAGCCGCCGTCGAGCCGGCGCAGGAACCACGCCGCCTCGTGGGGCAGGTTGGCGGTCCACGCCACCAGATACTGCATGGCGGCGAAATAGCCCCAGGCGATGACGGCGGCCAGCAGGATGGCGCCCAGCTTGCCCACCGGCTTGGTGTCGCGGGCCAGGATCGCCAGCGCCATGGCGCCCGTCACCTGGTTCGACAGGAACAGCAGCCCGAAGATCGACGAGTTGAAGCGCGGGTCCAGCGACAGCAGCCAATCCACCCCCGCCAGCGAGCCCAGCAGGAACTGCGCCGCCAGCGCGGTCACGGCGCGCGGCAATCGGCGGGGAAGGGGGCCCGGTGGAGGCAGCCACCACGCCAGCGCGGTCCATGCCAAGAAATAGGCGGTGGTGCGCGCCGCGACCAGGGCGGGGTCGAACCACAGCGCCTTGCCGGGGCCGTCGGCCGTCCACCCGTCTTGCGCCCAGGGCCATGCGGCGTCGGGGGCAAGCAGAAGCGGCACGAACAGCAGTCCTGCCAACGGAATGGTCTTCATGGCCGGCACCAGCGCGCGGGCGGCCAGAACGGCCCAGTGGCCGCCCATCAGGGTGTTGGCGGCCACCAGGGTCAGGGCGCCCAGCGATACCGATGTCCAGGCGGCGGCCGCCGCCAGATAGGCCCGGCCGAAGCCGTCCAGCCTCAGGCCGGCGGCCAGCAGCAACAGCCCCAGCAGCAACGCCAGCGCCGGCGCGGCGCGGGTCACCGGGGCACCTCGCCGCGCAGCCGCTCGATATGGGCCGCCACCGCCCAGCGGTCGCGCGGCGGCAGGCGGTTGGCGTAGGCGGGCATGGCGCCGAAGCCCTCGGTGATCACCCGCACCATGGCGGCGGCGTCACGGCGCGACACCCTGAGGTCGGGCGGAGTGGGGATGGACGGCACGCGGCCGTCGCCGTCGCCGTCGCCCAGCACGCCGTGGCAGGGAGCGCAGAAGATGGCGAAGCGGTCGGCGCCGCGCGCCAGCAGCGCCGCGTCCGTGACCGGCTGTATCGCCAGCTCCACCGCCCGGCCCAGGGCGCCCCGGGATACCGTTCCCTCGGGCGGAACCAGGGCGCCGTGCCGCTCGAACGGCTCGATGCGGTCCTGGTCGGCCATGTCCGCCGGGCCGCAGGCCGCCAGCGCCAGCACGGCAAGCACCGCCATCGCCCTCACGGTGGCACCTCCCATATGCCTTCCGGACCCAGGCCGTCCAGCAGGCGGCGGGTGGCGGTGGGGTCGAAGCGGGGATCGTCGGCCAGGATCGCCAGGAAGAACTTGTCGTCGGTGGCCAGGTGGAAGGCCTCGAAGCGCAGCAGCGGATGGCGGCCGGCCGGCAGTCCGTTCATCACCAGCATGCCGATGGCCGCCGCCAGCACCGCCCACAGGGTGCCGACCTCGAAGGCGGGGAACAGGAAGGCCGGCCACGACGCCAGCGGCCGGCCGCCCACGTCGATGGGATAGTCGACCACGCTGGCCCACCATTGGATGAACACCATGGCCGCCGCGCCGGCCAGCCCGCCGAGAAAGGTGAGCCAGGGCACCTTGTCCTCGGTGAAGCCCAGGTCGTCGGCCAGTCCCTCGACCGGGAACGGGCTGTAGGCGTCCATGCGGGTGTATCCCGCCCGGCGGACGGCGCCGGCGGCCTCGGTCAGCTTCTGGTGGGTGGCGAATTCGGCCAGCAGGCAGAACATCAGCCCTTCCCCTCGCGCTCCAGGACTTCCTTGACCTCGAAGATGGAGACCATCGGCAGCCAGCGCGCGAACAGCAGGAACAGCATCGCGAACACGCCGACGGTGCCTGCGAACAGCAGCCATTCCCACAGGCTGGCGTCGTAGATGTGCCACGACGACGGCAGGTAGTCGCGATAGAGACCCGACACGATCAGCATGTAGCGCTCGAACCACATGCCGGCGGCCACCGACAGCGCGGCGGCGAACAGGACCGGCTGCGAGCCGCGCGCCCGTCGCCACCACAGCAGTTGGATGGCGCCGAAATTCAGTGCCACGGCGGTCCAGGCGCTCCAGGCGTATTCGCCCTCGACGCGGTCGAGCAGGGTGCGGATTTCGTAGGCGTCGCCGGAATACCAGGCATGGAAGGCGTCGGCCAGATAGCCGTACAGCGTCAACAGGCCGGTCGCCAGCAGCAGGCGGCCCAGGATGTCCAGGTGCCGGGGCGTGATCAGCGGCGCCAGCCGGAAGGCGGTGCGCAGCCCGATGGCCAGCATGATCACCACCGCGAAGCCCGAGAACACCGCGCCGAACACGAAATAGGGCGGGAACACGGTGGTGTGCCAGCCGGGAACGGGGCCGCCGGCGAACAGCATGGCGACGCCGGAATGCACCGAGATCACCAGATGGAAGGCGGCCGCGGCGATGCCCAGATAGGCCTGCCGCCAGCGCGCCCAGTGCACGGCGCTGCCGCGCCAGCCCAGCGCCAGCGCCCCGTAGATCGCCCTGGCGGCGCCATGCGAGCGGTCGCGCAGGGTGGCGAGGTCGGGGATCAGGCCAACATACCAGAAGGCCAGCGACACCAGGATGTAGGACACGAAGGAGAAGAAGTCCCAGGCCAGCGGGCTGCGGAACTGCGGCCAGACCCCGAAGGTCGAGGGGATGGGGAAGTTCCAGTAGAACAGCTCTGGCCGGCCGAGGTGAAGGATGGGGAACAGGCCGGCCATCATGGCCGCGAACAGGGTCATGGCCTCGGCGAACCGGTTGAGCGAGTTCCGCCATCCCTCGCCCATCAGCAGCAGCAGCGACGAGATCAGGGTGCCGGCATGGCCGATGCCCACCCACCACACGGTGTTGATGATGGCCAGCCCCCAATTGACCGGGATGTTGATGCCCCACACGCCGGTGCCCAGCCAGAACAGCAGCCCGGTCGAGGCCAGGAAGGCCGCCACCAGCGGCAGCGCCGCCGCCATCGCCACCCACCATCGGCGCCGGATCGCCGGGCCGTGGGCGGCGTCGGCCACTTCGGCGGTGACCATGGCGTAGTCCTGGCGCGGCGGCAGGATGGGGTGGCGGGCCATGGCCTAGGCCTCCCGCCGGTTGGCGAGATAGGTGGTGCGCGGCCGCGTTCCCAGATGGGCCAGCATGGCGAAGTGGCGGGGGCTGGACCGCAAGGCGGCGACCCGGCTCTTGGGGTCGTTGAGGTCGCCGAACGCGATGGCCCGCGACGGACAGGCCTGGGCGCAGGCGGTGGTGACCGAGCCGTCGGCCACCGGCCGGTCCTCGGCGCGGGCGGCGATCTGGGCGCGGCGGATGCGCTGGACGCAGTAGGTGCACTTCTCCATCACGCCGTTGGCCCGCACGGTGACGTCGGGATTGCGGAGATAGCGGTGGGTATCGGGCTGGATGCCGGCGTAATCGAAGAAATTGAACCGCCGCACCTTATAGGGGCAGTAGGACGAGCAGGTCCGGGTGCCGATGCAGCGGTTGTAGACCATCTGGTTGAGGCCCTCGGGGCCGTGGACGGTGGCGTTGACCGGGCAACCCAGCTCGCAGGGCGCCTTCTCGCAGTGCATGCAGGGGATGGGGGCGAACTGGGCGCGGCCGTCGTCGCCGTCATGGTAGATGTCCACCCGCAGCCAATGCATCTCGCGGCCGCGCGCCACCTCGGACTTGCCGACGACGGGGATGTTGTTCTCGGCCTGGCAGGCGATCACGCAGGCGTTGCAGCCGGCGCACAGGTCGAGGTCGATGACCATGCCCCAGGCGGAGCGGGGATACTCCCAGTCGGGATAGAGCGACGGCGGTTCGGCCGGCCCGGCGGACGGGCGCAGCAGATCGTCGTGGCCGTGCAGGCGGCGATGGGGCTGGGTGGTCGCCAATTCGACCCGGGCGCCGGTGCGACCCAGGCTGGCGCCGCCCAGGACCCACGGGCTGTCGGAGCGGCGCAGGCGGTAGGCGTCGTAGCCGCCGGCGCCGGGCAGCGCCACCCGCTGGCGGCCATGGCCCAGGAACAGGGTCACGGTGTCATCGGCCTGGCCGGGCAGCGTCCAGGCGGGGGCGGCCAGCGAGCGTCCGCCGGCGGCGATCTCGACCACATCGCCGTCGGCGATGCCCAGGCGTGCGGCCAGGACCGGCGAGATCGCCGCCACGGCGTCCCAGGTGAGCTTGGTCAGCGGCTTGGGCAGTTCCTGCAGCCAGGCGATGGGGGCGAAGCGGCCGTCCCAGACGGTGGGATCGGGGCGGAAGACGATCTCCAACCCGTCGCCGGCCGGCCCCGGGGGCGAAGGCGGGGGGGGCCCGGCCGTCACCCGCGCCGGCCGGGCCTCGGTGCCGGGGACGACGCCCTCGTGCAGGACGCCGCGCCACAGCGCCTCGAAGGGGGCGCCCAGGACCGGGCGCCAGGTGTCCATGACGATGCGGCGCGCCTCGGCTGCGGGCTCTCCCAGCACGGCGGCCAGGATCTCGTGACGGCGGCGGGCGCCGAACACCGGGTCGATCAGCGGCTGCACGACGGTGGCGGTGCCGTCGGCGGCGCGCAGGTCGGTCCAGTCCTCCAGTGGGTGCGCCAGGGGAACGTGCCAGTCGCACAGCGCCGCCGTCTCGTCGTCGAACAGGCCGGCGTGGAGCTTCAGCGGCACGCGGGCCAAGGCCGCGCCGAAGTTCAGGTCGGCGGGGGCGGTATGGGCCGGATTGGACTCCAGGATCAACATGGCCTCGACCCGGCCGGCGGCCATGTCGGTGACCAGGGCGGCGAAGCTGTCCTCGCCGTCGGGCGGCACCACCGCCACCGGCTCGGTATGGACCACCGTGCGGCCGGTGTTGCCGGCCGCCTGGTTGACCATGTGGACCAGCGCCAGGCTTTCGGCGGGCAGCGTCGCGCCCGCCGCCAGAAGCGCCCGGCCGGGGTGGACGGCCAGCGCCTGGGCGGCGGCGGCGGCCCAGGCGGCCTCGGCCTCGGTCAATCCGGGCGGGGGCGGCGCCAATCCCAGTTCGGCGGCGATCCGTTCGACCACCATCGGCAGCCGCCGGGCCGGGACGGCGAGGCGATCCCGCGCCACGGCGCCGGTGGCCGACAGGGTGGGTTCGGCGACCATCAGCCGCGGCCGGCCCTCGGACCAGCCGCGCAGCAGGCGCACCTGGTCGGGGCCGGGTCCCAGCGGGTCGGCGTCGATCGCCACCACGGCGCGGCAGCGGTCGAGGCGGAGATGGGTATCGACCACCCGCCCGAAGGCCAGCCGCGCCGCCCGCGTCGCCGCCTCGCCGCCCACCGGTTCGTGGACGTGCCAGCGGGCGCCGGCGGCGGTCAGGGCCGCCAATTGGCGGGCCAGGGTGGGCGAGGTGACGGTGCCGGTGAGGATGCGCAGGCCGCGCGCCGGCAGGCCGGCCACCGCCCGCGTGAAGGCGTCCCAGTCCCCCGGCCGGATCGCCAGCGACCGCTGCGGGTCGTAGAGCACCGCGCAGGCCGCCTGGGTGAAGGCGTCGGTGGCGCCGCGCGCCCACGGGCTGTCGGGATTGCCCTCCAGCTTGGTGGGCCGGCCCATGTGGCTTTCCGCCAGGACCGGCTGGGCATGGCCCTGGAACTCCACGGCGGTGGCGTACCAGTCGGGAACGCCCGGGACCACGCCCTCGGGCTGGTCGGCGTAGGGGATGGAGCGGCGCGCCGCCCCGTCGCCGCACCCGGTCAGCCCGGCGGCGGCCAGTCCCTTGAGCACGGCGCGGCGCGAGACGGTTCCCTTCATGGCCTCACCGGTGGCAGGCGTAGCAGTTGGTCAGCCGCCCGGTGCCGTGGGCCGGCTCCTGGCGGGCGCGGTGGCATTCCAGGCAGAACAACATGGTCCACGGCTGGTCGGGGGCGCGGGTGCGGGTCATGGCGGCGACCTCGCCGTGGCAGGTCGCGCAGGCGACGTCGGCGGCGATGTGGACCGCGTGGTTGAAATAGGCGAAGCCGGGAAGCCGGGCGACGCGGACCCAGGACAGGCGCTCGGGGACCGGACGGGTGGCCACCGGCCAGTGGCAGCCGGCGCAGGTCTCCATGTCGGGCATTCCGGCATGGGGGCCGGTCTCCACCGCCCAATGGCAGAAGCGGCAGTCGAGCGCCAGCTCGCCGGCATGGATGGCGTGGCTGAACGGGACCGGCTGCTCGGGGGGAGGCGGCGGGCGAAAGGCCAGCGTGACCCCGGCCATCCCGGCCACCGCCAGGGCCGCGACGCCGAACCGGGCGATGGTGCGCGCTGGAACCGCCATGGCAGGCAGGTGGGGTGGCGGCGCCAAAGCGTCAGGGGTCTCGGAAGGCGACCGGCCGCGCATTCGGGCGAGACGGAACCCAACCCGTCGGCGTCCCGTTGTCTCCCCAGGGAACCCTGGGAGGAGCGCGCCATGCCCGAGACAGCCGCCGACGTCCTGATCGACACCATCCACGACTGGGGGGTGGACGTGATCTTCGGCCTGCCCGGCGACGGCATCAACGGCATCATGGAGGCCCTGAGGGTCCGCCAGGACAAGGTGCGGTTCATCCAGGTCCGCCACGAGGAGGCCGCCGCCTTCATGGCCTGCGGCTGGGCCAAGTTCACCGGCCGGCTGGGCTGCTGCCTCGCCACCTCGGGCCCCGGCGGCATCCACCTGCTCAACGGCCTCTACGACGCCAAGATGGACGGCGCCCCGGTGCTGGCCATCACCGGCATGCACTACCACGACCTCTTGTCCACCCAGGCCCAGCAGGACGTCGAGCTGGACAAGCTGTACATGGACGTCGCCGTCTACAACGCCCGGGTCATGGGGCCCGAGCACGTGGAGAACGTCGCCGACCTGGCCTGCCGCACCGCGCTCGCCTATCGCGGCGTGGCGCATCTCACCATCCCGGCGGACTTCCAGCACCATCCGGTGAAGCGGAGCATGTTCTCCAAGCGCAACATCCCCGGCCACACCTCGCATGTGTGGGCGCGGGCGGCCGGGCTGCCCGACCAGGGGGCGCTGCAGGCGGCCGCCAAGGTGCTCAACGAATCGTCGCGGGTGTGCATCCTGGCCGGGCGTGGGGCCATCGGCGCCGGCGACGAGTTGGAGCGGCTGGCCGAGGTCTTGGGCGCGCCCATCGCCAAGGCGCTGCTGGGCAAGATGACGGTCCCCGACGACAGTCCCTATACCACCGGCCCCATCGGCCTGTTGGGCTCCACCCCCACCCAGGACGCCATCGAGGGCTGCGACTGCCTGCTGATCGTCGGCAGCGGCTTCCCCTATGTCGAGTACTACCCCAAGCCCGGCGAGGTGCGCTGCGTGCAGGTCGACATCGACCCCCAGCGCATCGGCCTGCGCTATCCCGCCGAGGTGGGGCTGGTGGGCGACGCCCGGCGGACGCTCACCGCGCTGTTGCCGCTGCTCCAGCCCAAGTCCAAGAGCTTCCTGCAGCGAGCCCAGAAGGGCATGGCCGAGTGGCGGCGGCTGATGGAGGAGCGCGGCACCCGCCCCGACACGCCCATGAAGCCGCAGGTGGTGGCCCACGAGCTGGGCAAGCGGCTCAGGGACGACGCCATCTTCTGCTGCGATTCGGGCACCATCGCCACGTGGTACGCCCGCCACATCCCCTATCGGAAGGGGCAGATGTGCATGCTGTCGGGCAACCTGGCGACCATGGCCAACGGCTTTCCCTATGCCGTCGCCGCCCAGATCGCCTTCCCCAACCGCCAGGTGGTGGCCTATGTGGGCGATGGCGGCTTTTCCATGCTGATGGCCGAACTGGCGACCTGCGTGAAGTACAAGCTGCCGCTCAAGATCGTCATCAACAAGAACAACAGCCTCGGCCAGATCAAGTGGGAGCAGATGGTGTTCCTGGGCAACCCGGAATTCGGCTGCGAGTTGGAGCCCATCGACTTCGCCATGCTGGCCCGGGCCTTCGGCGCCAAGGGCTACACCATCGACGACCCCGCCCAGTGCGGCGCCATCCTCGACCAGGCCCTGGCCGAGCCGGGGCCGGTGGTGGTGCAGGCGGTGGTCGATCCGGCCGAGGCGCCGATGCCGCCCAAGATCAAGGCCGAGCAGGCCCTGCATTTCGCCCAGGCGCTGGCCAAGGGCCAGCCCAACCGCGGCCGTATCGCCTTGACGGCACTGTCCGACCGGGTGCGGGAGATGATCTGACCATGCCGGTCGTGGACCGCGTGACGGTGACGGCCTGCCGGGTGCCCACCGACGCGCCCGAATCCGACGGCACCCTGTGCTGGGAGGCGACCACGGCGGTGATCGTGCGCCTGTGGGCGGCCGGCGCCGAGGGCCTGGGCTGGACCTATTGCCATGCCGCCGCCGGGCGGGTGGTCGCCGAGACCCTGACCGATCTGGTGGTCGGCCACGACGCCTTCGCCGTCGAGGCCGCCGCCGACCGCATGGGCCAGGCGGTGCGCAACCTGGGCCGCCCCGGCGTCGCCATGTGCGCCGTCTCGGCGGTGGATACCGCGCTGTGGGACCTCAAGGCGCGGCTGCTCGGCGTGTCCCTGCTCGACCTGCTGGGGGCGGTGCGCGACTCGGTGCCGATCTACGGCTCGGGCGGGTTCACCAGCTATCCCATGGCCCGCCTCACCGAGCAGGCGGCGCGCTGGGCCGATGCCGGCATCCGCATGGTCAAGATGAAGGTCGGCACCCGCCCCGGCGACGACCTGCCCCGGGTGCGGCAGGTGCGCGACGCGGTGGGCGAGGGGGTGGACATCTTCGTCGACGCCAACGGCGCCTATGCCCGCAAGCAGGCCCTGGCCCAGGCCGAGGGCTTCGCCCGCGAGGGGGTGACGTGGTTCGAGGAGCCGGTGTCCTCGGACGACCTCGACGGGCTGCGGCTGCTGCGCGACCACGGCCCGCCCGGCCTCGACGTGGCGGCGGGCGAATACGGCCACGACGCCTCGTATTTCCGCCGCATGCTCGCCGCCGGCGCGGTGGACGTGCTGCAGGCCGACGCCACCCGCTGCGGCGGCTACAGCGGCTATCTCAAGGCCGAGGCGCTGGCCCAGGCCTTCCACGTGCCGCTATCGGCCCACACCGCGCCGGCCCTGCACGTCCACGTCTGCTGCGCCGGCCCGGCCACCCGGCACCTGGAGTATTTCCACGACCACGTGCGGCTGGAGGCCATGCTGTTCGACGGTGTGCCGACGCCCGGTGGCGGGCGACTGGCGCCCGACCGCGCGCGCCCCGGCAACGGGTTGGCGCTGAGGGAATCCGAGGCGGCCCGGTTCGCTGTGTGACCGACAGGCCCCCACCCCGACCCTCCCCCACGCCTCGCGTGGGGGAGGGGGAAGGAAGATGAGGACCCTCCCCCACGCCTCGCGCGGGGGAGGGGGAAGGAAGATGAGGACCCTCCCCCACGCCTCGCGCGGGGGAGGGGGAAGGAAGATGAGGACCCTCCCCCACGCTTCGCGCGGGGGAGGGGGTGACTCTTCGCCCTTCCCCGGCATGGCCGGGGGAGGGTCGGGGTGGGGGCATTTCACGAAGGAAAGGGGAGCCATGAGCACGCCCGCCCGCGCCTTTCCCGCCGAGACCGCCCGCGCGCTGGAGGCCGACCTCCGGGGCCGCGTCACGGGCGAGGTGCGGTTCGACGCCGGCTCGCGCGGGCTCTATGCCCATGACGCCTCCAACTACCGCCAGGTTCCCATCGGGGTGGTCATCCCCAAGACGGTGGCGGACGTCGTCGCCACCATGGACTCCTGCCGCCGCCACGGGGCGCCGGTGTTGTCGCGGGGCGGCGGCACCAGCCTGGCCGGCCAATGCGTCAACGTCGCCGTCGTCATCGACTATTCCAAGTACCTCAACCGCATCCTCTCCCTCGACCCGGACCGGCGGCTGGCGCGGGTGGAGCCGGGCTGCATCCTCGACGTCCTGCGCGCCGAGGCCGAGACGCACCACCTGACCTTCGGCCCCGATCCCGCCACCCATGACCACAACACCCTGGGCGGCATGATCGGCAACAATTCCTGCGGCATCCATTCGGTGATGGCCGGGCGCACGGTGGACAACGTCCACCGGCTGCGGGTGCTGACCCATGACGGCCTGGAGCTGGAGGTCGGGCCGACCGGCGACGAGGACTACGCCGCGATCCTGGCCGCCGGTGGCCGGCGGGCGGAGATCTACCGCCGCCTGCGCGCCCTGGCCGACACCTACGGCGACGACATCCGCGCCCGTTTTCCCGACATCCCCCGGCGGGTGTCGGGCTTCTCCATCGACCAGCTGCTGCCCGAGAACGGCTTTCACGTCGGCCGCGCCCTGGTGGGCAGCGAGGGGACCTGCGTCGCCGTGCTGGAGGCCGAATTGCGGCTGGTGCCGTCGCCGCCCCATCGGGCGCTGGTGGTGCTGGGCTATCCGGATGTGTACCGGGCCGCCGACCATGTGATGGAAATCCGCGCCATGGGGGTGGTCGGGCTGGAAGGCATCGACCGCCGGCTGATCGCTTCCATGCGGAAGAAGGGCCTGCATGCCGGCGACGTGGACCTGCTGCCCGACGGCGACGGCTGGCTGCTGGCCGAGTTCGGCGCCGCCAGTCCCGAGGAGGCCGAGGACAATGCGCGGCGCGCCATGGATGCGCTGCGCAAATCCAACCAGCCACCCGCCATGTGCCTGTACGCCGACCGCATGCGGCAGTCGCGGGTATGGGAAATCCGCGAATCCGGCCTGGGCGCCACCGCCAACGTCCCCGGCGAGCCGCTGACCTGGCCCGGCTGGGAGGATGCCGCCGTCCATCCGTCGAAGGTCGGCGGCTATCTGCGCGATTTCCGCGCCCTGCTGGACCGCTACGGCTACGACTGCGCGCTCTACGGCCATTTCGGCGACGGCTGCGTCCATGTGCGCATCGACTTCGACTTCGCCACCGCCAAGGGGGTGGAGACCTACCGGCGCTTCACCGCCGAGGCCGCCGACCTGGTGGTGTCCCATGGCGGCTCGCTGTCGGGCGAGCATGGCGACGGCCAGTCGCGGGGCGAGTTGCTCGACCGCATGTACGGCCCCCGGCTGGTCGAGGCCTTCCGCGAGTTCAAGGCCATCTGGGACCCGCAGGGGGCGATGAATCCCGGCAAGGTGGTCGATCCCTATCCGCGCGATTCCAACCTCGCCTATGGCCCGGACTTCCAGCCCCCGCCCAAGGAGACCGAATTCGCCTTCACCATGGACGGCGGCAGCTTCAACCGTGCCGCGATCCGTTGCGTGGGAGTGGGAAAGTGCCGGCGGTTGGCGGGCGGCGTCATGTGCCCCAGCTTCATGGCCACCCGCGAGGAGAAGCACTCGACGCGCGGCCGGGCGCGGCTGCTGTTCGAGATGGTGCATGGAGGCCCCATCGATGACGGCTGGCGATCCGAGCAGGTCCACGACGCGCTGGACCTGTGCCTGGCCTGCAAGGGCTGCAAGCACGACTGCCCGGTCAACGTGGACATGGCCACCTACAAGGCCGAGTTCCACCGCCACTACTACCAGGGCCGGCCGCGCCCCCGCGAGGCCTGGGCGCTGGGGCTGATCCACTACTGGGCGCGGGCGGCCGATCTGGCGCCGGGCCTTGCCGACCGCTTCGTCCAGGCGCCCGGTGTCTCGGCGGCGGTCAGGTGGGCCGCCAACATCGCCCCGGCCCGCGCCCTGCCGTCGTTCAAGCCGTCGTTCCGGCGCGCCTTCCGCCAGCGCCGGCGCCGCGTCACGGGCCGGCGGGTGATCCTGTTCCCCGACACCTTCAACGACCACTTCCATCCCGACACCCTGTGGGCGGCGGTGGCCGTGCTGGAGCGGGCGGGATACGCGGTGGACATCCCCGGCCGCTGGCTGTGCTGCGGGCGGCCGCTCTACGTCTGGGGATGGATCGACCGCGCCCGGTCGCAATTGGCGGCGATCCTGGACACGCTGGAGGACGACATCAAGGCCGGCATCCCGGTGGTGGGCCTGGAACCGGCCTGCCTGGGCACCTTCAAGGACGAGATGCAGGAGCTGTTCCCCGACGACGACCGCGCCCACCGGCTGGGCCGCCAGAGCTTCATGCTGGAGGACTTCCTGCGGGCGGAGGGGGTGGCGCCGCCGCGCCTGTCGGGGCGGGCGCTGGTGCAGGCCCATTGCTATCGAAAATCCGTCCTCGGCCTCGACGGGCTGGAGGCGACGCTGGCCGACATGGGGCTGGAGACCGAGATACTGGACTCGGGGTGTTGCGGCATGGCGGGCTCGTTCGGCTTCGAGGCCAGGCATTACGGCGTCTCCATGGCCTGCGCCGAGCGGGTGCTGCTGCCGGCCGTCCGCGCCGCCCGCCGGGGAACCTTCGTGATCGCCGATGGTTACTCCTGTCGGGAGCAGATCATCCAGGCGACCGGCCGCGAGGCGCTGCACCCGGCCGAGTTGTTGCGGTTGGCGGGCGGAACGGGAGGAGTGGCATGACCCCGATCGGACACCGGCGCTGGGCCGTCGCCGAGGGCTTCATCCCCGGCCGTTCCTCGGGGCAGGGGCGGGCGCTGGAAAGCCACGAGGCGGTGTGCATCCTCAATGTGGGCGACACCGAGGCCAACGTCGCCGTCACCATCTTCTTCGCCGATCGCGAGCCGGTGGGGCCCTTCCGCTTCACCATCCCGGCACGGCGGACCCACCATCTGCGCTTCAACGACTTCCACGACCCCGAGCCGATCCCCCGCGACACCGACTATGCCAGCGTGATCGAATCCGACGCCCCGGTGGTGGTCCAGCATACCCGCCTGGATTCCCGCCAGGCCGAGCTGGCGCTGCTGTCCACCATCGCCTTCGCAGGGGAATAGGAGGCGCGCGCCCCATGGCGCTGCCCATCGAGGACTACGCCCTGATCGGCGACACCTTCACCGCCGCCCTGGTGGGCCGCGACGGCTCCATCGACTGGCTGTGCCTGCCGCGCTTCGATTCGCCGTCCTGCTTCGCGGCGCTGCTGGGCCAGCCCGAGCACGGCCGCTGGCTGCTGGCTCCCCGGGGCGGCGCCGGGAGGGTGCGGCGGGCCTACCGCGACGGCACGCTGGTGCTCGACACCACCTTCGAGGCCGAGGGGGGCGTGGTGACGGTGACCGATTTCATGCCCCGCTTCGCCGGCGACGATCGGGTCGATCTGGCGCGCGTGGTCACCGGCGTGGCCGGGCGGGTGGAAATGGAGACCGAGTTGATCGTCCGCTTCGACTACGGCCGGCGGGTGCCGTGGGTGCGGCGCCACGACGGGGCGCTGGTGGCGGTGGCCGGACCCGATTCCGTCCATCTGTGGAGCGGCCTGCCGATCGAGGGAAACAACCGCGCCGCCAGGGCGCGCTTCGTCGTCGAGGCCGGCCGCACCGAGGCGCTGTCCATCTGCTGGCACCCGTCCCACGAGCATCCGCCGGCGCCCGTCGAGGCCGGCCGGGCGTTGCGCGAAACCGAGGCGTGGTGGCGGGCGTGGTCGGGCAAGTGCACCTATCGGGGCGCCTACCGCGACGAGGTGGTGCGGTCGCTGGTCACGCTCAAGGCGCTGACCTACAGCCCCACCGGCGGCATCGTGGCGGCGCCGACAACCTCGCTGCCCGAGGATCTGGGCGGCATGCGCAACTGGGACTACCGGTACTGCTGGCTGCGCGACGCCACCTTCACCCTCTATTCGCTGATGCAGGCCGGCTATGTCGAGGAGGCGCGGGCGTGGCGGGAATGGTTGTTGCGGGCGGTGGCCGGCGAACCGCGCCAGTTGCAGATCCTGTACGGCGTCGGCGGCGAGAACCACCTTCCCGAGGAGGTGGTGGACTGGCTGCCCGGCTACGAGGGCAGCCGCCCGGTGCGCATCGGCAACGCCGCCCGCAACCAGCTGCAACTGGACGTCTACGGCGAGCTGATGGACGCGCTGCATGCCGGCCGCAAGCTCAGCCTGAAGCCCGAGCACGAGGTGTGGGAGATGCAGCGGGCCTTCCTCGACAACCTGGAGACCACCTGGCGCCACCCCGACGAGGGCTTGTGGGAGGTGCGCGGTCCCCGCCGCCATTTCACCCATTCCAACGTCATGGCCTGGGTGGCCGTGGACCGGGCCATCAAGGATGCCGAGAGCCTGGGCTTCGCGGCGCCGCTGGATCGCTGGCGCGCCCTGCGCGACGCCATCAAGCGCGATGTCTGCTCCAAGGGCTTCGATTCCGGCCGGGGCTCGTTCGTCCAGTACTATGGGGGCAAGGGGGTGGACGCCGCGTTGCTGATGATGCCGCTGGTCGGCTTCCTGCCCTGCGACGACGAGCGGGTGCGCGGCACCGTGGCGGCGGTGGAGCGCGAGCTGATGGAGGACGGCCTGTTGCGCCGCTACAGCCGCGACCCCCAGGTGGACGGCCTGCCGGGCGGCGAGGGCGCCTTCCTGGCCTGCACGTTCTGGTACGTGGACGTGCTGCTGATGACCGGGCGCCGCGCCGAGGCCGAGGCCACCTTCCGGCGCCTGCTGTCGCTGGCCAACGACGTGGGCCTCCTGGCCGAGGAATACGACACCGCGCGCCACCGGCAGGTCGGCAACTTTCCCCAAGCCTTCTCCCATGTGTCGCTGGTCAACTCGGCCCGCAACCTGGCCATGGCCGGCGGGCCGGCCGAGCAGCGGTCGAAAAGCTAGGCGGCCTTCTGGCGCAGCAGGCGGAACAGGGGCGCGTCCACCTCGCGGTCATGCTTCTGCAAGGCCGCGAACAACTCGGCCATGGCGACCTTGCGTTCGGCCGTGCTGGTGGCGGTGAGCAGCCGCATGCGGTCGACCATGCGCAACAGCGCCCGGTGGTCCTGGCGCAGGATGTCGGCCGCCTCGGCATCGGTGGTCGCGGCTTCCCGTTCCTCCACGGTGAAGTGGGCCTTCATGCGGGCCCGCATGACATCCAGGGCCTCGGCCAGCAGGACCGGCTCGCGGCAGTGCAGGACCACCGCCCGCACCGAACGCAGGGTGTCGAACAGCTTGGCATGCTCATGGTCGGTGTCGTCGTAGTCGGTCACCCATTCGTCAGCCATGACCCATTCCTTTCGTATGTCATGGAGCCATTCTAGAAAGTCTCCTGCCCCCTGTCTCAAATGGTGGATAAAAGTTGTGTCGCGGCTGTGAACCGCGCGGAATTCTTCGGTTAATGCGCACATGCTTGCCACCGGCACGGGGTCTTGTTAGTATCTAATCACTAACAAAGCCGGAGCATCCCCATGGCCCTTCCGCGGCGCACCCTTTTCACGGTCGCGGCCTTTGCCGCCATCGCCGCGGTCACCGCCGTGGTCGTGGCGGCCGCCAACCGAGACGTGGCCGATCCGTCCATGGCGCCGCCGCCGGCCGTCGCGGGCGTCTACGGCATCGGCACCATTGAGGCGCGCATCCGCTCGGAGATCGGCTTCGAGGTCTCGGGCACGTTGATCGACCTGATCGCCGACCAGGGCGACCGGGTGACCGGCGGGCAGGTTCTGGCCCGGCTCGACGACGGCGAGCAGCGGGCGGTGGTGGCCCAGGCCGAGGCGTCCCTGGCCCAGGCTCGCGCCCGCCTGGACCGGGCCAGGGCGGTGCGCGAGCAGAAGAACAGCGTCGATCGCCGCCGCCAGGCGCTGGAGCGCAAGGGGACCGTCTCGGCCGAAGCCGCCGAGGACGCCCGCGCCGCCGCCGACATCGCCGCCGCCGATGTGGCGGTGGCGGCGGCCGACGTCGAGGCGTCGCGGGCACTGCTGGAGCGCGAGCGCGAGCGGCTGGCGAAATTCACCCTTTCGGCGCCCTATGCCGGCCTGGTCATCCGGCGTGACCGCGAACTGGGCGCCGCCGTGGTGGCCGGCACGCCGGTGTTCTCGGTCGTCGATCCGGCGACCGTGTGGGTGCGCGCCTATGTGGACGAGGCCCGCGCCGGGCGGCTGGCGGCGGGGCAACCGGCCCGCGTCACCCTGCGCTCGGAAGGGGGTCGCGGCCATTCCGGGCGGGTGGCCCGCATCGACATCGAGGCCGACCGCGTGTCCGAGGAGCGGGTGGTCAACGTCGCCTTCGACGCCGTGCCCGCGGACTTCCATCTGGGCGAACAGGCCGAGGTGGTGGTGGACGACGGCGAATGAATCTCGCGCTCCGCGACATCCGTCACCGCCTTGGGCGGTTCGTGCTGACCTGCGTCGGGCTGGCGCTGTTGCTGGGCGTGGTGCTGTCCATGATCGGCATCTATCGGGGCCTGGTGGACGACGCGCTGCTGCTGGTGCGGGCGCCGGCCGCCGATCTGTGGGTGGTCGAGGCGGGAACATTGGGGCCGTTCGCCGAATCCTCGCGCATTCCCAAGGACGCCCGCGAGACGGTGGCGCGCCTCGAAGGCGTCGCCGAGGCCGGCGTGTTGACCTTTCAGACCGCCGAGGCCGATCACGACGGCCGCAAGGCGAGGCTGTACGTGGTGGGATACGAACCCGGGCGCCTGGGCGGCCCGGCCGCCGTCGCCGAAGGCCGGCCCATCGCCCGCGCTCATTACGAGATCGTCGTCGACCGCCGCGCAGGAATACCGCTTGGCGCCCGCCTGCGGCTGGGGTCCGAGACCTTCACCGTGGTCGGCCGCACCGCCGGGCAGGTGGATTCGGGCGGCAATCCGCTGGCGTACCTGACCCTGAAGGACGCCCAGGAACTTCAGTTCGAGCTGGACGGCGCCGCCGCCCGCAACCAGGCCCTGCGCGGCGACGCGGGCTCCGTCAACCAGGTCAACGCGGTGGTGGCGCGGCTGGCGCCCGGCGCGTCGCCCGACCGGCTGGCCGAGGGTATCCGCCGCTGGAAGCATCTCGGCGCCCTCACCCAGGACGGGCAGGAGGCGCTGCTGCTGACCTCGGTGGTGCAGAAGGCCCGCCGCCAGATCGGCCTGTTCACCGCCACCCTGCTGGCGGTGTCGGCGGTGGTCATCGCCCTGATCGTCTACACCATGACCATGGACAAGATGCGCGAGATCGCCACGCTGAAGCTGATCGGCGCCCCCGACCGCGCCATCGTCGGCCTGATCGTCCAGCAGGCGTTGGCCCTGGGCGGCATCGGCTTCACCCTGGGCGCCGCCCTGATCGCCCTGGCCGCCGATCATTTCCCCCGCCGGGTCATCATCCTGCCCGCCGACACCCTGGCCCTGGGCGCGGTGGTGGCGGTGGTGTGCGTGGCCGCCAGCCTGATGGGGGTTCGCTACGCGCTCCGGGTCGATCCGGCCCAGGCGCTGGGAGGCTGACATGGAGGCGCTGGTCGAACTGAGGGGGCTGGCCAAGCATTACGGCGACGGGGCGACGCGGGTCGATGCCCTGCGCGGCCTCGACCTCGACATCCATGCCGGCCGGGTGGTCGGGCTGCTTGGACCCAGCGGGTCGGGCAAGAGCACACTGCTCAACCTCATCGGCGCCATCGTCGAGCCCAGCGCCGGCTGGATGCGCCTGGACGGCGAGGTGGTCTACGACGGCGGCTGGCGGCGGACGGATCTTCGCCGCCTGCGGCTGGAAAAGATCGGCTTCATCTTCCAGTTCCACAACCTGATCCCGTTCCTGTCGGTCTCCGAGAACATCGAGGTGGTGCTCGACCTCGCCGGCCGGGGCCGCGCCGACGCCCGCGCTCGCGCCCGCGAGTTGCTGGACTACCTGGAGGTGGGCGAGCATGCCGGCCGGCGGCCGTCGCAGCTGTCGGGGGGACAGGCGCAGCGGGTCGCCATCGCCCGCGCCCTGGCCAACCGGCCGCGCATCATCCTGGCCGACGAACCCACCGCCGCCCTGGATTCCCAGCGCGCCGGCATCGTCATGGACCTGCTGCGCAAGGTGGCGGCCGAGCAGCGGGCGGCGGTCATCGTGGTGACCCACGACGAAAAGATCTTCGACCGCTTCGACGAAATGCACGTCTTGCGCGATGGCAGCCTCGACGGCGGGGCGGCGGGGGAGGCCATGCCATGAGCCGCGAACGCAAGCCGGCCGGGGAGCGGCGGGAAGAGATCATCGTCACCGCCCTCGACCTCGCCGCCGAGGTCGGCCCCGACCGCATCACCACCGAGGCCATCGCCGGCCGCATCGGCCTCACCCAGGCGGCGGTGTTCCGCCACTTCCCCCGCAAGTCCGACATCTGGGTGGCGGTCATCGGCTGGCTGCGCGAGCGGCTGGCGCGGCGCTGGGCCGAGGCCCTGGGCGGCGGCGGACCGCCGTCGGACAAGTTGAGGACGCTCCTGGTCGGCCAGTTCCGCTTCATCGCCGGCGTGCCGGCGCTGCCGGCCGTGCTGTTGTCGCGCGAGCTCCAGGCCGAGGGCGGGATCGTCCAGCAGGCGATCCTGGGGGTGATGGATGCCTTCCGTCTCGCCTTGTCGGGTGTGGTCCGCGAGGGCCAGGACAGCGGCGAAATCCGTGCCGGCATCGACCCCGACCGCGCCGCCTTCGCCCTCATCGCCCTGGTCCAGGGAACCGCCTTGCGCTGGGTCATGCAGGGGCGCGGCTTCGACCTGGCGGCCGAGGGCGCGTCGGTGGTCGATCTTGCCCTGGCCGGGCTGCAGACCCGGGCCTGACCCAATGTCCTCGTGCCACATTGACAGCGGTCTGTGCGTATGTCATTTGCAAATGCAAGAAAATGAAATGCATTTCAATTTGAAGTAGCATGGAGACGAATGGTGCGGATTGGAATTGCTCAGCGCCTGCAATTGGGGTTCGCGGCGGTCGGTTTGTTGGTCGTGGTGCTTGCCGGCCTGGTGATTTATTCCAACAGCATCAGCGCCGATGCCGTCGAATCGTTGCGGCGCAAGGGCACGACGGCCTTGTTGACCGAGCGGATGGCCAAGACGTTCAGTCTCGCCCGCCTCGACATCTCGCGTACGATGGCCCGCAACGACGAGGTCTTCCGCCGGAAGGCCCGGGCGGGAATGGCCGAGACCGCCAAGATCCAAGACGAGCTGATCGCCTCCATCCAGGTTCCGGAGCGGCGGTCGCAGGCACAGGAAATCCGCGGTCTCACCACCACCTACCACGCGCTGGTCGCCAGGGCCTTCGAGCTGCAGCAGGGCTCGGGCCTGGAGACGTCGGAATTCCTCGCGACCCGCCGCCAGATGAACGAACTCGGCGCCCGCATCACCGAATTGAGCGAGGCCATGGCGGTGGTCATCCACGAGACCAGCGAGACGTCCGCCGCCGAGGCCCAGGCGCGCATCGACGGACTGAGTTCCACCACGCTGGCGATCAGCGTTCTGTGCATGGCGTTCGCGGCCGGCTTCGGCGTGCTGTTCGGCCGCAACATTTCCCGGCCCGTCCTCGCCCTGACGTCGGCCATGACCACGTTGGCGGACGGCGACACCACGGTCTCGGTGCCCAATGCCGAGCGCGCCGACGAAATCGGCGACATGGCGCGCGCAGTCGGGGTTTTGCGCGCCGCCGCCATCGAGCGGGACCGGCTCCAGGCCGATCAGGCGGCTCAGGAACAGCGCATGCGCGACCTGCGCCGCCGGGAGATGCTGGGCATGGCCGACGCGCTGGAAAGCCGGATCACAGCCGTCGTTTCCTCCATCGCCAGATCGGTGGAGGAACTGCATGTGGCGGCCGATGCCCTGGCGGCCAACGCCGAGGAGACCGAACGTCAGAGCGCGGCGGTGTCGGCGGCGACCGAGCAGGCCACCGCCAATGTCGAGACGGTGTCGGCGGCCGGCGCCCAGTTAACCGCGTCGATCCACGAAATCTCGCGGCAGGTCACCGAGGCGGCCGAGGTCGCCAGGCATGCCCTGGCGGAGTCGCGGGCGGCCGAGGCGCAGATTTCCGGCCTGTCCGTGACCGCCCACAAGATCGGCGAGGTCACCAACCTCATCAACGACATCGCCAGCCAGACAAATCTGCTGGCCTTGAACGCCACCATCGAATCCGCCCGCGCCGGCGAGGCCGGCAAGGGATTCGCCGTGGTGGCCCACGAAGTGAAAAGCCTCGCCGGACAGACCGGCCGGGCCACGGACGACATCGCGCTGCAGGTCAGCGCGGTCCAGGACCAGACCCGCGCGGCGGTGGCCGCCATCGGCGCGGTGGCCAACACCATCGACCGCATCAACGAGATGTCGTCGATCATCGCCGGCGCCGTCGAGGAGCAAGGCGGGGCGACGCGGGAAATCGCACGCAACGTGGAACAGGCGTCCGATGGCACCCGCGAGGTCGCCCACAACATCGCCGGCGTCGCCGAGGCGGCGAAGAGCACCGGCCGGATGTCCAAGGACGTCTTCGGAGCCGCCAACGACCTGATGAACGAAAGCCGCGAACTGGAGGCCGAGGTCGCCAGGTTCCTGCAAGAGCTGCGGGAGCCGGGGTGAGCGGTCCGGCGGCCAGGCCCCGAAACGGACGAAGGCCCCAGGTTTCCCTGGGGCCTTCGATGGTGGGCGGTACTGGGATTGAACCAGTGACCCCTACGATGTCAACGTAGTGCTCTCCCGCTGAGCTAACCGCCCGTCGCGCCGCTGGGCGGCGTCGAGGGCGCCGTTATTAGCGTCTTTTCCGGACCATTGCAAGCCCTTCCGTATCGCTATCGTCCCGACCATCGGGGGGAACGAACACGTGCCCGACTGACAGCGGGGCCGCAACCTGCTAATACCTCTGTCCATGGACAGTCCGCTGCTGCCGATCGCTGATGAAAGCCTGATCCTGACGGTTGCCGCTCCCGCCGAGCAGACGGTGCCGCTGGTCTTCGCCTCGCCGCATTCGGGGCGGGACTACCCGCCCGATTTCGTGGCGATGTCGCGGCTGGATCCGGTCGCGCTTCGGCGGTCCGAGGACAGCTTCATCGACGAACTCTATGCCGGCGTCGTCGGCCACGGCGCCCCGCTGCTGTCGGCGCGGTTTCCGCGCGCCTTCTGCGATCCCAACCGCGAGCCCTATGAATTGGACCCCGGCATGTTCTCGGGGCCGCTGCCCAGCCACGCCAACACCCGCAGCCCGCGCGTCGCCGCCGGACTGGGCACCATCGCCCGGGTGGTGGCGTCGGGCGCCGAGATCTATGCCGGCAAGCTGCCGGTGGCCGAGGCCGAGCGGCGCATCGCCGCCTATTACCGGCCCTACCACGCGCGGCTGCGCCAGATGGTCGACACGACCCGGCACCGGTTCGGCTGGTCGCTGCTGGTGGATTGCCATTCCATGCCGTCCGTCGGCGGTCCCATGGACCGCGACATGGGGCTGTCGCGGGTGGACGTGGTGCTGGGCGACTGCTTCGGCGCCGCCTGCTCGTCGGTGTTCACCCAGACCCTCGAGGATTCGTTCCGGGCGCTCGGCTACCGGGTGGTGCGCAACACGCCCTATGCCGGCGGCTTCACCACCCGCCATTACGGTCAGCCGCGCGGCGGCAGCCACGCCATCCAGATCGAGTTGAACCGCGGCCTCTACATGAACGAGGACCGCCACGCCAAGTCGGCCGGGTTCGCCCGGCTGGCCGCCGATCTCGACCAGGTGGTGGCGGATCTCGCGTCCTGCGCCCAGGGGCAGTCGTTCCCATGACCGCGCCGATGCAGCCGCCGCTGTCCGTGTTGGTTCGCGAGGCGGTCGCCGACGACATGGCGCAGGTGCAGGCCATCTATGCGTCCTATGTCGCCCGCACCGCCGCCTCGTTCGAGGAGGACCCGCCCACCATCGACGAGATGCGTCGCCGCCTTGCCGCCACCCGCGAGCGCGGCCTGCCCTATCTGGTGGCCGAGGAAAAGGGCGAGGTCCTGGGCTACACCTATGCCGGCCCGTTCCGGTCGCGCTCGGCCTATCGCTACACCGTCGAGGACTCCATCTACGTGGCGCCCTTCGTCACCCGTCGCGGCATCGGCGGGACGCTGTTGCAGGCCCTGATCGACCGCTGCACCGATCTCGGCTACCGGCAGATGATCGCGGTGATCGGCGATTCCGCCAACCAGGGCTCGATCGGCCTGCACCGGTCCATGGGCTTCCGCCAGGAGGGGGTGCTGCGCGGCGTCGGCCTCAAGTTCGGCCGCTGGGTCGACGTGGTGATCATGCACCGCGTTCTGGGCGGCGACGACCGCCCGTTGCCCGACGGCGGCGTCGCGCCGCCGCTGCCACGCCGCCCTGGCGACGATAATCCTTAAGCCCGCCCGCGCCCCTGCCGCCTTCCATATTATGCCGCCCCCGTCCCAGGAGTAGAACAGGGACGGCGGGGCACGGGCGGCAGGGAGGAAGCCATGAACGTGGAGTGGCGGTGGCTCGGCCACCGGCTGGATTTGGAACTGGCGGTCGCGCTGGACGTCACCGCCGGTCGGCTGCTGGCGGCACGGTCCGCCGGCCAGCTGGAGCGCGCGGTCGCCTCGGTTCTGCGCCTGTGGCGAATGACGCGGATGCTGGCCGAAGGCTGCCCGACGCTCGACGAGCGCGCCATGCTGGTCGATGCCGCCGATCACGTGGCCGTGCTGCTGGTCGCCGACGCCGCCCCATGCCCCGATCCGCGCGACCTGGCCTTCATCGCCGGCCGGGGACTGGCGCTGGCCCGCGACCTGGCCGGCGAGGCGGCGACGGTGCGCGCCCGCGACGCCCTGCTGGCCGAGTGGAGCGCGTCGTCGCGGCGGCGGTTCGAGGACTGGCTGCTCGACCGCCTGGACGTCGCCACCTCCCGGCGGGGACTGGTCGCCTCCCCTACCTTGGAACGATTCCGATGACTGGGCGTATAGGTGGCCTATCCGTTGGTGTTGGTGCCTTAACGATTTCCTAACCTCCTGCGCACATGTGCGACCGTCGCGGAATCGACACACTGGCCTTCGGGGGAAGATGACGCATTTCGGAGTTGGCGATGGCTGTGTGGATCAGGCAGGGCATGGGATTGGACGTGGCGCTGGCGGTGGCGTTGGAAGTCGGCAAGCTGCGCATCGAGAGCGCCGGAACGTCGGCCGACCATGCGGCGGCGGCCGAGTTCAATGCCCGCCTGTGGCGGACGATCCGCCGCCTGGCCGCCACCGCGCCTGACCTGGCGGATCGCGACGCGCTGCTGCGCAGCGCCGAGGCGGTCGAGGCCGCGGCGGACGACGCCGACGCCCTGGCCGACCGCAACGCCACCCATGCCGGCGCGCTGGCCGGCCGCGCCGCCACCCAAGGAGCCCTCAAGGGCCTGCTGGCGGCCTGGAGCGCCCATCGCGACGCCCATCGCGACGCCCGCTTCGCCACCTGGCTGCTGGAGCGCATCGAGGCCGAGGGCGCGCCGCTGTCCCTGGCCGCGTGATACGACCGGCCCGGCCCGGTTCCCTCGGCGCCCGTCGAGCGGGTATGATGGCGCCATGCCCAGTTTCCACATCCGGCCGGACGCCATCCCGGCGGTGCCGGGCGCCTATGCGCTGGTGGTCGTGCTGGAGGCGCCGGCCGCCGGCCTGCCGCCGGGGCGCTATATCTATTGCGGCAGCGCGCGCGGTTCCGGCGGCCTCGGGGCCCGGCTGTCCCGCCACATGCGCCGGGGCAAGGCGGTGCGCTGGCACGTGGACCGCCTGACCGAGGCGGGACGGGTGCTGGGTGCCTGGGTGTTCGAAGGCGGCGACGAATGCGCCCTGGTCCGTGCCCTGGCGCATCTGCCGGTTCCCCTGCCCGGCTTCGGCAGCAGCGACTGCCGCGCCTGCGCCAGCCACCTGCTGTCCTGGCCCGAGGGGCAGACCCTGCCTTGGAAGCGCGAGTGAGCGCGCCGGAACCCAGGCGACCCAATGTTCTCCGTGGTCCGGCTGAGGGCAGGGAAACCAAACCGGGAAACCAGACTGGCTAACCTCTGACATCAGTCCCCACCAATCGACCGGCGCTGGCCGGGCCGGATAGGGATTTTCGTGCTGCTGTGGGACGCCAACGGATCAGGGAGGCTTTTGGCCGCGCGACGGGCAAAATGGAGGCTGCCGTGGTGGCGGGCGGCGTCACCCGCCACTGAGCGCGAGGACGATGTGGATTTCGTCACTGGCGGCCAGCCGACAGTCGAGGTCGACGGTTTGTTGCCCGTTCACGAAGACGCGGATATGGCGGCGGATCCGATCCTGCTCGTCGACGATCCGGAAACGCAGGCCGGGGAACCGTCGGTCGAGATCGGTCAGCACCTCGTCGAGGGTGTTGCCTTTCGTCGTGACCTCGCCGCTGCCGGTGTAGGACCGTAAGACGCTGGGGATGAAGACGCGCGTCACGTGACCGCCGCCTCCACGGCATAGATTTCGGGGAGGTGGCGAACGACACACGTCCAAGTTTCGCCTTCGTCGCGGCTTGCCCATAATTCGCCGCTCGTCGTGCCGAAATAGACTCCGACGGGATCCAGCGCATCGGCGATCATCGCCTGGCGCTTCACCGTCCACCACACCTGGTCGCTCGGAAACCCGGCGGACTGGCGGGTCCAACTGGCGCCGCCGTCGCGGGTCGCATAGACGCCGGGAATGCCGCCGGGACAGGTCCGCGGCCACGCTTCGGTGCCGTCCATGGGAAAAACCCAGGCACAATCGGCGTCCCGCGGATGGGGGACGATCGGAAACCCGATGTCGCCGACGTCGGACGGCATGGTCTTGCCGATTCGCACCCATTCCTCCGAAGGCCGGTCCAGGCGGTAGATGCCGCAATGATTCTGCTGGTAAAGGCGGTCGGGTCGGGAGGGACAAAGGCGGACGCAATGAGGATCGTGGACCGCCAGGTTGGTCGGGTCGAACCCGGGCACCACGTCCAGCCCTTGCACCAGCGGATGCCAGTTGGCCCCTCGATCCGTGGATTCGTGGACTCCGCCGCCCGACATCGCCAAGTAAAGATGCTGCCGGTCACGCGGATCGACGATGATCGAGTGCAGTTTCGGCCCGTCCGGTGTGCCGTCCTGCGGGCCGCCGGCCGCGGCCCGGGCGCCCGGGCGATCGTTGAAGCCCGCCACCGGGGCCCAGTTATCGCCGTAATCCTCGGACCGGAACAGCCCCTGCGGTGACGTGCCGGCATACCAAGCACCGGGCTCGTCGGGATGTCCGGGGGTCAGCCAGAACGTATGATCGACGCTGGGCGCGGACTCGCCCTCGTCTGCCTTAGAAAATGCCGGCGGCCGCGACGCTTCCATCCAGGAGCCGCCGCGATCGGTGGAACGGAAAATCGTCGGCCCCAGATGCCCGGTCTTGCCGGCCGCCAGCAGGGTCCGGCCGTCGCGCGGATCGAGAACCATGTGGTTGATCACGTGGCCAAGAAAATGCGGTCCGTCCGCGTTCCATCTCGTGTGCCCGGCATCGCCCCGAAAAAGCCAAGCGCCTTTGCGGGTCGCCACCAACAAGATCACGCCAGGCATCGCGGCGTTCTCCTTGCCGTTCGTTACTGCGCCCCATATGGGATCGGCATGGAGGTCTATCGAGGCTCGCATCAAACGACGACTTCGAAGCCGCATGGACCGCATACAACTTGTGGGATTCGGCGACGGCAGGCCTCGGAAACTGGGAAACCAGAATGGGAAACCGGAGGCGACGCTCTCCGGATGCGGGCATGCCAAAAACGGCGGAAAACCGCGAAAAAAAGCCCCTGCCGAAGCAGGGGCTCAAGTTTAGGGAGGAAAGACTCCTGCACCCCTAAGCGGTTGAAGCTGTTGGAATCGTTGGACTTCGTCATACGGAACGGCATACATTCCGGCATACATTGTCAACATTGGGGGGGCGGCATGGCGGTGAAGCTGAAGGGGCTCGTCGTCAGGGACGGAATCTATCATGTCCAGTTGCGTGTCCCCGTCGAGCTGAAGGATCATCCGCAGTACCGCGGCCGCACCCATGTCCGGCGGTCGCTGGGAACCAAGGATCCGAGGGTGGCGGAGGACACCGCCCCCGACATGCTCCACGAGATCAGGGCAGGCTTCCGCAAGGCGGTCGAGGAGGCCGAGGCCGCGTTGAAGCCCCGCCACGTCGGCTCGATGACGCCCGCCGAGATGGACGCCTTCGTCGGCGCCGCCATCCTCAACATGAATTCCGTCAGGGAGCTATTGGACGCGGGCGTCGAACTCCCGATCGAGCGTCCCGAGGAGGGGCGGCTGATCGAGTGGCACGCCGCCCTCAAGAGGATGGTGATGCCCGAATGGCTGGTCGACGCCCTCAGGGACCGCCTATTGGAGCATCTGCGGACGCCCCGCGAGACCACCCTCGCTTCCCCGCCCGTGACGCGGCGGGAGGTCGCCGAGTTCAAGGCGGTCGCGGCCAAGGTCGGCCTGTCGAAGGTGAAGCGGCACACGATCGGCGACCTGGTGGACGCCTTCGTGAAGGACGGGGACCGCGTCGATCTGGAGGACAGCACCAAGGGGAGCTACGTCACCCCGATCGAGTTGCTGGTGGACGTTTTCGGCAGGGAGCGGCGGCTGGACACCATCAGCCGGCTGGACGTGAAGGACGATCTCCGCGACGCGGTGCTCCGGTTCATTCCCGTCTACGGCAAGTCGGCGTCCCGCTGGCCGGAGTACGAGGGCTGGGACTATCGGCGCATCGCCGAGGACGTCCGCGCCCGTCTTGAAGACGGCGAGGACATCCCCCTGCTGGCCGAGCCGACCATCAAGAAGTACCTGACAGCGATCGGGACCATCTTCGGCTACGCCACCGACCACGGCATGCGGGACGCCAACATGGCCGACGGTCTCTACGTCAGGCCGAAGAACGCCCCCGACAAGCCGACCCGACAGGCCTTCCCCGACGGGTTGCTGGCGAAGATGTTCCCGACGCCGGAGTGGCGGCCGGCCGACGACGTCGATTGGATGCTGGCGTTGGGGCTGCTCCACGGATTCCGTGGCAACGAGGCGGCTCAGGTCGGCGTCGGAGATGTGACCGAGATCGACGGCCACTGGTGCATCAGCGTGACGGACAAGGACTGGCGGAAGGCGAAGAACGAGCCGTCGAAGCGGACCATCCCCGTCCACCCCAAGCTGATCGAGATGGGCTACGTCGAACTTGCCCTGAGGCGGGCGAGGGAGGGGCATCCCCGCGTGCTCGCCACCGTCCCCCACGGCGGCGACTACTGCTACGGCTCCATCCGCGACCGCATCAGGGAGCGGCTGGACGAGCTGAAGGTCCGCACGCCCGGCGTCCACGTGTTCCATTCCTTCCGGCACAACTTCGAGATCGCTTGCAAGAACTGCGGCGTCGAGGAGCGGAAGGGGCAGGCCCTCGGCGGCTGGAGCCAAGGCAAGGGGGCGGACAAGAAGTACGGCCTGATCAATGGCCACGGCTTCGAGATCCCGATTCTCGTCCCGGAGATCGCCAAGGTCAGGTATCGGATTCCGATGTTCGGGTGAAGAGCACCGAGATCATCGTGACCGTGACCGGCGAGAGCCAAGCATCAAAGATGATGGTCATCGATCACTGCTCGGCCGACTTCGTCGGCATACACGCCGTCAAACGGGCCCCGATCGAGTCGCTATCGCATGGATGGATTATCGAGTTGCTCGAATACCGATCTCGGCCGGGTACAGGCCGAGCCGACTTCTCTATCTTGCGATGGTCGCATAGTCATCAACGGGTGTCTCGTTAGGCGTGGACGTTCCCTGCTCCCGGAGCCACAATGGGTTGGACGACATTTGTCACCGATTTTTTGGGGGGGCTGATGGGGAAACATCAACTGGTTCCACCACCGCTGCAGGGATCGGCCGGCGCGCGGCTCTCCGAGCTCTCTCCCGAGGTATTCGAGAATTTCTGCGCGGCCCTTGTCAGGGCTCAGCCCGGAATCAATTCAGCTGACCTTCACGGCAAGAGGGGGCAGGCGGATCAGGCTGTCGACATTATCGGGCGGCGTCAGGATGGGAAGGTCGAGCTTTTTCAGTGCAAGCGCTACGCCGAGTACAAAGGGTCGCATCTGAGAACTCATGTCGCAGAATTCAAGGAGCGCTTCGACGACTGGAGCAGTCGTGGCGACATAGCTAAATACGTGCTGATCGTCTCTTGTTCAATCGATGATGTCACTGTCCACCGGGAATTGGAAAACGCGGCGCATTGGTTCTTGTCTCGCGGAGTAGTGATCGAGATTTGGTCGTCCGGGACGATCATGGACAAGCTCAGGGGCCAGCCCCAGTTAGTCCGTCGCTTCTTCGACGAGTGGTGGGTTGCTAAGCTGTGTGATCAGCATAACGCTGCCACGGCGGAGGATAAGCTTCGCGAATGCGTCAAGTGTATGACTGCCACCGACTTCCGCGGAGCGCTTGGGCTTGCCCGAGAAGCGCTCGTGATTGCAAAGATCAGTGATGACCGCGAAGCAGAACGAAAGGCACTGAGAGCCGTTCTTCGGAACCTCGATCACATGGTCGTCAGTGGGGATTGGGACTCCGAGAGCTCTCATCTGAACCTGATTACGGAAATGGGAGCACATATTCAGGCGCTCGAAGCATGCGATGCCGATGTCGGCCTCGTCGCCTTGGAACGCGCAAGCCTCGCCCGACTACAAGGCGCTTCCGAAAAGGCGCTCGAATTTGCCCGGATCGCTGTCCTTCAGTCCGGCGACACCGCCAATGTGAAAGCGGAAGCTCTTCTCGTAGAGTTGCAGGTTCTTTGGCAGTTGAAGCGGAACGACGAAGGGCTTGAACTCGCAGCAGATGTCGAAGCTCTATTGAAAATAATTGAGGACGACAGGGTCCGGCTACAGCTGGCGGCCACTTGGCTAATGACGTTTTGTAGCGCAGGGAGCGCTTCAGCGTCTGGCGTCGAAAGTCTCGTCCAGTCTGTACAGGACATGGTGGTGCGGGATGGTGATCTTGCCAAATTGGCAATGTTGCTGTTGAGCGATGTTGCTGGCGAGTTTGCTAATCGATCTCGGTTTAGTGAAGCGCGCCAACTTTGCTTGGAAATCCACAGGTTAGCTGTCGGCGCCGATGATCCGTGGCGGGCGGGGATGACAGCCTTGGATGTGGCCCGTGTGGCAGGGGAGATCAATCTTAGGGAGGAAGCGCGCCAATATTTGGGCGAAGCCGAGCGTTGGTTTGAAATTACGCGCCAGCGCGAAATCAGCGATCCCGAGCATCGCACGAGATGGATTGCTGGTCTGGCTAACGGGCTGAAGATCAAGGGAGAGATCTCTTTGAGTTGGGCGCGCGGTGAGTCCGAAGCTGCAGATAATGCCCACTCACTCGTGAAGGAGGCGTTCGATTCGCTATGTCAAGACCAGGCACTTGTGGAGCAACACGGAGCACATTTGAATTGCGCGCGCGTAGAATCTGAACCTGCCGACACTCGCCACTCGCTTCTGATGGAGGCGTTCGACGCGTTCTCCCAGGCACTGGCACTTGTCGAGAAACACGGTCGAGACCTCCCCGGCAACGTCGAGCTATACTCCGGTGAATGCCATTGCCAGCTTGCCGTTGCCGCCCTCGGTCTCGGCCGTCACGATGATGCATCCGTCCACTTCAGGCAGGTCCGTTCGCCCGCCCGTATGGCTACACCGTCATTCAAGGAAAGGTTTGGTTCTCAGGCTGCATTGGGCGAAGCCCAGGCGCTGGCATTCGGGGGCAAGGTCAATGAGGCCCGCTCCGTTCTCACCGACATGCTCTCGTCGCACTCCCTGTCCGCCAACGTGCGGCATGTGGCGACCAAGAAGCTTGCTTGGTTGGAGAACAGCATTTTGCCTGTGGCCAACTGGTATGGATCCGATGGGGCTTTGGCGATACGCGACCAAGTAGCGAGGGATGGCCTGCGCAGGGTAGTAGCTGACCAGATGAGCCCGCTATTGAAATGGTTCGAAACGTATCCTGGAGAGCTTGGCAAGCGTCCTTATTCTGAATTGATCGATGTATGGGGTCGCGGGGGCTTCGCACGCATCGTCGCCGCAATCAAGGCATCGCCGCTGAACGCCATTGTGGTCGATGCAATCTCTGTCAAGGAGATTTCTCGATGGGTGCGAGTGTTTTGTCCCTTGTACGACACGGTTGTCATTAATTGGAAAGGGGAGATGCGGCCTTCGCTAGGCCCCGTCCCACTTCCCGAAGATTTGAGCGGTGGCGCCAAGGCAGGAGGGCAAGGGTACTGCATAATGCGGGATAAATTGGAAGGAGTAGATGGGTTTCTCATAGGCGCCGGATGGGCAAATTTTTTGCCAGCTGAGGTTTCCACATTCCTCGCAACACGGGCCCTCCCGCTGATTCGTTCCGGGCGGCTCGTGGTCCTGCCAGCCCCGCTCGTGGGCTGCACCCAGAGCACCATCGGTTGGACAGACAATCTTCTTGTGGACAATCTCTTCGGCGGAGTGGTCACCGTCGCAGGCATGACAGTCAATGATTGGTCGGCGGAGAGGCCGAGGCGGCTGCTCGATCTCGCGACTGTTCGCATCCCCTTTGTTGATGGAATTGATCTAGGGGACTTGGATACAGTGCTTGACGAGATGGCCGATTGGCTTTCCCCTCTCCGCCGCTTACTGAGGACCTCCGTGAGCGGACACGCTGTACGGCAGGAGAGGTGGGAACAGATGGGGCCCTGTTTCGATGACATCCGCGATGCCTGCCGACAACTCGAAGAGCGGTGGCGTTCGCTTGCCACCTCTGGGGCGGCGGCAAGCTGGCATGTCGATGCCACGACCAGCACGTTCTCGGTCGGTGAACGCGGTGTTGATGCCATGGGCACGGATCCGCTGACAGATTTCCTTCGGGCCACCACTATGCGCTTGCCGGAAATTGGACCTTGGATCCCTTTCTGGCGCCTCTCTTGTAAGAGTGGAAAAATTGCCTGGGCGAACTCGCTGGACAACAAGAGCACACCGCCAACGGAGATCGCAAGAATCTATGGATTTGGAAATTCGATAGGTCATGGATGGCTCTATCCTGGAAGTGGAGGTGCTCCTCACTTTCGTCCGGCAATTGAAATTTCCGTTTGATCGCTAGAACTGGCTCGACTTGTTTGGTTCAGTGGGTGGCTATCCAGTAATGGCTGATGGATGCCTCATGGAGTGATGCTGCTGATCTCCCTTAATTATGAAATAAGTAATCGAGGAATCAGTATATGTGTGGGCATGGGGCCCGTGCCACTTTCAATGTGATTTTGAACGATGGGTTCGGATTGGCCGAGTCACTCGGCGGCCAGCGCCTCGGTCCGCCGGCACGTCAGTGACCGCACGATCGCCTCCATGACCGGGGGGCAGACGCCGTTGCCGAGAAGCCTGATCCGGTCCCGGCGCGACCCGAAGGGCATGCGGTATGCGCCTCCGAAGCCCATGGCACGGCGGAGCTCCGGTACCTGGAGCATGCGGAGCATCGGCTCGTCGCCTTCCCACGTGACGAGTCCGAAGCGGTCCAGCGTCGTCAGGGTCCGGATCGGGCGGTCGAGCGGCTGCCAGCCGCCGCTGCCGTCGGAGCCGTAGTACACGATCAGGAACGGCACCCCCCGCCCCAGGGCGGCGATGGCCCGCTCGGCGCGGGCGATGGTCCCCTCGGCCCGGCCGGGACGGTAGAGTGGCCGCGACCGCCAGCCGCCATCGACCAGGATGTCCCGGTCCACTGTCCCCGACGGCAGGCCGCAGGGGGAGATGGGGAGCGGCTCCGCCTCCCGGTCGCAGAGAAGGAACAGCCGCCGCCGCGACTGGGGCACTCCGAAGTCGGTGGCGTCAAGCACCTGCGGGAGGACGTTGTAGCCCAGCCCCTTGAGGTCGGAGACAAGCGGGTCGTACCCGTCCCAGCTACGCATGTGGACCACGTTCTCGACCACGACCCAGCGGGGGTTCAGTTCCCTCGCGAAATTCGTGACGTAATGGGCGGTCTTCTTGCTCCCCTCGTCACGCGGACGGGAACCCTTCGCGCATGTGTGGTTGGTGCATTCCGGCGAGGCGAGGAGAAGGTCGATCTCGCCGACCTCGCCGAGGATGGACGGGCCGGACTCCTCCTCCATCCTGACGTTGAGGCCCCTCGCGCCGGAGAAGTTCGCCGCGTAGGTGCTGGTTGCGACATCCCACGCGTCGACGCCGCAGACGATTTCCGCCCCCGCGTTCTTAGCGCCCCAGCTGCTTCCGCCGCCGCCGCAGAAAAGATCGATCGTCCTCAGTCGCATCGCCAACAATTACCGGCTCGGGGAAGTCTTTTCCACATCATTGACCGCTTCCGTCCACAAATTCCCTTGGGGCCGGCACTTCGGAACTTCTTTCGGAACCTTCCAGCCAGGCGAGGAGGAGCCTTTGCAGCTCGGATTCCGAACCGCGTCTGGTGGCGCACTCCCAGACGGTGAGCACCCGCCATCCCGCCGCGAGGAGGTCCGCGGCCGCCTTCCTGTCGCGTTCGACGTTGCGGTCCAGCTTCGCCCTCCAGAACCCTGCGTTGGACGACGGTAGCTTCGCGTGACGGCACCCCTCGTGCCTGTGCCAGAAGCAGCCGTGGACGAACACGACGGCCCGCCGGCCGGACATGACCAAGTCGGGGGCGCCCGGAAGGTCCCGCCGGTGCAGGCGGTAGCGAATACCCGCGGCCGTGAGCGCCCTCCTGACCGCCATCTCGGGTCGGGTGTCCTTGCCCCGGATGCCCGCCATCATCCTGCTGCGGACCTCCTTCGGCACCACGTCGGCCATGGGTCCCTCCCGCCGTCAGCGCACCTCCGGGATGCCGTCGAGGGGAGCCGAATACGCGTGCTCCCGGACTGCCTCCCAGCATTCGGGCTTCTTCGCCCATTCCGAGATCATCCTGCCTCCCGCCGTGCGGTGCAGGACGTCGTTGACCTCCCCGGCCCAGGCCATGATCTGCTCCTGCAACCGCATGGACAGGTCCTGTCGGGTCCAGACTCCTTCGAGGTCCATCCGCGCGCCGAGGCGGTCGGCGAGGACGGAGACGGTGTACGCGGCCACGTTCGCCTGGAACGCCGGGAACATGGGGCGGACGAGCTTCTGGACCTTCTTGAATACTATGGCCTTGGCGATCATCCGCTTGTAGTCGGCGACGCCCGGCAACGGGACCGCAGGCTGTCCGTCGACCTCCTTGAACCCCTCCATGAACCGCTCGAAGTTCTTCTGGGACCCGAAGCTGACATGGTGGGGCTTGCTGTCCCACGCGTGGAGGTACTTCGCGAGATCGGTCTTCGTGATCTTCCGAGCGGGCGGGATCGCCTCCTTGAGCGCCCTGAGCTTCGCCGGCGTGGTGCCTTCGCGGGCAAGCATGGTGTTGTAGCTGCCGGCGGCCCGCTCGTAGAACCAGCGGCCGACGCCGTCGGGGCAGTACGTCGACAGGGCGAGCCGTTCCATCTCGACGTGGAACGGCTTGTTCGCCGACAGGTCGGACATCTTCACGGCGTTCTGGCTGTTGGCGTACTTGGAGATGTCCGAGATCAGGGCCTCCTCGTCCGGGCCGTCCTTCGACTTGAGGATGATGATCTTCGCGGGGACGCGGACACGCCGCAGGTCGATCTCGGGCGTCCTCTTCTTGGTGAAGTAGATGGACGCCGTCGTCTGGCCTCCGTTGACCACCTGCATGCCCTTCAGCCAGAGGATGCCGGGGGCGCCGTCGTCGGTCTTGCCGAGATGGATCTCGTCGGCCACGAGGACGATGCCGTTGTTGTAGGCCATGAACTTCTCCGGGTCGTCCCGCAGCGTGTCCCGGATGCCGCGGTTCACCTTGCCGGTGACCGACAGGAACGAGCGCACGTTCGCCTCAAGCAGGCGGGCGCCGTACTTCTCATAGACGAATCTCAGCGCCTCGCCCGGGATGGCCGTCAGCGCGTAGTCGTAGTCGGCCATCTGGCCGGGCACATACACGCAAGGCAGGGCGCCTCCCGACACCTCCTCGAAGTTCACCACCAGCTCGTCGCGGGGTTTGCCCGACGACCAGTGGCGGTGGAGACGCTCGATGTCCATGACCTCAAGCTTGATGGTCTTCCCCTTCACCTCGCGGGCCTTGAAGTTCTTCGCCTTGGCCATCCGGTCGGTGAGCACGTAGATGCGGATCTGGTCCAGGCTCTCGTAGGACTCCTTGATGTTGAGCACCAGGCCGTACGCCTCGTGGGTCTCCTCCATGTCCTTGAGCAGGGTGCCGTCCGCCGCCCGGGAGAGGAAGCGGATGCACTGTTCCGCCGCCGTCTTGGTGTCGACGTCCGATATGGGGGTGACCGTGTCCACGCCTGCGTAGAGGCTGACGAAGAGGTCGATCTGGTCGGCCTCCTCGGAGATGGCGTAGCCGCTCAGTCTCAGCGTGCCCACGTTCCCCTTGCCGGTGTGGAGATAGTGGCAGACGACCGGCTCGAAGGTCATGCCGACGTCCGCCATGTGCTGCATGACGACCTCGGCGAAGACGAGCTCGGGATAGGGCACGTCGGTCTCGCCCCTGACCTCGGACTGGGTCTGCCGGAGAAAATCCTCAAGCTCCATCTACATTCCCCCCAACTTCTCAAGCGCGTGGACAAGGCCGACGTCGGCCACGCCGGAAAGGTCGAGGTCGACCTCGTAGCGAGCCTTCCTGACGCCGGGGCCGACGTTCATCCGCGTCAGCCTCGGAAAATCGCCCTCGACGGGCAGGACCGCGGTTCCCGAATGCGCGAACCGGCGGACATACTTGTCGGCAAGCGCCCGGAGGTAGCCGGCCTGCACGAGACGGCTCTCGAACATCCCGAGGGCCGTCGGCCGGTCCTTCAGGACCTCCCGGATCACGTCGGTGAACTCCGGCAGGGTCATGCCGGCCCCGCCGAGCGCGAGGCGCACCCCGGCCACGTAGAGAGGCTGGCGAAGCGTCTCGTCAAGCTGCTCAAGCGAATTGACGGTCGCCGGGAAGCCGCTGGCGGACAGGGTCGTCTTCACCTCGATGGCTCCCGAGCCGACGAGGAAGTCCTGGAGGCCGTCGAGCGGCCCTTGCCATGCGTCGAGGGCGAAATTGGCCGGCACGCCCGCGTCGAGCAGGGATTTCAGGACGACCATCTCGCCGAAGAGGCCGACTTCGGCCTCCTGTCCGAGCACGCCGTCCCGTCCGCGTTCCATGAAGTCCTGCCATGCGCGGATCCGCGACAGGAAGAGCTGGAAAAGACGTTCCTCGCCCGCATCGGCGCACCCTTCGAGCAGCCGAACCACGTCCCCCGCCATCATGGCGAACAGGTCGATGCCGCCGGCCGCCTTGCGGGACAGGGCAAGCCATGCGTGCGACGTTCCCAACGCCTCGCCGGAGGGCTTCGCCACGCCGAAGCCGTGCCCTTGCGGGAGATGGTAATCCGGGGGAAGCCTGACCCCGCTGAAGCCGACGATGATCGCCTCCTCGTCCCCGGGGCAGTGCCGCCCCGCCAGCAGGCGGCAGGGGGCTTCCAACTGGATGGGGATCGTGCGCCATCCCTCGCCGCCGCCCTTGCAGGAAAGCGCCCGCCACGCCTGGCGCAGGCTCTCGGCGTCAGTCCGCGGCGCCATATTCCAGCTCCCATGCGACGTTGTTGACTTTGTACTCCACCTTGGCGCCCGACCTGCTGTCGGGGAAGCTGATGGCGAAGGCGACCACCGGGGGCGCGTCGGGCGGCAGGCCCGCCTCCGGCCCGGCGAGGTCGGGATCGATGGCGTAGATGAACAGCACGCTGCGGTCCGGCCGGGCGGGAACGCCCTCGGCCCCGAATCCCCTGACGCGGCGGATGGCAGGGCCGTTCGGGGCGTCGGGCGGCTCGCCCGACCCGTGCCTCGCGGGATCGGCGTGGAACGCGGACCGCGTGACGGCGAGCGCGGCGGTCCACGCGGCCTCGTCCAGGTCGATCGCCTCGTCGCGGGGCGACATCAGGCGCCGGATGGAGTAGCGGTCTGAATGCGCCCCGTGCGCGGCGCGCTGGAGCATGTCCACGGAGACGCCGTCGCGGAACGCAGACGGCTTGCCGTCGCCGCCGCCGATGAGCGCCACGGTCCAGTTCGTCAGCTCGCCCTCGGCAACGAGGGACTGGATGAACTGGGAAAGAAGGACGCTGTTGACCTTGTGGGCCTCCGGGTGGGTCCTGTAGGCGATGAGGAAATCGACGACGTCGGCGGCCGGGACTCCCTCCCACAGGTATCCCCGCCATGCCTGCCTGGCCCCGTTCCTGACCCTGACCGGATTCTCCTCGGGCGCGCCGAGGGACGACACCAGCCTTCGGGCCGCGGCGAGGTTCCGTTCAAGGATGTCGGATTCCCGATGGAACGCCACGGTCTCCAGGAGCTGGCCGCTGAACGATAGCATCAGGTTCCGGGCCGAGCGCATCTTCAGCCGTGACGTCACGAGAAGCACGGGATGGGACTGCACCTTCAGCCCGTACTCCCGCGGCGTGGCGCCGCTGGCGGCCATGAGGTCGAACTCCTCGCGGAGCTCCTCCGAGGCGTCGGCGATGTGGCCGAACCACTCGCAGAGCTCTCCCGTGGTGTAGAGGCGGCAGAGGTCGAGGTAGCCCGGCCTGTAGCCGAACCAGCGGCCCATCTGCATGAGGGTGTCGTACATCTTCGACGCCCGCAGGAAATAGCTGACCGTCAGCCCTTCGAGCGTCAGGCCGCGGGCGAGCTTGTCGCCGCCGATGGCGATCACCTTCAGGCCCGCGCCGTCGTGGTCGGCGTAGTCGAGGGCGTCCTTGGCCGTGCCGTTGATCATGCGGACCTGGATGTCGGAGACCGTGTCCGCCAGCTTGGCTTCGATCTCCGCCCAGCCGAACGTGTCGCCGTGCACCAGGTCGTGATGCGTTTCGGCCATGTCCGAGGTGGTCGGCCTGAAATCCCTTTCCCAAAGCCCCCTGAGCGCTGCGACGACCGACTCGTGGCCGATCCGGCGGGTCAGCCGCTGCTTGATGTGGCGGACACGCTCCTCCACCTGCGAGTGGACGGCCTTCTGCACGGAGGTGAAGCGGGTGACGTGGACGAGCATGGAGCTGTGCGCGTCCGCCTGCCCCCTCAGGCTGCGGATGGCGCAGGCCAGCACGAAGGCGTCGACGGCTTCATTCAAGGACTCCGGAAGCGTGTCCTCCCCGTCGACGAGGGGCTGGTGGCCGTTCCGGTGCTTGGGCGGCATCCACCCGCCGACCCCGTCGGACAAGCAGTAGTCGTCGACTTGCCTCACCAGCGGAAGCCCGCCCTCGCGGCCATCCTTGCCGTTCGTCCCGAAGACCTTCCCCGGGCCGATGTAGTTCGACGGAGCCGCGAGGTTGACGATGAAGCTGGCGGGAAAGAGGTCGGGGCCTTCCTCGCGGGTCTCTCCCCGCTCGTGGATGAAGATGTTGGCGAAGGGGGTGGCGGTGTAGCCGACATAGGCGGATCGGGAGAAGGAATGGAGGATCCGCCTGGTCAGTCTGTTGATCGCCGTGGGCTGGTGGTCGGGGTCGGGCTTGCCGTCGGAATCCAGCACGGTCTCGCCCGTGTCCACGCTGGCGTGGTCGGCCTCGTCGTCGATGAGGAAGAGCGGCAGGTTCGTCACGATCCGGCGGCCGGTCTCCGGGTCGTGGACGTTGGCGACATGGTTGCGTATCCAGCGCAGGAGACGCTCCAGCACGGTCTTGTTCTTCTTGACCACGAACAGCCAGGGCCGCTGCTCCGGCGTGATGCCGAGCTTCTGGGCTATGCCGGCATTGAAGTCGCCGCCGTTCGTGCGGTTCGTGGCGTAGTTGGGCCGGATCGCAGGGTCGCCGTCGATCTCGCTGACGCCGATCGGCAGGATGTCCTCGTGGTTGGGCTTGGTCTCGTATCCGAGGAAGGCTTCGTCGAGCCTCATCTGCGTCTGGGAGCGCAGGTTGTTGTGCAGGCCGGCGAGGACGATGATGATCTTGTAGCCGGCGTCGGCGGCCTTGCAGATCAGGCCGCTGTAATGGCCTGTCTTGCCGGACTGCACGTGGCCGACGACGAGGCCACGCCGGTCCCACGACCCTTCGCGGAGCGGATCCTCAAGCATGGCTAGGACCGAGTCCGTGGATTTGTCGAGGGCTTCCACCGCCTTGTAGGACAGCCTGCGTTCAAGCCATTCCCGATAGCGTTGCCAGTATCTCCAGTCCCGCTTGCGGGCGGCCACAAGCCACGCCTCGTGGCCGGCGTCGTTCTTGAGCGTGGTGTCCTCGCCGATCCAAAGGCTGAACCGGCGGATCAGTTCGTCGGTGACCGCCTCGCGGTCGAGGCCTTCGCCCCACCTCGGCCGCATGGTCAGGACGAGGTCGATCTTTTCGGAGATCAGGGCGGGGGTGACCGCCGACCTGTCGTCCTCGTCGACCAGCAGTTCCTGCACCAGCTTGACGACCCTCTGGCGGGTCTCCTCGGCTGCGGACGTCATGTCATCCCCCCTGCGTCCGGGACGTCGGGCAGGCTCCCGACAAGCTCCGGGTAGTTGTGGAAAGGCTCGGTGTGGAGAAGGCGCTCCCGGGCAAGTTCGGGCGACAGGCCCTTCCTCAGCACGAGGTTCCGGTAGACAGCCGACAGGACGGAGCGGACCTCGGCCGGTGGATCGCCCGAGAAGCCCGTCCTTGGCGTCTCCTTGCCCTCGGCCGTGTCTAGCCAGATGCGCTGGACCGGGACGGTCTCCTCGATGACCCTGATCATCGCCCTGATCTGCGGGGCGAGGGCGCCGGCCTGGTCGAGCACCTCGCGGACGGCAGGATGGGAGTCGTCCACGCGGTAGCGCATCCCCCCCTTGAAGTGCTCTGCCCGCCACGCCTGGGCGACCGGCTGCGCCCCGCCGACGCGGACGGGCTGGCCTCGGTGCGCAAAAACCTTTCGAGCGCGCGAACGGGCATCCTCTGCGAGCCTGGTCAGCGCCGCCCGAAGGCCGACGGGAGGCCGTGCCGTCGATTTCCTGATGTCGATCTTCCACGCGGCGTCGGCGGAATTGGGGATGTCCAGCCTGATCCGGGCAAGGCGGTGGGCCTCCTCCTTCGTCCACGACCGTCCCTGGCCGAGGCCGAGCCAGCTTCCCGCCACCAGCAGGCGCTCGTTCCTGTAGACGTAGAAGCCCTGCTGTGCCGTCCAGCCGTGCGGGCCGCCGCCGGATTCCGCCTCGTCGGGCGTCAGCCGGTCCTTGTGCGGCAGGACGTGGCACTGCACCTCGACGTCCCCCAGCCGGGCGACGGGGGAACTGTACGTGGCGGGATGGGAAACCATGAAGGGATCCCAAGGGGCGACGGGGCGCCCGTTGATGGTCAGCCGGAGCCTGGGCCGCGGGGCGTCGAGATAGCGGTGGAAGACCATGGCCAGGTGCCGCTCCACGCCATCGATGAGATCGAGGAAATCCTGCTCCTTGAAGCCGGGGGTGACGATGCGGTCGAGGCTCTCCCACAGGACCAGTGTCCCCTTGCGGGCGTCGGCCAGCGGGGAGAGCATGCCCTCGGAGCCTTCGGCGGGTCCCTCCAGCAGGTGCCATCCGTCGTCGGCGGAGGCCGCCAGGACGTCGAGGTCCCATCTCAGGCAATGGATTTCGCCGTCCTTCGCGGAAGCCACAGTCAGACTGCGGCATTGGGAGAAGGAAGCTGTCTTCAGGCCCAGGCCGAACCGGCCGAGGTCCCCAGCCTCCCGCTCGTCGAGGGGGCTGCGTTCGCCGAGGCGCATGGCGAGGTCGAGGGCGGCGGCGTCCATCCCGTCGCCGTCGTCGAGGATGCCGACGTGGCTCCGCTCGCCGGCCCATCCGAAGGCGAGCGACACGGCGCGGGCGTTGGCGGACACGCTGTTGTCGATGATGTCGGCGAGCGCCGTGGCCGTCGAATAGCCCAGCCCCCGCAACGCCTCGATCATTGCGGAGGCGCGCGGCGGCGCCGGGCGGGACTTTGCGGGGGGGGCCGCCTTGCGTTCCATCATTTGCACCCCTGGAGGGCCTTGATCCGGCCCGGGTGGCTGAGCTTCTTCAATGCCTTTGCCTCGATCTGCCTGATGCGCTCGCGGGTGACGCCGAACTGCTGCCCGACCTCCTCAAGCGTGTGCTCCTTGTCACAGCCGATGCCGAAGCGTAGGCGAAGGATGGTCGCCTCCTTCGGGGACAGGGTTTCGAGCTGCCCCCTGACCATCGCCTTGATCTCCGCGACCGCGAGCCTCTCCTCCGGGTTCGGGTCCGGCGACGCCATTTCCGCCGCATGGAGGCCGACCTCCTCGACGTCCAAGGAGGCCGGCTCCTCGGCGACGGCGAGGAACCTTCGGACCCTCGCCAGCGGGATCTCGGTCAGTTCGGCGACCTCCTCCGGCAGAGCCTCGCGGCCCGTGAGCGCGAAGACCTCGTTCTGCGCCCGCCGCAGCTTGCGCATGGCCTCCTGCGCATGCACGGGAATCCGGATGGTGCGGCCCTTGTCGGCGACTGCCCGGGTGACCGCCTGCTTGATCCACCACGTCGCGTAGGTGGAGAACTTGGCCCCGCGGCGGTGGTCGAACCGCTCCACGGCCTTGAGAAGACCGAGATTGCCCTCCTGTATCCTGTCGGGCCAAGTCAGGCCTCCGAACTTCTTGGCGCTCCACACGACCAGCTTGAGGTTTGCGAGGGCGAACCTCTCCCTGGCCCTCCGAGCCGTTTCGAGTCCGCCCTCCATCCGGCGGCGCGCCTCGCCTCCAGAGGGGTCCGTCTCGACGGCGCGGCGGAGCCGGGAAACGAAGGAATGCGAAAGGCCGAGGGCTGCCAGCCGGTCCCCCAGCCGCTCGGCGAACCCGCCGTCCTGCCCCTGCGAGAGCCTGCGGCAGAGGTCGCGGATCGCCTCCAGACGGAACAGCAGTTCCGGCGGAAGCGGAGTTCCCGTCAGCAGATCGTCGCCGTCCGTTCCCGGACCGCCGTCCTCGTCGAGGCCCGCGTCGTCGTCCTCCGCGCAGTCCTCCTCGTCAAACTCCAGGAGGTCCTCAGGAGGCGTCTCCCCTCCGATGACCGCCTCGACCGCGGCGAGAAGCTCGGACACCGCGGCGGGGCTCATAGCCACCGCCGCGAGTGCGGCCTTGGTGCCGCGTTCGATCTCCATGGCGAGCGAGGCCTCGTCGTCGCGGGTCAGGCGATCACGGGGCAGGCCGCCGATGTAGTGGGTCAAAGGGTCGGCCCTGTTGGAATTGAGTATCCGCAGGAACGCCATCCCCTCCGCTGCCTCTTCGCGGAGACGGTCATCCTCGTCGTCGGAGTCGCCGGACCCGCTAGGGCGGTCGGGAGCCGCAGGATCGTCGTCCAAGACGACACCCATGTCGCCGAACATCACGCGGAGGTTGGCGAGGTAGTCTGGGTCGGGCGCGTCGGGATCGTCCTGGTCACGCGGCGCGACCAAGGCAAGGAATTCGCCCCTGACCCGACCGTCGGCGACGGCCGCCAGGACAAGCTCCCTGAGGGCGGCTTCCTCGTCGCCGTCGAGCTTCGCCCTGCGGCGCACGGAGACGAGGACATCGGGAAGATCGATGTCGACGTCGTCCCAGCCCGCGTCCAGGTCGACGGGAACGTGGAGCGAAAGCCGTCGCTGAAGCTCGTCCGCCAGCCCGGCGCAGGTGGGATCGGCCGGCGGAGGCGGGGAATCCGTTTCCTCCTCCCAACCCGACAGATCGAATTCTTCGGCATCATGCCGGGGGTTCGGTCCGCAGCCAGCCTCGGAGGCGGTCCCGTCCGGAATGTCCTCCGGAATTTCAGGGGGAAGGACGACGGCCTCCGGGACACACTCGGTCTCAGGCGATAGAGGTTCGCTGACGGCGGGAGAGTCCACCGCGTCCTCGGGCAAAGGTTCGGTCGTCGGCTGGCCGGCGGAGCAGGCTTCCTCTGACTTGGAGCCCGGACTCTCGACCTCGGCCACCTGCGGCTGGGCCGGCGGAGGTTCCGAAGGGGATGATGTTGCCGCCCGGATGATCTCGGCGACGGCATGGTGTCCTTTGGCGGTTGCCGCCCGCAGCGCGTCGTTGCCTTCCATGTCGACGAGGGCGAGATCTGCGCCCGCGTCGAGCAGGAGCCGGCATATCTCGGCGTGCCCCCGCGAGGCGGCGAGGATGAGCGGCGTGCGTCCCTTGTCGTCCACCGCGTCGACCGCCCCGCCGAGACGGAGGTGCAGCTGCACCGACGCCTTGACGCCGGACAGCACCGCCATCCGGAGGACCGGCGTCATTCGCTTCGGCTCGACGGGTGTCTGCTGGTTCATCGGTCAGGCGTCCTGCCTTTCCGCGAGGGCGTCCAGGACGTCCTCCCTGTTGAGCAGAACGACGTGCTGGTCCTGCGGGCGTCGTGACGCCGCGTCCCCGTCGAGGCCGAACCGCTTGAGGAAGTACCAGAGGAAGCACTCGCGGACATCGATCACGGAGACCCCGCCCGTCATCGAGTAGTCGGCCTCCACGGCCTTGCGCTGGCCGTCCGACAGCCCGGGGTGAGGGCCGAGGATCACGCGCACCCTGTCGCGCCATCCCCTGTCGGCCGCAGGGTCGGAGCTCCCCGGGCGCGACCCGCAGGGGCCGGCCATGCGGGCGATGACGAAGTCCTTGAAGCCTTCCGTCCTCGGGCACCAGGAGCGGGCATGCCACCTGAAGCCGTCCCAGGCGAGCGCATGGGGGCCGATCCATCGTCGCTCGGGCTCGGGGTGCGACATCGACTGGTACGAGACCTCGATCTCCAGCCTGCCGCGGATGGCCTCCACGACGGCCCGGAGCACACCGGCGTCGATTCGTCTAGCCGGGCCGGGGACGACGTCGAATTCGGGCATGGAGGACAGCCCCGGCATGGGGGATTCGACGACGCCATCACCGACGAGCCGGAGGTGCGCGAGATAGCGGGAGGCGTCGGGTTCGGCCAGCGCCGGCGCGAAGGCGGGGCCGCGCAAGTACCCTTTGGCCGAACGATCGTACGTGGCGTTCGCGGGGGCGAGTTCAAGATACCGGGCGAAGTCCGCCGACGCCTGCTGCAAAGAGATGCCGAACGCCACGGAGAGGTCGTGGCGGTTGACCCTGCCTTCCCAAAAGAGACGCTGCTCGATGAATTCGAGCCGCCGCCTCACCCCCCACCTGAGGTCCTGCTTGGGCACGTCATCCCCCGCAAAAGAAACGCGACGGGACGGGATGTCCGATCCGTCTAGTTTTTTATCTCAGCAACCGGTGGGGGTGTCAACATTTCATGCCCCGCCAAAGAAGGGAATGGCCGGGCCTGACTGCGGTCACGGACCATCATGCCCGTCAAAATCACATGTGAGACAAATCCTCATGTTTTTTAGTGACTCACGTCAAATTTGCTTTGACGTCGGCCCTGTTGGCCGAATATCGGATGGGTGTAGCCAACAGACATGGGACGTCACATGAACCGTTCGGAACTCACGGCCGCCGTGGCCGAAATCACCGGCCTCCCGAAGTCGAAGGCCGACGAGGTCGTCGGCGCCGTCTTCGAGACCCTCGTCGAATCCCTGAAGGGCGGTGACGGCGTCCGCCTCGCCGGCTTCGGCACTTTCGAGGTTATGCAGAGGAACGCCCGCAAGGGCCGGAATCCGAAGACCGGCGAGGAGATCGCCACCCCGGCCGCTAGGAACCCCGTGTTCCGTGCCGGCAAGGGGCTGAAGGATGCGGTGAACGGCGGCTGACTTACAGGAAACGGTTGCCTCGACCCGTCAAGGCCCGCCAACGCGGGCCTTTTCGTTGGCCCCACACGTAGTCATGAATATGAGACTTGGCCCTGCCGACAGCTTATCGTCCATGGGCCGTGATTGCTTCACATTTCATTCGCCACCGCAGTTGCAACCACCCCATGCACCTTCCTCACCAGAGCCATCGCCTCGGCCTCCGGCAATGGCCCGCTTGCGAGCATCCGCCGGTCCGCCCAGTCGTAGACGACCACCACATACAGCCATGTCTTGCCGTCGGGGCCGACATGGGGCTCCGCACGGATGCGTTTGACCGCCTTGGCATCGATGACCTGCGCCGACATGGCCCCAGTCAGCCCGTCCCTGAACTCCAGCAGCGCCGGCATCGGCTTGCCGGCCGGCGAATGTTGCTCCGGCCGCGGAGCTGGTTCCTCGGGCACCTGTCGTCGTCTTTTCATCCGGTCCTCCCTTGGCGAGCCAAGGTAGCGCGCCGGGAATCCCGCCGGAGCCCTTCGTGTGAGTCATGGGCGCCCCGGCCATGACATCATGCCCCCATGGATGCATGGTCCCACGTCAACGGACTGCGGCGCCTGCCCGCGGCTTGGGTCAGCCCGCCTTGGCGACGCTCACGCCCTCCGTCGCCGGCAGCGTGCCCTCCGTGAGCTGAGCCCAGACCTCGGACCACTTCTCGATCAGGCGCTTGTTCGCGGTCCTGAATTTGATTTCGGGGTGGTCGAGCGACTTCGTCTTGATGAAGATGCCGGAGTTGCGGATCTGGTCGCCGCTCTTGGCCCATTTGCCGGCAAAGCCCCCGCCGATCAGTTCCATGTAGGCGAAGTCGTAGGACCTGATGTCGTCGAACGGGATGCGGGCCATCAGGGAATTCTGATAGACGTAGAATTCCCTCTTCGAGAGGCTCAACGCGATGCAGTGCGTGTAGCCGCATTCCTTGCCCCAATCGACGTAGTCCACGGGGCCGCCGACGAAGCGCTCGAAGGCCTCCTCGGCTGTCTTCCCCTTGCCCCGATCCCGGACCCGTCCCCTGTGCCAGAGATGGGCGAGGAAAAACACGGCAGTCAAGACCAGCGGGCCGAAATTGTTGGCCGCGACGGCCCAGACGATCGTCGCCCAAAAGCCGACGGCCAGCAACGTGCCGACTACGCCCGTTCCGCTATCATGCGTCTGAACCTGTACCGCCACGGCGTCCCCCTCGGATGATTGGATTCCGCGCGCGTGGCGTGCCGTCAGGCCGGCCGCGTCATGCGTCGCGTGCGGAGAGACTATTATCGGCAAAAGACCCTTTCAAGGGTCTTTTTGACCCTTGTCGTGGCCATCTGCGGCTGCGGCGGGGTCTCATGAAGTCATGATCTCATCACGTCAGATAAGGGCCGCCCGCGCTCTCCTCGGCTGGTCCCAGCAGGAACTGGCTGACCGCGCCATACTCTCCTTGAACGCCGTCAAACGCCTGGAGACCGGCCACGGCGATCCCCGCATGAGCACCGTGATGGCGGTCAAGACGGCCCTGGAGGCGGCAGGGGTGGAGTTCCAGCCGGCGGCCGGCGGCCAGGGAGAAGGCGTGAGGCTGCGGGGCGGCTGACACTCACGTCATACCGTCATGAGTGCATGAGGTCATGGATAGATTTTCAGTGACTCACGTGGAGGGTCGCTGGCCAGTAAACGAATATGCGGAACGACCGGCCGACCCGATAAACGGGTAAGCGGTACGCGCGGTGTGGTAAACGAATTTGCGGTGCGGTTTTTCAGTCCATGACGTAGCGGGCCATGATGCTGGAACTGGCGGCCAAGTAGTCTGGTGGAATCCACCCGAGAACGCGGTGGACAACTTCTCGACCAGTGTCCGCGGATTTCGGCTTCAGGCGCCGACGGGCACGGGCCGGGATGCCTCTTCCCGCTTGCGTGCCAACCATTCGAGAAAGACGCGGATGTCGTCCTCGGCCACGGCATCCTGAACGTACACCTCAAGGCACACCACGAAGGCGACCAGCAGCGAGTGCACGACGGCCGTGAGGTCGCCCCGTTCAGGCGCGAGCTCCCCCAGCAGGGTTGAGACAGTGCCGTGGAGTACCCGCGAACGCGCGCCCACAAGCCTTCCGACGAAGTCCTTGACCTTTATCCCCGATTCCCGGTCCATGTTGTCCTCGGGGTTAAGGCCGGTGAGGACACGGAGTGCCTCCTTCATCCGCGTTCCGCTGTTCTTGGAGCTTTCAGCCCGCAGGAGGACCTCGACTGCGGTCTCCATCTTCGCCACCGCAAGGCTGTCGAGCGGTTCGGCCAGTCCTTCGTGGAACCAATAGACCGCGTCGCACCACGCAAGCCTGAGTTTCGAAAACGGGCCTTCCCCGTCGAGGAACGCAGTCAGGCATCGGCCGCCCGCCGCGGGCAAGCACCCGGCCTTTTCCATCATCGTGTCCAGTTCGGGGCCGGGAAGCTCACGGCCGGGCTGGAGGTTGTCGATGGTGGGTGAAAACCGGCCGTCGGCCACGACGAAGCTTCCCCGCCAGGGCGGTAGGGTCCGCGCGGTCACCCTGGCCATACGGCGGGACATGCCCGGATGGATGATCAACTGCAGCACCCCGACGGCGACGTCCACGGCAAGGTCCGCCATTTCCGAGGAGCGGGATGGCACGAACCCGTCCACATCGACGACCGCCACCCAGGTCGCCGCGCGCTCCGTCATGGCATCGCGCATCAGGTCGAGCGTGAGGCCGTCAAGAACGTCGCCGTCTGGCATTCCCAGCGGATGGGACGAGAATTGGGATCCGTGGATGAAGGTTACTGGCCCGACGGATATCGGCTTCGCCGAATAGGGGGTGATCACGCACGGGATGAAATGGCGACGGGTCACAGCCTCGCTCCTGAACCAACCATCGACCGCCTCATCCAGCGCGGTGGCGTGCTCGTCGCCGACCTCCTCCGGACGGAAGTCTTCGAAGCCTGCGACGAGGATGTCGGCGACGTGCCCTATGAAAGCGGACGCTCCGACACCTCGGCGATACCTTGGCTCCTTTTCGCGGAGCTTTTTGGCGAGTTCTGCGACGCGGCCCATGCCCTGTTTGTCGAAGCCTCTTGCCGCTCCCGTGGCAAGGCTGACCTTCCCATGCACCAGGCCTGCGCCGTCGAGCCACGATCGGAACGCATCCCCTTCTAGCATGTGGCCGGGATGGGGAAGGTTCATGATCGAGCCGAGGGCGCGGCGGAGAAGGTCGGTGGTCACCTCGGGCTCCTGCGGTTCAGGACAGCGCCTGCGCGACTTGGTCCATCGTACCCACGACCGCGATCCGGCGGTTCAGGCCGTGGACGAAGCAGACGCCGTCCACCTGCGGGTGCGGGAGCAGATGGAGGACGAGGTTGCGGTTGATGTAGATCTCGTGCGGAGCCGTCGAGGCCGCCGTGAACCGGCGAAAGTCGGGGCCGAGCTTGGCCGACACCTGGGCGATGGATTCGGCCACCAGGATCGACCGTTCACCGTCGGCGAACAGTTCGGTGTCGTCGGCAGGCGTCTGGGGCTCCGGCGCGAACGAAAAAATCTGGTCAGGATTGACGACCACCTTTCCATAGGGCTGGATGGTCTCGAACTCAACGAACGGCATTGCGTCTCTCCCCATCTGGCTAGGTCAGGTTGAGGATGCCACCGGCCATGCGCGCTGTCGAATCCAACGCAAGGCTGTCGGCCCTCCGGCGTCACCCGGTTCCAGTCCTGACTGTCGCTTGGTCTTCGACCCATTCCTCGAAGGAGCTCGTCCAGAAGTCCGGCATGCCCCTGTGCTCGTCGGAAATTGGCACCGGAGCGTCCTGCCGTCGTCGTCGGATGTCGGGAGGCCTGTGGACAGGAAGATGGCCCCAGAGGCCGTTTGCGTGGCTTCCGGAGGGGAATGGAACGACCTCAGGGACGATGCGAACGGCAACGTGCTTGGGAACGGCACCGAAGGCCTGATCCGGCGTGGCCGACTCCGCGCGCGGAATCCCTTCAGGTTCTCGGGAGATCGTTTCCGTTTCTCCCTGTTTTCCTTCATGGGATCCCATATCCCTGTCGGGATCGACAGAGGACGACAGAATCCGAAAATGTTGGCAGCCTTGACCTTCCTCCAACCCGGATCCCCATCCCGAAATGTCGCGGTTCCGCACCTTGTTCACCTTGGCGACGCTCATACCGACCAGCGCGGCGACTTCCTTGTCGGTGGGGACCCTTCCGAGGTCGGAGGCGAGCAGTTCCTCGGCTGCCGTCACCTTGCCGAGCGTGGCCCTGTTGGCCTCCACCCGCCTGCCCGTGGCCCCGGACTCGGCCCTCTTGTTCCTCACCCGCGTCGCCTCGTCGACCAGCACCGTGAGGCCGGCTTGCCGGATCGTTGTCCGGCCGAGGCCAAGGTACTCGCAGTACCACCTGATCGACGGCGTATAGATCGGGCTGCGGAGGCGTCCGCCGTAGGCCACTCGTTCGCCGGCAAGGTGCCGGTCCACCCGCTCGGCCACCGAGGACAGCTTGGCCCTCAGCCAGGCATCCGGCTTGCCGGGCACCAGGACCTCGGCACCTTCGCGGACCAACTTCCAGAAGTTCGACGGCGACTCGGCCGCCGCCGCCATGGCGTAGCAGAGCACGTAGTCGTTCCGCAGGCCGTCGGGCACGGGTCCGTCGAACAGATGCTTCGCGAGCTTCAGGATGTCGCCCCGGATTCCTTTGGCCCTCGCGGTGTGGGTGACGAGGTTCGTGACGTTTCCTGTGCGTGCGGGGGCGTCGTCGGGCTGGGCCGGCGGAGCCCTCCGGGCGGGTCGTCGATCAGGGCATGAAGCCGATGCCGTCGGCAGGAGCGACGTTTTCAGCGCCCCGCCGTTCCGCACCGTCCCCGACCGTATCGCCACCGGGTCGTCCATGCATATGAAGCGGGGAGCGGAGGTGTAGTGGACGTGGTTCGCGACTGCCATATGCCAGTCGACGATGACGTCCCTCAGGCTGCCCCCGAGCCGTGCGTTGGCGGCCCGCAGCACGGGCATCAGTTCGGCTCCGGTCATCGGCTCGTCGAGCCAGAACCAGACATGGGCCCACAGCTTGGACCTGTCCGCCGTCACGCCGGCCGACGACGACAGCTGCCAGCGGAAGTCGGCCGACGCCCAAGGCTCGCCCATCAGCGAGAGGGTGTGGCGGACGGCCTTCGACGGGGTTTCCGTCGGGACGAGGCCGTGGGGCATGGGCAGGCCGTCGAAGTCGATCATCACCCACCGGCGTGGGGCGTCCACGATGTCGCCGTGCTCGCCCAGCGTCCGCCTGATGCTTCCGCGCCCCCGGCCTTGCTTGGGGGCGCCCCCGACGACGAAGGCATGGGGATCTCCCTCCAGACGCTCCAGCAGGGCGAACAATTCGTCGGCCGAGCCGACAGGAACCCGTTCGGGTCGGAAGTACATGCCCGCCTTGTAGGTGATAGGTTCGACGGAGCCGTCGTCGCCTCCGACGAATGTCTTGGTTGCAAGAAACCTCGTGCCGCCGGTGCGCATGACCGTGACGGAGTGGCCTTCGGGAATGCGCGGGGTCGAGTTGAAGCGGGCTAGGGACGTCGCCATTCTCGCCCCCGTCGCCGTGACTCACGAAAAATTTCGCAGGTCCGCGCGACGCAAGGCTTGATGCCCGCATTCGGGTGCGCTATCAAAAAAGAAGGTGCTGGCGTGCCAAGCATGCCTACAATTCCTCTTGATGAGATTCCCTCGGCTTCAAGTCGCCAACTTAAGCAGCCGATGGTCGCCAGGACCTACATAAGAGCCGAGGCCGTTCGCCTCGGCTCTTGTCTTTCGATAGCGCGCCGGGATGCCCCAATCAACGGCTCAGGAAAAATAATATTCGGCTGCCATCACATGTGATGTGCTTGGAATTGCGTGGTTGCCACCCGGCCGCGCGGGCCGCAAGGCGAAATCCGTTCGCAGAAGCCGTCCGCTTTGGCTGCCCAGAAATGGAATCCGCCGTTGGGGCCGCAGCCGACAGATACTGAGGCTCTTTCGCCCGACGGCAATTCTTTCAGGCCGCTGTAGCCGTTGTTCCGATAGCCGAGGAGATGCGCCTTCCGCCCGTCTTCCAGCGTAAGGCATGCAGAGATCGCCAGCCTTCCCTTTACCCACAGGAGGGCGTCGACGACCGCCTTGAAGTCGTGGAAAGGGACGTTCTCTCGCCGGTACTCGAAGTGGCGTATTCCCGCCCTCTTCGCCTCAGCCTCCGTCATCACGTTCCATAGGTCGGCCATGTGTGCCTCCTTCCCGCGCCAATGGGGGAACTAGCGCGCGCGTCTGCACGGGGGAGCCCGGGCTAATTCTGGTTTCGCATATGGGACGTAGGCGCCAACGGCTGCGGCCGACTGAGTGTGCCTGGGCTGCGGCATGGGTAGATGGCGGACTATGGGCGAAAATGCCCACATTACCGCTACGTGATGCCAGCAATGCAGCATACGTTCATATTTAACGCATACGCTGTGCGGTGGCATAAATTGCTCACCAACAAGGAGGTCGATCATGGCCAAGACGGTGGATGCGAACGTCCTTCGGGAATTGAGGCTCGAAAGGGGCTGGAGCCTGAAGGATCTTGCCGACAGGGCGAAGGTGGACAAAAAGACGATTCACATGCTCGAACGCGGGAAGCGACCGGGTGCACAGCAGGAGACGATCAATAGGCTGTGCCGCGAACTTGGGGTCAGCGAGGCAGTGCTGACGGGTCTGGCCCCGAGGCCACGCCCGGAGGCTGCGGACCCCATCAATCCGAAGAGCCAGTTCAACACGCGCATCGACGCGGCGACCCGCAACGCTGTCAGCTTGGTGGCGTTGCGTTACAGGGTCACCGCGTCTCAGATCGTCGAGTTGGCGCCGTTCCTGTTCGTTTGGGCGGCCGAACGCAGCCTCAAGCGTCGGAAGGAGAGGCTGGGCGCCGTGGAACAAGCCCTCTGGCAGGTGGAAGAGATGCGTGAGCGGTTTCCGCACCTACCCAACGCCGGCTTCTACCACGACATCGAGAGCCTGCATTACGAGGAGCGGTCGATCGAGAAGCGTGACCTTTTCGCCGCGATCGTCGACGAGGCGCCGATCCATCAGGCCGACCCCAATTACGACGAAGCCTCGTCGAATCCCTTCGCCGCCTTCCTCAAGGAGGTCGCCACCGAGGTGGAGGGCGCGGCCTTCGAGGGGATGTACGCAACCGGCAGTCCAACCTATACGGTGTGCCGTGATGACGCCGCGGCGCTGGTGGACGCAGACGAGCAGGCTGTGGAGGCGATCATGACCGGAGCGGCCTCCGTGCAGGAGATGCTCCGGGAACTGAAAGGGGGAACCGCCGGGGAGCGGGCCGCATGGGCGAAGGAGAGGTTGGCCGAGAGCCGTCGCGAGATCGACCGATGGCTCGGCGAGTTTGGCTTGGACCTCGACCTGGGGGAGGCCGGCAAATGACTGCGATGACGCCCATTCCGGCCGCCCTATCGTGGCAGGCGCCCGAACTGACCGCCACCCGGCACGCCGATGCCCGCATCCGCCAGCGCGGATTCCGGGAACGTGACCTCGAAGCCCTGGTCCGGTTCGGCCGCGAGATGCCCGACGGCACCGTGAGACTGCTCGACGAGGACGTCGAACGGGAGATCGATGGCTTGTGGCGATGGATCGCCATGCTCGACCGCCTGCGCGGAATGACGGCCGTCATCGATGGCGGGCGTGTCGTCACCGTGTACAAGAGCCGGCGCCAGAAGCGTCGGCCGCGTCGGGAGGGCTGAATGATGACCAAATGCCTCGTGTCCCTCTCGGAGGAGACGGTCGCCACCCTGATGGCGCTGAAGCTCGCCCCCGGCGAAAGCCTGGATTCCGTCGTAGGCCGGGTGGTCGCGTCGGCAACGGCGGTCCACCCCCCTGTCGCGGCGTCGCCGTCGAATGGCGGGCATACGGTGGTGCTGTTCGGGAAGGAACTGAAGGTACGGACCGTGCAGGACGCCCTGGCGTCGGTCTTGGTCGCACTCGGCGACAGGGACGCGGGCTTCCTTGGAAGGCTTGCCGCCCACAGGGGGCGGACGCGGAGGGTCGTCGCCCGGACGCCCGAGGCCCTGTACCCCGGCAGCATCCACTTGGCCAGATACGCGCGGGAGCTTTCGGGCGGCCGGTGGATGGCGACCAACTGCTCCCGCCGGGACGTCACCCGCGCCGTCAGTGTCGCGTGCAAGGTGGCCGGCGTCGCCGAGGGCGTGGAAGTGGCAGTCAAATTCGACACGTAGCATGCCATGGGTTCATGGCTCCGTGGCCACTTTTGGCGGTTGAGTTGATGCTTGGTCGGGTTTATCCCTCGTTGCCGCCAATGGATCTCGGGGACTTGGGAAGATGGCCGGAATCCGCCCGGGGGACGTGTTCAGGATCGATCGGCGGTTCCCCCGCTCCCGCGTCGACGATGACCTCGTCGATTTCATGCGAGTGCACTTCGACACCGACGCTCCGGGGCTCGCCCACATCGTCGAGGTCACCGACGACGGCATGGTCTTCGACCTGTGGGGACATCGGTTCAGCACCCCTGTGCGTCCCGACGCGCCCGGACTCATGCCGCTCGGCCGTCTGGCCCTGCTGCTTGCTCCCGAGCGGGTCGGCGAGGCCATCCTCAAGCGAGAGGTCGAGGCAGGGAAGGTCGTAAGGGACGACGCCAGGAAGGCCCCGTGCCAGCCGCTCATCATCCGGGCGTGGCTGCGACGGACCAGGGGCGCCTTGCCGGCGCTTGAGGCCTTGGGCGGCCGCATCCGGAACCCACTGGCCCGAAAAGCCAAGTCCCGCCTGTTCCACTGGCTCGCCAACCTTGGCGCCATGCCTCCGGCCATCGGCTATCTGGACCACGGCACGCTCGTCGACCGGATCGGCGTCGAGATCGGGTTTGAATACTCGGGCACCGAACGCCGGTTCTGGCTCGACCGCATCCTTCGCCACAAGAACGGCTCCATCCACCTGGTCGGCATCGACCTCGAATCCGACAGTCAGCGCACTTTCCGTCTCGACAAGGCATGGGGGATCAACATTCCCGGCCTCGGCGAGGTCGACAGGGACGGTTTGTACTGGGAGCTTCAGGCGCTCTGCATGTCCCGCGAGGGATGGCTCTGGTACTGGAAAAACTATCAGGCCCGCCACGGTCGCCCGCCGGGGCCGCCGATCGGGGCCGTCGGCCGCGCGCTGTCGAGGCTCGGCAAGCTTGCCGGAGCCGCCATGAAGAAGGCGGGGACCGTGGCGGCCGCACTCCGCAAGGCGTGGAATCGGGCCAGGTGGAAGTGGATATTCGCGAAGGCCGCCATCCTGCGGCCGACACGGAGGTTCTGTCAGGAGACCCGCCCCCCGAGCAAGAAGGCCGCCCGGCGGGCGGCCATGCTGGCGGCGATGCCGACGTGGCGACGCAGGCTGCTCCGCGCCGTCGACGTCGCCGGATCGGGCGGCTACGAGCAGGTCACCTGCCTGCTGCCCATGAACGCCCTGCTGGAATCCGAGCCCGCGAGGTGCAGGGCGTATCTGCGGCACCTCATGGAGCTTACGCTGGAGGAGGCAAAGGCCGACCCGTCGGGCCATCCGATGGCCGTGCAGGTGCTGACGGAGGCTCTTGCCCTCAGCCCCGACCTGTTCCGGCCGATCCCTTTGTCCGAGCGGTTCGACGCCCGGATGCTCCTTATCCGCGTCAGAAACCTCCAGCCGGGCTGGAAGCGGATATGGATCCACGCGGGCCGGCGGAAGGCCGCCGACGCCCGCCTGCTGCTGTGCGAAAGCTACCTGTCGGCGGTGTATTATGTGCGGGACGCCGACGACCCCGTCGGGGAGGAGCCGGTGGCGGGGCCGCCGGAGCAATGGGGATTCTACAGGACGGGATGCCACTTCATCTCGCGCTGGGACAACCTCCGCTTCCGCGTCGACGCCTCGTCGGTCCCGAAGCTGAAAGCAGTCGTCGAATGGTGGGATGCGAGCTCCGTCGATATTCCGTGACTCACGGTTGACGTCGTCATGAACGCGCGCGACGATCGGACGAGTTCCCCGCGGCATCGCCTCGGTCCGGCAATCTCCTTGGAGGCGAAGCGGGGACCGTGTGCGACGGCGGCCATATGACGGAGTGGCCGCCGTTTCGCATAAGGCTGCATCGAGAAACACGTTGACGTCGGGAATCCAGCGCGCGATCTCTGGGGTGGCCCGACACTCCACGGCGGGCACCGCGACCTAACCCACCTCGCGGCAGTTGACGATCGCAAGGGCGGCCTTCGGGCCGCCCTTGTCGTTTTTCGTGACTCACGTTTGACGTCCGCAGTGGCCGACGTGAGAATCTTTCCAAGGTCCCTTCGCCGGTCCAGCACGGCGGCGGACCCGAGCGGGACGGTGGCCTCCCCCCCCCCCCCGGGGGGGCGCCGTTTCCTGTCCGCAAGTTCGCATTGCCTCATGAGGACATGGGCTAAAGCGTTACCCGCTTCACCGTCTTGCCGTTGATGTTGAGGATAGTCACGCCGGACATTCCGCCGGTGTCCATGATCTCCTTCCACCGCCCAAGCCAGAAGCGATAGGGATTCTTCCTTACCTCCTCCTCCAGGCCTCGGCAGGCATGGTTGTACTGCGGACCCTTGGGGGTCATGTTCGTCCACCTGAGCTGCCAGTCCGGGGAATTCCTGTCGGGAAGGCTGGTGACGACCACGTACGGCGCGCAGGTGTCCGGATTCGCTTCCCTGTAAGAGGCGTATGGCTCGCAGTCCTTCACCCAGACGCGCGTGTCGCTGCTGTTCGGGCTCTCGAAGTCGACGTACACCACATGGGTCCAGTCCGGCCCGTAGCCCACCACGTCCGGCTTGATCTTGGCGCCTTTGCGGCCGAGCGGGACGTCGATGCCTACGTGTTCGACTCCGTCCAGCCCCGAGACGATCTTCGCCAGAATCCAGAGCGTGGACGAGTGGCACTTGTTGTTGCCCGTGTCGACGTAATCGAACGACGAATGGAAGCGATCCGGCAGGGATTGGATTCCATCTTCGAGGCGCCCGGCGATCTCCTCCACGATTGTCCTTCGCTTCGCCATGGTTGGCTACCTCTTGGCCGGGAACAGGCCCGTCCGTCCATCGGCGCCACCCGAAAACACCTCGACTTTGGCTAGGTCTTCGATGTTGGCGGGCAGGTCGACGTTCTCGAAGACGATGAACTGCCCCAGATCCCGGATGCTATGGATGTGCTCGAAGAACCTCTGCTTCACCGCGGTCCGCGCAAGCACCTTCTCGTCTTCCGACAATTCGCCGAACCTCGGATTCCTGATGGGGTCGCGGTACGTCAGCAGCGGCGTGTCGAGGACTACTATGCCGGGGTGGGGAAGACCGCGGTCGCGGCAGAACAGGAGCAGCGCGACCTTGAAGGCGGCGTGGGTGACCGCCCTCACGCCCTTGCCGTTGTTGATGCGGAACTTGCCGTCGATCTTCAGGTCGTACGTCGTTTCGTCGAAGGAGATGTGCCGGTCTCCCGGGAACTCCCATTTCCTGAGGACCTCGGCGACCGTCTGGCAGAAATCGTGGGCGAGCCCGCCGGAAAGGTCCAGCTTCGGCTTGTCCTCCTTTGGAGCCGCCTTCAGGCTCTCCGCTTCCTTCCGCTTGTCCAGCAGAAGATGCCGCTGCTCTTGCAGGGCAAGCCCATGCCGAGTTCGGTCACGGGCGGCGAGCACTTCCGTCAGGGATCGGCGGGTTTCGTCCACCTGCGGCAGCAATTCCGCGAGATCGCGTTCGGTACGCTCCAGCCTAGCCAGCAGGGTGGGGAACTCGTTCTCCAGCCGCCCGCGTTCGGCGTGGAGATCCTCCACGGTCCGGGCGAGATCGTCGCGCTGTCGAGCGATCTTCTCGATCTCGGCGAGAGCGGCGGCCCTCACCTGCTCCACTTGGACGACGCCCTCCGCGTGGGACTGCGCCTCCGGCTTGGCGCCGCACATCGGACAGTCCCGGTCGCCCCCCAAGGAGACCAGGAACCCGGCTTCCTCGATCGCGACGAGGCGTTCGATGTCGGACGCGTACACGTCGTTCAGCCGCGCGAAGCGGTCAAGGTGGACCTCGATTTCGTCGAGCCTGCCACCGACCCGCGGAATCTCCGCGGCGAGGGCCTGCTTTTCCCCAAGAAGGGAACGGACCGACCTCTGGGCGGCGTCGAACTCGGACTGGATGCGATCCAGGGTCTCCGTCAGCCGCGCGTCCTGTTCGGGATACCCGTCGGCTTCGGGGTGCTCGGCCGCGAGCCGGGCATCGACGTCGGCGATCATCTCGTCGAGCAGTTCGAGCTTGAATGCCTTCGCCGCCTTCACCGACGTGGGCTTGGCGACGGGAACCACGGCGCTGTCGTCGACCCCGCTGAGCAGGAGGCGGAAGACGCTCCGCTCGGTCGGCACGTCGCTGTGCTGTCCGCCCACGATTGGAGACCGCTCGGCCTGGATGGAGGTCTCGTCGACGAGAAGGACCTTCGCCAGATCGCGGAAACTGAGGCTGGCCGGACTCCCGTATGAATCCTTGGCGACGAACTTTCCGCCGAAGCCCAAGTGTGAAAGGAGGAAATTCGAGAGGTTGCCCGGCTTCTCATGGCTGTGCTTGGCGCCGAGCTGCCGCCCCGTGACGCCCGTCGGCGCCGTCTTCAGCAGACCGTCGTGAAGCAGGTAGTCCCCCCCGGCGACGGAACGGGAGAAGGTGAAGTCGCCGGCGCCCGAGATGGAGATGCCCAGCAACACGGTATCGTAACCCTGCCGCTCGTCGATGTCCGGCAGAGGCGACGAGCCGCCGAGCATGAAGTTGATCGCCTTCAGCGTGAACGACTTGCCGGTGTTCGAGGCCCCCCAGACCAGGTTGCTGCCTGCCCTGAATTCGAGTTCCGCAGGCGGCCGGCCCGGGCCGGTGAAGACGAGGTGCCGCAGCGTCAGTCGGGGGTCGGTCATGCGTGACTTCCTCGCATCCCTTCATGCCCATGGAACTCGACGTTCCACCGGCCGATCTTTTCGGCGACCAGACGTTCGATCCGGTCCGCCTCCATGGCGCACACGTTCTCCGCCAACCAGCGTGCACGCTCCTTCAGCGCGCGGGCGTACGGGGACCGCATCAGCTCCACGAACGGATAGGCGTCCTCGCCGGCCCGAAAGAGGAAGCCCTTTTCGCCGACGACGATGTCGACGAGATGCAGGCGCCGCATCAGCGAGAGGCTGGCTTCGACCATGGGCCGGCGGACCAGCAGCTCGCCGCTGCGGTGGGGAAGGGCCGGATGGAGGCTGGGTGGCCCCCCGATATCGCCTGTATGGACGACAAGGTGGTCGAACCAGGTCATCTGGGAGAGGTCGAACGCCATCGGGTGGGCTGCGTCCAGCACCACGAGCGCCCTCACGCCGGTCTCCAGCGGGCTGTTGAACAGTTCCACCAACATGCTCTCGCTCATCGCCGCCACCTCAGGCGTGGAGGGTCCTCGTTGACGAAATGGTGGCAGACGCCCTGCTTCACGGGGATGCGTGCGTGCGGGGCGAGTAGGCCGGTGACAGGCAGTTGGGCTGCATGCGTCATGACGGCGTCCACGCACCGGAGCTTGTCCGGGTAGCCGGCTTCGCAGACGTCGGCGACGCCGTGGAAGATGTCCGACTCGAAGGTCTCCAGCACATGCTTCTCGGTGTTGTCTCGGTAGAAGCGCTTGAACGCCGCCGCGTCGTAGAACCGCTCGCGCTGGCGGGCGAAGTGCCTGCCGTGATCGGGGTGGCCGGCGATCTCCGAATGGGCGGCGTAGACCGTTCCGTCCCTGTCCCCGTAGGCGTCGAGGAGTTGGCCGATGTAAGGCAGTTCCGAGTCGTCCACCGTCTCCGGCACCTCGCCCTTCGGGGCCGGCCCCGGATCGGCGCCGAACCACTTGGTCAAGACCGGCTTCACATGCGGATCGCCGAGGAGTTCGTCGAGGCCGACGCGCGAGATGCTTGAGAAGTCATAGGCCTCGATGAATGCCGTCAGCTTCGGATCCAACGGGATCGTAGTCTTCTCGACGATTGATTCAGCGCAGTGCTTGTCCCAGTCCGCGAGAAGCTTTGCCCGGAAGGCCGAGGGATTGAAGATCAGGCTTTCGAGGTTCCTGTTCACCCCCCGCGGAGCAACGAAGAAATACCTTGCGGGGGCAGTGAAGTGGCCATCGTGGGCGTTGTAGAGGATTTTGCCGATCTCCCGGATTCCCACGTCGGTCGGCAGGTGCTTTCCATATTGCTTGCACTGGTAATTGTGCCAGGCGCCCTCGTGGCGATCTGACGACAGGAAGCCCACGACGTCGCGGCCCAGATCACCGGCCCCGGAGAACCGCACGCACTCGACATAGTCGCCTGACTTGCGGTCGACCCAGTCCCTGACGAACCGCTCCAGTTCGTCGTCGTCGAGCATCAGAATCCGGCGGCCGTAGTCTTCCATCCGTTTGGAACGCTTCCCCTGCAAGCGACCTTGACCATATGTGGCCGGCCATCCCTTTTGACGAACAATATCAAGGGTTGTGCAACCAGTCGAGCATGTATGAACCATCGGCGACGGGGCACAGGGGCAGCAAGGGTCACCCGTCCGATTTGAAGCCGTGAGTGGCAATCAGGTAAATTGAGGATGGGGAAACCGCAGCTAAGGGGGAGATGCATGGCCGCGATCGACCGGATATCCGACAACGTCGGGCTTGATCTTGCCCCTCTGCGCCCGAGCGGGACGTCGATGCCGAGATACTCGTTTCCGTCCAGCCCGCGACGATCGTCGCCAGATTCCAGAGCGTGTTGTTGCTCGTGTCGGGAAGCAGCAGGGCGTATGCGAACCGGGCAATGCCCAGCCCGATAGCCGGGTCCATCATCAGCGCCAGAACCTGACGACGGCATGCCATTCCCCTTTCTGCGGTTCGCGGCGGGATCGTGGACAGGCCGGGCTTTGTGCTCAAATGATAAGGCCTCGTGAGCGATTGTCACCCATGAGGGCTTGGTCATCGGAAGGGCTTGAGCAGGCGGGGGCTCGGGTGAATAATATTCATCCGAGCATTCATGATTTTCAGTTGTCGGCCCTCCGCGCGAGGTCGACGCTGCTTACGGCTTGAACAGGGACGCCCATGCCGTATCGTTTGCCCCCCCTCAATACCCTGCGGCTGTTCGAGGCGGCCGGGCGCCACCTCAGTTTCAAGCTGGCGGCCGAGGAACTGAACGTCACCCCCAGCGCCGTCAGCCACGGCATCCAGTCGCTGGAGGACTGGCTGGGGGTCTCGCTGTTCGCCCGCAGCCATCGCAGCCTGGTACTGACCGGGGCGGGGGCCGCCTATCTGCCGCGCGTGCGGGAGGCCCTGGAAATTCTGGCGCGGGCCACCGAGGCGGTGCCCGGCCGCCGTCCCTCCGGCCGACTGTCGGTCAGCGTCACCCCTACCTTCGCCATGCGCTGGCTGATCCCCAACCTGCCCCGCTTTGGCGCCCGCCATCCCGACATCCAAGTCTCGCTCGACACCTCGCACCGGCCGGTGGAATTTCCCCGTGACGGCATGGACGTGGCGATCCGCCTGGGCGACGGCAATTGGCCGGATCTGTACGCGGTCCGTCTGGTGGTGGAGGATCTGGTGCCGGTGTGCGCGCCGGCTCTGGCCGAGACCATCCACTCGCCCGACGACCTTGCCAACCAGACGCTGCTGCATGTGGTCAATGTCAGCGAGGACTGGGCCGCCTGGACCCGACTGGCCGGAATCGAGGGGCTGGACATCGGCCGCGGCCTGCGGTTCGACACCATCCACATGGCGCTGGAGGCGGCGGCCCAAGGGCTGGGAGTGGCCATCGGGCACCTGCCGATGGCGGCGACCGATCTGGACGCCGGACGGCTGGTGTCCGTGCTCGGCCCACCCGTGCGCGGGCATATGGGCCACTGGCTGGTGGCCGGCCGGGATTCCGTCGGCCGGCCCGAGGTGGTCGCCTTCCGCAACTGGATTCGTGGCGAGTTGAAGGGCGCGGCTCAGCGCCCGGCGTAGACCGGCTCGCGGCGTTCCTTCCAGGCGTCGAGGGCTTCGCGGAAGTCGTGGGTGGGGACGACGCGGGCGAACTGCTCTCCTTCCGCCCGCAATCCCTCGCCGATGGTCATGTTGAGACCCCGCGTCACCGCCCGCAGGATACCGGCGGCGGCCACCGGCGAATGACGGACGATCCGGCCGGCCAGGGCGCGGGCGGCCGCCATCACCTGGTCGTGCGCCACCACCGCGTTGACCAGTCCCAACTCCAGTGCCTTGGCGGGGGTGAAGCGGTCGCCGGTCAGCAGGACCTCCAGCGCCCGTTTGCTTCCGGCCGAACGGGGCAGGCGCTGGGTGCCGCCGAAGGCCGGGGGCATGCCCAGTTGGATTTCCGGTTTGGCGAACAGGGCCTGGTCACTGGCGATGGCCAAGTGCGCGGCTTCGGTGATTTCGCAACCGCCCCCGAAGGCGATACCATTGACGGCGGCGATCACCGGCTTGGGGAAGGCCTCAATGCGCGCAGTCAGGGACTGGCCGCGGCGCACGAAATCCCGCAACGCCACCTCGGGACCCTGTAGCGCGCTTTCGGAAAATTCGCGGATGTCGGCGCCGGCGGAGAAGGCACGCTCTCCCGCTCCGGTCAGGATGATCGCTGCGACCGCGCTGTCCGCCTCTGCGGCGTCGAGCACAGCGCTCAGGGTGTCGATCATCGCGTAATTGAGCGCGTTCAGTTTGTCGGGGCGGTTCAGCGTCAGCGTGGCGATGCCGTCGGCGATTTCGCACAGGACCGGATTGGACATGGTGGTTCCTCCTTCAGGGTCGCGATGTTACGCGCGCGCGGGGGCAAGAGCGGCGGGGGCCGTTACCGGCCGGTCGTCGATGGGGAAATGCAGGGCGGCGGCGAACAGACCGGCCACGGCGGTGGCGCCCCACACCAGCGAGTACGAGCCGGTCAGGTCGAACACCAATCCGCCCAGCCAGGCGCCGAGGAACGAGCCGATCTGGTGGCTGAGGAAGACGATGCCGAACAGGGTGCCCAGGTTGTGGACTCCGAACACCTTGGCGATGAGGCCGCTGGTCAGCGGCACCGTTCCCAGCCAGGCCAAACCCATGGCGGCGGCGAACAAGATCACCGACAGCTCGGTCTTCGGCAGCAGGACGAAAGCGGTGATGGCGGCACCCCGCACAAGATATAGCCAGCCCAGCACATGCTGCTGGCGGAAGCGGCCGCCCAGCCAGCCGCACCCCCAACTGCCGGCCAGATTGAACAGGCCGATCAGGGCCAGGGCGGTGGCGCTCAGGCCCATGGGCATGTGGCACAGCGACAGGTAGCCCGGCAGGTGGGTGGCGATGAATGCCAATTGGAAGCCGCAGGTGAAGAACCCCAGCGTCAGCAGGTGGTAGCCGCGATGGCTGCCGGCCTGGGCCAGTGCCTCGCGCAGGGGAATCGCCGGGACGGACTGGGCGGCGGCCTGCGGCTCGCGCTTGTCGAGCAGCACGCCCAGCGGTGCGGCGGCCAGGATGATGCCGGCCAGGACCATCAGCGATACCGCCATGCCCCAGCCCGTGGTGACACCCTGCGCCAACGGCACCAGCAGCACCTGTCCCAACGACCCGCCGGCGCTGGCCAGCCCCATGGCTTGGCTGCGCCGATGGGGCGGGGCGGCCTTGCCCACGGCACTCATCACCACGCCGAAACTGGTGCAACTGATGCCCAGCCCGACCAGCACCCCCATGCCCAGCACCAGCATGGGGCCATCGGGCGCCAGCGCCGACAGCACTAGGCCGGCGGCGAAGGCCACGGCCCCGATGCCGACCACCGGCGCGGCGCCCCAGCGGTCGGCGGCGGCGCCGGCCAGCGGCTGGGCGACGCCCCAGGACAGGTTGTGCAGGGCGATGGCGAAGGCCACCAGCGTCACAGGCAGGCCGTGGTCGGTGGAAAACGGCCCGAGAAACAGGCCGAAGGTCTGTCGCGTGCCCAGCGCCACGCTCATGATCAGCGCCGCCGCGACGACGACCAGCAACAACACCCGATTGTTTTCGCTTCGTGCCGACATGGCATCCTCCATTCCGTGGTGGAAGGATAGGAGTGCGGGTAGCGGCACGGCAAAGGAGAAGGTTTTATCTGCGGATGAGCATTACTCATTCGATTTCGAAGGAGTTTTGCCGCATGCCGGAGAATGCCTGTTTTTCATCGCCACCTGAAAATATTTCATGGCACCAGCTCTTGGATTCCGGCGCACCATGGCGCTGTCGCACCGCCCCAGGGATTGTTGGCCGTGGTGTGAGGATGGCGGGAAGGACCACATGGTCGCGCACACCCATTCATATTTTTCACGTCGTGCCTGGGCTGCGTTGCGCCCCGATGTTCCTCTGGTGCTGGCCGACGACGACCTGGAGCAACTGCGCGGCGTCAACGAATACGTTGGCAAAGAGGAAGTGGAGGAAGTGTTTCTGCCGCTGACGCACCTTTTGAATCTTCATATTGTGGCAGCATATGCCCGACGGGGGGCCACTCAGGCATTCCTCGGCAGTCCTGTCAGGCGGCGCCCCTACGTCATCGGGATCGCAGGCAGCGTTGCGGTAGGGAAAAGCACTTTCGCCAGAGTGCTCCAAGCGCTCCTCGGCCAGTGGCCAGATCATCCTCGGATTGACCTCGTAGCGACCGATGGCTTTCTCTACCCTATGGCCATGCTGAAGCAGCGGGGACTGTTCGACCGGAAGGGATTTCCGGAAAGCTATGATCTGCGTGCGATGATCCATTTCCTCGCGGAGGTCACGGCGGGCAAGAGGGGAGTGTCGGCGCCCGTCTATTCACATCAGGCCTACGACATTGTACCCGGCGAGCACCAGAGGATCGCCGACACCGATGTGCTCATCTTTGAAGGGTTGAACGTCCTGCAATTGCATCCGACCGGGCGGTCGCAAGTGGTCGCGTCGGAATTCTTTGATTTCTCCATTTATATCGATGCCAACGAACGGGACATCGAAGCCTGGTATATTGAACGCTTTTTTTCACTCCAGCGTACGGCGTTCCAGCATCGATCCTCCTATTTTCATTTTCTCGCCAATGCCTCGGCCACCGAGATTGAGGAGATTGCTCGCAGCCTCTGGGGGCGCGTGAATCGGGTGAATTTGCGCGAAAACATCCTCCCGACACGGCAGCGCGCCAATTTGGTCGTTAGAAAAAAAAGGGATCACACTGTGCGCTCCCTGTGGCTCCGGCATTTCTGACCGCGGAGGCCTGACGGCTCCTCACTCGAAGGTGAAGGCTTCTCGTTTGTGCGCGGATAGGCGTGCTTCCAACCTTCACGGTGGGAATAGGAGTCCGCCAATGACCTCTGCACCTTCTCCAGGATCACCGTCTGGCAATTCTCACTCGGTGATGTCGTTTCCCGCCTTCGCCTGCGTCAGCAGGGTGGTTGGCCGATGGATGGAGCGGGTCCGGGTTCGACGCGAGTTGGCCGGCCTCGATGACAGAATGCTCCGGGATATGGGAATCAACCGAACGGATGTTCGGGCCGAAACCGACAAGCCGTTCTGGAGAGATTGATTTTTGTGTGGGGGGACACATGGCGCACGAGAGCAAGCAACTTGGCTTATTAGCTTTTGGTCGTTCAGCCTGGGCCTGGGAACTCTTGCGGCGTCATCCCGCCTTCCCCTAAGGCGCACGAAGCGCTTTCGCAGGGCACCGAAACGGCGTTCCGCCTGTCGGAGACGAGTTTCCGCATTTGTGAAGCGGATTTCTCGGTATGGGAGGCAGACTTCCGCGCGGCATCCGAGCCGGCCAGCCGGAAAGTCGACGGTCCCTTGCCGTGTTTGAGCCTGCCCGACGATGGTCGCGGTGGATTCCCCTGCGGAACGCGCGGCCGTCCTTGTCCCTTGCTTGGCCGGCGGGAATGTTTGCAAGCGGGGGACAAATAAGGCGACCCCCGCGGAAATGGGGACCAAACCCGCCCCTGCGGGAACCCCGGGACAAGGAACGGGCCTCCGCAAGGACTGCGGCGACGGGCGCGTCAGGAAGGAAGGGAGGCCCGCCGATGCGGAGCGAGGACGGAATCGGGCCCGAGGCGGCCCCTGCGGGAATGGAATGCCGCCCCGACGCGGCCATGGCCGCCGAGGCGTTGGACGACGCCCGACCGGGGCCTGCGGCCAACGAGGGCGACCGTGGATTCCCGCCCGACCTCAATGTTGACAAGCCCGCCGCCGACGCATCCGGCTCCGCCAATGCTAACGTCAGGGACGGCTGGCTCGACGGCTGGGACCCGTTCAATGTTGACAACTTCGGGAAGCGGAAGCCCGGCTCCGCCAATGTTGACAAGAAACCGCCTTGGAAAGCGGGGCTGCGGCTCGGCCCGATGCCGTACCACCCGCCGCAGCCGAGGCCGAGGATTCCGTTGCCGGAAGCCGAGCCGGAGCCGCAGGGGACCCTCGCGGACGGCCTGGAGGCCGTCTCCGTCGATCGGGAGACCAGGGACTTCTGGGCGGCGGCCGCACGGTCGGACGGGGCCGTGAAGGCGGGCATGGCCGTGCTCGGCAGGGCCCTGGCCGCCCTGAAGGCGGCGCCGAGACGGAGCTACGCGGCCCGCACGCTGAAGGAATACGAACGGGCCATGAAGAGGATGGCCGGACGTATGCCCGACGACATGGCGCCCGACGTGTCGAAGCGGTCGGCCTACCTGTACAGGGCCGCCCTCGTCCACGACGCCCTGAACAGGCGGCTGCCCAAGGCAGTCGACGACGGGCGGAAGGCGGCCGCCGGCATGGACGCCGAAGCGTTGCTGGCGGCGGCGGAGGAAGCGGCGGAGGCTCTCGCGGCCCTTGAGCGGTATCCTCCCGACAGGGAGCACGCCACCATCCGCTCCCCCGACCTCGCGGGCACCTCCTTCTACGAGTCGGCGCGGGCAGGACTGCCCAGGGAGGCTCTGGCCCCCGCCAAGCCGGGAATGAGCCGCCGCTCGGTGCTGGGACGGTTCCCCGAGGGATGGCGGAGGCTGATCTGGAAGGTCGCCGCAGGTCACCGACGGATCCCGCTCCGCCATGTCGCCGCGATCGCCGTCCTCACGGTGGCAGGCCTCCGTCCGCAGGAGATCCACGACGGTGTCTTCATCGACGCCACCGACCCGCTTGCCGTCCGTCTGACCGTGCTCAAACCCGCGAAGAGCCACTCGGGCAGGTTCGGCCTCGGCCCCCGCACCCATGTCATCCGGGCGGGCCGCATCGCGGATCCCGCCGGCTGGCTCCACGGCTATGCCCGGCGGCATGGCGGCTCTACGGTAGTGACGATGCGCAGGCGGCATCTCACGCGGCTCGTCGTCGCCCTTTCCCGCAGGGCGATGCCCGACGTCGACCCCGTGGCGTGCCCATACGACTACCGGCATCAGTTCTCGGCCGACGCCAAGAGGGCCGCCCGAGAGGCCTTTCCGGGCGATTCGGTGGCCCGCGAGGCGTACGTCGCGGAAAGGATGGGGCACTCGTCCGCCAAATCCCAGCGGGCCTACGGCACGGCCGCCCAGAGCCGCGGCGGCGCGGTCAAGGCCGACGAAGTCGAACTCCACGATCCCGCGAGGAAGGTCAGGGCCGCCAGGGCGTCGACTCCGATGCCATCGGCTGCCCCGAGGATTCCGCAGACGCCAGGCATGGATACGGAGGGGCCTGAAGTATAGATCGAAACTTGCTTTGGACCCGCTTTCAATCTCCCGTGTGGTAACCGCATAGGGGGATGCGATGGACTTTTTCAGCCCGGAAACAGATACGCACGATTTTCTTGAGGGCAACGGGAGGGTTCCGGCCCACCGCCACCTGAACAAGGGTGGCGCCCTGGGGGGCTGGGTCGCCGATAGCGCCTACGTGGAAGCCACCTGCTGGATCAGCCACCGCGCCGAAATCTTCGGCAACGCGAGGATCTTGGGGAACGCCTGGATAATGGGGAAGGTCAGGGACAACGCGGAGGTGTCGGGCGACGCGGTCGTCTGGCACGGCGCCGTTGTCGCGGACGACGCCCGCGTCGGCGAGCGGGCCGTCATCGCCGGGCCCGCCGTCGTCTCGGGCGAGGCCGTGGTCGATGGGGAGGCCGTGATCGAGGGCGGGGCGCGGGTCTGCGGAGCAGCGAACGTCTCCGGCGCCGCGAACGTCCGGGGGACGTCGACGGTGTGCGAGGAAGCCTATGTCGGCGGCTGCGCAGTGGTCAGAGGGGCCGCGACGGTCAGGGGCAAGGCCCGAGTGGTCGGCAACGCGGTGGTCTTCGGGAGCGCGGTCGTCTCCGGCAACGCCGTCATACAGGGCCACGCCTATGTCGCGGGGAACGCGGAGGTGTGCGACCACGCCGTCTGCGACGGGGACGCGACCGTCTGCGGCAATGCCAGGGTCTCCGGGCACGCCGAGGTCGGGGAGGACGCGGTGGTCGCGGAGCACGCCTCGGTCGGCGGCCATGCGAAGGTGCGCGGAGAGTCGAAGGTCTGCGGCATGGCCCGCGTCTCCGGCGACGTCACGCTGGAAGACGGGATCTTCATCGACAGGGAGGCCAACGGAATCGCCGTCGAGGGAGAGGTGCGGTCATGAGGACGCAGCCAGGGTGATGCTCGCCCATGTGCCCCTGCTTCTGTTAATGGCCGACGTCCGGCTGAGCGGGTTCGCGCCATCGACGTCATGGTTGTCCTGATCGACCGTGACGGACCTGCCGAAGCGGCCTCCGGCACTGGCCCGAGCCGCTCAGCCGTCAACCGGCGCTTGAAAATCGCCGGCGCGAGGTCATTGTGGGCGGCGATTCTTTTCCGCAAGCGAGGCGACGATGTCGGTGGTAATCGGTCCCGTGAGGCTAAGCCATCCTTCGCTCGGGGCCATGCTTTGTCCCGGGTGGACATACGGGGTCCTCAGCCGCTTCGAGAAGGACAGGCTGGGGGAACTTGACGCGGATGCTTGCCTCCGTCGCTTCCTGCTGGCGTTCGCCAGGCGGGTGGAGGAGAACGTCGATCCGACGCAGGATTCCCGGCGCGCCGGGAAGCCCCTTTCCGAGGGAGAGGTGGAGGGGCTTTCTCCGGCCGATCTTGACGACCTCGCCTTGCAATATCTCTCAAGCTCGGCGTGCTCACTTGGCCGCGACGATGGCGCCGCGACGATGGATGGGGTGCGGCCGGCCGAGCGGTTCCTGCGGCTCGCGAGGGCCTCTCTCGACGAGTTCCGAGTTGCGATGGCGCGGACCGCAGAGAAGTTCGGGTCGGTCGTGATGAGCGACAGCCTCAGGAACCTCGTGAACCAGACGTCGGCGATCTCCAAGCGGCTGGAGGACATCGTCAGGGTCCCGAAGGAGGTGACGGAGGCGTTCGAGAGGCTGAAGGTGCCCCCAGGACTCAAGGCGATGGCCGAATCCGCCCGTTCCGCCGGGGAAGGTATCCCCGCGCTCTCCATGCGCGATCTGGGTATTCCCATCGCGGACACGGAGGCCCAGAAGGAAAGGCTGTTCCGGCTTTCCGATATCCGGAACCCGGTCCTCGACACCAACAAGCTCCTTGCGGGCATGGCTGCCAACAGCGAGCAGATGGTTGAGGTCGCCCGTCTCCAGGCCGACCTCATCCAGTCCCTCGCGGACACAGCCACGCAGGCGCTCGCCGAGGCCGCGTCGTCGTCCGAGAAGGCGAGCCGGTCAGCCAAGCTCGCCGAGGACTCCACGAGGCTGGCGAAGGTCGGCGTCTGGATCGCGGTCATCGCGATCCTCGTGTCCGTGGGGGTGTCGCTCTATGCGATCTCGGACGCCCGCGAGATTGCGGAGGGCGACGACCGGCAGATGCGGGAACTCATTGGGGCCGTGAAGGAGGTCGCGAAGTCCAGTGCGGAAACCGGGATCGAGACGGCCGTGAGGATCGGCGACCTCGCCGAGGCGCAGCGGAAGACCGCCGCAGGGGTAGCGGCGGCGTTGGAGAGGCTCCGCAAGGAAGACGCTGCCGCGAAGTAGCCGACGGCTGGCCGGTCACTCGAACCGCGACAGCATCACGGGCGCCCCGTCGGGGATGCCTGCGGCCAGGGATGGCGGGACGGCCACCCGTCCGGCGACGTCGACCTGCGGATTGACGATGGTCGATGTGGCGGCCTCGAAGGCGCCCGAAGCGACGGACGCATCAGGGGCCGTCGCCGCCGCCGCGGAGGCGTGCCGCCGTTCGGAGGGATCGGCGGTGTCGGCCCACGAGACCAGCGTGCCCGCCCCGTCGGCGGCGGAGTGCAGGCCGGTCGCGGTGAACGTCAGCGCGGAACCGCTCCCGCCGGGAAGGTGGGCTGCGACGTCCGCCATCCCGATCTCGCCGGTCGTGGCCATGCTGACCGACGATCCGGCGTACCAGCCCGACGCCGCACGGTGCCAGACGGCGAGATGCGTCGCCTTGGCCAGCCCCCTCGCATGGGCGTCGTCGGCGCGCGGATCGGGGTTCAGGTCTACGGCCCAGACCGCGGCGGCCATCAGGGCGGCGAACAGGTAGAGGAGCATCATCGTCGGTCTCCGTCAGATTTCGACGTGGACTGGCCGCCTGAGAGGGGTGCGGACAGGCTTGGGCCTCGCGGTCGGGCGGTTCGGGGGAACGGTCAGATACGCAGCTTCCGGCCGGTGGATCCGCCCGACGGTGACGGAGACGTCGGGGAGCCGCGGAGCCTCCCAGAGCAGCGTGCCGTCGGCTGCCACGACCTTCATTCCCGCCATGAGGAAGAGCATGGGGCACAGGCCTAGGGCGATGAGGCCGGCGATGTTCAGGACGCTCCTGAGCGGATTCTTCTTCATGCTATGGCTCCTCACGCGCACTTGGCGAAGGCTGTCAGGCGGCCGTAGGTGCTGTTGACCGTGACCCAGCCCGTCTCCGTGCGGACTCGGATGAACACCCGCCAGTTCGCGCCCGAGTTCGTGGCGTAGGTTTCGACGCGGGAGATCGTTCCGCCTGTCCCGTTGTCGGAGAAGTCGCCTGAGCGGAGGCTTCTCGTGCATAAACACGATCGCCAACGCGACGAACAGCGGCGGCGTCACCGGTCAGTGCAAGGACCTGGGACGCCGATGGATGGGAGACTAGGTACTGGTCGGGATGTTGGGGGACGGCACGCCCTTCTCCGGGCCGCTGTTCCAGTGGGGCCATTACCGGATGCGATCGCATCATCAACGGCGTTTGCAGGGCCGAGATGGTCACTGTGACCAGCTACTGGTGCCAGTGAAGCAGGATTATCCGGCCTGAACCGCCGTCGGTCGAAATCCTGACGGCGGCTTCTTTGTGACTCACGAATTTACCAGCTGACGTCGACTCGGCGGCGCGCCAGGATTCATCCATGACCGCATGGGGTCATGGATGCATGAGTTCATGGAGAGACCGTTATGCCCACGATCGCCGTCGTCACCCGGAAGGGCGGATCCGGCAAGACCACGATTTCGACGGCCATCGCGGGCTACCTCGCGGCCGGGGACGTCCCCACGGGCATCCTGGACCTGGATCCCCAAGGTTCTGCATCGGCATGGGCGGCGGCTCGCGGCGACGAGAGGGCCAAGGTGCTCGGCGTCCGCTCCCGCCCGGCGACGCTGCGCGAGGACCTCCGTCGGATGGGTGCTTCGGGTGTCGCCGTGACTGTCGTCGACACTCCGCCCCACAGCGACGCCGCCCTGGCCGGCGCGATCGAGGTGGCGGACGTGATCGTTCTGCCGAGCCTGCCGTCAGCCTTCGATCTCCATGCGCTTTCCTCGGCCGTCGGTTCGGTCAAGGCGGCTGGCCGGCGTGGCGGCGTGGTTCTGAATTGCGCGATCCCGAACACCATCGCCATCGCGGAAGCGAAGGTGGCAGTCGCCGAGATGGGACTCCCGCTCCTCGGCGTCCTCCATCGGAGGATGGTCTGGCAGTACGCGGCGGCGAGGGGATTGTCCCCCGCCGAGCTCGACAGCAGGAGCGAAGCCACTGCGGAACTCAACGCCCTCTGCGGGGCGATCCTCAACCTTATCGAATCGTGAGTGGCGAATGACGAAGAAACCGGACGGCGGCGCCCTGCTGCAGGGCTTTCTGAAGAAGGCGAAGGCGGGTGACTGCCAGCAACTGGCCGAGGCCGAGGACGCGGCGGGCCACCGCCACCTTCAGGTCAGGCTCATGCTGAGGGACGCGAAGCGACTCCGCTGCCTCTCCGACCTCCGCGACCTGACCATCCAGGATGCCCTGGTGACTGCGATCAATTCCCTCCTCGGGGAGTGGGGCGAGCCGCCGGTTGGGAATCCCGGAGCACGGACGAAGAAATGAACGTTTGGGAACGGTGTGCCGAAGGCCTCAATGCCCGCCAGCGCGCTTACCTTCTGGCCGCCTATGACGGAGACCTATCGAGGGAGGCCGTGGCACGGGGACGGATCGGAGGCCCGCCAGCCAGCGTCTGGCGATGGATCGAGTACGGTCCCATCGGGGTGAGGCACTTCGACGGTTCGAATCCCGACCTGCTCCGCAACGTGCTGCAACGCGAAGGGCTCGTGGATTCGGGAGAGGTCTCATCAAGCGCGGATTGCTGGCCGGCGAGGCCCCGCATTCCCTCCGCATCACCGAGGCCGGGCTGGGACTGGACCTGGCGTCGGAGCCGAACTGGAAGCCGATGCGCCGGCCCGACGGAGATCGGCTCCCGTGAGGGAGAAGATCGCCCGTGCCATCGCCATGAGGGAGGCGGCGGAAGCCGAGGTTGCCCGGCTGAAGGCAGGCATCGGAGCTGACAGGGAGGCCCTCGCGGAAATGACGGCGGCTTCGCGGGCGGGGCGACACTTGGCCTCGCGCATAAGCTCTGTCATGTCAGGCGCCGCTGATCAGTCGCGGCGGATGTACCGGCGATCAGCCAAGCCCGCGATGACTTCCGTGAGCGCGCGGCGTTCGTCCTTGGCCTGTTCGAGCGCCGCAAACAGCGTCACGATCTCGCCTTCCAATCGGTCAGCCTCTTCCTTATAGGCCTCGAACGCGCGGTCGAGGGCGTGAGTCACGGTCGGGCGTACCGCAGTGGAAAGGGCGTCGGGCGGCCCGCTCACGCCGCCGCCTTTGCCGCCGCCAGCGCGGCCACCAGTTCCTCGACGCGGGTGTGGAGGGCGTCGTTGCGTTCGCGTTCCTTCGACATGTCGCCCCGAAGCCCGTCGACGAGGGCGAGGAGGCTCGCCTTCTCGGACTCCAGACGGATCGCCACTTCCTTATGAGCCTTCAGTTCAACCCTCAAGTCCTTGGCTGCCCGCTCCGCCGTCGCGAGCTGATGGCCGAGCCCGGTCAGCGACTCCCGTTCGAGCGCCTGCTCCTGTACGAGGCGGGCGTTCGCTTCCTTCAAGTCCGCGACCTCGGTGGAGAGGGCGTCGCGGGCGGCCTCAAGCTCGCGAACGCGGGCGTCCAGCGTGTCCCGCTCTTCGATGAGGACGGCTTCCGACTCGTGCAAAGCGGCGACCTCGACGGCGGCTTCCTCGCGGATGGACCTGACAGTCTCGTCCGCTTCGTGGCGGACCTGAAACAGGCGGGCTTCGACACCCTCCTGAACGGTCGCGATCTTGCCTTCGTATTCGGCCTTCATGGCCTCGGTCGACGCGGCCATCGTCCTGAGCAGGGAAGCGGCGAGCGTTTCGATCACCGGCACGAGGGCGGGAGCCTCTTCCTGAAGCCGAGGCAGGGCCGGCGGCTCGGGCTCGGCCATCTCGGCGGTGGCCGCCTGGTTGCGGAGCTTCCATGCCGTGAAGAACGGCTTGATGTCGTTTGGGCTGCCGCCGCCGAGCTCCTCGATGATGGAGCGATAGCTGGGCTTCCGCCCGCTGGCGACCAGCGAGTCGCACGCGGCGAAAACGTTTTCCTCAGTGACCAACCGGACGTCCATGACAGCCTCCTCCGCAACGTCGACGTGTATAGCGTGTCGACGACCGGAATCGACGTCAAGGACCAAGATAACGATGACGGTGAAATGTTATCCGCAATCCGTGATCCGTTATATCAATCGGATTCCCGGGTGAATTGCCCGGACATGAAGTTGGATAGCGGATAACGAATAGCAGATTACATAACTGTCGTTATCGTTATCTGCTATCGGCCTGCGAATGCAGGCAGCTTAGACCGGAATCCGACCAGTTCGGCCTCTTGGTAGATTTTCTCGAAAACATACCAAGGCGGATTCCCCGCAAAACCGCACGCGCCAAGGGGCTCCCGGCGGCCGAAAGGCGCGCTACAAGGATTCATGGGTACTTTCTGCGGGAAATGGGAGGTTTTGTACCATGGCGGGCAGGCAGGCAAAGGTTCTAAACAAGTTACAACCAGAGGTGGTGCTATCGTGGCTGGCGTCGAACTCGCGGAATCCGGAACGTGACCGGACCATGTTCATGCTCAGCTGCAAGGCCGGCCTCAGGGCGGCCGAGATCGCTCAGTTGAGGTGGTCAATGGTGTCGGATTCCGAAGGATACGTCGCCGACGCCATCGAATTGCCGGATGCGATCGCCAAGAAGCGTTCCGGCCGGACGATCCCGATGGGGAAGCAACTGCGGAAGGAACTGGATACCCTCCGCAGGAAAATGCGGCCCACGCCGGACGAGCCCGTGGTCTACAGCGAGCGGGGCGGATACGCCGCAGGCGAGGAAGGTGGCCGCCCGAAGCTGAAACCGATGAGCCCGCATTCGGTGGTGAAGTGGTTCGGGCGGCTGTACGTCACCATGGGCTTCGAGGGTTGTTCGTCGCACTCGGGCCGACGCACTTTTATCACCATGGCGGCAAGGGAAATAGTGTCGGTGGGCGGGTCTCTGAGGGACGTGCAGCAACTCGCCGGCCACCGCGACCTGAAGACGACGCAGGGTTACATCGAAGGTTCAAGCGACGCAAAACGGAAGGTGGTCGACAGGATCTGACGGTCATATCCTCAGCCAGCCGGCATCCGGCGTGGTCTCGATGACGGTCTCCCACTCGCCGCTGTCGATGACTGCGTTACCGCAAATTTCTGCCTCTCCGCAAATCAACGCCCGCCCTTGAACCAAGGCGTCACCGTGGACCCTCGTGTCCCCGAAGACCTTCGCGTCCCCGCCGACCCTCGCGTTCCCGCCGATCCTCGCGCTCCCGAAGACCTTCGCGTTCCAGCCAATCCTTGCGTCCCCGAAAACCATCGCGTCCCCGAAAACCATTGCGTCCCCGCCGATCCTCGCGTCCCCGGAAACCATCGCGTTCTCGAAAACCATCGCGTTCTCGTCGACCCTCGCGTTCCCGAAGATTCTTGCGCCCGGCCCGATGTGCGCCGTCGGCTCGCTGGTTGCCGTGTCCGCCACCCAGCCGCCCTCGCTGCCGTCCGGGTTGACGTGCCTGTGGGCCGGAACGGGACCGTTGCCGTCGCCGAAGTCGAAGGTCCTCGCCATCTCCACCTCCGATGTCTGTCTGGGGACAGTGTCGGACGGAAGGATGCAAAGGACTTCGGATTTTGCCGGGCTCCGGAGGATTCCGGATCCATGTAGGATTCCCGCTCCATCGTCGGAGAGGGGCACATGGACGACAAATTCGGCAACATCGTCCGGCTTGCGGAGGCTCCCGCCGAGCGGAAGCTGACGATGGGAAAAACACACGCTTTTCTCCGAGCCGTCCTCGGCTTCGACGAGCGGCTCGACGTCCGGGCCGTAGCGACGCCGGACATCGGCGAGGAGCACCGCAAGGGGTTCAAAGGGCTCCTGCGGGCGGGGATGGCCCGACGGCTCACCCCGGGCGTCTACGCCATGGCCCATCCGGTCGCCTTCATGGCCGGTGTCCGCGAACTCGTTCCGCCGCCATTCGAGACCGCCGCCGCCCTTTGCCGCCTGCATGGCAGGAACATGGCGATCCCCATGGTCGTCGCAGAGTTCGTCCTCGGGCTCAGCGGTCGACCCCGGCTACACGACGTCAGCGGCCCGTTTCCGTGGGACGGCGACGAGCGGCTGGAGGTTGCAGGCGTCGTCCTGGAACCCGTCGACCCTCGGATCCCTTCGATGTCGCCGGCGGGTCAGGCGGTGGCGCTGGCCGGATCGAAGGTCGGGCGGGAGAACCTCCGCGAGGCCGCACACGGCGTCCTTGCCTCCGTCAGGGAATGGCTGAGGGGCGACCTGCCGTCGCTGACCCCCGGGGAGCGGGAGGTCGCCGAGGCAATCCTCGCGATCCCCGCCGGGGCGGCCCGCACTGCCCCCGACGGTTTCATGCCGTCCTCGGAGGCTTGTCCGACCGTGCATGGCTGGAGGATCGCCGAATTCGGTGACAGGGAGGTCCTGACCGCCGACCTCGTGACCGGCCATCCGAGCCTCGACGACGACCGCCTCGGGCGGTCTTCCCCGCTCATCTGGGTCGATGAGCGGATCGGTTGGGCGCGGACGACGTCGCGTTATTACAGGCTGGGGGTGCGGGCATGACCGAGCACCGTCTGATCTGCCCTACCTGCGGTTGGCTCTATCTCGACTTCGTCGAGACCGGCAAGGTGGCCGTCTGCGGCAAGCCGTACTGCCGTTGCCGACTCCTCCGTGTGGCGACCGCCGAGGAGCGTGCCGCACTGCCGATCGGTGCGACGGTCGGACAGCCGAAGATGGATGTCCTGCTGAAGGCCAGCCGCCGTTTCTACGCCGTCGAAAAGGGCGGCGGGTTCGAGGTCTACGACAACTACATCGACGACCGCGATCCGAAGTCGCTGATCATGGAGGACGTCGCCGCCGAAGAGGCGGAGAACCTGACCGAGGGGTATCTGCGGACAGTGACGCCTGCGAGGGAAGTCGAGGTGGCCGTCCGTATCCCGTGCAAATTCTCGCTCGTGGAGGAGATGGCAAACAGCCACGGGACCGACCGCGACTCCGGGTCGCTCCTCATGGCCGTCCACCACACCGGTGTCAGGGGCGGGATGGCGACGGTCACCGTCCCTGCATCGTGGTGTGCCGGCGACTCCGAACTCCACGAGGCGGGTTGGTACATCGAACGTCGTGGCGATGTCGAGGAGGTCTGCAAGGTCGCCCCGAGGATCAGGGGCGACGGGGAGGTCTATGTCCCGAAGCCGAAGGAAGTCCTCTGCCTCGGTACCGACACCGCCCTTCGTCGGACGGCGGCCGCCGACCTGGTGGCACAGAACATCGTCGTCGCCTTCCGTTCCCGGCTCGGGCCTGAATTTGGCGTGTTCGTCGGGATGCCGATCGTCTCGGCCTCGGGCGACGCGGTCCGCCCTGCCGTCGTCGTCGACCGGAACTGGAGCCCCGGTCAGACTTCGGCCAGCGACCCGGTGGCCGTGTTCGACGACGACATCGGCAGGCTCAAGGCAGTCGCCGAAATCCCGTCCGTCATGCAACGGTTCCTGTTCGCCGACGATCACCCCCATATCCAGACGCTGACCCGGACCCCGAAAGGGTGGGTATGGGATCACGGTTTGGAGCAGGACGAGGATGCCCTGCTGGAAATCCCCGCGGTCGGTCTGGCAATCCCGATCTCGGAACTTTACCGCGGCGTTCCCCTCGTCGGCGGTGGAGGAGTCCGATGATCGAACCCGAGGAGTACCGTCGCCGTCTCCGTGCCCTGCTCGCGAGGCCGCTGTTCCGCAAGGGCAGCCATGCCGTGAACCCGGGCTGGATCGGCATTGCCGAACGGTTGGCGGACGCCGTCGAGGCGTTGCCCCGCGGCGGGACCGTCCGCTGTTCGCAATGCGGCGAGAAATTCGGCTTCTGGAAAGCGTATCTCGTCTTCGACTTTTCCGACGGCGACATGCGCGATGCCCTCACCGGGCCGATGAGGGAAGCCGAGGTGGTGAGTTCCCGGACATGTCTCGTCTGCGGCGGGCCCGGCGAAATCGTGCAGGTGTGCGACGACTTGTGGCATCTGGCGCTGTGTCCCGAGCATGCCGGCCTGCCGAGGGACGAAATCAGCGCCCTGCTGAGGCCGTTCGTCGAAGCGCTGAAACAGGGGGCGGCCGACGATGGCAAGCCCGCATGACATCCTCTCGGCCTACTCCCGAGGTGAAATCTCCGCCATGGAGGCGATCGACAGGCTCGGCCTCGACGATCTCTGGGATCTGCGGATCGCGATGGCCGATGCCGGACACGAACTGCCCAAGCCGCCGCCCGACGAGGTGAGAAGGCAGGTGGACGCGGCCCTGCCGCTCTTGCGGGCCGCCCTTATCCCCGAAGAGGAGTATCTGCTGCGTCTCCGTGCGGAGGTGCTGGTCGGAGTCGACGACGTCAGGGCAGGCCGGTTCGCGACACGGACGGTGGACGAGATCGCCGCCGACGTCGAGCGGGAGAGCGGGTACGAGGACATCGTCCGTCTGCGGCGGGCGGTTCAGGTCGGAATCGACGACTGGCAGGCCGGACGTGTCGACGACCGCCAGATCGAAGAAATCCTCGACGAGATCGAAGGTGAGGACGGGCGATGATCGAGTTGTTCTCGCTGTGGAACTACACCGGCTGGCTCACTGCCGTCCGAGACGGATACCGTGCCGAGGGACAGTTCGACGATGCCCACTTCGATTTCAGGCACCCCGACCGTCGGGTCTGCGTGTCGGAGTTCCATGCCGCCGCCCGTCGCGCCCGCATGAGGTGGGTGTGGCGCCGCCTGACCGGACGACGCAGGCAGAGGCGACACACGGAGGGCTTCGCCGACGCCCTGCTGTCGACCCCGGCAGAGCCTGGCGACGGGGACGGATCGGCCATCCGTGCCGCCGACCTGATGGCCGACGCGCTCGGCATCCGCAGGCCGTCGCTTGTCGGCGCCTCTCCGCAGGAGGCTTGCGAATGGATCGAACACATGGCACCGAGGCTTCGGGCGGCCGTCTCCATCCCCCATGAAGCGAGGGACCGCCTGAAGGCCGAGCGGAAATGGCCACCGATCCTTGCTGCGGACGTATCCCGGATGCCTCCGGACATCGTGCAACGGACGCTTCGCCCGAGCTTGTTCGACAGGAAAGGCGGTTGACCGTCCCCTGAAGGAGTCCCTTCGGGGGAGGATCCGGTGCGGGAATGCAAGGAACCGGAGGGCGTCGGCGGGTGAAAAATCTCTGTGGCCGGTGAAAAATCCTGGATATCGGGAGCGCGTCCCGATTCCGTGACTCACGCCGACGATGCCGGGCATGTCGGAAGGATTTGGCACGGCGGCCCCCTTACGGGCATCCAGCCTTCACCCGTCGACTGGGGTCAGTTTGCGTTGGGAGGCCGGTCGGCTAAAGTGACAAAAATTGGGACAGGGCACCTCCTTAACGGAGAAAAATTGGGAATCCAGCCTTTAGACGGCCAGCTTAACCAAGCCCTTACCTGACGGGCCATGAATGTTCCAGATGACGGATAAGCTTGCATGTTATCCAACATTATTTGGATCGTTGTCTTACATGGGCAAGGTCGACTTCCGGGCCGCTCTCATGGACGCATGAGTGCATGATGTCATGCCTCGGTCATGGTGAATGCGGGAATCCGACGTCGATCGACGACGAAACGGAACGTCGATCGACCATGTCCCAACATTCTTTAATCGTGACTCACTATATATGGCCTTGACGTCATTGCCTCACATGTGATTCGATCCACGCCCACCCAGCCTGAAAGGTTCCCCCAAGAATGCATCGCCCGATACCCCCGCTCACCTGACGGGCCGCTCCCGACGGCCCTCGTTCCCCCACGAGTCCGCCGTACCGAGGAGCATGCGATGCATTCCGAACACCTCGACTTCTGGCTTTTTCCGCCCCAGGGCGACGGCGAGGCGGCCGTCCGAAAGCGCGCCTGCATGTACAAGGACGTTGTCGAGGAGGTTATCGGCGCCGGCCATCTTATGCTGGAGGCCGCCCCCGACTACGCCGATGTCGACGGCGTGGCCCGCCTCGGCATGGAGATGACGCAGGGCACTGATCGCTTCCGGGGAACCGGCCGGTTGTGGCGCGACCCCGGCCTCTGCCTGATCGCCATCGCGGCGGAATGCGGCGACATGCCCTCCCGGACGTTGCTCGCATATGAGATCGCGAGGGAAGTCGGCCTTGCCATGGCCGAGGATGATGCGTGCCGCATCCCCGCCATCTGGATCCGCACGCTGTCCCGGCGCGTCGTCGACCTGTTGTCCGAGCGACCCTCGCTGCTGCCGAACCACATGCCCGAACCGGTCCCTTGGAAGGGCGAGCGCATCGAGGACATCTGGCTGTCGACCCGAAAGCCCGATGCCCACCTGCTGGCCGAGACGCTTCTTCCGCATATCGCGGAAACCTTGGCGAAGGCGCATCCGAGGCTCGACAAGGAGGTCCGAACCGCGATCGAACGCGTGATCCGTTCCAAATGCATCCAGTCCGGTCCGCTCCACCATGCGGCAAGCCTCCTCGCGGGCGGAAGGGGCGACGGCCACATCGAGTCGCCCATGAAGCTCGCGCGGTTGCTCCATTGGGGGGCGGCCAGCCTTGGCGACCGCGGCTCGATGCTGGCGGTCTGCGAATACATCATGATGGAGATCGAGAAGCCCGACAGGGTCACCGAGACCGAGGCGCTTTACGCCCTGCTCCACGGTTGGCTGCATTACGGCATCAGCCATTGCCGGCTCGGCGGAATCGGGCCCACCCGTCACGTCCTCCGCGACATGGGCTCCGTGAAGGTCGGCCTGCAACGCGGCCCGCTTGCCCCCGAGGCCGACAGCGGCGTCCTCGACAGGCCGGCGAACCCGCCGATGCTCTCCGGGTTCAACAAGGCCGAGGAGCCTGCCGAGCGAACCGAGGACGAGGAATTCCCCTTCGTCGACCTCGACGAGGTGCCGGAGACCAAGCCCGCCCCGGGTCCCACGCTGGTCGTCATCCGCAGCGGCATGGAAGGCGCCGCCAAGAGCCACCGTGATATGTACGCCCCGCTTCAGGCGCCGCTGCCGCTCGCGGTGTCCAAACTGCCGCCCGAGGTCGTGCGCGCCACGCTCACCGCCGAGTTCCCCTGGCTCCGACCTGTCGTGGACATGATCGTCGACGACATGTGGACGAGGAAGGCGCTTGGCGACGAAGCCATCAGGTTCCGCCCCCTGCTGCTGTGGGGCGGCGCCGGGATCGGCAAGACCACTTTCGCCCGCCGCGTCGGGGAACTGTTGGGCCTACCGATCCTGACGATCGCGGCGGCCGGCGCCTCCACTGCCCTGACGCTGAAGGGGTTGTCGAAGGGCTATCAGGGGGCGCATCCCTCGATCGTCGTCGAGCACATGCTCCGCACGAGGACCCCGAACTTCCTCGCCGTCGTCGACGAGATCGACAAGGCGTCGCAGGGGTCGCACAACGGCGACATGGCGCAGGTGCTGCTGGACTTCCTGGAGCCGGCCACCTCGTCCCGATGGCTGGACGAATGCCTCGCCACGGAGGTTGACGTCAGCCGCGTGTGCTGGATCCTGACCGCCAACGACGCGTCCCGGATTCCCGGCCCGCTGCTGAGCCGCTGCCGCGCCTTCCAGGTCCAGGCTCCGGTCCCCGAGCATTTCGACGCCCTCTTCCGCAGTGTCCTCCGCCACATCGCCGGCGAGACGGGATGCCGTCCCGAGATGCTTCCGCAGTTCGACGAACTCGACGTGGAGGTGCTCCGTCGCATGTTCCGCAAGCACCCCTCGGTCCGGAGCCTTCGCTCGAAGGTCGAGCGTCTTATCGGCCTGCGGGCCAAGGCCGCGCCGGCCGGCGCGGTCCTGAACTGAGGGAGGCGCCTGTGCCGATGAAAGGCGACCTGAGGCGGCCGGTATCCCGCACCGCGATGGCAGCCTTGCGGATTGGCTTCGCCATCGCCCTGGTATGGGGAGCCGAGACCCTGTCGTGGACGATCGCGGTGCGTGAGGCTGCCGCGATTCTCACCGCAGGGACGGCATGCATGGTGCTGGCCATCCTGAACGCGGCCCTCTGGTCGCGTTCCGTCAGGTGGGTATGGTGAGCCGAGGTCACCCCTTGCTGTCTTCGGACAGCGCCGTGTGGATGGACACGCCGCGGACGGCCTGCTCCAGCATCGGTGCCAGCGCTTCGAGAATCGGCACCGCCATGCTGTTGCCCACCGCCTCGCAGCGTAGCGTCCGTCCGGCGGTGCGTCCTCCTTTCCATGGAACCGCCGTCCACCCCGGCGGAAAGCCCTGAAGCCGCTCGCGCTCGCCCGGGGTCAGCTTGCGGATATCCTCGCCCCGGTCGGCCACGAGGAATCCATGGCCCGCCTTGGTGTTGATGCTTTGCGATTTCGTCAGCGTGGCGGACACCTTGGCCGCGTAGGGCGGCGCGTCCTGGTCGCCGGCACGGCGGGCTGCCACGGCCGCCTTGAGCCGGCCGACGTCCCCGCCGTCCTTGCCCGCATGCACCTTGTTCACCAGCCGGTCAAGCGCGGTGTCGGAGACCAGGCTCGGGTCATCGACGTGGAAGTCCATGATTCCGTAAAGGTCATCTGGCGGGTTCGGCTGCGCCATCCGCTGAGGCTCGACGCCGTCGGCGGTGTAGATCCTGCCGCTGTGCAGGATGCCGGCCGCGCCCCATCTCCCCTTGACCGCCGCGGCCAAATCCGCGGGAGACGAGCCGACCTCCAGGACACGGCCGTTGCGGGACTTCTTGCCTTCTCTGTGAACCAGGTCTCCCGGCCCGGCGAAGTCTTTGGCCGTGATGCCGAGCGAGGCGAAGGCGACCTCCTGCCAGGACGGGACGCGCGCGCCGACCATGTAGAGGCGCTTCCTTCTCTGGGGCAGACCGAAGTTCTGGGCGTCGACGATTGCCCAGGCCGCCGTGTACCCCGCCTCGGCCACCGCCTGAAGGATCAGGGCGAAGTCGCTGCCGCGGTCGCCCTTCTTCGGGGCGCTTAAAATCGCCGGCACGTTCTCGTAGACGAACGTGGCGGCATCCAGATCCCGGCATATCCTGAAGAACTGGAGACTGAGGTCTCCCCTCGGATCCTCCAGCCCACGCTGCTTGCCGGCGATCGAGAAGCTCTGGCATGGGGCGCCGCCGACAACCACGTGCACCGGGCCGTGTTCCTGCCGGAACCTAGCCCAGTCCACTGCGGTGACGTCGCCGAAGTTCGGCACACCGGGGAATCTGGTCGCCAGCACTTGGGACTGGAATTGCTCGATCTCCGCGTGGCCAACGCAGTGCCAGCCCCGCCTCATGTAGGCATAATCGGGCGCTCCGATGCCGGAAAACAGCGTGAGGAACCGCATCTTGGCATCCGACGGCCCGTTTTCGACGTGCCCCCTGAAATCCGAGTACCAGATCGCCTGCCAATCCGTGGCGTCCCAAGGGGCGACCGGGTCGGAAACTGCTTCGAGGAATTCCCAGCCGGGCTCCCCCTTGGCGGCCCTGAGCATGTTCGCGACATGGTCCTCGTAGACCGCTTTCGCTTCGGCGTAGCCCACGCCGGCCGCCGCTTCTGAACGCCTGGGAAGGACGGCGCGGCGACCCTCAAGCAGGGAGCGGAGGAAACTCTTGGAAGCCTCACTCCGGCCCATGGCCGCGACGATGTCCTCCGTCATGGCCCTGAGCACCAGCGTGGCCTCGGCGAGACGTCGACTCTTGGCCGCGAGCTCGCCCCGCACTCCGTCGAGCGCCGTCCTCGTCGCCGCCAGTTCCTCCCGAACCTCGGCGAGTTGGCTCCGCTCCCGTTCCCGCTTGCGAGCCTGCCTCTTGGCCGCCTGCTTGCGGGCGAGTTCCTTCAGTTCCTCGTCGCCGAGGTGGGCGTATTTCGGCGGGCGGCCGCGACGGGATGGCTTGTTGTCGGTCATGGAGCTTGGATACCACGGCCGCTGCGGAGGGACCAGAGCGTGAGTCACGACATCATGGATGCATGGGGCCATGAAAGCATTGCCGGCGATCGCAGGTGTCCATGCATGATGCCACCAAGAATTGTTCCGAAACCCGTCTCGGCATGGGAGACACATTCGCCCTCTTGCTGATCCTTCAAGTTGGTTGCCTGGACTGGCTTGTCCCGCAGTGGTAGCCTTTGTGCCCGCCACCTGCGCCGAGGGAAAGCCTTGCAGATTGCCGAACTCCAGATCGGAAACTTCCGCGGAATCCGCAGCGGAATGGTTCGTTTCGGCAGCCACACGGCTCTCGTCGGTCCAAACAACTGCGGGAAGACCACGGTGGCGGAGGCCCTGGCCCTCCTATTCGGCCGTGACCGAATGGTGAAGGGGCTCACCGAGCACGATTTCCACGGTAGCGAGCCGGGTGCCGAAGACCGGATCAGCCTGATGGCGACACTGACGGGCTTTCCCGGCAATCGGCCAGAGAACAACGCCGAATGGTTCCGCGACGGCAGGGGCGTGGAGCGGTGGCTCGCCACGGACGGCTCCCTTCATGCCGCAAAGGGCGGAGAGGACTGGCAGCTCGCCGTCCAGATCGGATTCGCCGCTCGGTTCGACGTGGACACCCTGACGGTCGAAACCGTCCGCTACTTTGTGGATCATGAACGCGGCGCCGACGTCTTTCTACAGGATGTAGTGGCCCAGGTCCCGCAGAAGCTCCTGGCCGAGGTGGGTTTCTTCCTCGTTCCCGCGTCGCGAACATGGGACCGAACCATGTCGTTCGCGTCGGAGCTCTTCCGCCGTGTCGTCCAGACCATCGGCGGCGTGCCCGCGGCCACCATCCGCCAGGAGAGGGATCGCCTCCGCAATCCCGATCTGCCGCTGGAAAGCGACGACGGGTTGAAGCGGATCGTCGAAAGCGTGGACGACGACCTCGCCGCCCTGCTCGGCGGCGAACCCCGGCTGTCGCTCAGGCTGACGACTACCGACAGCGAGGGCGTCCTCGACGTGGTGACCCCCCACTATACCCTTTCTGGTGCGCCGCCGCTCCCGGCGCGTAGGCAGGGAACGGGGCTGGCGTCCCTACAGACTCTCCTTCTGCTGTTCCAGTTCGCTCGCCTGCGGCAGGAGGAAGGGAAGAGCTTCATCCTCGCCCTGGAGGAGCCGGAACTGCACGTGCCGCCAGCTCTCCAGCGCAGGATCGTCCACCGTCTGCGCCAGCGCTGCGGCCAAAGCATCGTCTCCACCCATTCGCCGAGCGTGGCTGCCTTCTACGACCCCTCCGAACTGACGCTGCTCGGGAATTCGCGAGGGGAGCTTTCGGCTTCGCCTCTGGCGTCCGCGCCGTTGACGCGTGAGGCCCCGAATTGCCTGCGAAAGCTGTTCGGGCTCCGTCGGGGCGAGGTGGTGTCCGCGCTCATGCATGAGACCGTCCTTGTCCCGGAGGGCGAGACAGATCACGAGCTGCTGGGGATGCTCCTCAGGGCCGCCGAGACGGCCGACACCGCGACTGCGGACGTTGCGGCCGCGTTCGGCACTGCGGTCGGCGTGGTCCCGACTCACGACGCCGCGGTCATCCTCACGGTCAAGACGCTTGCCGCGTGCCATCCCCGTGTTGCTGCCGTGGTCGATGGCGACGTGGCCGGAAAGGGCTACGCCGGCGAACTCGCGGCCCTTCCCCAGCCGCCCGCCGCGGTGCTCAGGTGGCCTGACGGCTGGGCTGTGGAAGACGTCGTCGCCTGGCTGGCGGAAGGGGACTGGGAGAAGGTGAAGGCCGGCCTCGTTGACCTGCCGGGTGGCCCGCCGCCGGATGCGGCCGGCCTGCGGATCATGTTGCTCTCGAAGCCGAAGGACGGAGGGATCAAAGCGGATTCGGTGGCCTACAGGACGGTCGTCGAGGCGATCATGGGAAGCCCCGAGGTCATGTCCAACGCGGCGCGGTTTCTTTCGGAGATCGCCGCCACCCTGCGGTCCGGCGGTGCGGCCGCATCGTTCGCGAGGGACGAGGCCCTTTCGACGGAACGCACGTCCGTTTTCGTTTTCGCGCCATGGCGATAATTGCTTTCGAAGGGCCGGCCGGCACCGGGAAGACCTGGAATCTGATGGCCGCGCTGGAAAGGGTGGTGGCTGCCCGTCCGCTGCTCGACGGACAGAAGGTGCTGGCCCTCACATTCATGCACGGTTCCCGGCGACGGCTGCACGAGCGACTCGCCGGCATGGCAATCCTCGGGGGGCGCTTCGAATGCTCCACGTTCGACAACCTTGCGTGGCGGCTGTGCCACAGGTGGCGGCAGTTCGCGATCGAGAAGGGGCGCGAGTTTGATCCCGCAGGCGAATACGAAGGGACGTGCGCACATGCAGGATGGCTCCTTGGGCATCGCGAGGTGCGGTCTTGGCTCCGCGCCGCGTTTCCGTTCGTGCTGGTGGATGAAGCCCAGGATCTCACCGTGCCGCGGCTCTCGATGGTGCAGGCGCTCGCGCTCGACGGTGACCTTCTTCTGGCTGCGGACGAATTCCAATGCCTCCAGACGGATCTCCACGACAATCCGACCATCCGCTGGCTTCGGGAATCGGTTGAGGTCGAATGCCTCACCGAAGTCAAACGGACCGACGTCCCGGGGCTGCTGGACGCGGCAAGCGCCCTGAGAAGAAGCACCCCGCTTTCGCTGAAGGGAAGCGGCTTCAGGATCGTGGAGGCTTCGGCGCCGGAGTTGATGGCCTGGCATGTGGCATCCGCCCTGTCCGCTGCCGCCAAACGCAGGGAAGCCGTGGTCGTGATCACGCCCGCGAGGTCCGGTGGAGTGGTCGATGCGGTTGTCGAACGGGTGGGCAAGGCGCCCATGGGACAAAAATGGAAGATCGGCCCGTTCCCGATCCGATGGGAGATGACGGCGGAAGTTGCTGTCCTAACCGTCCTGAAGGCAATTGCGCTGCCTGAGGACGGATGCCATCGGCAGATGTCGGAGGCGCTTTCACCCTTCAAGGACCGTCCAGCCGTCGCCTTGACCCTGGATTGGCTTTCGCGGCGGGCCGCGCTGGGAGCAGGCGAGGTTATCACGGCCGAAGAGGTGCGCAAGCAGGTCTCCACCAGCAGCGCCGCCTTGTCGCGTTTACGTTTAGCCAAAGGGGCGTCGAGACCGCTCGCAATGACGGTACAGCAGGCCAAGAACCGTGAATTTGACGGCGTGGTCGTCCTTTGGCCGCACAATGTCCCCAAGCATGAGGAGCATCAGCGCCGGATGCTCTACAATGCCGTCACGCGAGCGAGGAAATGGTGCGTCGTGGTTGTTCTTGTCAACAAGAAGAAGGATCGGCTCGTCGAGCCGCCCTTCCGAATCGATCCGGCAGAGCTCGCCAAGGTGAGGGCGGCCACAGCCGGGCGGAGACAGGGGCGGAGGCGATGACGGAGGTGGGGGGTATGCCGGGGGCCGACATGGTGATGTCCACGCTGATGGCGCGGGAGTTCCTGGAACGCCTCCGGGCCGAGGGGTACGGCCTGAAGGGGCTGCCTCCGGGGATGGAGACGCTGAAGGGCGTGTCCGCGCTCGCCTGGAGGTGCGCTCGGCAGGCCGACGAGCTGGCGGACGGGCTTGCGCGGCATGCGGGGCTTCCGCTCGGGTCCCTCGACTGCCGGGCGGGATGCAGCCACTGCTGCCGCCTCGCCGTGACGGCCTCCCCGCCTGAACTCCTGATCGTGTTCCAGGCCATCGGTGACCTGCCGGACGCCATGTCGGTTGCTTCGGCAATCTGGAATGCTGCGAAGCGGATCGCCCCGCTCGCAGGCCCCGACGAACGGCTGGCGGCCGGCGTCCCATGCCCGCTGTTGGGCGACAACGGAAGATGCATGGTCTACAAGGCCCGACCGATCGCCTGCCGGACCTACTTCACCCGCTCCGAGGCCGCCTGCTCTGCGGCGACCGAAGCCTCTCGGAGGGGTGCCGGGGGCACCCTGGACCATTTCGGCCCCGGGCGCATCGCAGGCATGGTCGCCGTCGCCGGCCTGACGGGAACCCTCGCCGAGGCGGGGCTCGATCCGAGCCCGGTCGATCTGACTCTCGGCCTCGCCTACCTGCTGGACCAGGGGGCGGAGCGCATCCTCGCGTGGGCGGGTGGGGCGCCGATGTTCCCCGGCGGGAGGACGGAATGACTGAGGCGCGCTTCGCCCGCAGGACTTTCGTGGCGGCCGTCGGAGTGCTCGAACGCCTAACGCAGGCGAAGCTGAGCCGCCTCCTGCTGGAACTCGGGTGCGATGTCGACGGGGCAGTGGACGGCGAGGGCGTCAGCGTGACCAAGCGCCTCAACGGCCTCATCCGTTTTGCGGACGGGAATCCCGGACATGCGGCGGATGGGGGTGACTCACTCATCGACGCGGTGGTGGAGCGCGCAGCCGCCCTCCTGCCCGCCGAGGACGGCTGGAGAGAGCCTCGACCGGACGAGGCCGCGTTCAGGCGATCCCTGCTGGGCGACGGATACGTGGCCGCAGACGGCGTCCTCAGGAGAATTCTGCCGGCGGAACTTGGCGTCCCCGCGGCTGAGGACGAGATCAGCCGCCTTCTCTCCAAGCATGGCATGGCAACCACGAAGGGGCACCTGGAAGAGGCCTTGAAGACCCACGCCGATGGCTATTGGGCGGCGGCGAATTCCCAGATCAGGACGTTTCTGGACGCGCTTCTCGACGAAATTGCCGAAAGAATCGACCCCTCCGCGGCCTCGCTTCCGACCGGGCAGGCCCGGCGGACCAAGCTTGCCGCGGCGGGGTTTCTCGGCCGGGACCTGAACGAATGGGCCGACGACGGGAAGGGCTTCCTCAACGGGCTCGCCAGGCGGCTGCACCCGCGGGGGCCGCACCCCGGCCTGTCCGACGACGAGGACTGCACGTTCAGGCTCCATGTGGTCCTGCTGACGGCCAGGCTCCTTCTCGTCAGATTCGACTCCATGCAAGGCGGCTGACGACGCCAAGCGGAGAGCTCCTTCGGGAGCGCCCTCCGCCGGTCGAACAGAAACTGTGGAGATGCCATTGGACCCGTTCAGAGCCAAGACCGCGAAGCCGGCGGCAGATGCCGGGACCCTCGCCCTGAAGGCGGTCGCCTTCGTCGCCGCCGACGACCACCTTCTTCCCCGCTTCGTCGCCCTGACGGGGTGCGGAGCGGAGGACCTGAAAGCCCGCCTGATCGACCCAGCCTTCCTCGGCGGCGTGTTGGATTTCGTGCTCGGCGACGAGCCGACGGCGGCCGCCTTCGCGGAGGCCGAGGGGTTGCCGCCCGAGGCGCTCATGCAGGCCCGGGCGAGGCTTCCTTGACCCTGGACGGCGACGTCCTCCTCGCCGAGGCGACGAAGCGGCTTGGCGTCGACCTCCGCCCGCTGGTGGCGGCCTGCGCGGTGTGGGTCCATCCGTCCACGTTTGAGGCAGTAAGGCGGATCAACCCGCACGGGGCTTGGTTCCCGGGATACCGCCGCCTGCGGAAGGGCGAGCGGAAGGGGGCGGCGGTCGACGGCGTCGTCCTCGACGACAACACGCGGGCCAACTACGCCATCAAACGGGCGGTCTTCGGCACCCATGCCGGCGTGGAGAACTTCCATTGCTGCCACGTCTGGCCGGCCACCTGCTACGACCCCCGCCATCACACCTGCATCGCCAACATCGTCCTGCTGCCGGCCGCCGTGGCCGGTCTGTCCGACCACGACGACGGCGTGGCGGCGTGCCTGCAATACAGGGCTTGGGAGCTTTTCGGATGGAAGCCCGGCGAAGCCGAAGCGCCGGCGAGGCCCGACGGCTATCCGCCCGCCGAGGCATGGCTGCCGCCGCCCGAGCCGTCGGCGAAGGTGAAGAAGGCTCTGGATCGGCTTGGGACGACGCTTCCCATGACTGCATGAGGTCATGTCAGGCCGCTTTGCGGGCTCAGCGTCGGCCCTCGATCCGCGGCCTCGCCCGGCCCTTGACTCTGCCCATGCCGCGAACCCATAACAATGAACAAACATCGAACATATGGCCGGCATGCCACACCACATCCGTCTCATCCCCATCGTCGAAGGCACCGTCCAGGCGGGCTTCCCGTCGCCGGCCGGGGACTATCTCGAAGGCAGGATCGACCTCAACGAGCACCTGATCGAGCATCCGGCCGCGACCTTCCTCGTGTGGGTCAGCGGCGACTCGATGACCGGGGCCGGAATCTTCGACGGCGACCTGCTGGTCGTCGACCGCTCGGTGCAGGCGGCCCCGGGCCACGTCGTCGTGGTCGCCCTGGACGGCGAGCTCACGCTGAAGCGGCTCGCCAGACGGGGTGGCCGCATGGTCCTTCTGGCCGAGAACGAGAGCTACCCCACGATCGAGGTGGGTGAGAACGCGGAGACGGTGATCTGGGGCGTCGCGACCAGCGCGATCCATTTCCTCGCAGGCCCGCCTCCCCGCCGGCGGGCAGACGCGGCGGAGTGACCGCGATGCCCCTGTTCGGCCTTGTGGACGCCAACAATTTCTATTGCTCCTGCGAGCGGGTGTTCGATCCCCGCCTTGAGGGGAGGCCGGTCGTCGTCCTGAGCAACAACGACGGCTGCGTCATCGCCAGGAGCAACGAGGCCAAGGCCATCGGCGTCGAGATGGGCGTGCCGTACTTCAAGGCCCGCAGCCTGCTTGAACGCAACGGCGTACGGGTCTTCTCGTCCAACTACGCCCTGTACGGCGACATGTCGGCGAGGGCGGTCTCCGTCCTGGCGGCCGACGCCCCCTCGGTCGAGGTGTACTCGATCGACGAGTCCTTCGTCGACCTCACGGGAGTGCCCGACGCGGAGGGCCTTGCCCGCCTCCTCAGACGCAAGGTGAGGCAGTGGACGGGCATCCCCTGCTGCGTCGGCATCGGGAACACGAAGACGATCGCCAAGCTCGCCAACAGGCTCGCCAAGAAGTCACCGAAGACAGGCGGCGTGCTCGACCTGAGCCGCGACCCGCAATGGCTGGAGCGTGCCCTGGCCAAGGTGGACGTCGGCGACGTCTGGGGTATCGGCCCCCGATGGGCCGCCATGCTGAACCGGGAGGGGATATTCAAGGCGATCCATCTGCGCGACGCCGACGAACGCTGGGTGCGGCAGCGGATGGGAGTCGTCGGGCAGCGGGTCGTCATGGAACTGCGGGGCGTCTCCTGTCTGGCTTTGGAGGCCGTCGCGCCGGACAGGCAGTCCTGCTGCGTCAGCCGGTCGTTCGGGCAGGCGGTCACCGACCTCGGCGTGATGAGGGAGGCCGTCGCCAGCCACGCCGCCCGGGCGGCCCAGAAGCTCCGGCGGGGCGGCATGGCGGCGAGCCACATCTCGGCGTTCATGCTCACCGACCGCTTCGACGACGAGGACAGGCTGCGGCCCCGCGAGGAGTACGAGAGCGCCGCCACGGCGGACCTCGGCGGATGGACGTCGGACAGCAGGCGGATCGTCGTGGCCGCGGTCGCCGTCGTCGACCGCCTGTTCAGGTCGGGCAAGAGCTACAAGAAGGCCGGTGTCCTGCTGCCGTTTCTGGAGCCGGCGGCCTCGGCCCCGGTGACGCTGTTCGACCGGCCCGACCCCCGGTCGGCGAGGCTGATGGCGGCGATGGACGCGATCTCGGCGGAGCACGGACGCGGAGCCGTGCGGCTTGCCGCCGAGGGCGTTGTGTCGGGTAAGGGCTGGGAGATGACCCAGTCGCGGCGGTCCCCAAGATACACCACGCGGCTGGAGGATCTGCCCGTGGTACGGGCGCAGGCAGAGCACGCGCCGATCGGGCAGGAGATTTCACCGGCCTCCGGGATTCTTCACCGCCATGTTTCCCAGGGAAGCGATGAAGGCAAGGGCCTGCGGATGCGAGGATGGTAGGGGTGCCCGGATTCGAACCGGGATCGTGCGCTGATCCGGCGCTCATGCCGTTTATAAGGCGGCCCGCTCTACCGTTGAGCTACACCCCCACAGGATACCATGCCCTCATTCAGGACAGCGGTATTCGCGGCGGGTGCGGAAAGCGGATGCGGGCGTCGGCCATGGCGGGGATCGTAGCGGGACCGCAGGAGTGGCTGCAAGGCTTTCTCGTGACTCACGGGTTGTCGCCCGCCGGCCCTAGCGGGTCCCCGTCTCGTTTCGTCCCGAATGTCTGCCCGCCGCCGAGCTCGGCAGTGCGGGACTGACCACCGCAGTGGAAGCCAAGCTGCCACCTTCGACGCATAGTCCATGGAATTCAACTGGTTACGGATAGCCTGCGGATACCCCCAGTGGATACCTTCGGGAACCCGTTCGGGCCAAAAACGGCATACATTTCGGCATACAAAGCGGCCTACATTAGCGGATTTGCATGCTTACAAGTCGTTGATTTTGCAGAAAAAAAGCCCCCACCGAAGTGGGGGCTCAAGTTTAGGGAGGAAACGTCCAAGAAAGGCAACAAGGAGAGGTCCGGAGACCGAGCTCGTTTGTTGCAGTGCAATATATACGGGGCTACTTGCTGCGATGCAAGAGAAAATCTGTGCCTTAGTGATAGGGGGAGCGCCAAGTGGCTGAAAATTCACGCCAAAAGGGCTATGCAGACGGGTCATGTGTATAGGGCGAATGCGGTCTTTGCGATCTGGCATGAAAAGTGCAATACTCACGACTGCCTCTTTTGTGGGCGCTGGAGGATCGACGGGTGAGGACGTGGGTGAGGATGCTGGCGACCGGGCTGGTCGTGGTCCTGGTGGGGGCCACGGGGGCCGCCGCCGTGCCGCCGCCCGCCGCCGAGGCCTTCTGCGCCACGGAAGCCCAGCGTAACGAGCGGCTTCACGGCATTCCCGCCCGCCTGCTCGAGTCCATCTCGGTGGTCGAATCGGGGCGCTACGACCGTGACCGGCGGGCAACGCTTGCCTGGCCGTGGACCGTCACCGCCGAGGGGGAGGGCAAATATTTCCCCACCAAGGCCGAGGCGGTGGCCGAGGTCAGGCGGCTGAAGGCGCGCGGCGTGCGCAACATCGATGTCGGCTGCATGCAGGTCAACCTCTACTACCACCCCGATGCGTTCGACACCCTGGACGAGGCCTTCGATCCCGCCGCCAACGTGGCCTACGCCGCGCGCTTCCTCAAGGGGCTGTTCGAGGCCACCGACCACTGGGTCACCGCCGCCTCGTACTACCATTCGCAGACGCCGCATCTGGCCGCCGCCTACCGTGAGCGCCTGATGAAGGTGTGGGGCGGCCCCGCGGGCGGCGGGCAGGCGGTGGCGACGCTGGCGCCGGTCAAGCCGGGGACGACCAACCGTCCCGTCCCGACCTCGCCCAAGGTCGAGCGCCTGCGCGAGGCGTGGAAGGACCAGGCCGCCGCCACCCGCGCCGAGGCGGGCCGGATCGCCGCCGCCTATCGCCAGGCGCGGCTGGTGGAATACAAGATGCGCCGGGCCCGCATGGTGGAAAGCCGCCGCGCGATGGGCCTGTCCGCCGACGGGTACTGAGTTCCCCGTATTGCCCGTTTCGGCCCGGACGCCTATGGTCCCCGCCATGACGACGCTTCCTCCGCCGCCCGATCCAAGCCCCGACTGGGCGTGGTTCCTCGACGTCGACGGCACGCTGATCGAGATCGCCTCGACGCCGTCGGCCATCCACATGCCGTCCGACTTGCCGGGAGTGCTGCGGTCGCTGTCCGACCATCATGGCGGCGCCCTGGCCCTGGTCAGCGGCCGGGCGGTGGAGAACATCGAGCGGCTGGTCTATCCGTTCCGCTTTCCCGCCGCCGGCCTACACGGCATGGAGCGCATGACCGCCGCCGGCGAGGTGGTGCGGCCCGAGCCTCTGCCCGGCCTCGACGACATCCGGGCCCGCTTTCGCTCCGTCGAGGGCGACGGCGTGCTGGTGGAGGACAAGGGCCTGTCGGTGGCGCTGCATTACCGGCTGGCGCCGGAACGCCAGGACGACTGCCGCGTCGTCGCCGAGGCCGCCGTCGAGGCCCATCCCGACTTCCGCCTGCTGGCCGGCAAGATGGTGTTCGAGATCAAGCCCAAGGGCTTCGACAAGGGCGCCGCCGTGCGCGCCTTCATGGCCGAGACGCCCTTCACCGGGCGGGTGCCGGTGTTCGTCGGCGACGACGTCACCGACGAATACGGCTTTGAGGCGGTCAATGCCTTGGGCGGGGTGTCGATCCTGGTGGGGCCAGACCGGGGCACCGCCGCCCGCTTCCGGCTCGACGACGTCGCCGCCTGCGGCGCCTGGCTGCGCCGGGCAGCCGATCGCGACCACGGCTAGTGCACTGATTCATTGATTTTGTGGGCCGAATCACAAGGCCGAAGGTTCAGGCCCCTGAATCGTCGGTCTGGATCGGACCACTAGATGTGAAGTCTCAGGAGGTTGCCCACTCGGTCTGAACCGAGGAAGCTGAAGTTGCG
>CALABS010000069.1 GCA_937887565.1 uncultured Rhodospirillaceae bacterium | reverse complement strand
CAACAGCCGATTTCACTGGTGGCCGTCAGAATGAATCAGCCGGAATCCGTATCAGACGAACTTGACGTCGACGATCTCGTAGGACTTGGAACCGCCCGGGGCGCTGACCTCGACGGTGTCGCCGATATGCTTGCCGATGATGGCGCGGGCCAGCGGCGAATGGACCGACATGCGGCCGGCCTTGATGTCGGCCTCGTGGGCGCCGACGATGGTGTAGACCACCTCGTCGTCGGAATCCTCGTCGGCTAGCGTCACGGTGGCGCCGAAGCGGACCTGGTCGCCCGACAGTTGGGAAACGTCGATGACCTGGGCGCGGCTGATGATGTCCTCCAGCTCGGCCACCCGGCCCTCGATGAAGCTCTGGCGCTCGCGCGCGGCGTGGTACTCGGCGTTCTCCGACAGGTCGCCGTGTTCGCGCGCCTCGGCGATCTGGCGGATCACCGCCGGCCGCTCCACGGTCTTGAGAGTCTTCAACTCCTCCTCCAGCGTGACCAAGCCCGCGGGAGTCATCGGGATCTTTTCCATCGAGAGAAACCCCAGTCGTTCCGGGCGGATTTCAGGCCGCGCGGGGGCCGCGCGGCCTGTCGCCTCTTAGAAAGAACCCTTAAAATACGATTGCAGGGGCGACACATCAAGCTTGCCGCAACGGAGCGCCTCGACGGCCTCTACCGCCGCGCGCGCGCCGGCCACGGTGGTGTAGTGCGGGATGTTGTACTGAAGGGCGGTGCGGCGGATCGAGAAGCTGTCTTTCAGCGCCTGGCTGCCCTCGGTGGTGTTGACCACCAGTTGCACCTGGCCGTTCATCATGGCGTCGACGCAGTGGGGGCGGCCTTCCAGCACCTTGTTGACGGTGGCGACCTCAAGGCCCTGCTCGCGCAGGAAGCGGGCGGTGCCGTCGGTGGCGATCAGCTTGAAGCCCATGCCCAACAGATGCCGGCCCACCTCGACCATGGCCGGCTTGTCGCCTTCCTTGACCGACAGGAAGGCGGTGCCCTCGGTCGGCAGGTGGCAGTTGGCGGCCATCTGGCTCTTGGCGAAGGCGCGGGCGAAGTCGCGGTCGATGCCCATGACCTCGCCGGTGGACTTCATCTCGGGGCCCAGCACGATGTCGACGCCGGGGAAGCGGGCGAAGGGGAACACCGCCTCCTTGACCGCCACGTGGTCCATGGGCTGCTTCCGGATGTCGAAGCTGGCCAGGGTCTCGCCGGCCATGACGCGGGCGGCGATCTTGGCGATGGGGATGCCGGTGGCCTTGGCGACGAAGGGCACCGTGCGGCTGGCGCGCGGATTGACCTCGAGGATGTAGATGTCGCCGTCCTTGATGGCGTACTGGACGTTCATCAGGCCGACCACGTCGAGCGCCTTGGCCAGCATGGTGGTCTGGCGCTCCAGTTCGTCCATAGTCTCGGCGTCCAGCGAGTAGGGCGGCAGCGAGCAGGCCGAATCGCCCGAATGGATGCCGGCCTCCTCGATGTGCTGCATGATGCCGGCCACATAGACGTCGGTGCCGTCGGCCAGGGCGTCCACGTCCACCTCGATGGCGTCCTTGAGGTAGAAGTCGATCAGCACCGGATCGTCGCCCGACACCACCACGGCTTCCTTCATATAAAGTTCCAGCGCCTCGTGGTCATAGACGATCTGCATGGCGCGCCCGCCCAGCACGAAGCTGGGGCGGATGACCACCGGATAGCCGATGCGGTCGGCCACCGCCTTGGCCTCGTCCAGGGAGCGGGCGGTGCCGTTGGGCGGCTGCTTGAGGCCCAGGTCCCGGAGCAGGCGCTGGAACCGCTCGCGGTCCTCGGCCAGGTCAATGCTGTCGGGGCTGGTGCCCAGGATGGGGATCTGGGCCTGCTCCAGCGCATGGGCCAGCTTCAAGGGCGTCTGGCCGCCGAACTGGACGATGCAGCCCAGCACCTTGCCCCTCGACTGCTCGCGCCGCACCAGGTCGATGACGGTCTCGGCGGTTAGCGGCTCGAAATACAGGCGGTCCGAGGTGTCGTAGTCGGTGGACACGGTCTCGGGATTGCAGTTGACCATGATGGTCTCGCGCCCGGCCTCATCCAACGCATAGGCGGCGTGGACGCAGCAATAGTCGAACTCGATGCCCTGGCCGATGCGGTTGGGGCCGCCGCCCAGGATGACTACCTTCTCGCGATCCGAGGGATCGCTCTCGCACTCGGCCGGGTTGACGCCGTCGCCCTCGTAGCAGGAATACATATAGGCGGTGGACGACGGGAACTCGGCGGCGCAGGTGTCGATGCGCTTGAACACCGGCTTGACGTTGAGCACCTCGCGGCGGAACGCGGTCTCCGTCGGGGTCTTGCCCGACAGCTGCGACAGCCGCTGGTCCGAGAAGCCCATCTTCTTGAGCCGCAGCAGGCCCGGCGCGTCGATGGGCAGGCCCTTGGCGCGGACCTCCTCCTCGGCGTCGACGATGCCCTTGATCTGCTTCAGGAACCACGGGTCGTAGGCGCAGGCGGCATGCACCTCCTCGATCGTTGCGCCCAGGCGGAAGGCCTGGCCGATGACCAGGATGCGGTCGGCGCGGGGGCTGGACAGGGCGGCGCGGATGGCGTCGCGGGAATCGCCGGCCGAGACGCCGGGGATCTCCACCTCGTTCAGCCCGGTCAGGCCGGTCTCCATGGACCGCAGGCCCTTCTGCAGGCTCTCCTGAAAGGTGCGGCCGATGGACATGGCCTCGCCCACCGACTTCATGGAGGTGGTCAGCATGGGGTCGGCGCCCGGGAACTTCTCGAAGGTGAAGCGCGGGATCTTGGTGACCACGTAATCGATGGTCGGCTCGAAGCTGGCCGGGGTGACGCCGGTGATGTCGTTGGCCAGCTCGTCCAGTGTGTAGCCCACCGCCAGCTTGGCGGCGACCTTGGCGATGGGGAAGCCGGTGGCCTTCGACGCCAGCGCCGACGACCGCGACACGCGCGGATTCATCTCGATGACGGTCATGCGGCCCGACTTGGGGTCGACGGCGAACTGGACGTTGGAGCCGCCGGTGTCGACCCCGATCTCGCGCAGCACCGCCAGCGAGGCGTTGCGCATGATCTGGTATTCCTTGTCGGTCAGGGTCAGCGCCGGCGCCACGGTGATCGAGTCGCCGGTATGCACGCCCATGGGATCGACATTCTCGATGGAGCAAATGATGATGCAGTTGTCCTTCTTGTCGCGGACAACCTCCATCTCGTACTCCTTCCAGCCGAGGACCGATTCCTCGACCAGCACCTCGTGGACGGGGCTGGCCGCCAGGCCGCCCGACACGATGGTCTCGTACTCCTCGACATTGTAGGCGATGCCGCCGCCGGTGCCGGCCAGGGTGAAGCTGGGGCGGATGATCGCCGGCAGGCCCACGGTGTCGAGCGCCTCGCGGGCCTCGGCCAGGGTCTTGACCACCCGCGACTTCGGGCTTTCCAGGCCGATCTTGTCCATGGCCTCGCGGAACAGCAGCCGGTCCTCGGCCTTGGCGATCACGTCGCGCTTGGCGGCGATCATCTCGACGCCGAACTTCTCCAGCGTGCCGTTGTCGGCCAGCGCCATGGCGGTGTTGAGCGCCGTCTGGCCGCCCATGGTCGGCAGCAGCGCGTCGGGCCGCTCCTTCTCGATGATCTTGGCGACCATCTCGGGGGTGATCGGCTCGATATAGGTGGCGTCGGCCAGGCCCGGGTCGGTCATGATGGTGGCCGGGTTCGAGTTCACCAGGATGACCCGGTATCCCTCCTCCTTCAGCGCCTTGCACGCCTGCACGCCCGAATAGTCGAACTCGCAGGCCTGGCCGATGACGATCGGCCCGGCGCCGATGATGAGGATGGAGTGGATGTCTGTACGTTTGGGCATCGACCTACTTCCGGCGGAAAGATTCATTAACCACAGAGGCACAGAGACACAGAGAGAACTTCCAGAAGGAAATTCCTAGGCCCGACCCCAACCAATTCCCCACTTCGGCGCAGTCCGGCACGGTCTCTCTGTGCCTCTGTGCCTCTAATCTTAAGGAACATTGACCTCGCGCCGGTGCCAGGTATTTAACCACAGAGGCACAGAGACACAGAGGAATATTCCAAAAGGAGAAATCTACTGCCACCTTCCCACTTCGGCGCAATCTGACACGATCTCTCAGTGCCTCTGTGCCTCTGGGGTATTCAATTCCTTACAACACGAACCGCTTTATCCCGTCTCGCAACACCGCGACGTTGAAGCTCATCAGCAAACCCACCGGCAGGCCGCTGAGCCTGAGGTAGGTGAGGATCTGGGCGTCGTGGACGGGAGCCAGCCTTTCGACCGTCTTCAACTCGACCACCAGCTTGTCATCAACGACCACGTCCATCCGGTATCCGCAATCCAGCTTCACTTCCTTGTACACCACCGGCAGCGGCACCTGTCGGCGGAAGGGGATGTCGGATCGCTTCAACTCGTAACACAAGCACTCCTCGTAGGCCGACTCCAGCAACCCCGGACCCAGCGACCGGTGAACCTCGATGGCGAGGCCGATGATCCGGTCGGTGAGCGGGTCGCGGGTCATTCGGCGAGCACCCTTAAGCAGAATAACCACAGAGACACAGAGGCACAGAGATACCCGTCAGATGGCGCCGCCGTGATCTCCCTCAATCCAATAACCAATCGCTTTCGTAACCCACATCGTCACCACCCAGCACGCTATCTCTGTGCCTCTGTGTCTCTGTGGTTAGTCACCCAATCTCTCAAGCAGCTTGCAGATAAGCTCCAAAGCCTTGGTCGCCGCCACCTGCAGCACTCCCTCACCAAATTTCTCAATTACCCATTTCAGTGGCCTGACTATCCAGTTTTCTCCGGCCGAAACAGCTATTTCATTGTCATCAAGAAGGCGCCTGCCGCCCTCCAAGAATTTGAGATAGGCGTCCTTCTCGGGTCCGCATTCATTATCCAGCCGATGATCGTTCCGGAACTCCTCGATCACCTTGTCCAGGGCGGCAACCGTTTCCTGGTAGTCAGGCTGGTTGTGGTTGAGGGTTACGGTGCGGTCGGAGGCAGGAATCTGGGAAACTGCTCGAATATCTCCACCCACACCGCCAAGAAAAGAGGTGTATTTCGCATCCGACAGGTCGTTGACCCATTCAATCCCAGCCTGAGTAATCTCAATCGTCCGCATGTCCGGCTCAATGTAAACTTTAGTTTCATCGTACCCAGAAAAAGCAAATGTTTGAGACCCAAGTGCCGCCAATGACGCCCCAATCCCCACGGGTTTAACTTCGGTTCCCCGATAATCCTCGCGGCATCGGCCAACTCGGATTTCCCCCCGCACGACCATACGCACAACATTGCGAGGAAGTTTCAGCCTCGCTGCGATGTCAGTAGTCGACAGCCCCGAAACGTCCTTAACAAACCTGGAGTACAGCAAGACGAGACATTCGCCATGTGCCCGCCCAAAATCTATCCGAACACGTTCGACCATCAGCGATCCAACGCTTCAATCATCTCCACGAACCGGTGGAACAGGTAATGGCTGTCCTGCGGGCCCGGGCTGGCTTCGGGGTGGTACTGGACGGAAAACACCGGCTTGCCCTTGACCTTGACGCCCTCGACGCTCTTGTCGAACAGCGAGCGGTGGGTGACCTCGACACTCTCGGGCAAGCTGGCCTCGTCGACCACGAAGCCGTGGTTCTGGCTGGTGATCTCGACCTTGCCGGTGGCCAGGTCCTTGACGGGATGGTTGGCGCCGCGGTGGCCGGTGTCCATCTTGTAGGTCCTGGCGCCGAGCGCCAGGCTCAGCATCTGGTGGCCCAGGCAGATGCCGAACAGCGGCGTGCCGGCCGCAAGGACCCCCTGGATCATCGGGACGGCGTATTCGCCGGTGGCGGCCGGGTCGCCGGGGCCGTTGGACAGGAACACGCCGTCCGGCTGGTGGCGCAGCACGTCCTCGGCGGTGGCGGTGGCGGGCAGCACGGTGACCTTGCAGCCGGCCGAGGCCAGGCAACGCAGGATGTTGCGCTTGGCGCCGAAATCGATGGCGACCACGTGGTGGCGGGGCTCGATCTGCCGGCCGTAGCCACCCTTCAGGGTCCACTCGGTCTCGTCCCACGAATACTGCTGGCGGCAGCTGACCTCGCGGGCGAGGTCCATGCCTTCGAGGCCCGGCCAGCCGGCGGCCATTTCCCAGGCCGCCTTGAGGTCGAACCCGCCGTCGGGGGCGTGGACCACGGTGCCGTTGGGGGCGCCGATGTCGCGGATGCGCCGCGTCAGCGCGCGGGTGTCCACCCCGGCCAGGCCGACCATGCCGTAGGACTTCATCCATTCGTCGAGATGGCGGGTGGCGCGCCAGTTGGCGGGGTCGGTGATGTCGGCGCGCAGGATGCAGCCGCGCGCCGCCGGGGTCACCGTCTCGATGTCCTCGGGATTGGTGCCGACATTGCCGATATGGGGGAAGGTAAAGGTGATGACCTGGCCGGCATAGCTGGGGTCGGTCAGCACTTCCTGGTAGCCGGTCATGGAGGTGTTGAACACCACCTCGCCGACCGAGGCGCCGGCGGCGCCCACGCCCTTGCCCCACAGCACCGTGCCGTCGGCGAGCACCAGCGCGCCGGTGGCTCCCGGGGGACGCGGGATGTCGAAGGTCGGCTCCGTCTGCGTCCGGGGATCTTGCGGCATGGGATTCCTTATCAACAAGCGGTCGGCAAGCCGCGCACAGGCGCGAGGACCTCGCTTGGGGATGCGGCGTCCTCCGGCGGGGCCATCATGGCGCGGCCCGTTCTGCGGCTGGCAAATTTGGCGCTGTGTAAAGAAATCCGCCGTCTGTGTCAAGCCAAACCGGCTATCCGGAAACCTCAATCCTTTCAATCGCCTAGAGTCTTTGATTCGGCGCCGCTTTTGGGTTAGCCTGACGGCTTTCCAAGAAGCCTGAAAACTCAGGGACGGGAGGCACCATGCTGCGCCAGCAGCTCAACGACGCGCTCAAGGCGGCCATGCTGGCCAAGGATGCCCGCACGGTCTCGACCGTGCGCCTGATCCTCGCCGCGCTCAAGGACCGCGACATCGCGGCGCGCTCGCGCGGGGTGATGGACGGGATCACCGACGACGAGATCATGCAGATGCTGTCCTCGATGATCAAGCAGCGCCGCGAGAGCATCTCGCTCTATGAGCAGGGCGGCCGCCTGGAACTGGCCCAGCAGGAGCAGGACGAGATCGGCATCATCGAGCGCTTCCTGCCGCGCCAGCTGTCCGAGGCCGAGGTCGCCGACACCGTCGCCGCCGTGGTGACCGAGATCGGCGCCGGCGGCATCAAGGACATGGGCCGGGTGATGGCGGCGCTCAAGGAGCGCTACGCCGGCCAGATGGATTTCGCCAAGGCAAGCGCCGTCGTCAAGAAGACGCTCGGCGGTTGAGTCTCCCCTTGGCGGCGTGACGGCCCGGTTCATCCCGGGCCGCGAAAGGGGTTCGATGGCGTTTCCGCCCGGTTTTCTCGACGAGCTTCGGACCCGCGTTCCCATCGCCTCGGTGGTGGCGCGGCGGGTGAAGCTCGTCAAGAAGGGGCGCGAGCATACCGGCCTGTGCCCCTTCCACAACGAGAAGACCCCCAGCTTCACGGTCAACGAGGACAAGGGGTTCTTTCACTGCTTCGGCTGCGGCGCCCATGGCGACGCCATCGGCTTCGAGATGCGGGCCAACCATCTGTCCTTCACCGAGGCGGTGGAGAAGCTGGCCGCCGAGGTCGGGCTCGAGGTTCCCAAGGCCACCCCCGAGGAACGGCAGCGCGAGGCCCGGCGGGCCGGCCTGCACGACGCCATGGAGGCCGCCTGCCGGTTCTTCGAGAAGCAGCTGCGCGCGCCGGCCGGCAGCGACGGCCTGCGATACCTGAGGACCCGGGGACTGGCCGACGACACCATCGCCCGCTTCCGCCTCGGTTGGGCGCCCGGCGGCTTCGCCGCCAGTAACAATGACGGGCGCGAGGCGCTGAAGACGGCGCTGATGAGCGGGGAAATGCCGGAAAGCCTGCTGATCGAGGCCGGTTTGCTCAAGAAGCCCGATAACGGCGGCGCCAGCTTCGACTTCTTCCGCGGCCGCGTCACCTTTCCGGTCACCGACCGCCGCGGGCGGGTGGTGGCCTTCGGCGCCCGCACCCTGGGCGACGGCCAGCCCAAATACCTGAATTCGCCCGACACGCCGCTGTTCCACAAGGGCTCCATGCTCTACGGCCTGGCCCATGCCCGCGAGACCGCGCGCGAGCGCAACCTGGCGCTGGCGGTCGAGGGCTACATGGACGTCATCGCGCTCCACGAGGCCGGCTTCACCTACGCGGTGGCGCCGCTCGGCACGGCGCTGACCGAGGCGCAGATCGAGGAGCTGTGGCGGTTGGCCGACGAACCCATCCTGTGCTTCGACGGCGATGCCGCCGGCCAGCGGGCCATGGCGCGGGCCGCCGAGCGGGCGCTGCCCATCCTCAAGCCGGGCAAGTCCCTGCGCTTCGCCGTGCTGCCCCATCCCGAGGACCCCGACAGCCTGATCAAGTCGCGCGGGCCGGCGGCCATGCAGGGCGTGCTCGACGACGCCCAGCCGCTGGTCGAGGTGGTGTGGACGCTGGCCACCCAGGGTCGGGCGCTGGACACCCCCGAGCGGCGGGCGGCGCTGGAAAAGGAGCTGAAGGACAAGGCCTTCGGCATCGCCGACGAAAGCGTGCGCTGGCAATACCTGGGCGCCTTCCGCGAGCGCATGAAGTCGGCCTTCCGGCCGCCGCGCCAGGCGTGGGCGCCCGCCCAGGGCAAGCGGTTCGACGGCCGGCGGCGCCCGGGCGATCCGCCGTTGCGCGGGCCCGACGGGCGGGTGGTCGGGGTCGCCAAGCCGCCGCCGCCGCCGCCGGCCGCCATCGGCCAGGAGCGGCTGCTGCTGACCATCCTGTTGGTGCATCCGACCCTGATCGAAGGGGTTGCTGAACGCCTGGGAGAGGCCCACTTCTCGGATTCGGAGCTTGACAAGGTCAGACGGGGGATTCTAAAGCACCTCGATGTCGCCCGCGACCTTGATTCCGAATCATTGCGGAGCCATCTGAGGTCGGACGGGTTCTCCCGAGTGCTTGACTCCCTGCTGGACGCGAATGCTTACAAGATCGCCCGGCCCGATGCGGCACATGAGGCCAAGGCACTCTGGGAACACATCTTCCACCTCTATATGCGGAAGGAACTTCAGGCCGATATCGGCCATGCCGCCGAGGCCCTCGCACGGGAGCCGTCGGAGGCCAATTTCTCCGTTCTCGCGGCGCTGGTGACCAGCCGCGCGGAAGGGGCGCAGGACGACGAGGACTCGGCGGGGACCGGTTCCTCCATGTAGTTGGTTGCAGGACGGCGGCCGGCGACGGCCGGTGCGCCGGTTATTTGCCCAAGGCAGGTTTGCCCCAAGACAGGTTTGCGAGGAGCGTTGGTTTAATGGCGACCAAATCCCAGAACACCGCGGAAGTCAGCGAGACCCAGGAAGAGAACCTGGACGGACCGCTGCTCGACGCCCTTGGCGTCGCGGTCAAGAAGATGATCGCGCGCGGGCGCGAGAGGGGCTACGTCACCTATGACGAGCTGAACGCCGCCATGCCGCCCGACGAGGTGTCCTCGGAGCAGATCGAGGACACCATGGCGATGCTGTCCGAGATGGGCATCAACGTGGTCGAGAGCGAGGAGGCCGAAGAGGCGGCGCCCGCCGAGGCCGACGAGGAGGAGGCCGAGTCCTTCGCCGGCGGCAATGTCGACGAGGAGGATCTGGGCCGCACCGACGACCCCGTGCGGATGTATCTGCGCGAGATGGGTTCGGTCGAGCTGCTGAGCCGCGAGGGCGAGATCGCCATCGCCAAGCGCATCGAGGCCGGCCGCGACATGATGATCGGCGGCATCTGCGAAAGCCCGCTGACCATCCGCGCCATCGTCGACTGGCACGACGCCCTGTCCGAGGGCAAGATGCTGCTCAGGGACATCATCGACCTCGACGCCACCTATGGCAGCGGCCCCGGCGCCGAGCTGTCCGAGGACGACCTCGAACGCGAGGAGGAGGAGGCCGAGGGCGCCGAGGAAGAGGAGGAGGAAGAGGAAGAATCCGAATCCGCCGAGGGCGAGGGCGAAGGAGAGGGCGAGGGCGAGGGCGAGGACAACAGCATCTCGCTGGCCGCCATGGAACTGGCGCTGATGCCCCAGGTCCTCGAGACCTTCGAATCCATCGCCGCCACCCATCTGAAGCTGGAGAAGGTCCAGAAGGAGCGTCTGGCCGCCTTGTCCAAGGGCGAGAAGCCGGCCGCCGCCGTCGAGAAGAAGTACGACAAGCTCAAGGCCGAGATGGTGCGCCTGATGGAAGGCGTGCACCTCAACAACGCCCGCATCGAGGCGCTGGTCGAGCAGATGAACGCGCTCAACAAACGCCTGATGATGCAGGAGGGCCGCCTGCTGCGCCTGGCCGAGAGCACCCGCGTCAAGCGGCAGGACTTCCTCGACAGCTACTACGGCAGCGAACTCGACCCCAACTGGGCCGAGACCGTGGGCGGCCGCTCCAAGCAGTGGCGGGACTTCACCGAGCGCTACGGCCGCGAGATCGGCGAGATTCGCGGCCGCATCGGCGACATCTCGGCCGAGGCCGGGCTGCCGATCTCCGAGTTCCGCCGCATCATCCAGACGGTGCAGCGGGGCGAGCGCGAGGCCAGCAAGGCCAAGAAGGAGATGATCGAGGCCAACCTGCGCCTGGTGATCTCCATCGCCAAGAAATACACCAACCGCGGCCTGCAGTTCCTGGACCTGATCCAGGAGGGCAATATCGGCCTGATGAAGGCGGTGGACAAGTTCGAGTACCGGCGCGGCTACAAGTTCTCGACCTACGCCACCTGGTGGATTCGCCAGGCCATCACGCGGTCGATCGCCGACCAGGCCCGCACCATCCGCATCCCGGTGCACATGATCGAGACCATCAACAAGCTGGTCCGCACCTCGCGCCAGATGCTGCACGAGATCGGCCGCGAGCCGACCCCCGAGGAGCTGGCCGAGAAGCTCAGCATGCCGCTCGAGAAGGTGCGCAAGGTCCTCAAGATCGCCAAGGAGCCGATCTCGCTGGAAACCCCCATCGGCGACGAGGAGGATTCCCATCTCGGCGACTTCATCGAGGACAAGAACGCGGTGCTGCCGCTGGACGCCGCCATCCAGGCCAATCTGCGCGAGACCACCACCCGCGTGCTGGCCAGCCTGACGCCGCGCGAGGAGCGCGTGCTGCGCATGCGCTTCGGCATCGGCATGAACACCGACCATACCCTGGAAGAGGTCGGCCAGCAGTTCAGCGTCACCCGCGAACGCATCCGCCAGATCGAGGCCAAGGCGCTGAGGAAGCTCAAGCACCCGTCGCGCTCGCGCAAGCTGCGCAGCTTCCTCGACACCTAGACGGGATTGCGCTATCAAAAGCCCCCGCCCGCGATCCGGGCGGGGGCTTTGTCGTTTCCAGGTGGGGCCTGTAGCTCAATGGTTAGAGCCGGCCGCTCATAACGGTCTGGTTGCAGGTTCGAGTCCTGCCGGGCCCACCAAACTTTTCAATGAGTTATGAAGTCGTCGTGGCGGTGGTGTACGGAGCATAAGTGCTCTGTAAGTGCACCGCACCCGGGCGCACGCCCATGCATGGGGGTGTGCGCACGCGCACGCGCGGCTGTCAAATAGGCTTGGAAAAGCAGGCCCGCATCGGCGTGGTCTTTTCGCCGGCGTCGTCCGTCATAGCCCGTGTGTTGCGGCGTACGCGTGGTCGGTTTGGGCGACTAGGCTGCGTTGCGACGGCGTGGGACGCTCGGTGCCCTCCCGTTGCGGCGCCGTTGCGACGGTTGCGACGGCGTTGTGGCGGGCAGTGAGGCGGTGTTGCCACGGTTGCGACGACGTTGTGGCGGGCGGTGAGGAGGGCGGTCCAAAAGGAACACACCTGTGCATCAATATGCGTGCTTTTTCGGGTGTCGGAGGGATGGTCACGCGCATTTTCAATTGGTTAAGCGCCAGATCCGTCTGCCTTAGCCAGAATGCCCGGCAGCCGATATATCTCCACCGCCCCATAGCTCACGACCACGCCTTTCCCGAGCGCCACCGACAAGCGCCAGGCCAGTCTCTCCACGATCTCCCGATGCTGGCCGGGAATGCGGGCAATGGCATGGCCGGGGAATCCTTCGACCGTCAGCCGGTAGACGTCGTCCATGTCGCCTTCCCTGATCGCTCGTAATCTGGCCAGCGTGTCCCGTGCCCAACAGCGCAAGGCCGACTGTTCTGCCGGGGTCAGCGTGTCAACCGGCATCGGTATATCGGATGGCGACGTTGTCATCGGCCAGCGCGGCCATCAGTTCGTCAGCCAAATGCGGTTCCAGGATCATCGTTCATGCTCAAATCCAGCCGCCGCCCTTTCTTGACCTTGCGCCGGGGTTCGCCCGTGCGCGGGTCGGGCTCAGTCAACCATTGCCCGGTCAACGGGTCAATTCTGGCCGCTGACGCCATGGGAGGGGCTGCCCGTCAGAATCCCGCCGCCTTCCACCAGGCGTCCGAGGCCAGGTCGGGCGGCAGGTCGGGCGGCAGGTCGGGCGGGGGGTGTTTGGGGTCGATCCACAGCGGCGGTTCCAGCCCCAATCCCTTGACGCGGGTCTCCCATTCGGCCCGCAGGCCGGCGGGCAGCCTTTCGCCGCACCAGGGGCAGAAGGCCACCGGCTCGATCAGGATCGGCTGGAAATCCACCGGCTGTGTCAAATCGGGGATCACCCGCACCCCGTATTCGCGGGTATGGGGCAGGTACCAGAACATGGCACTTGCATCGGCGAAGACCAGCGACAGGGCGTGGCAGAGATGGGGTGGGCGCTCCCGGCAGCGACGAAACCCCGGGCTTCCGACGTCGTACGCGTAATCGTCATTGTCGTAGGCTTCGGCCGGCAGGAGGTAATCGGGCGTGCAGACCCGCTCCGACGGGCCGAGCCTCTCTTCCCGCCACCAGCGGTCGGAATGCATCGCTTCAGGCAGATTCGGGTCGGCCCAGTCCTCGATGGAGGCGGGCCGGCCGAGGATCTTCTCCGCACGGCCCACCCATTCTTCGGTCAACGACCCGGGCAGTAGAGCGCCACACCACGGGCAGTGGTCGATATGGAAGAAGATGGCGGCAGGATGGATGTGGCGATTGCCCGAAGCCACACCCGTATCCCTCTCTCCAATCCCGCAGCTCTGGAATATGTGCTTATTCCAGAGTTCAACATGGAGATCTCCAAGAGCGCCCAAGAAACTGCTACCCGTATGTGGGCCCGTCATCAAGCATGCCTTTTCTGATCCGGTGGCCTTTCGGCCCCTTGGTCCAACGGAAGGTCAGCGGGTCGCGGGAGCCGAGATGGTTGCGGTGCTTGTCATATATCTCGATGTCGCCCTGCAGACCATCCCATTCCATAATGTATCTATATTTTCCGAGGAATAAGTCCTTTCTTTCTTTGTCGCCGAAAGTCCTCGTATTCTTCCCCTTCTTCCAGAAGAACGCCTCAGACGGAGCCACCTTGCGCTTGCGCGGGTCGGCCTGCCGTTCCTGATCCACCTGCCGACCGGTTTTCTCCCAGAACTCCATGTATTCTTCCATCATCGCATCGGGCACGGGAAGGTCCAATTCGGGCAGATCCTTGGGGCGGTCGCGCCTTGCCGCTGTCGCCGTGGGTGCCTTCCCCGGACGCACGCCGCCCTTGCCGCCCCGCAGCATGCCATAGAGGCCCATGGCCGCTTCGGCGCGGTCGGCCCGCATGTGGCCGCTTTCGTCCAGGGAGCGGAACAGGTCCTCGGCGGCGCGGTCGCGGTCGCCGTCGGTCTGGTCGCCACCGGTGTAATTGCCGTATTCGGCGCGCTCGGCCAGCACCCGTTGCAGGGCGCCGGCCTGGCGGTCGGTCAGCAGCCTGGCCCAGGTCTGGTGCTCGGCCCGGCCGGCGGCGTTGACGGTGTGGCCGTCGAGTGGGTCGGGCTTGAACGCCAGGTGGCGAAGACCCGGAAGCGCGATCACTCCGCTTCCGGCTCGGGCAACGGCTCATCCTCGAACCGTTGAAAGAACCGCCCGACCGCCGTGTATTCGCCCCTGCGTTCATAAATTACCCCGAACGACAAGGGCTCCAGAAATTCCTGGACCGAAGCCTGAGGGTAATCCCGAATTGTATAGGAATAGCGGTCGAGAGTGGTCGCGAGCTGGACGAAATGCGAGCAAAACGTCGTGGCCAAGTCAGGGCGACCGACCAATTCGGCCAAGTCCTCGTTCATGTAGTTTTGCCCGTTGGTTCGCTCAGCCAAACCCAGCATCCAGTACCAGCTGCGCGCATAGACTTTGTCTCCGACGACACGGACATACGTCGATGCTTCTGCCGCCATGCTCTTTGTGTGCTGCGGCAATGTGCTGGTCTTGTACCCAATGAACAAATCCCTGGCCTCCGGGATCATCGGGTCGAGGAATTCATAGACCACCCCGTCGGAACCGCAGACGGGATAAATCCGGGTCCACGTATGCCGCAGCCACCAGTTGAACCAGCCGAGCCCGGCCAGCGCGGCCAGTGCGAGGAGGGTGATGGCGACGAGGGCGACGCGGAAGCGGGCGGGGCACGGCTGGGTCATGATCCGCATCATAGTTGTTGCCCGCTACCGCTTCCATTCGAAGTGGGAATCGATGATTTTGCCGTTCTTATCCAATTTTAACCGCCCCGTCAGCGTCTTCGACCATGGTTTGGTTCTTACCGTGAAGGGCTTGGCGCCCCCGGCCTTTTCCAAGGCATCCGCCTTCTTGCGGTCCAGGAATGGATCGCCGCCAAGAATTCCCTGCGGCAGCCATTCATTGTGTTCCTTGACGTCCTTGTCGTCACCTAACCCATAATCGTAAGTGTCCTCGGCATGCTGGTTGATCATCCCAGTGATGAGCACTTCATCGCCCTTGCGTTCCAGCTCGAGGCTGCCGCTCCCCTTGACGCCAATTCCCCCCAAGGCGTTGCTTTTGTCATTCCAGACCTTCCATGATGATCCGGGTTCAGACGCCTCCCATTTCAATTCCTTGATCTCCTTGGTCTCCCCGTCCCGCGGAGTCCAGTCGGTTATCCGGCCAAGGTCTTCGTCCCTCGGTCCCTCGCCTTTCAGCCATCTCGTGTAATGCCCGTCAAGGCGTTCCTCGGCGGTCTTGACTTGTGGATATTGGCGCACCCAATCCTCATCCAAAACCACATCCGACCCGTCGCCGTTCAGATAGTGATCCAGCAATTCCGCTGCCTTTTCATTGCCGAGCCGCCGTCCACGGCCTCTTATCGCTTCGAGTGTCTCCCGAGTTGATTGGTGTTCAGGAGACAGATTCGGGTTCGCCGCCTCCGTCAACCGCATCCCAGTCCGCGCTTCGACGTCACCTTTCCAATTCCCCAATAGTTCGGCCTCGGAATAGGACCGGCTCGATGCCGCGCCGGCGGGCTTGCCCATTTCCAGGGCAGCCTCGATGGGCATGCCGTAGGTCTTTTCGAAGCCCATGGCCGCCTTCGCGGCGGCGCCTTCGTCGGTGTTGAGCAAGTTGGTGTAGGTGGTGGCAAGATCGCGCACCGCCTCGGCGTCGCCGCCCAGCGCCCGCTTGCCCAGATCGTTGATGGCTGGTGCCGAGTCCTGCACCGGCACCAGCCCGCCGTCGCCCATCTGCTTGGCGAACAGGGCGGCGGCCTCAGGGTCGGATTTCGCCATTTCCTGGTACACGGCCGCCGTGTAGGCGCGGGCGGCTTCGGGGGCGCGGGCGAATTCGCCCTTGAAATGGGGCACGGCGCCCTGGGCGTAGTCGCCCTTGGTCAGCAGCACCTTCGCCATGCTGGCGGCCGCTTGCGGATCGGCGCCGTCGGCGCTGCCCCAGGGGTTGGCTTTGGGCAAGGCGGGCTGGGCGCTTTTGGGGTCGAAGCCCGGCCCGTCGGGGGCGATGCGCATGGGTACCCGGATGCCGGTGCCCTGGAGGATGCCGTCCCGCACCGCTTCCGCCGCCTTGGGCGCCAGCGCGTTGAGATGGCCCAGCACGTCGCCCACGTCGCCCTGGCCCTGGAGGCCGAAATCCGTGACGGTGCGGTTGAGCACCGGCAGGGCGCCGCGAGTGTCGTTGGCCTCGGACAGCAGCCTGGCCCAGGTCTGGTGCTCGGCCCGGCCGGCGGCGTTGACGGTGTGGCCGTCGAGCGGGTCGGGCTTGAACGCCAGCGGCTTCGGCGCGGATGCGGGCTTGGCCGGCTCCGAACCACCCAGCAGGCTGCCCTGGAGCGGCATGTTCACCCCACGGCCGAGATCGGGCTTCAGGCCCTCGACCTTGCGCAGGCCGCCAAAGTTGTTTGTTTGTTCCAGTGACAACGCGGCCGTCGGCGTGCTGAGGGCGGGCGACAAATCGGGCCCGAAGCCCCCGCCCAGGCCGGAGGTCGCCGGAGCGAAGCCGCCGCCCATGGGCGAGGCGGCCGGCGCCAAGGCACCGGTGGGATCGAGGCCGCTACCCGCCGGCCCCTGGGGCAAGGAAAGGCCCCCGGCCGCCAGGCCACCTGTGGTACCGCCGGCACTGTCGAGCGCCGGATTGAACTCCCCTCCGCCCGGCGAGGGCAAGGCGTACAATGGCCATACCGTGGCGCACATTCAGGGCGTCGCGGCATGGCGGCCGGCTCATCTGGAGACGGGCGACGCACCCCGGGGCCGTTGGCGTGTCCCATCCGTCTCCGAAACCGACAGTTACAATAACTTTACCATCGTCAAGGAACGCGCTATGCCTAACGCGCTACTGGCATTGCATGCCCGGATCGACCGGGGGAGCGGGGGATGCCGAAGGGGATACTGAAGGGAATGCGCCGCGGCGTGAACGGAACGTTCGCGTGGCTGTTGCTGTTCTCGTTGTCCTTCGGCCTGCCGCAGCCGTTTCCGCCCGCCTCGTCCATCAGTTCGTTCGGCGCCGCCGTCATCTGCTCGTCCAGCGACGACGGGGGCGCGGCCGCCGCGCTGGCCCATTCCTGCTGCTGGTGGATGGGCTGCCAGGCGATGCCGGCGGTGGTGTCCGCCGCGCCGGCGGTTCGGGTTCCCGTCCTCGCCGTCCTGGGGACGGTCCCGCTGGCCGACATGGCGGCGCCGCCGCCGCCGTGGCGGCCGGGGTCGCGGTCGCGCGCCCCTCCCGTCTGACCTCCGACGCCAACGCCGCCCCGACCGGGCGGCGATCGACGCGCGCTCCATCGGGGCGCGTGCGTGCACATTCGCGTTCGAGAGATGACCATGATCCGACACACACATCGTTCCCGCCGCGCCGTCGCCGTGGCGGCCCTGACCGCTGCCGGCCTGGCCGCGGCCGTCCCCGCCGTCGCCGCCGAGCCGGCGAAGGCCCCGGCCAAGGAAGAGTCCCAGGCCAAGGAGAAGACCGAGGCGCTGGAGGAGGTGATCGTCACCGCCCCCCGCATGGAGGAGCCGTTGGTGGTGGAGACCGATCCCAAGCGGCCGCGCACCCCGGTTCCGGCCGCCGACGGCGCCGGCTACCTGAAGAACATCCCGGGCTTCAGCGTGGTGCGCAAGGGCGGCATCGACGGCGATCCCGTCTTTCGCGGCCAGGGCGGCTCGCGCCTCAACGTGCTGCTGGACGGCACGCCGCTCATGGGCGGGTGCGGCATGCGCATGGATCCGCCCACCGCCTATGCGTTTCCCGAGAGCTTCGACAAGATCACCGTGCTGAAGGGGCCCCAGAGCGTGGTCCATGGCGGCGCGTTGGGCGCCACCATCCTCATGGACCGCAAGACCAAGCGCTTCGCCGCACCGGGCGTGCGCGGCGACCTCAGCGCGCTCTACGGCAGCTGGGAGCGCAACGACCAGATGGCCGACGTGACCGGCGGCGCCGAATTCGGCTATCTCCGCGTCATCGGCACCCGGTCGGCCAGCGACGACTACGAGGACGGCCTGGGGCGCAAGGTCCATTCCCAGTATGATCGCAAGAGCGCCACGGCCCTGCTCGGCTGGACCCCGGACGACAAGACCACCATCGAGGCCAGCGTCGACGTCAGCGAGGCCGAGGCCGCCTATGCCGACCGCACCATGGACGGCGTCGCCTTCGATCGCCGCGACTTCAAGCTGGAGGGCACCCGCACCGAGCTGTCCGATCTGGTCGCCGAGGTGAGCGCGCAGGTCTATCACAACTACATCGACCATGTGATGGACAACTTCTCCATGCGCCTCAACACCGGCACCAAGTCGGTCAACAATCCCGACCGCACCAATTACGGCGGCAAGGTCAGCGCGATCCTGACGCCGGGCGTGGCGACCACGGTGACCGTGGGCGCCGACGTGAACCGGGACGTGCGCACCCTGCGCACGGGGGTGACGTACGAATCGAAGTCGCGCATCGACGACATGGAGTTCGAGACCGTCGGCGTGTTCGGCGAGGTGAACCATCATCTCACCGACGCCAGCCGGCTGATCGGCGGCTACCGCCTGACCCGGGTCGAGACCACCGACTACAACACCACCACCGGCAATGAGGTCGCGCGCGATTCGGACACGCTGAACAGCGGCTTCGGCCGCTACGAACACGACCTGGACGTGGGCATCCCGGTGACCGCCTATGCCGGTCTGGGCCACACCCAGCGGGCTCCCGACTTCTGGGAGCGCAACAAGCAGTTCGGGTTGCTCAACGAGCGGGCCACCCAGCTCGACGTCGGCGTCCTCCACGACCACGGCAAGTGGAGGGGCGCGGTGTCCGGCTTCTGGTCGCGCATCGACGACTACATCCTGCTGCCGGCCACCGGCACCAACGCCAAGAACATCGACGCCCGCACCTTCGGCGGCGAGGCCGAACTGGCCTACCGCTTCATGCCGTCCTGGGCGGTCGAGGCGACGGCGGCCTATGTTCACGGCGAGAATGTCTCCGAGGACAAGCCGCTGGCGCAGATGCCGCCGCTGGAAGGCACCCTTGGCGTCAAGTACGACGACGGGACCTTCATGGGCGGCCTGCTGATGCGCGCGGTGGCGTCGCAGGACCGCGTCGATGTCGGCTGGGGTAACATCGTCGGCGCCGACATCGGCGAGACCGGCGGCTTCGCCACCCTGTCGGCCAATGCCGGCTGGCGCCCCTACGACAACCTGACCCTGACGGCCGGCGTCGACAACATCCTCGACAAGGGCTATGCCGAGCACATCAGCCGGACCGGGTCGGTGGCCGCCCTGGCGGCCGAGGGCTACGAGCAGACGGTCCGGGTCTACGAGCCCGGGCGGACCTTCTGGGTCAAGGGCAACGTCCGGTTCTGACGGACGGGCGGAGCCTCCGGGCTCCGCCCTTTCCTATTCCGGGGCCGGCCCGTTGAAGAACCGCAGCGCGGTGTCGGGGACATCGCAGCGCAGCCGTTCGCGGCCGTCGACGGTGACGTACCAGCATCGGTCGATCGGGCAGAACAGGAGTTCCTTCACCGCCCCCGAGCCCGACTTGCAGGCGGCGATCCTGACGTCGTCGCAGCCGTTGGCGTGGCAGCGCATTTCGTCCAGTAGGGCCTTGTCCACCATGGGGCATGTCCGCGGGGGATGGGATGGAAGGAGCTAACCATTTCGGTCAGCGGGATTCAACCATGAGCCCAGAAGGGATACTCAGGTCGGGAAGGTGGCGACGATCCTGTATCCACGGACGAAGCCGCGTGGGTCCCGCTGGACGCTGACCGATTGCCACGCCGTTACCGGGGTCCCGCCCGGGCCGCGATAGTCCATGGGCATGGGGTGGGCGCCACCGTCGCGGGCGGCGGCGAGCTGGCGGTCGAGGGCATCCAGGCTGGCGGCATGGACCAGATCGCCCAGATCCGGCCTGCGCGCGTTGCGGGTCAGGTCGGGGTCGATACGGGACAACAGCGGAAGGCTGGCGCTGATCATCCGGCCGTGGGTGTCCACCTCCAGGATGCCGCACGGCAGGCCGTTCACGATCTCGGCCACCCGCGACCGTTCCCGCGCCAGGGCGCGTTCGGCGTCCCAGCGGGCGATCTGGGCGGCGTAGACGGTGGCCAGCGCGTCGACCACCTCCAGGTCGTTGTCGGTGTAGTCGCCTTCCTTGTTGGCAAGGCCGATCATGCCCCGCTTGACGCCGGCCTGCAGGCAGGGCACCCCCATGAAGCGGCGGATGGGCAGATGTCCCGGCGGCGTTCCCACCGACGACGGATGGCCGGCCGGATCGTTGGCGATCAAGGGGCGGTCGCTGTCGAAGACGGCGCCGCCCAGTCCGCCCGGCTTCTCGAACACCACCGTCTTTCCGGCCACCTCGCACTGGTGAAAGATGTCGCGGGTCATGGTGGGGGCCATCAGGAAGCCGGTATCGGGATCGATGTAGCCGACGAAGCCGAACCGCGATCCGGTGAACTGGCGGCAATGGTCCAGGACCCGTTCCGACAGGGCGTCGATATCCGTCAGCGCGGCGCACTCGGCCACCGCGGCGATGAAGCTGTCCGAGGTCCCGGAACGCCCCTGGGGAGGGGGCGGCTGGAACGGAACCGGGGTGAGGTGGTCGAGATGCTGGCCCAGGACGGCGGCCAGGCGCGGGGCGAGGGCGGTCAGGGAATCCGCGAGGGCGCCGTCGAGGACGGCTAGGATCACGCCCTCGGCCGAGCCCAGGCGGCCGGCCACCGGCACCGCCACCGCACGCTCGACGCCCAGCTTCTCTTCCAGGTCGGTGGGCGAACAGGGGCCGAGCGTGTAGTCGGCCACCACCGGCCGGCCGGTTTCCATGGCATGGTCCGCGGCGGTTCGCCGGTGGGGCGAGGACGGCCGCAACACCTTGTTGCTGGCGCCCGCCATCCCGAACGAGAGGCGGACCACCAGCGCGTTGCCGATCGCCGGATCGGCCATGCAGACCGCCCCCATGCGCGCTCCGGCCGCGCGCAAGGCCCCCAGCACCACATGGAAGCCGTCGTTCTGCTTCAGGCAGGCGGCCAACGTCATGGAAGCGTCGGCGACGCTGCGCTCGATGTCGTCATCGGTCATGGCATGCCCGTCCCATTCCCCCATGGGAACACTGGCCATTGATGTTTGAATTGGCAAACGAAAAGGGGCGCCCCAGGGCGCCCCCGCCGATAGGTCTGCATCCGCTGCTACCGCAGGGATTCGCAGAACCTCTTGATCCGCTCGCAAGCGGTAGTCAGTGCCTGGGTGGAGGTGGCGTAGGAGATGCGGAAATAGGGTTCCAGGCCGAAGGCCGCGCCCTGAACCACCGCCACGCCCTCGGCCTCCAGGAGTTCGGAGACGAAGTCGGTGTCCGAGCCGATCACCTTGCCCGACGGTGCCGTCTTGCCGATGGCGCCGGCGCAGCTGGGATAGACGTAGAAAGCGCCCTCGGGGGTCTTGCAGGTGATTCCGGGGCAGTCGTTCAGCATCTTCACCACCATGTCGCGCCGCGCTTTGAAGACCTCGGCGTTCCTGGGGATGAAGTCCTGGGTACCGTTCAACGCCTCGACGGCGGCGGCCTGACTGATGGAGGCGGTGTGCGACACCGACTGCGACTGGATCATGTTCATGGCCTTGATCAGCGGCAGCGGGCCGCCGGCATAGCCGACGCGCCAGCCGGTCATGGCATAGGCCTTGGACACGCCGTTCATGGTCAGGGTGCGGTCGTAGAGCCTGGGCTCGACCTGGGCCGGGGTGCAGAACTCGAAGCCGTCGTAGACCAGGTGCTCGTAGATGTCGTCGCTCATGACGTAGACGTGCGGATGCTTCACCAGCACGTCGGTCAGCGCCTTCATCTCGTCCCGCGAATAGGCGGCGCCGGTGGGGTTGGACGGCGAGTTCAGCACCAGCCACTTGGTCCGGGGGGTGATGGCCGCCTCCAGGTCCTCGGGGCGCAGCTTGAAGCCGGTCGCCTCGGGGCAGGCGACGATCACCGGCACGCCGCCGAACATCAGGGCGATGTCCGGATAGCTGACCCAGTAGGGGGCCGGCACGATGACTTCGTCGCCGGGGTTCAGCGTGGCCATGAAGGCGTTGAAGATGACGCCCTTGCCGCCGACGCCGACGGTGATCTGGTCGGGGGTGTAGTCCAGGCCGTTCTCGCGCTTGAACTTGTCGCAGATCGCCTTCCTGAGCGCCGGGGTGCCCGCCGGGGCGGTGTACTTGGTCTCGCCCTTGTCCATGGCCGCCTTGGCGGCGGCCTTGATGTTGTCGGGGGTGTCGAAGTCGGGCTCGCCGGCGCCGAGTCCGATGACGTCGCGGCCGGCGGCCTTCAACTCGGCCGCCTTCTGCGTCACGGCGATGGTCGGCGACGGCTTGATGGCGGAAAGCCTGTCAGCGATGAAGGGCATGGTGGTCCCCATGGAAGAAAGGAAATAGCGGGGGCCGAAGGTACTTGCGGCCACGCTTATAGGCAAGGGGATTACAGCCGTGGCGCGCCGGCCCCACTTGACATCCGCCCCATAAGCTGGCGTAGGTGCGTGTTCCGCAGACCGCCCGGCCCAGTCAGAGGTTCCCCCGATGAACACTCCCGCCCCCAAGACCGCCGTCACCCCGACGCGGGCCCAGGATTTCAACGAGTGGTACCAGGCGGTGATCAAGGCCGCCGACATGGCCGAGAGCGCCCGCGACGTGCGCGGCTGCATGGTCATCAAGCCGTGGGGCTACGGCATCTGGGAACTGCTGCAGCGCGACCTCGACCGCCGCATCAAGGAGACCGGGCACGAGAACGCCTATTTCCCGCTGTTCATCCCGCTCTCCTACCTGGAGAAGGAAGCCGCCCATGTGGAGGGCTTCGCCAAGGAGATGGCGGTGGTCACCCACCACCGGCTGGTGGCCCAGGACGGCAAGCTGGTGCCGGCCGGCGAGCTGGAGGAGCCCTATGTGGTGCGCCCCACCTCGGAAACCATCATCGGTGCCGCCTTCGCCCGCTGGATCCGCTCGTACCGCGACCTGCCGGTGCTGATCAACCAGTGGGCCAACGTGGTCCGCTGGGAAATGCGGCCGCGCATCTTCCTGCGCACCGCCGAGTTCCTGTGGCAGGAGGGCCATACCGCCCACGCCGACGAGGCCGAGGCCATGGAGGAGACCCGCAAGATGCTGCTGGTCTACCGCGACCTCGCCGAGGACGTGCTGGCCATGCCGGTGATCATGGGCGAGAAGCCCGCCCATGAACGCTTCCCCGGCGCCGTGAACACCTATTGCATCGAGGCCATGATGCAGGACGGCAAGGCGCTCCAGGCCGGCACCTCGCATTACCTGGGCCAGAACTTCGCCCGCGCCGAGGGCATCACCTTCCAGTCCAGCGCCGGCACCGAGGAGCTGGTGCACACCACCTCGTGGGGGGTGTCCACCCGCCTGATCGGCGGCGTCATCATGACCCATGCCGACGACAACGGCCTGAGGCTGCCGCCCCGCATCGCGCCGCGCCAGATCGTCATCGTGCCGCTGATCCGCGACGATGCCGACGCCACCGCCGTCACCGCTTTCGTCGAGGGGATCGAGGCCGAGCTGAAGGCGCTGCGCTTCGCCGACGAGCCGGTGCGCGTGCTGGTGGACCGCCGGCCGCTGAAGCCGGTGGACAAGCGCTGGGAGTGGATCAAGAAGGGGGCCCCCATCGTCTGCGAGATCGGGCCGCGCGACGTGGAAAAGGGCTCGGTGGCCATGATCCGCCGCGACGGCGGGCCGAAGGCCTCGTTCGTGCCGCGCGACCAGTTCGTCGCCACCGCCGCCGACATCCTGGCCGAGATCCAGGCCGGCCTGCTGGCCCAGGCCCGCGCCCGCCTCGACGAGCGCACCGTGCGCGTCTCCACCAAGGAGGACCTGGCAGCCCTGTTCACCGGCGAGACCTCGCAGACGCGCAAGTTCGTGCGCGCCAAGTGGTCGGGCAAGCCGGAGACGCTGGCCATCCTCGACGAGCTGCGCCTGACCATCCGCTGCATTCCCTTCGACCAGGACGGCGCCGAGGGCGACTGCGTGCTGGGCGGCGGCCGGGCGACCATGGACGCCATCTTCGCCATGGCCTATTAGGGCGCGGTTTGCAGCGCCGGTCCGCGCGCCTACATCTGAGGGGTGAATTTTCCACAGCGCGGACCCCAGCCATGCCCTCGCCATCCACTCCCGCCTCCGAGCGGATCGTCTCCGCCGCCCTCGATCTCGCCCTCGAACGGGGATGGCGGCGGGTGTCGCTGGCCGACATCGCCGCCCGCGCCGGGGTGCCCCTGGCGGAGCTGGTCGACGAGTTCCCGACCCGGGTTCACATTCTCGATTCCTATGCCGGCCGAATCGACCGGCAGATGATGGCCGGGACCGTCGAGATGACCGAAAGCCCGCGCGACCGCCTGTTCGAGGTGGTGATGCGCCGTTTCGACGCCATGGCGCCCCATCGGGCCGCGTTGGCCGGCATCCTGCGCGACGGCGGCGCCGATCCCTGGGCGCTGCTGTGCGGCGCGCGGCGCCTCGCCAAGGCCATGGCCCTGACGCTGGAGACCGCCGGGATTCCATCCGGCGGGCTGGCCGGGGCGATCCGGACCCAGGGTCTGGCCGTGGTCTATCTCGCCGTGTTGCGGGTGTTCCTGGAGGACGACAGCGCCGATTTCGCCCGCACCATGGCGGCCCTCGACAAGGCGCTGCGGCGGGCCGAGGACATCGCCGCCATGACCTGCCGGCGGCCGGCGGCGGCCGCGCCGTCGGCGAGTGATCCGGCGCCGGTGTGAATAATACTTTAGGTTGTCAAGTGCGTCGCACACAAGCGCTTGACGGCATGCCCCATGAGGGGTATCTTTTGTTGCACCGCAATATGTCTTCAGGGGTGGAGGAGCCGCCATGGCCAGCAAGCAGCAGCCCGACCAGTTCTTCGATTTCGACATCACCAAGTACATGGGTGATTTCAAGGTTCCCGGAATCGATGTTGAGAGCCTTGTCGCCAGCCAGAAGAAGAACATCGAGGCGCTGACCCAGGCCAACAAGACCGCCTTCGAGGGCATGCAGGCCCTGGCCAAGCGCCAGACCGAGCTGCTGCGTCAGACCATGGAGGAGATCACCTCCGCCGGCAAGCAGATGGCCGAGCCCGGCACCGCCCAGGAAAAGGCCGCCAAGCAGGCCGAGATGACCAAGCAGGCCTTCGAGCGCGCGCTGGAGAACATGCGCGAGATGTCGGAGATGGTCACCAAGGCCAACGACGAGGCCGCCAAGCTGCTGAACAAGCGCTTCGTCCAGATGATCGACGAATACCGCGACGCCCTTCTGGCCGCCGGCAAGAAGTAAGTTCGTCCTCTCGAACGAACAGGGCCGCGCCGCCGCGAGGGGGCGCGGCCTTTCTTGTTTCTCAGGCGGCGCCTTCCAGCAGGTCCACCAGCGGCGCCCATTCGGCGGCGTAGTCACGGGCGCGACGGTCGGTCCCTTCCAGCACCGAGGACCCGGCGGCGGCCATGGCCGGGTAGATCTGGCTGTCGCGCAGGCGCGCCACCACCGGAAAGCCCAGCGAGGCGAAGAAGACGTCCAGATGCTCCGACGCCTTGGTGCCCTGGCGCAGGCGGTTGCCGACGATGGCCACCACCCGCTTGTTCTTGCGCACCGCCTTGACGCCCGCCAGCTTGCGCAGGAAATGGGCGGTCGCGTCCTCGTCGAAGGCGCCGGGCAGGACCGGGACCACCACCGCGTCGGAGATGTCGATCAGGTCCTCGACGTCCTTGTGGTGCATGGCGGCGGGGGCGTCGATCACCAGCCGCTCGATCCCCTTCGGCGGCTTTCCCACGTCCTTGGCCCAGTCCAGACCCTCGATGGCCGGGGCGCCTTCGGCCCGGCGGCGCAGCCAGTTCAGGCTGGAGCGCTGGATGTCACAGTCGCCGATGGCGGTGCGGCGGCCGTGCGCCGCGAAGGCCGAGGCCAGATGGGTGGCCACCGTGGTCTTGCCGCAGCCGCCCTTGATGTTGCCCACCAATACCGAAAGCATGTGCGTCCCCTCCGTTTCGGCGGAGGGTATCACGTCCCGCCGTGGTGGAATGTGAAGATTGGCCCCCGGGGTCAGAGGGGCAGGCGCATGCGCACCCGCAATCCGCCCAGCGGGCTGTCCTCGAGCCCCACGTCGCCGCCGTGGCCGCGGGCGATATCGCGGGCGATGGTCAGGCCCAGGCCGACGCCGCCGGTCTGCTGGTTGCGCGACGATTCCAGGCGGGCGAAGGGCTTGAACACCTCGTCGCGCTTGTCGGGGGGGATGCCCGGGCCGTCGTCGTCCACCAGCACCTCGGCCGCGTCGTCGTGCCGGGTGACCTTCACCCAGACGTGGCCGCCGTAGCGGAGCGCGTTGCCGATCAAGTTGGACAGCGCCCGCGACAAGGCGTGTGGCCGCAGGTCCATGGGCACCGCCGCCTCGACGTGGAGATCGATGTCGCGGCCCTCGCGGCGGAACCGGCCCACCACTTCGCCGACCAGTTCACCCAGATCGGCCGGCCGCGGCACTTCGGTGCCCTCGCCGCGGGCGAAGGCCAGATAGCCCTCGACCATCCGCTCCATCTCGGCCACGTCCTCGGACAGTTCGCCGGCGCCGTCGACGCCGTCCATCATGGCCAGTTGCAGCTTCATGCGGGTCAGGGGGGTGCGCAGGTCGTGCGACACGCCGGCCAGCATCTCGGTGCGCTGGCTGATCTGGCGCTTGAGACGCTCGCGCATGATGTTGAAGGCCATGGCGGCCTGGCGGACCTCCGAGGCGCCCTCGGGCTTGAAGTTGGGGACGTCCTGGCCCTTGCCGAAGCTCTCGGCGGCGGCGGCCAGCTTGCGCACACTGCGCACCTGGTTGCGCATGAAGATGGTGGCCACCGACAGCAGCAGCATGGAGGTCCCCACCATCCACAGCACGAAGATGTAGGTGGTCGAGCTGAACAGCCGCTTGCGGGGCGCGAACACCTCCAGCAGGCCGTTGGACAGCTGAACGCGGATCGCCACCTCGCGTTCGAAGCTGGCGTCGTCCACCAGGAAGGGGCGCTGCACCCGCTCGCGCATGGCATGCCACAGCGCCTTCTGCATGATGCCGGGCGGTTCCGGATTGGGGATGTTGGGCAGGATGCCGCCTTCGTGCAGGCGGATGTCCAGGTCCATCTTGGCGGCGGCGATGTTGAGCACCCGCTGCCGGTCGTCGGGCTCGGGAAAGGCGCGCATGGTCTCGATGACGGCGCCGATGTCCCCGGCCAGGCCCTTGGCCAGCCGCTGCGCCACCGTGTCCCAGTGGCCGGTGTAGAACACGTAGGTGGAGACCAGTTGGACCACGATCAGGGGGGTGACGATGATCAGCAGCGACCGCCCCAGCAGGCCCTGGGGAAGAAGGGTCTTCAGCCACAGGCTGGCGCGGGTCATGTCAGTCCGGCCTCAGCATGTAGCCCATGCCGCGGACGGTCTGCAGGTAGCGGGGCAGGCGCGGGTCGTCCTCGAGCTTCTTGCGCAGGCGGGTGACCTGGACGTCGATGGCGCGCGGATTGGCGCCGTTGCCGGTGCGCGCCGCCAGGTCGTCGCGCGACACCGGCGCCCCCGCGTGATCGGCCAGCACCGCCAGCAACTGGCTCTCGGCGGTCGTCAGGTGCACCGGCACGCCCCCGCGCCGCAGCTCCGACCGGGCGGGCGACCAGGTGAAGACGCCCAGGCGCAGCTCGCGCGACGGCTCGGCCTCGGGGCGCGGGGCGCGGCGCAGGATGCTGGCGGCGCGCAGCAGCAGCTCGCGGGGTTCGAAGGGCTTGGTCAGGTAGTCGTCGGCGCCGCTTTCCAGGCCGCGGATGCGGTCGTCGGATTCGCTCATGGCGGTGAGCAGCAGGATCGGCACCGGGCTGGTCTCGCGCAGGCTGCGGGTCAGCGACAGGCCGTTCTCGCCCGGCATCATCACGTCGAGCACGATCAGGTCCACCGCCAACGCCTCCAGCCGTGCCCGCGCCTCGGCGGCATCGGCGGCGGTGGTCACCAGATAGCCGTTCTCGGACAGGTACTTGCGCAACAGCTCGCGCAGGCGGGTGTCGTCGTCGACCACCAGGATGTGGGCGGGTTCGTCCATGGCTTGAGCAAGCCCGAGCGGGGAGGGGGGTGTCAAGAGGCGTCAGGTGTGCCAAATCGCATACAATAACGGATAGCATATCGGTGTTGAAAAATCGCGCGGCGATTATATCATGGCGGGCGAGGAGGTGGGTAAAGATGAAATTCATTTCGCTGATCGCTAAGGAAATATCTGTCGGCCGGCTGAGAGACACCTACCCACTCACGCTGCCAATAACTGATAATGAATACCAAAAACTGGAAGACGCAAGCAACGTCCTGGTAGCTTTAGTATGTGTTGAGGATGGAGACACATTCCATGAAGCAAAGGAAGGGGCTGTAGTTATTATATCAATGTTCTTAAAGTATCAGTCAGATGTTCGATCTATCCTCATTATACCATTTGGTCATCTTAGCGAAATCGCATGTTATAATCTTGATGCTGTAGCCATAGTAATAAATAAGATGAAAAGATCAATTGTTAAGGCTGGATATAAGGTGCAGGCAGTGGAGCCGCATAGTGCAAATATAATTCTTGGGAGGTTGCTGCTGTTTGACAAGATGAATTCTGTTAAATTGGTTTCCTCTCGATCAAGTTTAAAGCAGACAATCGCTGCTTTGGTGAGGGCCTTCGGCGTGCAGAAATTCATGGCCGCCCTGGGTGATGTCGTCAGCGGAAGGGGGGCGGTATGATCTTAACCCGGCGTGACTTTTTCCTGGCCGCTTCGGCCGCGTGTATGGTGAAGACGGCGAAGGCGGCAGAGGGGCGCAAACGCATCGCTATTCTCCAATTGGGGACCCATGCCCTGATCGATACGGTGGTCCAATCGATTCGGGAGGTCGTGGCCGAGCGCTTCGGCGAAGGCGTGGCAGTTGACGTGTTCAATGCGAATTTCCAGCCCGATATGCTTCGGCAGGGGGCGAGGCAGATGGTTTATGGCGGGTATGACGTTCTTGTCCCCGTCACGACCAGCGCCTCCATCGAGATCATCAACCTCACGCCGCCTGCGACGCCAATCGTCTTTTCCTTTGTTTCCACGCCCGACGCGCTATGGGGCGACGGGGGGAACCGTCCCCGGAACGTCACCGGTTGCAGCGACCAGATTGATTACGAGCGCAACATCGGCCTCATAAGGGCGGTGGCTCCACAGTCGAAAAAAATCGGTTATCTGGTGAATACGGCCGAAGCGAACGCCCACCGCGGCCAGGAAGTGGTGAAGTCGGTAGCCCCCAAATTCGGCTTCTCGGTGCTTGAAGCCCATGTAGGCGCGCCCGGAGAAGTGGCGAATGCCGCCCGTGTCTTGGCGGGTGACGTCGATGCCTTCTTGGTGGGGGGCGACAATACAGTTGTCAGCGGAATCGGCGCGCTGTTGGGTGAGGCAGCCTCGCGGAATAAGCCGGTGTTTGCCGTCGAAATCAGTTCGGTCGAGAACGGATGCGTGGCGGCTTATGGCATCGACTATTCGGAATTCGGCCGGGTGTCCGGCGTGATGGTTGGCGATGTCCTTGCGGGGGCAGATCCCGGCACCCGCGAAATCCAATACTTCCGCGAGACGCGATTGTTCGTCAATCGGCTCTCGGCCCAGCAGTTCGGTGTTTCATTCGACGGGCTCCCCGTCGATCGCTGGATGTAGAAGGGCCGACCAGGAATGCAGCCCTTCATCCTGTCGGCAATCTACGAATTTCCGATAATGGCTTTGGTGTCGATGGGGTTTTTCATCGCTCTCCGGATGCTCAAATTTCCCGACCTTACCATCGATGCCGCAGTAATGGGCGGAATGACCGCTGTCGGCGTCGCCATCCCCGGATTTGGTATCTGGTGGTCGCTATTCCTGGCGGCGTTCCTTGGCGCGGTAACCGGCCTGTTGACGGGGTTGCTTCATGCGAACAAGCACGTGGGGGTGAGCCAGATTTTGGCGGGAATGCTCGTTTCGTTCGCTGCCTACTCGGTGTTCTTCCGCGCTCTGGGCCACAGGGCTGAGTTGAGCCTGTTCCGCTACAGGGACGTGATCTTCGGTGAAAGCGATCCCGAACTGGTCAAGGTCGGCATAGGGCTGTCCCTGGTGGTGGTTGTTTACGTTGTTACCGCTGCGGCCTTCAAGACGCCCTTTGGCTATGCCTTGCGGGTTTCCGGGCACCGGCCGGAAATGATGAGGGTATTGGGAATTCAGCCGGAGATGGTGGGTGTTCTTGGGCTTTGTCTTTCCAATGCTGTAGTTGGTGTTGGTGGGTGGTTCAGTGCTGTGTCAAACACGAATATCGGCCTGCAAAATTTCGGGATGGTCATACATGCCCTGGCGGCTGTTAAAATTGGCGATTTTTTCCAGGGAGTGCTTTCGTTTTTCATTCCTGCAATCAAAAACAATCGTTCGTCCATGTTTGTAGTCATGATTGCTCCCCTCGGAGGAGCTCTTGTCTATTCATTCATAAAGTCATTTGTTCTCCAGATTCTTTCTGGAGAGCTGAAGCATGCCATCACTCAGGATTTCCAGCTTGTGGTGGCATTTGCGATCCTTCTTTCGGTTACGATCGGCCGTCGTTTCTACGTCAATTCCGCGGTTGATCAGAACGAGGTTTTTTGATGGATCCATTTCAGTTCAGCATTCGCAACCTTAGGATCAGCTATCCTGTCCATGGCCTTCCAACAAAACCCGTGTTGGATTGCAATGATTTGACGATTTATGGTGGGAAGTTATACTTTCTCATGGGGCGGAATGGCTCCGGGAAGACGTCATTTCTCAAGGCGCTATTGGGATTGTTGGACACCGAAGTCGCGCCAGGCAATTATCTCCAGATGGCCAACGGTAACGCCGTCCATGGCCGCGAGTTCGTAAGGCAGGTTAGGGTCGGCTACATTCCGCAAAATCCCCATGACGCCATTGTGCCATCGATGTCGGTATTGGAGAACCTCGTGGTTCGCCAGCAGATTGCGACCAGTGGCGGGATACGGGATTGGCTGGGGCGGTTGGTGATTGATAAGAAGAGGAGAGGCAACGCCGAGGAAATGATAGGCCGCTTTCCGGTGCTAGGCTTCCTCATGGACAAATTTAACCACCATGCTGGTTCGCTGTCCGGCGGGGAGCTGCAGCTTCTCAATCTCGCAGCGATGCTCTTCTTCCGACCACAACTTGTACTGATGGATGAGCCGACGAGCAAACTGGACGATAACAACCGGACCCGGTTCTGGCAGTTGTTGTCTGCGCTCGACCTTGCCGGGGTGGCGATGGTGGTCGTCACCCACGAGCGCTTGACCACCGAGGTCGCGGCCTGGGGAGATGGGGTGCACCTCGAGATAAGGGGCGGGGGAATCAGCGCCGTCCCGGCGGCCTGACCGGGAAGCGGGGACGGTCACCCTCGTCGATCAGGCCCAGCATGACCTTGCGGAATCCCTCCACCGCCTCGGCGCCGGCCTCGCGGTAGGCGCGGGCGATGCGGGCGCGCTGGCGCTCGGTCAGCAGGCGCTCCATCTCGGTTCCCTTCTCGGTCAGTTCGAGGAGGCGCTGACGGCGGTCGCGGGCGCCGGGGCGCTGGGTGATGAAGCCCTCGTCGACCAGTTGCCCCAGCACGCGCGACAGCGATTGCTTGGTGATGCGCAGGATGCCCAGCAGGTCCGACACGGTCATGCCGGGGTTGCGGCCGACGAAGTAGATGACCCGGTGGTGGGCCCGGCCGAAGCCGTACTCGGCCAGGATGGCGTCGGGCTCGGCCGTGAAGTCGCGGTAGGCGAAGAACAGCAGCTCGATGCCCTGGCGCAGCTCCTCCTCGCGGAGGAAGAGGGGATTGATGCCGGTTTTTACGTCAGTCATGTTGACATATATGGCCTCAAAATGTTACGTCATGCAAGACCCATCGGTAAGAATCTGACCGCCACCCCAATTCGGACGAAATTCCATGGCAGTGATCCCCTTCGACGACCGTGACGGCTTCATCTGGTATGACGGCAAGCTGGTTGCCTGGCGCGACGCCAAGGTGCATGTGCTGACCCACGGCCTGCATTACGGGTCGTGCGTGTTCGAGGGCGAACGCGCCTATGGCGGCAAGGTGTTCAAGCTGACCGAGCATTCGGAGCGCCTGGTCCGCTCGGGCGAGATCCTGGGCATGACCATTCCCTATTCGGTCGCCGAGATCGACGCCGCCACCAACGAGACCCTGAAGGCCAGCGGCATCGCCGACGCCTATGTCCGGCCGGTGGCGTGGCGCGGCAGCGAGATGATGGGCGTCGCGGCGCAGAAGAACGCCATCCACCTGGCCATCGCCGTGTGGGCCTGGCCTAGCTATTGGTCGCCCGAGGCCAGGATGAAGGGCATCCGCCTCAACATTTCGGAATGGCGGCGCCCGCACCCGCAGACTGCGCCGACGGCGTCCAAGGCGGCCGGCCTCTACATGATCTGCACCATGAGCAAGCACAAGGCCGAGAGCCAGGGCTTCGAGGATTCCATGATGCTCGACTGGCGCGGCCAGGTGGCCGAGGCCACCGGCGCCAACATCTTCTTCGTCATCAATGGCGAGCTGCACACCCCGCTGCCCGATTGCTTCCTCAACGGCATCACCCGCCAGACCGTCATCGGACTGGCCCGCGACGCCGGGCTCAAGGTGGTCGAGCGCGCCATCATGCCGGAGGAACTGACCGGGGCCACCGAGTGCTTCCTGACCGGCACCGCCGCCGAGGTGACGCCTGTGCGCGAAATCGGCCCCTATAGCTTCACGCCGGGGGAAATCTCGCGCAAGTTGATCTCTTCCTACGATGCGCTCGTCCGAACGTAGTCGGGGGATGAAGGAAATTTGAACCTGCATGAAAGGGCGGTATTCCCAAGTGCCGCCCTTTCATAATACTCTCTGGCGGGGATCGGAAGACGCGCTACAGGGACGGACGGCGCGCTGCTCGGAACAGACCGCGGATGGAAGAGGCTCGTGCAGGCATGGCGTAACCTTCGGCTGTCCAGCCGCTTCATGATCATCGTTGGCTTGGGTGTGATCGCCCTCGTGGCAAGCGTGGTCGTCGTGATCGCCCGCTTCGAGCGGTCGGAGATGGAGCGGCAGCTGCAGCAGCTTTCCATCAACGAGATGACCTCGCTGCACGCCTTGATCCTCAACGTCATGGCCAAGCGGCCCGAGGACGGCGACAATATCGGCATCCAGGTCTTCAACAACTGGTTCGACAGCCGCAACATCCATTATCCCGGCAAGGTGTGGAGCGCGTGGGGGCCCAAGGTCGCCACCTACATGGCCGAGACCGAGCCCAATACCCCCGCCAAGACCCCCAAGGACGACATCGACCAGGCGGCCATCGACACCAAGGAATCGGTGGGCCGCTTCGTCGATGGCGCCTACCGCTATGCCTATCCCATCGTGCTGGGCGTCACCGAGGGCGCCAAGGAAGAGATTTGCTTCGCCTGTCACGGCGCCATGGGGATGGAATCCGGCGACGTCATCGCGGTGCTGTCGTCGTCCTTGTCCACCACCGAGGCCGAGGCCAAGCTCAACAAGATCCTCACCTTCCTGATCGTCGGCGGCATCGTCGCCACCTTCCTGGCGGTGCTGGGGGTGCGCTGGATCCTGAAATCGGTGATCGCCGACCCGGTCAACGACATGACCAAGCGCATGAACCAGTTGGCCGGCGGCGACGTCTCCATCGACGTGCCGGCGCTCGACCGCCGCGACGAGATCGGCGACATCGCCCGCGCGGTCCAGGTGTTCAAGGAGAACACCATCGCCAAGCAAGGCATGGAGGAGGAGGCCAGGGCCGCCGCCGCCGCCCGCGAGGCGCGCATGCTGCGCCTCGAGGAATTGATCCGCTCCTTCGAGACGGCGGTCGCCTCGGTGCTGGAGATGGTGGCCCAGTCGGCCCAGAAGATGACCGCCACCGCCCGCCGCATGGTCGAGTTCGCCGACGGCGCCGCCGACCGCGCCAATTCCGCCGCCAGCTCCGCCTCGGAGGCCAATTCCAACGTCCGCATGGTCGCCGAGGCCGCCGAGGAGCTGTCCAACTCCATCACCGAGATCGCCCAGCAGGTCGCCATGTCCAACGACGTGGCCGCCAACGCCACCCGCGAGGCGGACGGCGTCAACACCCGCGTCACCGGCCTGGCCGGGGCCGCCGACAAGATCGGCGAGATCATCGAGCTGATCACCGGCATCGCCGAGCAGACCAACCTTCTGGCGCTCAACGCCACCGTCGAGGCGGCGCGGGCCGGCGAGGCCGGCAAGGGCTTCGCGGTGGTGGCCAGCGAGGTCAAGAACCTGGCCCGCCAGACGGTCAAGGCCACCGAGGACATCTCCACCCAGGTCTCCACCATCCAGAAGGAGACCCACATGACGGTGGGCGCCATCAAGGGCATCGGCAGCACCATCAGCTCCATGGACGGCATCACCACCGCCATCGCCGCCGCCATCGAGGAACAGGGCGCCGCCACCCAGGAGATCGCCCGCAACATCGACCACGCGGCGACCGGCACCAACTCGGTCTACGAGGACATCACCGAGGTCAGCCACGCCATCCACGAGACCGACCAGGCCGCCAAGGAGGTGCTGGTGGCGGTTGAGCACCTGCAGCAGCAGTCCGCCACCCTGCGCATGGAGGTCGACCGCTTCCTGGCCGGCATCCGCGAGGTCTGATCCTGTCGGAATTCGACTTTTATGTCCGCATCCTGCGGTTCGTGGCGGAACGGTCCGACCGCGCCGATCCGCTGGTGGTCCAGATGATGGAGGCCCTGGCCGACGCCGCCGCCGAAATCGACGCGCGCGGCGCCGTCACCGTTCCGGCCGGCCGTTTCGAACTGACCGCCCGTGCCTTCGCCGGGGTGGCCGGCTTCCTGCAAAAGCAGATCCTTCCCGAGGCCGTCGCCCACGGCAACACCACCGGCGAGACCCAGATCCGCTGGGCGGTGGACACCTCCATGGCGGTGGTCAACCGCCTGCTGTCAGATGCCGCCCTTGGCAAGGGCGACCGGCCGGCGGAGGTGCGGATGCCGCCCCCTCCGGCCGGATGACCGCGCAGACGACGGACGCCATTTGCGCACCGAGGGCGTAGGAAGCTACTACCGAATCCCCGCCCGACCTGGGGTGATCGCCGGATTGGCCCCGCGGCGGGGCGGCCCTAGGCTCGTCGCATGGTCCTGCCCCCGGGAGGAAGAATGCGATGGTCGTCCTTGCCATGCTGTGCCTGGCCTCGGCCCTGCTGTTCGGTGCCGTGCTGCGCCGCCGCCAGCCGTTGCTGCTGATGGGCGTCGTGCTCTATGCCGCTACCTGCCTAGTGGCCATGGAGCTGAGCCCGGAACTGCTGTGGCCGGCGCTGTCCCTGTCCCTGGGGCTGGCCGTCCTTGGCCTGGTGCGGTTCCTGCTTGAGGCCGGCGCGGCCGATGACCATGAGGCGGGCCTGCAGGCCTATATGTTCGGTGGCCCCGACGACGGCGGCCCGTAGCAGGCTGCGAAATAACCCGAAAATTGCGTCATTGGGCCCGTTTCGTCATGGCCGGGCTTGGCCCGGCCATCCACGTGTCGATGCCAAGTATATGTATTTTGGACAATTGGTTGTACGGCGATTCGTGGATGCGCGGGTCAAGCCCGCGCATGACGGAAAAGGGCATCTGGAGGCCAAATCAGCATTTTTTCACAGCCTGTTTGACACCGTTTCTCCCTGGGCACAGCCCCTCTGAGCCACTGCGCCCCCGGCCTCTCGGCCGGGGGTCTTTTCGTCAGCGGTGCCGTTCGGGATCGCTGCGGCCGTCGCCGGCTTCCGCCTCTTCCTCGACCTCGGTGATGTCGCCCTCGCTGAACAGGTAGGTCTTGACCTGGCCGGCGAAGTCGGTGCTGTTGCGCCGCAGCCACTCCAGGATCATGGCGGCGTGCTCCATCTCCTCGCGCATGTTGTGCAGCAGGATCTCCCGCAGGGCCGCGTCGTCGCAGTCGTCGGCGCGCTGCCGGTACCAATCGATGGCCTCCAGTTCCTCCTGCAGTGAGCGGATGGCGAAGTGCAGCGTCACCGTCTCGCGGCTGAGTTTCTCGTAAGGTGCGTGCCAGGCGTCGTCGGCCATGGAAAACCCCCGGTGAGTGGTTGGCTCACCGGGGGATATGGGAAGGTGGTCAGGCTTTCTCCAGCGCCTGCTTTCGTTCCTCCACCACCTGGGTGGCGGCGCGGCCCGTCAGTTCCTGGAGATGGTCGAAGCGCCAGGTGAAACTGCCGACGCCCATGGTCAGCGACCGCAGTTCGACGATCAGGTCGCCCATTTCCGCCTGCGGCAGATAGGCCGACACGGTGTCCCAGCCGCTCCATCCCTCGCGGGCGTCGAAGCCCAGGATCTGGCCGCGGCGGCCGGTGACGATGCGCTGGGCCTTGGCGGTGTAGTCGTTGGGCACCGAGATCTCGACGCTGAGGATCGGCTCCAGCAGGATGGGGTCGCATTTGGGCAGGCCCTCGGTCATGGCGATGCGGGCGGCGGTCTTGAACGCCATGTCCGAACTGTCCACCGAGTGATAGCTGCCCTGGGTCAGCGTCACCGCCAGATCCACCACCGGGAAGCCAAGCGGCCCCTGGCCGAGGAACTCGCGCACCCCGTCCTCGACGGCGGGGATGTACTGCTTGGGAATGACGCCGCCGACGATCCTGTCCTCGAAGGCGAAGCCCTCGCCGCGTCCCTGCGGGCGGATGTCGATGTGGACGTCGCCGAACTGGCCGTGGCCGCCCGACTGCTTCTTGTGGCGGCCGTGCACGCTGGTCGGCTTGCGGATGGTCTCCTTGTAGGGGATGGTCGGCTTGGCCGTGGTCACACCCAGGTTGAAACGGTTTCTCAGCCGGTCGATGGCGGTCCCGACGTGGATTTCGCCCTGGCCCCACAGGACCAGTTCACTGAATTCGTTTTGCTCCAGGCGGTAGGAGGGGTCCTCCTCCACCAGCTTGGTGAGGGCGCCCGACAGCTTGACGTCGTCGCCCTTCTTCTCGGCATGGACCACCAGCCCGAACAGCGGTTCCAGGGCGGGCGGCCAGTCCGATCCCTCCGGAGCGCCATCGCCGACCACGGCGCCGGTGGCGACCGTGTCCAGCTTGCCGAACGCCACCACCTCGCCGACGCCGCCCTTGGCGGTCTTGGCGGGGCCGCCGGCGGCGGGCGCGAACAGGCCGGAGATGCGGGTGCCGTCCACCGCCTGCCCGTCCGAGAACTCGCCCCGGAACACCCGCGCGAAGGACAGCTTGCCGGTGTGCAGGGCATGCACCGTCTTGAACACCCGTCCCGCCGCGCCGCCATCGGTGGCCAAGCCCAGGCGGGCGGCGGCGGCGGCGGGCTCGGGCACGTCGTGGCGCAGCGCCTTCCACAGCCGGGTAATGCCGCCGTCGGTCTCGGCCGAGCCGAAGAACACCGGCACGATCAGGTCGTCGGCGAGGTCCTTGGCGAGGTCGCCATAGACTTCGTCGTTGGGCGGCGCCACGTCCTCCAGCAGCTCCTCCAGGAGGTGGTCGTCGAAATCGGCCAGGTGCTCCAGCATCTCCTGGCGCGCCTGCCGCTCCTCGGCCAGCATGGATTCGGGAATCTTGATCAGGTCCGAGGACTGGCCCGGCCGGTACTTGTAGGCGCGCTCGCTGACCAGGTCGACGAAGCCGACCACCGCCTCGCCCTCGCGGATGGGGACCTCGCGCAACACCAGCGGCCGTTCGGACACGGCCTGCAGGGCCTCGAGCGTTTCGGACAGGCGCGCCCCCGAGCTGTCCATCTTGTTGATGAACAACAGGTGGGGGATCTGGCGCTCGTCGAGGAATTTCAGCAGCGGGGCCACCATGACGGCGCGGCCCGGGTCGGGCTCGCACACCACCACGGCGGTGTCGGCGATCATCAAGGCGTTGAAGGCGTCCTGCTGGAACTCCACCGAGCCGGGGCAATCGATGAAGGTCCATTTGTCGCCGAGATAGTCGCAGGCGACCATGTTGGGCTCGACGCTCATGCGGCGGTCGCGGGCCTCGGGCGAGGAATCGCCCACCGTGGTGCCGTCCTTGACCTTGCCCTGGCGGGGAATGGCCCCGGCCCGGAACAGGAGGGCGTCGAGAAGGCTGGTCTTGCCGCTGGCGAAGGGCCCGACGAGGGCGGCGGCGCGGGGAAGGGATGTCTTGCCGGTCATTGAGCTTTCTCCAGAACTGGAGCCCGGTCCATCGGTCCGGCGGCGCCGGCCGCGGTGCCATTGAAGGCGGCACGGACTCCATGGTTCCAGTTGCGGCGGCGACTGGCAATAGGGAATGACCGGACGGGCGGTTCGCTTCCGAGGAGGGCGGGCCTAACCGAACAGGCGGGCGGCCAGGTCGAAGGTCCAGCAGGCGGCGGCCGGGCCGGTCAGGCGGCGCGAATAGGCGTCGAAGGTCTCGCGCATCACCTCGCTGATCACCCGCTGGGCGCGGCGGTCGCTGCCCAGCCCGTGCTCGCCGTCCAGCAACAGCCAGACCTCGCGGCGCTGGAACGGCGTGGTGCCCGAGCGCAGCGAGAACCGCCACAGGATGGCCGCCTCCAGGGTCAGCAGGATGGCGGTGGCGCGCACCGCCAAGGTGGGGTCGAAGGACAGCCCCACCGCCACCAGCCCGATGGCCAGCAGGCCGAAGCCGGTGGCCCGGCGGACGGACAGTTCGGCGAAGTAGCGGATGCGATCCATGGCGGCACCTGTCGGCAACGGGAAGCCCGGAAGGCACGAAGCAAGGGGCGGGCCAGTCCGGACGAACCCGGTTTTCCGCCAATCCCATTGTCGCGGCGATGACATTGGTCAATCGCCCGTGCGTCGGGATGCCTACATTTCGTGCGGCGTCAGCCCAGCATGCGGGCGCCCAGGTCGATCATCCAGCATCCCGCCGCCGGCGCGCCGATGCGCCGGGCATAGCTCAGATAGACCTCGCGCATGACGCCGCTGATCAAGGCGTGGAGACGCTCCTCGGGCAGGTCGACCCGGCCGCGCATCATCAGCCAGACCTCGCGGCGGCGGTAATGGACCGCCTCGGCCGAGCGGCCGCGGTGCCACAGCACCACCGCCATCAGCGTCAGCAGGATGGCCGCCGAGCGGATGGCGAGGCCCGGCTCGCCCGACAGGCCGAGCACGAAGGTGCTGATTCCCAACAGCGCGAAGGCACAGCCCCGCGCCACCGACAACTCGGCCAGACGGCGGATTCGGTCCATGTGGAGCCCTCCTGGGATTCACATGGATCGTCCCCGCCCTCTCCGGAAGGGGATGGGGCTAAAGCATGCCCGGCAGGGTCAGCAGTCCCGCCCCTGCCAGCCATACCAGCATGGCCGGGGTGTCGGTGGCGGCGCGGCCGGTGAGGCGCTCGAACAGGGCCACCGGCACCCCCGACGCCAGCAGCACCGACACCGACACGATCAGCGAGGTGCCATAAAGCGCGAAAGCCGGCGTGGCCAGGAAGTCGGGCAGCCAGAAGCCCGCCAGGGCCAGCACCCACAGCAGCGCCGGCGAGGTGAAGCCGGCCAGCATGCACATGGCCAGCACGGCCACGAAGACGGTGCGCGGGTTCATGGGGCGGCTCCCTGGCTCAGGGCGGGGACCAGGCCGTGGTTCAGCATCCAGGTGGTGGCCGCGAAGCGGACCACGAAGGCCCAATAGGCGGTGATCAGCGGCAGGTGGCGGGTGTGGAAGAAACGCGGCGTGATCGCCCGCGTCGCCGCCACCGCCCAGTTGGTCAGGCGCTGGAACCATTTGAGGATGTAGTTGGGGGAGGTCGGTGGGACCAGCAGCTCCAGCAGGAAGCGGCCCACGCACGACCATGCGACGATGGCGGTGCCGTAGGCGACGATCCAGAACGGCAGGTAGCCGAGGACGAAATCCGGGGTTTGCTGGTCCATGGGGGCGTCCAAAAAAAGGGGGTCCCCGGCGGCCGGGGACCCCGCGATGGTGACAGCGGTCGCGCTACTTGTCGATGCTGTGACGGGCATCGGCCAGGACCACGTCGCCCTTGGGGACGCGGATCGAGTCGATGAAGTCCTGCATCTCCTTCGACGGCGCCGGCGTGAACAGGCTGACCACCACGGTGGTCAGGAACGCCGCCGGAATGCCGAAGGCCCCGCACGAGATGTTCTTGATCCCGAACCACAGCGGCGCGTCATAGAACTGGGTCGTGATCAGGTAATAGAGGCAGACGCCGAAGCCCACGACCATGCCGGCGACGGCGCCGGTCGAGGTGGTGCGCTTCCACCACACCCCCATCACCAGGGCCGGGAACAGCCCCGAGGCGGCGATGGAGAACGCCCAGGCGACCATCGACAGAATGGTCGACGGCTTCATGGACGCCACCCAGGCGGCGACGATGGCCACGCAGATCAGCAGCACGCGGCTGGCGATCAGGCGCTTCTTGGTGTCGGCCTTGGGGTCGATCATGCGGTAGTAGACGTCGTGCGACAGGGCGTTGGCGATGGCCAGCAGCAGGCCGTCGGCGGTCGACAGCGCGGCGGCGAGACCGCCGGCGGCGACCAGGCCGGCCACCACATAGGGCAGGCCGGCGATCTCCGGCGTCGCCAGCACGATGGCGTCCGGATGGATCTTGAACTCCGACAGTTGCAGGATGCCGTCGGCATTGCCGGCCACCCCCTTGCACATGGCGAAGGTGTCGACGGCGTTGGCCGCGTCGCAGGCGCCGACCAGGCCCACCTGGCCCCAGGCGCGCACCCACTGCGGCAACTGGTCGATGCCCAGGCCGACGACGTTCTGGTAGACCTCCAGCTTGGCGAAGGCCGCGTAGGAGGGGGCGGTGAAGTACAGCAGGAAGATGAAGAACAGCGACCAGCCCACCGACTGACGGGCCTGCTTCACCGACGGCGTGGTGAAGTAGCGCATCAGGATGTGGGGCAGCGACGCCGTGCCGATCATCAGACAGGCGATCAGCAGGAAGAAGTTGACCGCCGAGGTCATGCTGAACTGGCCCTTGGCGTCGGCGAAGGCCGCGACATGGCCCTTGGCGACGCCCAGGGTGGGTTCGAGGGCGGTGATCTTCTGCAGCGCCTGACCGTACATCAGCTGCGGGATGGGAACGCCGGTCACCTTGGCCGACATCCACACCACCGGAATCAGATAGGCGACAATCAGGATGATGTACTGGGCCACCTGGGTCCAGGTCACCGCCCGCATGCCGCCCAGCATCGAGCACACCAGGATGCCGGCCAAGCCCACGAACACCGCCACCTCGAACGGGATGCCGAGGAAGCGCGAGGCGATGATGCCGACGCCGAAGATCTGGGCCACCACATAGGCGAAGGAGGCGGTGATCAGCACCGCCACGCCGATCAGGCGGGCGAGGTTGCCGCCGTAGCGGGCGCCCAGGAAGTCCGGCACGGTGAACTGGCCGAACTTGCGCAGGTAGGGGGCGAGAAGCACCGCCACCAGCACGTAGCCGCCGGTCCAGCCCAGCACGAAGGCCAGGCCGTCATAGCCCAGCATGTACAGCGTGCCGGCCATGCCGATGAACGAGGCGGCGCTCATCCAGTCGGCGCCGGTCGCCATGCCGTTGTAGAAGGCCGGCACCACCCGGCCGGCGACATAGTATTCCGACACCTCGGCGGTGCGGGACAGGACGCCGATCAGCGCGTAGACGCCGATGGTCAGGAAGATGAACGCATAGCCGATGATCTTGTTGGGCACGCCCAGCTGCTCGAGGATGGCGAGCAGGATGGTGAAGCCCACGAAGCCGCCGGTGTAGTAGGCGTAGATCTTCCCGAGGTTGTCGATGAAACTGCTCTTGGCCATGGTCGGTTCCCCCCTATTCGTCGGCGACGCCGAACTCTTCGTCGATGCTGTTTTGCTTGCTGGCGTACCAGAAGATCGCAATGACGAAGATGATGAGGGAGCCCTGGGCCGCCATGTAGAAGCCCAAGGGGAAGCCAAGGAAAGTGATGCTGTTGAGCGATGGGGCAAACATGTGGATCACGAAGCTGAAAAGAAACCAGATTCCAAGCATCGTCCACATCAAGCCGGAGGTGCGGCCCCAGTACTCCCTGGCGCGCTCCGGCGTCAAAGCCTGATTCGACATCTTGTTCGTCTCCTTTTCCTCGATTTATCGCCCGGCCGATTGGTTCGGCCTTGTAGTTGTAGCGACTTGTATTTTTTATTGTTGTCGGGCCGCCGTTCGGCGGCGAAGCCTCAACCCATGGGTAAAGACTATGGTAGTCAAGGCTCCCTCTTCCGAATGATGATGGCTTTATGCCATTGTCGCCTTTGATAGCATCGAAGCGGCATGATAACAAGCAGATAGGAACCATTCACCGGTTCCGGGGTAGCCACCCCAACGACAGATATGGTGGGGACAACCCGCCTGCGGGAGGAGCGAAGGAAAATGCTCAGGAATCTGGCCGATTGGGTTCGGCCGAAGGCGTTGCGCACGCCCGACGACCTAGCCGAATTCATCGGCACCGAGACGTCCCGCCTCGCCCAGAAGGCGACGACGGGCTATTGCCGGACCAAGGCCGGCGCCAACGTGGACCTGCTGTTCAAGGAACAGGTCTTCCTGGAGGCGTTGGAGGCGAGCCGCTGGGGGGCCTTCGGGCTGGTCCTGGCCGACATCTGCCTGGTCGCCGAGGGTCATCTGCGGCCTTTCGCCCGGGGCCGCGAGGCGGCGCTGGCCGAGTGGATCGCCGGGATCTTCGACGCCCATCTCGACGCCCATCCGCGTCCCGGCACCGACCAGGCCGACGGCTGGGCCGCCGAACGGGCGGAGTTCCGGGCGCGGCTGGCCCGCTCGCGCCTGGCCGAGCCGATCCCGGCCGCCAATGTGGGCTTCGACACTGCCCAGCGTATCTATGACGGGCTGCCCGTCCATCCCAAGCTCCGGCGCGAGGACTTCGAACTGGTGCAGAACCTGCTGCGGTTCGGCCACATCACCTTCCGCGAGGAGCTGGAGCGGCGGCTGGACTCCGCGGCTGTGGTCGCCGCCCTGCCCAGGGGCGGAGACGCATCATGAATGGCGGCGGCGTCAGGCCGGTCACTTGGTTCGCCCTGGCCGCCGGCGCCATCGTCCTTGTCCTCGCCGTCCTGGCGCTGCTGCCGGCGGCGGGGCTGGCCGCCGCCGCGCCGCTGTGGCTGATCGGGGGGCTGGCGGCGCTGGCCTGGATCGGCCTGATGCTGGCCCACGAGGCGGCGCGGCGCCATTTCGACGACCTCCGGCTGGTGCGGTCGGGGCTGGAGGCGGTGGCGGCCGGCCAGATGCCGCCCGAACGGCTGACCGTGCGCGCCGCCAACGGCAACGACCCGGTGGGCGGCCTGGCCGGCTTGGTGGCCGACATCGCGACCCGCCGGGCGCTCGAACGATCGCGGCCCGACCAGCGCCTGGCCTCGGTCATCGCCGCCTTGCGCAACGGCGTGGTGGTGGTCACCGAGACCGGGCTGGTCAGCCTGATCAACGCCGCCGCCAAGGGCATCCTGGGCGGCGGGCGCGCCGCCGTGGGCACCTCGGTGTTCGCGGCGCTGGACCGCGACGGCTTCGCCGCCGCCGCCGCCCAGGCCCGGGCGGCCGGCCGCAAGGCGGTGGAGGTCACCCTGCGCACCGTTGACGGTACCGCCTTGCCGGCCCGCATGGCCGATTTCGGCGAGCATCGCGGGGTGGTGGTCTCGTTCGCCGTCCGCGCCGGCGAACATGCCAGCGAGGTGGAGGTGGCGCTCGACCTGCACGACGTGCCGCCCAAGGCGCCGCCGCCGGTGGCCGCCACCCTGCTGGACCAGCTTCCGGTCACCGTGCTGGACACCGAGACCACCGGCCTCGACGTCTCCCGCGACCGCATCGTGTCGGTGGGGGCGGTGCGCATGCACGGGGGCCGGGTCTACCGCTCGGCGGTCATCGACCGCCTGGTCGATCCCGGCCGGCCGATCCCTCAACGCTCGACCGCCGTCCACGGCATCACCGCCGCCATGGTCGCCGGCCAGCCGCCCATCGCCGAGGTGCTGCCCGAGCTGCTGGCGCTGGTCGACGGCACGGTGGTGGTCGGTCACAATATCGGCTTCGACATCGCCCTCTTGCGCCGCGCCGCCGCCGACAGCGCCCTGGCCTGGCCCGAGCCGCCGCGGCTGGACACCATCCTGCTGGCCGCCGCGCTGGACCCCGGGGAAGGCGAGCTCGACCTCGAGGCACTGGCCGGGCGGCTGGGGGTTGACGTGTCGGGGCGCCATACCGCGCTGGGCGATTCGCTGGTCACCGCCGAGATTTTCGCCCGCCTGCTGCTGCCGTTGGCGGAGCGGGGCGTGCTGACCCTGGGCCAGGCGGAGGCCTTCTCGCGGGAGGCCCGCCACGTGGTGGCGCTCCAGCGGGCGGCGGGGTGGTGAGGGGGAGCGGCGCGAACAACAGGGGGAGGACCTCATGGCCGACACGGCGAGTTTGGAGCGTATCGACAGTTTCCCGTACCGACACCGCGTCCGCGAGGTGATGGGCCATCCGCTGGCCACCACCCGGCCCGGCACCACCATCGCCGAGGCGGCGCGGACCATGAGCCAGAAGACCATCAGCTCGCTGGTGGTGGTCGATGAGGGGGGGCGCCCGGTGGGCATCGTCACCGAGCGCGACGTGCTCAAGGCGGTGGCAGCCCGGCGGGGCGAGGCCGCCGACGTGCCGCTGGGCATGGTGATGTCGAGCCCGGTGGCCACCGTCCGCCACGACGCCTTCGTCTATGTCGCCATGGGCCGCATGGGCCGCCTCGGGCTGCGCCATCTGGTGGCGGTGGACGAGCGTGGCGTCGCCGTCGGCGTGGTCACCGCGCGCGGGCTGTTGCAGTTGCGCGTCTCCACCGCCCTGGTCATCGGCGACGAGGTGGCCTCGGCGCGCTCGGCGGAGGAGATGGACGCCGCCCGCCGCCGGGTGCCCGCCTTGGCCGCCGACCTGCTAGCCGAGGGCGTCGGCGGGCTGGGTGTGGCGGCGGTGACCAGCTCGGTGCTGCGCGACATCACCGCCCGCGCCGCCACCCTCGCCGAGGCGGAGATGGCCGCCGACCCCGCCTGGGGCCCGGCTCCGGCGCCGTGGTGCGTGCTGCTGCTGGGCTCGGGCGGCCGGCGCGAGAGCCTGTTTGCCGCCGACCAGGACAACGCCGTCGTCCATGCCGGCGCCGCCTCGGATGATCCCTGGTATGCCGAGGCGGGCCGCCGCCTGGCCGACACCCTGGACGCCGTCGGCATCCCCTATTGCAAGGGCGGGGTGATGGCCCGCAATCGCGAATGGCGGCATACCGTGGACGGCTGGGCCGACCATATCGACAGATGGATCAAGGACGCGGCCGGCGAGGAGCTTCTCAACGTCCACATCTTCGTGGACTTCCGCGCCGCCCATGGCGACGTCGCCCTGGCCGCCCGGGTGCGCGAGCACCTCACCGAGCAGGCGGCCCGAGCGCCGCGCTTCCTGCACGCCATGGCCCAGGCGGCGGCCACGATCCGCGCCCCCTTGGGCATGTTCGGCCAGTTCGTCACCCACGAAGGACTGCTGGACATCAAGACCTCGGGCCTGCTGCCGCTGACCGCCGCCGTGCGCACCCTGGCCCTCAAGCACCGGGTGGCGCTGACCGGGACCGGCGAGCGCCTGGCCGCCCTGGCCGACGGCGGCCACATGAACCGCGAGGAGGCAGCGCGGTTCCGCGACAGCCACGAACTGATGGTGCGTATGCTGGTCGACCAGCAACTGGCCAGCGTCAAGGCCGGCGCCGCCCTGTCCAACCGCATCGACCCCGGGCGCTTCCGCCCCCACGAACGCCGCCGGCTCAAGCAGGCCTTCAAGGACATCAACGCCTTGACCTGGGTGATGCGGAACGCGCTGAGCACGGTGTAGGGGGGGATGCCCATCCGGTGACGGCGGATGATTTTCGCCGCCCGTTGGGGTAGAATGACCATTCCTTCGTCGAGGACGCGCCATGGCACAGATTTCCGCCATCACCGGCCGGAGGCCGCCTGATCCGTTCGCCGCCCACGGCGCCGCCGGGGAAAACCGTCGCGCCGAGCCGAAATCGGCCGCGCGCACGCCGGAGACGGAAGCCCTCGACGCCGAGCAGGGCCGGGCGGTGGTCGCCAAGGCGTCGGCCGATGCCGCCACGGCGTTCGCCCGGCTCGACGCGCTGCGGGAGGATCTCGCCAAGGCGGCCGATGCGCGGGGCGCGCTTTCCGCCGACGACCTCGCGGCGCTCGATTCCCGTCTGGCCCAGTTGCGCGGTGAACTCGACCGGCTCGCGGGGGAGGGGGCGGTCGGGGGTGCCAACCTGCTGTCGCGGACGGCGGCGACGGTGGTCACCCCGTCCGGCGACCGCATTTCCATCGCCGCCCGGCCGCTCGACGGCGAGTCGCTGGGATTGGCCGGCCTGACCATCGCCGATACGGCGTCGCTGCGCGCGGCGGCCGGCCGGGTGGCACTGGCCACCGCCGAGGTGCAGACCAAGTCGTACGCGCTCGCGGCCGCCGCCGGCGTGCTGACCCCGGAACGGCCGGATCCGGGCGTCGAGGCCTTCGAGAAGGCCCGCGCCGCCCGCGCCGCCGCCCCTGCCGCCGGGACGGCCGCCGCCGCCCTGGACGAGGCGCTGGCCAGACGGAAGGCCATGGCGTCCGGGCGAGCGGGCGTCGGCCGCCACGATGCCGGGGCCGGCACGATCCTCGACCTCTTCACGTAGGCTGCGCGGGGCGGCCCGATCGCGACTTGGTCTCGGCCGGGGGCTTGCGCCCGCCGGCCTCCGCCCCGACATGCCAAGGCGGAGAACCTTCCCTATTCTCTCCCTCCACGAAGCACTCCGCCGTCGCCCCCCCCCGGGCGGCGGCGGCTTTGTGTCCTTGACGGGGATGACGGGGGCGTCTATGCAGGCCCCAACTCCCCGAGCACCCCATTCCGCGAGAGGTCCCATGGCCGCGTACCAGTACATCTACGTGATGAAGAACCTGACCAAGGCCTATCCGGGCGGCAAGGAGATCATGAAGGGTCTCACCCTCTCGTTCCTGCCGGGGGCCAAGATCGGTGTGCTGGGCGTCAACGGCGCCGGCAAGTCGACCCTGCTCAAGATCATGGCCGGCCTGGACAAGGAGTTCGGCGGCGAGGCCTGGGCGGCCGAGGGCGTCAAGGTCGGCTATCTGCCGCAGGAGCCGCATTTGGACGCGGCCAAGGACGTCATCGGCAACGTCATGGAAGGCGTCGGCGAGACCAAGGCGCTCTTGGACCGCTTCAACGAGGTGTCGGCCCGCTTCGCCGAGGAGCTGACCGACGACGAGATGAACGACCTCATCGCCGAGCAGGGCGAGCTGCAGGAAAGGATCGACCACCTGGACGCCTGGGACCTGGAGCGCAAGGTCGAGATCGCCATGGACGCGCTGCGCTGCCCGCCCGGCGACTGGTCCGTCGACAAGCTGTCGGGCGGCGAGAAGCGCCGCGTCGCGTTGTGCCGGCTGCTGCTCAGCCATCCCGACATGCTGCTGCTGGACGAGCCCACCAACCACCTCGACGCCGAATCGGTGGCCTGGCTGGAGCGGTTCCTGGAGACCTATAGCGGCACCGTGGTGATGGTCACCCACGACCGCTACTTCCTCGACAACGTCACCGGCTGGATTCTCGAACTGGAGCGCGGCCACGGCATCCCCTACGAGGGCAACTACACCAGCTGGCTGGAGCAGAAGCAGGCCCGCCTGGCCCAGGAGGAGCGCGAGGAGACCGCCCGCCAGCGCGCCATCAGGGACGAGCTGGACTGGGTGCGGTCCAGCCCCAAGGCGCGCCAGGCCAAGTCCAAGGCCCGCATCAACGCCTTCGAGGACCTGGTCGCCAAGTCGCAGGAGAAGGCCACCGGCCCCGCCGTCATCTCCATCCCGCCGGGGCCGCGCCTGGGCGGCAAGGTCATCGAGGCCGAGGGCGTGTCCAAGGCCTTCGGCGACAAGCTCTTGTTCGAGAACCTGTCCTTCAAGCTGCCGCCGGGCGGCATCGTCGGCATCATCGGCCCCAACGGCGCCGGCAAGACCACCCTGTTCCGCCTGATCACCGGCGCCGAGACTCCCGACGCCGGCACTTTCACGGTGGGCGAGACCGTCGTGCTGGGCTATGTGGACCAGAGCCGCGATTCGCTCGACGCCGCCAAGACCGTGTTCGAGGAGATTTCGGACGGCCAGGAGGAGATCGATCTCGGCAAGCGCAAGATCAACTCCCGCGCCTATGCCGGCCTGTTCAACTTCAAGGGCGCCGACCAGCAGAAGAAGGTCGGCGTGCTGTCGGGCGGCGAGCGCAACCGCGTGCACCTGGCCAAGATGCTCAGCCGTCCCGCCAACGTCATCCTGCTCGACGAGCCCACCAACGACCTGGACGTGGAGACCCTGTCGGCGCTGGAGGACGCGCTGGCCGAGTTCCCCGGCTGCGCCGTGGTCATCAGCCACGACCGCTTCTTCCTGGACCGCATCGCTACCCACATCCTGGCCTTCGAGGGCGACAGCCAGGTCGTGTGGTTCGAGGGCAACTACCAGGACTACGAGGCCGACCGCCACCGCCGCCTGGGCTCGGACGCCGACCAGCCCCATCGCCTCAAGTACAAGCCGTTGACGCGGGGGTAACGCCTGCTAATCGGATGTTAACTTCCCTCCGCTACCCTGGGGCGAGGATTGCGGAGGGACCATTGCCATGATCGGCGGCAATCTTCACAACTACCTGTGGGGAAACTCCACCTCGGACGGGTTCTCGGGCCGGTATGGCGGGAGTTCGTCCCAAGGCATCGGGCGCCAGGATGCCCTGGGCCGGACCTCCGTCTACACCATGGCCGACCTCGATGCCGCCGGGTCCACCAAGGACAAGTTGGCGGTCGCCGACGAGCTGGCCAAGATCGCCAAGCTGCGCATCGAGGCGGCCCAGCGGACCGGCCGCGCCGACACCATCGCCAAGGTGGCCGACGAGGCGCGGCAGGTGGTGGACAGGGTCTTCGCCCAGTTGGACGCCGAACGAACCGGCGGCGGCGATGCCGACGCGGTCGATCCGGGCGTCGAGCCCTATGCGAGTGCCGCCAAGGCCGTCCTGTCCACCTATGGCGAGGTCGCCATCGGCGCCAATGCCCTGCGCGGCAAACTGTCGGGCGACGCGCTCGCGGCGTTCGACACCGCCGTCAAGGGGCTCGACACCGGCGCCCAGCGCCTCGCCGACCTGGTCAAGGGCAAGTGGACCGCGACCGCTGCCGAGACCGGCTTTCGCCCCGACCCGACCAAGCTGGTGGACATCCTGGTCTAGACTTCGCGTCGGGCTTCTTGGTCAAGGAGCGGTGTTCTCGCGCCGTCCCCGCATCCGCCGCCAGCGCCGCAGCCGCACCGGACAGGCGGTCGCGGTTCGGGCGATGAAGTCCTCGACCTCGGGCAGCACGCCGGTGCGCCAGCTGTCGCCGTGGAACAGGCCGAAATGACCGGCGCCGGATTCGATGTGGTGCTCGCGCAGGGGGTCGGGGATGCGCCAGGCCAGGGCGTGGGCGACCAGCGTCTGGCCGAAGCCGGAACTGTCGTCCTTGCCGCCTTCCACCGTCATCAGGGCGATGTCCTCGATGGCCGCCGGGTTGACGGCGCGGCCGCGCCACCGCAGCCGGCCTTGCGCCAGGGCCGGCTGTTGGAAGACGTGGCGCAGGTTGTCCTCGGCGAACTCGGCCGGCAGGTCCATCAGGGTCGAGTACAGCCTGAGGAACGGGAAGCGCGCCGGATCCTCGCCGTCGTCGCGCCACAGCTTGGCGGCCAACTCGCCGCCGGTGGCCAGGTGCCGCGCCAGATAGCGCCCCAGGGCGTGCCAGTGCATCCGCGCCGGATAGACCGGCCGCCCCGATCCCGGCGCGCGGCGGGCGACGACGTGCCGGAACCACCCCTGGGGAAGCCCCCGCGCCATGCGCTCGACGGCGGTCGGCTTCACCCGTGGATCGAGATAGCCGCCCATCAGCACCAGCGCGCAGGGGCGCGCCGGATCGCCGTCCTCGGCCATCAGGGCGGCGGCGGCCAGCACCGGCGTCGCCGACTGGCTGATCCCCACCACCGTCAGCCCCGGACCCAGGGTCCGCACGGACTTGCGCACCGCCGAGATGGTGGCGGCAAGATCGAAGCGGCCGGCGGCACGGGGAATGCCGCGGGCGTCCTTCCATTCCAGCAGCGCCACGTCGTGGCGCGGCAGCAGGCCGACCACCAGGTCGCGCAGGATCCAGCCGAAATGTCCCGACAGCGGCGCCACCGCCAGCACCGCCGGCTGGACGGCGCGGCCCGGCTTGCGGAAATGGCGTAGCACGAAGAACGGCTCGTCGAGCACCGGGCGGTCCTCGATGTCCACCTGTCGTCCCTCGGCGACAATCCTGCCTATGGCGAGCGGCGGCGGTCTCATGCAGGGGATAAGGGGGCGCCGCGAGACCGAATCAAGGCCTCGCCAGCCCCTGGCATAGCCCATTGGTCTGGTCTCCCTTTGCGTCCCTTGAAGGCGAGGCGGGCGGCCCCCTTATGAAATTCGGCGGCGCGGCGATGCCCGCCACGCCCGCCACCAAACAAGAACGGGGACGATAACGGGGAGGTCAGACGCCATGATCGTCAAGATGATCCTGAAGGCCAAGGCCCGGGGGCCCGGCGTGGTCACCATTTCTCCCGACGCCAGCATCTCCGACGCGGCCAAGCTGCTGGCGCGGCACAAGATCGGTGCGCTTGTCGCGGTCGAGGACGACGGCGCCATCGCCGGCATCCTGTCCGAGCGCGACATCGTGCGCGGCGCGGCGCAGCAGGAGGAACTTTGCCTGAAGTCGCGGGTGCGCGACCTGATGACCGCGTCGGTGTTTACCTGCCACGAGGACGACGAGCTGGAAAGCCTGGCCCAGACCATGACCGGCCGCCGCATCCGCCACCTGCCGGTGGTGGACGACCTCAACAAGCTGGTCGGAATCGTGACCATCGGCGACGTGGTCAAGAGCCGGCTGGAGGAGGCGGCGCTGGAAGTGGACAACCTGCGCCACTACGTGGTGGCGTCGAGGTAGGGACGGCTTGGGGGGCCGGGGCCGGCCCCCGCCCCGTCGAGGTAGGGAAGGGGGGCCGGGGCCGGCCCCCCGGCCCGATCACCCGACGGTGATGTCGGCCGAGGTCTCGTGGACCTCGCCGTTGTCGTCGTGGAACTTGATGGTGATCTTGCCCGATTCGGTGGCGCGGGCATAAAAGACGATGAACGGGTTGGCCGACATCGACGGATGCCAGTCGGCGCTGGTCACCACCTCGTTGTTCCAGGTGCAGACCATCTTGTTGATGATCCGGCGCGGCAGCACGTTGCCGGCGGCGTCCTTGCGGTTGCCGCTTTCCATGTCGTGGGTGATCTGCAGCTTGATCTCGATGATTTCGTCCTTTGCCGCCTTCGACGGGATGCGGGACTTGATCTGGGCAGGCATGGTGTCTTCCTCCGTCCTCAGCAACCCGAAATGGTGACCTTGATCTCGTGCCGGGCCGCATGGACCGAGCCGTCGCTCATCACCGCGTAGGCGCGGACCACCTGGGTCTTGGCCAGGCGCATGCGGAAGCTGACCTCGGCCTTGCCCGAGCGCGGGGTGAAGTGCCACGAGGAAACGCCCGGATTGGGGTTGCCCTCGGAGACGATATGCAGCGTCTTGACGTGGTCGGCGGCGGTCATCGGGCTGTCCACCGTCACCGAGATCGGCTCGGCGGCCCCCGATTCGGCCATGTCCTTCATCTGGATCCTGACCTTGCCGTCCTTGGGCTGGGCGTTGCCGATCAGCTTGGCGACCAGCGCGTCGGCATCCTTGGGCTCGGCCTTGGCCATGCGGGGCAGGGTGGCGACCGCCACCGCGCCCACACCGGCGGCGGCGAGAAAATCACGGCGGCGGACATCCGCCGCGGTCCGATGCTCGGACATTTCAATTCCTCCCTCTCTGGTGTCCCGTCCCGGGGTCCACGGCATGGATTTCCGGGACGAGCGGACCACTCATCTGCTGGGGGGGCTGGGCGCCCCGCCTCTTTGGTTGAGCAGCCGGCGGGCGGCGGCTGTGCGTCCATCCGCGCCAGGCTCCCAAAGCCTATGCGAGCGGGCTGGCCAAAAGCAACAGCTACATTAGCGAAGGCTCAGATTGCCCGCCCAAGCCGGAAGGAGCAAAAAGATGTAGCCGGCGGTTGCGCCACGGCCGGTCATCCGTCAAGATTCCGTCCGGTCTCCCAAGGGGTTCCCAACATGACGATCCGACGCAAGTTCTTCCTGGCCTTCGGCCTGATCCTGGCGACCAGTGTCGCGGGGCTGGTGGTCAACGGACTGATCGCGCTGCGGCAGTTCGCGCTGACCGCCGAGGTCGGCCGGGTCTCGGCGGTCCTGTCGGAGGAGGAGATCCCCTTCCTCGAGACGGTGAAGAACCTGCAGCTCGACATCGCCCGCGTGCGATCCGCCTATGGCGCCGTCGCCGCCCTGCGGACGCCCGAGCGGCTGGCCGAGCATCTCGCGAAGGCGGAGGAAGCCGCCGAAAGCTTCCGCTACCACCAGAGCACCGCCGCCGTCATGGCGGAACAACTGGGCCTGGCGGATTCGGTTCGGGTCCTCGAGGGCGTGCTGCTCGCCTTCGATCCGTTCTACGACGCCGGCCAGGCCATGGCGCGCGCCTATGTGGAACAGGGCACCGAGGCCGGCGACGCCCAGGTGGCGGACTTCGAGGCGGCGGGCGAGGGCCTGACCTCGCTGACCGAGAACCTGGTCGAGGCCATGCAGGTGGCGATGGCGGTGTCGGTCACCGAAATGCTGACCGCCCGCGACGGACTGGACGCCTCGGTGAGCAACCAGGCGATCATGATGGGCGGATCGGCGGTGTTGCTGCTGGTGCTGCTGGTGTTCACCGTGGTCCTGTTGGACCGTCAACTGGTGGAGCCGCTCAACGCCATGACCAAGGCGACGGGCCGGCTTGCCGAGGGCGACCTGGGAATCCAGGTTCCCGGCCTCGGCCGCACGGACGAGATCGGCCGCCTGGCCAGCGCCGTCGAGGTGTTCCGCGACACCGCCCACAAGGTCCGCCAGGCCGCCGCCGAACAGGAATCCGAACACCGGCGGAACCGCCGCAAGCTGCAGTCCGAGATCCTGGCGCTGACCAACGCCATCGACGAGGAGGTGTCGGGCGCCATCGGCAGCGTGATGGGCGAGGCCGACACCATGCTGGCCTCTGCCGACGCCATGTCCGGGGCCGTCGGCCACGTGCGCGAGCGCTCGGAGGCCGCCGCGAGCGCCGCCGAGCAGGCCAACGGCAGCGTCGACGCGGTGGCCGCCGCCGCCGAGGAGCTGTCGTCCTCGGTCCAGGAAATCAGCCGCCAGGTGCAGGAATCCACCCGCATCGCCGGCCAGGCCGAGTCCGAGGCCGAGAAGGTCAACACTATCGTCACCGGGCTGGCCAAGGCCGCCGAGAGCGTCGGCGAGGTGGTCAGCCTGATCAACGACATCGCCGGCCAGACCAATCTGTTGGCGCTGAACGCCACCATCGAGGCGGCGCGGGCCGGCGAGGCCGGCAAGGGCTTCGCCGTCGTCGCCACCGAGGTCAAGGGGCTCGCCAACCAGACCGCCAAGGCCACCGACCAGATCGGTCAGCAGATCGCCTCGATCCAGACCGCCACACAGGAAGCGGTCACCGCCATCCGCGGCATCGTCGGCATCATCGACCAGATCGGCCATATCTCGGGCGGCATCGCCGCCGCCGTCGAGGAGCAGACCGCCGCCACCCAGGAGATCGCCCGCGCCGCCCAGACCGCCGCCGAGGGCACTCAGCAGGCCGCGGCCGAGATCGCCGAGGTCTCGCGCTCCACCGACGAGACCGAGGAGCGATCCGACATGGTGCGGTCCTCGGCCACCAGCGTGCGCCAGCGGCTGGGCACCATGAAGGCCGCCATCGACGAGATCGTCCGCAGCAGTTCCGAGGAAAACCGCCACAACAACCAGCGCCATACGGTCAACGTGGCGGCCACGGTCGCCATCGACGGCGACAAGCGCCCGTGCCTGCTGCAGGAGATCGCCTTGATCGGCACCGGCATTCTGGATCGCCCCATGGGCGCGCGGGGCGCCGAGTTCGACGCCGAGCTTCCGCATCTGGGCGCCTGGCACGGCAGCGTGGTGGCGTTGACCGACCAGAACACCCACGTGCGTTTCGATCTGGACGAGGCTCAGGTTGGCGCGCTAGAGGAGTTCATTTCCGGCCGCGTCAGGGCACAGCGGACTTGATTGGGGGAAGACCGACGTGAGGTACGAAATTTCAGACGAGCCCGGCGGTCCGACCCTGGTGCTCCGCGACCAGTTGACCTTCGCCGACCGCGATCCCTTCGACGGCGTCATCGACAAGCTGCTGGCCCGTCGGGCGCGGCGGGTGGCGATCGACCTGACGCAACTCGACTACATGGACTCGGCCGGGCTGGGCATGCTGCTGACGTTGCGGGACCGGGCCGAGCGCGCCGATACCGAGGTCGTGCTCCGCAATCCGCGCTCCGAGGTGCGGGAACTGCTGGTGCTGGCCTGCTTCGACACGCTGTTCGCCTTCGAGGAAGGGTGACCCCGTGGCGGGCGCGCGTGCCACCCGCGCGCTGGTCGTCGACGACGAGCGGATGAACCGCGAGGTCATCGTCGCCAACCTGCGCGCTTCCGGCTACGAGACCGTGACCGCCGAGGATGGCCAGCAGGCCTGGGAAATCCTCGACCGCCTTCCCGACGATTTCGACGTCATCCTGCTGGACCGCCGCATGCCGCGCATGGACGGGATGGAGCTGCTCGGCCGCCTCAAGGCCGACGAACGCCTGCGCCATATCCCGGTGATCATGCAGACCGCCTACGCCTCCAGCGACGACGTGGTCGACGGCATCAAGGCCGGGGTTTACTACTACCTCCAGAAGCCGCTGGACCGAATGCTGCTATTGTCCGTGGTCGCGTCGGCCGTCGACGCCCATGGCCGGTTCCGCCGTCTGTCCGACGACCTGCAAAAGCGGCTTTCGGCCTTGTCGCTGCTGGACAGCGGCACCTTCCGTTTCCGCACCCTCGACGAGGGCAACCGTCTGGCGGCGGCGCTGGCCCGGGTCTGCCCGCGCTCGCAGTTCCTGGCGGTCGGCCTCGCCGAAATGTTCACCAACGCGGTCGAGCATGGCAACCTGGGCATCACCTACGAGGAGAAGGCCCGCCTGATCGTCGAGAAGCGGCTGGCCCAGGAGGTCGAGGCCCGTCAGGACGCGCCAGCGAACCGCGACAAGGTGGTCACCGTCCTGTTCGAACGCCTGCCCGGCGCGGCGCGGTTCACCGTCCGCGACGAGGGCAAGGGCTTCGACTGGCGGAGATACATGGAGCTCGACACCGCCCGCGCCTTCGCCGCCCACGGCCGCGGCATCGCCATGGCCCGGCGCTTGTCCTTCGACAGCCTGGAATACCGCGACCCCGGCAACGAGGTCACCTGCGTGGTGCGCGGCGAGGTGCTGTCCCCCCGTGGGCGATCCGCCGAGGGCGACGGCGCCGACCGGCCGGTCGCCGGCCCGGCTCCCGTCCGTCGCTCGACTATGGACGAGGACCTCAAGATCGCCCGCACCATGCAGGCCGAATTGATGCCGCCGGCCGCCCTGCTGGAGCGTGTCCGGGATTCCCTGGGCGCCAGGGTCAGCGGCTATTTCGAGACCTCCAGCGACCTGGGCGGCGACATTTGGGGGCTGGAGCCGCTGGACGACCACCGGTTCTGCCTGTGGCTGGCGGATTTCTCGGGGCACGGCGTCACCTCGGCGATGAACACCTTTCGCCTCCACACCTTGCTGCAGAACGTGGCGGAACGCGACCGGCCGGCCGCCTTCCTGGCCGCCGTCAATGCGCGCCTGGCGGGATTGCTGCCGGTGGGCCAGTTCGCCACCATGCTCTACGGCGTCGTCGACGTGGCGGCTCGAAGCTTCGTCTACTCGGGCGCCGCCGCCCCACATCCGCTGGTGGTCGAGGCCGGCAGTCTCAGGACGGTGATCGGCGACGGGTCGGGGTTGCCGCTGGGGATCACCAAGGCGGCCCGCTACGTCGAGCGCCGCCTCGACCTCGCGCCCGGCGCGGTGCTGTTCATGGCCTCCGACGCGCTGGCCGAATCGCCCGCCGAGGACGGCGACGTCCTGGGCCATGACGGGGCGGTGGAACTGGTCCGCAAAGGGGTGGCGGCACACCGGGCCAAGGCCGATATCGACGCCCTGCTGGCGCCGTTCCTGGCCACCGTCAGGCGGCCGTTGCGCGACGACCTGACGGCGATCTGCTGCGTGGTGCCGTAACGGGCGCCCTTGGCGGTCAGCCCTTGGCGCCGGTCTTGGTCTCGATCTTGGGGACGGCCTTGTCCTTGGCCTTGACCTGCTTGACCTGCCGTGACGGCGCCGGCTGCTGGCAGGCCGCCGGGGAATAGGGTTTTTCCACCGTCTCGGCGGCGAAGGCCTCGATCTCGTGCGGCTTCATGGCCAGCACGGTGGCGAACAACTGGTCCTGGCGCTCGCAGTAATCCTCCATGTGGATGCTGCGCATGGAGGCCTCGTTGGACAGGTCGGTCATGAAGCGGTCCAACTGGGCGGCCCCCTTGCCCAGCCGCGTGAACATGGCGCGCAACTGCTGGGCGTTGGTGGCCAGTGCCGGCCCCACCTTGCCGATATAGCCGCTATACTTGTCGTGGAAACTGGGATCGACGGCGCGGCATTTCAGCGCCGCCACCATCAGCTCGACCTGCAGTTGGCGGAACTGCATGGCACGGATCTCGACGGGCTGGTAGCACGGCGGCTTGGCGACGGCGGGCATGGACAGGGACAGGGACAGGGACAGGGACAGGACGAGGGCGGCTAGGGCGGCATTGCGTCGGCGCACGGGAACCTCGTCGTTGCTGTGGACAACCCGGCCGAGAGTTTGGTCGAACTGCCCCGAAATAGCAACGATCACGGTGGGGGATTTCGCCGCGCGGACAGGCTATCCGTTTTCGCGCCGGCCCCCCACCCCCGGCGCACATCCCCCTGAGAACCTACGCGGTGGGTCGGGGGGACGGCATATGTCACCCAGCATTGCGCACCGACGTTCGCATGATGCTGACCGTCCCGCGCCAACCGTCGTCCGGGGAAAGGCCGATGCGTCACTTCGACATCGACCCGCTGCAGCGGCTTCCGTCGTGGCCGGATATCGGCCGTGGCGCCGTCGGCGATGGCCGGCCGGAGCCCGTCGGCGCCGCACTCGGAAAGGCGCTGTTGGGCGGTGGACGGGTCATGGAGGCCGCCGTGGTGGCGGCGGCCGGGGTGTGGGCGGCCGACCTGGCCGGTTCCCCGGCACCCCGGCCGCTGGCCGTCGCGGCGGTCGCCCTGCTGGTCGCCAACCTGCTTTCGGCCTCGGGCCTTTACGCCGGCGAGCGTGGGTATGGCGCCCCGCGGGCGGTGGGGACGGCGGCGGCGGTCACCCTGGCCGGCGTCGTCGTCGCGGCGCTGGCGGCGGCGTGGCTCGACGGCGGGACGGCCGACGGCGTCGCCGACTGGGCGGTCCTGGCGACGGCCGGGGTGGCCGCCCTCCGCCTGTTGTGGGGCGCCGCGATCGACCGGTTGGGCCGGTGGACGCGGGCGGCGCGGCGAGTGCTGGTGGTGGGCGACCGCGAGCGCGCCCTGGACGTCCTGGCCCTGTTGGCCGGGTCTCGCTGCCGGTGGGCGTTTCCGGTGGGGGTCTGCCTTGACCGCGACCCACCCGAGCGGCCGGCCATGGGCGGCTTCATCACCGGCCTCGCCGATGCCGAGGCCACCGTCCGCCGCGAGGGCGTCCACGACGTGGTGGTCGCCGTGCCGTGGGGCGACGGCGCCCGGATGGCCGCCTGCCTGGCGGCGCTCCGGCCGCTGGCGGTGGACGTCCACCTGTTTCCCGACGACCCGGTTCCCTATGCCGACGGCACCGGGATGTCGCTGCTGTCGGGCGTTCCCATGGCGCGGGTGGCGATCCGGCCCCTGGCCGGGGTCCGGGCCGTCGCCAAGGCGGTCGAGGACCGCGTCCTGGCGGGGCTGCTGGTGGTGGCCCTGGCCCCGCTGATGCTGGCGGTCGCCGCCGCCATCAAGCTGGACAGTCGCGGCCCGGTGCTGTTCCGCCAGCAGCGCTACGGCTACGACAACCAGCCCTTCACCTGCCTGAAGTTCCGCAGCATGGCGGCGGCGGCGGCGCCCGAGGGCGAGGTGCGCCAGGCGACCCGCGACGATCCGCGCGTGACCCGGGTCGGACGCATCCTGCGCCGCACCTCGCTGGACGAACTGCCGCAGCTGTTCAACGTTCTGGGCGGCAGCATGTCGCTGGTCGGGCCGCGTCCGCACGCGACATCGCATCACCATTACTACGCCCGGCTGGTGGACGACTACCGTTGCCGCCACCGCATGAAGCCGGGCCTGACCGGCTGGGCGCAGGTCAACGGCTTCCGCGGCGAGACCACCACCGTGGACATGATGCGCAAGCGGGTGCTTCACGACCTCTGGTACATCGACCACTGGAGTCCGTGGCTGGACCTCAGGATCCTGGCCCGGACGCCGGGAGCCTGTCTCAAGGGAACCAACGCCTATTGAGGGGGACGCCGTGAGCCCGCGTGACATCGCCCATGCCCTGTTCCGCCACAAAGGCAAGATCGCGCTGGTGATGCTGGCCGCGCTCGCCGTGGGAGCGGCGCTGGCCGCCCGGCCGCCCCAGTATCGGGCGCAGGCGGTCCTGGTGGCGGGCCGGCCCGACGAGGCGCGCGCCGTCGCGGCGCTGGTTGAGGGCGCCGAACTGCGCGCCGAGGTGCTGTCGCGGCTGGGGCCGCGCCTCTATGGCGGGATCGCCGCCGACGCCCGCGCCGCCGCCTTCGCCGCCGCCCTGGCGGTGGAGGAGGGCGACGGCGGGCTGGTGCGGCTGCGGTTCGACGACCGCGACCCGGCGCTGGCCGTCCAGGCGATCGAGCAGTTGCTGGCCGCCGCCGAGGCCAGGATGCAGGCCGCCGACCCCGCCGCCGAGCGCGAGGCCCTGGCGGTCCGGCGCGGCCGGGTCGACGGCGCGCGGGCCGCCGCCGAGGCCGAGGCGGCCGCCGCCGCCGGCAGCGCGGCACTGTTGCGGCGGCGGCTGGCCGCCATGCCGGCCACCATCGCCCTGTCCCGTGAAAGCGGCCGCAGCCGCGTGGTCGAGGAGGCCCGCGCCAAACTGTTCGAGCTGGAGACCCGCGAGCAGGAGTTGCTGGGCAAGTTCACCGAGGAAAGCGTCTTCGTCACCCGTGTCCGCGCCGAGCGCCGCAAGGTCGAGTCCTTGCTGTCCGAACTCGTGGCGGCCGGCGACGCCCGCGTCGTCGAGGGCGCCAATCCCGTCCGCCAGGAGATGGAGGCCGAACTGGTGCGGACCGAGGCGGCGGCCGCCACGGCCGCCGGCCGCGCCCAGGCCCTGGCCGCCGAACTGGCCGAGATCGATGCCCGGCTGCACGGGAAGTCGGGCGCCGAGGGGCGGATGGTCCCGATGACGGGGTTCGGGATCGTCCAGGCCGCCTTCGCCCCGCCCCGGCCCCTCGGCCCTCCTCCGGCCGCCATGCTGGCGCTGGCGCTGGGTGGCGGCCTGGTCGTCGCCCTGGCCGTGGTGCTGCTCGCCCAACGCCTATCCGCCCGCTTCGCCACCCCGGTCGAGGTCGAGCGTGGTCTCGGCCTGCCCGTCCTCACCACCATCCCACGCGAGAGCTGACAGCCATGTACAAGGAGTTCTTCAACTTCTCGGCCGAGCCCTTCCGCGTCACCCCGGATCCGGGCTTCCTGTATCTGACCGATCAGCACAAGGAGGCGCTGGCCGCCATCATCTACGGCATCGCCAAGCGCAAGGGCTTCGTGTGCATCACCGGCGAGGTCGGGGTCGGCAAGACGACCATCGTCCGTTCCTACCTGGACAGCGTCGACGAGCCGGGTCTGCGCTTCGTGTCGGTGTTCAACCCCAATGTCTCGTTCCAGGCACTGCTGCGGCAGGTGCTGCGCGAGTTGGGGATCGACTATCCGGGCGACGAGATCGCCGGCATGGTCGAGGCGCTCAGGACCTGGCTGGTCTCCCATCACAAGCGCCGCGAGACCCTGGTGCTGCTGGTGGACGAAGCCCAGAACATGCCCATCGGCACGCTGGAACAGCTGCGGATGCTGTCCAACCTGGAAACCGCCACCGAGAAGCTGATCCAGATCGTGCTGGTGGGCCAGCCCGAACTGGACCAGTTGCTGTCCGAACGCCAGTTGCGGCAACTGGAATCGCGCATCGCGGTGCGGACGCGCCTGGGGCCGCTGTCGCGGGCGGATTCGGCGGCCTATGTCCGCCACCGCCTCAAATGCGTGGCGCTGGACGACCGCCCGGCCTTCACCGACGGCGCCGTCCGCGAGGTCGTCCGCCACGGCCGAGGCATTCCCCGCCGCATCAACGTCATCGCCGACAACGCGCTGATGAATGCCTACGGCCACAAGCTGCGGCCGGTGACGGCCAAGGTGGTGCGCGACGTGGTGCGGGACATGCGGATCAAGGACGCGGCCCTGAAGCCCAGGGCGCCGTCGGGGCGCTGGCTGGCCTGGGGCGGCGGCGTCGCCGCCGTCGCCGCCGTGGTCGTCGCGGGCTGGGTGGCGGTGGCGCCGGAGGAGCCGGCCGAGATGGTCGTCCGTCGTGCCCCGCCGCCGTCGGCTCCGGCGCTGCCGATGGTGGCGGCCCCCATGCCGCCGGTGCTGCCGGACCCGCCGCCGCCTGGCCCCGAGCCGGTGCCGGTGCAGGTCCCGGCCGGCCTGTCGGCGGTGCCGCCGGTAGAGCGGGCGGCACCGCCCACCGACGAGGCGCTGTCGGTGCTGGCCGCCGTCGCCGAGGAGGAGCGTGCCCGGCGGGCGGTGCGAATCGTCGCGCCGGGCGACACCCTGGCCGGCCTGACCTTCGAGGTCTACGGGCGGCTGGACGGCGCGGCCCTCGCTTGGGTCAAGGAGCACAATCCGGAAATCATCAACGTCGACCGCATCCAGGTCGGGCAAGTGATCGAGTTTCCGGCCATCCCCGGCGGCGGAGGCTTCGACTGACATGAGCCGCTATTACGACGCGGTCGCCAACGCCCGGGCCGTCACCGTCGCCGGCGGCGGCCTGCCTCGCCGGGGCGGTGGAATGCCGGGGGCGATGTCGGCCTCGGACCTGCCGCTGGTCCGCCTGTGGCAGGCCATCGAGGCCCGCCTGGCCGGCCGCCGGCGCAGGGTGGTTCAGATCGCCGCCTGCGTCGAGGGCGAGGAGGACCCGGCGGTGGCGGTGCGGCTGGCGCGACTGGCCGGGCGGGCGACGGCCGGCGGGGTGATCGTGCTCAATTCCATCACCACCGAGACCGCCTTCGACGACGACGGCATCGTCGCCTTCGGGCCGCTGCCCGGTCGGGCCGGCGACGCGCGGGCGCTGAACCGGCCTTTGGTCGAGGCCTATTGGGAGAGGCTGTCGCGGGGGGCGGACCTCATCATCCTCGACACGCCGCCGGTGCTCGCCTCGCCCTTGTGCCAGGCGCTGGCGCCCACCGCCGACGGCGTGGTGCTGGTGGTCGAGGCGGAGCGCACCCGCGCCGCCATCGCCCGCGAGGCCCGCGACGTCCTGTCGGCGGCGGGTGCCAATCTGCTGGGCGTGGTGCTCAACAAGCGCCGCCATCACGTGCCACGGGCGCTGTATGACCGGCTGTGAGCGGGGGCGCGCCGCGCGCGGGCGCTCCCGGCGGGTCCGCCATGGCGAAGCCGTGGGCGTCGGCCCATTCCAGCAGCATCAGGATGGCCCACAGGGCATCGGCATGCCCGCCCTCGGCACGCTGGCGGGCCAGCAGGGTGCGGACCGCGTCCGCCGCCACCACCTCCGCCCGCACCAACGCGAAGCCGTCCAGGCCCTCGGCCAGCCGCGCCCCCAGCGACCCCGCCATCCAGGCATCGAGCGGCAGGGCGCCGGCGTGGGCCGCCACGGCGGCGGGCATCAGGTCGCCGAAGGCGCGGCGGAGAATCCGTCGGGGCGAACCGGACGGCGACCGCAGTGGGCCGGGAATCGACAGGGCGTAGGCGACCACCTGCGGGTCGAGGAAGGGAAGGTGCAACGCCAGCCCGTGCGCCAGGGCGGCGGCGTCGGCGCGCGGGGCGACGCCGTCGGCGATCCGCCATTCCAGATCCCGCAGAGCCCGCGTTTCCAACGGATCGCCATCGGTCCAATCCGGCGCGGGGGGCGGCCCGGGGCGGGGACGGGGGGAGGCCCGGCGGTCGCGCACCAGTCCCGCCGCCCCGGTCTCCTCGACCCCGGCCGGGGCGGGCCGCCGGCGTCTCCGCAACAGGCGGCCCAGCGGCGGCGACAACCGTCTCACCCGCTCCAGCAGCCCCGAACTCCTGGCGTCGCGGTAGGCGGGATGGCACAGCAGGATCTCTTCGGCGCCGTCGGCCGCCAGCAGGGCCGACAGCTCGGCCTCGCGCGCGGCCCGCGCCGCGAACCAGCCGGCCAGCGCGCGCCCGTCGGCGACGGGTTCGGGAAGGGTGGCGGCCAGGGGGCGCAGCGCCTCGACGGCGTCGTCGGCGGTCACCCGCATCTCGGTCAGGTCCGAGCGGGCGGCGGCGGCCAGCAGCCGGGTGTTCCGCGCCGCTTCGCCATCGGGACCGGCGGCGTCGGTCACCGCCACCGTCGGCGGGGCGCGGCCGGTCAGCCGCCCGGTGATGGCGGCCAGCGCGCCGGCGGCCGCGCCGTCCAGCACCACGCCCACCCGCGCGTCGCCCGGCAGCCGGTCCGCCACCGCGCATTCCACCAGCGTCCGCAGGTTGCCGGCATGGCGGACCAGCGGCAGCGCGCGCACCGAGGCGACGCGGTGGCGGTCGGGAATGAAGCTGCCCCAGGCATGAACACGAACCGGCCGGTCGCGGTCGGCCACCAGCATGCCACCCGGCGGCAGCTTGGCGACCCCCAGGGCGATGGTGCGCGGCGCCGGAATGCAGCCGAGGGACAACAGCTCGGCCAGGCCGGCCGGGTCGATGCGGCGCGGCAGGCCCAGCACGTCGAGAACCGGCCCGATGGCCGAGGCGAAGGCCAGGCGGTGATTGCGCCAGGCGTGGAACAGCGGCTTGCATCCCAGCGCGTCGCGGGCCAGCACCAGCCGGTCGCGGCGGTCGTCCCACAGGGCGAGGGCGAAGGGTCCCTGCAGATGGCTTGGGAAGTCCAGACCCCATTGCTCGTAGGCATGCAAGGCCGTTTCGGCGTCCGAACGGGTGGCGAAGCGGTGCCCGGCCAGTTCCAGGCAATGGCGGAGGGCACGGTGATTGAGGATTTCGCCGTCCAGGGCCAGCCAGACGTCGTGGGTCTCATTGGCCAGCGGCAGGACGGCGTCGGGAGACGGGGTCATGCCGGCCAGCCGCCGGACGGCCAAGGCGGCGCGGCCGTCCGGCGAGCGATAGCGCCCGTCGTCGTCCGGCCCCCGCCAGGCCAGGGCGGTGGCCATGGCCTCGGCCGGCTCGGCCTCGATGGTGGTCTGGTCGAGACTGAGGATGCCGGCGATGGCGCTCATGGCGGGCTCCCGAATTCAGGCGATGGACGCATAGACCTGCTCGTAGGCGTCGGCGATGCGGTCCCAACTGTAGCGGTGGGCGGCGGTGGCGGCGGCGCGGAGGCGCATGCGCGCCACCACCTCGGGATCGTCGAGCAGCCAGGCCAGCACCCGTCGCAGGTCGCCGACGTCGCCGCTGGTGAAGGAGAATCCGTCGGCGCCCACCATCTCCAGATGCTCGGGAAGGTCGCTCACCACCGCCGCCTGCCCGTGGGCCAGCGCCTGCAACAGGGTCGGCGCCGGCTCGTCGCGTGACGACGGCAACACATAGAGGCGGGCATGGGCGACCAGCGCATCCAGCAGCGGCGGCGGCACGCTGCCCAGGAAGAGGACGCGATCCGGGGCGGCGGCGCTTCGGACGGCGGCGCGATAGGCGTCGTCGCCGGGGCCGGTCTCGGCGACGACCAGCCGCACGCCCGGCGGCAGCGAGCGCAGGGCGGCGACGGCATGGTGAATCCCCGATTCGGGGACCAGGCGATCCGCGACCAGCAGGTATCCGTGCGGCATCAGTCCCAGGCCGACCACCGCCTCCGGCGACGGCGGGCGGGCCGCCGGATCGATCCCGTTGGGGATGAAGATGGTTTCGCGCCCATAGACGTCGCGGAAGAAGCGCTCCAGGCGGCGCGAGACGACGGTGATCACGTCGGCGAAGCGGGCGGCGGCGGTCTCTGGCCCCAGGCGGGGAAACCGCGTCGGCGGTTCGCTGCGCCCCAGCCCGTGGACGCTGACCACGGTTCGGTGAAGGCCGAGCTTGGAGGCCATGGTGAACAGGCCGGTGGCGTCCGAGGCGACGAAATTGACCACGTCGTAGCCCCGGAACGCGGTCAGCAGGGACGACACCAGGGCGTGCGACGCCGGCCCGAAGCCGGTGGGGACGGCGGGCAGCCGGATCATCCGCGCCCCCTCGACCGGCGTGATGGCGCGACCGTTGCGATCCGAGAACACGTCGATCTCGTGACCGCGCCGCGCCAGACGGGGGCAGATTTCCCCCAGCGCCCGGTCGACCCCATCCTCGGCGGGGACCTCTCCGCGCGTGCCAATGACCGCGATCCTCATGGGCGGCAATCCTCTTTCCCGGCTGGCGCCGACCCGCGCCGACGACCGGGATTGTCGGCGCGGGACGCGCGCCGGCTCAATCCGTGCATCCGGGGTAAACCGGCCTCTTCGGCCCTAGGGTGAGGATCGCGGAATCCAATCCATCGGCCGGGTTCCGCGATTTTCACACAGGTCGAACGACCAGTGTCGCGTCCCGGGGGAGCAGGACCTCGGGAGATGGGGCTATGCGGCGCCGCGTGCCGGCCGGCCGATGTAGGCCGACAAAAATGTTTGCTCCAGGAGATGGGTTAAGCTGTTGATCTTTGGTAAGGCATAAGGGAGGGCAAGAGTAAAAGGTCTGTTCTCGCTTTAAGGGAGAGCGGGCGGGATGAAGGGAAACCAGGAAAAAAATGTTTGCTTCGGCATTCGCGTGAGGCGGCGAACCTTGGCCGCCGACCAAAGGGCATCCCGGCCAACCATCAATCCAGCACCTGTCCCGCGGCCGGGCCCGAGGGGGCGGCAACGGGGGGCGTGGCCGGGAGAGGAAATGAAGGCGGTTCGGTGGCGGACGGTATGGCGGCCGGGGCAATGATCGTGCCGTTGACGTCGGGAAAGGCAGCCGGCTCGGGCCTGGAAGTACCCGTGCCCGCCGGAACGTAGACTTCGCTCTCCGGCTCGCCGGTCAGATAGGCGATCTTCGCCTTGTCCCGCATTAGCGGTGCGAAGACATCGGTGAACGCGAAAACGTTTCCCGCTGCGTCCTGGTATCCGTCGCGCACCAAGCCGCCTTGCTTCACAAGGAAGGCGTAGGCCTCATCGAGATTGCCCTGGTCGGCCATGATCATCGCTTCCAACAGGTCGGGCCAGACGTTCCCTTTCTCCGCGGATTTGATCGAACCCTCCCGGACCATTTCGTCCACGAACCGGCGCAGGACCGCGAGGCTTTGGCGGGCGATGCCCGGCTGACCCGCGCGCAGGGCGAACAGGCCGTGATAAGCCAGGGTGCTGATTGAATAGACTGCATTGCGCCGTCCTTCCCCGTCCTTATTCGCGGCCGTGATGCGGTGGATGGCCAGGAACAGGCGCCCCGTATCGGCCGGCGCGGCCTTAACCGCCCCCTCGACGCTCTCGGTGAAAAGCTCCGGCCAGTTGTGGATCATGGGATAGGCGACGTTCAGACCGGCAAAGCTCGGATCGGTCTCGAAGGCCTGGATGATCTTGTCCGCTCCCAATCCGCTGAAGCCGCGGCGCATCATATCCAGCCCTTCGGCATAGGCCTGGGCCGCGTGGCGGCGCGCAGGGGAGACTTTCAGGCGGCGGATGCCCTTGTCGCTGAGCGCCACCGCCTCGTCGCCGTCCTCAAGGACGGCGAAGGCGTACCAAGCCGTGGCATCTGTGTTCCGCGCCGCTTCGCCGACGACCTTGTCCCCAACCACATAGGCGCTCAGGCCATCCGTGTTGCTCAGGCCGAACACCAGGCCGTCGCGCCCGGACTTCAAGAGACGGTCGCCGGCCCTTAACTGCGTCAGCTTCCGCGCGGGCACGGACGCACTCTGTTGACCCGAAACCATGACGGACAGCTTTTTCTGATCGCGCACGATCAGGCGCGTTCCATCCCCCAGATATCCCGCCTGCCAATGGCCCTTGGTGACATCAAGCCCGATCTTCCGGTCGCCCGTCCTGAAGGTGGCGATGGTCGAGCGGATCAGACTGGAATTGGCGCTTTCCCACTCGTGCATCTCTCCCTCGGCCTGGAACCCGTCCGCCCCCAGGGGGCCGAAGACACGGGGGAAGTTGGGCACCGTTCGCAGGGTCGATGGTCCGGCGACCCTGCCGTCGGCTTGGACGTCCTGGATGTAGACGACCCAGTCCTTGTTGGTCGTGCCCCATTTCCAGCAATGGGCGAGGCTTTCGCCTTTCCGGTAATAGGTAATGCCGCAGGTGGAGCGGCGCTCATCCGAACTCATCAGCACCTTCTTCTGGTCCGAGCCGACGACCCAGACCAGCAACTCGCCCACGGTCTTTGCCTTCTCGAAGAGTTGGTCCTTCTGCACCCCATGAGCGATGGCGACCTGCGATCCATCGGGCCGCACCGCCATTTGCCAACCGACATTGTTGTCCACGCGGGTCTCCGCCACAAAATGGGCGTCGTCGCCCTCTACCCGCCACAGCCGCAGGAGGTCCGGCCCGTTTTCCTCACGCATGGTGGCGAAGAACTTTCCCCCATCCGCCATCTCGGCCGTCTTGAGTTCCCGCTCGGTGATGGCGGCGGCACTGAACAGAAGCGGGGCGTTCCCGGGCGCGGCCGACACGGTGGGACCCGGTTGGCCGGTCTGACCATCAGCCACGCAGGCGGCAAGCGCGACGGATGTGAGGAGAAGCGGCAGAAGCCGGGCATTCGCCATAGGAAACTCCTTTTCAACTCAGGTCTGCGCTGGGCAAGAGCTATTCGGGCCATTTCGAAATGAGGCAGTACCGGGTTTTTCTTCCCTGCATCTCCTCCCGCATGTAGATCGGCATCCGCCCGTAGTGGCGTTTGACGGGACCGTTGTCTAACACATCTGTTATGACGTCGGCCGGAAAGCCCGGAGCCCCCTCCGGCCTTGCCAGGCGCCGCCGGATGTCGGACTTGAAACGCCTGTTGAGTTCCTGCCAATCCTCGCCGAGGACGTAAAATCGCTGGCCGCACAGTTCGATCGGATGGTCGGCCATGCCGTAGTTGTTGGCACTGGCGCGTGGGCGTACCGTCCAACCGACCTCCACGCATGTCGGTCGATCCGCGACAATGATTTTCCGTGAGTTGCCCGCCATGATCAGGGGGTGGTCGGTGTCGGGGTGGTAATCGTAGTAATCCGGGTAGAGGTCGATCGAGAACACACCGCCCTTGCGTTCCGCTCGGGTCATGTCGCGGTGCTCGCAGTTCCGGAACGCCGAGATCGTCGGATCCACCGCGAAACGGGCGGTTCCCGTCGCGATCCGCCTGGCGGCGTCGGTCAGGGTGACACGCAGCGTTCCGCCGTCTCCCCTGGCTGTTGCGACGCCGGTCAGGGTGCCGCCAAGCTTGCCGTCATGGGTGGCCACCGCGCCGTGCGAATCCAGGTCCACCGTGAAGGGTGGCGTGAAGTATTCGGGCGGAGTGATCTGGAAACGGGCCAGTTCCCCGCTTTTCAAGCTCTTGGGCACGGACAGGCCAAGCTGGTGGTTGTCGACGCGGAAGCCGGTGCTGGCTTCGGCGCCCTGCCCATCGGGCGCGGTCAGGCGCACAGAGAAGACGGCCGCCTGTCCGACCGGGACCACATCGGGCCGCAGCCTGACCCCGACCCGCTGGATATCTCCCGGCTTGTTCGGGCGAGTGAGGGTCTCGCTGAAAAGGATGCGTCCCGCGTCATCGGTGACAGACAGGCTGGCATTCACGCTCTTCGCGCCATCCAGCCGATAATAGGCGAAAAGGTGCGGAACCTCGTCGCCATGAAGTACGTCGCGATGGGCTTGGGCTTGGGTGTCAGCGGCTACGACCAGCCGCTCGATGCGCACGCTCTCGTGGATCTCGAACTTCGCCTCACCTGTTTGAACTCGCGACGGGTCTGCCGCCTGGATCAGCGTCAACACGACCGTATAGGCGCCGTTCGCAAGGGTGGCCGGCCGGAACTTGAAGCCGAAGGTTTGGCGGCCGCCGGTTCCCACCGTCTGATCGGTCTTGGACAGGCCCGTCACGGGCCGGCCAGTTGCATCGCGCACTTCCCACAACAAGTTGACGATGGGCGGCGGTTCCGCTGCGGGAATATCGATTTCGGCGCTGAATGCCAGGACGTCTCCGTTGCGTACGGCGCCGTCCAGGGAAGGTCCACCGTAATCGTCCCTGGCACCGCGCATGGTGAAGGAAGGAAGCGCGAAGGCCGTTTGGGCGAATGAGACTCTGCGTTCCTGATAGGCCAATATCCTGCCGCTGGCAACGTCGAGCAGGCGGACGGCAAGGGTGAAGCCGGACCCTGTGATGTGGTCGGTCTTGAACCGGATCAATTGGGCTTTGTCGCCGTTGCCCGGAGTGGTCTTGTAGACCTCGCCGTCGACCGACCACTCGACCGTCAAGGCGTCGGTCCAGCGCCCCAATTGCGCGATGTCGAAGGCCACGACGCGGCCGCGTTCGATTGCGCCGTCCATCAGCGGACCGTCCAGGCCGTCAAGGCGTGCCGTCAATGTGCCGAGGCCGGGCGTGCCGTCCACTTCGAAGCGCTCTCGTTCCTGGCTGTGGACCTTCCCGTCGGCGCGCCGGCGCAGGGTCAGGACGACTTCGTAGGTGCCGGCTGGCCAGTCCTTGATCTGGACCGCAAAGCGGTTGGCCGAAGGATCGGCGGCATCGGTGATCTTGGCGGCATCGGCGCCTGTCACTCTCCATTCTGCCTGGAAATCCTTTGTCCAGGCGGCGTTGCGCTCGACGTCGAAAGCCAGTCCCGTGCCGTCAGCCACCACGCCGACCTGGCGGTCGCCACCGACGCGGCCGACCCATTTGCGGATCAGACCCAGATCGAAGGCGTTCTCCCGGACCAGTCTGGCGGTCCGGGTCTCGCCCCGGGCGATCTCCTGGCGTTCGGCGGCGTTCAGGGCGCCGTATTCCCGGCTCATCGCCTGGCCCCAGCGGCCGATATCGGCGGCCTTGGAGAGGCCCGCCTGGATCGGGTCGAGGACGGTGGTCTTGACCGCCTTGGTCCCCACATCGGCCATGACGCGGGCGGTGGACAGCAGCGGATCCACCGCCTCACCCCGGCGGATGGCCTCTTCGATGCGTCGTTTCTCGGCGCTGTCGGCTTCCCAGCCCGCTTCCATCGCCCCGGGAATGCCCGTCGTCTCCAGCAGGGTGGCGGCGAACACCTTGGCGTTGTTGACGAAGCGGCCGTCATCCTGGTCGAGGTCGATATAGAGGTGCTGGCCGTCTTTGGCCTCCTGCTCGATCCGTTCGGCGGTGTCGATGAAATCCAGCACTTCCAGCACCTTGCCGCCCAGGCCCAGGCCGACCTTGGTCGCCGTAGCGCCACGGCTCAGCCTCGCCAGGTCGGTGTCGGCGGGGGGCGGCACGGGCGCGGCCCGGGGGGCCAGTTTCAGGGCTTCGATCTGGCCGCGCATTGCCCGGTTGAAGCCCTCTAGTCCGTCGTCGATGCCGAGGGACTTCAACTGCCGATCCAATTGGGCCGGGTCGGCGGAGAAGTCGCCCCGCTGGGCTTTCACCAGATCCGACGCCTTGACGAAGTTCTCGGGCAGGGTGCCGACGTCGAAGCCTTGGCGGGCATAGGCCTCGCGCAGGCTGTCGAGCGATTTGGCGCCCTTGCCGATTTGAACCGCCGCCTCGGCCCGGTGCATGGCAGCCTTGTCTGCATCCAGCCCCTTGGCGGCGAGGCGGCGCAATTGTTCGTCGCCCTTCTCGAAGTACATCAGGCCCAAGCCCTCGGCGTCGCGCAGGCGGGTTCGGTTGCCTGGATCGGCCTTTTTCACCTCCTGGATCGGCGAGTCGCTGACCAAAAGGGGCTTGCCGGGCCTCTCCCACAACAATTGGCCATTTTCATCACGAGCCTGACGGATGGTCGAACTGCGAACCAGCCTGTTGTCCTTCACGGACAGGGTTTGGTCCGAATAATCCAGGCCGGCCTCCACATGGGCTCGGTCCGTCGCCAATTGGCGGTATTGGGCGGCATGGTCGCGCGCCGAAACCTCAGCGGCCTTGCCTGTTGCCGCGCCGAAGGATTCGTAGAACGTGTCTTCCCAGTGCTTGCGGGGAACCTCGACCCAGCGCCCCGGTTCGACTTCCACCAGGACGCGGGCGTCGCGGTCGGCATTGATGCTGTTGGGGTCGCTTCCGGGAGTGCGGAATTCGTGGACGACCACCTTCTTGCCCGCATATTCAGGTTGCTCGCCGACCTTCGCCAGAACTGCCTGGTCGACCTTGTCGTAAACCTGTGCGCGAAGGGTCCGGGTAAAGGTGGAGCGGATCAATCGGTGAGCCGACTTCAATTCCCGGACTTTGCGGGAATCCGCCATGATGGCGATGACGTTATCCATGTTGCGGTAGTAGGAAAGCTCCCGGGGCAGGCCTTCGGGGGATTGGGCGGCGGCGGGTGCGGCCAGCACGCAGGCAAGGGAGATCAGCCGGATAAGCCGCATGCTACCCCTCCTTCAGCCAGGTGCTGCGCACGAAGGCAGCCAAGTCGGCGGGCAAGCCAGGGCGCTGCCACCATGAGCGAAGATCCGCCAGTTGCCTGGCGCTCTCCATATCTCCGCCACTCTGCATCCGTGCGGCAACCAATCCCGCATGGAGTGCGGCCAGCCAAGGGTTGTCCGGTGACTTGCGGCGCAGTCGGGGCAACTCCCGCAGGCCAAGCTCGAGATCGCCGTTGAGCAGATAGGCTCGCAGGGCCTGCGCGACGAAGGATGGCGCGAGGTTCGGCGCGTCGCCGACGAGCAATTCCAGCCAAACCTGCCGCGCCGAATGGAACCTCCGCTGCAGGAAGTATGTTTCGGCCAGGAGGGTTTGGGCGCGGATGTCGCCCGGGGCCAGATCAAGTGCGGTGAGGAACGAATCCTCGGCGCGCTCCAGGGCGATCCGGTTGACGGAGTGCCGCAGGTAGACGCTACCCAGCAGGAGATGGGAACGCGGGTCCGCCGGGGCCGCGTCGACGGCCGCAGCCGCGTTCACCAATGCTTGCCGGTACTTTGCGGGGTCGAGTTGGTCGGCGAGATGGTGTTCGAACGATGTCAGGGCCTTGCGCAAAATCTCTGACGCTTCCGCCTCGGCCCATGCAGAAGCAGGCGACGAGAACAGTGCGGCTGCGAGGATGAGGGTGCGAAACCTGGTGAGATGATTATCCGGCACGAGACCCAACATATCGGTTCTCCATTGGCGATAAGAAGCGGCTTCAGGGCTGGCAGGCCAGTTCCAGCGCCTTCGACAAAGGCCGCCCTTGATAAACGACTTCGTCTATCAGCCATCGTCCATCGAGACAGTGGAAATAATAGTAAAGCACGATCGGTTCGTCCATATTGTCGAATATCACACGTGCTCTTGCAAAATCGTACTGCTGTTCCGTAATGGTGATATCAAGTCCACGAATATAGTAATCCTGTCCGGGAACAATGAAGTCGAAATCGAGATCCGTCATTCCCCAGCGCGCGCGGTAACAATTCTCCGCCCGCTTGACCAGTTTGTCGATGCGGGCTGTATAGAAGATGCTGCGACGCTCTGGGTCGTGGAAGGCGTTGAAATCGGGATTGGGGAGGGTATAGATCCGTCGCAACAGTCCCAGCGGTGAATTCGTCTGGACGGCTTCCGTAGGGGGCAGCGGCTCCGACTGACTGGCGTGGGCCATTCCTGTCACAGCAAGCAGCAAACAAAGCCCGAGCCGGATGCAGAGGTACATGCTCTCTTCTTCCCCGTGCCGAAAGACGAATTGTCATTGTGACGATTTTTGCCCACTCATCCATAGGTCAATTGACCGAGTTGCTGGGGGGCATGCCAAGGTCCAGAATTTTCCCATCAGCATCAAGGGGCACGCAGGCGATGAGGTCCTTGTCCATTCTGCTTGCACTATTCCTGCTGGCCGGCGTCGCTCCGGTCGCCGCCAATGACGGCGTGGCGAGCATCGGCGCCGGGGGGATCATCCTGGAAAAGACCGACGACATCCGCCTGCGATCCGAGGACTTGCGCATATCCGTCGATCGGGTCGAGGTCGCCTATGAATTCGAAAACCCCACCGACCGCGACATCACGCTGACGCTGGCCTTCCCGTTCCCCGACATTTTCGCCGACGACATCGACGACCAATGGCCCGACGAGGGCGCGGCGGAATTCGTCGATTTCACTACCCGTTTCGACGGCAAGCCCGTGCAGGCGACCAAGGTGGTGGAAATCGTCGGCCTGGACGGAAGCAACCTGACCCAATTGTTCCGCCGCGAGAACCTGCCGCTGGACCCGCTGGCCGAAATCTGGCGGTCGGCCATCTATTACAGCGACGCCCCCCGGGCGCGCCGGGTCAAGGACAAGCTGATGGCGCTGGGTCTGCTGGGCAATTTCGAGAGCCGCGAATGGAAGGTGCGGCTGTCCTATGTCTGGCAGGCCACCTTTCCCGCACGGTCCCGTGTTTCGGTGGATCACGCCTATCGCCCCATCACCGGCGCCTTCCTGCTGGCGCTGGAGGCCGATAACGGTGATTTCGCGTCATGGTTCCGCGATTCCTTCTGCGTCGGTGCCCCCCTGATGGAGGATTTGGCCGCCGCACCACCCGAAGCCCGCTATGGCCGGCATGCCCGCGACCTCCGCTATGTGCTCAAGCCCGGAGCCGACTGGGCCGGGCCGATCGGGGATTTTCGCCTGATCATCGAAAGCCCGTCGCCCGATCATACAATCAGCCTGTGCTGGGATGGTGCGCTCCGGCAGACCGGCCCGACAACTCGGGAATTCCGCGCCCAGGATTTCCTGCCCATGCAGGACATCGCCGTGACCTTCATTCCCCCTTTGCCGGCGCGCTGATAAAGTCACCAGCCATGACCAACCTGATCATCGCCGACGACCATCCCATCTTCCGCGACGGCATGCGCCGCATCGTCGAGCGTCTGGCGCCGGGCCTCGCCATTCACGAAGTGGGCACCGGCGAGGCGTTGCAGCATTGCGTCGAGACCGTGGGCTCGGTCGAGATGATGGTCCTGGACCTCATGTTCCCCGGCTTCGACCACCGCCGCGACCTGCCCCGGCTGCGTGCCCGCTGCCCGTTGGCCACGGTCATCGTGGTGTCCATGCTGGCCGATGCCGAGGAGATCGAGGCGATCATGGCCGCCGGTGTCAACGGCTTCATCTCGAAATCCATCCCGCCGCGCGAGATGTCCGCCGCCATCCTGTCCATCTTGGACGGCGAGGTGGTGGTGCGGGCGTCGCCGCAATTGGGGGAGGGGGAAGGCGAGGACGACCACCGCCCAGATCCACTGGCCGCCCTGTCGCCACGGCAATTGCAGGTGCTGCGGCTGATCTGTGACGGCAAGTCCAACAAGGAAATCGGGCGCGCTTTGGATATCTCGCCCTATACGGTGCGGGTCCACGTCTCGGCGGTACTGCATGCATTGGGCGTCGGCACCCGCGCCGCCGCCGCCGCCCTGGCGGCACGGGCAGAGACCTTTTAAGCGACCAGCAGCGACATCATGGCCGAGCGCAATTGCGCCGGCCGCACCGGCTTGCTCAGCGCCAGGGTGCGGCCCACGGTGCCGATAACCGGCAACTGGCCGGCGGCGATTCCCGACATCAGGATGGCCGGCAGGCCGGGAGACGCTTCACGCAATCCCCTGAGCAGGTCCAGCCCGGTGGGTCCGCCCAGGTCGAAATCGGAAATCACCAGGTCGCACCGTTCCATGGCAGCGAAGGCGGCCTGGCCGTCGGCCACGTTGGCGGCGCGGGTCACAGCGCAGCCCCAGCGCGACAGCAATTCCCCGGTGCCGCCCAGCACGTCGTAATCGTCATCCACCAACAGCACCGCCCGCCCACACAGCAAATCCTCGCGCCCCGGCACGGCCGCCCTGACCGGAACCGCCATGGGGGGGCGGAGCGGCAGGCCGTGAAGGCGGAACACGCTGCCCCGTCCCGGCCAGGACTGCAATTCGGCGCGAAGTCCCATGATGCCGGCGAGGCGGCGGACAATGGCCAGCCCCAGGCCCAGGCCCGGCGGCGCCTCGCCGCCATCGGCGGCACGGGTGAATTCCTCGAACACGCGGTCCAGATCGTGGGCGGCGATGCCCGGCCCGCAATCGTGGACCTCCAGCGCCAGGGTGCCGTCGGCGCTTCGGCGGCACCCGACCACGATGCGGGCGCCCGGCGCATATTTCACCGCGTTCGAGACGATGTTCTGGACGATGCGGTACAGCAGCGCGCGGTCGGCGCGTACCCACAGGCCGGTATTCATCACGGTCAGACGGGTGCCGCGTTCGGCGGCGGCATCGGCGAATTGGTCGCGGATGCCGGCCAGCATGGGGGCAAGGGGGAAATCGGTGGGGCGGGGGCGAACCTTGCCCACATCCAGCATGGAGATGTCCAGCAGCGACGAAAACAGCGACGACAGGTTTTCGACCGAGGCGTCGATGCGTTCGATCAATTGCTCGGCTTCGGTATCGAGCGAGAAATCCTTCAGGCATTCCACATACAGGCCGATGGCGTGCAGGGGCTGGCGCAGATCGTGGCTGGCCTGGGCCAGGAAGCGGGATTTGCTCTCGCTGGCCTGGTCCGCATCCTCCTTGGCGTCACGCAATTGGCCGACCAGCCCGACATTGTCGCGCAACGCACGGTTCATGTGGCGCGCCAGCAGGATCAGGCAGGCGCCGAACAGCGCCACCATGGCGGCCATGGCGATGCCTTGCGCATCACCCACATGAACGTGGCGGCCGACCAGCAGCGGCAGCGACATCCCCAGCGACGCGGCGCAGGCATCCAGGCGCGGGTGCTGGATGATGACCGCCCCCAGGGCGGCGCCGCCGATCACCGTGGTCAGGAAGCCGAGCGCGCCGTCGGGTGCCAGCCACGGCCCCATGCCCCACCCCAACCCCACCAAGGCGGTCAGCGCCACATAGGCGCGGTGGGCGGCGGGCGAGGGTGGCGCCAGCCGGCAGAAAACGGCCAGGGCAAGGCTGGCCGCCAGCATGGCCGCCAGCCATGGCGCCAACAAGCCGCCATCCTGGGATGGAACCAGCGCGAAGGCGGTCAGCGCCACAACCCCGGCATGGATCGGCCATCCCCAGCCGCCCAGGCGGAATTGCAGCCGCGTCGGATCGTGGTGGGCGGTCAGCATCTGGTGTCGGGAATGCCGACACCGATCACGGCGCCGTTATCCACATAGAGGACGCGCTCGAGTCCCCGTTCCAGCGCCCATTTCAGGTCGCGCAGGGCGGCGCGCAGCCGGACGTCGTCCATGACCAGCGGCAGCTCTCCGGCACGGGGGGAAGCCACGATCCACACGCCTCCCTGGCGGCGAAGCTCGTCGATGCGGGTGCGGACCGGCTTGCCGCCGCCCCGCCACGAACACGCCCAGGCGGGGTGGGCGGCAAGCACTGCCAAGGCGGCCAGCAGCCCGCGCCGGGTCATGGCTGCCCGATCCCCTTGGCGGCGGCACGAAGGCGCCAGCGCAGGCGGAACTGGCGAAAGACGGGCAGGGGATAGGCATAGATCAGCAGCCCGCCACCGCCCAGCCCGACCAGGGCGGCCAGGATCCAGGTTCCGGCGCCCACGGGCGTGTCGAGGCGATAGCCGAAATGCTCAGGCAGGCCCAGCAGCATGGACAGGGCCAACAGGCCGGACCCGATCAATGTCGGCGCCAGCCACAGGCTGAACAGCGCCATGAAGCCCTTGAAGGCCAGATTCGATCCGTTCCACAGCACATGGAATTTGCCGCAGGCGGGGCAGCGGAACACGCTGCCGCGATCCACCGCGATCAGCTTGTTCAAATCCTTGGGTGGCGCCATTTTTTCGTCCGACGGCACCAGCGCCACGCGGCATTGGGGGCAGGCCCAGCTCATAACCCGTACTCCTGGATGAAGAAGGCGGCCAGCGCGCCCAGCACCACCACCGCCACCGGCAGGCAATGGCGGAAGGCAAGGCCGCGCCGCTGGAACTGGGCGATGACCGCCACCGCCAGCACCAATCCGGTGCCGGCCATGACGGCCTCCAGCGTGTCGCGGCTCCAGCCGGTGGCCCAGTTCAGCAGGGCACCCAATGCCGCCAGTGCCAGCCAGGCGGCGATGATGACGGCCGAGCCGATGGCATAGGGTTTGACGGTCATGGCGCGCACCGATCCAAATAAGTGTAGCCGTAATTCCGATCGACGCTGCCCTGGGGGGTGATCTCGATCTCGGCCCCTTTGCCGCGCAGGCTTGCCGCCGCTTGGACGAACCTGTCCCGTCTGCTCTCGGCCCAGGCCCCGGTCATGACGTACTGGCGGCCGCATGCCGAAAACGACGGGCCGTTGGGGGCGGGGCGGCCGTCTTCGAGTCGGCAGCCGGGGGCGGTGAATGCCGTGACGGTCTCGCGGACGTGTTCGCCCCTGCCGTCGGTTCCCTCCAACCGGATGCTGACCAGGCATACCGGGCCGCCGGTCCATTTGGTGCGGCCGCTCGGCTTGGCGGCGGTCGCGCCGGTGGCGGCCGGCTTGGCCGACTGATAGGGCGACGCGACCGGCGCCGGCTGCGGCGCATAGGGCGGGACATAGCTGGGCTGACGCGCCTGGGCCATGGAGCGATCGTGATTGCGGTTGATCTGGTCGACGCGGGCGGCGTTCTGCTGGCGGATGGCCTGCATGTTCTGGCCGAATTGCTGCAACGCCGGCTGCATGCGGCGGGCGAATTCGGCCCAGTCGAAGCCTGGATCGTTGGCCTTGGCTTCATAGTCGCGGGCCTCGCCATAGCCGGCAGCCACCGCAAGGTTCACGTCCTTCGTCAGCCAATAGACGTAATAGCCCGCCGTGTTGCCCCGGTCGTCCTTGGTGATGCGGGCGCCCTTGTTCATCAACGCGCGCACCATTCCGGCATCCTTCTTGTAGGCGGCCAAATGCAGGGCGGTGACGTCCATGCCCTGGTATTTCAGCCGGGCATTGACGTCGGCGCCCCGGCCCATCAGCTCGCGCACCAAATCCCAGCGGTCGCGGGCCGCCGCCCAGACCAGCGCGTTGCTGCCGTCGGGATTGACGTGGTTGATGTCGGCACCGGCCCGGATCAGCATCTCGGCGGCCCTGGTGCCGCCCGCCGCCAGGGCATAGGTCATGGGCGTGTGGCCCTTGTGCCAGCCGTCGGTGGTGTAGAACGGCACGTCGGGATCGACGCCCATGTCCAGCAGCGCCCGGATCATGTCCGTGTTGTCGCGACCGGCCGCATGGGACATGCCCCAGCCCAGCACGCTCATGCGGCAGCGCATGTTGGCCTCGTCCCAATTGACGCAGGTGACGCGCATATCACGCAGATAGTCGCTGTCGGCGGCCAAACGGCGCAAGGTGGCGACATCCTGGTTCCGGACCGCCTCGATGGCCGCGTCCTCGACCATATCCGGGCCAAGTCGGCCTGTGACCTTGCCACGCCAGGTGCCATGGTTGCCGGCGGCGTCGCGGAACGACACGGCGACAACGGTCGAGCCTTCGGCCTTGGCGTGGACCACCACGTCGTGGATGGCCTTGCCATCCGAGCCGTTCAGGGGGATTTCCCGGGCGGAAAAGCCGGCCGGGTCGGCTACGCTCACGCTCCAGCTTACCGGCTCGACTACCCTGTCCGATGTCTGCAATCGGATGGAGGCACCAAGGTCGCTGCCGATCATGGCTTGGTTGGCGACGATGATTTCCTTCAGCGCGATCTCCCGCCCCTTGGGGGCGGCAAGGCCGCGCAGATATCCGGCAACCTGGGTGTGGCCCTTGTTGGCGGCGTAATCGGCCGCCATGCCGGCCTTGCCCTTGTAAGCCGGGTCGGCGCCTGCTTCCACCAGCACTTTGACGGTGTCCAGGCTGCCGCGCGCGGCGGCGACGATCAGCGCCGTCAGGCCCCGCCCGTCGATGCGCTTGGGATCGGCTCCACGGGCCAGCAGCAGCTTCGCCATTTCGGCGTGGGAATTGTTGGCGGCATATCCCAGCGCGTCCATGCGTTGCGCATCCGTCGCCGCCACCGAGGCTCCGGCTTCCAGCAAGGCGGTGGCCTTGTCCATCTTCCCGGCCGCCGCCGCCAGTATCAGCGGCGTGCGGCCGTCCTGGCGCGGCTGGTTGACGTCGAAGCCTTTGGCGGCCAGGAAGCGCAGGGATTCGGCGCTTCCCTTGTCCACCGCCGCCGTGATCGCCGTCTGGGGGGCGCCCTTGAAGGCCTGCTCGGGCTTCAGGCCGGCCTCCAGGAAGGCCTCCACCGTCTGGGTCTTGACCATGCCCGCCATGAACACGGCCAGGGCGGTGTCATAGGCGCCCTGGCCCTTGACCGGCTTGAACGGGTCGGCGCCCTGGGCCAGCAGGGATTTGATCTTGGCGGCGTCGTCTTCCCGCACGGCCTCGCGCAATTGGTCTTCCAGGTTGCCTTCACCCAGCCCGGTCAGGATGGTGTCCACGGCGTGAAGGGTCTTGGCTTCCGCCTGGGCGGCATAGCAGGCTTGCTGGTAGTCCTTCGACGCCTGCTTCCACGCCTCGTTGGCGCGGCGCTGGGCTTCGGCGGCCACCATGGGTTCGATGCGCTCGGCCATGTAGCGCGCGGCATAGGCCTTCTTCTGGGTGGCGGCGGCCAGGGCGTCCTTGGCGAAGGGCAGCGAACCGGTCTTGATGCCCTGCATCTCGGCCCACGACCACGGATCGTTCCAGAACGCGTTCAGCTCTGCCTCGATGGCCGCATTGCCGCCCTTTTCCCGCAGGTTCAGCCAGAACGCGGCGTCGCGGCCGTTGTAATGGTCGTAATATTCCTTGTAGGCCGCGTACCACCGCGCGTCATAGGCGGCGTGGGCGGCGTCGCCGAACGAGGTCACGGCGTAATCAAGGAAGCCGACCGACGCCATCATGGCGCCCATGGTGCCGCCCGCCAGCTTGGCGGTGACGGTCCGCGCGATGGACATGGCCGATTGCGCCGCCTTGGCCTTGGCATAGCGGTCGCCGGACTTCATGCCCTCGATGGTCCAGTCGATCAGGTTGATGGCGTCCACGGCAATGCCAAGGCGATCCATCCAGATGTTCAGATCATCGGTGATTGCGGCGCCGTCCTTGATCTTGGACAGCGCCCTGGCGATGCGCTGCTGGTCCACCGGGGCGCCCTTGGCCAGCTTCAGCATCTCGCCATGGCTCAGCGACAGCGCCCGTTCAGCCAGGGCGCGGGACAGCGCGGTGGCCAGACCCTCGCCCATGCCATAGGCCATTACGGTCTCGCTGGCCGCGTCCGAGGTGGCGGCCCAGGCGGACGACACCGCCTTGCGGATGTAATCGCTTTTCTGCGCCGGCTCCTTGATGGCCAGCACGGAATCGCGATGCTGATAGACGAACTCCACCGCCAGGCATTCGGCCCGTGCGGCGGCAGGAGTTGCCGCGATCAGGGCCGCAACGGCCATCATCCGCAGGCGGCGCATCACTAGTTTCCTCGGGACTGCGTTTCGAGCGTGCGGATCGAATTTTCGATGCGCTGGCGTTCGTCGGCACTGCCGGGGCGGGGGACCATCACATTGGCGCCCGGCTTCTTGGGCGGAACCGGATCGAATTGCAGGGCGCCGTCCTTGGGGGCATTCAGGAATTCGTGCTTCATCTTGTCCATGGCGTTGTCCAGGTCGCGCAGGTTGCCGCGCACGTCAGCCATGGCGGGAAAGGCCGCGGCGGTAAGGGCCAGGGCGAGAACGGCGATCTTCATCACTTGGCCTCCTGCTCAAGGGCGATGGCGATGGCGACGGCCTGGGCCATCAGCTTCTGGGCGTCGGCATCGGCCAGGGATGCCCGGTCGAGCGCGTGCCAGACCTCCACATGGCGCTTCCACCAACCGGCGGGGGGTGATTCCTCTTTTTGCAGGTGCTCGCTGGCTTCGGTCAGGAAGCGGTTGGCGGCGACCCAATGCATGGAGGCCCCGTCGCAGCCGCGCTGGGACGGGTCGGCGCCGGCCTTCACCAAAGCCTGGATGCCCTGGGTTCCGGTCCGCCAATCGGTCACGGCCAGCACCTGTTCCAGGACCGGGCGGCCGTCAAAGGAACAGGCATCCTGGGAGGTGCGGGCCTTGGGGTCGGCACCGGCCGCCAGCAGCGGTTCGACGCAATCGATGCGCCCACCACTGAAATGCAGGGCGGTCACCCCCGCCGAATCGCGGCCATTGGGATCGGCGCCGGCCTGCAACAGGGTCTCGGCCAGCGCGCTGCGGTCACCGCCATAATTCGCCGCGCAGGCCCAGTGCAGCAAAGGTCGCCCTGTGGATACCTTGTTCGGATCGGCGCCTTGCGCCAGGGCCGCCTTGGCGGCCGCCAGATCGTTGTCCCTGACGGCATAATGCAAGGTCCGGTTCGCGTCGGCGGCCACGGCAGTTCCGCCGCAGATCACGAGAAGCGCAATCGCGCTGATGGCAACCCGTTTCACAGCACCGTTCCCCAATGTTCCGTTCACAGCCAGCATAGGCGAATACGGAGGAGAAACCCAATCCTATGGATGTGCTATTCGCACCAGCGGGCGCCGTCGGACAGGCCTTGGGAATACAATCGGTCTTGCTGGCGACGGGTGATATCGACAGTCCAGGCATTGCCGCCACCCGACATGCCTCTGCTGAAGTTGCAGCCATCCGCCCACCCTTCGCGCCATGCCTGCGGGCCGGCGGGGGCGTCCGACGCCGAGACCGCGCATCCGCCCAAGGCCACGGCCAGCACCGCCAGGGCACCGAAAGCCGCCATGCGCGACGCAACCTTGCGCATCAGGTGGCGGCGCAGGACCAGCCAGGCGGCAAGGCCGGCGACCGCACCGGCCAGCAGGCCGCCCGCCAGCAGCACGGCGACCACGGCAACGCCTTCGGGCAACAGGTTCATCGCGACGAACAGCCTCGCCCCAGTCCAGAACGGCCAGGCCAGCACAAGCATGCCCGCCACCCAAGCGGCCGACGCAGTGGCAGCCGCCCGCCACGGCGCAATGGAGCTGGCACGGCGGGCATCGGCCGCAGCCAAGGATGCCACCACAATGACGGCAAAGGCGAGCAAGACGATGAACCAAATCATGACCGCACACTAATGAGGAGCCAAAGGCTTGGCAATCGAACGGGTGTGCTAAGGGCGATGGCGGAACCACGGGCAGTTTTCCTGGCCGCTCGAACACCACCAGGAAAGCTCGATGACCTGAGACCGCAAAACGCATCCAGCGAGATAGAGGGTTTTCTGGCAAGATCGTGAACCTGAAGCAGCGGGATCTTGTCGATGAAGAAGTCGAAGTTCACCCAGGAGCAGATCGCGTTCGCCCTTCGCCAGGCGGAGTTGGGGCGCCAGTTGCCGAAGTCTGCCGGAAGATGGGCGCGACCTATTTCCGCTGGAAGCAGAAATAGGCGCCTTGGCCGACCTCAGCCTGGACAAGGCCATGCTCCGGGAGGTGATCGCACAAAATGTATGGTCCGCCCCCTCCCTGCAAGGGGCATGGTCCAATGGACGGGAACAATCTGCGTAAATGTATCCGGCCTCTCGCGAGTGGGCTGCTGTTGCCGCCGGGCCATGATTAGATCGGCTCGTGCGTTCCCAAATAGTACTTCGGGCACAAGGCCCGCTTTTTTGCCAGGGCTTACGGCACGGCGATCAACTGCCGCGTCATCATGTCCTTGACCTCGCAGTCTGTTGAAGCCTCTACGCCACGGCCTTGCCCCCGGCCTTCCTTCAGGAAGTGCGCAATCCTCGCTTCATCGAACCCGTAGCGCTTCCTTGCCATGGACACTCCAGATGTAGCTGTTCCACTCCAGGGTGAGGGTTGGCTCCGGGTAAAGGGCGCTTACCGGTTAAAACTTTTTTGCCCGCTCCAAACTTTTTTGTCCTTAAGCAAACTTTTTTGTCCGCTCACAGCCGATCGGCCGCACGAGGTCCAGGAACCGCCGGGCCACCGTCTCCCAGGAATGTCGCCGCGCGTGCTCGCGGCACCGTTCAGGGTTGATGGCCAGGGCCGCGACCGCCGCCTTGGCCAGGTCGTCGTCCAGCATTCCCACCGGCTGGCCGGCCAGCACGTCCACCGGGCCGGGCACCGGGAAGGCGGCCACCGGCACGCCCGATGCCAGCGCCTCCAGCATCACCAGGCCGAAGGTGTCGGTCAGGCTGGGGAAGACGAAGCAGTCGGCGGCGGCGAAATAGCGCGACAGCTCCTGGTCGCCGTTGGCGATGCGCCAGTGGACGTCGGGAAAGCGCCGCATCAGGGCGGCGCGGGCGGGGCCGTCGCCCACCACCATCCTCGACCCCGGCAGGTCGAGTTCCAGGAAGGCCGGCAGGTTCTTCTCCACCGCCACCCGCCCCACGTACATGAACAACGGTCGCGGCAGATCGAGGAAATCCTTGGGCTGGGGGCGGAAGGTGGCGGTGTCGACGCCGTGGGACCATTCGGCGGCGTTGGCGAAGCCCCACTCCCGCAATTCGCGCAGCACCGACGGCGACGGGCACATCACCGCCGCCGACGGAGCGTGGAACCGGCGCATCACCGCGTATCCCCAGGCCAGAGGCGCGCCGGTGCGGGCGCGGACGTATTCGGGAAACTTGGTGTGGTAGGCGGTGGTGAAGGGATGGCCGTTGGCCAGGCACCAGGCGCGTCCGGCCCAGCCCAGCGGTCCCTCGGTGGGCAGGTGGACGACATCCGGCGCGAACCCCTCCAGCACGCGGGCGACCCGCCCGCGCGGAAACAGGGCGAGCGGAATCTCGGGATAGCTGGGGCAGGGCAGCGTCCGGAAGCCGCCCGGCTCGACCACCAGCACGTCATGGCCCATCACCCGCAGCGTGTCGGCAAGGGTGGACAGCACCCGCACCACGCCGTTGCGTTGCGGGTGCCAGGCGTCGGTCACGATGGCGATGCGCATGGGGGTCTCCGTCGGCGGGCCGCCCATCGGTGGCGCGCCCGGCGCGGGAACTCAAGTGACGGAATGGTTAAATCGCCCCCGCCTGCCGGATGTCCACCAACACGGGCGTCGGCAGTTCCTGGTCCGGGAACATCCGCCGCGCCGCGCGGGCGAAGCGGTCGGGGGCGTCGGTGGTGGCCAGGCGGAGTCCGCCGCGGCCGTCGCGGGGCGCGTCGCGGCCGGCGGCCGCCAGCGCTTGGGCGGCCCGCTCGGCCACCGCCTCGGCGCAGTCGATCAGCACCGGGCCGACCCCGACCACCCGCCGCAGGGTGACGGCCAGCAGCGGGAAATGGGTGCAGCCCAGCACCATGCAATCGCCGTCGCCGGCTGGAGGAAAAAGGCCGTCGAGATAGTGGGCGGCGATGGCCTCGGCGATGGCGCCCTCGGTCAGCCCTTCCTCGGCCAGGGCCACGAACAACGGGCACGGCACGCTGGTCACCCGGGCGTCGGGGCGGTGGGCCAGGATGGCCCGCTCGAAGGCGCCCGAGCGGCAGGTTCCCTCGGTGGCGGCGACCACGATGCGGCCGGTAGTTGACGCCCGCGCCGCCGCCGCCGCGCCGGCCTCGACCACGCCGAGGACCGGCAGCCCGGGATGGGCGGCCGCCACGGCGCCGAGCGCGTGGGCCGAGGCCGTGTTGCACGCCACCACCAGCATCTTCACCCCTTGGCCGACCAGGAAATCCGCCGCCTGCAGGGCATAGCGGATCACCGTGCCCGGAGACTTGGTGCCATAGGGCAGGCGGGCGGTGTCGCCCAGGTACAGCAGATCCTCCCTGGGCATGCGTCGGCGGAAGGCGGCGGCGACCGTCAATCCGCCGACGCCCGAGTCGAAGATGCCGATGGATTGCCGCTGGCCGGCCGTAAATAAGGTATTCACCTGAAAGCAATCCCCATGCTGCCATCCTCCGCTGTGGAAAACTTTGCCGGCGGAGCGTCAGGATGGCGTATACTGCGATTTATTTCGTGCAAGCTAGTATCAGATAACTTGGCCGGTGCGCACAAATGCCTTATAAGCGCTCGAACGGGGATGACACCGCCCCTTGGGTTCCGAGGCGGGGAAGAGTGGTGCTGGGATACAGGATGATCGCTGGGCGACGCGGCGGTTGCGCGGCCATCCAGGCGCGCGGGGGGTGATCCATGTTCTGGACGCTTCCCCGTAAGGTTTCGGCCGCGCTGGCGGCGATCCTGCTCAGCACCATGGTGCTGACGGCCCTGTTCGGCTACCACAAGTTCCACGACGTCATGACCGCCCAGGTCGGCTCGCGGTACAGCTTCGTGGTCTTCACCATCAAGAAGAACGTCGAGGACCGACTCAGCCTGGGCCTGGCGCTGCGCCAGCTGCGGCAGATGCAAGACATCGTCGAGCGCGAGAAGGTGGGCGACGCCAACATCCTGGGCATCGAGATCTACGATGCCAGGGGCGAGATCCTGTTCAACACCGATCGCGGCGCCATCGGCGCCAGCGTGCCCTCGGAATGGCTGGAACCGTTGGCGGGCGCGGCCAACCACCCGTTCTCGCTGACCGACGACGACAACCTGGTGGTGGGATTGCCGCTGGTCAACACCCTGGGCAAGGTCGAGGGCGCCGTCGTCCTGCGCTATCCTGCCGCCTATCTGGAGAACGAGCTGGGCGACCTTCTTGGCGTCCTGGCCGTGCAGTGGCTGGCGGTGCTGGCGCTGTTCGCGGTGGCGGGGGTGTTGGGGGCGCTGGTGTTGTTCCGGCCGGTGGCGGCCCGCCTGCGGGCGATGGAGGACGGCCTGGGCGAGGTGCTGGCGGAGGGCGGCGCGATCGTCGCCGACCCGTCGGCGGCCGACCCGTTCGAGGTCCGCTTCGCCGAGTTCGCCGCCAAGAGCCGCGAGGCGATGGATCACATCAAGGGCGCCACCGCCGAGGTCGAGCGCCTGGACCGGCTCGCATGAGGCATCCATGACGCTCGACAGCTCCCGGTCCCTGCTCATCCGCCTGTTCACGCTGGCCTTCCTGGTCCTGGTGCCGCCGACCGCCATCCTGTCGCTGTGGGCGCTGTCCGATTTCGAGCAGGGCATGATCCCCGAACTGGACCGCAAGGCGGCGGCGGTGGGCCGCGACCTGGCGGCGCAGGTGGAACGGGCGGTGGGCTATGGCATCCCCATCGACCGTCTGGTGGGGATGGAGGAATTCTTTTCGCCGGTTCTCGAGGCCAATCCCGAGATCCGCTACCTCGCCGTGACGGACGAGCGCGGCCGCGTGCTGTTCCTCAACGGGGCGGATCGCGACGTGCTCGAGCCCCATTACCGCTCTGCCGATTTCGACCTCGAGCGGGGTGGCCGCAAGGCCAGCATCGCCGGATTCCTCGATATCGCCCTGCCGGTGGCCGACGACGGCCACCACCGCGTCGGCCAGGTCCACGTGGGGTTCGACGCCGACTACGTGCGCGGCCGGCTGATGGGGATTCTCCTCGATGTCGGCGTGGTCGCGGCGGTGTCGTTGATCGTCGCGTTCGAAATCCTGCTGTTCGTGGTGTTCTTCAACGTCACCGGCCCGATGAAGCTGGTCGGCCACGTGCTCGATCAGGCGCGGCGGGGCGACTTCTCCCAGGTCCCAGGCGTTCCGTCCCAGGACGAGGTGGGACGGTTCGTCCGCGCCCTGACCGCGGCGGTGCGATCCGTCGATGGCCTGTATCGCCGGCTGGTGGCCTATATCGACGAGGTCAAGTCGGCCCATTTCGACAAGGGTGTGGTCGAGCGCGTGGCCGAGGTCGAGTCGCGGGTGAACTTCCTCTACCGTTTCGCTTCCGCCGGCGCCCCCCAGCCGCTGCACGAGCGTCGCGCCACCGATATCCGCCTGCCGCTGTTCCTGTTCGTGTTCGCGGAGGAACTGAGCCGGTCGTTCATGCCGCTTTACGTCGGCGAGCTGCTGCGGCCGGTTCCCGGACTGACCGTGGAAATGGTGACCGCGATCCCCATCGCGGTGTTCATGGCCTGCATCGCGCTGGCGACGCCGCTGGGCGGCCGCATCGCAGAGCGGCTGGGCAGCCGCCGGGTGTTCATGATCGGCATGGTGCCGGCGTTGCTGGGCTATGTGATGACCGGGCTGGCGCACAGCGTCTACGATCTGGTGCTGTGGCGGGCGGCCACCGGCTTCGGCTACGCCCTGGTGACCATGGCCTGCCAGAGCTACATCTCGAAGGCCGTCCGCGGCGAAGCGCGGACCCAGGGCCTGGGGGTGTATATCGGCGCGGTGCTGACGGCGTCGGTGTGCGGCACCGCCATGGGCGGCGTCCTGGCCGAGCGCTTCGGCTACCAGGCCACCTTTCTGGTGTCGGCGGCGCTGGCGCTGCTGTCGGGGTGGATGGTCTACCAACTGTTGTCTGCCACCGCCGAGGAGCCCGGCGACCTGCGCGAGCCGTCGCGAGGCGAGCTGATCGGCCTGCTCAGGAACTGGCGGTTCAGCTTCCTGGTGGCGTTCGCCGCCATTCCCAGCAAGATCGCCCTGACCGGGTTCCTGTTCTTCCTGGCACCGCTGAACCTGGCGGCCGCGGGCTACGGGCTCGGAGACATCGCCCGCACGGTGATGCTGTACCCCGTCGCGGTGGTGCTGCTGTCGCCGCTGGTCGCCCGTCTCGCCGACGCCACCAGCTGGCGCCCCGGCCTGGTCGCGGTGGGCGGCCTGATCGGCGGCCTGGGGCTGCTGGCGCCGGCGCTTCTGCCCGGCAGCTGGCCGGTGGTGGCCGGGATCGTCGCCCTGGGCGTGGCGCACGGCCTGTCGGCGGGCCCGCAATTGTCGCTGGTGCCGGACGTCTGCTGGATCGAATGCCGTGCCATCGGCCAGACCAACGTGCTGGCCTTCGTGCGCCTGCTCGAGCGCTTGGGATCGGTGGCCGGCCCGCTGCTGGCGGCGGCCTTCGTGCCGGTCTGGGGCCTTGCGGGCGCCATCGTGGCGCTGGGCGTCATCGTGGTGGCCATGGCAACGGTGTTCGCGGTGGTGTCGGGGGCCTATGGCAAGGGGCCGCACTTGTCGGCCGAGGAGGCGGCATGATCAAGCGTCGCGCCCTGCTCGCCGTCGTCGCCCTTGCCGCCGCCATCGCCGCGTCGGCCGGATCGGCCGTCGCCCAGGACGCGTCGAAGCGTCCGTACCGCATCTACATGGCGCTCTATCGCGGCTGGGAAGAGGCGGCGCAGGGGTTCAAGGACTACTTCACCAACCAGAACATCCCGGTCGAGCTGATCGTCCGCGACGCCGGCCAGGACCGCGACAAGATCCGGGGCTTCGCCGCCGAGGCCAAGGCGCTCAAGGTGGATCTGGTCTTCACCTGGGGGACCAGCGTCACCCAGGAGGTGCTGGGCCCGTGGGACGCGCCCAATCCCGAGCGCCACATCACCGACATTCCGGCGGTGTTCGCCATCGTCTCGCAGCCGGTGGGCGCGCGGGTGGTCCCCAACCTGGATTCCTCGGGCCGCAACATCACCGGCACCAGCTACCTGGTGCCGGTGGAGACCCAGCTCAACCTGATCCAGTCCTACCGCCCGTTCTCGCGGTTGGGCATGGTCTACAACCCGCTGGAACGCAATTCGCTGGTCGCCATCGAGGAACTGACGGCGCAGGGGCGCGCCATGGGCTTCACCCTTACCGCCGTGCCGGTGGACGTGGTCGACGGCAAGCCGTCGCCGGCCAGCATTCCGGCCAAGGTGGCCGAGGTGAAGGCGGCCGGTGTCGACTACCTCTATATCCCGCCCGACACCTTCCTCAACGTCAATCGCGACATCCTGACCGGCGCGGCGCTGGAACGGCGCATCCCCACCTTCGCCGCCGCCGAGAATCCGGTGCTGACCTCCAAGGCCATGTTCGGCGGCGTCTACCGCTACTACACGGTGGGCCAGCTCACCGCCTACAAGGCCGAGCAGATCCTGGTCCACGGCATCAAGCCGGCCGACATTCCCATCGACGCCCCCAAGCGCCTGTCCATCATCATCAACATGCCGGTGGTGCGCGAGCTGGGGTTCTATCCGCCCATGAACCTCCTGGGGGTGTCCGAGGTCATCGACGGCGGGGAGGCGTCGAAATGAGGATCGCGGTCTGCACCAAGCGCGACCTCGCCGGTTGCCTGATTCTCAACCGGATGCTGCCCCGTCTCGCCGGTCACGCGGTGATGGTGCTGCTGTCCGACAAGACCCGTCCGGTGGAGACGGTGGTCCCCGAGCTGGCGGAGATGAAGTTCTTCGAGCGAGACCTGCCGATCGACACCCTGTTCCCGCTGGTCGACGAGGTGGGCGGCGAGGGGGCCGCCTTGGCCACCTTCGCCGGGGCGGCGACCCGCTTCGACGTGCCGATCCGGGTGGTCAAGGACATCAACGGCCCCGAATCCGAGGCGCTGCTGCGCGACTTCGCCCCCGACCTCATGGTCTCGGCGCGATTCTCGCTGATCTTCAAGCGCCACATCTTCGACATTCCCCGCCTCGGAACCTACAACATCCATCCCGGCGCCCTGCCACGATACGCCGGCCTGTTCGCCCCCTTCCGGTGCATGGTCGAGGGTGCCGATGCCATCGGCTGCACCCTGCACCGGGTCGATGACGGCATCGACACCGGCCCGGTGATCGGTATCGGCACGCTGCCCATCGACCTCGAACGGTCGCTGCTGTGGCACGTCGTCAACACCTACGGGCCCGGCATCGACCTGTTCTTCGAGATGATGGCGGCCTTCGACGCCGGCCGGCCGGTCGAGCCGCAGGTCCAGGACCGCTCCCGGCGCGTCTATGCAGGCCTGCCCGACGCGGAGTCGTTCCGGACCTTTCTCGCCAAGGGCTTCCGCCTGTTCGACCCCAACGAATATCTGGACCTCATCCGGGGGTTCATGCCCGCCGGCATGCAGATTCCCCATGAGGTGGTCGCCGGCGTCAGGGAACAAGGTGTGGCTGGGCAAGGAGTGGGGGCACCATGCTGCTGCGCACCCGCGTAACGCTGATCGTCACGGTCTCGTACTGCCTGCTGGTGGCCGGCCTTACCTTCGCCGGCCTCAAGAGCGAGGAACTGGCCGACGAGCGCTATGCCCAGGCCACCCTGAACGGCCAGGAGCTGTTCTGGCGCAAGCTGGTGGAAAACACCGTCCAGCGTCTGGAGGCGGAGTCCCGGGCGGTGGCCGCTTCCGCCGATCTGGCCCAGGCGGTGGCCCGCCGCGATCCCGCCACGGTGCTGGCGGTGGCGGCGCCGTTGGCCGAGACCCTGCGCGCCCGCGCCCGGGTGACCCGCCTCGAGGTGATGGACCGGTCGGGCGAACTGCTCTACAGCTCGCGCTCGCTGCTCGAACCGCCCACCATCGACGCCGGCACCGTCCGCGCCATCGTCGAGAACCGCCAGCCGGTGCGCGGGGTCCAGCAGGACGCCTCCAAGACCTTCACCGCCACCGTCGCCTTCCCGCTGGAGGCCGATGGCGGTGTCGCCGGCGTGGCGGTCCTGGCGGCCGACCTGCATCCGCCGCTCAACGAATTCAAGGCCTCGACGGGCGCTGACATCTTCATGGTCGACCGCTCGGCGCGGCTGTCCATGGGCACCGATCCCGACCTGTGGCGGGTGTTCGACGGCCGCATCTCGGTGCGCAAGAGCCGGATGGAGACCTGGCGCGAGGGTGAGCGCTTCTATTCGGTGGTGGTGCTGCCGGTCCACGACGGCTTCGACCGCGTCATCGGCGCCCTGGTCACCGCCCGCGACTTCACCGCCACCCAGGCCCGCCAGAACATGATCCGGCAGGTGTCCATCGCGGCGGTGATCGGCTTCCTGCTGGTCGTGCTGGGCATCTTCTACGTCTATCTCCGCCGCTCGTTCCATCCGCTCGACGAGGCCATCCGGGTGCTCAACGCGCTGTCGGCCGGCGATACCTCGGTGGCTCTGGAGGTCAAGAGCGACCGGGATGAGATCGGCCGCATCGCCGGCACCGTCGGCGTGTTCCGCGAGAATGCCGTGGAACTGGAGTTGCTGCAGGAACGCCGCGAGCGGCAGCGCCGCCGCCAGGAGCTGTTCATCCGCCTGCAGATGCAGAAGCTGGCCCAGATGCTGGAGGAGGAGGCCCGCGCCGCGGTGCTCGAGGACCTCCAGCAGATCGAGGAGCTGTCGCGCCAGGCCAAGGGCGCCGGCGGCGGCAAGGGCGAGCTGGAGGTGCTGGGCGTCGCCTTCCAGACCATGTCCGACCGCATCCGCGAGCAGCACCAGAGCCTGCAGTCGTTGATCGCCGAGCGGACCCGCGACGTGGAAATCCTGAGGGAGGCCCTGCGCACCCGCGACCAGCTGGCGGTGCTGCGCCAGGAACTGGATTTCGCCCGCGAGCTGCAGCTGTCGTCGCTGCCCCAGGTCTTCCCGCCCTTCCCCGATCGCGCCGAGTTCCAGATCCACGCCGCCATGGTTCCCGCCAAGGAGGTGGGGGGTGATTTCTACGACTTCTTCCTCATCGACCGCACCCATCTGGCCTTCGTCATCGGCGACGCCTCGGGCAAGGGCGTGCCGGCGGCCATGTTCATCGCCATCGCGCGCTCGTTGATCAAGGCGGTGGCGCCGCTGTCGGGCAGCCCGGGCGAGTGCATGGCCTTCGTCAACACCATGCTGGCGGTCGACAATCCCCAGACCCTGTTCGCCACCTGCTTCTACGCGGTGCTGGACACCACCACCGGCGAGGTCTCGTTCTGCAATGCGGGGCATCCGCCGCCAATGATCCTGCGCGGCGGCAAGACCGTCGAGGCCATTCGCGACGTGTCCGGCGTGGCGCTGGGCGTCATGGAGGATCTGGAATACGAGACCGGCAGCTTCCGGCTGGCGCCCGGCGACGTGGTGCTGCTGTACACCGACGGCGTCACCGAGGCCCAGGACGAGGCCGAGGCCCTGTACGACGAGCCGCGCCTGATCGAGATCTATGGCGGGCTGGGCGGCCTGGAGCCGTCCGAGGTCATCGCGCGGGTGCAGACTTCGGTCGAGGGCTTCGTCGGCGACGCGCCGCAGTTCGACGACATCACCATGCTGACATTGCGGTTCGACCAGCCGTCCGAAGCCACCGGCGCGCCCGCCGTCCTCCAGCGCCGCCTGATGTTGACCGGCTTCCAGCCGGCGGCGGCCGAGGCTCCCGCCGCCGCGCCCGCGCCCGCTTCGGCTCCGGCCCCGGCTCCGGCATCGGCCGCCCCGGCGGCGTCCGAGCCCGCCGCACCGCCGCCGGTGACCAAGGTGGCGCCGGTCAAGATCAAGGTGAAGCCCGTCAAGCCCCGCGCCGCCAAGGTGGTGCCGTTCCGCCAATCGTCGCCGGCCGCCGCCAACGCCGCCGCCCAGCATCCGCGCCTGGACGTCACCATCGCCAACGACCTGGGCGAGCTTCAGCGGCTGGCGGCGCTGGTGGACGAGTTCGTGGAGCGCAACAATCTCCCCGACAAGATCGCCTTCAACTTGAATCTTTGCCTCGACGAGTTGATCACGAATATCGTTTCCTACGGTTATGACGACGATCACCACCACGACATCCACGTTCGGCTGCATGTCGAGGATGGAAACCTGGTGACCGAGATCGAGGACGACGCCCGGGCCTACGACCCCTTCGCCGAGACCCCGGAACCGGACCTCGACGCCGACGTCGAGGATCGGCCGGTCGGCGGGCTGGGCGTCTTCCTGGTCAAGGAGTTCATGGACCGTACCGATTACCGCCGCGATGGTGGCCGCAATATCACCACCCTGTGGAAAAGCACCGAGTTGCACGAGGAGAGCTGATCAAATGGAGATCAAGGAAGACAACAGCGGGGACGCCACCGTCCTGGTCCCGGTCGCCCGGGTGGACAGCGCCACCGCCAAGGCCTTCGAGGGCAAGGTGCTGCAGGTGGTGAACAGCGGTGTGTCCCGGATCGTGGTGGATTTCGCCGAACTCGACTACATCTCCAGCGCCGGCCTGCGCGTGGTCCTGGTGGGGGCCAAGATGACCCGGGCGCCGCGCAAGTTCGTCCTGTGCGGCATGAAGCCCCATATCCGCGAGGTCTTCGACGTCTCCGGCTTCGCCAAGATCCTCAACATCCAGGCCGACCGCGCCGCCGCCCTGGCCGTGTGAGGACCCGTCCGCCCCGTTTGCCTCCGCGGGCGGCGGCGGGGGCGGTGGCGCGCCATGCGCCGCTCTGATAGAATCGGCGCCAGCCGATCCGGCCGACCGGGGAGGGAAATGATGGCCAGCAACGATCCGCTCAAGAACATGACCGAGTTCCAGCGCGTCTGGCTGGAGGCCTGGGCCAACGGCACCCGCCAGATGGTCGAGATGTGGCGGCACATGTTCGATCTGCAGCAGAATTTCCTCAAGAAGGCCGCCGAGCAGCATCATCGCTGGCATACCGAGATCTCGGACGGCGCCTCCTTCACCGACAAGTACGGCAAGCGGTCCCACGACATCGATCCGGAACGCGACGTCTGACCCTTGGACCAAATTCCGATGGGGGTAATCCATCGGGATTTGGATGGGCCCGAAGGGCCGCGCGCCTGACGGTGCGGAAGCCAAGGGCATCCGGGAAGCCCGCCCGGCGTCTGAGGGCCAGGTGAGCGGTTTCGATCACCGGGACTTGGCATTAGTGCGGGTAGATGGGGCGGGGGCCGCCGTCCTCGAAGGGGACGAAGTTGTCGGCGTAACTCTTGGGCCGCCGCCGCCTCGGGGTCGGTTCGCTGACCGTGTAGGCGATGTGCTGGCGCCGGCAGTAGGCCTCGGCCGCCTCGCGGCTGTCGAAGGTCAGGCGCACCTGGCTCAGCATATCCTGGGAACTCGTCCATCCCATCAGGGGGTCGATGTCGGGCGCCGTCGCGGGCTCGAATTCCAGCAGCCACTCGCCCACATGGGCGGGACCGGCCTGCATCGGGCTGGGGTCGCGACGGAGGATTCGCGCCTGGGCGTGGCGTTGCTGCTCGGGCAGCGGCGATGCGCCACGGTGGACGGACAGCTCCTCGCCCACCGGCGTGGCGGACTGGAGCGCCTGGTCGGGACGGCCGCCGAAGCGCGTGTCGCGTGGGTCCATGGACGCCTCCACCTTTCGCCGCAGCTGATATGGGGGTTGTCGCGAGCCTCGTCGCGCCTTCTTATGGAGAAAGGACAGGAGCCCGCCATGCCCGACCGCAAGCCGCCCCCGCCGCCATCCACCCGCGCCGCCTCCGCCGGCGAGGTCGACGCCTTCCTGAGGAAGGTCGCGGCCGCCCCGAACCCGGTTCGATCCGAGCGGGGCCGGCTGGTCTTCGCGCTCGACGCCACCGCCAGCCGCGAGGCGACCTGGAGGCGGGCCCAGGCCATCCAGGCCGATATGTTCCAGGCTGCCGCGCGGGTGGGGACGCTGGATGTGCAACTGGTCTACTACCGGGGCATGGGCGAATGCCGGGCCGGCAAGTGGACCGCCGACCCCGACCGCCTCTTGGCGCAGTTGCGCTCGGTCGATTGCCTGGGCGGCGAGACCCAGATCGGCAAGGTCCTGTCCCACGCCCTGGCCGAGACCGCCCGCGCCCGGATCCATGCCGTGGTCTTCGTGGGCGACTGCATGGAGGAGGACGTGGACGAGCTGTGCGCCAAGGCGGGCCAACTGGGGGTGCTGGGGGTGCCGTTGTTCCTGTTCCACGAGGGCGACGATCCCGCCGCCGCCCGCGCCTTCGCCCAGATGGCCAAGCTGTCGGGCGGGGCGTGCTGCCGGTTCGACGCGGCCTCCGCCGACCAGTTGCGCGATCTGCTGAGCGCGGTCGCCGTCTTCGCCGCCGGCGGCCGGGCGGCGCTGATGGATTACGGCCGCGCCCGGGGCGGGGCGGCGGCGCTGCTGACCGACCAGATGGGTGGTCGCTAGTGCATTGATTTTATGGGTCTATTCACCAGACGGAAGGTTCAGGCCCCTGAACCTTCCGTATGGATCGGACCATTAGTCTTCTCTTGGTTGGGGGGCGTGCTGTCCCCATCTGAGGGATGAGGAGGGCATTCCATGCGCGTCTACGACACCCTGGACGAACCGTTGCGGCGCATCGTCGACCGCCTGATCGACGAGACCGGCGCCGAGGATTGGGAGGTGCGGCGCGCCTTCCTGACCAGCGTCTTCGACGCCCTCGACCGTGGCGCCCGTCGCTTCCCCGATGCCGTCCGGCCGCAGGAGGCGTTGTCGGCCATCGTCGCCGGCCTGGTCGAACGGCTGGGAGAACCGCCCATCCGCACCCGCCTGCAGGCCGGCATCTACGCGGTGTCGCTGAAGCCGGACCATCGCATCGCCTCGGCCGAATGGTTCGGCCACCATCCGGACGAATACGAGACCATCCAGCGGGAACTGGTGAAGGGGCCGACGTCGCGCCTCAACTAGCGCACAGAATCATTCGGATGGTACACCGACCATCTGAATGATTCTGTGCGCGACTCGTTGTTTTCGTGGGCCGATTCACCAGACCGAAGGTTCAGGGGCCTGAACCCTCGGTCCGGATCGGGCCACTAGGCAGGAACTGCCGGCCGCCTTTCGGTCAGAACGGCAGGATCACGTCGAGGATCTGCTGGCCATAGCGCGGCTGGGTGAGGTCGCTGACGACGCCCCGGCCGCCGTAGTAGATGCGGGCCTCGGCGATCTTGTCGTAGGTCACCGTGTTGGACGAACTGATGTCCTCGGGGCGGATGATGCCCTGGATGGACAATTCGCGCAGTTCGTAGTTCACCCGGATCTCCTGCTTGCCCGAGATCACCAGGTTCCCGTTGGGCAGCACCTGGGTGATGATGGCGGCCAGATTGACGGTCATGCTCTCGGTGCGTTCGGTCTTGCCCTCGTTGGTGTTGTTGGTATCGGAGTTGAGGCCGACGAGGCTGGCCGGGTTGACGGCGTCCGGCAGCACCTTGTTCAGCGATCCCTCGAACCCCAGCAGGTTGTCGATGCCGGTGCTTTCGCTGGCGTCGCGCTTGCGTTCCAGCGTGCTCTCGAAGCTGGCCTTCTCGTTGTTGATCTCCACCGACACGGTCAGGATGTCGCCGATCTCCTTGGCCCGCTGATCCTTGAAGAAGGCCCGCGATCCCGGCCGCCACAGCGAGTTGGCGCTCTGCGGCGGCGCCACCGGTTGCGGCATCGGCATGGTCACCGGCTGGTAGCCCGGCTTCTGGGTCGGGTTCTGGATGGTCGACACCTGCGGTCCCGACCCCACCTCGGACAGCCGGGTCAGCGCGTTGCAGGCGGTCAGCGATCCCATGGCGGCCACGACGGCGGCGGCCCGGAGGATGGCGCGGGAGGGGGAAGCGGTGGTCATGATCAAGTCCTCCTGGCGTTCGCCTAATTGGCCAGCGCGAGCGGGCCGCCCAGGGCCACCGACACGGTGCCGTTGGCTTCGACGGTGCCTTCGACGACGCGCTTGGTCTTCAGGTTGGTGACGCGCACCACGTCGCCCTTGCCGCCGTCCTCGGTAGCCTTGCCCTGGGCGGTCAGCGTCATGAACGGGGTCTTCAGCACCAGCGTGACCAGCTCGTTGCGCTGCACCAGCACCGGGCGCTGAACCTCGGACAGGCGCACGGGGACGCCCTGGCGGATCTGCCAGCGGGGTTCCTGGCCGATCAACTGGTCGGGCGAGGTGGCGACGTCGGCGCGGACCTGGGATTCGCGCACCTCGACCCATTCGATGTCGTTTTCGGTGATGACGGCGCCGCGGCTCACCAGATGGTTCAGCACCGGCACGCGGGCGGTGACGTGGGCGCGGCCGACGACGCGGACGCGGGTGGCGGCGGGCGAGCCGGCGGGAACCTCGACCACGGCCGCAAAGCGGTTCATGCGGGCATCCCAGACCACGTCGCGCACCGCCACCTCGGCGGGGACGTTGGCCGGGATGGTGAAGGTCAGCGCCGAGCGGTTGCCGAGCTCGATATCGGCGTTGGCGGGCAATCCCTCCTGGGTCAGCGCCTCGCGGATCTCGGTCTCGATGACGCGCGGGTCGATGGTCTGGCCGGCGCGTTCCAGCATCACCCGGTCGAAGGCCGTCGCCGGTTGCCAGTCGATCTGGTAGGCCTGGGCCACGGCGGCCAGCCAGCGGGCCTCCAGCACCACCCGCTTGCCGGGCTGCGGGGCGGCGGCCAGGGCGGTCTCGCCCTTGGCGCCCAGATTGTCCCACAGGTCGCCGAGGTGGATGATGTCGCCTTCGATCGTCGTGCTGGGCTTGAGCTGCGGGGGCAGGGCGTCGGCCAGCGCCGCCGAGGGGGCGACCAGGAGGGCGACGGCGAGGAGGATGCGGATCATGGCCCAGTCCTCACTTCATCTGGTTGACGGTGCCGAGCATCTCGTCCGAGGTCTTGATGACCCGCGAGTTCATCTCGTAGGCGCGCTGGGCGCTGATGAGATTGGTGATCTCGGCCACCACGTTGACGTTGGAGGTTTCCAGGAAGCCCTGCAGCAGGGTGCCGTAGCCGGCGGTGCCGGGATTGGCCACCACGGCGGCGCCCGAGGCCGGGGTCTCCATGAACAGGTTGTCGCCGCGCGCTTCCAGGCCCGCCTCGTTGGGGAAGGTGGCCAACTGGATCTGGCCGGCCACCGCCTGGTCGATCTCGCCGTCGCGCTTGATCAGCACCTGGCCCGAGCTGTTGACCGACACGCCCACCGCGTCGGACGGCACGGTGATGCCGGGCATCACGGTGTAGCCTTCATGGGTGACGATCTCGCCCTCGTCGGAGAGCTGGAACGACCCGTCGCGGGTGTAGGCGGTCTCGCCCGAGGGCAGCTCGATGCGGAAGTAGCCCTTGCCCTGGATGGCGATGTCCAGCGTGTTGTCGGTGCTCTGCACCGACCCCTGCTCGGTGATGCGGTAGACGGCGGTGGTCTTGACGCCCAGGCCCAGCTGCACGCCGGTCGGCACGATGGTGCCGGCGTCCGACGAGGCGGCGCCGACCCGGCGCAGGTTCTGGTAGAGCAGGTCGCTGAACTCCGGCCGCCGGCGGGTATAGGCGGTGGTGTTCATGTTGGCGATGTTGTTCGAGATGACCTCGACGTTGGTCTGCTGGGCCAGCATGCCGGTGGCGGCGATATTGAGCGAACGCATGATTGCTATCTCCTGTCCGGTATGCCGCTCACGAACGCGGCACGAGCACGTCCATGGCCTTCATGGCCCGTTCGTGCTCGTTGTCGATCATCTTCTGCATGGACTGGTATTGGTGCAGGATCTGGGTCATCCGGGTCACCTCGACCACCGGCTGGACGTTGGATTCCTCCATCATCCCCTGCAGGATCTGGGGCCGGTTGACCGGCTCGGGATCCTCGGTGGTCTCGTAAAGGCCGTCGCCGGCCTTCTTCAGTTCCTGGTCGTTGGCGAAACGCACCACCTTCATGCGGCCGATGACGCCGTTCTCGGTCGAGACGGTGCCGTCGGGGGCGACGCTGACCTGGCTCTCGTTGGGGGCGAGGATAAGGGGATTGTCGTTGGCGTCCATCACCGCGAAGCCGGCCGAGTTGACCAGCATGCCGCCCTCGTCCAGCCGGAAATGGCCGTTGCGGCTGTAGCGCATGCCGGCCTCGGTCTCGATCTGGAACCAGCCGTCGCCGTGGATGGCGAAGTCGAACGGGTTGTCGGTCTTGGTCAGCGGCCCCTCGCGGGTGTCGCGCAGCACGCCGAAGTCCTGCACGAAGGACAGCTTGGCGCCGGTCGCCCGCTCGCTGGAGCGGGTGTCCATCAGGTATTCGCGGAACATCATCTGCTCGCCCTTGTAGGCGGGCGTGTTGGCGTTCGCCATGTTGTTGGCGACCACCTCCAGCTGCCTCCACAGGGCGTTCTGACGCGACAGCGCGATGTAGGACGTGTTTTCCATCGATCCAGAGCCTGGTTGTCGAAACCTTGCGGCGGGGAATGCTGCATGGGCCGTGCCAACTCCGCCGCATGCGACCTTTCACAATGAAATCAATCGATTGCGGCGACTGGCCGGTGGCGGTGGGGCAGGGCTTGCCGGGCAGTTATTGCCGGCCGGGGGTGGGAAGGGTATCAATGCCCTCGCGCGGGCGGGCGCGCTTCACCATTCGATGCCCGGGGCTCAACCTTCTGTTAACCGGGCGCGGATACCTTCAAGATTGATTACGTGCGGCCGCGGGGCGGTCGCGCCGATGACCGGCGGGGGACCATGGCGGAAGATCTGGAAGAGGATTTCGACGAAGGCGAAGGTTCCGACGAACTCTCGGAGTCCGCACCGTCACGAAAGCTGCCGATCAAGAAGATCCTGATCATCGTGCTGCCGGTCCTGCTGTTGGTCGGCGCCGGGGCCGGCCTGTACTTCACCGGCGTCGTCGACATGATCCTGGGCGGTGGCTCCGAGGAGCACGCCACGTCCACCTCCGACAAGCCGCAGATGATCCGGCCGGCGGTGTTCATGGACCTGCCCGAGATGCTGGTCAACATCCAGGCCTCGGGCCGCAAGCAGTCGTTTCTCAAGATTCGCGTGGCGCTGGAACTGCAGGACGAGCTGGACAAGCCCAAGGTCGAACTGGTGATGCCCAGGATCGTCGATGCGTTCCAGGTCTATCTGCGCGAGCTGAGGGTCGAGGACCTTCAGGGCGCCGCCGGGATGCACCTGCTGCGTGAGGAATTGCTGACCCGGGTGAATGCCGCGGTCAAGCCGGTGAAGGTCAACGACGTTCTGTTCCGCGAGATGCTCGTTCAGTAAGGCTCGTGCCGATGGCGATGGAAGACGAAGGCGGAGGCAGCCGCTCCTCCGAGGACGAAGAGGCCCTGATGAAGGAATGGGCCGCCATGGCCGGTGGCGATGGTGACGGCGATGGCGCGGGCGGCGGCGATGGCGGTGGCGGCGAGGAAGGCGATGCCATGGCCGCCGAGTGGGAGGCCATGCTCGGCGCCGGCGGCGGCGAGGACGACGGCTCCGGGGCGGTTCCCAAGGATTCCACCCGCGTCCTCAACCAGGACGAAATCGACTCGCTGCTCGGTTTCGACGACGACCATGGGCGCGGCGACGACAAGTCGGGCATCCAGGCCATCCTCAACTCGGCGCTGGTCTCCTACGAACGCCTGCCCATGCTCGAGGTGGTGTTCGACCGCCTCGTCCGCATGATGTCGACCTCCATGCGCAATTTCACCTCGGACAACGTCGAGGTGTCGCTGGACAACATCCTTTCCTTGCGTTTCGGCGACTACCTGAACTCGATCCCGCTGCCGGCCATGCTGGCGGTGTTCAAGGCCGAGGAATGGGACAACTACGGCCTTCTGACCGTCGATTCGTCGCTGATCTATTCCATCGTCGACGTGCTGCTGGGCGGCCGCCGCGGCACGGCGGCGATGCGCATCGAGGGCCGCCCCTACACCACCATCGAACGCAACCTGGTCGAGCGCATGGTGCATGTGGTGCTGTCCGACCTGTCGGCGGCCTTCGACCCGCTGAGCCCCGTCACCTTCCGCTTCGACCGCCTCGAGACCAATCCCCGCTTCGCGACCATCTCGCGCCCCAGCAACGCCGCCATCGTCGCCAAGCTCAGGATCGACATGGAGGACCGTGGCGGCCGCCTGGAACTGCTGCTGCCCTACGCCACACTCGAGCCCGTCCGCGAACTGCTGCTGCAGATGTTCATGGGCGAGAAGTTCGGTCGCGACTCCATCTGGGAGACTCACTTGGCCGAGGAGCTGTGGCTGACCGAGGTGTCGCTGGAGGCGGTCCTCGACGAGCAGGTGATGAACCTGCGCGAGGTGCTGCAGTGGCGGATCGGGTCCAAGATCATGCTCAACGCTACCCCGCAGTCGGCCATCGACCTGCGCTGCGGCGACATCTCCATGTTCCGCGGGCGAATGGGCCGCAAGGGCCAGCACATCGCCATCCGCGTCGACGACAAGCATCGGAAGGACAGAGGCTAGGCGATGGACTGGAAGATCATCCTCGACATCGTCGTTTCGGTGCTGCTGGTCGCCACCATCGGCTACGCGGTGATGCTCAATTCGCGGCTGACGGCGCTGCGCAAGAACCGCGACGACCTCGCCAAGATCATCGTCGCCTTCAACGAGGCCACCGTCCGCGCCGAGGCCTCCATTCCCAAGCTGCGCAAGGCCGCCGAGGATGCCGGCAGCGGCCTGCACGAGCGGGTCGAGAAGGCCCAGTCGCTGCGCGACGACCTTGCCTTCATGATCGAGCGCGCCGACACCATGGCCAACCGGCTCGAAAACGCCGTGCGCTCGGCCCGCACCGAGGCACGCCCGTCGGCCCCGCCGCCCCGGGTCGGGATGCAGGGCGCCAGGGCTGCGCAGCAGGCGACCGTGGCCGCCGCCGCCGCCGCCTCCGACGTGGACGCGGACGAACGCTCGGAAGCCGAGCGCGAGCTGCTGCGCGCCCTCCAGGCCATGAGGTAGACCGCCATGGCCGCCCCCGCCAAACCCAAGCCAAAGCCCAAGGCCCGGCCCAAGAGCCGCAAGACGGCGCGGCCGCCGTTCCTGCGGGTGTTGCCGTTGCTGATCCTGGTGGGCGCGCTGATGCTGACCATCCGCATCAACGACATCCGCAAGGGCATCGTCGATGCCGGCAGCCTGCGGGTGGCCAGCGAGCTGCAGGCCCAGGACGCGCGCGGCGAGGCCCCCGGCCAGGTCGCCCAGGCCGAGGCGCCGCCGCCGGCCGAGGCCGCCGCTCCCAAGGACGCCGCGCCGGTGCCGGTCGCCACCGTTCCCGATCAGGGCGGGATGACCCAGACCGAGATGGACGTGCTGCAGAAGCTGTCCGACCGCCGGGGCGTTCTGGAGTCCCGCGAACGCGACCTCGATCGCCGCGAGGCCATGCTGAAGGCCGCCGAGAACCAGATCGAGCGCAAGATCGCCGAGATGAAGACGCTGCAAAGCACCATCGAGGGGCTGCTCCGTCAGTACAACGAGCAGGAAGACAACAAAATGCGCTCGTTGGTGAAGATCTACGAGAACATGAAGCCTAAGGATGCCGCCAAGATCTTCGAGCAGCTGGACATGGGAATCCTGCTTGACGTGGTCGAGCGGATGAAGGAACAGAAAGTGGCGCCGATTCTTGCCGAGATGGATCCGTCCAAGGCCCGCCAACTGACGTCGGACCTTGCCCAGCGGCGGCAGATGCCGGTTCCGAAGCCGGCGGCGGGAGGGTGAAAGTGGCGCTTTGTCAGGCAATTGCCTGAAAAATGCCTTGCGTGAGTGAGCGCGCCTATCTTAACTAGGAAAACTCATGGCCAAGCGGGTTCTCCGGTTCAGGCGGCTAGTGGTTCGAAGGAGCTAGTTGATGGCTGTCGACAAGAATATGAACGTCTTGATCGTTGATGACTACAAGACGATGCTGCGTATCATCCGCAATCTGCTCAAGCAGCTCGGATTCAACAACGTCGACGAGGCTACCGACGGGTCCATGGCCCTTCAGATGCTGCGCGTCGGCAACTACGGTCTCATCATCTCCGACTGGAACATGGAGCCGATGACCGGCCTGCAGTTGCTGCGCGAGGTTCGCGCCGATCCCAAGCTGAAGCCGGTCCCGTTCATCATGGTGACCGCCGAATCCAAGTCCGAGAACGTGATCGCGGCCAAGGAGGCGGGCGTTTCGAACTATATCGTCAAGCCGTTCAACGCCGAGACGCTGAAAACGAAGATGTCGAGCGTGCTGGGCGATTTCTGATCGCGCACGCTTTTTCTTCCGAGGGAGTGCGGTTATGGCGGCGAGGGGAATCGACCGGGATCTGTCCCTGCGACTCGACGCCATCCGCCGTGCCCACGGCGAGACCGTGGGCGTGGAACAGATCGCCGAGGTGGTTCGCGCCCTGCTCGACACCATGACCGGCGACATCAGCGCGTCGGACTTGCGGCTGTACCGCGAGGTCGAATCGCTGGCCGAGTACATCCATGCCGCCAAGGCCGAGATCGCCGCGCTGAGGCCGGGCGAGATCAAGAACGACTTTATCGCCTCGGCCACCGACGAGTTGGACGCCATCGTCGGCGCCACCGAATCCGCCACCAACGAGATCATGGATTCCGCCGAGCGGCTGGAGTCCCTGGCGCCGCTCATGGACCCCGAGGTCGCCGAGCGGATGACCGAGATCACCACCCGCATCTTCGAGGCCTGCACCTTCCAGGACATCACCGGCCAGCGGATCACCAAGGTGGTGCGGGTGCTCAAGGAAATCGAAACCCGCGTCGAGCACCTGGTCGAGGCGTTCGGCTCCGACATCGACGCCCCCGGCGCCGATCCGGCCGCCGGCGCCAAGACCGACGAGGACCTTCTCAACGGTCCGCAGCTTCCCGAAAAGGCCGCCGACCAGGCGGAGATCGACCGGCTGCTGGCGAGCTTCGACTGACGTCCATGGAGGATACCGGCCACGCGAGGGGAAAGGGAGCGAGCCAGGCGCCCGGGGCCGTGTCCCTTGGGGCGGCGTGCCTCGATGCCTCCGATGCGCGCGTGACCACGCCCGCCATGCGTCGGTACAAGGCGGGGGTGATCCGCTCGATCCTTTTCCGTCTGGCCGTGTTCGCGGCGCTGCTGTTGGCCGCGCCGGCGGCGCCCTTTGCCCAGACCACCCCGCGTGCCGCCGCCCATGAAGGATTCGGGCGCATGGTGTTCGACTGGGACGGCCCGTTGCGGTGGTCGGCCGACGTGGTCGGCGACGCGCTGGTGCTGCGGTTCGAAAAGCCGGTCGCGGGCGATCCCAACGTGCTGGTCCGGCCGCTGTCGCGGTATCTCAAATCGGTGACGGTCAGTCCCGACCGGCGGATGCTCAGTTTTCCGCTGGCGGTCCCGGTGCAGGTCAAGTCCTTCGTCACCGGCACCTCGACGGTGGTCGATCTGTCGCCGGTGGTGGCGTCGGCGCCGGGCGGCCCGGCCGCGCAGCCCCCCCAGCCGGCGGCATCCGCCCCGGCCCCCGCCGCGGCGCCCGAGCCGGCGGTCGATCTCAACGTGCGCGGCGGTGAGCACACCGGCTTCAACCGGTTGGTCTTCGACTGGCCACGCCAAGTCGGGTATACGGTCGACCTCTCGGCGGGCCAGGTCATCGTCGCCTTCGCCCGTCCGGCGCGGGTCAACGCCACCGCCCTTGAGGCGTCGCTGCCGGCCGACGTCAAGCTGGTGGCGATCCGCCCGCAGGGAAGTGGGACGGCAGTGGTGCTGGCGTTGGCGCCCGACATGCGGGTGCGGCATTTCACCAGCGGCCCCCGGGTGGCCATCGATCTCGTCAGGCCGGCCGGCTCGGCGCCGCCGCCGCGCGCCGCCGGCGCCGAGCCGGTACCGCTGGCTCCGCCGCCCGGCTCGGCCGAGCAGCCGCCCACCCTGGCCCCGGCCGCGCCGGCTCCGGCGCCGACCACGCCGGCCGAGGACCTTGCCAAGATGATGCCGCAGGCGCGGCCGGCCAATGGTTCCGCGCCGGCCGGGCCGCAGCAGCCGGCCATGGTCGCCAGCCTGGGGGTGCCCTTCGACCAGCCGACCGCCGCCGCCGCCTTCCGCCGGGCCGGCTGGCTGTGGCTGGTCTTCGACCGCAAGGTCGAGGTCGACACCAAGCTGCTCAAGCGCAGCGGTGGCGATCTGGTGCGGCAGGTCGAGCAGGTCGAGGACGTGCGGGGCGGCACCGCCGTGCGCCTGCTGACCCGCCCGGGCATCAACCCGTCGGTTCGCAAGGACGGGCTGCTGTGGGTCTTCGACCTGTCCGAGCAGCCGCTGCTGCCCAAGGTGCCGCTGGAGGTCGAGCGGCAGTTCGATACCGAGACCCGGGGCCGCCTGTTCGTGCCGGTGTCGGAACCGGCCCAAAAGCCGATCAGCATCCGCGATCCCGAGGTGGGCGACGTCATCGACGTGGTGCCGGTGATGCCCATCGGGGCCGGCGTCCGCTCGCCGGTCGGGCTGCCCGGCGCCGATCTGCTGGCCAGCGCCCAGGGCATCGTGCTGGTTCCCCGCGCCGACGGCGCCCGCATGGTGGTGCAGCGGTCGGGCGTCGAGATCACCATGCCCGGCGGCTTCCATATGTCGCCGGAACTGCCCAGCACGGGCGGCGAGGATGGCGACCAGCGCCTGGCCCGCTCGGCCACCGGCCCGCTGGACCTGTCGCGGTGGATGCGGGGCGGGCTCGACAAATTCCGCGAGGAACACGAGAAGCTGATGTTGCGCTTCACCCGCCTCAAGCCCGAGGAGAAGAACGCGCAGCGGCTGGAGATCGCCCGCCACTATCTGGCCAATTCCATGGCCGCCGAGGCCCTGGGCGCGCTCAGGGTGATGGCGCAGGCGGACCCCACCGTGCTGGAACGGCCCGAATTCCGCGCCGTCCGGGGAGCCGCCAACTTCCTGATGGAGCGCGACGCCGAGGCCATCGAGGATCTGTCGCACCCGACCCTCGCCACCGACCCCCAGGCCGGCCTGTGGCTGGCCGCCGCCAAGGCCCGTCATGGCAACGACCCCCGCCGCGAGGCGCTGATGCTGCGCCTGGCCCCCGAGGAGATCAAGGGTCTCAGCCCCCGCATCCGCATGGCCCTGGGCCGCATCGCGGCGATTTCGGTGGCGGCGGCGGGTGACGCCAAGGCGGCCACGCGCATCGTCGAGGCGGTCAACGGCCCCGGCCTCAGCCCGCGCGACGCCGGCACCATCGCCTACATGCAGGGTCTGGCCGCCGAGGCCGGCCGCAACTGGGAAACCGCCGTCGCCAAATACCGCGAGGCCGAGGAGGGGGAATCCCGGCCCGACCGCGCCTTCGCCGCCCGCGACCGCATCCGCCTGCAGTTGGAACGCGAGGAAATCACCATGGCCGAGGCGGTGCCGCAGCTGGAACGGCTGCGCTTCGCGTGGCGCGGCGGTGATTTCGAATACCAGCTTCTCAAGCGGCTCGGCGAGGTGCAGATCGCCGACGGCCAGTACGGCGCCGGCCTAAGGACCTTCCGTACCATCGTCGAGAACTATGCCGAGCATCCCGACGTGGGCAGCGTCCAGGATCTCATGAATCTCAACTTCGAGCGCCTGTTCCTCAACGGCGCCGCCGACTCGCTGCCGCCGGTGGTGGCCATCGGCCTCTACGACGAGTTCCAGGAGTTGACGCCGTCCGGCGAGAAGGGCGACGAGATGATCCGCAAGCTGGCCGACCGGCTGGCCTCGGTGGACCTGCTCGACCGTGCCGCCGACCTGCTGCGCCATCAGGTCCAATTCCGCCTCCAGGGCGTCGATAAGGCCCGCGTCGGGGCGCGCCTGGCCTTCCTCGAACTGGCCAACCGCAAGCCGGCCCAGGCGCTGGACAGCCTGGACCTGAGCGAAATCCCCGATCCGCCGGCCGACCTGCACGACCAGCGCCGCTACATGCGGGTGCGCGCCCTGGCCGATCTGGGCCGCTCGGCCGAGGCGCTGGCGTTGATCATCAACGACCACGCCGACCAGGCCAGGAAGCTGCGGGCGGAGATCTACTGGGACATGAAGCGCTGGGCGGACGCCGCCACCGCGCTCGAGAACCTGCTCGATCCCGTCGAGGAGGGCGTCAAGCCGCGCCTCGATCCCACCGCCATGCGCCGGGTGATCGATCTCGCCACCGCCCTGACCCTGGCCCGCGACGACCGGGGGCTGGCGCGGCTGCGGCGCCAGTACGGCCAGCCGATGGCCGCCACCGAGTTCAAGGAGGCCTTCGACCTGCTGACCAGCGCCCCCGAGCGCGGCATCATCGACTACCGGCGGGTGGCCGACAAGATCAAGCAGGTCGAAGACTTCCAGACCTTCATGAGCGAATGGCGTCAGCGCGTGAAGGACGAGGGGCTGTCGTCGATCAACTGAGCTTTCGCGCACCCGTCCGGGATATCGGGACGGCCGGGGGGCTTTTTTGCTTGCAATGGGGGGGAGGATGACCGATAACCCCCGTTCTTTCGCATCTTCTGGTCCATCTACTGGTTTGGAGGGGGAGCAATGGCTCACGCTCTTGCCCAACTGGGGATGAACTCGGGGGCCAATCCGAGGAATACCCAAGACGTCGCCGCCGCCAACGAGGATCAGGCCTGGCCTGAGACCGAGAATGGCAAGGATTACTATGTGTCGCGCGATGGCGTGAAGTTCGCCGGCACGCATCTTCTCATCGACCTGTGGGGCGCCGCCAATCTCGACGACATCGAGCTGGTGGAGGAAGCCTTGCGCAAGTCGGCCATCGAGGGCGGCGCGACCATCCTCCATTGCCATCTGCATCACTTCCAGCCGAATGGCGGGATTTCCGGGGTGCTGGTGCTGGCCGAAAGCCACATTTCCATCCACTCGTGGCCGGAACGCGGCTATGCCGCGCTCGACGTCTTCATGTGCGGCGACTGCGATCCCTACAAGGCGGTCCCGGTGCTGAAGGAAGCGTTCAGGCCCGACTTCGTCACCCTGTCGGAGAGCAAGCGGGGCCTGACGCCGTGACCTCGACGGCGCGAGCCTTCTCGCGCCGTCGGCTTGCCGCCGTCGAGGCGGCGGCCAAGCGCCCGGACGGGCGCGCCCGGCGAGGGGATAAGAAATGAATTGGCATCGGGAGAGCCTTTACGGCCACTGGCAGCAGAGCTTCCTGGTCAGCCGGGAACTCTATCGCTCCGAGGGCGGCCTGCAGGAGATCGTCCTGTTCGAGACACCCGGCTTCGGCCGGGTGCTCACCCTCGACGGGGTGATCCAGGTCACCACCGGCGACGAATTCGTCTATCACGAGATGCTGGCCCATGTGCCCATCTACGCCCATGGCGACGTGCGCTCCACCTGCGTGGTCGGCGGCGGTGACGGCGGCATGCTGCGCGAGATCCTCAAGCACAAGGGCGTCGAGCGGGCGGTGCTGGTCGAGATCGACGGCGGCGTCGTCGAGTTCTGCGCCAAGCACATGCCGTCGGTGTCGGACGGCGCCTTCGACGACCCGCGCACCGAGATCGTCATCGCCGACGGCATCAAGTTCATGGCCGAGACGGATCGCAAGTTCGACCTGATCGTGGTCGATTCCACCGATCCCATCGGGCCCGGAGAGGTGCTGTTCACCGAGTCGTTCTACAAGGATTGCGCCCGCTGCCTCACCGCGGACGGCATCGTCGTCAACCAGAACGGCGTCCCCTTCCTGCAGGGTCAGGAAGTGACCGACACCTATCGTCGCCGCAAGTCCCATTTCGCCGAGGTGGGCTTCTACGTGGCCGCCGTGCCGACCTATGTCGGCGGCGTCATGGCCCTGGGCTGGGCGTCGCGCTCGCCGCGACCCGGCGCCGAGACGGTGGATACCCTCCGTGCCCGCTTCGACGCGGCGCCGGTGGCGACCCGCTACTACACCCCCGAGCTGCACAAGGCGGCATTCGCGCTGCCCAGATACATCCAGGATTTGATCCGGGACTGACGGTGTCCCCGGCGGTCGTCCGGCGCCACCGCAATTGTGCATAAGTTGCGCATTTAACAGCAAGCGATCGCTTGATAAAACCATAATAATATTCCGTTTGCCTTCCCATCAACCCGGCGTTAAGGTTTTTGGGTCTGCGGCTGCATTCCAGCGGTCTATTGGCACGCCGTGATGATCATGACTGTTTCGTTCGTGGTCGACTGGGCTGCGTCCCGCCGGCCCTTCGGCATGAATGGAGGAAGCGGATGATCGCTTTGCGCCCTCAACTGAAAATTTCCCTCGTCGCGGCAGCGGTCGCCCTTGCGATCCTGGCGCCGGCCTTCCCCGGTGCTCTCGCCGCCGAGCAGGGCGACAATGTCTGCCGGGGCGACGGATGCCTGCCCGGCATGTCGGCCAAGGAATGTCCCGGCGCCAAGTCGGTGTCGGCGGCGGAGGCCAAGGCGCTGTTCCAGGCCAACCTGCCGGCGCTCAAGGCGGGCGGGAAGCCCGCCGAGATGACTAACCTCTTCATCGACACCCGGACGCCGACGCTCTACGCCAAGGGGCACATCCCTGGCGCGGTCAACCTCTCGGTCCCCGACAAGGCGTTCACCAAGGACGCCTTGCTGGCCGTCGCCGGCGGCGACGCCAAGCCGATCGTGATCTACTGCAACGGCGAATACTGTCCCAACAGCTTCGTCGCCTGCCGGCAGGCGCAGGATTGGGGCTATCGTGGCGCGATCCACTATTTCTGGACCGGCATGGGCGCCAACGGCTGGGGTACGGTCAACGGACCGTTGGTGACGGGGGATAAGCCGGTTCCGTGATCTGGGGGCGGCCATGGCAACGCTGGCACCGCCGGCTTCGACGATCGAGCGACGCAGCTTGCTGAGGAAGGTGGTGGCCGGCGTGGCCGCCACCGGCCTGCTGGTTTCCGGCGCCGTCATCGCCTTGCAGCTTCACATCCTGTCCGCCGCTCGCGAGGCCGAGCTGTTGCGGCTTTCCGATCTCACCAGCCTGGCGATCGAGGACTCGGTCGAGCGCTCGCTGGTGGCGCTTCACCTCAGTTGGCGCGCGGCGCTGGGACCTGACAGCCCGTTGGCGGCGGCGGTTCTCGACCGCCGGCTCTCGGGGGAGCCCCTGGCCCAGGTCCTGCGCACCACCTTTACCGAGTGGAACAAGACCACCGGCAACATGCTGTCGGGATTGACGGTCTGCGACCGTGCCCTCAGGCCGGTGGCCGCCCTGCGGGGGGCGGGCAGCGCCGTCCCCGACCCTGGAGCCTGCGACGGCACCGGGGTGCGCGAGGCGCGGACGGCCTTCGCCTCCGACGCCACCGCGCCGCCGGTATCAGGCTTCGTGGCGACGCCGTCGGGAGAGGTCTTTCGCGCCTATGTGCACGTCCAGCGGCTGGACATGGCGACCTTCGAGAACGTCGTGGCCCTGTCCATCGCGGTGGACTTCAACGTCGAGCCGGTCCTGGACCGGGTCCGCGATCTTCACCTCGGCGGCGAGGTCGACGTCCGTCCCGGCGCCACCGCTGGCGAGGCCAGATTGGTCGGGACCGAGCTTCATCTCTCGATTCCGCTTACGGGCATTTCCGGCCAAGAGCCGGCGCATCTTGTCGTCAAGGCCGATCGATCGGCCGAACTGGCGGCCCAGCGCCGCAACATGGTCACCCAGGCCGGCCTGTTGCTCGGGATGATCGGCATCTTCGGCATCGGTGGAATGCTGCTGCTGCATCGCGGGGTTCTGAGCCCGATCCGCCGGATCGCCGAGGTGGCCGCCAGGCTGCGCGAAGCGGCGCAGGAAGGCGCCGTCGTGCCCTTCGCCGATCGCGCCGACGAGATCGGCGACCTCAGCCGGTCCCTGGCCCGGGCCATCGAGGACGAGCGGACCATCTCCCGGCTGGCGGAGGAGGAGCAGGGCGCGGCCTCGGTTCGCGCCGCCGAGCGGGCCGAGCGCCAGCGCCAGTTCCATGCCGAGTTCCATGGCTCCCTGGGCACGGCCATCGACGAGCTGACCCGGCTGGGCACGGCGCTCCACCACGCCTCGGAGGTCTGCGAGAGCGAGGCGCGCTCGTCGGAGGGGCGCATCCGGACGGCGGTGGCCGAGGTCGAGGAGATCGTCACCGGCATCGCCTCGGTCTCGGCCACCGTCATCGGCGTCGCCCGCGCCATGAGCAGCATCGAGACCGAGGCCGAGCGCTCGTCCTCGCTGGCGCGGGAAGCGGCTGGCCGCGCCGACCAGTCGGCCAATCGCATCGCCGAGCTGAGCGCGGCGACGACGCGGATCGATGATATCGCCGGCCTGATCGCCAGCATCGCCGGGAAGACCAACCTGCTGGCCCTCAATGCCACCATCGAGGCGGCGCGGGCCGGCGAGGCGGGCAAGGGCTTCGCGGTGGTCGCCCAGGAGGTGAAGACCCTTGCCGGGCAGACCGCGGCGGCGACCGTCGAGGTCGAGCAGAACATCGCGCATATCCGAGGCCTGATCGGCACCACCGAGACGGCGATCCACGATGTCGCCGGCTCCATCGAGGGGCTGCTGGGCGCCGTCGGCATGGTGACGGAGACCGCCCGCGTGCAGGGGCAGGCGGCGGTCGCGATGGAGGAAATGGTGCGCCGGGCCGCCGACCGGGCCGAGGACGTGGGCGGCCATGTGCGTTCCACCGGCGACTCGGCCGACATCATCATGCGGCGCGTCCGCGACGTCGTCGCCGTGACCGGCGAGATCAACGCCCTTGGGCGCGACCTCGACGCCCGCTCGAACGCCTTTGTCTCGGAGATGGAGCGCGCCCTCTCTTAGTGGCGGCAGGCCCGACCGGGTCTGCGGTGTCGCGACTCGGACTCGACAAGATAGGGTACCCCCCTATACCATATCCCCATCGGAGGATTTCATGAGCCACGTCTTCAAGGACAAGCCCCGCCTGATCGCCCGCGTGCGCCGTATCCGAGGACAGATGGATGCCATCGAACGGGCGCTCAACGAGGAGGGCGACTGCCTGTCGGTGCTGCAGCAGGTGGCTTCGGTGCGGGGGGCGGTGAACGGCCTGATGGCCGAACTGGTCGAGGGGCATCTGGGCCACCACGTGGTCGAGGCCGCCGACGAGGCCGGCCGCCGCCAGGGCGCCGACGAACTGGTGGAAATCCTGCGGACCTACATGAGGTAGCAAGCGATGGGGGGACCGCGCCAATGACCGTGCCGACAGCCAATTCCTCGGACCATTCGCACCTGTTTCTCGGCCACGACCAGCACCGCAACGAGCGCCGCACCTGGGCGGTCATCGCCTTGACGACGGTGATGATGGTGGGCGAGATCGGCGCCGGCACGGTGTTCGGGTCCATGGCGCTGGTGGCCGACGGCTGGCATATGGCGACCCATGCGGCGGCGATGCTGATCACCGCCCTGGCCTATCTGTTCGCCCGCCGCCTGGCCCACGACCCGCGCTTCTCGTTCGGCACCGGCCGGCTGGGCGACCTCGCCGCCTTCGCCAGCGCGGTGGTGTTGGCGCTGGTGGCGCTGCTGATCGGCTGGGAAAGCGTTGACCGCCTGCTCGATCCGGTTCCCATCGCCTATGGCCAGGCCATGGCGGTGGCGGCGCTGGGGCTGGCGGTCAACCTGCTGTCGGCGTGGCTGCTGCGCGACGACCACTCCCACCACCATGGGCATGAGCACGGGCACGGGCACGATCACCATCACGGCCATGCGGTCGACAACAACCTGCGCGCCGCCTATCTGCACGTGCTGGCCGACGCCCTGACCTCGGTGCTGGCCATCGTCGCCCTGATGGCCGGCCGCGCCTACGACTGGCCGTGGCTGGACCCGCTGACCGGCATGGTCGGGGCCGCCGTCATCGCGCGGTGGTCGTGGGGGTTGCTGCGGGACAGCGGCGGCGTGCTGGTCGGCATGCTGCCTCCCGGCGAGGACCTGCCCGAGGAGATCCGCCGGGCGCTGGAAACCGCCGAGGACCGCGTCGTCGACCTCCATGTCTGGCAGGTGGGGCCGGGGCATCACGCGGCGATCGTCGCCATCGCCACCGCGCGGCCGCGACCACTCGACGACTACCGGGAGCGGCTGGCCCATCTGGGCGACCTGTCGCACCTGACCATCGAGGTTCAGGCCACCGGCGCCTGACCCCACCCGCCCATGGGCGGGGGCTCATCCCGCCAGGGCGGCCTCGATCCTGTCCACCGCCGCCGCCGCCGCCGAGGCGTCGGGGCCGCCGGCCTGGGCCATGTCGGGCCGGCCGCCGCCCCCCTTGCCGCCCACCGCTTCGGAACCGACGCGAACCAGGTCCACGGCCGAGAAGCGGCCGGTCAGGTCGTCGGTGACCGCCACCACCAGGCTGGCCTTGCCGCCGTCGGTGGAGACCAGGGCGACGACGCCCGAGCCGATCTGCTTCTTGATCTCGTCGGCCATGCCCTTGAGGTCCTTGGCGGGAATGCCGTCGAGCACCCGGCCGGCGAAGGTGATACCGGCCACGGTCTTGGCCTGGGTGCCGCCGCCGCCCGAGGCCAGCTGCTTGCGGGTCTCGGCCAGCTCGCGCTCCAGCTTGCGGCGGTCCTCCATCAACTGATTGATGCGGGCGGGCAGGTCGGCGGGGCCGACCTTGAGCGCGCCGGCGGCGCGGGAGACCAGTTCCTGCTGCTCCTCGGCCCAGGCCAGGAAGGCGCCGCCGGTCACCGCCTCGACGCGGCGGACGCCGGCCGCCACCGCGCTCTCGGCGACGATCTTGAAGCCGCCGATGTCGCCGGTGCGCCGCACATGGGTGCCGCCGCACAGCTCGACCGAGAAATTGGCGCCGCCATCGTCGCCGCCCATGGCGACCACGCGCACCTCGTCGCCGTATTTCTCGCCGAACAGGGCCATGGCGCCGGCCTCGATGGCGGCGTCGGGGGTCATCAGCTTGGTGCCGACCTCGCGGTTCTTGCGGATCTGGCGGTTGACCTCCCGCTCGACCACCCGGATCTCGTCGATGCCCATGGCCTTGGGGTGGGCGAAGTCGAAGCGCAGCCGGTCTGGGCCGACCTGGCTGCCCTTCTGGGTGACGTGGCCGCCGAGGGTGCCGCGAAGCGCGGCGTGCAGCAGATGGGTGGCCGAGTGGTGGGCGCGGATGGCGTCGCGACGCTCGCAATCCACCGCCAGGTGGGCATCCTCGCCCACCGCCACCGGGCCGCCCTCGACGGTGCCGAAATGCACCACCAGGTCGCCCAGCTTCTTGTGGGTGTCCTTCACCGCCACCCGGGCCTTGCCGCCGGCGATGGAGATGACGCCGGTGTCGCCGACCTGGCCGCCGGATTCGCCGTAGAACGGGGTCTGGTTGACCACCACCGCCACCTCGTGGCCGGGATGGACGGCCTCGACGGAGGCGCCGTTCTCGACCAGGGCGACGATCTTGCCCTCGGCCTCGACGGCGTCGTAGCCCAGGAACTCGGTGGCGCCGTGGGCCTCGCGGACCTCGAACCACAAGCTCTCGGTGGCCGCCTCGCCCGAGCCGGCCCAGGCCTTGCGGGCCTCGGCGCGCTGGCGCTCCATGGCGGCGTTGAAGCCGTCGGTGTCGACGCCGATGCCCTTGGACTTCAGCGCGTCCTGGGTCAGGTCGAGGGGGAAGCCGTAGGTGTCGTAGAGCTTGAAGGCGGTCTCGCCCGGCAGCCTGGCGCCCTGGCCCAGGCGGCCGATCTCGTCGTCCAGCAGCCGGAGGCCCTTGTCGAGCGTGGCCTTGAAGCGGGTTTCCTCGAGCTTCAGGGTCTCGGTGATCAGGGCGCCGGCGCGGCCCAGTTCGGGATAGGCGTCGCCCATCTGCTTGAGCAGGGCGGGGACCAGGCGCCACATCAGCGGCTCGGCGCAGCCCATCAGATGGGCGTGGCGCATGGCGCGGCGCATGATCCGGCGCAGCACGTAGCCGCGGCCCTCGTTGGACGGCAGCACGCCGTCGGCGATCAGGAAGCACATGGAGCGCAGGTGGTCGGCGACCACCCGGTGCGACACCTTGTGCGGGCCGTCGGGATCGGTGCCCGATGCCTGGGCCGACGCCTCGATCAGCGCCCGCATCATGTCGATGTCGTAGTTGTCGTGCTTGCCCTGAAGCACGGCGGCCAGCCGTTCCAGGCCCATGCCGGTGTCGATGCTGGGCTTGGGCAGCGGCACGCGGGTGTCCTTGTCCACCTGCTCGAACTGCATGAAGACCAGGTTCCAGATCTCGATGAAGCGGTCGCCGTCCTGGTCGGGGCTGCCGGGCGGGCCGCCGGGAATCGACGGGCCGTGGTCGAAGAAGATTTCGGAGCACGGGCCGCAGGGGCCGGTGTCGCCCATGGCCCAGAAGTTGTCCGAGGTGGGGATGCGGACGATGCGGTCGTCGGCGAGGCCGGCGATGCGCTTCCAGGCGTCGAAGGCCTCGTCGTCGTCGTGGTAGACGGTGACCAGCAGGCGGTCGCGCGGCAGGCCGAAATCCTTGGTGATCAGGTTCCAGGCCAGCTCGATGGCGCGTTCCTTGAAATAGTCGCCGAACGAGAAGTTGCCCAGCATCTCGAAGAAGGTGTGGTGCCGGGCGGTATAGCCGACATTGTCGAGGTCGTTGTGCTTGCCGCCGGCGCGCACGCATTTCTGCGAGGTGGCGGCGCGCGCGTAGTCGCGCTTCTCGACCCCGGTGAAGACGTTCTTGAACTGGACCATGCCGGCGTTGGTGAACATCAACGTCGGATCGTTGCGGGGCACCAGCGGGCTGGAGGAGACCACCTCGTGGCCCTCGCGGGCGAAGTAGTCGAGGAAGGCGCGGCGGATATCGTTGGCGGTCTGCATGGCCTCTGGCGCATCGTGCTGGAACGGAACCGGTTTTTTAACCCGCCCGCCCGTCGCGTGTCCAGTTGGCGTCGGTGCCAGGACGGGGTATTGTCATCGCATGCAACCGTTGCTGGCCCTTTTCATCCTGATCGCCCTGGCCGGAACCGCCGCCCAGGCCGCCCCCGTGCGCTGCGGCGACGACGGCGAGGGCGGCGCCTGCGTGTGGGGGCGGGCGGAAGGCCATGACGGCGCCTCGCTGCAGGTGCGCGGCCTCAGGGTGACGCTGTTGGGGGTGACGGTGCCGTCGCGGCGCGACCTGTGCGCCCACAAGGGCAAGGACGCCTTCGACTGCGGCCGTCCGGCCCGCAAGCGCATGGGCGAGCTGGTGGCCAAGGGTGTCGCCTGCGACATCCTCGACGTGGCCGGTGACCGCCTGCTCGGCCGCTGCCGGGTGGCCGAGGGCGACCTGGGGCGCCTGCTGGTGGCGGCGGGGACGGCGCGGGCGGCCAAGGACGGCCCTTACGAGGCGGACCAGGCCGCCGCCATCGCCGGCCAGCGCGGCCTGTGGCATCCCGACACGGTGCTGCCGCGGGATTGGGACGCGGTGCGCCGCAAGGGCGACAAGACGGAGTAGGTCAGCCCTTGGCGCGCCGCGACAGCGCCGCGAGCTCGGTGAACAGGGGGCCGAAGACCTTGTCCGGGTCGGACCCCCAGCGGGCGACGAACACCGCGCGGCGCGCCTTGTCGAAGGCGTCGGGCCGCACCGAGGCGAGCAGGGCGTCGAACAGGGTGCACATGGAGGCGGCGGTAAACTCGGTGACCACCACCTTGTCCTCGGGCTTCTTGGGGACGAAGGCGTTGGAGGACAGCGACACCGATTGCGGCACCGAGTTCATGACGATCATGAACCAGTCCTTGCGCGCCTCGAAGCGCTTGAAGCTGCGGGCGACGGACACCTGCACCTGCTCCAGCACCTGCTGGGCGTCGGGGTCGCGGTAAAACGCCTCCCAGTCGATCAGGCCCTGGGGCGTGCGGTGGTCCTCGGCGATGACGGCGCAGCGCGCCTTCAGCTGGGCATGCTCCTCGTCGCCGCAGACCATGCGGATGGCCGAGAAGAACTGCGGCAGATGCGGGCGGTCGATGCCGCTGTCGGGATCGTCCAGGAGGTGGGCGAAGGGCTGGACGATCAGCCGGCCGAGGACGTCGAGGCGCTTGCGCTCGGCGGTGCCCAAGGCGAACACGGCGTCGCACTTGGCCTCGGTCTGGGCATAGTAGGCGGCCAACGGCCCACCGGCCGCCATCACCGCGTTGCCGATGCGGACCACCTGCTCCACCGGAACCTTGCCGCCGACGGCGGCGCGTTGCAGCAATTCCATATAGGCGCGCATGGCGACGGCGACCATGTCGCGGCAGCGGCGGCCCGGCTCGGGCTGCGTGGGGAACGATTCTTCCGGTTTGTCCTGGTTCGCGTCCATGCGGACGGCTCCGCTTCCTTCCCTTGTGGGCAAGCTAACACATACCTTGGTCGAAGGGCATGGGGATTCTTTCGCCAATGATGCATGTTTGAGTTTGCTTCAGCGCCGGCGGGCTGTCCGTATGCGGCCCGAATGGGGGCTTGATATACGGCCTGACCGAGCGTAGTATAATGCCCATCAGTTGTCCGCATATGGATGGAGGGCGCCATGCAGTTCCGTGAACGCCGCCGGGTGATCCAGGTGATCCGGACCATCTATGATCCCGCCATCAAACGCGGACGGTCGGAACTGGTCGGGCGCATCGACAAGGAGCGCCCGGCGGTGGATGGCGCGTTGCGCGCCGCCTGCTCCGAGGCGGAGATCGCCGAGGTCGAGGCGTTCCTGGCCCAGCGCAGCGAATTGCTGTCGCGGGAGGCGGTGCGCGAGGCCGCGCTGTCGCTGGCCGGCCACATGCGCCTCGCCGAGTCCTATTTCAGGACCGGCGGCGATGGTGGCGACGGCGCGGCGGCGGCGGAAATCCTCGACGCCTGGGAAGACCTCAAGAAAGCGATCCACAAGGCGGGCTTCCGCAAGGACAAGCATGCGCCGCGACGCCCCCGCCGCGCCGACGGCCACGCACGCCAGGGGAGGGCATGACCATGGATGCCGAGCGGATCATGGAATGCGGGCGCCATCTCGCCCGCGCCTATGGGCTGCTGAACCGATGCGCCGAGATGGCGTGGCCGACCGACGCGGCGATGGTGACCTGCCGGGGGTTGCTGGATGCGGCGCGGCGCGAGGTGGAACAGGCCGACGAGGCGCTGCGCCACTGACATCCGACGCGGCCTTGGGCGGGGGCGGTCCTGCCGCCTATCCGCGCCGGCCCGCCGCCGGCACGGTGACGCGGAACACCGATCCGGCACCTGGCCGCGACCGCACGGTCACCGGATGGCCGAGGGCGGCGGCGAGGCGGCGGACGATTCCCAACCCCAATCCCAGCCCCAGGGCCTTGTCGCGCTGGGGGTTGCCGATCTGGAAGAAGTCGTCGAACACCTCGTCCAGGTGTTGCGGCGCGATGCCGATTCCTTGGTCCCAGACCTCCAGCGCCACCTGGTCGCCGTGCCGGCGGGCGCCCACCAGCACCCGCCCGGACGATGTGTACTTGATGGCGTTGGCGACCAGATTGGCGATGATGCGGGTCAGCAGGATCGGGTCACTGGCGACGCGGGCCGAACTCGGCATCACGATCAGGCGCAATCCCTTCGCCGCCGCCTGGGCCGAGAAGGTGGCGGTGACGCGCGCGAACATCTCGCCGACGGCAAGCGGGGCGACGGCCGGCGCCTGGAGGCCGCTGTCGATGATCGACACGTCCAGCAGCGCCCGCAGCAGATCCTCGCCATGGGTCATGGCCTGGCCGAGGAGCTCGACCACTTGCCGGCTGTCCCCGTCGACGCCATCGGACAGGATGGAATGGAACAGCCGCATGGCCTGGAAGGGCTGGCGCAAATCGTGGGAGCAGGCGGCAAGGAAATGGCTGCGCTGGCGCGTCGCGCGATCGACCGCCGCCTTGGCCTCGGCCAGCTCCCGGGCTCGCCGTTCGGCCTCCTCGGCCTGCCGCCGGGCCTCGTCGGCGGCCCGTTCCAGCGAAAGATAAAGGGCGACGTTGGTCATCGACACCGCCGCCGCGTTGGCGATGGTGCGCAGTGTCTCGACCTCGGCGGTCGTGGCGCGGTGGTGGGTGGCCCAATAGGCGCCGATGGCCGCCACCGGGTCGTCCTCGCGCACCGGCACCATCACCAGGCTTTTGACGAAGGTCAGCCGGTAGGCGTCGTGGGGGATGCGCGGATCCCGGTAGATGTCCTCGATCACCACCGGCCGGCGATGGATCATCGCCCACCCCGAGATGCAGGTATGGGCGGGGAAGCGCTGGCCCTTCCACAGCGGGCTGATGGCGTCCTCGTCGGCGTAGAAGCAGGTGTCGCCCTCGCGCAGCACGAAGGTGACGCCGTCGGCGCCGGAGAGAAGACGGGCGCCGACGCGGACCTGGGCCATGATCTCGTCGATGCCTCGGGCCAGAGACAGGCGCAGGATCAATGCCGGCAGGTCGTCGACCGTGTCGGGGCGGCGCGAGGCGCAATTCGGTTCCCCGCCGACCATCGGCGCTCCTGCCCCTGCGATTGAAGTACCGATTCGTAACATGAACGGCCCCGGCTGTGCCAGGGGTGGTGGCGGGTCGGCCACCAATACCGCGCCCCGGTCACGATTCGGCGGTCACCTCGCCGACCACGAGACCGGCGACGTTCAGCAGTACCCGCCGGGAGTCCAATGCCGCGCGTTCGTCGCCGCCCAGCAGGCCGAGGCGGTCGAGCACCGCCGCCATCGCCGCCTCGGCGGCGCGGCCGGCGCCGTCCTCCGCCTTCACGACGATGCCCCAGCCCCGGGCGGGGACGATGGCGGCGTGAACGCCCTCGGCCCCGGCCTTGGTGGCGATCAGGTGGCTGGCCGTCATGAACACGGTGTCGAAGCGCCCCGTGCCGGCGACCAGGGCGGGATGGGCCAGCATGGCGGCGACGACGGTGCGTGCCGCCGATTCGCGGTCGGCGGCGGGTGCCGCCGTCCGCGCCATGGCCACCGCCAGTGCCGCCAGCGGGAAACGGAAGGTGGGGATGGAGCAGCCGTCGGTCGCCCACGGGGCGTCGCCGATCGCGGTCAGGTCGGCCAGGGCGGCCGACACCAGCCGCTGGACGGGGTGGTCGTGGGCGACGTATCCGCGCGTCGGCAGTCCGAGGTGGCGGGCCACCGTCAGGAAGCCGGCATGTTTGCCCGAGCAGTTGTTGTGGAGCGCTCCCGGCGTGCCGGCCGGCGCGCCGCATTCCAGGTCGGCCTCGGACAGCCCGATGCGGCCCAGCCAGGCGCGCACCCGTTCCACATGCATGGGCTCGGCCGAGTGGGAGGCCGAGGCCAGGGCGATCTCCTCGCCGCCGAGGCCGAAGGCCGCCGCCGCGCCGCTTTCCAGCAGCGGCAGGGCCTGGATCGGCTTGACCGCCGAGCGGGGGAAGACCGGAAAGGCCTTGTCGCCCCATGCCGCCACGATCGCACCGGCGGTATCGGCGCAGACCACATGCACCCGGTGGCGGCTTTCCACCAGGCCGCCGCGTCGCGCCTCGACGAGGATGGGATGGGATTTCATCGGCATGTGTCCGTCAAAGGGTTGACAGCCGGCCGGCGAAGGCGGTCTAAATCCCCCGCCTTTCGCCCACCCCAAGGAATTGGACCATGACCATTCGACGGACGACCGCCCTCGCCGCCGCCCTGATGGCTGCCCTCGCCGCCTCGGCCCGGGCCGACGAGGCCAAGCGGCTTGGTTCCTTCGGGTCGTGGGAAGGCTATGTGTATTCCGATGCCTCGGGCAAGGTGTGCTATGCCGCCGCGCAGGCGGCCAAGACCAATGGCGGCGAGCCCCGCCGGCCGGGCGTCGCCCTGGCCGTGACCCATCGCGCCAAGAGCAAGGGCGAGGTCAGCCTGGTGGCGCCGTTCGGCTTCAGGAAGGACGCCGAGGCCGAGATCCAGATCGGCGGCATGAAGCATTCGTTCTTCGCGAAGGGCGATTCCGCCTGGGCCAAGGACGCCGCCGCCGACAAGGCCATCATCACCCAGCTGGTCAAGGGCCGCGAGGTGGTGGTGCGCGCCACGCCGGCCAAGGGCTCGGCCATCACCGACACGGTGATGCTGGACGGCTTCACGGCCGCCCTGGCCGCCATCGACAAGGCTTGCGGCGTCAAGCGGTGACAATGAAGAAGAAGTGGCGGCGCGGCGGCCTGTTCCTATATCTCTAGCCCATGGACAAGAAGAACCTCATCGGCCTGTCGCGCGAGGAGCTGGCCGCCGAAATGGCCACCATCGGCGAGAAGCCATTTCGCGCCAAGCAGATCTGGCACTGGCTCTATAACCGGGGCGAGACCGATTTCGCGCGCATGACCTCCATCTCCAAGGTCATGCAGGCCAAGCTGGCCGAGCATTACGTGGTCGAGCGCCCCGAGGTCAGCCGCGAGCTGATCTCGGTGGACACCACCCGCAAGTGGCTGCTGAAATTCGCCGACGGCAACGAGGCCGAGACCGTCTACATCCCCGACGAGGACGAGGAGCGCGGCGCGGTCTGCATCTCCAGCCAGGTCGGCTGCACGCTGACCTGCCGGTTCTGCCACACCGGCACCCAGCTCTTGGTGCGCAACCTGACTGCCGCCGAGATCGTCGGCCAGTTCATGGTGGCGCGCGATTCCTACGGCGAATGGCCCACTCCCGACGATTCGGCGCGCCGGCTGTCCAACATCGTGGTCATGGGCATGGGCGAGCCGCTCTACAATTTCGACAATGTCGCCACCGCGCTCAGGATTGCCATGGACGGCGAGGGCATCGCCCTGTCCAAGCGCCGCATCACGCTGTCCACCTCGGGTTTGGTGCCGATGATGCAGCGCTGCGGCGAGGAGCTGGGCTGCAACTTGGCGGTCAGCCTGCACGCCGTCACCGACGAGGTGCGCGACCGCATCATGCCCATCAACAAGAAATACCCGTTGGCCGAGCTGATGCGGGCCTGCCGCGACTATCCCGGCGCCTCGAACGCCCGGCGCATCACCTTCGAATACGTGATGTTGAAGGGGATCAACGATTCGACCGCCGACGCCCGCCAACTGTTGCGGCTGATCAAGGGCCTGCCGGCCAAGTTCAACCTGATTCCCTTCAACCCCTGGCCGGGCGTCGAGTTCGAATGCTCGGACCTGAAGACCATCAAGGCCTTCTCCGACATCATCCAGGACGCCGGCTACTCGGCCCCCATCCGCAAGTCGCGGGGCGCCGACATCATGGCCGCCTGCGGCCAGCTGAAAAGCGACAGCCAACGCCAGCGCTGCTCGCGGCTGCAGGCCCGCATCGAGGCCGGCATCACCGACGACGCCCACGCGCCGCCGGCCGTCTGATCCCCATAAGGAGCGGTTTCCTCCATCCCCCGGCCTCGCCACATGACGGGGGAAGGGAGGGAGGCATGGACATCCTGCTGGTGAACACGTTGTCCAGCAATCTGCTGGTGGCGCTGCTGGTGATCGTCCCGCTGTGGCGGGTGTTCTCGCGTGCCGGGCTCAATCCGGCGCTGTCCTTGCTGGTGTTCCTTCCGGTGGTCGGCCTCTTGGCGGTGCTGGTGGTGCTGGCGCTGTCGCGCTGGCCCAGCACGGAGGGAGCGCCGTGATGGAATGGGAAATGGATGGCCAAGTCGGCGGGCTGCCGCCGCTGGTCTATTGGACCACCGTGGTGGCGGTGGCGGTGCTGACCGGCCTGGGGCTGGCGCTGAACGCCGTCATCCTGCGCAAGGCTGGCTACCATTGGCTGTGGTCGCTGCTGTTCCTGTTCCCGCTCACCTATGTCATCGGCGCCTGGGTGTTCGCCTGGGGCCGCTGGCCGAACCTGGCGCGGACGGCCGCCGTCGAGCCTCCGGGCGCCGCCGGCGAGGGGGGTGTCGGGGGGCGCCGCGACGACGAGCCGCCGATCATCGCCCCCGATCCCAATCCCCGCCGCAGCTTCGGCGACCGCCGCCGCTGATCCCCGCATACACCTTTGTCCGCTTTGCTCCCACCCTGTTCGCTTTGCGTTGTCGGCCGGGGGCCGGCCTTGCTAGCATGACCCGAGGACGAACAAGGAGACCGCCATGTCCCGCCGCGACCTCGACATCGACACCTACCGCGCCAAGCTCCGGGAGCGCCTGGCCGAGGTCGAGCGCCTGGAAGCGATGGAGCACGAGGCCGCCCGCCCGGTGGAACTGGACCAGCAGAGCGTGGGGCGGCTGTCGCGCATGGACGCCATGCAGATGCAGGCCATCGCCGCCGAGCACGAGCGCCGCTACCGCGCCGAGCACCACCGCATCCTGGCCGCCCTCCAGCGCATCGAGGACGGCGACTACGGCCACTGCCTGACCTGCGACGCCAAGATCCCGGCCAGGCGCCTGGACCTCGACCCGGCGGCCACCCAGTGCGTGAAATGCGCCGAGGCGCACGGGCATCATTGACCCGGGCCATCCGCGCCACCCCGTTCCCCTTGCCCCCTTTGCGGCAATGCCTATACTTCGGCCCTTCGGTTCATCCCCATTGCCAAGGGCGTTTCCCATGAAGGGCGAAGTCAAGAAGGTGGTGCTGGCCTATTCGGGCGGCCTCGATACCTCGATCATCCTGCGCTGGCTGCAGGACACCTATCAGTGCGAGGTGGTGACCTTCACCGCCGATCTCGGCCAGGGCGAGGAGCTGGAGCCGGCCCGCAAAAAGGCCGAGCTCATGGGCATCAAGCCCCAAAACATCTTCATCGACGACCTGCGCGAGGAGTTCGTGCGGGACTTCGTGTTCCCCATGTTCCGCGCCAACGCGCTCTACGAGGGGGTCTACCTGCTGGGCACCTCGATCGCGCGGCCGCTGATCTCGAAGCGCCAGATCGAGATCGCCAATCAGGTCGGCGCCGACGCCGTGTGCCATGGCGCCACCGGCAAGGGCAACGACCAGGTGCGCTTCGAAATGGGCTATTACGCGCTCAAGCCCGACATCAAGGTCATCGCGCCGTGGCGCATCTGGGACCTGACCAGCCGCACCAAGCTCCTGGACTTCGCCGAGAAGCACCAGATCCCCATCGCCAAGGACAAGCGCGGCGAGGCGCCCTATTCCACCGACGCCAACCTGCTGCACATCAGCTACGAGGGCAAGGCGCTGGAGGACCCCTGGGTCGAGCCCGACGAGGACATGTTCACCCGTTCGGTCAGCCCCGAGAACGCCCCCGACACCCCCACCTACGTGGAGATCGAGTTTGAGAAGGGCGACGCGGTGGCCATCGACGGCGTCCGCATGAGCCCGGCCCAGCTGCTGACCCGGCTCAACGAGCTGGGCGGCGCCAACGGCATCGGCCGCCTGGATTTGGTGGAAAACCGCTTCGTCGGCATGAAGTCGCGCGGCGTCTACGAGACCCCCGGCGGCAGCGTGCTGATCGTCGCCCACCGCGCCATGGAAAGCCTGACGCTGGATCGCGGCGAGGGCCACCTCAAGGACGAGCTGATGCCGCGCTACGCCGAGCTGATCTACAACGGCTTCTGGTTCAGCCCCGAGCGCGTCGCGCTGCAGCAGATGATCGACAAGGTGTCCGAGAACGTCGAGGGCACCGTGCGCCTGAAGCTCTACAAGGGCAACGTCACCGTGGTCGGCCGCAAGTCGCCCAAGTCGCTCTATCGCATGGACTACGTCACCTTCGAGGAGGACAGCGTCTACGACCAGCGCGACGCCCAGGGCTTCATCAAGCTCAACGCGCTGCGGATGCGCCTGGCCAAGATGGCCCGAGGCTGACGTCGAGCGGGAAAAGGGCCCCGTCGGAGCCCTTTTCCCGCGTTCCCCACTCCCCACCGCCCGCGATGCGGGGTATACTTCCCGGAAAGGCCGTCACTTCCCTGGGGGGAACCGGGATGGCTCCGAAGTCCTCGGCAATGAGCCTGCGCACCATCGTGGTGCTGGTCGCCGCCGCGATCGTGGCGGCGTTCGGGCTGGCCGGCGCGGTGGTCGTCGACGCCATCCACGGCCGCATGGTCGAGGACGCCCGCCGCACCATCGCCAGCTACGCCCAGCTGGTGGCCCTCGCCCACAACCAATGGGTCGCCGAAAGCCGGCCGCTGCTGGCCTCGCTGTCGGCCGTCGACGCCGACGACATCGCCTCGGGCGCCTGCACCGGCAAGCTGGCCGAGAGCCTGCGCAACGCCGCCGGATACGACACCCTGCTCATCGCGGCGCCCGACGGCCGTGTCCTCTGCGCGCCGTGGGCGCTGGACAAGCCGGTGTCGCTGGCCGACCGCGACTATTTCCGCAAGGCGGTGGAAAGCCGGGGATTCGCGGCGGGCGCGTATATCGTCGGGCGGGTGAGCGGCAAGCGGGTGATGCCGGTGGCGCAGCCGGTGCTGGCCGCCGACGGGACGGTGGCGCGGGTGCTGATCGCCGGCAAGCAGCTGGACTGGTTCAAGCACCTGATCGACGGCCTGGGCCTGCCGCCCGGCCTTCACGTCGCCCTGCTGGACCGCGACGGGCACGAGCTGACCACCTATCGCGACGAGCCGCTGGCGACCGAAACCCAAGTCGTGCTGGCCGGCGTGCTGGCCGAGGCCCTGGTCCAGGGGCGTCCGGTGTTCCGCGCGCTGGCGGACGGCGACGGCATGGCGCGGCTGGCGGCCCTTGCCCCCCTTGGGGGCGGCGACCTGATGCATGGCATCGTGGTGTCCAGCCCGGCGCGGGTGATGCTGGCGCAGGAGAGCCGGCTCCTGTGGAGCACGATGGGAATCCTCGCCGCCACGCTGGTGGCGGTGGTGGTGGCGGTGCTGCTGCTGCTGCAGCGCTTCGTGGCGCGTCCGCTGGCCGGCCTGATCGCCGGCATGCGCGCCATCCGTTCCGGCGACCGCTCGTGGCGGGCGCGGGACATCGCCGGCGGCACCACCGAGTTGGACGAATTGTGCCGCTCCCTGGACGGCATGCTGGCGGACCTGACCTACCAGGAACGGCGCATCAAGGCCCAGGCGGCGGAACTGGAACGCTCGAACGCCGACCTGCAGAACTTCGCCTACACCGTTTCCCACGATCTGCGCGAGCCGCTGCGCACGGTGGGATCGTTCATCAAGCTGATCGAACGCCGCTATGCCGACCGCCTGGACGCCGAAGGCCACGAGTTCATGGCCTTCGTCACCGACGGCGCCGAGCGCATGAGCCGCATGCTGGACGGCGTGCTGGAGTATTCCCGCATCAGCACCCGCGGCGCCGAGCCCGGGCCGGTACCGCTGGACCTGCCCCTGGACCAGGCCGTGCAATCCCTGACGGCGGCGATCGCCGAGAGCGGCGCCCGCGTCGACCGTGCCGCGCCGCTGCCGGTGGTGATCGGCGACGCCGACCAGTTGTCGCGGGTGTTCCAGAATTTGATCGCCAACGCCATCAAGTTCGCCAAGCCGGGCCAGCCGCCGGCGGTGGCCGTTTCGGCCCGCGACATCGGCGACGGCATGTGGGAGGTGGCGGTGGCCGACAGCGGCGTCGGCCTGCCGGCCGAGGGGCGGGAGGCGCTGTTCCAGCTGTTCCGCCGCCTGGTCACCCGCGACCAGGTTCCCGGCGACGGCGTCGGGCTGGCGCTGTGCAAGCGCATCGTCGAGCGCCACGACGGCGTCATCCGGGTGGAAAGCGAGGAGGGACGGGGCGCGACCTTCCTGTTCACCCTGAAGGGGGCGTGACCGGCGCGGCGATGATGCAGGTCAAAAAACACCCTTGCAAATTCAACTTTTTCAAGTTCAAGATTAGGGGTCGCTCATGGACAGCGCACCCCTAACGAACGACAAGGCCGCCCCATGTCCAAGTCTCCAGTCCAACCGGTCCTCGACCGTCGCACTCTCCTGCGCCTCGCCGGCGCCGCCGCCCTCGGCGGCGTTCCACTTGCCGCCAAGGCGTCGGGCCCAGGCCCGGTGGCCACCAAGGCCCGCATCGTCATCGCCGGCGGTGGCGCCGCCGGCCTGGCCGTCGCCGCCCGCCTGTCACGGCTGGTGACCGGCGCGACGATCACCGTCGTCGACCGCCGCAAGGAGCATTTCTACCAGCCCGGCTTCACCCTGGTGGCGGCCGGTCTCAAGCCCGCCGGCTACGTGGTGTCCTCGACCGCCGAATACATCCCGGCCGGGGTCACCCTGGTCGAGGAGCGGGTCGCCGAGTTCGACCCCGAGGGCAACAAGGTGGTCACCGAAAGTGGCCAGGCACTGCCCTACGACTTCCTGGTCGTCGCCACCGGCCTGCAGCTCGACTACGCCGCCATCGAGGGCATGGACACCGCCCTGATCGGCCGCGACGGCATCGGCAGCGTCTACGCCGGCCCCGAGGCCGCCGAGGCCACCTGGCGCGAGATGTCGCGTTTCGCCGACACCGGCGGCGTCGGCCTGTTCCTGCGCCCCAACACCGAGATGAAGTGCGCCGGCGCGCCCTTGAAATACACCTTCATCACCGACGACTATCTGCGCCGGCGCGGCAACCGGGCCAAGGCCGAGCTGGTCTACGCCGCCAACAACAAGTCACTGTTCAGCGTGCCGATCGTGTCGGAAAAGGTGCGCATGCTGTTCCAGGATCGCGGCGTCAAGGTCGCCTATGACCACGTGATGACCGCCATCGATCCCGGCCGCAAGGTGGCGACCTTCAAGACTCCCGACGGCCCGGCCGAGATCAAGTACGACTTCGTCAACGTGATCCCGCCCATGCGCGCCCCCGAGGCGGTGCGCAACAGCCCGCTGGGCTGGCGGCAGGGCCCTTGGGCCGCCGACGGCTGGATGGAGGTGGACAAGGCCACCCTGCGCCACATGCGCTATCCCAACGTCTTCGGCGTCGGCGACGTCGCCGGCGTGCCCAAGGGCAAGACGGCGGCCAGCGTCAAGTGGCAGGTGCCGGTGGCGGTGGACCATCTGGTCGCCAGCCTGGCCGGACAGACCGCGACCAGCGTCTACAACGGCTACACCTCGTGCCCGCTGATCACCCGGCTGGGCCGCGCCATGCTGGTGGAATTCGACTACCAGAACAACCTCACCCCGTCCTTCCCCGGCGTCATCGCGCCGCTGGAGGAGCTGTGGATCACCTGGGTGATGAAGACCATGGCCCTGAAGCCGACCTACATCGCCATGCTGCGCGGCCAGGCCTGAGGAGCATCGACATGAAGGATCTCGACCCCCTCGTTTTCTACGTTGTCTTCTCCGAGATGTTGGGGCCGCTTCTGTGGGTGCTGGCGCTGCTGGCGGTGGGCGGCCTGATCGCCTTCGCGGCCGTGCTGCGTTGCGACGGCGGCCTAGTCAGCAAGCGGCTGGTGCGCTCCGAGCTGATCGGCATCCTTGGCGGCTTCGCCGCCCTGGCCCTGATGGCCTGGGTGACGCTGTCGGGCTTCTCGGATGCCGGCGGGCCGGTGGACTGGCTGCTGATCGGCGTCATCTGGGGCATCGGGCTGGTGGGCACCACCATCCTGGCCTACACCGCCCAGGGCCTGTGGGACCGCTACCACGGCAAGGCCTGCGCGCGGGCGGACTGAGGCAATCGGGCGGGAGGCGCGACGCTTCCCGCCCGCTCCGCCCGAGGGCGGCCTTGCCGTCGCGTCAGAGCGCGGCGAGCCGGGCCTGGGCCTCCTGGCGGCGGATTTCCTCGGCCATCGCGGTCGAGACGCACACCTTGCCGACCGGGTTGAACAATGTGCCGATGGACTTCGCCAGGGCGGCGGCGGCGGGGATGCCGATGATGGTCAGGAACAGGCCGACCACCTGCAAGACCGTCAGCGCCGCGAGGATGAAGCCGATCGGGAGCCATACGATCATCACGATCGACGAATAGGCGGCCCAGGCCGGATTGGCTTCCTTGTCGGGCATCGCCTTCGCCGAGGCCACCATCTCATTGCCGAACGGCACCAGGAACAGCTTGCCGAGCTGCATCAGGCCGAGCCCGACCGGCGCGGCCACCACGGTCGCGGACAATATGGCGCCCAAGAGAAAAGTGACCGCCGCGTTGATGAAGCCCAGGAAAGGAAAATGCCAGAGAATGTTCCCGAGAGTACGCATGTCCATATCCCCCCGCTATCGAGATGGGGATGATACGCCAACCGGTTGAGACTGGAAAGGCCGGTGCTATTCTTTCAGATCTTCCACATCCGCGTACAGGTCCAGTGCCTCGGGGTTGGCCAGGGCCTCCTTGTTCTTCACCGGGCGGCCGTGGACCACGTCGCGGACGGCCAGTTCGACGATCTTGCCCGATTTGGTGCGCGGGATGTCCTGGACCGGAACGATCTTGGCCGGCACGTGGCGCGGCGTGGTGTTGTCGCGGATCTTCTTCCTGATGCGGGCGCTCAGGTCGTCGTCCAGCTTGGCGCCCGGGCGCAGGCGGACAAACAGGACGACACGCACGTCGGCGCCCCAGTCCTGGCCGATGACCAGGCTCTCCAGCACCTCGTCGAACTGCTCGACCTGGCGGTAGATTTCGGCGGTGCCGATGCGCACCCCGCCGGGATTCAGGGTGGCGTCCGATCGCCCATAGACGACGATGCCGCCATGGGGGGTCAGCTCGACCCAGTCACCGTGGGTCCAGATGCCCGGATACTTGTCGAAATAGGCCATGCGGTACTTCTCGCCGTCCGGGTCGTTCCAGAATCCCACCGGCATGGACGGGAAGGCCTGGGTGCAGACCAGCTCGCCCTTCTCGCCCTCCACCGGCTTGCCGTCGTCGCCGAACACCTCGACCTTCATGCCCAGGCCGCGCGCCTGGATCTCGCCGCGCCACACCGGACCGATGGGGTTGCCCAACATGAAGCACGAGATGATGTCGGTGCCGCCCGAGATGGACGCCAGCTGGACGTCGGCCTTGATCGAGCGGTAGACGTAGTCGAACCCCTCGGGGGCCAGCACCGAGCCGGTCGAGGCGATGGTCCGCACGGTGTCGAGGCGGTGTGTCCTCATCGGTTCGAGGCCCATCTTGGCGATGGCGTCGATCCACTTGGCCGAGGTGCCGAACAGGGTCATGCCCTCGGCGTCGGCGAGGTCGAACAGGATGCGGCCATCGAGCGCCGACGGGTTGCCGTCGTAAAGCAGCAGCGTCGCCTCCGACGCCAGCCCGCTGACCAGCCAGTTCCACATCATCCAGCCGCAGGTGGTGAAATAGAACAGGCGGTCGCCGGACCTGACGTCCGAATGCAGCCGGTGCTCCTTGAGATGCTGGATCAGGGTGCCGCCGGCCGAATGGACGATGCATTTGGGCGCCCCGGTGGTGCCCGACGAGAACATGATGTAGAGCGGATGCGCGAAGGGCAGGCGGGGAAAGTCCACCGCGCCGGCGGCGAAGGGGGCGACGAACTCGTCCCAATGCACCGCCTTGGGCAGTCCGTCCAGGTCGGGGCGGCGGGTGTAGGACACCACCACCACCGTCGCCAGCGACGGCATCGCCGGCACGATGGCGGCCAGCTTGTCCATGCAGTCGTGGCTCTTGGCCCCGTAGAAATAGCCGTCCACCGTCACCAGCGCCTTGGGCTCGATCTGGCCGAAACGGTCGAGCACGCCCTGGACGCCGAAATCGGGCGAGGCCGAGGACCAGATGGCGCCCAGGCTGGCGGCGGCCAGCATGAAGGCCACCGTCTCGGGCATGTTGGGCATGTAGCCGGCGACCCGGTCGCCCTGGCCGATCCCGGCCGCGCGCAGCGCCTGCTGGAGGCGCGACACCAGGGCGTGGAGCTCGGCGAAGGACAGCCGGCGTTTTACCTTGTCCTCGCCCCAGAACACGATGGCGTCGGCGTCGTCGCGCCGCCGCAGCAGGTTCTCGGCGAAGTTCAGCCGCGCCTCGGGGAACCAGGCGGCACCGGGCATGCGGCGGATGTCGTCCACCACCACGGCGCCCGGCCCGTCGCCGACCACCCCGCAGACCTCCCACACCGCCCGCCAGAACCCGTCGGGCGCCGCCACCGACCATCGCCACAGGGACGGATAGTCGTGGACGCCGGCTCCGAAACGTTCGTTCACGGCGCGGATGAAGGCGGTCAGGTTGGCGGCGGCGATGCGGTCGGCGCCGGGCTGCCACAGCAGGTCGGTCATGAAGGCCCTCCGATGTTCGGTGCCATCCTAGCGCAGTCGGCGGCGGGCCGGGAGGGGCGGATCACATCGATTTGAGCGCCGCCCGGGCGCTGGCCCGGTGGTCGTCGGTGATCCACGGTCGCACCGCCTGCCAGGCGGCGACCAGCACCCCCAGGTCGTCGGTGTAGCCCAGGCCCAGCACGATGTCGGGGACAAGGTCGGCGGGCAGCACGAAATAGGCCAGCGCCCCCAGCAGGATGGCCTTGACCCGGACGGGGGTGCGGGGGTCGCGGGCCGCGAACCATGTGGCGACCACTTCGTCGAGGAACGGGAGGCGTCCGGCGGTGGCGCGGATCTTGGCCCAGAAATTGTCGTCGTCGATGCGGGGACTGTCCATGATGCCGGCCCATATGGGGCGCGGCGGCCCGGGGGCAACGGCCTTACCCTTCCGCGTGGTGGCCCGTCACGTCCCCCCCCCCCGGTCACATCCCCCGGTCACATCCCCAGGATGTCGCGCAGTTCCTGCGCCAGTTGGCGGGCGCGGGACAATTGGCGTCCGCTCATGGTCTTGGCGAGGAGATCCCGGGACATCTCGGCATCCTTGCGGCCCAGTCGCGTCGCGAGGTCGTAGTCGACCCAAGCGCGGACGGGGTCCTTGCCGTGATAGCCCTGGCCCTTGTTGGCGAGTTCGGCCAGGCGAAGCAGGGCGCCGGCATGGCCCTTGGCGGCGGCCGCCTCCAGTTCGCTCACCGCCAGGGGCAGGTCGAAAGGCAGGTCGATGCCGCCCAGCCGGGCGCTGGCCAGCAGGAACAGCGCCTCGGCATGGTCCCGGCGGGCCGCCGTCAGCAGCCAGCGTTCGCCCGGCACCATGCCGGGGCGGCCAAGATAGGCATGGGTTTCGGTGTCGGGTTTGGCGGCCATCCAGTTGGGGCCGCTCCATTGGCCGTCGCGGGCTTCGTCCTCGGGGGCGCGCCACCGCGACGGTGCCGTCAGCAGCATGCGGCCGAGACGGTATTGCGCCTCGGCATCGCCGGACAGCGCCAGGCGAAGATACCAGCGCCGCGCCTCAGCGGGGTCGGCGGGGACACCGCGGCCGCGCTCGTAAATGGAGGCCAGTCCCAGGATGGCGGCGGCGTCGCCGCCCAACGCCCTGGCGGTCAGCCAGTCCGCCGCCTCGGGACCGCCGACGCCGTCCGTCTGGCCGGCCAGGAACATCTCCAGGAAGCGCTGGCGGGCGGCCTCGTCGCCAAATTTGCCGGCGCGGTACCACCAGCGCGCCGCCTCGACGTCGTCCTTGGCCACTCCGATGCCCTTCTCGTGGGCGCGGGCCAGTTCGGCAGCGGCATCGGCGCGGCCCGAGGCGGCGGCCAAGGACAGCCAGACCCGGGCCTCGACCGCGTCCTTCCTGACGCCCTTCACCCCCTTGCCGGTCAAATAGGCGCGGCCAAGCTGGATTTGCGCCTCGGGGTCGCCCTGCTGCGCGGCGGCGATCAGGGCCGCCCGGGCATCCTTGCCCTTGGCGGGCTTGGCCGCCAATTGCTGCGCAAGGGAATCTGCGGGTTGCGCCAAGGCCTGTCCTGCGAGCGCGGCGGCGAGCAGGACGGCGATTACGGCGGCGATCCTCATGGATGGGGCGCTTTCCAGGTGACCATCGGATTGGGCGCGCATGATTCCACACGCCCAGGGTCCTGTAAACGCCGCTGGTGGGGACGCGGGTCAGTCCGGCCCGGCGGCGGCGTCCATGGCGTGGGCCAGGCGGATGTCGCGGTCGGTGACGCCGCCGGCGTCATGGGTAGCCAGCGTCACCTCGACCCGGTTGTAGACGTTCCGCCACTCCGGGTGATGGTTCATGCGCTCGGCGATCAGCGCCACCCGGGCCATGAAGCCGAAGGCCTCGACGAAGTCGTGGAAGGTGAAGGTTCTGGCGATGGCGTCGCGGTCGTCGCATTCGCGCCATCCCGTCAGTCCCAGCATGGCCTGGGCCCGCTCGGCCCCGGAAAGGATCATCGCCATTTCGTGCCTCGCGCCGCCGTTCGCCATCATTGAATCAATGGGTGGCTTTGCGGCCGGATCAAGCCGGGGTAAGCTTTCGACCATGAGCCGAGTCATTCCTCACCACAGCGTCCCGCCGACGCTCGCCGACCTGGAGACCATCGCGCATACGGCCTATGCCGAGGTGCCCGAGGAACTGCGCCGGTTCGTCACCGACGTCGTCCTCAAGGTCGAGGACTTCCCCGACGAGGAGACCGAGCAGGAGATGGGGCTGGAAAGCCCGTTCGACCTGCTGGGCCTCTATCGGGGGGTGTCCATGGCCGACAAGAGCTTCGCCGACACGCCTCGCGACGTGGACATGATCTTCCTCTACCGCCGCCCCATCCTCGATTACTGGTGCGAGACCGGGGAGGACTTGACGAGCCTCGTCAAACACGTCCTGATTCACGAGATCGGTCATCACTTCGGTCTCAGCGACGAGGATATGGAGCGCATCGAGGACGAAGCCTGACCGCAGGCCCCAGGGGGAGGAGTGAATCCGTGACCGAGCCCGTTCCCGCCCCCCTGCCGCCCGAGGCGCTGTACAAGGCCTGCGACCCGGCGATCCTGCCGTTCGAGACCACGGCGGAGCTGCCCGACAGCGACGAGCCGGTGGGCCAGGACCGCGCCGTCGAGTCCATCCGCTTCGCCATCGGCATGCGCCACAAGGGCTTCAACCTGTTCGCGCTCGGCCCCGAAGGGACCGGCCGGCGGTCGCTGGTGATGCGGTTCCTGGCCCAGGCGGCGGCGGGCCAGCCGGTGCCGGACGACTGGGCCTATCTCAACAACTTCACCGAGAACCACAAGCCGCGCGCCATCCGCCTGCCGGCCGGCCGCGCCGTCCAGTTCAAGAAGGACATGGAATGGCTGGTCGAGGAGCTGGCGGTCGCCATCCCCGCCGCCTTCGAGGCCGAGGAATACCGCAACCGCAAGCAGGTCCTCGAGGAAAGCCTGAAGGAGCGGCAGGAAAAGGCCTTTAGCGACATCGGCCACGAGGCCAGCGAAAAGAGCGTCGCCCTGATCCGCACCCCCGTCGGGCTGGCGTTGGCCCCCATGAAGGACGGCGAGGTGCTGTCGCCCGACGAGTTCAAGCAGCTGCCCGACGAGCAGCAGTCCCGCTTCAAGGGCGACATGGAGGGCCTGCAGGCCGAACTCGAGGAGACCATCCGCCAGATCCCGCAATGGGAACGCGACATCCGCGGCAAGATGCGGGAACTGGACCAGGAGGTGCTGAACTTCGCCATCTCGCACCTGATGGAGGAACTGCGGGCCAAATACGCCGACCTCATCGAGGTGTTGGACCATCTCGACGCGGTGGCGGCCGACGTGGCCGAGAACGTCAACGACTTCCTTGGCGGTGACGACCAGCAGCAACAACGCGGCCGCCCCGCCCGGCGCGAGGGCGCCGCCGAGGGCATCCGCCGCTATCGTGTCAACGTGCTGGTCAACAACGCCGACCTCAAGGGCGCGCCGGTGGTCTACGAGGACCACCCGACCCAGCCCAACCTCATCGGCCGGGTCGAGCATTTCGCCCATTTCGGCGCCCTGATCACCGACTTCAACCTGATCAAGCCCGGCAGCCTGCACAAGGCCAACGGCGGGTATCTGGTCATCGACGCCCGCAAGGCGCTGCTCAACCCCTTCGCCTGGGAGGACCTCAAGCGGGCCCTGAAGGCGCACGAGCTGCGCATCGAATCGCCCGGCCAGAGCATGGGCCTGTGGAGCACCGTCACCCTGGAGCCGCAGCCGATCGCCCTCGACCTCAAGGTGGTGCTGATCGGCGATCCGATGCTGTATTACCTGCTGTCCCACTACGATCCGGAATTCGGCGAGCTGTTCAAGGTGGCGGCCGACTTCGACTGGCGCATGGACCGCACCGACGGCAACGTGGTGGCGCTGGCGCGGTCCATCGCCACCCAGGGCCGGCGCGAGAAGCTGCGGCCCCTGGACCGGTCGGGGGTCGCGCGCGTGGTGGAGCGGGCCGCCCGCGAGGTCGATGACGGCGACAAGCTGTCCACCCACATGGCCAGCCTGGCCGATCTGTTGCGCGAGGCCGACTACTGGGCCGGGCGCGACGGCGCCGACATCGTCGTCGCCGCCCATGTGCAGAAGGCGATCGATGCCGCCACCTACCGCCAGGACCGGGTGCGCGACAACATCCAGGAGGAGATGTTACGCGGCACCATCCACGTGGCCACCGAGGGTGCCGAGATAGGGCAGATCAACGGGCTGGCGGTGCTGCAACTGGGCCGCTTTTCCTTCGGCCGGCCCAGTCGCATCACCGCCCGCGTCCGCTTCGGCAAGGGCGAGGTGGTGGACATCGAGCGCGAGGTCCAACTGGGCGGTCCCATACACGGCAAGGGGGTGATGATCCTGTCGTCGCTCCTGTCGTCGCGCTTCGCGGTGGACGGGCCGCTGTCGCTGTCGGCCAGCCTGGTGTTCGAGCAGTCCTACGGCGGCATCGAGGGAGACAGCGCCTCCTCGACCGAACTCTACGCCCTGCTGTCGGCCTTGGCCGAGGTTCCCATCCGCCAGGGCTTCGCCGTCACCGGCTCGGTCGACCAGTATGGCCGCGTCCAGGCCATCGGCGGCGTCAACGAGAAGATCGAGGGCTTCTTCGACCTGTGCGCGGCACGTGGCCTGACCGGCGACCAGGGGGTGCTGATCCCCGCCACCAACGTCAAGCACCTGATGTTGCGCCGCGACGTGGTCGATGCCTGCCGCGACGGCCGTTTCGCCATCTATCCGATCGAAACCGTGGACCAGGGCATCGCGCTGTTGACCGGCCTGCCGGCCGGCGGACGCGACGCCAAGGGGCAGTATCCGGTCGGCAGCGTCAACCGCAAGGTCCAGGCGCGTCTGGCGACCTTCGCGCGCAAGGCCGAAGCCCTTGTCCGGCCGCCCAACCATGGCCGCAACAGCGGCCGCGACGGATCATGACCGCCTGGCGGCGCATCCTGGTGGCGGTGGACGCCAGCCCGTTGTCGCTGGCGGCCATGGACGCGGCCGCCACCCTTGCCACCCGCCTGGGCGCCGAGGTGGAGGCGGTGTTCGTCGAGGACGTCAACCTGCGCCGGCTGGTGGCGCATCCCCATGTGCACACCTTCTCGCTGTCGGCGGTGGGCGGATCGGTCCGTGACGACGCCTTGCTGGAGAAGGCGCTGGAACTCCAGTCCCTGGCGGCGCGGCGGGCGCTGGAGCAGGCGGCGGCGCAGTGGTCGGCACGGGCCAGCTTCACCGTGCGCCGCGGATTGGTGGCGGCCGAGCTGTTGGCGGCGGCCGAGACGGCCGACCTGATCTGCCTGGGGTGGTCGGGCCGCGCCGAGCCGGTTCGCCGCCTGGGCTCCATCGCCCGCGCCTTGATGGCGGCGGCCCCGCGTCCGGTGATGGCGGTGCGGCGTCCCGGGCTCGACCGCGTGGCGGCGGTCTACGACGGCTCCGAATCCAGCCGCCGTGCCCTGGCGGTCGCCGCGTTGCTGGCCGCAAGGGACGGCGGCGACGTCGGCGTCATCATGCCATCGGTAAGCCTGTTGCCCGAGGCCGAGGCGCTGTTGGGCGAGCAAGGGGTGGCGGCCCATCTCAGCCGGGTCGGCCGGCCGACCTCGGTGCTGGAAACCCTGTCGCCGGATTGCATCCTGGTGGCGGCCGCCGAGGCGGGAATCGTCCCTGAGCGGGTTCCCTGCTCGGTGCTGGTGGTCCGGTGAGTCGTGTTGCATGTTTGCCGCACTGTGACTCGTTCGAGGCAATGGTGGCGCAATCAAGCTTCTCAACGGGATCGGGCGTCCTATATGAAGAGGCGATAGAGACCGTCTTCGTTGGTTCGTCATGCTGCGCCCGTTGTTTCTTGCCGTCCTCGGACTTGCCGCCGCCGCGCCCGCGGTTGCCGCTGACGCGCCTCTGCGTCTGGTGACGGGCAGCGGCGTTCCGCATGCCGACGGTCCCCGCTTCGGCGGGCCGGACACCAAGGCCGAGCTGTTCGCCAACGGCGGCCTGCGGTTGGGCGCGCTGCTCGACAGCACGCCGGCCGAGGGTGATGGGGCCGACCGCGTGGCCTTTGGCGGCTATGCCACCTATTTCGTCGATTCGCTCAGCCTGGGGTCCTCTCTGCGCGGCGACGCTATCGGCTCGGCGGCCGACATGACCGCCAGCTACGCCCTGGGGGACGCCACCGCCCAGCTGTCGCTGGGCTACCAGTGGGCCGGCCGTCCCGCGGCCTTCAGCGCCAACCCGCTCCAGACCATGGGGGGCCTGGGCGGCGGCGCGCTCAACGACCTGACGCTGTCGCTGTCCTTCACCCACGACGTCACGCCGTCGTTCAGCTTCGGCGGTTTCGCGGGGGCGGTGCGCAGCGAATACGAGGATAGCACCACCGCGCACGGTTTCCGTCTGGGCGCCGGGCTGGGCTATCGCTTCTAGGGCCATTCGCGCCCGAACGGAGTCACCCGTCTCGACCGTCACCCCGGCGGTCGGCGCGTGGATGCCCGGCCCGAGGCCGGGCATGACGGCGAGAGGTGGCTTCCGCTCCCTGGAAGCTCGACCGGACAGCCGTGCGTCGAGTCCGGGCATGACACGGAAAGGCCGACCGCGTCCGAACGCAAGATGCTTAGCGATTCTCGTCCCCGCGTGGCAGAGCTCGTCGGTCATGGCTCTGGGCGCTCGATCGCCGCGACCCGGCAAGAACGGCCGCCGGGGCGACCCGGCGGCCTTTGTCCTTGGCGGTTGGGGGCGCTCAGTCCTCGGTGGTGTTGCCGTCCAGGTCGCCGGGGCCGCCGGCCAGGGCGTCGGAAATCAGGCCGGCGTTCTGGCGGATGGTGCCCTCGATCTCGGCGGCGATGGCCGGATTGTCGCGCAGGAAGGTCTTGGCGTTCTCGCGCCCCTGGCCCACGCGGGTGGAATTGTAGGAGAACCAGGCGCCGGATTTCTCGATGACGCCGGCCTTGAGGCCCAGGTCCAGCAGTTCGCCGGTCTTGGACACGCCCTCGCCGTACATGACGTCGAAGTCGACCACCTTGAACGGCGGCGCCAGCTTGTTCTTGACCACCTTGACGCGGGTCTGGTTGCCGACCACCTCGTCGCGGTCCTTGATCGAGCCGACGCGGCGGATCTCGAGGCGCACCGAGGCATAGAACTTGAGTGCGTTGCCGCCGGTGGTGGTCTCGGGGTTGCCGAACATCACGCCGATCTTCATGCGGATCTGGTTGATGAAGATGACGATGCACTTGGACTTGGAGACCGAGCCGGTCAGCTTGCGCAGCGCCTGGCTCATCAGCCGGGCGTGCAGGCCGACATGGCTGTCGCCCATCTCGCCCTCGAGCTCGGCGCGCGGCACCAGGGCGGCCACCGAATCGACCACCAGCACGTCCACCGCGCCGGAACGGACCAGGGTGTCGGCGATCTCGAGGGCCTGCTCGCCGGCGTCCGGCTGGCTGATCAGCAACTCGTCGATGTTGACGCCCAGCTTGCGGGCGTAGATCGGGTCGAGTGCATGCTCGGCGTCCACGAAGGCGCAGGTGCCGCCGCGCTTCTGGGCCTCGGCGATGGTGTGCAGCGCCAAGGTGGTCTTGCCCGAGCTTTCGGGGCCGTAGATTTCGATGATGCGGCCGCGCGGCAGGCCGCCGATGCCCAACGCGATATCCAGACCCAGCGAGCCGGTGGAGATCACCTCGGTCTCCACGGTCTCGCGGCTGCCCAGCTTCATGATCGAGCCCTTGCCGAACGCCCGCTCGATCTGGCTGACGGCGGCTTCCAGTGCCTTCTGTCTATCCATGGTGTCCTTGTCCACGAGACGCAATGCTGCCTGCGACATCTGCAGTCCCCCTTGAGTATCCCGATCATGGCGGGTGATGCAACGCGGATTACGAGGAGGCAGAGTACATCATCCGTTCCCGAACGCAACAAGAATGTTCGCTAATGTTCCGTATTCGGTTCTGGTGTGGACCGGTTGGTGGAAAGGCCGGTCGGCAAGGACTGCCGGGTCGGGCGGCACAAATTTCCGCTGAGTCGGAGGATTCTGCCTATCCCACTGGTATCGTCGAGCGGCGCCGAGCCCGGCGCGGGGCCCGCCATCGCGGCTTGGCACGCGGCATGCTTGTGGCCAGCGGCCATCGGGGAGGATCGCCATGACCACCATCAGCACCGCGCAGCGCGGCATTCCCGTCGACCAGTTGGGGCCGGCCCTCAGCCTGGGCGACGTGATGAAGGAGGCGGAATCGCTGCCGGCCGAGATCACCGACCTCGGCAACGGCGTCAGCGTCGAACGCCGTGGCCCGATCATCAAGCTGCATGGCGGCGAGAAGCTGTCGCCGGCGGCCATGCGGGCCGCCTTCCAGGCCTCGGACATCGGCGGCGAGGCCGGCCGGGCCATGTTCGACACCTTCCGCCGCAACAATCCGGCCGAATTCGATGGCAGCCGCACCTTCGCGGCCATCCTGGGCATGGCCGACGGGCCGCGATCGGCGCCGCCGGCCACGAACGAGGCGGCGGCGGCCGGCGCGGTGGCGGGCGCATCGTCGGCGCGGGTGACCGGCAGCGCCGAGGCGGATTTCCTGGAGGTCCTGCACAGCGCCACCGTCTGGGGCCTTGGCGGCAACGACGTCATCCGGGGCGGCGACGAGTGCGTGCTGGATGGCGGCGACGGAGACGACCATCTGGAGGCGTATCACCGATCGACCTTGATCGGCGGCGCCGGCAACGACCGCCTCGAGGCCTATAACGACGCCGTCTTGGATGGCGGCGCCGGCGACGACGCCATGACCGCCTATCACGGTGCCTCGGTGACGGACAGCGGTGGCGACAACTATGTCAGCGTCTACGGCGACGCCGCGATCGCCACCGGGGCCGGCAACGACTGGATCGAGGCCTATGACGACGGCCGGGTGGTCACCGGCGACGGCGCCAACCGGGTATCGGTGGGCAACCGCTCGACGGTGACCGGCGGTGCCGGGGTCGACTATGTGACCGCCGGCATCGGCGCCACCGTATCCTCGGGCGACGGCGACGACCGGCTGGTGGTGGGGCGCGGCTCGACGGTGGCGGCCGGCCGCGGCGACGATCGCATCACCGTCGACGGCGGCGCCTATGTTTCGTTCGCCCGTGGCGACGGCAACGACATCCTCGACGGCGGCGCCTGGGGACAGGCCTACCGGGAAACCGACCGGCTGTCGTCCACCACCCTGGCCTTCGGCGCCGGCATCTCCGCCGCCGACCTGCTCATCCGTCGGCAGGGCAACGACATGGTCATCGACGTGGGGGCGGGCGACAGCGTGACCCTCAAGGACGTCCAGCGGCACGGCGTGCCCGGGCTGACCTTCGCCGACGGCACCGCCATCAGCGCCGCCGAGTTGGACGCGCTGGCCGGTCCCGCCGCCGAATACCGGCCGGCCAGCCGGCTGGTCCAGGACTGGGTCAACGCCAGCGCCGCCTACCAGGCGTCGCGTGGGCAGGGGGGGACGACGGCGACGGCCTCGGCCTAACGGGCCGCGGAAGAATGCCGATTTTGCCTCCACATGCCCTGTTCCGTCATGCGCGGGCTTGACCCGCGCATCCACGCACCGCCGCATAGCCAGTTGATCCAAATATATAATCTGCATCGACACGGGGATGGCCGGGTCGAGCCCGGGCGTGACCAGTCGAGCCCAATGACGGAATTTTCAGGTTGTTCCGCAGCCTGCTCGATCATCGAGCCTCAAAGATGAGGCATCGCTCGCTTCGGTCGTCACTCCCGCTTTCGTGGGCATGACGACTTTTTGCGGGGAAGGGGGGCTGATGAATGGCTCGATGCCCTAGCTGCCGCCCTCCATCACCGTCTTCACCGCCCCCGCCAGCTGCTTGAGCGAGAACGGCTTGGGCAGGAAGTGGATGCCTTCCGAGGCGTCGATGCCGTTCCTCGCCACGTCCTCGGAATAGCCCGAGATCAGGATTACCTTGATGGCCGGGCGTTCCATGCGCACCAGCCGGGCCAGGGTGACGCCGTCCATGCCGGGCATGACCACGTCGGAGATCAGCACGTCGATGGCCTCGTCGCCGCGCAGCACGTCCAGCGCCTGCTCGCCCGAGCGGGCTTCGATGACGCGGTAACCCTTGTTCCTGAGCGCTCGGGTGCCGAACATGCGCACGGCGTCCTCGTCCTCGACCAGCAGGATGGTGCCGCTGCCGGTCAGGTCGGTGGGGCCGGCGGCCTCGGCGGGGGCGGCGGGCTTGCGGGGCTCGACCTCCGCCTCGGCCTCGATGCGCGGCAGGTAGATGGAGAAGCTGGCGCCCTGGCCCATCTCGCTGTCCACGAACACGAAGCCGTCGGTCTGGCGGACGATGCCGTAGACGGTGGACAGGCCCAGCCCGGTGCCGGCGCCGACCTCCTTGGTGGAGAAGAACGGCTCGAAGATGCGGCCCAGATTCTCCTTGGGGATGCCGGTGCCGGTGTCGGCCACCTCGACCAGCACGTAGTCGCCGGCCGGCATCAGCTCGGCGCCGCGCTGGACCGGCTGGTCGACCCGGGCGGCGTTGGTGCGGATGGTCAGCTGGCCGCCGCCGGGCATGGCGTCGCGGGCATTGACCGCCAGGTTGATGATGACCTGATCGAACTGGCCGGGATCGACCCGCACCAGCCCCAACTGGCGGCCGTGGACCATGCGCAGCTCGATGGTCTCGCCCAGCAGCCGGCGCAGCAGGTGGCTGAGCTCGGCCAGGGCGTCGGTGACGTTCAGCAGGCGCGGCTGCAGGGCCTGGCGGCGCGAGAAGGCCAGCAACTGGCGGACCAGGCTGGCGGCGCGGTTGGCGTTCTGCTTGATCTGCATGATGTCGGCGAAGCTGGGGTCGCCGGCGCCGTGGCGCTGCAGCAGCAGGTCGCAGAAGCCGATCATGGCGGTGAGCAGGTTGTTGAAGTCGTGCGCCACGCCGCCGGCCAACTGGCCCATGGCCTGCATCTTTTGCGATTGGGCGAACTGGACCTCCAGGTTGCGTTGCTCGGTGGCATCGATGAAGTGGACGATCAGGCCCGAGATGTCGCCGTCCTCGTGGGTGGGGCTGACGAACAACTGGGCGATCAGGTCGCGACGGCCCCGGAGGCGCACCTCCAGATGGGTGCCGGGCAACGAGCCGGCGGTGACCTTGGCCAGCTGCTCGGCGGCGCCGTCGCGCTGCTCCCCGGCGACGAAGTCGATCAGCGGCCGGCCGGCCATGTCGTCGTGGTCGATGCCCATCATGGCCTGAAGCGCCAGGTTGCAGGTGCCGATGGTGCCGTCCAGGTCGACCAGGGCGATGCCGACCGGGGCGTCGTCGAACAGCCAGCGGAAGCGGCGCTCGGCCGAGCGCAGGGCGCGTTCCCACTGGTGCTCGGGCACCAGGTCGCGCACCACCACCGAGCGGGTGAAGATCTCGCCGCCCTCGTCGAACACGGAATGGGCGACCAGGGCCTGGAAGACCTCGCCGTTGCGCCCCGTCAGCCGCATCTCGGCGCGCTCCTCCTCGGGATTGGGCACGGCCCCCAGCACCTCGGCCAGGTTGCGCCCCAGCAGCTCGGTGGGCGACTTGCCCAGCCACTCGGCCAGGCGCTGGTTGACATAGCGCAGGTTGCCCTCGGAATCGGCCGAATAGCAGCCGACCGGCAGGAAATCGGCGAAGTCGGACAGCATCTCGTTCTCGCGTCTGAGCGTCTCCTCGATGGCGCGACGGGGGGTGACGTCCTCGGCGAACCACGCCATGGTGTTGCTCCGCCCGGCCGGGCGGACCTCCAGCGCCAGCCATTCGCGGCCGCCGCCGGCGACGGGCAGCATGATCTCGGTTCGGCGCGGGGCGCCCACCGCCGCCGCTGCCGCCAGACGTTCCAGCTCGGTGAGCGCGCGGTCGTCGCCGGCGGCGCGCTCCATCAGCGTGGCCAGCGGCGCGTCGGCCGCGCCCAGCAGGCGGCGGCCGGCCTGGTTGCGGAACATCTCGCTGCCCCCGGGGCCGGTCAGCAGGCAGGCGCGGGTCTCGGACTCCATCGCCGCCGCCAGGCAGGCGCCCAGGCGTTCGCCGTGGCGGGCCCGCCACAGCCGCTGGGCGCCGGCGCCG
>CALABS010000068.1 GCA_937887565.1 uncultured Rhodospirillaceae bacterium | reverse complement strand
GGCCTCCGAAGAGATGTCCTCGACCTCCGAGGAGCTGGCCGCCCAGGCCGAGCAGTTGCAGCAGACCATCGCCTTCTTCCGCCTCGCCGAGGACCAGGAAGCCCGCCGGCAACCATCCGCCGCCGCCCCGGCCAAGCACATCGCGGTGGCGCATATGGCCTCGCAGCCTGCCAAGCGCCCGCCAGCCCCCAGGCCGACGGCGAAGAAGCCCAACGGCTCGGCCGGCGGGGTGGTGCTGAACCTGGCCGCCGCCGGCTCCGACAGCCGCGACGCCGAGTTCGAACGTTACTGATCGTTCACCGAATCCCGCCGCCGCGCCGTCGGCGGCGGGGCAAAGGAGGCAAACATGCGCCGGTCGAAAATCGCCTTCAAGCTTCTCACCATCGCGGTGGTGATGCTGTCGCTGATGGTGGCCATCGGCATCGCCGGATATTTCGGCATGGCGCACATGGAGCAGAACATGACGTCGATCTATGCCGACCGCGTCGTGCCGCTGCGCCAGCTCAAGACCATCTCGGACGCTTTCGCCGTCAATCTGGTCGACACCGCCCAGAAGGCCCGTGTCGGCGCCCAGTCATGGGAGGAGGCCGAGCGCAACGTCGCCTCGGCCGTCGTCACCGTCGCCAACGAGTGGAAGTCCTTTCTCGCCACCACCCTGACCGACGAGGAAAGGCGTCTCGTCGCCGACACCGAACCCAAGATGCGGGTGGCGGAACGCGCGGCGGGGGAATTGACGGACATCCTTCGGCGCCACGACGCCGCCGCCCTGGGGGGCTTCATCGAGAAGCGCCTCTATTCCCAGGTCGATCCCGTCACCGAGGCGCTGGACAAGCTGATCACCCTCCAACTCGAGGCGGCGCGCGAGACCCAGACCGAGGCGTCCGACACCTTCCACGAGCTGACCTGGGCCACCGCCGCCGCCGTCCTGCTGGCCATCGCCTTCGGTGGCGGCCTGTCCTTCGTCATCGGTCGCAAAATCACCGAACCGCTGAAGGTTCTGACCCATGCCATGGGACGCCTGGCGCTGGGCGACCTGGTGGAGCGGGTGGAGGTCACCTCCAACGACGAAATCGGCGACCTGATCGAGGCGATCAACGCCATGACCGTCAATCTGCGCGGCACCGCCGCCGTCGCCGACGCCATCGCCGCCGGCGATCTGACCGTGACGCACCGGCGGCTGTCCGATCGCGACACCATGGGCATCGCCCTGGAAACCATGCTTGAGAAGCTGCGCGCGGTGCTGACCGAGGCGGCCCTGGCCTCCGACGCCGTCACCACCGCCGCCGAGACCGTGGCCTCGGCCGCCAGCAATGTCGCCACCGGCAGCCAGGAACTGTCGGCCAGTTCCGAGCAACTGAGCCAGGGCGCCACCGAGCAGGCCTCCTCGGCCGAGGAGGCGTCGGCGGCCATGGAGCAGATGGCCGCCAATATCAAGCAGAACGCCGACAACGCCTCAACAACAGAAAAGATCGCGAGGCAGTCCGCGGCCGACGCCCAGGCGTCGGGCGAGGCGGTCGCCAAGGCGGTGGAGGCGATGCGGACCATCGCCGAGAAGATCTCCATCGTCCAGGAGATCGCCCGCCAGACCGACCTGCTGGCGCTCAACGCCGCCGTCGAGGCGGCGCGGGCCGGCGAGCACGGCAAGGGCTTCGCCGTAGTGGCCTCCGAGGTCCGCAAGCTGGCCGAGCGCAGCCAGGCGGCGGCGACCGAGATCGGCGGCGTGTCGTCGGAAACCGTCAAGGTCGCCCAGCAGGCCGGCGAGATGCTGTCCAAGCTGGTCCCCGACATCCGCCGCACCGCCGAGCTGGTCGAGGAAATCAGCGCCGCCTGCCGCGAGCAGGACATCGGCGCCGACCAGATCAACCAGGCGGTCCAGCAGTTGGACAAGGTCACCCAGCAGAATGCCGCCACCTCCGAGGAGATGTCCTCGACCGCCGAGGAAATGTCGTCCTCGTCCGAGGAGATGTCCTCGACCGCCCAGGAACTGACGGTCCAGGCCGGCCAGTTGCAGCAGACCATCGCCTATTTCCGCCTCGGCGGCGAGCAGGCGGCGCACCAACCGCGGCCGGTCGCCCAGGCCAGGAATACCGCGGTGGCCCCCGTCGGGACCACCGCCAAAAGCAAGCGCCCGCCGTCCCCCCGGCCGGCGAAGAAGCCCAATGGCTCGGCCGGCGGAGTGGTGCTGAACCTGGCCGCCGCGGCCTCGGACGGCCGCGACGCCGAATTCGAACGCTACTGACCCCCGGGTCGCCCCCCGACCCACCAGCCGCCGGCGATCGCGCCCCGATCCCCTGGCGAGTGAGGAGAGAACGTCATGCGATTCACCATCAAGGCCCGCCTCGCGCTCGGCTTCGGTCTGGTCGTCCTGCTCGCCGTGGTCTCGGCGGTGGTCGGCATCCAGTCCCTGGCCGGCATCAACGGCTCCCTGGAACACCTGGTCGACCGTACCGTGGTCAAGGTCCGCGCCGCCAACCGGATCGACACCGCCATGTCCGATGCCGGCCGAATGGAGCGCAACCTGATCCTCGCCAACACCACCGAGGAAATGGAGCGCCGCGCCGCGTCGCTGAAGGAGAACGTCGCCGCCGTGCGCAAGGACATCGAGCGGCTGAAGGAGGTCGGCGACGCCGAGGACCTCAAGCTGGTCGACGCCTTCGCCACCGTCTGGGTGGACTACGAGGCCGTGTCGGACAAGGTGCGGCAGCTGGCCATGCTGAACTCCAACAACCGCGCCAAGGCGCTGTCGGAGACGCAGTCGCGGGCCGCCGTCGACGCCTCGACCGAACCGCTGCGCCAGATCGCCGACGCCGCCCAGCAGCGCGGCGACACCCGCGGCGCTCTGCTGGCGGAGCGGGCCATCCAGGATCTTCTGCAACTGGTGCGCCAGGAAAAGAACACCATCCTGGAGACCACCGCCGCCGCCATGGACAAGCGCATGGAGCGCATCCTGGAGCACGAGCGCGACCTCACCAGCCGCATGGCCGAGTTGGAAGGCGTGCTCCCGGCCGCCGACCGCCAAGCCTTGCAGAAGGCCAAGTCGGCCGTGCAGTCCTTCGCCTCGTCGGTGAAGCAGGTGGCCGCCGTCGCCCACGAGAACGGCAACACGCTGGCCTACCAGCTGTCGTCGGGCGACGGCGCCAAGATCCGCGACAAGGCCAATGGCATCCTCGAACAGATCCTCGACAAGGCCCGCAAGGAGCTGGAGCGCGCCCGAACCGACGCCGCCAGCGACTATTCCACCGCCCGCGCCCTGATGATCGCCATGCTGGCCGTCTCGGCCGCCATGGGCATCGGCGTCGCCCTGTGGATTTCCATCAGCGTGTCGCGCGGCCTGTCGCTGGCCGGCGGGCTGGCCCACGCGGTGTCGCAGGGCGACCTGACCCGCGACATCGACTACAGCTCGCGCGACGAGATCGGTGATCTGGTCGACAGCCTCAAGGAGATGGTGGCGCGGCTGCGCAACGTGGTCACCGAGGTCAACTCGGCGGCCGACAACGTCGCCTCGGGCAGCCAGGAGCTGTCGGCCAGCTCGGAGGAGCTGAGCCAGGGCGCCACCGAGCAGGCCTCCTCGGCCGAGGAGGCCTCGGCCTCCATGGAGGAGATGGCCGCCAACATCAAGCAGAACGCCGACAACGCCTCGACCACCGAGAAGAT
>CALABS010000067.1 GCA_937887565.1 uncultured Rhodospirillaceae bacterium | reverse complement strand
GTCAATTACTTCGCTGCTGCCGGCTATGACCGTGACTGAGAGGAAAGTGCTCTAGGTGTTTAGTCCCGGCATTTGATGGATCGGATCGAGTCTGAAGCGTTCAGGCTCGGCTGTCCAGATTTTGCAGATGTGTTCGTATGGCGTGAGGCCCTTCAGGGTCTTGAGGCGCTTGGCAAAATTGTAGGCCATGACGAAGTCGCCAAGGTGGGCAGGCATCTGTGCGTGGTCAGGCGGCTGATGCCGTGGCGGGCTAGGCAGCGGTGCAGGGACGAGCGTGTCAGATATGGGATTGTCGCCTGCAAGGCATAGAGGCAGTCATCGAGGGGAAGCAGGGTGTGCTTGCGGAAGGCGACAATGATCGCCTCCTCCTCACTGGACAGGACCGTCGACTTCGGTTCCTTCGGCCCGGTCGCCAGATCGGCCACCGAGCCGCGTTTCTTCCACTTCGCCACGGTCTTCGGATTGATCCCGTAGCGCTTGGCAAGGGCCCTCGGGCTCTCTTGACTATCTTGTATTGCTCGACGGACCGCCTCTGTCGTGGTGGCGCTGCCGTGTAGAACCTGGCCCATAGTGCCTCCTTCCACTCCGTGGATAAGAATGCACCATCAAATGCCGGGACTAAACAGTCAGCGCCTTTTCCGCCATGCGGCGCGTCTCCAGGATGCACGGCAGGTCGCTGCCCTTCCTCAGGCGTGGGATGCGCAGTTCCACCGTCCCCGCCCGGGCCTCCCAATCGCGCTCGCGGTAGCCGTTGCGATGGACAAGACGGTCGGCGGGATTGCGCTCGCCATGCCCGGCGCCGGTCAGCCTCGCCACCTCCAGTTCCATCGGCGCTCTTTTCCAGCAGGCCACGAAGGCTCATCATCTCGTCGGTCATCGGTGTGATCCTTGATTCGGTGTCAGGTTTGGCGACCAAACCCTACCGAAGATCTCCGATGACTGCCCGATTCCCGGGCCTGCCTGGGGATGATGCCTCCGGGCGCTCCGCGCCCTGCACCGTCATCCCCGTTCGAGCTCCGTTCGCACATTGGGGAGCTCAGATCGTCATTGCCCCCCTGAGATGCGACGGTTTGACGGCGCGTTGGATCATCGACAAGCCGAGGGCCCGGAGGTTCTTCGAGGCCTATGTGGAGACGCGGGCCCGTGCCAACGCTTCAATTGGGTGACAAGGTCATCCTCGACAATCCATCCAGCCACAGGAGCGCCGGGGGATGTTGATCGCGCCTTGCTCCCTCCGGCGGCCGAATCATCGTGCCACCCGGTGAGGGTCACACCGCCGTGCCACCCACCGTCAGGCCGTCGATCCTGAGCGTCGGCTGGCCGACGCCGACCGGGCAGCCCTGGCCGTCCTTGCCGCAGGTGCCGATGCCGGGGTCGATCTCCAGGTCGTTGCCGATCATGACCACCTTGGTCATGGCGTCGGGGCCGTTGCCGATCAGGGTGGCGCCCTTGACCGCCGGGCCCAGCTTGCCGTCCTCGATCAGATAGGCCTCGGTGGCGGCGAAGACGAACTTGCCCGAGGTGATGTCCACCTGGCCGCCGCCGAAATTGACCGCGTAGATGCCCCGCTTGACCGAGGCCAGGATCTCGGCCGGGTCCTTGTCACCGGCTTCCATGAAGGTGTTGGTCATGCGCGGCAGCGGCGCGTGGGCGTAGGATTCGCGCCGTCCGTTGCCGGTGGGGCGGGCGCCCATGAGACGGGCGTTGAGGCGGTCCTGGAGGTAGCCGACCAGGATGCCGTCCTCGATCAGCACCGTGCGGCCCGAGGGGGTGCCCTCGTCGTCGATGGTGATCGAGCCGCGGCGGTCGGGCAGCGAGCCGTCGTCGACCACGGTGACGCCCCTGGCGGCCACCCGCTCGCCGATGCGGCCCGAGAAGGCGCTGGTGCCCTTGCGGTTGAAGTCTCCCTCCAGGCCATGGCCCACCGCCTCGTGCAGCATGACGCCCGGCCAGCCGGGGCCCAGCACCACGGTCATCTCGCCGGCGGGAGCGGGGACGGAGTCCAGGTTCACCGCCGCCTGCCGCAGCGCCTCGTCGACGCAGCGGCGCCAACTGGCGGTGTCGATGAAGCCGTCATAGGTGGCGCGGCCGCCGAGCCCGAAACTGCCGGTCTCCATGCGGTCGCCCTGGCCCAGCACCACCGAGACGTTGATCCTGACCAGCGGCCGGATGTCGGCAGCGTGGCCGCCGTCGGCGCGCAGGATCGAGACCGCCTGCCACGATCCCGCCAGCGACGCCGACACCTGCTTGACGCGGGGATCGCGGCCGCGGGTGTAGGCGTCGATCTCTTCCAGCAGCTTGACCTTGGCCTCGAAGGGGACCAGGGCCAGCGGGTTGAGGTCGGTGTAGAGCGTGCGGTTGGTGCCCACCGGCCCCTCTGCCATGGTGCCGGAGCGGCCCAGGCGCACCGCCTTGACGGTATCGCCGGCCCGGCGGATGGCGTCGGCCGACAGTTCCGAGCCGTGGGCGTAGCCGTGCGCCTCGCCGGCCACCGCGCGCAGACCGAAGCCCTGGGCGGTGTCGAAGCTGGCGCTCTTGATGCGGCGGTCGTCGAGCAGCAGGCTCTCGGATTGGCGGTATTCCAGGAACAGCTCGCCGTCGTCGGCCCCGGCCAGCGCGTCGGCGACGATGCCCTTCACCTCCTCGGGATCGAGGCCGGCGCGGACAAAGAACAGCTCGTGGGCGTGGGGCTCGTGCGGCATGGGCTCTCCGGAGTGCAAGGCGTTTTCCCGAATATAGGCCATGCCCCAACGGATACCAGCCCGGTTGGCATTCCCGCGCCCGGTGTGTAAATCTCGGGGCCAAGTATTCCTTGGGGGCTTCCATGGTCGAGACGGTGGCGGCGCGCCCGCCCTCCTTGCGTGAACACGCCCTGCGGCGGATGCTGGCCGGCGAGGTGCACGCGCGCCCCTATGAACAACTGGCGGCGCCGGTGCGGGCGTCGCATCTGGCGGTACTGCACGGGACCGGCGACGCGGCCGCCGAGCGGGCGTGGCTATCCGAGCTCCTGACCGAGCATGGCTGCGAGCCGCCGGGCGAGGGCGCCACCTTCCTGTCGCGCGAGCTGGGGTCCATCCGCCTCAGATGGGAGCGGCATTCCGAATTCTCCACCTACACCTTCCTGCGTTTCGACGCCTTCGACCAGCCGTTCGCCGCCACCGCCCTCGAACTGGTGCCGGCCGAGTGGCTGGAGCGCATGCCCGGCGAGGTGATGACCGCCGTCCACGTGGCGGTGGCGCGCTGCGCCCAGTTGGGTGACGAGCTGGCGCCCCATTTCGACGGCAACACCCTGGTGGGCAGCAAGGTCATGGGCGGCGCCGCCGAGGCATGGACCGACTTCCGCCTCCATGCCGACGGCTTCGGCCGCGCCCTGGTGCGCGACTGCGGCCTGACCCGGGGCCAGACCGGCCGGCTGGTGCAGCGGCTGCTGGAGATCGAGACCTACCGGATGATGGCGTTGCTGGCCTTCCCCGTCGCCCGCCACGCCAACGGCGAGATGGGCCGCATGGACAAGGGGCTGGCCGGCATCGTCGCCACCCTGGCCGATCCCCGCCAGGGCGCCAACGACCGCGCCCTGCTCGACCATCTGACCGCCCTGGCCGCCGAGGCCGAGGCGCTGGACGCCGCCACCAGCTTCCGGCTGTCGGCGGCCCGGGCCTATCACGCCATCGTCGGCGCCCGCATCGGCGAGCTGCGCGAGGACCGCATTCCCGGCGTGCAGACCATCGCCGAATTCATGGACCGCCGGCTGGCGCCGGCCATGAAGACCTGCGAGTCGGCGGCCGAGCGGCATCTTTCGCTGGCGCGCCGGGTCAGCCGCGCCGGCGACCTGCTGCGCACCCGGGTGGACATCGCGCTCGAGGAAAAGAACCGCGACCTGCTGCGCAGCATGGACCGCCGGGCCAAGGTCCAACTGCGGCTCCAGGAAACCGTGGAGGGGCTGTCGGTGGTGGCCATCAGCTACTACCTGCTAGGGCTGGTCGGCTATGCCGGCAAGGGCTTGAAGGCGGCCGGTCTGCCGGTCGATTCCGACGTCCTGGCGCTGGCGGCGCTGCCGGTCATCGTCGGCGCGGTGTGGCTGGCGGTGCGGCGATTGCGGCGCGCCATCGGCCACGATCACGGGGAATAGAACCGGCGCCGGCCTGGGGTGTTGACCAAGTGTCGATCCCGAGGGAGGAGCCGCCCATGAAGACCGCCGCCGCCTTTGCCGTCCTCGCCCTGGCCGCCGCGCCGGTCGCCGCCCAGCAGCAACAGCAGCAGCCCTTCCAGCCCAAGGACTTTGTCCAGCAGGCGATCCAGGACAACATCGCCGATGTCGAGGCCGGACGGGTCGCCCAAGGCGTCCAGAGCGCGCCGGCGGCCGTGCAGCAGCTGGGTCAGCGGATCACCGCCAGCTCCATCGCGATGAACGGCGACCTCGCCAAGCTGGCCCAGCGCATGAACATCCCGGTCACCAACCAGTTGATTCCCCAGGACCGCCAGGAGCTGGACCGGATGGCCACGCTGCAGGGACAGGATTTCGGCCGCCAGTACCTGCAATACGTGATCTCGGACCTGCGCCACGACATCCAGCTTTATCAGCAGGCGACCCAGGCCGAGGACCCCATGCTGGCCCATTTCGCTCGCCAGGTCCTGCCGACCCTCGAGGAAACCTATGCCCTTGCCCAGCAGGTGCAGGAGCAGCAGACCGCCCAGCAGCCGCGATGACCGCCCGGGCAGCCGCCGTCGCCGCTTCCGCGTTCCTTTCCCTGGCCGCCGCCTCGGCCCAGGAGGCGCTGACGATCGAGGATTTCGTTCGCCAGGCGGCCGAGGACAACCGCGCCGACGCCGAGATCGGCGGCATGGTCCGCAACGATCCCGCCCTGCCGCAGGGAGTCCACCGGGTCGGCGAGGCGGTGGCCGGCACCGCACGCCGCCTGGACGGCCCCTTGGCGGATCTGGCGCAATCCCATCAGGTCCGCCTCGGCAGCGGGTTGGGCGAGCAGGACCGCCAGATGATCCAGCAGCTGTCGCGCATCCAGGGCGACGAGTTCACCCGCGACTACCTGCAATTCGTCATCAACGACCTCGAGCGCGACATCAAACTCTACCAGGATGCCGCCGGCATCGGCTCCACCGCCGTCGGCAGGTTCGTCGAGGAAACCTTGCCGGCGTTGCGCGCCAACCTGGCCCTGGCCCGCCGGGTGTGGGACGAGCAGACGGCCCAGGCGCCCGAGGAGCAAGGGTCGTCGCCGGAGTGATGTCGGTTCGGCGTGATCAGTGCGCCTCGTCCCAGCTCGGGCCGAGGCCGGTGTCGACCACCAGCGGCACGTCCAGGGTGGCGGCGGCTTCCATCACCCGCTTGACCACCGCCGTCGTCGCCTCGGCCTCGGCCTCGGGGACCTCGAACACCAGTTCGTCGTGGACCTGCAGCAGCATGCGGGCGGACAGGCCTTCGGCCGCCAGCGCGCCCGGAAGGCGGATCATGGCACGCTTGATGATGTCGGCCGCCCCGCCCTGGATGGGGCCGTTGATGGCGGCGCGTTCGGCGAAGGCGCGCAGGTTGGGGTTCTTGTCGCGGATGCCCGGGGTATAGACCTTGCGCCCGAACAGGGTGGTGACGAAGCCGTTGACGCGGGCGTCCTCCTTGGTCCGCTCCATGTAGGCGCGGATTTCGGGATAGCGGGCGAAATAGGCGTCGATATAGGCCTTGGCCTCGCCATTGGCGATGCCCAGCTGGCGGGCCAGCCCGAAGGCGGAGATGCCGTAGATGATGCCGAAATTGATGGCCTTGGCGCGGCGGCGGATCATCGGGTCCATGCCCTCGACCGGAATGCCGAAGACCTGGCTGGCGGTGATGGCGTGAATGTCGGCGCCGTCCCGGAAGGCCAGCTTCAGCCCCTCGATGCCGGCCACGTGGGCGACGAGGCGCAGCTCGATCTGCGAATAGTCGGCGGACAGCAGGCGGCAGCCCTTCTCGGCCACGAAGGCGTGGCGGATCTTGCGGCCTTCCTCGGTGCGGACGGGGATGTTCTGGAGGTTGGGGTCCGACGACGACAGCCGCCCGGTGGTGGTGGCGGCCAGGCTGAAGCTGGTGTGGACACGGCCGGTGTCGGGGTTGACCTGCGCCACCAGCGCGTCGGTGTAGGTGCTTTTCAGCTTGGACATCTGGCGCCAGTCCAGGAGGCGCCGGGGCAGTTCGTGGCCCTGCTCGGCCAGATCCTCCAGCGCGTCGGCGCCGGTGGCCCATTGGCCGGTCTTGGTCTTCTTGCCCCCGGGCAGGCCCATCTCCTCGAACAGCACCTTGCCCAGCTGCTGCGGCGAGCCGACGTTGAAGGGATGGCCGGCCAGGGCGTGGATGGCCTCCTCCTCCTCGGCCATGCGGCGGCCGAATTCGGCGGACAGCCCCTTCAGCACGGCGGCGTCGACCTTGACGCCCTCGCGCTCCATGGCGGCCACCACCGGCACCAGCGGCCGTTCCAGGGTCTCGTAGACGGTGACCATGCGGTCGGCCAGCAGGCGGGCCTTGAACAGCCGGTGGAGGCGCAGGCACATGTCGGCGTCCTCGGCCGCGTAGTCCAGCGCCTTGTCCAGCGGCACCCGGTCGAAGGTGACCCGGGCCTTGCCGGTCCCGCAGACGTCGGCGAAGGCGATGTTGGTGTGGCCCAGATGCAGTTGGCACAACTCGTCGAGGCCGTGGCCGTGGGAGCCGCCGTCGAGCACGTAGCTCATCAGCATGGTGTCGTCGAGCGGCGCCACCGCGATGCCCTGGGACGCCAGCACCTGCAGGTCGTATTTGAGGTTGTGGCCGAGCTTGAGGACGGAGGGGTCCTCGCACAGGCGCTTGAGCCGCGCCAGCCCCTCGCCGGCGTCGATCAGCGTCGGCCCCGTCGGCGCCTCGTCGGACCCGCCCAGCAGCAGCGAGCCCTGGGCCTCGCCGCTGGCGTGCCTGAACGGGATGTAGCAGGCATGGCCCGGCGCGGTGGCCAGCGACACGCCGACCAGGTGGCAGCGCATCGGGTCCAGCGAGGTGGTCTCGGTGTCGAGGGCCACCATGCCGGCCTCAACGGCGGCGGCGATCCAGCGGTCGAGGTCGGCCAGGGTGAGGACCAACTCGTAGCGGGTGGCGACCGCTGCGGTCGGGACGACCGGGTCGGGCCCCTTCTTCTCGTCACGCCCGGGCTTGGCCTGGGCAGCTTTCGCCGTCGTGGCCAGCCGCGCCAGGATCGAGCGGAATCCCATCCGTTCCAGGAAGGCGGTCAGCAGCTCGGGCTGCGGCTCGCGGACGGCGAAGCTGTCCAATTGCTCCTCGACCGGAACCTCGCGGCACAGCTCCACCAGCCGCCGGGAGACGCGGGCCATCTCGGCGTTGGTTTCCAGTGTCTCGCGGCGCTTGGGCTGCTTGATCTCGGCGACGCGGGCCAGCAGGGACTCGACGTCGCCGAATTCGGTGATCAATTGCGCGGCGGTCTTGACGCCGATGCCGGGCACGCCGGGGACGTTGTCGGTGGAATCGCCGCACAGCGCCTGCACGTCCACCACCTTGGCCGGCGGCACCCCGAACTTCTCGACCACCTCCGCCTCGCGGATGGGCTTGTTCTTGATGGGGTCCAGCATCTCGACCCCGTCGCCCACCAGCTGCATCAGGTCCTTGTCCGACGACACGATGGTCACCCGCGCGCCCTTCTCCACCGCCTGGCGGGCATAGGTGGCGATCAGGTCGTCGGCCTCGAAGCCGCTCATCTCCACGCAAGGAACGTTGAAGGCCCGGGTCGCCTCGCGGATCAGCGGGAACTGGGGCACCAGCTCCTCGGGCGGCGGCGGCCGGTGCGCCTTGTACTCGGGGTAGATGTCCGAGCGGAAGGTCTTGCGCGCCGCGTCGAAGATCACCGCCACCGCGTCGGCGTCGGTCTCGCTCAACAGCTTCAGCAGCATGTTGGTGAAGCCGAACACCGCGTTGACCGGGGTGCCGTCGGCGGCGGTCATGGGCGGCAGGGCGTGGAAGGCCCGGAAGATGAATCCCGAGCCGTCCACGAGATAGACGTGGCGCGGCGCCTGTGCCACGATCAGTGGTGTCCGCGCTTGGCGCCCTCGGCCAGCACATAGATGCGCGAGCAGTAGGGGCAGGTGATCTCGCGCTTGTCGCCGAAATTCAGGAACACGCGGGGGTGGCCGAAGCCGGGGCCGTTGCCGTCGCAGGCCACCACGTCGGTATCCACCACCTGGGTGTCCGCCGTCGGGGTGTCTGGGCCGGCGGCGGGGGTCGCGGGGGCGTCTTCGATGCGGACCGTCATTGTCGTTGTTCCGTTGACCGTTGAAACGGGCGGATGATACCGATTGCCGGCCATGGTTCAAACACTCTCTCGCGCGGAGCCCGCGCCAAACCCCATCCCGGCCAACGCCATCGAGGCCGAGGGCCTGCGCAAGCTCTATCGCGGCCGGCGCGGCGCCAAGGTGGCGCTGGACGGAATCAGCCTGTCGGTGCCGCGCGGGTCGTTCTTCGGCCTGTTGGGGCCCAACGGCGCCGGCAAGAGCACCTTCATCAACATCCTGGCCGGCCTGGTGCTGAAGACCGAGGGACGGGTGGCGGTGTGGGATCGCGACCTCGACCGCGACCCCAGGGGCGCCAAGGCGGCAATCGGCGTGGTGCCGCAGGAGCTGAACCTGGACCCGTTCTTCACCCCGCGCGAGCTGCTGGACGTGCAGGCCGGCATGTACGGGGTGCCGAAATCGGCGCGACGCACCATGGAGATCCTGGATTCGGTGGGGCTGGCCGACAAGGCCGACGCCTACGCCCGGACGCTGTCGGGCGGCATGCGCCGGCGGCTGCTGGTGGCCAAGGCCATGGTCCATTCGCCGCCGGTCCTGGTCCTCGACGAGCCCACCGCCGGCGTAGACATCGAGCTGCGCCAGCATCTGTGGGCGACGGTGCGCGAGCTGAACGCGCGCGGCACCACGGTGGTGCTGACCACCCATTACCTCGAGGAAGCCGAGGAGCTTTGCGACCGCATCGCCATCATCAACCGGGGCGGGCTGGTGGCCTGCGACACCACCCGCAACCTGTTGCGCCGGCTGGACAGCAAGGCGCTGGTGCTGACCCTGGCCGAGGAGATGTCGGCTCCCCCCGAGGCGCTGGCCGCCTTCGGCCCCGAGATCCGGCCCGACGGGCGGCTGGTCATCCACACCAAGCCCTCGGCCATGCCCATCGGCGCCATCCTCGAGGCGGTGCGGGCGGCTGGCCTGTCGATTACCGACCTGTCCACCGAGGAGACCGACCTCGAGGACATCTTCCTGCAGCTCACCTCGTCCAGGTCCTGAGGAGGCCGCCGCCATGACCGAAGCCACCACCGTCGCCGCCTTCGACGCCCGCCAGCTCGAGCAATCCCTGGACATGCTGGGGCGCGAGGCGATCCTCGACGTGGTTCGCCGCTTCGAGGGACTGGCGGGCGAGTTCATCGCCCTGTCGGCGGGCGGCGACACCGAGGCGCTGGTGACCTCCGCCCACGGCATCGCCGGCTGCGCCCGCTATATCGGCCTGCCCCGCCTGGGCGAGCTGTGCCGCGAGGTCGAGCTGGCCGGCCGCGCCGGCGACGACGCGGCCATGCTCGCCGCCGCCGCCCAGGCCCGGGGATTGCTGGAGACCGCGCTCGCCGAGGTCCTCGCCCATCCCGGCCTGGCCGCCGCGCCTTGATTTGGCCCGACTCGGCCCCCAGGCTGACAGCTCCCGGCCGGCCGTGAGAGGGGTTCGATGCGCCGCCTGTTCGCCTGTCTGCTGATCGCCCTGTCGCTGTCCGCCTGCGTCGCCCGATTGCATCCGCCGGGACCGGCGGTGACGGCGCCCCGGCTCGACGGCGACCATTGGCTCAGCCGCGACGGCGCGCGGCTGCCGGTGCGGGCCTGGCTGCCGGCCGGACGGCCCCGGGCGGTGCTGGTCGCGCTGCACGGCATGAACGATTACTCTAATTTCTTCGCCGAGCCCGGGCGCTACCTGGCCGCCCATGGCGTCGCCGCCTATGCCTACGACCAGCGCGGCTTCGGTCAGGGGCCGCATCCGGGCTTCTGGTCGTCGGGCGCGGCCATGGCCGAGGACCTGCGCACCGCCGTCGGACTGGTGGCCGCCCGCCATCCCGGCGTGCCGCTCTACATCCTGGGCGAGAGCATGGGCGGGGCGGTGGCCATGCTGGCCGTCGCCGGCGAGCCGCCGCCGCGGGTGCGGGGGCTCATCCTGTCGGCACCGGCGGTGTGGGGGCGGTCGAGCATGGGCCTGTTCCAGCGCGCCGCCCTGTGGCTCGCCTATCAGCTGGTGCCGGGCATGGAGTTGACCGGCGAGGGGCTGAAGATCACGCCGTCGGACAATATCGAGATGCTGCGCGCCCTGTCCGCCGACCCGCTGGTCATCAAGGCGACCCGGGTCGACGCCATCCACGGCCTGGTCGACCTGATGGACGCCGCCGCCGCCGCCGCGCCCGACCTGCGGCTGCCGGCCCTGGTGCTCTACGGCGAGAAGGACGAGGTTGTGCCCGCCGAGCCCACCTGGCGCATGATCGATTCCCTGCCGGCCACCGGCGCCGGCCAGCGGGTCGCCCTGTACCGGAACGGCTACCACATGCTGCTGCGCGACCTGCAGGCGCGGGTGGTGCTGGACGACATCCTGGCCTGGATCGACGATCCCCGGGCGCCGCTGCCGTCCGGGGCCGATGCCCATGCCGGCCGCCATTTCGTCCGGCGCGATGGAGCGGGGTGAGCGCTTCTGCTATCCTGCCCGCCGGGGTTCCATGAATGGGCGGTTGCGATGGAACTGGACGAGCTTCTGGCCGAAAAGAAGCGGCTCGACGATCTGTTGGACGAGGCGTTGGAGAAATTCGCCCTCTACGAGGAGGAGTTCAATGCCCGCCTCAAGCAGGCCCCCGAGGCCGAGCGCCCGGCGTTGTTCGCCGAGCGCAACGACGTCGAGGAGATGCTGGGCATCGCCGATATCGTCATCCGCCTGGACGAGCTGCGCGAGCTGATCCAGGCGGCAAGGGCCGATTAGCCCGCTATTCCCCTTCCGCGACCCCGGCCTCGCCGAAGGTCGCCATGCCGGCATGGCAGGCCACCGCCGCCTTGACGAGTCCCACCGCCAGGGCGGCGCCCGACGCCTCGCCCAGGCGCATCCCCAGGTCCAGCAGCGGCGTCTTGCCCAGGGCCTCGACCAGCCGGCGGTGGCCGGGCTCGGCCGAGGCGTGGGCGACCATGCAATGATCCAGGGCGGTGGGGCATTCGGCCGCCAGCGGCGCCACGGCGGCGGTGCAGACATAGCCGTCCAGCAACACCGGCACCCGCGCGAGCCGCGCCGCCACCACCGCCCCGGCCATGGCGGCCAATTCGCGGCCGCCCAGCCGGCGGGCGATCTCCAGCGGCGGGGCACCCTTGTGCAGCACGACGCCGGCGGCCACCACCTCGGTCTTGCGGGCCAGGGCGGCGCCCGCGACGCCGGTGCCGCGCCCCGTCCACTCCGCCGCCTCGCCGCCGAACAGCGCGCAAGGAATGGCGGCGGCGGGGGTGGTGTTGCCGATCCCCATCTCGCCGATCGCCAGCAGGTCGGTGTCGGCCGGCACCGACTCCATGCCGGCGCGGAAGGCGGCCACGAAGTCGGTCTCGGTCATGGCGGGGCCGTGGGTGAAGTCGGCGGTGGGGCGGTCGAGGTCGAGGGCGACCACGTCCAACTCCGTGCCGAAGGCGGCGCAAAGCTGGTTGATGGCGGCGCCGCCGTGCCGGAAATTGGCGACCATCTGGACGGTGACCTCGGGCGGGAACGCCGACACCCCGAGGGCGGCCACGCCGTGGTTGCCGGCGTAGACGCGGGCGCGGGGGCGGGCGCAGGTGGGGGGGTGGCGCCCCTGCCACGCCGCCATCCAGGCCGCCAGCTCCTCGAGCCGGCCCAGCGCTCCCGGCGGCTTGGTCAGCATCGGCTCGCGCGCCGCCCAGGCGGCGTGGGCGGCGGCATCCGGGCCGGGCAGGGCGCGCAACAGGGCGCGAAGATCGTCGATACTAGAAATGGTCGTATTCAAAGGATAGCTCCCCTAGATATTGCGGGCGCGGCTGGGACGTCCTATAACCGATCGATCCACCGCAGTCATCCGCCATGAACGCATCCGATCCCATCGCCGCCCCCGAGCTTTCGCCCCTGCGCCAGGGCCTGCGCGACCTGCATCTGGCCGCCGCGTTCCTTACCCGCGTGCCGTTGCCCGATCTCGGCGTGCTGCCGGCCGGCGCGCTGGCTGCCGCCATGCGGGCCTTCCCGCTGGTCGGCGGCATGGTCGGGCTGGCCGCCGGCCTGGTGTTCCTGGCCGCCCACGGATCACTGCCGCCGCTGGTGGCCGCGATCGTCGCGGTGGCGGCCGGGACGGTGCTGACCGGCGGATTGCACGAGGACGGCCTGGCCGATGCGGCCGACGGGCTGGGGGCGCGCGGCGGGCGTGAGCGCCGCCTGGAGGTGATGCGGGATTCGCGCAGCGGCGCCTATGGCGTGCTGGCGCTGGTGGTGGCGGTGGGGCTGAAGGCGGCGGCCCTGGCGGCCGCGCCCACCGGACTGGCCGGCCTGGGGGCGCTGGTGGCGGCCGGCGCGCTGTCGCGGGCGGTGATCCCGGCCGCCATGCAGGTGATGCCGCCGGCCCGCAGCGACGGCCTGGGGGCCGGCGCGGGCGTGCCCGATGCCTCCATGGCCGCCCTGGCGGCGGTGCTGGGACTGATGCTGTGCGCGGCCGGCCTGGCCTGGGCGGCGCCGGCCGCCATCGTCGCGGCGGCGGCGGCGGCGGCCTTGATGGTCGTGGCGGCGCGCCGCGCCTTCGGCGGCTATACCGGCGACGTGCTGGGGGCGGTGCAGCAGGCCGCCGAGACCGCCATCCTGGTGGCGGCGGCCGGAGCCTGGGCATGACCGCCAGCTTCCATACCCGCTGGTGGCTGGTCCGCCACGCGCCCGTCCCCTGTCCCCACGGCCGCGTCCACGGCCGCCTGGACGTGGCCTGCGACGTCTCGGACGACGAGGACTTCCGCCAGCTCGTCCGCCGCCTGCCGGTCAATCCGGTGCTGGTGGAAAGCGGGCTGATGCGCTGCCGCCAGACCGCCGGGGCGCTGGAATGCGCCGGCCTGCTGCTGCCGCCGCCCGTCGTTGAGCCCGACCTCGTCGAGCAGGATTTCGGCCGCTGGCAAGGCAAGAGCTGGGCCGAGTTGGACGCCGCCAAGGACCCCGACCTCGCCGCCTTCTGGGCCGACCCGGCCGAGACCGCGCCACCCGAGGGCGAGAGCTTCGGAACCATGTGCGCGCGGGTGGCGCGCGGCATCTTGCGGGTGTCCGAGCAGAACCCCAACCGCGACATCCTGGCCATCGTCCATGCCGGCACCGTCCGTGCTGCGCTGGCCTTGGCGCTGGGCCTCGAGCCGGCCCAGGCGCTGCGTGTCGCGGTGGCGCCGCTGTCGCTGACCCGCCTCGACGGTACCCACGAGGGCTGGCGGGTGGAATGCGTCAATGTGACGGCGGTCTGACGCTCAGCCTTCCTTCACCAGCCACTCCAGCCGGTGGCTCCCGTCGCCGGGGGCCAGGGTCGCGGCCAGCCAGGGCAGCAGTTCGGCCAGGGCCTCGTCCAGCTTCCACGGCGGGTTGACCGCCACCAGGCCGCAGCCGTTCAGCTTGAACGGGTCGTCGCCGGAGCGGATGCGCAATTCGGCCACCAAGGTCGGGGGAAGGCCCAGCATGGCGAGGTCGGCGTGGAAGCGGTCGATGGGGGCACGATCCTTGATGGGGTACCAGATCAGGTAAAGCCCGGTCGGCCAGCGCCGCAGCGCCCCGGCCATGCCCTTGCGCACCCTGTCCAACTCGTCCTTGGCCTCGAACGGGGGGTCGATCAGCACCAGGCCGCGGCGCTCCGGCGGCGGCAGCATGGACTTCAGCGCGCCATAGCCGTCCGTGTGGTGGACGCCCACCCGCTTCTCGCCGGTGAACAGGCGCTTCAAGGCGGCATTGTCCTCGGGGTGCAGCTCGCACAGCGCCAGCCGGTCCTGGCGGCGCGACAGGGTCCGCGCCAGCCATGGCGAGCCGGGATAGCGGCGAGGCTCGGCCAGGCCGGCGTTCATGGCCCGCACCGCCTCCAGATAGGGCCCGATCACCACCGGGGGGGCGGCGGCGGCCAGCAGCCGGCCGATCCCGGCCCGCCATTCGCCGGTCTTGCCGGCCTGCGCGGAGTCCAGGTCGTAGGCGCCGATGCCGGCATGGGTATCCAGGTACAGGAAGCCGCCGTCCTTGCGCTTGAGGTGCTCGATCACCAGGGCGAGGACGGCGTGCTTGACGACGTCGGCGAAGTTTCCCGCGTGGTAGGCGTGGCGATAGTTCATGGCGGCACACTGGTGGACCGGACGGCGCCGGAAATCAAGCCCGTCGTCGCCGGTGGGGCGGAAGCCAAGCCTTGTGTCGGGCTGTGCGTAAATTACGACAAGTTGAAAAGCACAGTTTATTTGTGAACGCAAGCAGACACATCCCAAGGTCATAGGGGAGGGTGGTCCACTTGCCAAATCATTAATCCTCGGTTAATCCTTCGCATCTATACATTTTATACCAACGTTTTTCCCGTGGGGGGGATATGGCTCGGTCCGACGTCAGCCTGACCGGCGTGGAACGCACCTTCGGTTCTGACGAGATCATCGTCAGCAAGACCGACACCAAGGGCCGCATCATCTACGCCAACGAGGTCTTCTTGCGCCTTGCCGGCTACAGCGAGCGCGAGATCCTCGGGCAGCCCCACAGCATCATCCGCCATCCCGCCATGCCGCGCTGCGTGTTCAAGCTGCTGTGGGACACCATCGAGTCGGGCAAGGAGTGCTTCGCCTACGTGGTCAACCGGTCGAAGAACGGCGACCACTATTGGGTCCTGGCCCATGTGACGCCGACCTTCGGACCCAACGGCGACACCATCAGCTATCACTCCAACCGGCGGGTGCCGCGGCGCGACGCCGTGGCCAAGGCCGAGGCGCTGTACGCCGAACTGCGCGCCATCGAGGAATCGCACGAGGACCGCAAGGCGGGGATGCTCGCCGCCTATCAGGCCCTGGTCGACAAGCTGCGGGCATTGGGGGTGCCATACGATGAATTCGTCTTCAGTCTCTAAGGCACTGGCGGCATCCGGGTTGGCCGCCGCCGTGGCGCTGGCCGTCGCGGTGCTGGAAGTGGTGGACGGCGAATACGGCCAGGCCGCCATCGCCGGCATCGGGGCGGTCTTCTCGCTGCTGGCGCTGTCCTTCATCTCGAAGGCGCGGGCGACCATCCACCGCGCCAGCGCCGCGCTGGCCGAGGCCGCCGACGGCCGCCTCGACGTGCGCGTGGTCGGCATCGCCGAGGGCGGCGTGCTCGGGCAGTTGGACCACAGCGTCAACCGCCTGCTCGACCTCACCGAGGCCTTCACCAAGGAGGCCGACGCCGCCATGGCGACGACCGCCCAGGGCCGCTATTTCCGGCACATCCTGTTGGAGGGACTGGTGGGCGAGTTCTCGGACCATGCCGGCCTGATCAACGGCGCGCTGACCAGCATGGAGCAGAAGTCCAAGGACTTCGTCACCGAGGCCACCGGCGTCGGCAACACCATCAAGCACATGAGCCAGGCGGTGGCCGCCACCGCCACCGAGCTCGAGGCGACCGCCACCCAGATGAGCGAGATCGCCAGCCAGACCTCGAACCAGTCCGCCACCGTCGCCCGCGCCGCCGAGGACGCCTCCATGCACACCGAATCGGTGGCCGCTGCCGCCGAGCAGGTGTCGTCGGGCATTCACGAGGTGGCCCAGCGCATCCAGCGCTCGGCGGAGATGGCCCAGCAGACGGTCGAGGTCGCCGCCGAGACCGACGGGGCCATCCAGGGCCTTCTCGACGCCGCCCAGAAGATCGGCGAGGTGGTCAACCTGATCACCGAGATCGCCAGCCAGACCAACCTCCTGGCCTTGAACGCCACCATCGAGGCGGCCCGCGCCGGCGAGGCCGGCAAGGGCTTCGCGGTGGTGGCCAACGAAGTGAAGCATCTGGCCAACCAGACCGCGCGGGCCACCGACGAGATCAGCGCCCAGATCGACGGCATGCGCACCGCCACCAATCAGGCCGCCACCGCGGTGCGCAACATCGCCGAGATGATCCGGGCCATCAACGACAACTCGACCGGCATCGCCGCCGCCACCGAGCAGCAGTCGGCCGCCGTCCAGGCCATGAGCCGCAACATCCGCGACGTCGCCGCCGGCGTGCAGACCGTCGCCAATACCATTGGCGAGGTGGCCGAGGTCGCCGGCACCGCCACCGAGGCCGCCAATCAGGTCCTGGTGGCCGCCGGCGACCTGGCCAGCCGCACGGTGAGCATGAACGACGACATCGACGGCTTCATCGTGCGGGTGTGCAGCGGCATCCGCATGCAATAGGCCGCTACTTGACCTCGCCGACCCCCTTGAAGACGTCGGCCATCGAGGTGTACTCGGTTTCCGGCATCTTGCCGATGACGTCGAGGACGTCTTGGTCGGCGTCGTTCTTGCGGGCGTACTCGGCCAGCTTGCGCTTGTCGGCGGGGAAGTCGATGCCATGCAGGGACTGGGCGATGACGGCGGTGTTGGTATAGCCCATGATCGTCTCCTCGCGTTCGGGGTTGCCTATGCCAAACATGCGTCTTCGGCCTGGGGTTCCCGGCCGCTTTGCCCTTGCCATCCCGGGGCCGCTTGCGTAAAAGTCTTCCACCCGACGGAGAAGACCGATGTCGCCTCGCTTGACCATCGCCGCCGCTGCCCAGCGCGACCAGGATGCCATCCTGGCGATGGCCTTCGCCGTCACCACCAAAACCGGCACCACCACCTGCTGAGCGCGGGCCGGTTCGTCACGAACGCACGAAAAAGGCCCGCGGAAGACCCCGCGGGCCTTTTCGCATCCGGATAGGCGCCAGGGGGAGCCAGAGGCTTCCAGGAACGGAGAGAGGAAGATGGGTTACAAGGTTGCTGTCATCGGCGCCACCGGCAATGTGGGCCGCGAGATGCTGCAGACGCTGGTCGAGCGCGACTTCCCCGTCGACGAGGTGGCCGCCCTGGCCTCCGAGCGGTCGGTGGGCAAGGAGGTGTCGTTCGGCGACGACGAGGTGCTGAAGGTCCAGGACCTGGCCAAATTCGACTTCACCGGCTGGGACATCGCCCTGTCGTCGCCCGGCGCCAAGATTTCCGCCGTCCACGGCCCGCGCGCCGCCGCCGCCGGCTGCGTGGTCATCGACAACACCTCGCATTTCCGCATGGACCCCGACGTGCCGCTGGTGGTTCCCGAGGTCAACCCCGAGGCCATCGCCGGCTACACCAGGAAGGGCATCATCGCCAACCCCAACTGCTCGACCATCCAGATGCTGGTGGCCTTGAAGCCGCTGCACACGCTGGCCAGGATCAAGCGCGTGGTGGTGTCGACCTACCAATCGGTGTCGGGCGCCGGCAAGGATGCCATGGACGAACTGTTCGAGCAGACCCGCGCCATCTACGTCAACGACCCGCGCGAGCCGCAGAAGTTCCCCAAGCCCATCGCCTTCAACCTGATTCCCCAGATCGACGTCTTCATGGACGACGGCTCGACCAAGGAAGAGTGGAAGATGGTGGTCGAGACCAAGAAGATCCTCGATCCCAAGATCAAGGTGAACGCCACCTGCGTGCGGGTGCCGGTGTTCGTGGGCCATTCCGAATCCATCAACGTCGAGTTCGAGAACCCGATCAGCGTCGACGAGGCCTGGGAGGCCTTGCGCGAGGCGCCCGGCGTGGTGGTGGTCGACACCCGCGAGCCGGGCGGCTATGCCACCCCCATCGAATGCGTCGGCGAGGACGCGGTGTTCGTGTCGCGCCTGCGCGAGGACCCCACCGTCGACAACGGCCTGTCGTTCTGGTGTGTCGGCGACAACCTGCGCAAAGGCGCCGCGCTCAACGCGGTGCAGATCGCCGAGGTCCTGGCGCGGGACTATCTGAAGAAGTAGTCGCGACGCGCGGGGCGGCGGTATCGCCGCCCCGCGCGTCCGGTTCAGGCGGGAAAGGCGACGCGCAAGGCGGTGCCGCCGTCGGTGGCGAAGGTCGCCGACCCCTCCAGTTGCCCGGCCAGCGCGGTCAGGATGTACATGCCGAGGCCGGGCCCCGAGGCATCCGGTTTGCCGGCCATGCCGATGCCGTCGTCCCGCACCTCGAAGGTCAGTTCTCCGTCCCGGCGCTCCAGCCGCATCTCGACCCTGCCGGGCCTGCCGGCCGGAAAGGCGTGCTTCATGGCGTTGGTCAGCGCCTCGTTGGCCAGCAGCGCCAGCGGCACCGCCCGGTCCAGCCCCAGATGGGTGCCGTCCGTCGTCACCGCGATGACGATGGCGCGGTCGCCGGCCCCGTAGGACTGCCCGACGCTGGCGGCCAGGGCGCGCAGATAGGCGTCCATGGAGACCTCCGCCGCCTCGTGCTGTTCGTAAAGGATCTGGTGCACCAGCCCCATGGACTGGATGCGGTCCAGGGCCTGGTGGAAGGCGTCGGCGGTGGTCTGGTCGGCGGCCTTGAGCGCCTGCATGGTCAGGAAGCTGGCGATGATCTGCAGGTTGTTCTTAACGCGGTGGTGGATTTCCTGGAACAGGACCTCCTTCTCGGCCAGCAGGCGTTGGGTCTCCGACAGCGCGGTTTTCTCGCGGTGCATGGCGCGGCGCAATTGGCCCGAGACCAGCAGGAAGGCGCCCAGGGCCAGGGCCGCGACGGCGCCGTTGCGCAGCAGCCGCTCGGCGTAGCCCGCGAAGATCTTGTCCGACGGCAGGCCCGCCACCACCACCAGGGGATGGTCGGCGACCCGGCGCAGGGCGTAAAGGCGGTCGATTCCGTCGAGCTCCGAGCGCATGCGCCGGATGACGGTCACGTCGGGGGCGATGTCGTCGATGACCCGGTGGGGATGGCGGTCGTCGGTGCCGGCGCCGGGTGGCGGTTCCGGCCAGCGGGCGATCAGGCTGCCGTCGGCCTTGAGGATGCTGAAGGTGCTGCGGTCGCCGGGCCGCAGGGTGCGGTAGAAGTCGGTGAAATAGCTTTCCCGGATCGAGAACTGCGCCACGCCCTTCAGGCTGCCGTCGGGATTGTCGAGGGGGCGGCTCATGGCCAGGTAATAGCCGCCATAGACCTTGCCCCAGATGCGCGGGCTGATGAACAGGCGTTGGCCGTCCCGCGCCGCCGTGAAGTATTCGCGGTCGCCCACGTTCAGGGTCATGGCCGAGGGCTGCAGCGTCGACAGCACCAGATTGGCGTCGTTGTCGAAGATCCAGAACGAATCGGCGTGGGGAAAGTCGTCCTTGATCGCATTCAGGCGGGCCCAGTCCGAGACCGACCCGGCCAGCTCCGACAGCGGGCGGTCGCCGACCAGCCCGGCGGCCCGGTTCAACTGGAGGGCGCCGCTCAACAGGGCGGCGCGGGTGTGCTCCTCCATCAGGCGGACGATCTCGGCCAGCGAGTCGGCGGCCTGCTGTTCCGACGCCCGGTGGTCGGCCCAGGCGAACACCGCGAACGCGATGACGACGAAGATGGTGACGGTGGCGGAAAACAGGCGAAGAAGGCGTAGCGGCGACATCAACCGGCGATCCAAAAGGGGGTGACCACTAAACGATGCTTTGGTCGGGGGGCCAAGGATGCGAAAGGTGTACCCCCAAGGAACGAGGGTCGAACGAGATAGAGGCGGTTGACCGATCGGCCGGGAGCGGGCTTTCATTCGGGTTGGATCGATGGAGTCGATGATGCTGAAGCCGCTGCCCACCCTGCGCCAGTTCCGCTATCTGGTGGCCTTGTCCGAACACCTGCATTTCGGCCGCGCCGCCGAGGCCTGCCTGGCGACCCAGTCGACCCTGTCCGCCGGTCTGCAGGAACTGGAGAACCTGCTGGGGGTGACGCTGGTGGAGCGGACCCGGCGCAAGGTGATGCTGACCCCGTTGGGCGAGGAGGTGGTGGCCCGCGCCCGCGAGGTGCTGCGGGGCGCCGAGGACATCACCGATCTTGCCCATGCCTCGCGCGAGCCGCTGTCCGGCACCCTGCGCCTGGGCGTCATCCCCACCATCGGCCCCTATCTGCTGCCCAAGGCGCTGCCGGCGCTGCGCGAGGCGCATCCGCGCCTCAGGCTGGTCCTGCGCGAGGACCAGACCGCGCGGCTGCTCGACCGGCTGGCGGCCGGCGAATTGGACGCCGCCTTAATCGCCCTGCCCTATGATGCCGCCGACATCGAGACCCTGGACCTGGGGTCCGATCCGTTCGTGGTCGCCTGCCCCGCCGACCATCCGCTGGCCCGGCGCGACCGCGTCACCTCCGCCGACCTCGAGGACGCCGAGTTGCTGCTGCTGGAAGAGGGCCACTGCCTGCGCGAGCATGCCCTGGATGCCTGCCACCTGCCGGGGCCGGCGCGGGGCGAGGGCGTGCTCGCCACCAGCCTGCCGACCCTGGTGCAGATGGTCGCCAACGGCCTGGGGGTGACGCTGCTGCCGATGATGGCGGTCGACGCCGGCGTCCTGGCCGGCACCGGCCTGGCGACCCGCCCGTTGGCCAAGCCCGCCAGCCGCGGCATCGGTCTGGCCTGGCGGCCCTCAAGCCCCAGGAAGGACGAGTTCCGGGCGCTGGGGCGCTATCTGCGGGTCTGATGCCCCGCGGATCGCTCTCGTCAGTCGAACAGGCTGGAGACCGACCGCTCTTCCGAGATGCGCTGGATGGATTCGGCCATCAGCGGGGCGATGGTCAGTTGGCGGATGTTGTGGGCCATCTTGACCGCCTCGGTGGCGGGGATGGAATCGGTGATGACCATCTCCTCCAGCGGCGACGAGGTGACGCGGGCCACCGCGCCGCCCGACAGCACGCCGTGGGTGACATAGGCGGAAACCCCGGTGGCGCCGGCCTTCATCAGCGCCTCGGCGGCGTTGCACAAGGTGCCGGCGGAATCGACGATGTCGTCGACCAGGATGCATTTGCGGTCGCGCACGTCGCCGATGATGTTCATCACCTCGGACACGCCGGCGCGCTCGCGGCGCTTGTCGATGATGGCGAGATCGGCGTCGATGCGGCTGGCGATGGCCCGTGCGCGCACCACGCCGCCGACGTCCGGCGACACGATCATCACGTCGGGATAGCGGGCGCGGATGTCGTTGGTGAACACCGGCGCGGCGTAGAGATTGTCCAGCGGGATGTCGAAGAACCCCTGGATCTGGCCCGAGTGCAGGTCCAGCGTCACCACGCGGTCGGCGCCGGCGGTGGTGATGAGGTTGGCGACCAGCTTGGCCGAGATGGGGCTGCGCGGGCTCGACTTGCGGTCCTGGCGGGCATAGCCGAAATAGGGGATCACCGCCGTGATGCGCCGGGCCGAGCCGCGCCTGAGCGCGTCCAGCGTGACCAGCAGTTCCATCAGGTTGTCGTTGGCGGGATAGCAGGTGGACTGGATGACGAAGACGTCCTCGCCGCGGACGTTCTCGTGAATCTCGACGAAGACCTCCATGTCCGAGAACCGGCGCACGCTGGCCTTGGTCAGCGACATGGTGAGGTATTCGGCAATCGCTTCCGCGAGGGGACGATTGCTGTTGCAGGCGAGGATTTTCATGATGGATTTACCCGTGGAGCGCGCGTGATCCGAGGCGCCCCCGACGGCGCCGTTTCACCCTTGCCCGGACACCCGACCCCCCGGTCCCCCCGGCGGGTCCGGAACGTGCCCCGGCGATCCTGTCTTCGCCCCTGAAATCGGCCATCCGTATAACAGTCATGACATATTCTGTAAACGCCCTTGGGGTCGGATCAGCGCTTGTCGCGGGCCGCGCGGACCACCTCGCGGACTCCGGCTGCGCCGCCTTCGGCGATGTCGCGGGCCAGCGATCCCCAGGGCGAGTCCAGCCGGCCGCGCGGCACCACGCCTTCCTGGTCGATGGTGGCCAATTCGCGGCCCGTCTTGTCGCGCACCATCCACGACACCGCCACGGTCTCCTCGCCGGGTAGGCCGGGGATCACCGACACCGTGCCCTCGACCACGTAATCGGCGTCGGCGTCGCGGACTCGGAAGCCGCCGCGGTCGAGGGCTTGGCGGGTGGCGCGGGTCAGGGTGGGGTCGCCGTCGCCCGGCAGGCCAGCGAATGGGCGCACCGCCACCGAAGGGCGGGTGTCCTCGCCTGCGCCGGCGGGGGCGCCCGGGCGCGGGGCGAGGTCGGGGTCGGTCAGTCGTTGCGCCAACGCCTGGGCGGTGGCGTCGGCCTCGCGCCGGATGGCGGCCGCGCCCAACCCGGCCGTGGCGGCGGCGGGCAGCGGCTGGAAGCGGATGGGCACGGTCTCGCCGTCGGGCGCGCGCAATGTCCACAACAGGCCCGGGCGGCCATTGCGCTCGCCGGCCTCGGCCTCGACCACGTGCCCGAAGGCGGGGCCGGCACGCACCACCGCCGGCACCTCGTGGATCTCCAGGGCCTTGACCAGGGCGTCCGACAGGCCGGGACCGTCGGGCAGGCCCTCGACCGGCCGCACCGTCAGCCCACGGGGAAGCTTGGGCCGGGTCAGCGGCGGCGGGGCGCCCGCGTGGCGGAAGGGCTGGGGGATTTCTCCGCAGCCGGCCGCGGCGGCGGACAGCAGCAGGACGGCGAAGTGGCGGCGGTTCATGCGCCCCCCACCATGGCGACGCAGGTGACCAGGGTGGCGATGGCCGCGAAGGCCAGGAACATGATCACATAGGGCACGGGCGGACCTCAGCGTTCGAGGACGATGACGGAAAGCTGGCGGCCGTAATCCCTTTCACCGCGCAGGGTGGCGCGGCGGTAACTGAAGAACCGGCCCTCGTCGCGGCAGGTGTCGGCCGGCACCCGGGTGACCTCGGTGACGCCCAGCCGCGCCAGCCGGCGCGAGACATAGCCCGGCAGGTCGAACAGATGGCGTCCGTCGCGGGGGGCGGGCGCGAAGAAGTCGGCGTTGGCGGCGTCCTCGGCCAGGAACGGGGCGGGGAACTCGGCGCCGACCTCGTAACTGCGCTGGCCGATGCACGGGCCCACGGCGGCGACGATGGTCGACTTGCGCGCGCCCAGTTGGACCATCTTGGCGACGGTGTTGTCGAGCACGCCGCCCACCGCGCCCTTCCAGCCGGCATGGGCGGCGGCGACGACGCCGGCGCGGCCGTCGGCCAGCAGCACCGGCGCGCAATCGGCGGTCAGCACCCCCAGCGCCAGGCCGGGGCGGGTGGTGACCATGGCGTCGGCGCGCGGCGCCTCGCCCGGCCAGGGGCCGTCCACCACCACCACGTCGGGGCTGTGGACCTGATACACGGTGACCAGCGCTTCGGCCGGCAGGTCCAGTTGGGCCATGGCCCGCGAGCGGTTCTCGGCCACCGAGCGGGCATCGTCGGCCGAGCCGGGGCCGCAATTGAGCGACTCGTAGATGCCCGCCGACACCCCGCCCTCGCGGGTGAAGAAGCCGTGGCGGATGTGGTTGAGCTCGTTGAGGGCGGAAAGGGTGATCATGGCGGCCTTTCTCAGACGGCCAGGCCCGGTGGGGGCGGCAGCGCCGGATGCGCCAGGGCCAAGACCTTGAACAGGGTGCCCATTTCGCCCGGGTCGATCAAGCGCCGCAATTGGCCCATGACCTCGGCCTCGACCTTCGGCCCGCCGGCGCTCGCCAGCATGGCGGCGCGGGTGTCGATGCCGAGGCCGCGCAGGAAGTCGCCCTGCGCCACCGGCCCCCAGGCCCGGGCCGGGATGGCCGCCGCCGCCAGGGCCTCGAAGTCCACATGGGCGGTGATGTCGGCGGTGCCGGGCGCCTGCAGCACCGGGTGGAACTTGTGGCGCTTGACCGCCTGCAAGGTGTCGCCCGCCGCCGAGCGGGCGTGGCCGTAATCGACGATCAGCGCCGCGCCGGGCGCGCGGGCCAGGCGGCGGCCGATGGCGGCGGCCAGGGCGCGGCCCTGGGGGCAGGTCTCGGCCACCGCCCCGTCGGGGGCGTCGAGCACATGGGGGGGGAGGTCGGGCACCGCCTCGGGGCCCAGGGCGAATTCGAAGCCGTGCGGGGTGCGGTCGACCAGGCGCTCGTGCCAGCGGCCGTCGCGCTTCTCGAACTGGCGGATGGGCAGGGCGTCGAACAGTTCGTTGGCGACCAGCACCAACGGGCCGTCGGGCAGGTCCTCGAAGCGCTCGGCCCATTGCACCGAACGGTCGGACAGGGTCTCGCGCTGACGGGCGCGCAAGGCGGGGCTGGTCTCCACCAGCCACACCTCGGCGGCGGCCGTGAAGGGCGGCAAGGTGGCGGCGGCGCGCAGCATGTCGGCCATCAGCGTGCCCCGCCCCGGCCCCAATTCGGCCAGCACGAAGCGCGGCGGTGCGCCCAGCGACTGCCACGCCACCGCGCACCACAGGCCCAGGATCTCGCCGAACATCTGGCTGATCTCGGGGGCGGTGGTGAAGTCGCCGGCGGCGCCGAAGGGGTCGCGGTCGCCATAATAGGCCCCGACCGCCTCGGCCATGAACTCGGAGACCGGGATGGGGCCGTCGCGCAGGATGCGTTCGGCCAAGCGGTCGGAAACGGTCATCGGCACCGTGCGGCGCTGGAGGGACGTCCCGCCCACCATATGACCCCGGCGCCGGCCACGAGTAGGGGGATCGACAGCAGCTGGCCCATGGTGGCGCCGCCCCACAGGAAGCCGAGATGGGCGTCGGGCTGGCGGAAGAACTCGGCGGTGATGCGGGCGGCGCCGTATCCCATCAGGAACACTCCGGCCAGGGTGCCCTTGCGGTCGCGGATGGGGCGCACCCGCCACAGCAGATGCAGGACGACGAACAGCACCAGCCCCTCCAGGACCGCCTCGTAGAGCTGGCTGGGATGGCGCGGATCGGGGCCGCCGCCGGGGAAGATCATCGCCCACGGCACGTCGGTGGCGACGCGGCCGAACAGCTCGCCGTTGATGAAATTGGCGATGCGGCCGAAGAACAGGCCGATGGGCACCGCGCAGGTGACCACGTCGCCCACCGCCAGCAGGTTCAGCCCGCGCCGGCGCGAGAACAGGATGATGGCCACGATCACGCCCAGCGCGCCGCCGTGGAAGGCCATGCCGCCTTGCCACAGGGCGAAGATCTCCAGCGGATGGGCCAGATAGTAGCCCGGCTTGTAGAACAGCACGTAGCCCAGCCGGCCGCCCAGCACCACGCCCAGGGTCGCCCACACCAGGAAGTCGTCGACGTCGATCTCGCGCATGGCGTGGGGCGGCCGGCGCACCAGCCACTTGATGTACTGCCAGCCCAGGATCAAGCCGGCGATGTAGGCGATGGCGTACCAGCGGATGGCGAAGGGGCCGATGGCGAGGGCGATCGGATCGATATGCGGGTAGGCGAGGGCAAGCGTCACGGGGGCCTCCTTGTCTGCCCTCGCCGGCGGCCGGAGCCCCGACGAGGCGCCGGGCTCACTTGTAGCGGTCGGCCTTGTCCAGGTAGTGCCGGACGTATTTGGTGACGCCGTCCTCCAGCGAGGTGAAGGGCCTGTCGTAGCCCGCCGCCCGCAGGCGATCCATGTTGGCCTGGGTGAAATACTGATACTTGTCGCGGATGGCGATCGGCGTGTCCTGGAACTTGATGTTCGGCTCCTTGCCCACCGCCTTGTAGACGGCGTGGGCCAGGTCCAGGAACGACCGCGCCTGGCCGGTGCCGACATTGAAGATGCCGTTGACCTGGGGGTTGTCCAGCAGCCACATCATCACGTCGATGCAGTCGTCGATCCAGATGAAATCCCGGAGCTGGCCGCCGTCCTTGTATTTGGGGTTGTGGCTGCGGAACAGGTGGAAGGCGGCGCCCTCCTTGGCGTGGGGATGGACCTGGGCCACCACGCTCATCTGGCCGCCCTTGTGATACTCGTTGGGGCCGTAGACGTTGAAGAACTTGAGGCCGGCAAACTGGGGCGGCCGCCGCGACCCCTGGGCGATCTTGCGGGCCACCCGGCGGTCGAACAGATGTTTCGACCAGCCATAGGCGTTGAGCGGCTGCAGCGTGGCCAGGTGCTCGATGGACCAGTCGTCGTCGAAGCCGGCGGTGCCGTCGCCGTAGGTGGCGGCGCTGGAAGCGTAGATGAAGCGCACGTTGCTCATGGCGCACCACTTCCACAGCGCCAGCGAGAGCGAGAAGTTGTTGGCGGCGATCTTGTCGGCGTCGGTCTCGGTGGTGGCCGAGATGGCGCCCATGTGGAAGATCACCTGGATGTGCTTGCGGTTGGCCTCCAGGAAGTCGAACAACTGCTCGGGGTGGACGATGTCGGCCAGCTCGCGCTTGGCGATGTTCCGCCACTTGTCGTTGCTGCGCAGGCGGTCGCAGACCACCAGCTTGCCGGCGCCACGCGCTTCCAGCGCGGCCAGGATGTTCGAGCCGATGAACCCGGCCCCTCCGGTGACGACGATCATGCGCGCGCAGCTCCCTGTTGGCCTGCCGCGTTTATAGGCCGGAGCGGGCGGGCGGGCAAGAAGCCGTGGGGCGGATGAAGCCTAGGCTGATTCGACATTCAGCGGCAGCCACACCGGCAGCGTTGCGAGGCAGAGGAAGGCCGTGAAGTTTGCGGGCTTGCGGTCGTATCGGGTGGCGATGCGGCGGAAGTGCTTGAGTTCGTTGATGGCGCGCTCGACGAGGTTGCGCTTCTTGTAGATGCGGGCGTCGAAATCGGGGGTCCGCTTCATGCACGAGCGCTGCTACACCACACGTGGGGACACGACCGCAGGAGGCCATCGAAGACGAAGCCGGATCGGGCCTGGTTGTTGCCGGTGGGTGCGGCGGAACCGGACATCACGATTGCCGTCGTGACGGCCCGACTGGTGGCCGAGCGAACCGCAGGCGACTTGGCGCCGCGTCGGCGGCCTTCAGCTCAGCCGAGTGCGCAAACCGGATATCTTCCCGCCCAGCGGAAGGCAGGCATCGGAGGGATGCGCCCGCCGATCAGGGCGCCGGTGATCGGTTCCGATTACCGGGATGTGGGATTAGCGGTGGATCCGGAACCAGCCGGCCGCCCACACCATGCCATAGCCCAGCATGGCGACCGGCACCGCCAGGAACATGCCGCCTACCACCAGGGTCTGCGGTGGCAGTGGCGGCTCCAACGGCAGCGGCACGCCCAGCCATAGCAGGGCGCCGATCAGCACGGCCAGAGCTGCGGACAGTCCGGCCGCTGCCATGATGGCGACCCCGGACAGAGACAGGAGAGCGGTCGGTGTCATGGTTCCAGGGTGGGCCGGCGGGGCGGAGCCCGCCTTGGCTTCGGTCAAGTACGTCGACGTTTGGCCGCGCCCTCGGTGTCGGACTGGTCGTTGGCCGAAAGGGCGATGGGAGGGAAGCAGCAGGCGGCGGTCACCGCGCCGGCCTGGACCAGTGCCATGACCGCCCCGTCAATTCCCCGCGACGGCGCCCGCCCGCCCGGCACCGCCAATTCGTGCGCGCGCAGCGGGAAGCATCCGGCCAGCAGCCGGGCCGCTCCGGCGGGGGTGACCGCGTAGGCCGGCAGCCCCCACAGCAACGCGGGCCGCAGCACCGCCACTCGTGGCGGTGCAAACCCCTGGACGGTGGCGAAGGACTCCAGCCAGGCATCGCCGGCGGTCGCCGCGTCGGTCGGCCGCACCAGCGCCGGTACCCCGGCGGCCAGATGCACCGCCAGCGGCAGGTCGAGGTTGTAGCCGAACCAGAGGATGTCGCAGTGCCCGGCCACCGCCAGCGCCGCTTCCGCCTCGGGCCGGAAATTGGCTGCCAGGCAAATGTCGTCCTCCATCACCACCAATGGCCGCGCCGAGGCGACGCAGTCCTGCCATGCCGCCCGGTGGGAAAGCGCGCAGCCCAGCGCCCCTGGCGTGAAGGCGTCGGTCCCGGTCGCCACTAGCCGGTCGGCCTCCAGCCGTGCCCGATCGAGGTTTTGCCCGTCCACCGCCTCGGCGAAGGCGAAACCCACCTTGCCGCCGTTGCGGCGCAGGAACGTCTCGCGCCGCTCGGCACGGTGGCGCAGGCTGATGACGCGACAGGACTCGAGGGTACTCATGGCGTCAGCCTAGACCGTAAACTCATCAACGGTCTTCTCTCTCGTCATGCGCTGTAATTCAAGGAATCCCTTCAGGCATCGAGAGCATTCACGGCGTGGCGGCGGCCTGCCTCCTTGGCATCCGCGCGATCTCCGCGTGCGCGACGTCAGGGAAATCGTGAAGCATGGCCATATGTAAGCAGGTGGATTTCCGACCAAGCTTCAGGAAGAGTGCCCGACCGGATGGAAGGCTCCTGCCAAGCCGGCGACGACTCATTCGTCACCCCGCTCGGCAAGCGCGCCGAACTGGAGAAAGTCCGAGGCGCTGCAATCGGGCCAGGCCGAGCCCGCGACCGCTCCCGAACCGTCCCCGCGGTCACCTCCCAGGCGGCCGGCCGTCAGCAACACCTTTTCCTCCATCGTGACTTCAAAGGGAATCAAGCCGCTGAATTCCCGCGTACCCAGGTCCCAATCGACAGGATAGTCACCGCGCGCGCTTTGCGGGGCGTAAAGGTTTGCCACGCCGCACAGCACCGCGACGGCCAAGACGACGACTATCGACAAAGGACGCACGATCGCATTCCTTGGGCCATAACCCTTGCTCGGCGAACAAGGCCGCGACCTATTCCGCAAGGCGCGCGGCGGACTCTCGCTGCCCGATGCCCTGTCCGGAGGAGGACTCGGACTCCGTCCGCCTGCCGAGGGTCAACCCCTGGGGCGCCGTCGGGCTCCGGACGGAACATGACTCGCCTCGTCGGTGGGGCGGAGCCGCGCGGCTTATACCGCGGGAGGCAAGTGTTCTGGGTGGATGCACCCGCCGATCGGGAGCGCCGGTGATCGGTTCCGAGCACCGGGATATGGTATGAACGGCACCGGAAAGGCTTTCATTCCCCCGTTGGCGGCCCTATCCTCGGTCGCACGCATCGAGGGGGGCTATGCTCAAATTCGTCTGGAAGGCGCGCCACACCCGCGCCCCCGCCGATTCGCAATGGCAGGCGGCCACGGATGAACTCCACCGGTTGGACGACACCCGGCCGTTGCAGGGCTTTCCGCGCGCCGGGTTCGACATCAACGCGGCGGGTCCGCCGCTGGCCCCGGCCTCGGCCGCCCTCGCCGCCCTGGCCGGCGATTGGGCCGCCGGGCTGGCGGGGCAGGCCGCGGTGGTGATGGTGCACGGATTCGATTTCGACCCCACCGTCGACCAGCGGGGCAATCCCGGCGACGATCCCTACACCCTGGTGTTCGGCCCGCCCGACCAGCCCGAGAGCTGGCTGCCCATGATCCAGCCGGACGGCGAGGGCGCCCGTTGCGTCGCCTTCGCCTGGACCTCCATCGGCGACTTCTTCCAGTATGGCGACGCCGGCTGGAGCAACCCCTATCAGTATCCCGTCCTCGACTTGGCGCCGCTGGCGGCGCGGGCGCTGGCGACGGTCATCGCCACCCTGACCGATGCCGGCGCCACCGTCGACCTGCTGGCCCACAGCCTGGGCACCCGCACCAGCACGCAGGCGCTGCGCATCCTGGCCGCCAACGGCCGCGCCGACGCCGTCCGCCGGGCGGTGCTGCTGGGCGGCGCCCAGTTCTGCTGCGATGCCGACGCCGCCATGGGGCAGGCGCGCTGCCAGGTCTTCAATCTGGTCAACCGCGACGACGAAGTCCTGGGCCTGGGCGGCGAGCCCATGTGTCACCCCTACCGCCGCAACGGCAGCCCGGAGAGCAAGGTGATCGGCCTGCAGGGCCTGCCCGGCCACGGGCCGCGCTGGCTGGATCTGCAACTGGATTCCAGCGTGTTTCGGGACGGCATGGCCGCGCGCGGCTATCCGGTGTCGGGCGAGCCGGTCGGCGGACGCGGGCGTCATTGGGCCTATTACCGCCAGCCCGGCAATCGCAAGCTGATCGCCGACCTGCTGGGCGGGCCGATGCTGGCGCCGGAGTGGTTCGCCGGCCTGCCGACGACCGTGACGCCCTCGCGTTACATCCCCCCCTGCCCGGTGCCGGCCACCCCGCTCGCCGCCGCCGACCGGATCGCCCTCAACGAGCCCAACCCGGTCGACAACCCCGCCCTGGCCTGACCCCAACCGCCCCGCCCGGCCACCCCACCCTGGCGGGCGGGGCAAGAAAATTCCGCCAATCCCGCGGGATTGGCGTGTTTCATTGCCGTTTCCGCGCCTTCGGCGCAATTCCCTTCTACGATTCCCTCTTCCCCAGACCCACCCTTTTGAGGTATTGCCCCTGCAATTTTTGCATTCGCAACCGGCCAGAGGGGGTCGAACCGTGTCCGAACAAACCTACGAGAGGGTGGTGAACCACCCTCGGTTCCAGGAGCTTTGCCGCAAGCGCAACCGCTTCGCCCTGGTGCTGTCCTTCATCGTCCTGGGCGTCTACTACAGCTTCGTGATGGTGGCGTCGCTGACCCCGGGGCTGTTCTCGTCGCCCCTGGCCGAGGGCCTGACCTGGCCGGTCGGGCTGGCGGCGGGCTTCGCCATCCAGGCCTTCGCCTTCCTGATGACCGGCGTCTACGTGTCCCGCGCCAACCGCGAGTTCGACGCCATGAACCGCGCCATCATCGAGGAGGCCACCCGATGAGCCGCCTGGTCCCGCTCGCCGCCGCCCTGGCGGCCTTCGCCCCCGCCGTCGCCCTGGCCGGCGGCGGCGCCATCGAGGGCGAGGTCGAGAAGCAGTCGGTGAACGTGATGGCCATCGTCATGTTCCTGATCTTCGTGGTCGGCACGCTCGGCATCACCTACTGGGCCTCCAAGCGCACGCGGTCGGCCAGCGACTTCTACACCGCCGGCGGCGGCATCACCGGCTTCCAGAACGGCCTCGCCATCGCCGGCGACTACATGTCGGCCGCCGCCTTCCTGGGCGTGTCGGGCATGGTGTTCGGCAAGGGCGTGGACGGCGTGTTCTACACCGCCGGCTGGACGGTCGGCTGGCCGCTGATCCTGTTCATGATCGCCGAGCGGCTGCGCAACCTGGGCAAGTACACCTTCGCCGACGTGGCGTCCTACCGCCTGGAGCAAACGCCGATCCGCTCGCTGGCGGCGTCGGGCGCCCTGGCGGTGGTGGTGTTCTACCTCATCGCGCAGATGGTCGGCGCCGGCAAGCTGATCCAGCTGCTGTTCGGGCTGGAATACGCCTACGCGGTGGTCCTGGTCGGCGTGCTGATGATGCTCTACGTCACCTTCGGCGGCATGCTCGCCACCACCTGGGTGCAGATCATCAAGGCCTGCCTGCTGCTGGGCGGCTGCACCATCCTGGTCGGCATGGCCATGGTCCAGTTCGGCTTCAGCCCCGAGACGGTCATCGCCAAGGCGGTCGAGAACCACAAGGCCGGCACCGACATCCTGTCGCCGTCCGCATCCATCTCGGACCCCATCACCGCCATTTCGCTGTCGCTGGCGCTGATGTGCGGCCCGGCCGGCCTGCCGCACATCCTGATGCGCTTCTTCACCGTCCCCGACGCCAAGGCGGCCCGCAAGTCGGTGTTCTACGCCACCGGCTTCATCGGCTACTTCTTCATCCTGGCCGTGATGATCGGCTTCACCGCCATCACCATCGTCGGCACCAATCCGGCCTATCTGGACGCCACCGGCAAGATCGTCGGCGGCGGCAACATGGCGGCCATCCACCTGTCCAAGGCGGTGGGCGGCGACGTGTTCCTGGGCTTCATCTCGGCGGTGGCCTTCGCCACCATCCTGGCGGTGGTGTCGGGCCTGGCCCTGGCCGGCGCCTCGGCGGTGTCACACGACCTCTACGCCCGGGTGATCAAGAAGGGCCACGCCACCGAGCGCGAGGAAATGCTGGTCGGCCGCATCGCGGTGCTGACCCTGGGCGTGCTGGCCATCGTGCTGGGCCTGCTGTTCGAGAACCAGAACATCGCCTTCATGGTGTCGCTGGCCTTCGGCCTGGCGGCGTCGGTGAATTTCCCGGTGCTGTTCCTGTCCATCTTCTGGAAGGGCCTGACCACCCGGGGCGCCTTCATCGGCGGCTTCCTGGGCCTGGTGTCGGCGGTGGCCTGCGTGGTGCTGGGCCCGGCGGTGTGGGTCGGCGTGCTGAAGAATCCGGCGCCGATCTTCCCCTACGAGCACTACGCGCTGTTCTCGATGACCATCGCTTTCGTGTCCATCTGGCTGTTCTCGGTGACCGACAAGTCGGCCCGGGCGGTCACGGACAAGGAGGCCTACCGCTACCAGCTCATCCGCTCCGAGACCGGTCTCGGGGCCGAGGCGCCGGTGGCGCACTGATCCTGCTCGCCCGCACCGGGCAACAGGGCCCTCCCCCTCATGGGGGAGGGCCTTTTCATGCCCGATAATCGTGGTGGTCGCCGGCCGGCCACACCTTGGCGGCGGTCGGGCCGGTGTCGCCCACCGTCTCCACGTAATGGACCGGCTGGCCGGGCGCCAGGTCCTCGAGAACGCCCTCCATCACCGAATTGCGATGAAAATACAACTGGCCGCCGGTGTTGGTCAGCACGAAGCCGTGGTCGCGATCGGGATGCACCGCCGACACCTGGCCGTGAAAGAAGTCCGCATGCACCTTCACGTCGCCGCTGATCTGGCGCTTGTAGTCGAGCAGCACCCGCTCGGCGGTGTCGAAGGCGTCGCGCATGGCCTTGTAGACGTCGGGGCTGGCATATTTCTCGTCGGCGCGGTGCGGTTCCTTGGTCACCGCCAGATGGCCGCCGGGCACCCACAGGTCGACATGGACCTCGAACTGATTGCCCTTGCGGTGCTGGCGATGGGGGGCCTCGACCGCCACCAGGCAGCGGGTCAGCCTGGGATAGAGCCGGTCCAGCTTGGCCACCCGATCGCGGATGGCGGCCTCCAGGGCCTCGGACGGATCGAGATTGTGGAAGCGGATTTCCAGGGGGGCGTCCATGGGGGTGCTTCCCTCGTTGTCGTTGATCGGATAGGGGTCTATACGGGTCAATTAGGTCACGGGTTCCCATTTGAAAGGGAGCCCCATCGTTTGGAGCGGGCATGCGCGCGCAACGGGTCTTCAACATCGGGCAGGTCTTCGCCGAGGCCATGCGGGCCTATGAGGAGGGGCGGCCGGCCGAGGCGCGCCGGCTGGCCCGGCAACTGGTCGAGGCGAAACCGGATTTCGGCGGCGCCCATTACCTGATGGGCCTGCTGGCCATCGACCAGGGCCATGCCCGCCGCGCCGTCGACCACCTCGCCCGCGCCATCGCCATCACCCCCGGCCAGCCGGTCCTGCACGTCACCATGGGCAAGGCCCTGGAACTGGACGGCAAGATCGCCGAGGCGACCCTGCACTACCGCACCGTGTTGTCCATCGACGCCAACCACGCCGAGGCCCATGCCCGCCTGGCCGACCTTCTGGGCCGCCAGGGGCGGCTGGACGAGGCCGTCGCGCACGCCCACCGCGCCGTCGCCGCCCATCCGCGCCACGCCGAGGCCTGGAACACCCTCGGCGCCCTGCTGCACCAGGCCGAGCGGCCGACCGAGGCGGCCGAGGCCTTGCGTCACGCCCTGGAACTGCGCCCCGACTGGCCGGCGGCGCTGAACAATCTCGGCGTGGTGCTGCAGGAATTGGGGCGACTGGACGACGCCGCGACCATCCTGGCCGGCGCGGTCGAGCTGAAGCCCGCCAACGCCTCCTTTCGCGCCAACCTGGCCTCGGCGCTGCGTCTGTTGGGGCGATTGGACGAGGCCCGGTCCCAGGCCGAGCGGGCCACCCGGGTCGATGGCCGCAATGCCGACGCCTGGATCGAGCTCGGCCTGGCGAGGCAGGCCCAGGGACACATGGAGGGCGCCGCCGCCGCCTTCGAGCGCGCCGTCGCCGCCGACCCGAGATCGGTGCACGCCCATTACTGCCTCGCCGAGATGCGCCGGCTGGCCGGCGATGGCGACCGCGCCGCCGCCGGGTATCGCCGCTGCCTGGAGCTCGATCCCCAGGACCGCCACGGCGCCTCGCTCGGGCTGGCCCAGGCCGGCGGCGCCGCTCCGCCGGACAAGGCCCCCGAAGCCTATGTGCGGCAACTGTTCGACGACTACGCCGATAGCTTCGACGAGTCGCTGGTGGACAGGCTCGACTACAAGGGGCCGGCATTGGTCGCCGACGCCCTGGACCGGCTGATGGGTGATGTCCCGCCGCTCGACATCCTGGACATCGGCTGCGGAACCGGACTGGTCGGCGAGATGCTCAAGGCGCGCGCCGCCCGCCTGGACGGAGTGGACCTGTCGCCGGCCATGGTCGCCAAGGCCGCCCAGCGCGCCATCTACGACGATCTGGCGGTGGGCGAGCTGACCCAGGTGCTGGCGGAGCGTCCCTGTCGCTATGACTTGGTGGTGGCCGCCGACGTTCTCGTCTATGTGGGCGACCTGGAGCCGGTGTTCGGGGCGGCCCGCGACGCGCTTCGATCCGGCGGCCGCTTCGCCTTCACCGTCGAACGCTGCGACATGGCCGAAACCTATGTCCTGGGCGCCAAGAACCGCTATGCCCACGCCCCGCGCTACGTGACCGAGACGGCGGAAACGGCCGGGTTCGACGTTCAATTGATCGAAGAGGCGGCGGCGCGGCGCGAGGCCGGCCAGGACGTCCCCGGCCTGGTGGTGGTGCTGCGCAAGGTCGACTCCCCCTGACGCGGGGCACCCGGGTTCAGGCCTTGGCTGCCCTGACGAAGGCGCGGATGAGGTCGGGGTCCTTGACGCCGGGTGCGCTTTCCACCCCCGACGACACATCCACGGCCTTGGCGCCGGTGATCCGGATGGCCTCGGCGACATTGGCCGGGGTCAGGCCGCCGGCCAGCATCCACGGCAGCTTCGACTTGTAGCCGGCCAGGATGGTCCAGTCGAAACTCACCGCGTTGCCGCCGGGCAGCTCCGAGCCCTTGGGCGGCTTGGCGTCGAACAGCAGACGGTCGACCACCGGCAGGAACGGCTCGGCGGCGGCGAGGTCGGCGGCGGCGGAGACCGGCACCACCTTCATTACCGGCAATCCGTATTCCAGCCGGATTCGCTCCAGCCGCTCGGGCGTCTCGCTGCCGTGGAACTGCAGCAGGTCGAGGCGCACATGCGAGACCACCTCGTCCAGCAGGGTGTCGTCGGGATCGACGAACAGCCCCACCTTGCGGACCTCCACCAGCTGGGTCAGGTCGGCGGCCTGTTCGGCGGTGACGAAGCGGGGACTTTTGGCGAAGAACACCAAGCCCACGTAATCGGCGCCGGCGTCGATGGCCGCCTGCATGGCTTCGTCGGTGGTGATGCCGCAGATCTTGACCTCGACGGTCATGGCGCCAGTTCCGCGGCGATCCGGCGCGCCGCCTCGGCGGGATCGGCGGCGGCGGTGATGGGGCGGCCGATGACCAGGACGTCGGCCCCGCGCGCCAACGCCTCCTTGGGGGTCATCACCCGCTTCTGGTCGCCGGCCTCGGCCCAGGCGGGACGGATGCCGGGCACCACCAGGGTCATGCCGGGACCGACCAGGGCACGCACCGCCTCCACCTCCAGCGGCGAGCACACCAGCCCGTCGACTCCGGCCGCCTGGGCCAGCGCCGCCAGCCGCTTGACCTGGTCCAGCACCGAGCCGGCATAGCCGATATCGGCCATGGCCTGCTGGTCGATGCTGGTCAGGATGGTCACCGCCAGCACCTTGGTGTCGGGGGAATGCTCGCGAACCGCCGCGACGGCGGCGGTCATCATGGCGGACCCGCCCGAGGCGTGGATGGTGGTCAGCGCCGGCCGCAGCCGCGCCACCCCCCTCATGCCGCCGGCCACCGTGTTGGGGATGTCGTGCAGCTTGAGGTCCAGGAACACCGGCAGGCCGACATCGGCGACGGCCGACACCGCCGCCGGGCCGTTGGCGGTATGGAATTCGAGCCCCAGCTTGACGCCGCCGACCAGGCCGCGCAGGCGGCCGGCGAGCAGCGCGGCCTTGGCCGCGTCGGTGGTGTCGAGGGCGACGTAGACGGGATTGGACATGGAGGGTCCTGGAATGGAGGGTCCTGGAAAAGAGGAACCGGTCAGGCCGCCTGGTCCGGCGCCGCCGGCTTGGGCAGGGCCTTGGCGGTTTCCGCCTCGGCGCGGGCCTTTTCGGCGTCCTTGAGCGCGGTATCAAGCTGACGTTGCAGCGATTCGGCGCGGCGGCGCTCGGCCGAGACGCGGGCACGGGTCCTCAGCCCCGACAGGCCGGCGAGCAGCAGGCCCGCCAGCAGGCCGGCGACCAGCGGCCCCAACACCGCCAGATACACCGGCAGGTCCAACGACCACGGGAACGGCCACAGCTCCAGGCGCACGTCGTGGCGGTTGGCGACGGCGAACACCGCCGCCAGCACCGCCAGCGGCACCCCGATCAGCCAGGCGACGAGGCGCGCCATCTCAACCCTCGGCGTTCAGCCGCTCGCGCAGCTGCTTGCCGGTCTTGAAGAACGGAATCACCTTGCCTTGGACGTCCACCGCCTCGCCGGTGCGGGGGTTGCGGCCCTGGCGGGCGTCGCGTTCCTTGACCGAGAAGGCCCCGAAGCCGCGCAACTCGACCCGGTCGCCGCGGGCGAGCGCGTTGGCGATCTCGTCGAAGATGGTGGTGACGATGCGTTCGACGTCACGCTGGTAAAGGTGCGGGTTCTTTTCCGCCAGGCGGGCGATCAGCTCCGACTTGGTCATCTGCCACGATTCCGAAACAGGAGACAACAGGAGTCGCCAGACTGCCCAAGCGGCCGCCGAGAGTCAAGGCAAGCCTTTGGACGACAACACTTTTTCCACGCTATCGCGCAGCACCGGCAGAAGCTCGGCCGCGAACCACGGATTCCGCCGCTGCCAGGCGGTGGTGCGCCAACTGGGATGGGGCAGCGGCAGGACCTCCGGCAGGGTGTCCGCATAAGCGCGCACCGTCGCGGTCACGGTCGCCTTGCGGCGGCTTCCCAGATAGTAAGCCTGGGCATAGGACCCCACCAGCAGCGTCAGTCGCACCTCGGGCAGCAGCGACAGCAGCACCGGATGCCACAGCGGCGCGCATTCGGGGCGCGGCGGCAGGTCGCCGCCGCCGGGGGCGCGCCCCGGATAGCACAGGCCGGTGGGGACGATGGCGATGCGCGCGGCGTCGTAGAACCGTTCGCGGTCCATGCCCAGCCAGTCGCGCAGCCGGTCGCCGGAGCGGTCGTTCCAGGGAATGCCGGTCTCGTGCACCGCCGTTCCCGGCGCCTGGCCGACGATCAGCAGGCGGGCGGTGGGCGACACCCGGAAGACGGGGCGCGGCCCCAGCGGCAGCCGCGCCTCGCACAGGCGGCAGGCCCGCACCCGCGCCTGGGTGTCCTCGTAATCGCTCATGCCCCCGAGTGTAGGGCCGCCAGCCTCTCGAAGGGAACGCCCGAAAGGTCGGGATACACCGCCAGCGCGCCGGCGAAGTCGTCGCCCTCGGTGTAGACGCTTTCGGTCACCACCACCGGAATGCCGGCGGCCCGCGCGGCGCCGACCCCGTTCCTGGAATCCTCCAGCGCCAGGCACGCGGCCGGGGCCAGGCCCATGGCCGCCAGCACGAAATCGTAGACCTGGGGGTCGGGCTTCTTGACCGGCGCGTCCTCGGCGCAGGCGACGACCTCGAACCATGCGTGGCCCTCGCCGCCGGTGGCGCCGTCCAGGAGCGCGATCACGTTGGCCCGCGAGGTGGTGGTGGCGATGGCCAGCCTCAGGCCGCCGGCGCGGGCGTCATGGATGGTGCGCAGGATGCCGGGCCGGAACGGCACCGCCCCCCGGGCCACGTCGGCGGTGTAGAGGGTGGTCTTGTGGCGGTGCAGCGCCGCCACCAGGTCGTCGAAGCCCACATCCATGCGGACGGGATCGTATTGGGCGGCGAAGGCGCGGATGCGCTCCTTGCCGCCCGAGGTGCGCAGCAGCTCGCGATAGAGCGGCTGGTCCCAGCGCCAGGGCAGGCCGAAATCGGCGAAGGCCTGGTTGAAGGCCGCGCGGTGGGCTTCCTCGGTCTCGGCCAGGGTGCCGTCGACGTCGAAGATGAGGGCGGTGAGCTTGGTCGTCATGCCGCCATCCTAGCCGAGGCCGGCGTGGCCGTACCACGCCCCGCCGGGGTGGGACGCCGCCACCGCCCGAGCCCCACCGGAGAGGAGGGCTATGGAATCTATAGTCTTTTGATGGTCACCCCGGCCTCGGCGAACATCTGCTCGGCCACCTCGAACTCCTCGCAGGGCATCGAGGTGGTGCCGCGGTCCACCACCACCCCGGTGATGCCGGCCTGGATCAGCGAACGGGCGCAGCGCGAGCACGGGAAATGGGTGACGTAGACCGTGCAGCCCTTGAGCGACACCCCCACCCGCGCCGCGTGGGCGACCAGATTTTCCTCGGCGTGCGAGGTCCACAGATACTTGGCCGGCCGTTCCATGCGCTCGGGGAGGTCGGCGACGCCCCTGGGCAGGCCGTTGTAGCCGGTGGCCCGGATCTCGCCGTCGGGCCCGATCACCACCGCCCCCACCTGCGTGCTGGGGTCCTTGGACTTGGAGGCGGCATGGCGGGCGAAGCCCATGAAATAGTCGGTCCAGTTCATCGCGTCCTCGCGGTCGGCACAGGCATGTGTGTATCCCGCGCGGACGCGGCGGAGTCAACGTGGTTGGGGTGACGTTGCCGCCTGCCGGCCGAGATGCTATATCTGACCAACAAATTGGTCAGGAGGCAAAGGTGACGTCGGTTCCCCTGGCGGATGCCAAGGCCCATCTCAGCGAACTGGTGACGCGCGCCGAGGCCGGCGAGGCCGTCTCCATCACCCGCCGCGGCAAGCCGGTGGCGACGCTGACGCGGGCCGAGCCGCCGCGTCGGCCGGTGGCGCTGGCCGAACTGCGGGCGCTGACCGAGACGCAGCCCCGGCAGGAGGTCTCCGCCGCAGACTTCCTGCGCGGCCTGCGTGACGAGAGCCGGTATTGACCCGGCGATACCTGGACACGTCGCTGCTGGTGGCGGCGCTGACCAACGAAGCGGCCACGGCGCGGGTACAGGATTGGCTGGCGGCCCAGGACCCCGCCACCTTGCTGGTCAGCGACTGGGTGGTGACCGAGTTCTCATCGGCGCTGTCCATCAAGCTCCGCACCGGCCAATTGGGCGCCGGGCACCGTGCCGCCGCCCTGGCCCTGTTTACCCGGCTGCTGGAGGAGAGCTTCGTCCTGCTTCCGGTGACCACAGCCGCGTTCCGCACCGCCGCCCACTTCGCCGACCAGTATGCGCTGGGCCTGAGGGCGGGTGACGCCCTCCACCTGGCCCTGGCCCGCGACCACGGCGCCCGCCTGTGCACCCTTGACCGCCGCCTCGCCGAAGCCGCTGCGGCGTTGGGGGTGGGGACCGAGATGGTGGTGGAGTAGCGACAGCGCGCCCAACAAAAAACCCCGGCATTCCCGCCGGGGTTCTTCGTCTTGGTGGAGCCAGGCGGAATCGAACCGCCGACCTCTTGAATGCCATTCAAGCGCTCTCCCAACTGAGCTATGGCCCCGAAACTCATTGGCACGCGGTGTTGGGCGCCGCCGCCGGTGGACGCGGAAAATATGGAGTTCGCGGCCGGGGGTCAAGCCAAAAATTTCGCTATCGCGAAACCGGCTTTCCCGGGGCGGACAAGGGGGTCAGACCTCGTCCTCGATCTCCTCGTCCAGATGCTCCATGACCTCGGCCATGTCGTCGTCGTCGCCGCCGAGATCCGAGGCGTCCTCGATGAGGCCGCTGTCGTCCTCGTCGCTTCCCTCCTCGTCGGCGTCGATGGTCTCCTCGTCGTCCTCGACCGCCGCCAGGTCGCCGGCGTCGTCGGCCACCGGCACGACCTTGACCGGGGCGGCCTTGACGGCGCCGCCGCGGCGGACCTTGAACGGCACCTCGGGCTCCACGTTGGCGCCGCACTTGGGGCAGGTGATGGGAGTGCGGGTCATGTCGTAGAAGCGGCATCCGCAGCTGGTGCAGGTGCGCTTCATACCCCATTCCGGCTTTGCCACGTCGAAACCTCCTTGCTCTCGAACGACGGGCCTCGGTCATCGCGCGGCCCGGTCTGGGGCCATTTGCCATGTTCGCCCCCGTGTGTCAAAACGAAAAAGGCCCGCCCGCCGCGCGCCGGGTCGAAACCGAAATGCGCCGCCGCGCGGGGCCGGCCGGAAACCGCCCGCCGTTCGGCCTATGAGCGACGGGCGGGGTGTGCTAGAAGTTCCGCCCTCATCGGGGATTGACCATGGCGAAACCGCTGAATTCCGGCCGGGCGGCCGCGCTGACCGGCGCGGCGCGGGTTCCCGGCGACAAGTCCATATCCCATCGGGCGCTGATGTTCGGCGCGCTGGCGGTGGGCGAGAGCGTCGTCGAGGGGCTGCTGGAGGGCGACGACGTGCTGCGCACCGCCGCCGCCATGCGGGCGCTGGGCGCCGAGGTGGAGCGGCTGGGCGACGGCCGCTGGCGCCTTCGCGGGCGTGGCGTCGGCGGCCTGCGCGAGCCGGCCGAGGTGCTGGACATGGGCAATTCCGGCACCGGCGCGCGGCTGCTGATGGGCCTGGTCGCCACCCATCCCTTCACCACCTTCTTCACCGGCGACGCCAGCTTGCGCTCGCGGCCCATGAAGCGGGTCGCCGACCCGCTGTCGCGCATGGGCGCCCGCTTCGTCACCCGCGACGGCGGCCGCCTGCCGGCGGCAGTGATCGGCACCGACCGGCCGCTGCCCCTCACCTACGAGCTGCCGGTCGCCTCGGCGCAGGTGAAGTCGGCGGTGCTGCTGGCCGGACTCAACACCCCCGGCGAGACCACCGTCATCGAGCGCGAGCCCACCCGCGACCACACCGAGCTGATGCTGCGCGCCTTCGGGGCCGCCGTCCGGGTCGAGGATTTGGAGGACGGCGGCCGTGCCGTCACCGTGACCGGCTTCCCCGAACTCGCCGGCCGCGACGTGGTGGTGCCCGCCGACCCCAGTTCGGCCGCCTTCCCGGCGGTGGCGGCGCTGCTGGTGCCGGGCTCGCGGATCGTGCTGCAGGGCGTCGGCATGAACCCGTTGCGCACCGGCCTCTACCTGACCCTGCGCGAGATGGGCGCCGCCATCACCTTCGACAATGTCCGCCACGAGGGCGGCGAGGAGGTGGCCGACCTGATCGTCGAGGCCTCGGCGCTCAGGGGAGTCGAGGTGCCGGCGACGCGGGCGCCGTCGATGATCGACGAATACCCCATCCTGGCGGTGGCGGCCGCCTGCGCCGCCGGCGCCACCCGCATGACCGGCCTGGCCGAGCTGCGGGTCAAGGAAAGCGACCGCCTGGGCGCCATGGCGCGCGGGCTGGCCGCCTGCGGCGTCAAGGTCGAGGAGACCGAGGACACCCTGACCGTCCACGGCGTCGGCGTGCCGCCCAAGGGCGGCGCCACCATCGCCGTCGACCTGGACCACCGCATCGCCATGAGCTTCCTGGTCCTGGGCATGGCGTCCGAGGAACCGGTGGCGGTGGACGACGCCGAGAGCATCGACACCAGCTTTCCCGGCTTCGCCGAGCTGATGAACGGGCTGGGGGCGGCGATCCGCGCGCCCGGCGCATGAGGAACGCGACATTGGAGCGAGCGCAGCGAGGGACTGGCCCGTTGAGGGCCCGCGCAGCGTGAGCGGAGCGTAAGCCAAGCGCGCGGAGGCGCGCGCCCGGCGCATGAGGGCTGGAATATGACCATGATCATCGCCATCGACGGGCCGGCCGCTGCCGGCAAGGGCACCCTGGCGCGGCGGCTGGCCGCCGAACTGGGCCTCGACTACCTGGACACCGGGCTGATCTACCGCGCCGTGGGGATGAAGGTGGCGCGCCATGGCGGCGACCCCACCGACGCCGCCGGGGCCGAGGCGGTCGCCCGCGCGCTCGCGCCCGACGACCTGGCGGCCGGCGACCTGCGCTCGGACCAGGCGGCGCAGGCGGCCAGCAAGGTGGCGGCCATTCCCGGCGTGCGAGCGGCGCTCCTGGACTTCCAGCGTCAGTTCGCCGCCCGTCCGCCCGGCGGCAAGGGGGCGGTGCTGGACGGCCGCGACATCGGCACCGTCGTCTGCCCCGAGGCGCCCATCAAGCTGTTCGTCACCGCCTCGGTGGAGACCCGCGCCCGGCGCCGGTTCAAGGAGCTGGAGGAGCGCGGCCTGCACACCCCGTGGGAGGTGGTGCTGGCCGACATGAAGGACCGCGACGAGCGCGACAGCAGCCGCGCTGTCGCCCCGCTGGTCCCGGCCGCCGACGCCCACGTGCTCGACACCTCGGACCTGGACGCCGACCAGGCCTTCGCCGCGGCCCTTGAATTCGTCGGCTCCAAGGCGTAATAAACACCGGCGTCCGCGTGACGCCCGAACCGTGACCGCTCCTGCCGATTTCCGGCCGGGGGCGGTTCGCGTTTTTCGTCGTCCGAACAAAGACCGCCGGACCCAACCGGCTGGCCGGAAAAATCATCATGCGAAAGGAATGTAAGTTCAATGGCTAACACCGCCACCATGCAGACCGAGGATTTCGCGGCTCTGCTCGATGAGACCCTGGGCGTCGGCAACGCCTTCGAGGGTACCGTGATCAAGGGCGCCATCGTGCGCATCGAAAACGACTTCGCCGTCGTCGACGTCGGCTTGAAGTCCGAGGGCCGCGTGCCCATGAAGGAATTCACCACCGCCGGCCGCGCGCCGGAGATCAAGGCCGGCGATACCGTCGAGGTGTTCGTCGAGCGCTATGAGGACCGCAACGGCGAGGTGGTGCTGAGCCGCGAGAAGGCGAAGCGCGAGGAGGCCTGGACCCAGTTGGAAAAGTCCTTCCAGGACAACCAGCGCGTCACCGGCGTCATCTTCGGCCGCGTCAAGGGCGGCTTCACTGTCGACCTGTCGGGCGCCGTGGCGTTCCTGCCGGGCAGCCAGGTCGACATCCGCCCCGTGCGCGACATCACCCCGCTGCTGGGTAGCCCGCAGCCGTTCCAGATCCTCAAGATGGACCGTTCGCGCGGCAACATCGTGGTGTCGCGCCGCGCCGTCCTCGAGGAGACCCGCGCCGAGCAGCGTTCCGAGCTGATCGAGAACCTGAAGGAAGGCCAGATCCTGGAAGGCGTGGTCAAGAACATCACCGATTACGGTGCGTTCGTCGACCTGGGCGGCGTCGACGGCTTGCTGCACGTCACCGACATCGCCTGGAAGCGCATCAACCACCCGTCCGAGGCGCTGCATATCGGCCAGACCGTCAAGGTCCAGGTCATCCGCTTCAACCCCGAGACCCAGCGCATCAGCCTTGGCATCAAGCAGCTCGACGCCGATCCGTGGGAGGGCGTGGAAGCCAAGTACCCGGTGGGCGCCAAGTTCGTCGGCCGCGTGACCAACATCACCGACTACGGCGCCTTCGTGGAGCTGGAGCCGGGCGTCGAAGGCCTGGTCCACGTTTCCGAGATGAGCTGGACCAAGAAGAACGTCCACCCCGGCAAGATCGTCTCCACCTCCCAGGAGGTCGAGGTGATGGTGCTGGACGTGGATCCCCAGAAGCGCCGCATCTCCCTGGGCCTCAAGCAGTGCCTGGCCAATCCGTGGGAGAGCTTCACCGAGAAGTTCCCCCAGGGCGCCGAGGTCGAGGGCGAGGTCAAGAACATCACCGAGTTCGGTCTGTTCATCGGCCTGCCGGGCGACATCGACGGCATGGTGCACCTGTCCGACATCAGCTGGGACAAGGCCGGCGAGCAGGCCATCGCCGACTTCAAGAAGGGCGACGTGGTCAAGGCCAAGGTGCTCGACGTCGACATCGACAAGGAGCGCATCAGCCTGGGCATCAAGCAGCTGTCCTCCGATCCCTTCCAGGAGGCCATGGCCTCCCTCAAGAAGGGCGACGTCGTCACCTGCACCGTCACCCAGGTCACCGAGAACGGCCTGGAAGTGGCCGTCGAGGGCATGAGCGGCTTCATCCGCAAGTCCGAGCTGTCGCGTGAGCGCTCCGAGCAGCGCCCCGAGCGCTTCGCGGTCGGCGAGAAGATCGACGCCAAGGTGACCGCCGTCGAGAAGGCCTCGCGCAAAATCACCCTGTCGGTGAAGGCCCGCGAGATCGACGAGGAGAAGCAGGCCATGGCCGAGTACGGCTCGTCCGACTCGGGCGCCAGCCTCGGCGACATCCTGGGCGCCGCCATGCGCAAGGCTCAGGAAGAGAAGTAAGCTTCTCGCGTACCGTCCGAAGAAGGCCCGTCCCCGCCAGGGGGCGGGCCTTTTTCGTGGAAGGCGGCCTCAGCCCAGCGCGCCGTGGGCGCGCAGATAGGCCTCGGCCCGGTCCTGGGCGTGGGTCAGGTCGACGAAGGCCTCGCGCAGCGCCATGCCGCCGCCGAGGTCGATGTCCAACACGAAGCGTCGCGGACAGTGCACCCGTCCCGGCCGGGCCGGCCGGCAGGGCTCGACTTCCTCGACGGCGATGGTGCCGTAGGTGCGCTGGCGGTATTCGTCGGTGATGCGGTAGCCGTCGGCGCGGGGCAGGAACAGCAACGCCTCGCCGCGCATGGCCTATTTCCCCAGCAGCCCGTCGATCTCGGCCTGCGCCATGGCGCGATCCGAGCCGTGGATGATGGCCGAGGCGCAATCCATCAGCGCCTGCGCCGCCCGTGACAGGGCGCGGCAATGGTCCTGGAGCATATCGGGGGCGCCCCCCTCGGCGATCTGTTGGTCCAGTTCGGATATGCCCTCCATCAGCAGCAGATTCAACTGGCGGATGGTTTCCTCGAACGGGCGGCGGAACTTGCCCGGCACCCGGTCATAGGCCTCGATGGCCAACTGCCTGTCCGAGAAGGTGGAGCCGGCGAAATGGTCCTTGTAGGTCTTGGGCTCCCACAGCTTGCACTCCTCGATCATGTCCGGCATGTCCGGAATCATATCGAGCAGCATCACGATCTCGTTGAAATGGTTTAGGTAATCCGTCGCCAGCAGGGTCTGACCGGATATGTTGGTCCCCTCCACCTTGGCCTGGAATTCCTCGAACGCGGCCCGCTCCCCGGCCGGAATGTCATCCTGCAATCCGGTACGCTCCCCACTGTCCCGACCTTGCAATCCTCGCCCGTCGCCCTCGGGGATTCAAGCCTTCCCTAATACCAAGGCCTACGCTCGATGATAGGGATGCCCGGATAGGATGGCATGGGCGCGCCACAGCTGTTCGGCCAGCATGGCGCGGACCAGCATGTGCGGCCAGGTCATGGCCCCGAAGGACAGCAGGAGCTGGGCGCGGTCGCGCACCGACTGGTGATGGCCGTCGGCGCCGCCGATGAGGAAGGCGAGGTCGCCGACCCCCTGGTCCCGCCACTGCCCCAGGCGGGCGGCGAAGGCCTCGGAGCCCATGGACGTGCCGCGCTCGTCCAGCGCCACCACCACGGCGCCGGCGGGGGTGGCGGCCAGCAACAGCTCCGCCTCGCGGGCCATGCGCTCGGGCACCGGCAGCGGCCGCTTCTCCTCCACCTCCTTCAGCACCGGCGGTGGGCTCAGGCGGCGGACGTACTGGGCGTAGAGGTCGAGTTCGGGGCCGGCCTTGGCGCGGCCGACGGCGGCGAGCCACAGTCGCATGGCGGAACGGGCCGCCGCTTCAGGGCGCGGCGGCCTTTGTCTCCTTGGTCGCGCGGCGTCAGGCCTGGGGGCCCGGCGCGTGGGACATGGCCGGCTTCATGGCCGCCAGCGGCATGCCGCCCACCGTCTCGGCCTTGGGCGCGCCCCACATCTTCTCGAGATTGTAGAACGCGCGCACCTCGGGCCGGAACAGATGGACGACGATGTCGGCGCCGTCGATCAGCACCCAGTCGCACTGGGGCATGCCCTCGGCGGCGACCGGAAGGCCGGCATGCTTCAGCTTTTCCATCAGGTGGTCGGCCATGGCGCCCACCTGGCGCGCCGACTTGCCGGTCGCGATCACCATGTGATCGGCGATGCTGGACTTGCCGCGAAGGTCGATGACGGCGATGTCCTCGGCCTTGTCGTCGTCGAGCGAGGCGACGACGAGATCGACCAGATCCTCCGCTTTCAAGGAAGCGGGCCTAGATCGGGGTGTTATGGTCACGTCTCCTTCACTGGTCATCCGCCGGGTCCGGTCGGCACCGTGCCGCCGGCGCGGATGGCGGTCGCCGAGGCGGGATGGAGGCGGGCGTGCAGGAAGACCCACGCCACCGGCTTCCGATCCGCCAGCCCGGCCGCTCGGCCGGTGCGGAACCTGGCCAGACGTCGGGCCGCCCGGGCGGCCAATGCCTTTTGAGAATAGGGAGAACGGGCAAGGATCGCAACCGGCACGGATTGGAATATCCGCATCCACCGGTCCCATTGGGCGATCTGGGCCAGATTGTCGGCCCCCATCAGCCAGACGAAGCGGACGAATGGGAACCGCGTCTTCAGGGCGATGACGGTGTCGGCGGTGTAGCGGGTGCCCAGGTCGCTTTCGATGGTGGTGACGCGAAGGCGGGGATCGCCGGCCATGGCGCGCCGCGCCGACGCCGCCCGCCCGGCCAGCGAGGCCATGCCCGCCACCGGCTTGAGCGGGTTCTGCGGGCTGACCAGCAGCCACACCTCGTCCAGCCCCAGCCGCCGGAGCGCCGTCTCGGCCACGTGGCGGTGGCCGCCATGGGCGGGGTTGAACGACCCGCCCAGAAGCCCGACCTTGCGGCGGCGATGGTCGCCCCAGGGATTGGGGGGAAGCGGGGTCACCCCGGCCGCACCTGGCCGTTGCCGCGCACCACGTACTTGAAGGTGCACAGTTGCTCGACGCCCACCGGGCCGCGCGCGTGCATCTTGCCGGTGGAGATGCCGATCTCGGCGCCCATGCCGAACTCGCCGCCGTCGGCGAACTGGGTCGAGGCGTTCCACATGACGATGGCCGAATCGCACCCGTTCAGGAACGCCTCGGCGGCGGCGGGGTCGTCGGTGATGATGCTTTCGGTGTGCTGCGAACCGTAGCGGTTGACGTGCTCGACCGCCCCCCGCACGCCGTCGACCAGCTTCGCCGAGATCACCGCGTCCAGGTACTCGGTGCCCCAGTCCTCGTCGCGGGCCGGCAGGGCGCGGCAGTCGGCCTCCTGGACCGCGTGGTCGCCGCGCACCTCGCAGCCGGCGTCGATCAGCATCTTGACCAGGGGCCGAAGATGGGTGGCGGCGCAGGCGCGGTCCACCAGCAGGGTCTCGGTGGCGCCGCAGATGCCGGTGCGGCGCATCTTGGCGTTCATCACCACCCGCTTGGCCATCTCCAGGTCGGCGGCCTTGTCCACATAGGTGTGGCAGATGCCCTCGAGGTGCTGGAACAGCGGGATGCGGCTTTCCTCGCGCACGCGCGCCACCAGGCTCTTGCCGCCCCTGGGCACGATGACGTCGATGAAGTCGGTGGCGGTCAGCATGGCGCCGACAGCGGCGCGGTCGGTGGTGGGCACCATCTGCACCGCGTCCTCGGGCAGGCCGGCGGCGGCGATGCCGCGGCGCAGGCACGCCATGATCGCCGTGGACGAGTGGAAGCTTTCCGAGCCCCCACGCAGGATGGCCGCGTTGCCCGACTTCAGGCACAGGGCGGCGGCATCGGCGGTGACGTTGGGCCGGCTCTCGTAGATGATGCCGATCACCCCCAGCGGCACGGCGACGCGCGAGATGCGCAGGCCGTTGGGGCGCTCCCACTCGGCCAGGACGCGGCCGACGGGATCGGCCAGGGCGGCGATGTCCTCCAGCCCCTTGGCCATGGCCTCGACGCGCGCCTCGTTCAGCATCAGGCGGTCGAGCATGGCCTTGGTCAGGCCCTTGGCCTCTCCGGCCGCCATGTCCTTGGCGTTGGCCGCCTTGATGGCCCCGGCGTCGGCGCGCAGCGCGGCGGCGGCCTCGGCCAGCGCCCGGTCCTTGACCGCGCGCGGCGCCTGGGCCAGCACCCTGCCGGCGGCGCGGGCGCGGCGGCCCAGGTCGGTCATCATGGTCTGGATGTCGGTCATGACCTTTATCCCTCCATCACCAGATCGTCGCGATGGATCAGCTCGTCCTCGCGAATGTAGCCGAGGATGCCCTCGATGTCGGCCGACTTGCGGCCGATGATCCGGCGGGCCTCGGCGGCGTCGTAGGCGGCCAGGCCGCGCCCGAGCACGCGGCCGTCGGCCGACTTCACCAGCACGCATTCGCCGCGCCCGAACTCGCCGGCCACGGCGGTGACGCCGGCCGGCAGCAGCGAGCGGCCCATGGCCAGCGCCTTCCTGGCGCCGTCGTCCACCACCAGGGTGCCGGCCGGGCTCATGGCGCCGGCGATCCAGCGCTTGCGGGCCGCCTGCGGGGTCGCCTTGGGCATGAACCAGGTGGCGCGCTGGGCGCCCGCCTCGATGGCGGCCAGCGGGTTCATGGGCTTGCCGAGGGTGATCGCCATGCGGCATCCCGCGCCCATGCAGATGCGGGCCGCCACCAGCTTGGTGACCATGCCGCCCGAGCCGTAGCCGGTGCCGGGATCACCGGCCATGGCCTCGATCTCCGGCGTCATCTCCCGCACCTCTGGCAGGAATTCGGCGTCGGGGTTCCGGCGCGGATCGGCGGTGTAGAGCCCGTCGATGTCCGAGAACAGCACCAGGGTGTCGGCGGCGCACATCTGGGCGACGCGGGCGGCCAGACGGTCGTTGTCGCCGAAGCGGATCTCGGCGGTGGCCACGGTGTCGTTCTCGTTGATGACCGGCACCGCCCCCAGCCGCAGCAGGGTGTCCAAGGTGTTGCGGGCGTTGAGGTAGCGGCGGCGGTCCTCGGAATCCTCCAGCGTCAGCAGCACCTGGGCGACGGTGATGGAGTGCCGGGCCAGGGATTCCTGGTAGGCGTGGGCAAGGCGGATCTGGCCGGTGGCGGCGGCGGCCTGCTTGTGCTCCAGCCTGAGCGGCGGCTGCAGCCCCAGATGGCGGCGGCCCACCGCCACCGCCCCCGACGACACCAGGATCACCTCGGTGCCCCCCGCCCTCAGCCGCGCCACGTCGTCGCACAGCGAATCCAGCCAACCGCGGTGGACGTGCCCGCTGGCCTCGTCCACCAGCAGCGACGAACCGATCTTGACGATGAGGCGCTTGGCGTCGGCGATGGGGTTCATGGAGGGCGCCCCTAATCCTCGTCGTGGTCGTCCATGGGGTGCCACGAGCCGTCGGGGCCCTGGACCCAGCCGTCGTCGCCGTCCTCGTCGTGCTGCGAGGAGGCGAAGCCGGGAGTCGAGCGCTTGCCGTGGCCGAAGGCGTTGGAGGCGGCCAGCACCTCGGGCTCGGCGGCGCGGGCCTCGCGGATGTGCACGGCCAGCGCGCCCAGCACCTCCTTGAGGCCGACGCCCGAGACGCCCGACAGGGTGAACACCTTGCCGCCCACGGCCTCTTCCAGGGTCGCCAACTTGTCCTTGATGTCCTCGGCGGTCAGCGAGTCGCACTTGTTGAGCGCCACCACCTCGGGCTTGTCGTCCAGCCCGCCGCCATAGGCCTCCAATTCGCCGCGCACCACGTGATAGGCCTCGGCGACGTCGTCCTGGGTGCCGTCCACCAGATGCAGCAGCACGCGGGTGCGCTCGATATGGCCCAGGAAGCGGTCGCCGATGCCGGCGCCCTCGTGGGCGCCCTCGATCAGGCCGGGGATGTCGGCCAGGATGAACTCCTCCCCCTGCAGGTAGACCACGCCCAGGTTGGGGTGCAGCGTCGTGAAGGGATAGTCGGCGATCTTCGGCCGGGCGCGGGTGACGGCGGCCAGGAAGGTGGACTTGCCGGCATTGGGCAGGCCGACCAGGCCGGCGTCGGCGATCAGCTTGAGCCGCAGCCACACCCACATCTCCTGGCCGGGCCAGCCCTCGTCGGCGCGGCGGGGCGCCTGGTTGGTGGAGGTCTTGTAATGGGCGTTGCCGAAGCCGCCGTCGCCGCCCCTGAGCAGCACGATGCGGTCGCCGGCCAGGGTCAGGTCGGCCAGCACCGTCTCCTTGTCCTCGTCGAGGATCTGGGTGCCGACGGGGACCTTGATGACGATGTCGTCGCCCTTGCCGCCGGTCTTGTTGCGGCCCTGGCCGTGATGGCCGATCCTGGCCTTGTAGTGCTGCTGGTAGCGGAAATCGATCAGGGTGTTGAGGTTGTCGACGCATTCGAAGATGACGTCGCCGCCCCGGCCGCCATCGCCGCCGTCGGGCCCGCCGAACTCGATGTACTTCTCGCGCCGGAACGAGCACGCCCCGGCCCCGCCGTCGCCGCTTTTCACGAAAATCTTGGCCTGATCGAGGAACTTCATTTTTCTTGTGCCCTCACGCGCCGGGCGCGCGCATCCGCGCGCTTGGCCTACCTTCGCTCCGCTCCGGGGCGCTCAACGCGCCAGTCACTCGCCTTCGGCTCGCTCCGGGTGCCCGGGAACACGCATTCACGCTGGAATACAAAAAGGGGAACGGAAAGCCGTTCCCCTTCTCGAAACACTGGCGCGCGGAGAACGGCCTTACTCGGCGGCCTCCGGCAGCGGCTCGACGACCACGAAGGTGCGCTCGCCCTTGTGGCGGAACGCGACCTTGCCCGCCGAGGTGGCGAACAGGGTGTGGTCCTTGCCCATACCGACATTGGCGCCGGGATAGAACTTGGTGCCGCGCTGGCGGACGATGATGTTGCCGGCCAGCACCAGCTCGCCGCCGAACTTCTTCACGCCAAGTCGCTGACCGGCGGAGTCGCGGCCGTTGCGGGAGGAACCGCCTGCCTTTTTGTGAGCCATGGGGACTTACTCCTTGAACCTGTCCGCGCCGGGATCAGCCGGCAGCGATGTCGGTGATGCGCAGGATGGTGATGTCCTGGCGATGGCCGTTCTTGCGGCGCGAATTCTGGCGGCGGCGCTTCTTGAACACGATCAGCTTGGGGCCGCGGGCCTGGGCGACCACCTGGGCGGTGACCTTGGCGCCATCGACCAGCGGCGCGCCGATCTTGTCGCCGACCATCAGCACCTGGTCGAGGACGACTTCGGCGCCGGCGTCGCCGGTCAGCTTCTCGACCCGGATCACGTCGTCCTTGGCCACCTTGTACTGCTTACCGCCGGTCTGAATGACTGCGAACATCACGTTTCGTCCTGAGCAAAAAATGAACTGACGCGCCAAGGGGGACCCGGCGCGAGAGGGCGCAACTATACTCGGGCGAAGGCGAGAGTCAAGGGGATGATGCGCCCCCGTGCGGGCAGGCCGCTCAATACAGGATCAGGACCCCGACCAGCAGATAGGCGAGGCCCGGCAGGCAGGATACACCCGATTCGGCGAGAAGGTGAAATCTCCACATGGCCCCCTCCATCCTCTGATCCCCTGTTCGCTTGCCATCCGGAAAGCGTAAGAGAACTGTCCGCCATCCGGGTCCGTTCCCGCAACGCAAGAAGATGCAGGACGCCTCCCCTACCAAGACATGGGGCTTTGCGGAAAAATTTTCGCGATTTCAGCGGAACGAGATCAGCACGATCATCAGTGCCGCCAGCGCGACGCCTACCGCCATGCCGATGTTGCGCTGGCGCTCCAGGCGGCCGGCCAGGTGCTCGTTGGCCAGTTGCAGCCAGCGCACCGTAACCTCGGTGGCGCAGGCGCCGGGGAAGTCGGACACGGTGCCGGGCACCGAGGACGGGCCGTAGAGAACGCCGTCGTCGAATTCGTTGACGGTGGCGGACTGGATCTTGCCGTCACGGGTCTCCAGCGGCGCGCTCCACACCGCCGCCACCGTGCGGTCGCCGAGCTTGCGGCCTTCCTTGTCGGGCAGGCCGCGCTCGAACTTGAATTCGGCGCTGCCGACCCCGACGATGCGTGTTTCCTTGGCGGCCACGGACGCTCTCCCATCCCCCAACATGACGCGATCCTAGTGGTCCGACCCAGACCGACGGTTCAGGTCCCTGAACCGTCGGTCTGGTGAATCGGCTCACAAAATCAAAGAATTGTGCACTGATACAGTCGGATGGTCAGTGTACCATCCGACTGTATCAGTGCACTAGCGCCGACCGCCGGAAACGAAAAGGGCCGCCCGGCGGGGCGGCCCTTCACGCCTAGTAGCGGTAAGCGTCGGTCTTGAACGGGCCGGCGACCGGCACGCCGATATAGTCGGCCTGCTTCTGGTTCAGCGTGGACAGAGTGGCCCCCAGCTTGCCCAGATGCAGTGCGGCGACCTTTTCGTCCAGGTGCTTGGGAAGCACGTAGACCTTCTTCTCGTACTTGCCGGGATTGCAGAACAGCTCGATCTGGGCCAGCACCTGGTTGGTGAAGGACGCGCTCATCACGAACGAGGGGTGGCCGGTGGCGCAGCCCAGGTTGACCAGACGGCCCTCGGCCAGCAGCAGGATGCGGTTGCCGCCGGGGAACTGGATCTCGTCCACCTGCGGCTTGACGTTGGTCCACTTGAAGTTCTTGAGGCCGGCGACCTGGATTTCGCTGTCGAAATGGCCGATGTTGCAGACGATGGCGCGGTCCTTCATGACCCGCATGTGGTCGACGGTGATGACGTCCACGTTGCCGGTGGTGGTGACGAAGATGTCGCCGCGCGGGGCGGCCTCTTCCATGGTGGTGACCTCGTAGCCCTCCATGGCGGCCTGCAGGGCGCAGATGGGGTCGATCTCGGTGACGATGACGCGGCAGCCCTGGCTGGCCAGCGACTCGGCCGAGCCCTTGCCCACGTCGCCGAAGCCGGCGACCACCGCGACCTTGCCGGCCAGCATGACGTCGGTGGCGCGGCGGATGCCGTCGACCAGCGATTCGCGGCAGCCGTATTTGTTGTCGAACTTGGACTTGGTCACCGAATCGTTGACGTTGATGGCCGGCCACAACAGGGTGCCCTTCTTCTCCATCTCGTAGAGACGGTGCACGCCGGTGGTGGTCTCCTCGGTGACGCCCCGGATGGCGGCGCCATTGCGGGAATAGAAGGTCTTGTCGGTCTCGAGCCTCTTCTTGATCGAGGCGAACAGGACCTCCTCCTCCTCGCAGGTCGGGTTGGCGAGAACCGAAAGGTCCTTCTCGGCCCGCATGCCCAGATGGACCAGCAAGGTGGCGTCGCCGCCGTCGTCCAGGATCATGTTGGGGCAGCCGCCGTCGGCCCATTCGAAGATGCGGTGGGTGTAGTCCCAGTACTCCTCGAGGCTCTCGCCCTTGACGGCGAACACCGGCGTGCCGGCGGCGGCGATGGCGGCCGCCGCGTGGTCCTGGGTCGAGAAGATGTTGCACGAGGCCCAGCGCACGTCGGCGCCCAGCGCCTTCAGGGTCTCGATCAGCACGCCGGTCTGGATGGTCATGTGCAGCGAGCCGGCGACGCGGGCGCCCTTCAGGGGCTGCTTGGGGCCGAATTCCTCGCGGGTGGCCATCAGGCCGGGCATCTCGCTCTCGGCGATGTCCAGTTCCTTGCGGCCCCAATCGGCCAGCGACAGGTCGGCGACAACGTAATCGGTCATGGGATTCCTTTGCCCTTCGCGAGGGGTGAGCCTGAACCGGTTGTACCAGCCCCGGCGACGAATGGCAATTGGATATAAAGATATGTTTATGTGGGAATGGCCGTCCGCCAAATCGCCGCCACGGCCCGGCCGACGGGAAACGTCGGCGGCCCGGCCCGGCCCGGCAACGGCCGGCCAGGGAAACGGAAACGGTGGGAGGTTGCCTCTCGGGGCGGCGGAAAGATTGCGGCATTATGTAGCAAACGCCACCGAGGCCAATTCCGTTTTCTGCGGAGAGTCGTCTAAGCTCGCCACCAAGCTAATGTGGTGAGGGCAAAGGGCCGCGTCGCGGTAATCCTCCCAGGTCCGCAATTGCCATGCGTCCAACACGTCGGTCCATTCCCCGGCCAGGAAACGGGTGGTGAAGCATTGCTCGTCCACCGCCTTGGCCGCTTGGGCAATAAGGGACGAGATCAGGCCGGAAGACGCGATGTTCGGCTGCCCTTCCGCCGCCAATCGGGGTGAACGTAGATATCACTCAGCCAAGCGCTCATGAGGTCGTCGCTGAAGGCGCGCGCATATCCAACGAGGAGACCTTCGTTAAGAGCGAAAAGTCCGTGAGCGATGCCCGAAAAATTTTTGGAGATGAATTGAGGGGCTTTCCGGAAGTACTCGTAATTTTCGGCCAAGCCTTTACCTGCGACCGCGTCCAGCAGGGCCACAAGGTTGTCAAAATCGATCCGTGAAGCATCAGTCGTCCATTCAAGAGAACTGGTCGGGAGGGGCGTCATTTTGAAACTCCCCGTGGCCTGGAATGGTCAAGCATCACATATGAATGTCGCAGGTTCCCGAAGTTTGGTACTTGCGGTCTTTTTTCTTCAGGATCATCGGCTTTCGATGCGAACCTATCGAACTGCCGAAACAAGCTCGACGAGTCGATGGCGCGGTATCCACCGCCGCCCGCCACCTGCTGGTTGATGGCCCGCTCGGTCGGCCCGCCGGGACGTATGAAACCGTCCACCTTCAGGCCATTAGCTTTTTGAAACCGGCGAATGCCGTCGAACATGGGGGAAGCCGTACGCCCTGTCATCAGCGATCCTATGCCAGAGGCACAGCCTCGGCACACAGGCTCTCATCCGACAGTCGCGCGCAGCAGCCCAAAGATCGTTTCCCCCTTTGCCTTCCGCCGCGCCTTGCGCTATATGAGGCGTTCGCCCGTCGTGGCCCCGCGCAGCCGTAGCTCAGCTGGATAGAGCGCTGCCCTCCGAAGGCAGAGGTCGTAGGTTCGAATCCTACCGGTTGCGCCAATCTCTCGGTATTATGTAACAAACGCCACCACCCGGAAAATGACGGGCGGAGCCGGTTTCCCGTAGATTCGGGGACATGAGTGACACCGCCACCCTCTCCAGCCTACGCGACAAACGATCGGCAATCGCTGGCCGAATCATAGACTTCCAGCAGGAACTGGCCCGCCTCCAGGCGGATCTATTCCACGTTGATGCCGTACTGCGGCTGTTCGGCCTGTTTGACCTGTTCCCCTGATTGAGACCACTCAGAGGTAGAGCCCCGTCGCCGTTTGATGCCCGATTTGGGCGGGGATGGCAATGTGGGCCGGGGCATGCCCCGGCCCACATTGCGTTCGCGTTCGTGCGGCGGCCTGCGCAGGGGCGATGCCGCCCAGCGCGGTGTGGGGCCGCACGTGGTTGTAGTCCTCCTTCCAGGCCGTGAACAGCGTCTCGTTGAGGCACTCGTCCCGCAGCCTGCCGTTGAAGCTCTCGACGAAGCCGCTCTGCATGGGCTTGCCGGGGGCGATGTAGTGCCATTCCACTCGTCGATCCTGGCACCAGCGCAGGATGGCCATACTGGTCAGCTCGGAGCCGTTGTCGGAGACCACCGTGATCGGTCTGCCCCGCCTGGCGATCAGGGCGTCGAGTTCTCGGGCAACCCGGGCGCCGGACAGCGAGGTGTCGGCCACCCGGCGCGACACGCCGACGATCAGACACGCCCGACGCTCGCTCAGTCCGAACACCTCCCGGACATGGGCGACGGCGATACGCCTGGCGGCGGGCGTCACCACTAATGGGATGGTCCGCCCCGTCCAGCTAACCGCACACTGGACGTCGGCAATCCAA
>CALABS010000066.1 GCA_937887565.1 uncultured Rhodospirillaceae bacterium | reverse complement strand
GCCGCCACCTCTTTTTCGCTGCGTTGTTTGAGGATGTCGAGGGCGACATCGACGATCATGTCCTCCTGCCCGCCGACCATCTTGCGGTTGCCGAGTTCGACGAGGATTTCGCGGGTGTCGATGCCATAGGTCTTGGCGGCCCGCTCGGCGTGGCGCAGGAAGCTGGAATAGACCCCGGCGTACCCCAGGCTCAGGCTTTCGCGGTCCACCCGCACCGGGCGGTCCTGAAGCGGGCGCACCAGATCATCGGCGGCGTCCATCAGCGCGAACAGGTCGCAGCCGTGTTCCAGCCCCATGCGGTCGAGCACGGCGATCAGGGCTTCCAGCGGCGCGTTGCCGGCCCCGGCCCCCATGCCGGCCAGGGAGGCATCGACGCGCACCGCCCCCGCCTCGATCCCCGCCACCGCGTTGGCCACACCCAGGGTCAGGTTGTGGTGGGTGTGCACGCCGATCTGGGTGTCCGGCTTCAGCGCCGCGCGGAAGGCCCGCACCCGCTCCGCCACCTGATGCGGCAGCAGCGCGCCGGCGGAATCCACCACATAGACGCATTCAGCGCCGTAGGATTCCATCAGCCTGGCCTGTTCCACCAGCCGTTCCACCGGGATCATGTGCGACATCATCAGAAAGCCGATGGTGTCCATGCCCAGCTTGCGGGCGTGCTCGATGTGCTGCCTCGACACGTCGGCTTCGGTGCAGTGGGTCGCCACCCGCACGCTGCGCGCCCCGGCGTCATAGGCGGCACTCAGCTCCTCCTTGGTGCCGATGCCGGGCAGTTGCAGCACCGTCACGCGGGCGTGGCTGACCGCATCGGCCACCGCCGCGATCCAATCGGTGTCGGTGTGGCTGCCGAAGCCATAGTTGAACGAACCGCCCGCCAGCCCGTCGCCGTGGGTGATCTCGATGGCGTCCACGCGGGCGGCGTCCAGCGCCCGGGCGATGGCCACCACGGTGGACAGGTCGTACTGGTGCCGCAGCGCGTGCATGCCGTCGCGCAGGGTCACGTCCTGGATGTAGAGCTTGCTCATGGGACCGTTTCCCCTTTCCCTCACGCCGCCAGCGTGCGCTCGACCCAGCGGTCGGCGGTGGCCATGGCGGCGGAGGTCATGATGTCCAGATTGCCGGCGTAGGCCGGCAGGTAGTGGGCCGCCCCTTCCACCTCCAGGAAGATCGACGACTTGATGCCGGAGAATTCGCCGTAGCCGGGGATGCGCACCGGATCGTTGTTGCCGAACCGCTCGAACTGCACCTTCTGCTTCAGGCGGTAGCCGGGCACGTAGCTCTGCACCTCCTTGACCATCGCCTCGACCGAGGCTTCGATCGCCTCCGGCTCGGCCCCCTGCGACAGCACGAACACGGTGTCGCGCATGATCAGCGGCGGCTCGGCGGGGTTGAGGATGATGATCGCCTTGCCGCGGGTGGCCCCGCCCACCTGCTCGATGGCCCGGCGGGTGGTCTGGGTGAACTCGTCGATGTTGGCGCGGGTGCCGGGACCGGCCGATTTCGACGAGATCGACGCCACGATCTCGGCATAGGGCACCGCCTTGGCCACCCGGCGCACGGCGTAGACCATGGGGATGGTCGCCTGCCCGCCGCAGGTCACCATGTTGACGTTGGGCTGGTCCAGGTGGGTGTCGAGGTTGACCGGCGGCACGGTGTAGGGGCCGATGGCCGCCGGGGTCAGGTCGATCACCTGCTTGCCCGCCGCGATGCACGCCTCGCTGTGCTTCTTGTGGGCATAGGCCGAGGTGGCGTCGAACACCACCTTGATGTCGGCCCATTCCGGCATGGCCATCAGCCCGTCCAGACCCTGGTGGGTGGTCGCCACCCCCATCCGCCGGGCGCGGGCCAGACCATCAGACTCCGGGTCCACACCCACCATCACGCCCATCTCAAGGTGCTTGGCGTGGCGCATCACCTTGATCATCAGGTCGGTGCCGATGTTGCCCGATCCCAGGATGGCGATCTTCGCTTTGCTCATCTGTGTCATTCCTTTGCAAAAGCGGCGCGGACCGAGCCAAGCCCGGCGATGCGCGCTTCCACCACCGATCCCCACGTCACCGGGACCATCGGACCCAAGGCACCCGACAGAACCGTGTCCCCCGCCTTCAGCGGACGGCC
>CALABS010000065.1 GCA_937887565.1 uncultured Rhodospirillaceae bacterium | reverse complement strand
CAACAGCCGATTTCACTGGTGGCCGTCAGAATGAATCAGCCGGAATCCGTATGACAGGGTGTTGAGGCGGTGGACGATGGTTTGGGCTGAACATTCAGCCTCGGCCAGCAACTCGTCCCGCCAATCGATCAAATCCCACGGCTTGAGCGATACCATGGACCAATCCGCGGAAGCTGAAAGTGTCCAGTATTTCAACTTGGAGACTTGATTCTTGGCATGCTGGCTCTTCGCAACGCGCTTCCCGGTAATTCGGTCAATCGGCGCCACTCTATCCATGAACCATTCGCAGGCTTGTCGAATGGTCGTTTCCCGGACGGCCTTCCGATCCACGTACTCATCGCCGACAACCTTCCCTTCCTGGATGGCTGCCCAATCCTCTGCATCCTTCAGAGATTCGAAGGTTTTGGTCAGGGTGACGATCTTTCCGCCGGCCTTGCGCCGGATACGCGCGCGCCACTACTTCGGGCCTCGCTGGTCAAATGTCGCCATTTTCCGCCTCAGAAATTGACCATAGGGCGGACACGTTGGACCATCCTCTGGACCAAGAGCTTGGTCCAAATTGGTCCAAAAATTCAAGGGTAATTCAGGGTTGTGAGGCGGAAAGCCGCAGAAAGCTTGGAGCGGGTGAAGGGAATCGAACCCTCGTCGTAAGCTTGGGAAGCTTCTGCTCTACCATTGAGCTACACCCGCGCCGGAGGGCAGAATATACGGGGATGGCGGGAGCGCTGGCAAGGGGTCGCTGCTCTTGTTGCGCAAAATTGCCGGACGCCCGGACATACGCTCCCGGCCCCTTGGATCATGCCGGCGACAACGGGGGCCGGGGGGTGGGGATGACCACCGTCAAGGTCGGCGGCGCCGGGGCGCCCGATGATCGGGCGCAGGCAATCCCGCCTGACGGAGATGACGAGATGTTCCCCCAGTCCACCTTGAAGCACGACCTGACCGCCATGATTTCCGGGCTCGCCGTCCTGTGCGTCGGGGCCATCGGCCTGATCAGCGCCGGTGGGTTCCTGCTGTGGATGGCCGGGGTTCAGTAGGTCACAACGGGTCGATGTCGCCCCTGGCCTCCTCGGCCAGGGCGGCCTTGGCGAACTCCTCGACGCGGCCGTCGCCGATCGCCTGTCGGAGGCCGCGCATGACGTCCTGGTAGAACTGGATGTTGTGCCAGGTCAGCAGCATCGGCCCCAAGATCTCTTCCGACCGAATGAGGTGATGCAGGTAGGCTCGGCTGTAGCCGCGGCAGGCCGGGCACGGGCAGCCCTCGTCCAGCGGACGGGGGTCGTCCTGGTGCCGCGCGTTGCGCAGGTTGACCGTGCCCCGCCGCGTGAACGCCTGGGCGGTGCGGCCCGAACGGGTCGGCATGACGCAGTCGAACATGTCGACGCCCCGCAGCACCGCGCCGATGATGTCGCTTGGCCGGCCCACCCCCATCAGGTAGCGCGGCCGGTCGGCGGGCAGCAGCGGCACGGTGACCTCCAGCGTCCGGAACATCAGTTCCTGGCCCTCGCCCACCGCCAGGCCGCCGACGGCATAGCCGTCGAAGCCGATCTCGGTCAGCGCGGCGGCCGATTCGGCGCGCAGCTCGGGATGAACGCCGCCCTGGACGATGCCGAACAGGCCGTAGCCGGGCCGCTCGGCGAAGGCCGCCTTGGACCGCCGCGCCCAGCGCATGGACAGACGCATGCTGTCGGCCGCCTGCCCGAGGGTGGCGGGAAAGGGCGTGCATTCGTCGAAGGCCATGGTGATGTCGGCGTCCAGCAGGCGCTGGATCTCCATCGACCGTTCCGGGGTCAAGAGATGCCGCGACCCGTCGATATGCGACTGGAACGCCACCCCCTCCTCGGTCATCTTGCGCAGCTTGGCCAGGCTCATGACCTGGAAGCCGCCGGAATCGGTGAGGATGGGGCCGCGCCAGTTCATGAACTCGTGCAGCCCGCCCAACCGCGCCACCCGTTCGGCGCCGGGGCGCAGCATCAGGTGATAGGTGTTGCCCAGCACCGTCTGGGCGCCGGTAGAGGCCACCGCGTCCGGCGTCATCGCCTTGACGGTGGCGGCCGTGCCCACCGGCATGAAGGCCGGGGTGTCCATGGGCCCGTGGGCGGTGTGCACGCGCCCCAGCCGGGCGGCGCCGTCGGTGGCGAAGAGCTCGAAGCGGAAGTTGGTCATGGCGATTTCCCCCGTTCCAGCCAGCAGGCGTCGCCGTAGGAGTAGAAGCGGTAGCCGGCGGCCTTGGCGTGGTCGTAGGCGGCACGCATGCCGTCCAACCCCGAGAAGGCCGAGACCAGCATGAACAGGGTCGAGCGCGGCAGGTGGAAGTTGGTCATCAGCGCCTCGACGGCGCGGAAGCCGTAGCCCGGCGTGATGAAGATGTCGGTGGCACCATCGAAGGAATGGACGCGGCCGTCCTCGGCCGCCGCCGATTCCAGCAGCCGCAACGAGGTGGTTCCCACCGCGATCAGGCGGCCCGAGCGCGAATTGATCGCCTCGGCGGCTTGGGCGGTGACGATTCCGCGCTCCGAATGCATGCGGTGATCGTCGGTGTCGTCCGCCTTGACCGGCAGGAAGGTGCCGGCGCCCACATGCAGGGTCACCGTCACCCGACGGACGCCGGCGGCATCGATTGCGGCCAGCAGTTCGGGGGTGAAGTGCAGGCCGGCGGTGGGGGCGGCGACGGCGCCCTTGTCGCGGGCGAAGACGGTCTGGTAATCGGCGCGGTCGCGGTCGTCGGCCTCGCCCTTGCGGATATAGGGCGGCAGCGGCATGCGCCCGTGCTCCTCGAGGGCCAGCATCAGCGCGTCGCCGCCACGGTCGAAGCGCAAGGTGACCTCGCCGGCCTCGCCCTTGGCCTCGACGCGGGCGGTGAAGCCCCGGGCGAAGTCGACCAGGTCGGCGGGCCGCAGCTTCTTGGCCGGCCGCGCAAAGGCCTTCCAGGCGTCCACCGCGACACGCTCGTGCAGGGTGACCTCGACCGCCGCCTCACCCCGGCGCCCGACCAGGCGGGCGGGGATGACGCGGGTGTCGTTGAACACCATCACGTCGCCGGGCCGCAGCAGGCGCGGCAGGTCGGCCACCGTCAGGTCGGCCAGCCCGCCTTCCGCCACCCGCAGCAGCCGGGCCGCGTCGCGCGGGCTGACCGGCCGGTCGGCGATCAACGCGCGCGGCAGCTCGAAATCGAAATCGTCGACTTTCATGGCCGGGGGTGTAGGGTGCCGGGGCCGGATCGTCAATGCTATTATGGCCGGCAGATTTCGCAGGACCCCGCCCCGCATGGACCTTTTCCCGCCCATCGAGCCGTTCCAGACCGGCATGCTCGCCGTCGGCGACGGACATACGCTGTCGTGGGAGGTGTCCGGCAATCCCCACGGCGTGCCGGTGCTGTTCCTGCACGGCGGCCCGGGGGCGGCGACGGCGCCGGCCTACCGCCGCTTCTTCGATCCGTCGTTCTGGCGCATCGTGCTGTTCGACCAGCGCGGCTGCGGCCGCTCGGTCCCGGCGGCCAGCGTCGAGGCCAACACCACCGCCCACCTGGTCGGCGACATCGAGGCGCTGCGGACCCTGCTGGGGATCGACCGCTGGCTTCTGTTCGGCGGCTCGTGGGGCAGCACCCTGGCGCTGGCCTACGGCCAGGCCCATCCGGATCGGGTGCTGGGCTTCGTGCTGCGCGGCGTGTTCCTGTTCCGGCCGGACGAGGTGGAGTGGTTCCTGACCGGCATGGGCACCTTCTTTCCCGAGGTCTGGCGGCGCTTCGCCGCCCATGTGGCGCCGGCCACCGACCTGCTGGAGGCCTATCACCGCCGCCTGTGGGACCCCGACCCCGCCGTCCATCTGGCGGCGGCGCGGATCTGGTGCGGCTACGAGGAGGCCTGCGCGCGCCTGATGCCGCGCCTCGACGCCTCGGACATGGCGCCCGAGGCGGCGCTGGCCATGGCCCGCATCGAATGCCATTACATGCGCCATCGCGGCTTCCTGGCCGACAACCAGCTGCTGCGCCGCCTGCCGGCCATCGCCCATCTGCCCTGCACCATCGTCCAGGGACGCTACGACATGGTCTGCCCGCCGGCGGCGGCCGACGACCTCGCCTCCGCCTGGCCCAAGGCGCGGCTGGTCATTCTGCCCGACGCCGGGCATTCGTCCATGGAGCCCAGCATCCGTGCCGGACTGGTGGGCGCGGTCGAGGGAATGAAGGGGATCGTCTCATGACCGAGCACCGCAACGACCCGCGGAAGCTGATCCTGGCCCTGGCCTTCTGCCTGGTGCTGTGCGTCGCCGGGGCGCTGGTGCTCAACGCGCTGGGCTGACGCGGAAAAGGGGCGCCCGCCGGGGACGCCCCTTCCCTCGGCTTAATACATGTGCTGGCCGCCGTTGACCGAGATGGTCGAGCCGGTGATGAAATCGGCGTCGTCGGCGATCAGGAACATCACGGTGCGCGCAATGTCGTCGACGCGGCCCAGGCGGCCGACCGGGATCTTGGCGATGATCTTCTCGAGGACCGCCGGCGGCACGGCGCGAACCATGTCGGTGTCGACATAACCCGGCGCGATGGCGTTGACGGTGATGTTCTTGGCGGCGCCTTCCTGGGCCAGGGCCTTGGTGAAGCCGTGGATGCCCGACTTGGCGGCGGCGTAGTTGACCTGGCCGTACTGGCCGGCCTGGCCGTTGATGGAGCCGATGTTGACGATGCGGCCGAACCCGCGCTCGCGCATGGATTCGATGACCAGGCGGCACATGTTGAAGCAGCTGGTCAGGTTGGTGTGGATGACCTCTTCCCACATCTGGTAGGTCATCCGGTGCATGGTGGCGTCACGGGTGATGCCGGCATTGTTGATGACGATCTCGATCGGACCGTGCTCGGCGACGATCTTGTGGACGGCGGTCTCGCAGTCCGCGTAGTTGGACACATCCCAGCGCAGGGCGGGAATGCCGGTCTCCTCGGTGAACTTGTTGGCGGCCTCGACGTTGCCGAAATAGTTGGCGACCACCTTGTAGCCGGCATTCTTCAGCGTCACGGAAATGGCGCGGCCAATGCCGCGGGTGCCACCGGTCACTACTGCCACACGACCCATTTCTTGTTCTCCTGTGTTCTGGTTGGCCGGTTGAAGACCCGGCGTCTGTCGTTTCCACCCGAAGTCCGACGGGAAGCCACCCGGGCGGCGGCGGCTTCCCGTATCTCTTTGCCTGCTCTCGCCGGGCCCAGGCCGCCGCCTCAATGGCGGCAAGGCGTGGCCTGGCGGCCACGCCCGAAGCCCAGGATCAGCGCTCGACGCAGAGCGCCACGCCCATGCCGCCACCGATGCACAGCGTGGCCAGGCCCTTCTTGGCGTCGCGCTTGGCCATCTCGTGCAGCAGGGTGACCAGCACGCGGCAGCCCGAGGCGCCGATGGGATGGCCCAGGGCGATGGCGCCGCCGTTGACGTTGACGATGTCGGTGTTCCAGCCCATCCCCTTGTTGACGGCGATGGCCTGGGCGGCGAAGGCCTCGTTGGCCTCGATCAGGTCCAGGTCGCCGGCGCTCCAGCCGGCCTTCTCCAGCGCCTTCTTGGACGACGGGATGGGGCCGCAGCCCATGACCTTGGGATCGACGCCGGCGGTGGCCCAGCCGGCGATGCGGGCCAGCGGGGTCAGGCCGCGCCGGGCGGCCTCGTCGGCGGTCATCAACACGGTGACGGCGGCGCCGTCGTTGATGCCCGAGGCGTTGCCGGCGGTCACCGTGCCGGCCTTGTCGAAGGCGGGACGCAGCTTGGCCATGGCCTCGACGCTGGCGCCGAAGCGGGGGAACTCGTCGGTGTCGAACAACTTTTCTTCCTTCTTCACCACGATCTTGACCGGGGTGATCTCGTCCGTGAAGCGGCCGGCCTTGATGGCCGCCTCGGCCTTGTTCTGGCTGCCGACGGCGAAGGCGTCCTGCTCCTCGCGGGAGATGGCGAATTCCTTGGCGACGTTCTCGGCGGTCACGCCCATGTGATAGGAGTTGAAGACGTCGGTCAGTCCGTCGTTGATCATGGTGTCGACGAAGCCCAGCGGCCCCATCTTGACGCCGCCGCGCAGCCAGGCCGAATGGTGGGAATTGGTCATGCTCTCCTGGCCGCCGGCGACCACCACCTTGGCGTCGCCCGCCAGGATGGCCTGCATGCCCAGCGCCACGGCGCGCAGGCCCGAGCCGCACACCTGGTTGATGGTCATGGCGGTGGAGCCGACCGGCAGGCCGGCGTTCAGGGCCGCCTGGCGGGCCGGGTTCATGCCCTGGCCGGCGGTGAGGATCTGGCCCATCAGCACCTCGTCCACCTCGGCGGCGTCGACCTTGGCGCGCGACAGCGCCTCGCGGATGACGAGCTCGCCCAGCTGGGCGGCGGAGTAGCCGGACAGGGAACCGTTGAACGAACCGATGGGAGTGCGTGTGGCGGCAACGATGACGATATCGGACATGACCTCGAGTTCTCCTTTGGAACGATTGACCCCGTTCGCGGCCGCCCCGATGGAACGTGCCTCGATTCTCATACTTCGCCGCTCGGCCCTCGCGCAACCCGTCTATTGCAGTGCCGAACGGACTAACCATTTCGCGAGGGGCGCGTAGACGTCGGTCTTCGCTCTCGCGGACAGCAGCATTCCCACATGGCCGCCCCGGACGGTCATCAGCCGGCAGCCGGGCAGCCGGCGCGCCAGCGGCAGCGCCGATTCGGGCGGCACGATGCGGTCGCGCTCGGGAACCAGGGCGATGGCGGGCAGGCGCGCCGCCTCGGGCAGGATCGCCCGCCCGCCGACTTGCCAGTCGCCCCGGGCCGGCGAGTTGGCGCCGTACCAGCCGAACAGGCATTCGCGCGCCACCGGCCCGGCCAGCGGCACCCCGTCATTGGCCCAATCCTCCAGCGCCACGAAATCGCGGGCCCGGGCGCTGCGGCGCTTGAGGCGGGCGAAGGCGGCGAACTTGCGGGCGGCCAGCCCCGGGTCGAGGCTGGCGAACATGGCGTTCAGCATATCCACCGGCACCGCGCCGGCGGCGTCGATCAGCCGCCCCAGGGGATCGGCGAGGGCGCGCATCAGGACGCCGTGGGATTCGCGGCCGGCATGGAAGTCCCACGGCGTCGCCAGCAGCGCCAGGGCGGCCACCTTGTCCGGATGCAGCAGCGCCAGCGCCAGCGCCAGGTTGCCGCCCATGCAGTAGCCGATCACCGCCGGGGCGCGGCCGGTCGCGGCGACCACGGCCGCCAGGGCCGCCGACAGCCGGCCGGCGACGTAGTCGGTGAGAGTGAAGCCGCGCTCGGTGTCGCCGGGGGCGTCCCAGTCGACCAGGAACGGCGCCAGCCCGCGCCCGGCCAGGTCGCGCATCAGACTGCGCCGGGCGGTGAGGTCGAGGATGTAGGCGCGGTTGACCAGCGACGGCACCACCAGGACCGGCAGGCCGCCCTGCCCCTGACGGTAGTCCCACACCCGCGTGGTGCCCTCGGCCCACAGGACCGGGGCCGCCGGCAGGTCGCGGTGATAGGGGTGGCGGCGATAGGCCTCGATGCCGCCCAGCATGGCGTCGTGGCGGGCCAGGCCCTCGGCGGCGACGGCCACCGCCATCTCACTCCATGCGTCGGGCCCGGCGGCGTCGAGGCTTTGCTTCAGCGCCGTCGCCTGCGCCGCCAAGGCGGGCCTCAAGCTCAGCGACCCGTCCCTCAAGAGCGGCAAGGCGGCCGAGGAACTGGCCAGGGTCGAGGCATGGCTGAACAGGTGCAGCGGCAGCGGCCGGGGGCCGGTCCGAACCGGAGTCGGGCTTGCTGTCGGTCGCCTGTGGCCCATCGGACGGGTCCTCGGAGGACGGTTGGGCGCCGGCGGTCGCCGCCTGCGCGAAGGCGGTCGGCGCCTGCGACATCAGGGCGACGCCGCGCGCGACCGCTTCGGCGAGCGCCGGATCACTGGCCATCGCGGCCACCTGCTCCTGCCAAAGATCGAGGTAGCGGCGCGCGAGCGCCTTGAAATCCGGCGGCGCTTCAGACATGGCCGAAAGTATACTCCAGGCTGCGGTGGATGACCAGCGCGGCCGGCCATCACCTTGTTGCGGTGCCGTGAAAAATGTGTTGCCAAGCGGCAAAATACCGCGAAATGTGATATCAACCAACCCAACGAATGAAACCGGGAAGCAGCGTCGCGATGTCCGAGCACCAGTCCACCCAACAGGCGCCGATCACCATCAAGAAATACGCCAACCGCCGTCTGTACAACACGGCGACCTCCAGCTACGTCACCCTCGACCACCTGGCGCAGATGGTCAAGGACGGCGCCGATTTCGTGGTCTACGACGCCAAGACCGGCGAGGACATCACCCGCTCGGTGCTGACCCAGATCATCGTCGAGGAGGAGTCCAAGGGCGGCCAGAACCTGCTGCCCATCAGCTTCCTGCGCCAGTTGATCGGCTTCTACGGCGATTCCCTGGGCGGGCTGGTGCCGCGCTACCTGGAATATTCGATGCAGGCCTTCGCCCGCAACGAGCAGCAGATGCGCGGCGTCATGCAGAATGCCCTCGACGGCCTGTTCCCGTTCAATCCCTTCGAGGAGATGGGCAAGCAGAACATGGCCTTCTTCGAAAACGCCATGAAGATGTTTTCGCCCTTCATGCCCCCCGGCGAGGGCGGCGCCCCCGGCAAGCCGCCCCAGGGCGAACCCAAGCTCGACGACCTGCAGGCCAAGGTCAACGCCCTGCAGCAGCAGATCGAGGAAATCACCAAGAAGAAATAGACTTGGCGGCCGGTCGCCGCCTACAGCAGCGCGTATTGCGACGCCGACCCCTTGGCCTTGCCGCGCGGGGTGAGACGGCGCGCGCGGCCTTCCATGACGATCCGGGTCTCGGCGGCCAGAAGCTGCGCCGACAGGTCGGCGACGCGGTCGCCAAGCGCCCCGGCCTCGGCGGCCAGGCGGGCGTTGTCCGCCTCCAGCCGCAGGCGGCGGTTGTCCGCCTCCTCGGCGCGGGCCGCCAGCCGGGCGGCCTCGGCCATCTCCTGCTTGAGGTGCTCGCGGGTCTGGGCCTCGTGGGCCCTGAGGCCGAGCATCTCGTTCTCCAGCGTCTCCAGGCGGTCGCGGGCGTCGGCCAGTTCGGCGCGCAGGCGGATGGCGGCGGCCGCTTCGCGGGCGGCGTCGGCGAAGGAGGCCGGCTCGGCGGCCGGCGCCGGGGCGCGCCCTTGGCGCAGCCGCTCGTTCTCGGCGCGCAGGTGGCGGATCTCGTTGCGCAGGTCGAAGATGGCGTCCTCCAGATCCTCGACCTGGGCGCGGGGCGACCCGGCGGCGGCGGGCTGGCCGTCGGCGACGCGGCGGGCGACCTCGACGAAGTCCACCCCGTGGCCGTCCAGCAGCCGCCGGGCGGTGCGCAGGGCGTGCAGCGCCTCGGCCTCGTTCTCCGAGGCCGCCATGGCGAGCACCTTGGCCAGCTTCTGGGCGTCCATGCCGACATCTCGTGGGTAAGGGAAGCCTTCAACCCGAGATACTGAGTCGGCGCGGCGGCCGACGCAACTTTTTTCGCCCCAGACCCGCTCAAGAATCTGTTGCGCCGCATCGCGGCAGGGTTTAAGCGGTGCCCTTCGGCTTCCCCAACGCCCAGGCCCGCCCCCATGATGAAGGTCATCCGCGCCAAGCTGCACGGCATCCGCGTCACCAGCGCCGACCTCAACTACCACGGCTCCATCACGCTGGACCCCGAGCAGTGCGCCCTGGCCGGCATCTATCCCATGGAATTCGTCGAGATCTGGAACAAGAACTCGGGGGCGCGCATTTCCACCTATGTGATCTTCGGCCAGCCCGGCTCGCGCTGCTGCGTGCTCAACGGCGCCGCCGCCCGCACCTGCCAGATCGGCGACGAGGTGATCATCGCCTCGGCCGACTACGTCCGGGGCCCCGAGGAGCTGTACACGCTGAAGCCGCGCATCCTCACCTTCCTGCCCGACAACCAAGTCGACCAGGTGCTGTACTACGACGTGTTCCAGAGCGAGAGGCGGCCCTACGACTTCCGCATCATGGACGCCGACAAGCACACGGTGGAGAGCTGCCACACCTGGCCCAACGTGGACATCGCCCGCATCCGCGCCGATCTGTCCGCCAAGGGCTGGAGCGAGGCCGACATCGACGGCTTCGTGGCCAGCCACTTCTCGCTATGACCTCTTCCACCCCCATCGCCGTCGTGCTGCTGTCGGGGGGGCTGGATTCGGCCACCACCCTGGCGATCGCCAAGGGAATGGGGTTCGACTGCGCCTGCCTGTCCTTCCGCTACGGCCAGCGCCACATGGCCGAGCTGGATTGCGCCGCCCGGGTGGCCGCCGCGCAGGGGGCCATCGCCCACCGGGTCGCCGAGATCGACCTGCGCGCCTTCGGCGGCTCGGCGCTGACCGCCGACATCGCGGTGCCCAAGGACCGCGACGAAGCCGCCATGGCCGGCGAGATCCCGGTCACCTACGTGCCGGCCCGCAACACCATCATGCTGTCCTTCGCCCTGGCCTGGGCCGAGGTGCTGGGCTCGGCCGACATTTTCGTGGGCGTCAACGCGGTGGATTATTCGGGCTATCCCGACTGCCGCCCCGACTACGTCGCCGCCTTCGAGCGCATGGCCAACCTGGCCACCAGGGCCGGGATCGAGGGACGCAAGCTGACCATCCACACCCCGCTCATCGACCTGACCAAGGCCGACATCATCCGGCGCGGAATCGCGCTTGGGGTGGACTACGCCTTGACCTCCAGCTGCTATGACCCCACCCCTGAAGGAGAGGCCTGCGGTCGCTGCGACGCCTGCCGCCTGCGCCTCAAGGGGTTCGCCGACGCCGGCAGGCCGGACCCCGCGCGCTACGCGCCCGGCACGGCGAAGGCATGAGACAGGCCCAGGACGTCATCACCATCCAGACCGGCCGCCAGGGCAACCACGACATCACCCGCGACATCGCCGCCTGGGTCGAGCGCCAGGGCATGGCCACCGGCGTGCTGACGGTGTTCCTGCAGCATGTGTCGGCCCACCTGACCGTGCAGGAGCACGCCGACCGCGACGACCTCCACACCTTCTTCCAGCGCATGGAATCGCCGCCCAGCGACAGCTACGGCGAGTTCACCTCGGCGGTGACCAGCGTCCAGCTGAGCGTTCCGGTCGCCGACGGCCGCGCCGCCCTGGGCACCCGCCAGCGGGTCTACCTGCACGAACATCGCGAGACCCCGCAGAGGCGGAGCCTGGTGTTGCATCTCATGGGCGAGTGACCATCCCTCAGCGCCCCGCCACCGTCAGCCCGTCGATCCGCACGGTCGGGCAATCGACGCCATAGCGCAGCACCAGGTCGTTGGCCGGGGTCAGGTTGGGCAGCATGTCCTTGAGATTGCCGGCGACGGTGATCTCGGCCACCGGATAGGCGATTTCGCCGCCTTCGATCCAGAAACCGGCGGCGCCCCGCGAATAGTCGCCGGTGACCAGGTTGACGCCTTGGCCGAACAGCTCGGTGACGTAGAAGCCGTTGGGGATGTCGCCGATCATCTCGGCCACCGTGACGGGGCCGGGCTCGAGGTAGAAGTTGCTGGCCGAGGGGCTGGGCGGCGAGGCGGTGCCCCGGCTGGCATGGCCGGTGGAGACCATGCCCAGCTGGCGGGCCGAGCGGCAATCGAGCAGCCAGGTGGTGAGAACGCCGTCCTCGACGATGGCGCGGCGGCGGGTCGCCACCCCCTCGCCGTCGCAGGGACGCGACCGCAGGCCTCGCTTGCGATGCGGATCGTCGATGACCGTCATGCCGGGCTTGAGGATGCGCGCCCCCAGCCTGTCCTTGAGGAAACTGGTGCCGCGCGCCACCGCCGCGCCGTTGATGGCGCCGGCCAGGCTGCCCAACAGGCCCCGGCTGACGCGGGGATCGAACACCACCGGCACCTGGCAGGTCTTGGCCTTGCGCGCCCCCAGCCGGCGCACGGCGCGGTGGCCGGCCTCGCGTCCGACCTCCTCGGGACCCCGCAGGTCGGCCATGTGGACGGCGGTGGTGTAGTCGTAGTCGCGCTCCATGCCGTCGGCGCCGCTGCCCGCCAGCACCGCCACCGACAGCGAGCCATGGGTGACGGCATAGGCGTGGGCGAAGCTGTTGCTGCCCACCACCGCCACCGCCGAGCGGCCCCAGCCGGCGTCGGCGCCCTCGGAATTGGTCACCCCGTCGACGGCACGGGCGGAATCCTCGGCCCGGCGGACGAGGTCGAGGAGCTGCTCGGCACTCGGTTCGACGGGGTCGCAGGAATCGAGGTCGGGAAACTCGGTCGCCAGCAGGTCGGGATCGGCGAGGCCGGCGAAGGGGTCCTCGGGGACGGTGCGGGCCATGGCGACGGCGCGTTCGACCAGGTCGTCCAGCGCGGTGGCCGAGCGATCCGAGGACGACACCATGGCCTGGCGCCGGCCCACCAGCACCCTGAGCCCGATATCGGCCGATTCCGAGCGCTCCAGCCGCTCCATCTTGCCCAGGCGCCAGCCCAGCGACAGCGACACCGAATCGATCACCACGCCATCGGCGGCATCGGCTCCGGCCTTCTTGGCGCGGGCGACCAGATCGGACAGCAGCGTCAGGGTGTCGGCGGCGGACATTCGGAAACCTCCCAGCCATTCCGGATGGAGCTTGGGTGCGGCTCGGCGAAAAGCAAGTCCGCCACCCACGCGGGACGAAAGGCTAGCATGGCCCACGGCCGCCGTCATCCCGGCCCTGGCGGTGGCGGCGCCGCGCCCCCATATTCCCGACGAAAGGGGGAGCGGCATGCGCGTGGCGGATTCGGCCTGGGACAATCGCCCGGTGGCGGCGTGGCTGCTGACCTGCGCCGCCATGGTGGCGGTGATGGTGGGGCTGGGCGGCCTGACGCGGCTGACCGGCTCGGGCCTGTCCATGGTGGAATGGAACCTCCACCACATCCTGCCGCCGCTCTCCGACGCCGAGTGGCGGGACGCCTTCGCCAAGTACCGGGCGACGCCCCAATACCGGCTGGTCAACGCCGGCATGGACCTCGCCGGCTTCAAGGGCATCTTCTGGCTGGAATACGTCCACCGCCTATGGGGGCGGCTGATCGGCGTCGTCTTCGCGGTGCCACTGGCGGCGCTGGTCTGGCGCCGCGCGGTGGATCGCCGCCTGCTGGGGCGGCTGGCGTTGCTGCTGGCCCTGGGCGCGGCCCAGGGCGGCCTGGGATGGTTCATGGTCGCCAGCGGCCTGGTCGACCGCCCCGAGGTCAGCCACTACCGGCTGGCCGCCCATCTGGTGCTGGCGCTGGCGATCCTGGCGGCGCTGGTGTGGACGGCGCTGGACGTGATGGGGGCGCGGCGGACGGTAGCTCCCCGGGGGGCGTGGGGTGCGGCGGCCCTGGTGCTGGTGACCGCCGCCTGGGGGGCGTTGGTGGCCGGGCTCGACGCCGGGTTGGTCTACAACACCTTCCCGCTGATGAACGGCCGCTGGCTGCCGGGCGACGGCCTCGACATCCTGGAAGCCCATGGCGCGGTCCAGTTCGCCCACCGGGTGCTGGCGGTGTCCACGGTGGTGGCGCTGACGGTGGTGGCCGCGCGGGCGCGGCGGCGGCCCTTCATCCTGGCCGCCGGCTGGGCCTGGGTCCAGGCCGGGCTCGGCGTCGCCACCTTGCTGTCGCACGTCGCCGTTCCGCTCGCCGCCGCCCATCAGATGGGCGCCGTGGTGCTGGTGGTTCTGCTAACATGGGGGCTCCACGGCACGCGGAGCGGATAGTGATCTCACCACCAAGGGCACGAAGAACACGACGGGGCATCCTGGGAGCAGGCGCCGCGCTCCTCGTGTCCGTGGTGGTTTCCCACGCGCACGCCCTCGACCTTCAGGGCAAGGCCGAGCAGGGTGGGCTGGTGGTGGGCGCCGCCCGCCCGGGCGCGATGGTCACCCTCGACGGCCGGGCGGTGCCGGTGGACGGCGACGGCCGCTTCCTGCTGGGCTTCGGGCGCGACGCCGCCTCCACCGCCAGGCTGGTGGTGGACGGCGAGGCCCGGACCATCGCCGTGGCGCGGCGCGCCTGGGATGTCCAGCGCATCGACGGCCTGCCGCCGGCCAAGGTGACGCCCGACCCGGCGGCGCTGGCCCGCATCAAGGCCGAGACCGAGCTGGTGGCGGCGCGGCGGGCGGTGGTGACGCCGAAGGCCCGGTTCCTGGCCGGCGTGGTCGCGCCGGCCGAGGGCCGCGTCTCGGGGGTGTTCGGCAGCCAGCGCATCCTCAACGGCGAGGCCCGCGCCCCCCATTCCGGCACCGACATCGCCGCGCCGGTGGGAACGCCGGTCCACGCGGTGGCCAACGGCGTGGTGACCCTGGCCCATCCGGATCTGTACTTCACCGGCATGACGGTGATGCTCGACCACGGCCTGGGGCTGCAGACGGTCTATGCCCACCTGTCGCGGATGGACGTGGCGGAAGGCCAGCGGGTGGCGAGGGGCCAGCAGATCGGCACCGTCGGCGCCTCGGGCCGCGCCACCGGGCCGCACCTCCATTGGGGTGCGACCTGGCTGGACGTGCGGCTCGATCCCGAGACCGTGCTGAGGGTGCTCAGCGGTTCTTGAAGTTGGGCGTGCGCTTCTCGGCGAAGGCGGCCATGCCCTCCTTCTGGTCGTCGGTGGCGAAGGTCGAGTGGAACAGCCGGCGCTCCAGATGGATGCCCTGGGCCAAGGTGGTCTCGAAGGCGGTGTTGACCGCCTCCTTGGCCATCAGGACCGACGGGCGGCTCATGCCGGCGATGCGGTCGGCCACCTTCACCGCCTCGTCGACCAGGTCGGCGACCGGGACGATGCGGCTGACGAGGCCGGCCCGCTCGGCCTCGGCGGCATCCATCATGCGGCCGGTCAGGCACATCTCCATGGCCTTGGCCTTGCCCACAGCGCGGGTCAGGCGCTGGGTGCCGCCGGCGCCGGGGATGATGCCGAGCGTGATCTCGGGCTGGCCGAACTTGGCGTTGTCGGCGGCCAGGATGAAGTCGCACATCATGGCGACCTCGCAGCCGCCGCCCAGGCAATAGCCGGCCACGGCGGCGACGATGGGCTTGCGGCACTTGGTGACGCGCTCCCAGCCGTTGGTGATGAAGTCCTCCAGATAGGCATCCATGTAGGACTTGGAGGCCATCTCCTTGATGTCGGCGCCGGCGGCGAAGGCCTTTTCCGATCCGGTCAGCACGATGCAGCCGATCTCGTCATCGGCCTCCAAGGTGTCGAGCGCCTTGCCCAGCTCGGCGATGAGCGCGTTGCACAGCGCGTTCATGGCCTTGGGGCGGTTCAGCGTGACCAGGCCGACGCGGCCGCGGGTCTCGACGATGATATTCTCGTAGGGCATGGTTCCGTCTCCCCTGGGAACGGTCATTCCGGTGAAATCTTGAAACGAACCACCACCGCGCGGCCCTGGCCCTTGGCCTCCAGGGTCAACACCTCGGATTCCCGCCGATAGAGGGTGTCGGTCTCGCGCGCCCAGCCGAGCTGGGGCAAGGTGGCGGCATAGAACTTCAGGACCTCGGCGGCGCTGGCCGCCCCTTCCGCGTAGGCTTCGACGATGCGGCCGCCGGGACCGTCGAAGGACAGGCCCGATCCGGGCACTTCCTCCAGGCCGGGGGCCAGCGGCAGGTCCTCGTAGGCGGACAGGAATCCCTGGGCGGCGGCCGGGCCCGGGGCCACGGCGATCACGAGGGCAAGGGCGCCCAGAAGGAGCATAAGCGTCCGCATGACGTGTAGGGCTATACCACTAGCGTTGGCGTTTCGCACAGTAGAAAGTGGACCGGCCGGCCTGCACGATTCGCTTGACTCCGCCGTCACGGGCGGGATCGCAGGCGCAGTCGGGACAGGCCTCGCCCTCGCGGTCGTAGACCGCGAACCGGTGCTGGAAATAGCCCAGCTCGCCGGTGGGCTGGACGTGGTCCCGAAGCGACGAGCCGCCGGCGGCGATGGCGTCGGTCAGGACGTCCCGGATGCACCCGACCAGGGTCTCCACCTCCCGCGCCTTCAGCGAGCCGGCGGCCCGGGTGGGGGCGATGCCGGCCCGATAGAGGCTTTCGCACACATAGATGTTGCCCAGCCCGGCCACCAGGGCCTGATCCAGAAGGGCGGTCTTGACGGGGGTCCGCCTGCCCCGGAAGGCCTGGGCCAGACCCTTCGGGGTGAACCCCTCGTCCAACGGTTCGGGCCCCAGCCCGGCCAGCAGCGGATGCGCCGCCAGCCCGGCCGCCTCGCACAGGGTCATCAGGCCGAAGCGGCGGGGATCGGTGAAGGTGACGGTGGTGCCGTCGTCGGTAACGAACTCAACGTGGTCGTGAGGGCCGGGAGGCGCGTTGCGCCCCCGGCTGATGACCATGCGCCCCGACATCCCCAGATGGCCCAGCAACACCAGATCGCCGTAGAGGGCGACCACCAGGTACTTGGCGCGCCGTCCCACCCGCTCGACGCGGCGGCCGGTCAGGCGGTCGGCGAAGCCGTCGGGGAACGGCACCCGCAGGTCGGGACGGCGGGTCTCGACCCGCAGGAAACGCCGGCCCTCCCACACGGCCGCCAGGCCGCGCGCCACTGTCTCGACCTCGGGCAGTTCGGGCATGTCAGCGGTCGGCCATGTCGTCGAACTGACGGGTGAAGTCGTCGCGAATCTTCTTCTCCTCGGCCGGCCAGGTGGCGGGAGGGGTGGTGCCGGCGCTCTGGCCGCCCATCCCCGACAGCCCCTGGGCGCAGACCCAGTCGGCCGGGACCTTGTGCTCGAACAGGTCCGCCCGCGCCAATGCCCGCTTGCCGGCGGCGGCGAATTCGCGGGGATGGGTGCGGCCGTACTTGGCGACCTCGGCCGCCTGGCGCGACAGGCCGCGCAGCGCCCGGCCGGCGGTGGTGTCGACGCAGCGCGCCGAATCGTAGATGCCCCGCATCATGCCCACCGCGTACCATTCCAGCGCCTCTGCCGGATCGATGGCGAGCACGCGCCGCGACAGATCGAACAGGAAGCCCGGCGACAGGCGGTCGGCATTGGCGCGTTCCCAGGCCACCACCTCGGCGTTGCGCTCGGGCGGCACATAGGCGAGATCGCCGAACAATTGGGCCTGGTCCTGCCAATGGAGCGGCGGCGGGTCGGGCAGCGAAACCTCGACGGCCAGGGCGGAGGTCGAGACGAGAAGGGTTGCGGCCAACAGCAGCGGACGGATCATTGCGTTCCTTTCACCTGTCCCGCCGTCACCCTATCCGTCCGTCACGTTCCCGACAAGTGCAGCACCACACGCCTTTGGTGGGGACGGGCACGGTGCTCGAACACGTAGATGCCCTGCCAGGTGCCCAAGGCCAAGCGGCCGCCGATCACCGGGATGGACAGGCTGGTCTGGGTGAGCGCGGCGCGGATATGGGCCGGCATGTCGTCGGGGCCCTCGGCGGAATGGCGGTAGAGCGACGGGTCCTCGCGGACCAGCCGGCGGAAGAAGTCGTCGAGGTCGACCAGCACGTCGGGGTCGGCGTTCTCCTGGATGGTCAGGCTGGCCGAGGTGTGCTGGATGAACACCGTCAGCAGCCCCTCGGCGATCCCCGCCCGGCGCACGAAGGCGGACACCTCGGCCGTGATGTCGGTCAGTCCCGGCCCCGGTGTGCCGACGGTCAGGGCGGCGTGCATCAGAACCTCTCCTCCAGGAAGCCCTGCACGGCCCGGAACAACTGCTCGCGGTTCTTCTCCAGCATCACCATGTGGGTGGCCTCGCCCACCAGCACATAGCGGCGCTGCGGGGCGCGGCTCAGTTTGGCGAACACCGCCAGGCCCATGGCCGGCGGCGAGTCCACGTCCCATTCGCCCTGCACCACCAGGGTGGGGACCGAAATCCGCGCCGGGTCCCAGGCCGGCTTGCCCGCCGCCCAGGTGGCCAGCGCGTCGGCGGCCACCCCGTTGGGCACCTTGAGCGCGGGCGGGTCCATGGCTGCGCCGACCGGGTCGGAGTGCTTCAGCGCCTCGATCCAGGCGGCCTGCCAAGCAGTCGGGACGAGGTCCTTGCGCTCGGGCTCGGGCACGTCGCGCAGCCAGCGCTCGCGCAGGCCGTCGAGGCGGATCGCCCGCCAGGCCCCCAACGCGCCCGCCTCGACGGCCGGCGCCGGCCGCAGCCATTGCGGCGCCAACAGCACCAGCCGCTCCACCCGCGTGCCGGCCTCGGTGGCGTACAGGCCGGCCAGGGTCGCCCCCCACGACCAGCCGACCAGGGTGACCCGCTGCACCCCCCGGCGCGACGCGATGTAGTCGACCGCCTTGGAGACGTCCTTCAGCGCGGTGGCGGTGTCCACCGCCGGCGGTGCCGCCTCGGCGGGACCGGCCATGGCCGCCGGCCGGCCGGAGCGGCCGTATCCCCGGATATCCAGGGCGTAGACGTCGTAGCCGCGCCGCGCCATCCAGTCCATCCAGCTGGTGCCGTCCAGCGCCAGGTCGAAGCTGGCCGAGCCGGGGAAGGTGCCGCCGTGGACGAACAGCACCGTCCGGTCGGCCCGGGGCTCGTAGTAATCCTCGGGGTGCTTGTTGCGCAGCGTGACGCGCAGGTCGGATTCGCGGCCCTCGAAATCCAGTTGATCGAGGACGACGGACGCGGCGCGGACCGGGGAGCGGCCGAGCGCGGTCGGCAGCAGGAGGGCGAGGGCTACAAGGATGGCGGGGCGGATCATCGCCCTCCTATGCCATGGCGGCAGCGGCGGAGCAAGACGCCAGCCGCCCCCTCAACCGGCGCGACAGGAGCGCACCTTTGGCGTATACTTTGCCCCCGAATCCGTGGTCGGAGGGGGCGATGAAGGCTTGGTTGGCGGGCGCGCTGGCGCTGATGATCTCGGGATGCGCGGAAGGCTGGGTCTACGAGAAGGGGCTGGCCTACGATTCCTACGCCGACCGCGCCGCCATGTCCGGCCACGCCCACGCCACCATCGCCGCCGCCGAGGAAGGTCGGGCCGCCGACTGGCGCTCGGCCAGGGGCATGGGCAAGGTGATCCCCATCGCCCAGGCCTACACCGACGGCGGCGGCCGCACCTGCCGCCTGCTGAGGCAGGAAATCACCTGGAAGTCGGTCACCCGCAGCCGCGAGGCCGAGGCCTGCCGGCTGCGGGACGGCACCTGGATCGTCACCGACCGGCCGGCGGAGGGCTGAGCGCCGCCACTTGGTCCTCGCTGTTGAAGGACGCGAGGATTTCGCCCGTGCCGGCGTCGATGCAGCGGTACGACGTGGTGCGACGGACGTCCGAGGGCAGCCACAGGGTGGCGGTCATCCGCGACCGCTCGATCCCGGCGATCATCGGCGCCACCAGCCGGCACTGCCGCACGCTGTCGAACGGCTCGGTGGTGGCGGTGTAGGAGCACATCGGCCCCAGACAGGCGATGACCAAGGCGATGACGGTCATGGCAACCTCCCCCGTGTCTCTTCCTTGACACGTGTGCGTCATCGTATCGTAACGCAAGAGGATGCCGATTCGGTTAACGTCGGAGTCATAGCCATGCGCCCGCGGCCTGCCTCGGCCGCGGCAGCGAGGGGGAAGCGACTAGCTCGCCGCCCCGTGGCAGTGCTTGTACTTCTTGCCCGAGCCGCAGGGGCACGGCGCGTTGCGCGGGGTCGAGGCCCAGCCGGACGTGTCGCGATGGGAACCGGTGGCGGCCGGCCCGTCCTGGGCCAGGGCGGGGTCGGTGCGGGTCTCGTGCATGCGGGCGGGGCCGCGCGGCGCCAGCGCCTGCTCCATCTCCTCCTCCGAGGGGCCGACGCGCAGCTCCACATGGGCCAGCACGCTGGTCACCCGCTCGCGCAGGTCGTGCAGCATCTGCTCGAAGAGATTGAAGGCCTCGCGCTTGTATTCGTTGAGCGGGTCGCGCTGGCCGTAGGCCCGAAGGCCGATGCCCTGGCGCAGATGGTCGAGTTGGAGCAGATGCTCCTTCCAGGCCTGGTCGAGGATCTGCAGCAGCAGGCTCTTCTCGACCATGCGCATGACCTCGGGGCCGTATTCGGCGGCCTTGGCGGCCATCTTGCGGTCCACCGCCTCGGTGACGCGGGCCTTGATCTCCTGGTCGGCGATGCCCTCTTCCTTGGCCCAGTCACCGACGGGGAGGTCGAGGTTGAACACCCGCAGCACTTCCTCGTGCAGGCCGGCGGTGTCCCATTCCTCGGCATAGGCGCGCTCGGGGATGCAGCGGGCGACCATCTCGCCGATGATCTCGTGGCGCATGGCCTCGACGTCCTCGGCGACGTCCTCGGCCTGCATCAGTTCCTTGCGCTGCTCGTAGATGACCTTGCGCTGGTCGTTCATGACGTCGTCATATTTGAGCAGGTTCTTGCGGACGTCGAAGTTGCGCGCCTCGACCTTCTGCTGAGCCTTCTCCAGCGCCTTGTTGATCCACGGATGGACGATGGCCTCGCCCTCCTGCAGACCCAGCTTCTGCAGCATGCCGTCCATGCGCTGCGAGCCGAAGATGCGCATCAGGTCGTCTTCCAGCGACAGGAAGAACTTGGAGGCGCCGGGGTCGCCCTGGCGGCCCGAGCGGCCGCGCAGCTGGTTGTCGATGCGGCGGCTCTCGTGGCGCTCGGTGCCGACCACGTAAAGGCCGCCGGCCTCCAGCACCTGCTGCTTGTTGGCGGCGACCTCGGCCTTGATGGCGTCGATGCGCCGGGCGCGCTCGGCGTCGTCGGTCACCTCGGCCAGTTCGGTGCGCACCCGCATGTCCACGTTGCCGCCCAACTGGATGTCAGTCCCGCGGCCGGCCATGTTGGTGGCGATGGTCACGCCGCCGGGGATGCCGGCCTGGGCCACGATATAGGCTTCCTGCTCGTGGTAGCGGGCATTCAGCACATGGTGCGGGATCTTCTTTTTCTTGAGCATGTCCGCCAGCAGCTCGGACTTCTCGATGGAGGTGGTGCCGACCAGCACCGGCTGCATGCGGCCCCGGCACTCCTCGATCAGGGTGACGATGGCGTCGTACTTCTCGCGGGCGGTGCGATAGACCTCGTCGTCGGCGTCGGCGCGGGCGACGGCGACGTTGGTGGGAATCTCCACCACCTCGAGGCCGTAGATCTCCTGGAACTCGCCGGCCTCGGTCATGGCCGTGCCGGTCATGCCGGCCAGCTTGGGATAGATGCGAAACAGGTTCTGGAAGGTGATCGAGGCCAGCGTCTGGTTCTCGTTCTGGATGGTGACGCTTTCCTTGGCCTCCAGCGCCTGGTGCAGGCCCTCGGAATAGCGGCGGCCTTCCATCATGCGGCCGGTGAACTCGTCGATGATGACGACCTTGTCGCTCTTGACGATGTAGTCCACGTCGCGGGTGAACAGCTTGTGGGCCCGAAGCGCCTGGTTGACGTGGTGGACCAGCGACACGTTGGCGACGTCGTAGAGGTTGCCCTTCAACAGTCCGGCCTGCTGCAGCAGTTCCTCGATATGCTCGACGCCCTGCTCGGTCAGCGTCACCGCGCGGACCTTCTCGTCCTTCTCGTAGTCCTCGGCCACCAGCGACGGCATGACGGCGTCGACCAGGCGGTAGAGTTCGGAATTGTCCTCGGTGGGCCCCGAGATGATCAGCGGCGTGCGGGCCTCGTCGACCAGGATCGAGTCCACCTCGTCGACGATGGCGTAGTTGAACGGGCGGTGGACCATCTCCGCCAGCGAGAACTTCATGTTGTCGCGCAGGTAGTCGAAGCCCAGCTCGTTGTTGGTGGCGTAGGTGACGTCGCAGGCATAGGCGTCGCGGCGCTGCTCGTCGGTCTGGCCGTGGACGATGATCCCCACCGTGAGGCCCAGGAAGCGGTAGAGCTGCCCCATCCACTCGGCGTCGCGGCGCGCCAGGTAGTCGTTGACGGTGACCACGTGCACGCCCATGCCGGTCAACGCGTTGAGATAGACCGGCAGCGTGGCGACCAGCGTCTTGCCCTCGCCGGTCTTCATCTCCGAGATCTTGCCCTGGTGCAGCACCATGCCGCCGATCAGCTGCACGTCGAAGGGACGCAGGCCCAAGGTGCGCCTGGCGGCCTCGCGCACGGTGGCGAAGGCCTCGCACAGCAGGTCGTCGAGATCGGCGCCGTCGGCCAGCCGCTTCCTGAATTCGTCGGTCTTGGCCCGCAACTGGTCGTCGGACAGCGCCTCGAGCTCGGGCTCGAGCGCGTTGATCGCGTCCACGTGCTTCTTCAGGCTTTTGACGATGCGGTCGTTGGCGGTTCCGAAGAGCCGACGGGCAATGGCGCCGAACATGGGAAAGTCCTCGGGCAGAAGTCCTTGCGGGCCCCTGGGCGGGACCTTTTACGACGCGGACACAGATAGAGCCCGGGGGCGCCTCTGTCAATGTCGGGAGGCCTCGCGGGCCGATCCCGACGGTCGCCGGCCGGCCGCCGCCAACCAGGAATGGAGCCCCCGCCCCGGCGGCGCGTCACGCCGCCGCGCGGACGGAACGGATCGGCAGGGTGAAGCGGAAGACGGCGCCGTATCCGAGAGCGTCATCCAGCCAGATGCGGCCGCCGGCCGCCTCGACCAGCTTGCGGGCCAGCGCCAGCCCGGTTCCGTTGCCGGGAACGCGGTCGCGGGTATGCAGGCGGCCGAACAACTGGAACACCATCTCGCGGTATTCCGGCTCGATGCCGATGCCGTTGTCGCGGATGGTGAAGCACCAGTCGGCGCCCAGCCGCTCGACCGAGACCTCGACGCGGGCGTCGGTGCCCGGCCGGCGGAATTTCAAGGCATTGTCGATCAAGGCGGTAAGAATCGCCGACAGGCTGCGCGGATCGGCGCCCAGATACGGCATCTCGCCGACGCAGATGGAATCGCGGGGCGAGATTTGGGCGGCCAAGGTGGCCAGCACGCCCTGCACCACCTCGCCGACGTCGACCTCCTCGATGGCGACGGTGGGAATCTCGGTGAAGGCGTGCAGGTCGGCCAGCAGCCGGTTCAGGCGATGCACGCCCTCGGTGGCGAAATCGATGTACTGGTCGGCCTCGTCGTCGAGCCGGCCACGATAGCGGCGCTCCAGCAACTGGACGAAGCCGGCGACCTGGCGGACCGGCTCGCGCAGGTCGTGGGCCAGGGCGTGGGCCAATTGGGTCCGGTCGGCCTCCTGGCGGGCCAGGCGGTCGAGGCTGCGGATCAGCGCCCCCTCGGCCTGCAGGCGCGCGGTATGGTCCTGGAGCATGAGCAGCCGCAGCACCCGGTCGTTGAACAGCACCGGGCTGGAGGTGACCTCGACCTGGACGACGCGCCCGTCGCGGCATTGGACCCGCCGGATATGGGCCACCCCCTGGCTGGAGGTGCGGGCACGCTCCATGATGCGGCGCGCCTCGGGGCGGTCGTCGGGCAGGACGGCCTCCAGCACCGGCATGCCGGCCAGTTCCTCGCAGGAATAGCCCAGCAGCCGGCAGGCGGCGGGATTGGCCTCGACGAACCGCCCGGTGGCCGGGTCGTAGACGGCGATGGGCTGCGGCGTGTCCGCGAACAGCAGGCGGTAGCGCTGCTCCGAGGTGTCCAGCGCCCTGAGCAGGCGCGAGCCGGCGGCCAGGATGAGAACGGCGCTGGCCGCCACGAACAGCCAGCCCTTCCAGGTCTGAACCTGGGTCAGCAGGTCCGGATCGCGGACGAGGGTCGCCACCGCGCCGTCCGAGACCACGATCCACAGCGCGCCGAACGCTCCGTAGATCAGCGACAGAACAACCGCTGGTGACAACTTAAAGGAACATGCTGTGCGCATTATTCCCCCTTTTGGTCGAAACGGCCGGATCATAGCACCACACGGCCACGCATGGGTGTGCTTTCGTCAAGCGCTTTAGCCGCCTCTTGTGCCGGCGTCGTGGTTATGCTTCAAACCAATGCGACGCCTCGCGGTGACGCCCCCACCGCCGCCACCCCAGAAGGAAGCGCATTCGATGAAGATGTTTTCCGCCCGCCGCGGCGCCCTGGCCCTCGGGCTGGTGGCCGGTCTCGCCGTCCTGCCCGCCGCCGCCGCCGAGAAGGCCGGCAAGGACCCCGTGGTCGCCGTCGTCAACGGCGCCGAGATCCGCGCCTCGGAAGTCGCCGCCTACCAGCGCGCCCTGCCGCCCCAGATGGCCATGCAGTATCCGTTCGAGGAATTGCTGGAGGTGGTGGTCAACAACCACTTGATCTACGCCCAGGCCAAGAAGGACAAGGTCCTCGACGATCCCGAGCTGAAGGAGACGCTCAAGCAGTTCGAGCGCCAGCTGGCCGTCAAGATGTGGATGAACAAGAAGCTGCGCGCCGCCGTCACCGACGAGGCGATCAAGGACGCCTACGACGTCGCGCTGAAGGACTACAAGCCGGAATCCGAGGTCAAGGCCAGCCACATCCTGCTCGCCAGCGAGGACGAGGCCAAGGCGGTCATCGCCGAGCTGAACAAGGGCGGCGACTTCGCCGCCATCGCCAAGAGCAAGTCCAAGGACCCCTCGGCGCAGCAGAACGGCGGCGACCTCGGCTATTTCGCCAAGGGCGAGATGGTGGCCGAGTTCTCGGCCGCCGCCTTCGCCATGAAGCCCGGCGAAATCTCGAAAACCCCGGTCAAGAGCCAGTTCGGCTGGCACGTCATCAAGGTCGAGGACAGCCGGATGTCCAGCCCGCCGACCCTGGAGCAGGCCCGGCCGATGCTGCGCGAGCAGGTGGCCGAGAAGACCGCCGAGCGCATCGTCGCCGACATCCGCGCCAAGGCCAAGGTCAAGGTGATGAACCCCGACGGCAGCGCCAAGGACTGACCATTCCCGGACGACCACGAAGGACCCGCGCCATGACCGCCATCTCGCCGCTCGCCCCCGCATCCTTCCCGACCATGCCGGCGCTGGCCGGCGTGCGTCTGGCCGGCCACGAATGCGGCATCCGCTATGTGGGCCGCCCCGACCTGCTGGTGGCCGAACTGGCCCCCGGCAGCACCGTGGCCGGGGTGTTCACCCGTTCGCTGACCTGCTCGGCGCCGGTGGTGTGGTGCCGCGACGCGGCGGCCAAGGGCAAGGCGCGGGTCCTGGTGGTCAATTCCGGCAACGCCAACGCCTTCACCGGCGCCGCCGGCATGGCGTCGGTCGAGCGCACGGTGGCCAAGGCCGCCGAACTGATGGAGTGCAAGAAGCACGAGGTCTATATCAGCTCGACCGGCACCATCGGCGTGCCCCTGCCCGACGAGAAGATCACCGCCAACCTGTCGGCGGCCATGGCCAAGCTGACGGCGGACAACTGGGCCGAGGCGGCGCGGGCCATCATGACCACCGACACCTTCCCCAAGGGCGCGACGCGCACGGCCGTCATCGAGGGCCGCCAGGTCACCATCAACGGTATCGCCAAGGGCGCCGGCATGATCGCCCCCGACATGGCGACCATGCTGTCCTACGTCTTCACCGACGCCAGCCTGCCGCACGAAGTGCTGCAGCACCTGCTAACCAAGGGGGTGGACAAGTCGTTCAACTGCATCACGGTAGACAGCGACACCTCGACCTCGGACACGCTGCTGCTGTTCGCCACCGGCCAGGTCAAGCACGCCAGGATCACCGATCCCAAGGACAAGCGGCTGGCCGACTTCAAGGCCAAGCTCGAGGATCTGCTGCTCGACCTCGCCCATCAGGTGGTCAAGGACGGCGAGGGCGCCACCAAGTTCGTCGAGGTCCGCGTCAAGGGCGCGGCCGGCAACAAGGCCGCCAAGCGCATCGGCCTAGCCATCGCCAACTCGCCCCTGGTCAAGACCGCCATCGCCGGCGAGGACGCCAACTGGGGCCGCGTGGTCATGGCGGTGGGCAAGGCGGGCGAGAAGGCCGACCGCGACCGCCTCTGCATCGCCATCGGCGGCGTCGAGGTGGCCAGGAACGGCCTGGTGGTCCCCGGCTACGACGAGGCCCCGGTCAACGCGCACATGACGGGGCGCGACATCCTGATCGAGGTCGACATCGGCCTGGGCAAGGGCAAGGCCACGGTGTGGACCTGCGACCTGACCCATGCCTATATCGATATCAACGGGGCCTATCGCACCTGAAGGCCCCCCGCCCCCGCGGGAGGACGATCCATGAAGCTGCGTTATTCCACCACCTCGCCCTTCGCCCGCAAATGTTTGGCCGTGGCCTACGAGGCCGGCCTGGACAAGCGGCTCGACACCGTGGTCACCAACGCCTGGGCGGCCGACACCGACCTGCCCCGGGACAACCCGCTGTGCAAGGTGCCGGCGCTGATCACCGACGGCGGCGAGGCGCTGTACGATTCGCCGGTGATCTGCGAATACCTGGATTCCCTGCATGACGGCCGCAAGCTGTTCCCGCCCGCGGGCGGCGAGCGCTGGCGCCAGTTGCGCCTCCAGGCCCTGGCCGACGGCATCCTCGACGCCGCCGTGCAGGTGCGCGTCGAGACCTCCACCCGCCCCGAGACCGCCCGCTGGCCGGCCTGGGCCGACCGCCAGCAGGCCGCCATAGCGCGGGCCTGCGACGCGCTGGAGCAGGAATGCGCCGGCTGGGGCGAGGAGTTCCTGATCGGCCAGATCGCCACCGCTTGCGCGCTCGGCTATCTCGACCTGCGCAGGATCGCCGACTGGCGGGCCGGCCGCGCCACCCTGGCGACGTGGTTCGAGACGGTGTCGGCGCGGCCGTCGCTGGCCCTGACCGTGCCCAAGGAATGACCGCCGACGAGGTCATCGCCCGGCTGGGGCTGGTCCCCCATCCGGAGGGCGGCGCCTATGCCGAGACCTATCGCCACCCATCCGAGGACGGGGGGCGCGGCGCCTGCACCGCCATCTATTATCTGCTGCGGGCGGGCGAGCGCTCGCACTGGCACAAGGTGGACGCGGTCGAAACCTGGACCTGGCATGCCGGCGCGCCGCTGAGGCTGCGCATCGCCGGTGTCGCCGACACCGTGCTTGGCGCCGACCTCGCCCTCGGCCAGCGGCCGCAGGCGGTGGTGCCGCCCCATGCGTGGCAGGCCGCCGAACCGCTGGGCGATTGGGTGCTGGTCGGCTGCGTGGTGGCGCCGGCATTCGAGTTCGCCGGCTTCACCCTGGCCCCACCCGGCTGGGACCCCGAGGGAGGATGCGCATGAAACACCTGGCCCTGCTGCTCTCGCTGCTCGCCGCCTTCGGCTGCGCCGGCCCCGACAAGGTGAGCCACGTGCAGCCGCCGGGCTACCTCAAGAATGCCCGCGAGGTGGTGGCCCAGGCCGACTGGTCCAACCCGCGCGTGGTCGAGCTGGAACTGGTCAACCACGCCTTCCGTCCCGACGAGCTGACCTTCCGCCGTGGCGAGCCGGTGCGGCTGATCCTGCGCAACACCTCGACCAGCGACCATACCTTCGTCTCGGAGTCCTTCTTCAAGGGCATCGCGGTGCAGAAGCTGGTCACCCCCCAGCAGACGGTCGAGGCGCCGTGGGTCGAGAAGGTGACGGTCGAAGACGGCGTGGTCCAGGAACTGTGGTTCGTCCCCGCCCGTTACGGCTCGTACCGCTTCGAATGCACCATGCCCGGCCACGCCCTGCTGGGCATGACCGGCATCGTCAACGTGGTGGAGTAACCCGCTACAAGGGCAGCAGCCCCCGCCGGGCCGCCGCCAGCACCGTCGGCGCCTTGCCCGCCGTCCCCAGCTTGCGGGCGCAATTGGCGAGATGAAATTCCACCGTCTTGGCGGACAGGCCGAGGATGGTCGCGGTCTCCCAGGCGGTCTTGCCCTCGGCGGCCCACAGCAGCACCTCGTGCTCGCGGGCGGTCAGGCACGGGACGGCCTCGGCGTCGGGCGGAAAGCTGAAGACCTTGACGAAGCCGCCATCGGGCATGGCGCGCCCGCGCACCCGCACCACCGAGCCGTCGGGGCGGCGCCGCTGGTAGCTGTCGGCGACGGTGGCGAGGCGTTGGCGGGCCAGCAGGCGGGCCGGGCCGGAACCGTGTTCGCCGCGACCGATATTGAAGTGCACGAAGTCGAGGAAGTGGGTGCCGACGCGCATCAGCTCGGCCGGATAGCCCATCCGTGATGCCAGCGTGCGGTTCCACACCGCCAGCCGCATCCCGCCGTCGAATCGCGCCACCCCGTCGTCGAGGGCGTCGAGCGTCTCCTGGATCATGGTGGCCGTCATCCTCCCAGGGAAATTCCCGGCTGGCCGCGTGGGCGGTGCGCGCTACCATGCCGCCCGACGACCATCGCCGCAAGAGGAGCACGCCGTGAAATCCACCCTGGTTCCGGGCATGAGCCACGAGCTCCGCTTCACCATCCCGCGCTCGAAGACCGTTCCCGCCCTCTACCCGGAATCCCCGGACTTCCGCACCATGCCCGAGGTCTTCGCCACCGGCTTCATGGTCGGGCTGATGGAATGGGCCTGCATCGAGGCGCTGACGCCGCATCTGGACGAGGGCGAGGGCTCGCTGGGCGTGGGCATCGCCGTCACCCACACCGCCCCCACCCTGCCCGGCCAGACGGTGATCGTGACGGTGACCTGCCGCGCCGTCGATGGCCGCCGGGTCGGTTGGGACGTCGTCGCCCGCGATGAGCTGGACATCATCGGCGGCGGCACCCACGACCGCGCGGTGGTCGCCTGGGACCGCTTCAGCGCCCGCCTCGACGAGCGGCGGGAGCGGCTGGCGGCGACGGGGACACCCGTTCCGCCGGCTTGACACCCACCCAGCCCTTCATCCGCAGGTCGGCGCCCATGGTGTGGACGACGAACCACTCGCGAAGGAAGGCGGCGAATTCCGTCAACACCGCGCGGTCCACCGGCCGCCGCCGGCTGATGAAATAGGTCTTGGCGAAATCGGTCAGGCGTTCGACCAGCGCGTCGTGCTCGTGCTTGTGCTCGACCAGGAACGGATAGCCGGCCTCGCGCTGGATGGCCTCCTCGCGGCCGAAATGGTCGATGGCGTAGTCCTGCAGCTTGAGCAGGGTGTCGTGCAGAACGGCCTGCGACGGCTCGCGCCCGGCGGCGCCCTCGAAGGCGTTGAGAAGCTCGACCAGATGCCGGTGGTCGCGGTCGATGTCGGGATGCCCGACGCTCATTTCGGGCCGCCACGTGAACATGGCCCCTCCAACCCAATCCTTGTCCCCGGCTTCAATTCTACCCCCCGCCGGGACGGCGGAACGACTCGCTTGTGCCCGCGTTTTCGCAGCCCAGGGATGCGGGCTGTCCGTATCTCAGCGGCGATGGACCTCGCGTTCGATGCGCTCGAGAACCCGCAGCATCAGCGTCGCCTGCCCGTCATCCAGGCCGCCGTGCCGCGCCAGGGTCGCCTCGACCTCGGCTCCCGAATAGCGCCCCACCAGCCGGCCGTCACGCTCGACCAGTTGCTCGCGGACGAACTGGGCGGCCAGGCCATGGCAGTCGGCGCAGTGGCTGCGGAACAGGTCGGGCGTCTGCAACTGCGCCCGCAACATGCCGGTCATGGCCGCGACGACCTCGGGGGAATAGCCGCCATTGTGCGTGGCCAGGAAGGCCTCGACGCCGTCACCAAGCCGGGCCCCGACAAGCCGCCCGTCCACCACCCGCAGCGAATCGCGGGCGAAGTCGCCGGCATGGCCGTGGCAGCCGCCGCATTGGCGGTCCCACAGGACATGGAGATCCTCGGCGGTCGCCGGCCCGCCCGCACTGCCGAGCAGGATCGCCAGCCCGAGCGTCGCTGTCGCGGTGATCCGACTCATGGCGCACCTCTCGGCCGTTCCCGATCTCGCGACCATCATCGCACGGTTCCGTAACAGCCGTATGTCGGTTCGGCGGCATCCGGCGCCCGCTGATCCCGTCCGGTCTTCAACCTATTCCTTTGGGTGGGGCATTCCCCTATAGTGCGCGCCGTCCGCGGGTCCCGAGATCCCGCGACGGGAACCGCGCCCTCTACGACAGCGCGTTTCCTCCTCGAAGACTTGGGGCGGGCCAGCAGGTCCGCCCCATTTTTCGCCGCCCTCCCTTTGCGTGCCCCCGCGACGGTTTCCGAAAGCTTACCTTCCGTCCCCGTACCTCGACCTGGATAGGACGGAAGCCGAACCGTGAGCAGAAGGAAATACCTCTTCGCCGCCGTGCTGGCCCTGGTGGGCCTGATGGCCGCCGCTGCCGTGAGCTACCCCCTGTACCGCAGCCTGACCCGGCCGGAGCCGGCCGCATCCTCGGTGGCCGAGTCGACCTATTCGGCGCTGGCCGCCATGGTCGCCGCCGACCAGGTGGCCGATCTCACCTTCTATGCCCAGGGCACCGGCGTCGCCAGGGACAAGGGCGGCCGCCTGCATCAGGCGGTGATCCCGCCCCTGGTCGCCGCCGACCTCGCCCGCCAGGCCACCGCCCGGGGGGCGGTGGTGGGGTTCAGCACCGACCGGGCCATGGGCGATGCGGCGTTGGGCGGCGAGACGGCGCTGGCCATCGCCGGCAACGTCGCCGTCTTCGGCCTGGTGGCGGCCGCCGTGTGGTTCTTCGCCATCCGGGGCGGCGTGGCCGGGGGCGGCAACCGCGCCAAACTGGCCAGCGCCACCGAGGCGACCGCGCGCTTCGCCGACGTCGCCGGCTGCGAATCCGAGAAGATCGAGCTGATGGAGGTGGTGGAGTTCCTGCGCGACCCGCGCCGGTTCTCGCGCCTGGGCGCGCGGGTGCCCACCGGCGTGCTGCTCAGCGGCCCGCCCGGCACCGGCAAGACCCTGCTGGCCCGCGCCGTCGCCGGCGAGGCCGGGGTGCCGTTCTTCTCGATCTCGGGCTCGGACTTCGTCGAGATGTTCGTCGGCGTCGGCGCCGGCCGGGTGCGCAAGATGTTCGCCACCGCCAAGAAGAAGGCGCCCTGCATCCTGTTCATCGACGAGATCGACGCGGTCGGCCGCCAGCGATCCGGCTCGAATGCCCGCGCCGCCCACGAGGAGCGCGAGCAGACGCTGAACCAGCTGCTGGTCGAGATGGACGGCTTCACGCCCAATTCCGGCGTGGTGGTGATCGCCGCCACCAACCGCCCGGACATCCTGGACGAGGCCCTGACCCGCCCGGGCCGCTTTTCCCGCCACGTCGTGCTGCAGGCCCCGGACCTGGGCGGGCGCGACAAGATCCTGGCCGTGCATGCGGCGCGGGTGGCCCTGGCCGCCGAGGTGGATCTGCGCCGGGTGGCGCGCGGCACGCCGGGGTTCTCGGGCGCCCAGTTGGCGCATCTGGTCAACGAGGCCGCCATCTGCGCCGCCCGGGCCGCCCGCGAGGCGGTGACGATGGCCGATTTCGAGGCGGCCAAGGACCGCATCCTGATGGGGACCGAGCGCCAGGGCCTGATGAGCGACGACGACCGCCGCCTCACCGCCTATCACGAGGCCGGCCACGCGGTGGTGGCGCTGCACATGCCGGCCTCGGACCCCATCCACAAGGCCACCATCGTGCCGCGCGGCCAGGCCCTGGGCATGGTGGTGCGGCTGCCCGAACAGGACAGCCCGGCGCTCAGGCGCTCCAAGCTCAAGGCCGACCTGGCGGTGGCCATGGGCGGCCGCGCCGCCGAGGAGCTGTTCTTCGGCGCCGAGGAAATCTCGACCGGCGCCGCCGGCGACATCCAGATGGCGACCCGCATCGCCCGCAAGATGGTCACCGAATGGGGCATGAGCGCCCGGCTGGGCATGGTCGCCTTCGCCGGCATGGCCGGCGACCCCTACACCCCCGACGGCGTGCGCGCCGACGGCACCAGCGCCGAGATCGACGCCGAGGTCCGCGCGCTGATCGACGACGCCCATGCCCGCGCCCTCACCATCCTCAGGGGCCATCCCTGGCAACTGGAGGCGGTGGCGCGGGCGCTGCTCGACCGCGAGAGCCTGTCGGGAGCCGAGATCGAGGACCTTGTCCGCGCGCCGATGGGCGTGGACGACCGCGACCGCGCCGCGTTCAGCGGCGTGTGATCCGCCAACAAAAAAGCCCCGCGCCTGGCGCGGGGCTTTTCGTGTCGTGGCGGCGTCAGATCGACTGCTCGACCCACTCGTAGAGCTTGCTCTTCGGAAGCGCGCCGATCTTGGTGGCGGCGACCTGGCCGTCCTTGAAGATCATCAGCGTGGGAATGCCGCGAACGCCGTACCGGCCGGGCGTGGCCGGATTGTCGTCGATGTTGACCTTGGCGACGGTGATCTTGTCGCCCAGATCCTTGGCGAGGTCCTCGAGGGCGGGAGCGATCTGGCGGCAGGGGCCGCACCATTCGGCCCAGAAATCGACCAGCACCGGGCCCGAGGCCTTCAGCACCTCGGCTTCGAACGACGAGTCCGTGACATTCTTCATCGCCAGTATCCTTGCTCCAATGAAAGGCCCCGCAGGCCATGAGACACATTAGCGAAGCATCGTAGAAAGCCCCGGCGGGGGCGTCAAGCCGCACCCCAAGCGACGGGCGCGATCGCTCGAAGATATGGGGGCGGCATACCTGCATGCGAAGAGCTTTGACCGGCGGCGGCGGCGATGGCATCAATGCCCGGGCGGGCCACGGTGTCCGCCGCAGTTCGGGAACAATGATGAACGGGTCCCAAATCCTCGACCGCCGCAGCTTCGAGCCGGGGAAGGTCATTTTCGCCGAAGGCGACCGTGGCGACGCCGCCTATGTGGTCGAAAGCGGCGAGGTGGCGATCTACAAGGACATCGAGGGCGAGACCGTCAAGCTTGGCGTCATCAAGCAGGGCGGCATCTTCGGCGAGATGGCGGTCATCGACGGCACGCCGCGCATGGCCACCGCCGTCGCCGACAATCACGTCATCGTCGTCCGCGTGCCCAAGGCGGTGTTCGACCAGAAGCTGGCCGGCACCGATCCGTTCATCCGTGGCCTGATCACCATTTTCCTCAACAACATCCGCGCCAGCCACAAGCTCTACAACAAGCGCCCGCGCAGCATCCACGACTACCTGCGCATGCTCGACGCCTATACGCTCGACATCCGCACCTATGTCAACGAGGTCACGGTCGAGGATTTCAACCCCGACACGGTCCAGGCGCTGGAGGATCTCATCCGCGCCATCCAGCGGGTCAAGACCGTGACCCGCGAGCATGTGGACCGTCGCGGCTCGGTGATCGCCCCGGGCGATACCAAGGGCGTCTCGCCGCGGACGGTCCTCGACAAGGGCTGACCCCCACCTCACGCCTTTCGCCTACACCTCACGCCTTTCGTATGCCCCCGCTCCCCTGTAGGATGGCTCGATCCATGGCCTGGGAGGGCGGCATTTGGAGCGTGACGGCGTCGAGGAAAGGTCCGCCGCGACCGATGGAACCGGCGCGGTGGCGATGGCACCGTCCCAGGGCCGGTTCCGGCGGTTGCCGCTGGGCGCCAGGGTGCTGACCATCGCCCTGCTGGCCGTCGTCGCGGTGGTGTCGGTTTCCGAGATCGCGCGCCTGAAGGCCATGCGGGACGAGCGCCTGGCCCTGCTGTCGCAAAAGGCGGAGCGCATGGCCGACGTCCAGGCGGTCGCCATGTCGCGGCCGCTCTACGACTTCGACCGCGAGGTGGTCGGGGTGCTGGTTCGCGCCATGGCCGGCGACCCGGACGTGGCATGGGTCCATGTGGCCGCCGTCGACGGCTCCTCCTACGGCCAACTGGGCAACCCAGGCAACACCACGGACAAGGTCCTGGTGGTCAGCCGCGACATCGTCTATCGCACCGGACAGATCCGCGAGGCGGTCGGCACCCTGGTGATCGGGTTCTCGCCGGAAGCCGCCGAACGCGACGTGCGGCGGGGAATGCGGTTCAGTCTGGCCGGCATGGTCGCCATGCTCGTCACCCTGTCGACCGCCATCATCTGGAGTGTCCGGCGGATCACCATCCCGCTGCACGCCATGGCGACCGCCCTGCTGCGCCTTGCCCAGGGGCAGAAGGACGTCGCCCTGCCCGCCCTCGGCCGCACCGACGAGATCGGCGACATCGCCCGCGCCGCCGAGGTCTTCCGCCGCCACGCCATCGAGATCGAGCGCCTCGAGGCGGCCAAGGCCTCGGAAGCGGCGCTGCGCGAGAGCGAGGAGCGCCTGCGGGTCATCGTCGACAGCATGCCGGTGCCGGTGGTCATGACCCGGATGGCCGACAACCGCATCCTGTTCGCCAACCAGCAGGTCAAGGACACGCTGCTGAAGTCCCTGGACCCGGTCGGCATGGCGACCAAGGATTTCTACGTCGACTCCGCCGACCGTGACCGCCTGCTGCGGCTGGTGGCCGAGCACGGCCACGTCCGGGCCTTCGAGGCGCGGCTGCGCCGCGGCGACGGCACCACCTTCTGGGGGCTGATCTCGGCGGTTCCCACCGTCTTCAGGGGCGAGCCGGTGCTGATGGCCGGCGTTCACGACATCTCCGACCGCCGCCAGGCCGAGGAGGACCTCAAGGAGGCGAAGGAGCGCGCCGAAGCGGCCACCCGCGCCAAGTCGGACTTCCTGGCCACCATGAGCCACGAGATCCGCACCCCCATGAACGGCATCCTCGGCATGGCGCAATTGCTGCGGGAGGCGCCGCTGCCCCCCGAGCAGCACGAGCAGGTCGAGACGCTGTGCAGTTCCGGTCGCGCCCTGCACGCCCTGCTCAACGACATCCTCGACCTGTCGCGCATGGAGGCGGGCAAGGTCCAGTTGACGCGCACCGTCTTCCCGCTGTCCGCGGTGGTCGACGACGTGACCGGCCTGCTGCGCGGACGCGCCGCCGAGAAGGGTATCGCCCTCGTCACCGCCGCCGCCGCCGACCTTCCCCAATGGGTGACGGGCGACGACCTGCGGCTGCGCCAGATCCTGCTCAATCTGGTCGGCAATGCCATCAAGTTCACCGACCATGGAAGCGTCCGGGTCTCGGTGACCCGGGGCGGCATGCTCCCCATGGTCCGCTTCGAGGTCGAGGACAGCGGCATCGGCATCCCGCCGGACATGCGCGACCGCCTGTTCGAACCGTTCCAGCAAGGCGACACCGCGATCACCCGCCGCTATGGCGGCACCGGGCTGGGCCTGGCCATCTGCCGACGGCTGGTGGAACTGCAGGCGGGCCGCATCGGCGTCGAGAGCGAGCCCGGCCGGGGCAGCACCTTCTGGTTCGAGCTGCCGCTCGACCCGTCCGAGGCCCCCGCCGCCGCCGAACCCAATCCCGTCGAGGCGGCCGTGGCGCCGGCGCTGCGCTTCCTGCTGGCCGAGGACAATCCCGTCAACCAGAAGGTCGTCGCCACCTTCCTGGGCCGGCGCGGCCATCGGGTGGAGGTGGCCGCCAACGGCCGCGACGCGGTGGACAAGGCGAGCGGCGAACGCTTCGACGCCATCCTGATGGATATCGGCATGCCGGTGATGGACGGGCTCGAGGCGGCGCGGCGCATCCGCGAACTGCCGCCCCCGCACGGCACCGTGCCCATCATCGCGCTGACCGCCAACGCCTTCGCCGACGACGCCAAGCAGTGCTTCGAGGCCGGCATGAACGAGTTTCTGTCCAAGCCGGTGGATTTCGACCGCCTGGCCGCCCTGGTCTCCCGCCTGGCCGCCGAGGCGGCGGAGCGGGCCTGAGGGCCGGCCCCGCCCCCACCCGCGTCAAGGGGGAACAATGTTCACCGAGACATTGCTGTCCACGAAGACCTGCACGCCGGTGGTGGTGTTGCTGTAGACCGAATAGCTGACCCCTGGGTCTTCGGCCAGGGTTTGGCTGCCGCTGTCCATCCAGTCGAGCCCGACCATGCTCACGGTGTCGCCGCCGTCGCCGAAGATCACCAGCGAGTTCATCAGCCCGGTCACGCCGTTGACGGCTGACGCCATGCCGGCGGCGATGGCGCCGTCCAGGGTCAGGGTCTGGGCGCCGGGGTCGGTCAGGTCGATGAGCTCGAAGTCCTGGAGCAGGTCGGCGCGCAGGCCGGTCAGATCCAGCGAGGCGTCGATCTGGAGGGTGTCGATGCCGTCGCCGCCGTCCAGGAAGTGAAAGCTGGTGTCGGCGATCACGAAGGTGTCGTCGCCCTTGCCGCCGAACAGGACGTCGGCGCCGCCGCCACCAAGGATGGTGTCGTCGCCGGTGCCGGCGATGGCGTAGTCGGCGGCGCTTGAGCCGGTCAGGATGTCGTCGCCGGCGCTGCTGGCCATGCTGGCGGTCACGACCTGCGCCGTCAGGGTCAGACCGGTGCCGCTGAACACCGGATCGAGGACCGAGATCCCCAGTGGATCATCCAGGCCGAGGATGCGGTCGAAGGCGCCGGTGCTGCTGCCCCAGCTCATGACCGCGTAGGGTCCGACCGGGTCGGGAGTGCCGTCCACGTCGACGACCAGGGTGCCGTCCAGATGCACCGTGCCGCTGACCGTGAGGCTGTCCCACGTATTGGTGTCGGTGTCGATGTCCAACTCGATGCGGGAGTCGATGCCGCCCATGGTCAGGTCGCCGGTGATGGCCAGCGTTCCGATGCCGGTTCCGCCGGGATCGAGTGTGCCGTTGTTGGTGAAGGAGAGCGCCGCCGACACGTCGATGGTCGCCGTTCCGCCCAGGTCGCCGGTAATAAGGCCGCTGTTTTGCAGCGATTGGCCGGTGCCAACCGTCAGCGTCTCGCCGGCACCGATGTCGATGGTCGCGCCCCAGGCGTTGTTCAGCGCACCATCGATGGTCAGCCCATGGTTGAGCTCGATGTAGGCGTTGTTGTTGACCTCGCCGGTGATGGTGTGGGCGGCGGCGGCGGCGTTGCCGTGGTCGACCACCAGCGTGCCGTCGTTGCTGAAGCTGTTGCCGCCCAGGTCCCAGCTCACCGTCCCGATGCCGGCCGAGGCCGTGCTGTTGCCCAGGGTCAGGGTGCCCTCGTTGGTCAGGGCTTCCCCCGTGGTGACGGCCAGCACCCCGCTGGCGTTGACGGCGTCGAACATCAACGACGCGGCCAGGGCGTTGACGAGGCCGATCTGGATGCTGGCGGCGCTGGCGGCGTTGACCACCATGGCGCCCCGGTTGGTGATGCCGCTGCCGCCGCCGTTGGTGAAGGTGCCGTCGGCCATGGTCGTGGTGCCCTTGAGGGTCACCATGCGGCCGATGTCGCAGGTTCCGGCCAGCGACGCGGCCCCCGACACCACGACCTCCCCCCCTCCGGCCAGCGTGCCGCCGGACAGCGAGAAATCGCCCAGGACGGCGACGGTGCCGAAGCCGCCCAACAGGCCGCCGCCCGAGACGGTGAGCGACTTGCCGGCCGCGACGGTCATCAGGTTGTTGACCGTAAGGAACCCGCCGCTGCCGATGGTGACATCGGCCTCGGACTTGAGCACGTCCACGTCCAGGACGTCGCTGGTCACCGTCACCGCCCCCGACACCGCGCCGATGACCGCCGACTGGCCGCTGACCGGCGCGGCACCGCCCCAGTTGGCCCCCGTCGCCCAGTCGCCGCCGCTGCCGGCCGACCAGTGGACGACGTCGGCGGTCTCGGTGACGGTGATCTTGAGGTCGCCGGCGTCGTCCACCGCCGTCACCGTCCAGTCGTCGCCCAGATTGTGGGTCAGGTCGTCGGCGGTGCCGGTGATGCCGTCGGCGCCCAGGCCGCCGTAAAGCGTGGCGTTGTTCGAGGTCATCACCGTGAACTGCTGGCCGTCGATCGGGACCAGGTCGGTGAAGTTCAGGTCGAGCGTGCCGTCCAGCAGGATGTACCCGGAAGCGTCGATGCGGTCGCCGCCGCCGCCGCCGATGTCGATCATCACGTCGCTGTTGGCGCCCAGTTCCAGGTTGCCGGTGACCGAGAGGGTGCCGACCTCGTCGCCGGCCGCGGCGATGATGCCGTCGTTCACCAGGGCGGCGCCGCTTGCCAGAAGGACGGTGCCGGTGCCCTCGATGGTGCCGGTGTTGATCAGATCGACGCCGTTGACGGTCAGGGTCTTGCCGGCGGCGATGTCGATGGTGCCCGAGCTGATGTGCTCGCCGGACAGCGAATACAGGGTCAGGTCGTGATCCACCAGCAGCGTGCCGGCGTTGTCGAGCACGCCATTGATGGTGATGGTGCCGCCGGCTCCGGACCGGACGGCTTGCAAGGTCGCGCCGACGTCGTTCTGCAGCGTCGCCCCGCCCAGATCGACGGCGACGTTGGCCGAGGCTCCGGCGGCATCGAGGACCAGCTTCTGCGTATTGACGAGGCCGTGGCCGAAGGTCAGGGCCGCGGCGCCGTCGGCGTCGGTGCCGGCGATGGTCATGAAGCCGGTGTTGCGGACCTCCACCTGGAAGATGTCGTCGTTGCCGACCAGGGTCAGGGCGCCGTTGTTGTTGAAGACCGCCTCGTTGTCGGTGGCCACCGTGACGGCGCCGCTCAGCGACAGGCTCTGGTAGCCCATCAGGTTGAAGTCGCTGTGCAGCATCACCGTGTGGGTGCCGGCCAAGTCCAGCGTGCCGTCGCCGAAGAACTCGATCGGGGCCGTCGAATCGACGACCGTCACGCCGTCGGTGCCGGCGTCGATGGTCAGCGTCTTGCCCGAGGCGATGTCGAAGCGGACATGATGGATGTAAAGCAGCGCGCCCTCAATGTCGAAGGTGGCGTCACCCTGCACCTCGACGATCGCGTTCATCAGATCGATGTCGCCGCTGACCGTGCGGGTGGCGCCGGCACCGCCGTCGGTGATGCGCAAGGTCCCGCCGGCGACCGAGAGAACCGACCCGCCGCCCATATGGATGGCGGCGTTGCCCGACGCGCCGTAGGCGCTGTCCAGTTCCAGCAGACCGGTGCTGACCAGGCCGCCGGCGGCGGTCAGCGTGGCCGTCTCCACCTCGAGCACCCCGGCGTTCGCCAGCCCGACCCCGAACGAGCTGTTGCCCACCACCTCGAGGCGACCGGCATTGGCGATCTGGCCGGTGCCATTGGTCGAGCCGCCAAGGATGGTGGCGTCGCCGGCCAGCGCCAGCCCGGTGTCGAGCACACGCGCCCCCGTTCCCAGGGTGATCGAACCGCTGGCCCGGGCGCCGTCGGCCGTGGACAGGGTGCCGGAGTCCCAACTGAAGGTGCCGGCCACGCTTACCGTGCCGCCGCCGATCAGGGTGGCGGTCCCGGACAGCGTCAGCGTCGAACTGTCGTCGACCGACACGTCACCGGCCACCTCGACCGTGCCGTCGGTGATGGCGAGGCCGCCCGCGCTGCCCACCAGGATCGCGTTCACCGCGTCGTTGGCGATGCCGTGGGTCACGGTGTAACCGGCGATGGTCACGTCGTCGCCCGGCTGCGGCGTCTGCCCGCCGCTCCACCAGGCCGCCGAGTCCCACGGGCCGTCGAAGGCGGCGGCCCACGACACCGCCGTGCCGGCTCCGGGCCCGGCATCCGCCTGAGCGATGTCGCCGTCGGTCAGGATGCCGGTATAGCCGGTCAGCTCCAGGAAGAAGCCGTCCCAGGCGGTGCCCGGCGCATTGATGTAGATGTAGCCGTTGTCGTTGCCGTCGGTATTGTTGTCCTGGACCCAGAAGATGACGGCGCCGTTGGCGAAGTCGCCGTTCATGGCGATCGACTGGGCGGTCTGCTGCGCCGTCATGCCGGGATTGACCGAACCGAGGTTGGTCACCACGGTGGCCCCGGCCAGGCCGACGAAATCGAGCCGATCGGTGCCGGAAACGAAATCGATGATCCGGTCGGGTTCATTGATGCTGGAATCCGCCACGGACAGGAAACGGAAGGTGTCGCCGCCGACGCCGCCGTCCAGCACGTCGGCGCCCAGGCCGCCGGTGAGGGTGTCGGCGCCGCCATGCCCGTAGAGGACATCGTAGCCGTCCCCGCCGAACACGACATTGTCGCCGTCGCCGCCGACCACGATGTCGTCGCCGTTGCCCGCCGCCACGCTGGCGGCCGTGGCATAGGTCAGGTTGGCGCCGTCGTCGGGGGTGGTGGTCACGGTGTAGGTGTGGTTCCAGCCCAATGCGCCGACGACCATGGAGACGACCTCGGCACCGTCGCCGGCCCACTGGTCCAGCAGCCGGACGCTGCCGCCGGTGTCGTAGCCGAGCACCAGGTCGTCGCCGTCCACGGCGATGGACGTCACCGTCGCCACCGGATCGACGATCACCGTGTCGGTGCCGGCTCCGCCCGACACGGTATCGCGGCCCTGGCCGACCACGATGGTGTCGTCGCCGCCCAGGGCGTCGAAGAAGTCCGCCTCTGTGGTGTCGTTCAGGATGTCGGCCCCGGCCGTGCCGGTGACCGTCTGGGGCGGCGGGTCGGACAGTCCGCCCAGGAAGTCGGCGGCGGTCAGGGTCCCGCTCACGTCGGCCAGTTCGATGAACAGGCCGTTCATGCCGGGATGGGCGGCCGACTTGACGTAGATGTAGCCGTTGACCGGGCCGCTGCCGTTGTCCTGCTGCGTCCAGTAGAGGACGGTCTCGTCGGCCGCCGCCGCCGCGAACGCCGCTGCCGAATCCGCGGGCAAGGCGCTGGCGGCACCTGGATCGCTCACCAGCGTCACGCCCGCCAGCCCCGGAATCTCGATGCGGTCGGTGCCGATCACGAAGTCGGTGATGCTGTCCCAACCGGTGAGATTCGAATCGGCCGCCGCCTCGTAGCGGAACACGTCGGCGCCGTCGCCGCCGGTCAGGGTGTCGGCGCCGCCGCCACCGGCCAGGGTGTTGGCGTTGGCGTCGCCGATGATGGTGTCCACGTCCCGCGACCCCAGCACCCGTTCGATGCCTGACAGGCTATCGGAGTCGCCGTAACCGTCGATGGCGGTGCCCGTCTCCAGGTTGACCGACACGCCTGCGGCGAGCGAGTAGTCGGCCAGGTCATTGCCTCCGCCGCCGACGATGGTGTCGTTGCCGGCGCCGCCCGCGAAGGTGTCGTCACCCGCGCCGCCGACCAGGACGTCGGCGCCGGCGGTTCCGGTGATGTCAAATCGCAAATCACCGGCCGCGATGGGATTGGCACTGCCGATGACGTAGCCGCCATCCGCCCCGATATCGGTGGTGGTGCCCGTCACATAGATGTACAGGGCCTGGTCGAGACTGGAATAGAAGCCGTCGCCGACCACTCCGCCGCCGGCAAGCGTCGCCTGGCCGCCATTGTACGTGGAGACCGACGCGAAACTAGAGACGTCCACATGCGTCCCGCTCAGCGAAATGCGGAGAATGTCGGTGCCCGACGCGAAATCGGTGATGGTGTCACGATTCGGCGAGGCGTCGACGGATTGGGTGGGCGAGGTGTAGACGAACACGTCGCTGCCGGCGCCGCCGGTCAAGGTGTCGCCGCCGAGGCCGCCGGTAAGGACGTCGTCGCCGCCGCCGCCGATCAGGGTGTCGGCATATTCCGAGCCGACCACGCCCTCGATATTGGTGAAGACGTCGCCGTCGCTGGCGGTGCCGGCGCCCAGGTCGACCGTCACGCCGGTGGCGGAGTTGGCGTAGATGACCTCGTCGAAGCCCGCGCCGCCGTCGATGGTGTCGGCGCCGCCCATGCCCTCGAAGCCTTCGTACACATCGCTGCCGCCGCCGATCAGGGTGTCGGCGGAGTCGGTGCCGCGCACGCGCTCGACACCGGTCAGCGTGTCGGAGACGCCGGCGATGGTCGCGATGCCGCCGCCCAGGTCGACCATCACCCCCGAGGCGCCGCCATGATAGCTGACGGTGTCGATCCCCAGGCCGCCGTCGATGGTGTCGCCGCCCGGGCCGCCGGCCAGGACGTCGTCGCCGTCGCCGCCCATGAGAAGGTCGGCGCCGTCACGCCCGTAAAGGGTGTCGTCGCCTTCTCCGCCCATCAGGACGTCGTTGCCGAACCCGCCGCTCAGCGTGTCGGCGCCGGGGGTGCCGGAAAGCGACAGCGACTGGGTGACGAAATCGGCGCTGGTCAGGCTGCCGGTGAAACCGGACAGTTCGATGAACAGCCCGTCCCAGGTCGGCTGGGCGGAGTTCTTGAGGTAAAGATAGCCGTTGCCGTTCTGGTTCCAGAACACGACGGTGCCGTCGCTGATGGCGGCGTTGGACGCGATCGAGGCGGCGGTCAGCGCCTCGGTGGTGCCGATCACCAGGGCGGCGGGACTGCTGCTGACGGTGTGGATGCCGGTGGCGCCCAGCAGCTCGATGCGGTCGCTGCCCTGGGCGAAGTCGGTGATACGGTCCCAGCCGGCGGTGGAGGAATCGCCGGCCCCCGTGTAGCGGAACACGTCGGCGCCGGCATCGCCCGTCAGGGTGTCCGCCCCACCGCCGCCCAGGATGGTGTCGTCGCCCACGGTGCCCGCCAGGGAGTCGGCACTGGCCGTGCCGACCACGATGCCGTTCTGGATCTCGGCCAGGGTGGGCGGCGTACCCCGTCCGGCCAGCTTGATGAAGGTGCCGTCGAAGCTGGTGCCGGTGCCCGAGCCCTTGACGTAGAGATAGCCGTCGCCGCCGTCCAGGAAGAAGACGATGCTGTCGGCCGGGGCGTTGGCCTGCACGTCGGCCAGCTTGGCCGCCACGTTGGCGCCCGAGGCCGGATAGATGGTCGCCTCATAGGTGATGCCGGCCATGCCGTCGAAGCGGATGGCGTCGGCGCCCTGGAGCCCGAAATCGAGGATGGTGTCGGTCACGCCGTTGATGGACTGATCCGCCGCCGTGTAGACGAAGGTGTCGTCGCCCATGGACCCGGTCAGGAAATCCGCCCCGGCGCCGCCGGCCAGCACGTCGTTGCCGTCGCCGCCGTCCAGGCTGTCGTTGCCGTCGCCGCCCAACAGGGTGTCGTCGCCGGCATTGCCGAGGATGGTGTCGTCGCCAGCGTAGCCGTTGATGGAGTCGGTGCCGGTGCCGCCGGCCAGGGTGTCGTTGCCGTCCGTGGGCGCCGCCAGCACCAGGATCGGCATGTCATAGGCGCTGACCCGGGTCAGGGTGGCGTGCAGTTCGTCGACCATCACCTTCAGGACGTCGCGGCCCGAGAAGCCGGCATCGGGGGTGTAGAGCACCAATGCGAGGGCGTCGTTGAGATCGGCCGCGCTGCCGGTGAAGGCCAGGGTGGCGCCGCCGTTGGCGGTGGAGTCGACGAAGGTCAGGCCGCTCGTCGATTCCAGGCTCAAGGTGCCGTGCCCGACCGACAGCACCATCTTGAGCGTGCCCGGCAGGTTGGGTGTCGTATCGGGATCGACGATGGTGGCGCCGTCCAGCGACAGCGGCACCCCGGCGGTGGTGACCGCCGTGACCCGGTCGGCCCAGTGATAGTCGCCGTCGACGATGGTGGCGTCGTGGAGCCCGGCGGTGGTGGCGTCGGTGACGATGGCGGTGCCGGTGCCGGTGGCGAAGTCGTACCACGCCACCAGCGACGGATCGTCGGGGTCGGCGGCCGAGGCCATGTCGGCCTGGATGTCCGCCAGCGTGCGGGCGCCCGCATGGACTCGCACATCCGACACTTCGCCGCTGAAATATTGCTCGGGGCTGGCGGCGAGGCCGCGACCCAGCCAGGCGGCGGCCGCCTGGATGTCCAGGCCGACGGCGGGAACGGCGGTTCCCGCCAGTTGGCCGTCCACGTAAAGGCTGAGGCGGGTTTCGGGCCCGACGGCCTCGGCCACCGCCGCCACATGGTGCCACTCGCCGTCGGCGAGGGTGAGGCCGGCCGCCGTGACCGACCCGCCCCCCGACAAGGCGAGGGACAATAGGCCCGAGGCCATCTGGATCTCGAGGCCGCCGCCGGCCGACAGGTCGCCGGCCGACAGCAGGCTCATGACCGACGGCGAACTGATGCCGGTGTTGAACCACAGCTCGTAGGTGACCGACTGCGTGCCGGTGGGTAGGCCGCCGTCGATGGCGACCGCCGCGTGGCCGTGCAGGCCCAGGCAGCCGTGCTCGTTGGCCGGCGGTGCCTCGATGTCGGCCGGATCGTCCACCTCGGTGACGGTGATGGCGATGGTCTTGGTGACGGTGGTGCCGGTGCCGCTGTCGAAGATCTCGACGGTGAAGCTGTCGCTTCCCGAGAAACCGTGGCTGGGCGTGTAGGTGAAGGTGCCGTCCGAGGCCATCTCCAGCCAGCCGTTGGCCGGATATCCGCCGCTGGCGACGGAAACGCTCTGCATGTCGCCGTTGACGTCGACCGACAGCACCTGGCTGCTGAACGGGGTGTCCTCGCGGACGGTGATCTCGTCGGCGAAGGACTGGGGCTCGGTGGACACGAAGTCGGGCACCCCCTGCACCTCGCCGCCGGCCCAACTGTCGTGGGCCAGGTTGGGGGTGACGATCTGGGCTCCCTCGACGGCCGCGCCGCCCAGCGGGAAGTAGCCGGCAAGGCCGTATTCGTCGCCGGAAAGCCGCTCGTTCATGGTGGCGGCGACGTCGTCGGCGGTCCGCGCGATATCCCAGATGCGCGCGTCGGCGATCTGGCCGTTGAAATATCCGCCGGTGGTGCCGCCGGCATAGCTGCCGGCGCCGATGACGGTGCGCCCGTCGGTGACGGCGTAGGCGCCCACGTTGCCGGTCCCGACGGCGACACCGTCGATGTAGAGGGTGACCGAGCCGTCGCCGGCCATGGTGGCCGCCACGTGATGCCATTGGCCGTCGGCGATCAGATCGGACGAGCTGACCGGCGTCCCCGAGGTCACCTGGAAGCCGAGCTTGCCGGTGGCGTCGACGTAGAGATAGGCCCCCTCACCGGCGGCGTCCGGGTTGCCGGTGGTGATGATGTCCTGCCGCGCGACGGTCGAGGTGTTGATCCATGCCTCGAAGGTGAGCGCCTGGCCGTCCAGCAAGGTGGGCACCACCTGCACGTATTCGCTGGTCCCGTTCAGGGACATGGCCGTGCCAGGCGGGTTGATCAGCACCGGGTCACTGGCCTCGGGGGAGGCCGATCCACCCAGGGTCAGAACGTTGCCGCTTCCCGAGCCGTCCGCCACCTGACCGGCGGCGACCGCGTCCATGGTCCACTCGGCGACCAGGTTGTCCTTGATCGCCGGCGACGTCAGGCGGAATTCGGCCGCCAGCTCCGTCTCGGTGCGCGCGTCCGACCACAGCCGGACATTGTCGATCCCGCCGGCGAATCCGGTTCCGGCCTGGGCGGCCGTCCCGCCGCTGTCGAGCTGGGCGCCGATGGACACGGCGTCGGTCGACGAGACCGTGATGGGGCCGCTGGCGTCCGCCGAGGCGGCCATCTCGCCGTCGACGTAAAGCGTATAGGTGTCGCCCGTCCGCACCACCGCCACATGCGCCCAGCTTCCGGCGGACATCGGGGTGGCCCAGTTCACGGAGACCGAATCGACGCCGTCGGTGGCGCTGAAGGACAGATAGCCGTTGACCAGCGCCAGGCTCAGGGTCTCGGTCGCCCCGCCGTTGCCCTTGGCGGCGATGACCTGGGTACCGGTCAGCGACGCCGGATTGATCCACGCCTCGATGGTGAAGTCGCCGGTCCCCACGTCCAGCGCGGCGGCGGAGGCGACCGCGTAGTCGTCGGCGCCGTCGAACCGCATCGAGGCGCCGGCGTCGTGGGCGCCCATGACCAGGGTGTCGTCGCGCACCGTGAGGTCGAAGGTCTGCTCGCTGAACAGCCCGCCGGAATCGGTGGCGCGGACCTTGACCATCAGCGATGCGATGTCGGCCAGGGCCGGCGTCCCCGACAGGGTGCCGGTGGCCGGATCGATCGACAGCCACGACGGCAGGGCCGATCCGTCGGCGAGGGTGGCGGCATAGGTGAGCGTGTCGCCGACATCCGGGTCGGCGAAATGGGCGGCGGCGTCGAGCGAGAAGCTCTCGTCCTCGGTGGCCACCTGGGCCGCGATGGGGGTCGAGACCGGGGCGTCGTTGACCGCCGCGACGGTGATGGTGGCCGAGGTCGCCACCGGCGTGTTGACGCCGTCGGTGACGTCGAAGGTGATGGTGACCGGCGCCGCGCTGCCGGGGTCGGGGACGAACAGCCAAGCGTCGGACGAATGATCGACGGTCAGCGGGTTGGCGGACCCGTCCACCACATTGGCGAAGGACAGCGGATATGAATCCACCGCCACCGACAGCATCAGCGTGCCGGTGGCGCCGTCCACGGCGGCGACGGGGGCAGGCGTGGCCTGCGGGACCGTGCCGGTCACGGCCGCCAGATCGCCGGTCCCCGAGACCGCCGCCTGGGGGCCATCGCTCAGCAGGCGGATCGACGATCCGAGAGCGTAGGCGGTGACCCCGGTCGTGGCGGCCAGGGCGTTGATCACGTCCGCCGCCGCATCCGCGTCGGTGGTCCCGGTCAGGTCGATGGTCGTCCCGTCGATGATCAGAGACCCCGAATATCCGGTCGGGGTGATGGTCAACGAGTTCTTTTCCAGCCGGTAGGTATGGCGGATGACCTCGGCCACCATCGCCAACGCGTGATCCAGCGGCTCGCCGGCCAGGTCGTCCAGCGGAATCTCGAAGCTCGACCCGTCGACGGAGATGGTCATCGACCCCGACAGCGGCTCGGAGAAGGTCACCATCTCGACCGCGCCCATGGCGAGAAGGGTGCCGCCCGACGCGGCGACGTTCGCCACCGCCAGCGTGGAATCGGGATCGCTGGCATTGGCCAGCAGCGTCTCGACGGTGATGGCCAGCGGGGTGTTCTCGGCGGTGCCCAGGGCCACCGGCCCCGACACCACGGGAGCGTCGTCGTCGGCCGTGATGGCGATGGCCCGCGCCGCCGTCGCCATGGTGCCGCCGTCGCCGTCGGTCAGCTCCACCTGGACCATGCGGACGCCGCCATCGACCAGCGCCTCGGACTCGTTGCGGTAGGCCAGCGCCTCGATCAGCGCGTCGACGGCGGCCGGGGTGGCGCCGGCCGACAGCGTCACCACCAGCGGCATGCCCGCGCCGCCGGCAATGGTGCCGATGGCGGTGCCGGAATGGCTGACCGTCGCGCCCGACACCGAGATGTCGCCGGCGTCAAGGATTGACAGGATGTCAGCAGCGCCCACGGGCCCGGCGACGGACGCCACCAGCCGCCCGCCGGCCAGGTTGGCCGAATCGGAATCGGTCAGCGTGACCGACCCGAAAAGGGCGGTGGCGGGATCGCCCTCGACATAGGCAACCGCCCCAGCCGGGTCGTCGAGCGTCGGCGCCGCGCTGGCGACGGACGGCAATAGGGTGGTGACGGTGTGGGACACCCCGTCCAGCGTGAAGCTGTCGCTGCCCGACCAGCCCGGATTGGGCCGGTAGTAGACGCGGCCGGCGTCGATGTCCTGTTGCGAGATGCTGCCGCCGGCCAGGATCTCGGTGCCGCCCACGTACAGCTTGCCGTTGGCGGGGAGGTCGGGGGCGCTCAGCGTGTAGATGGTCTCGGGAGCCCCGTGGACCATGCCGGTATGGATCGCGGCGATGCCGCCCTCGCTGGTGGCGAGGCCGAACTGGGTGCCGTTGGCGACGAACAGGGTGGCGTCGCCCGATTGCAGCAGGCTTCCGTCGCCCGTGGTTTCCACCAGGGCCCACAGCCCGTCCAGGATGACGCTGTCGTTGGCGTCGCCCTGGATGGTGAAGGTGCCGCCCAGTTGACGGATGTCGTCGGCGCGGATCACCACCGACACCGAGCCGTTGCCGCCCAGGGCCAGGCCCTCGACGTTGGTGACGCCGACCATGGCGTCGGGAAGGCGGATGTGGATGGTGGGGTCGCCCGGCTCGCCGTCGATCATCAGGGTGTCGTGGCCGCTGCCGCCGTCCACCGTGTCGCCGTCGCCGATCCCGATGACCAGGCGGTCGTCGCCGGCGCCGCCGCTGATGATGTCGGCGCCCTTGCCGCCATCCAATTGGTCGTCCTCATCGCCGCCGATCAGCCGGTCGGCGTGGCTGGACCCCTCGATGCGGGTGATGCCGATCAGGGTGTCGACACCGCCCAACCCGTCATGGACGGTGTTCGAGGCGACGCCGGAAACGGCGGAATTGGACAGGTTGGCGACGATGCCGGTATGGGCGTTCCAATAGGCGGCGGTGGGGCCCACGATGCCGCCCGAGCCCTCGATGACATCGTTGCCGGCGCCGCCGGCCAGGAAGAAGTCGCCCGGACCCGCCAACAGCGAGTCCGCGAACACCGAGCCCTCGATCTCGGTGATGTTCGCGAAAGCGTGGGTCCAGGCCCCTTCGGTCGCTTCGCCCACATAGCCGCCCTCATCGTACAGTTCGACGCTGACGCCGACGGTCGCCATCCCGAACGACACCAGGCCGCCGACGATGCCCCAGTCGGTGGGCGTCCCGTCGCCGACGAAGGTGTCGTTGCCGCCGCCGCCGTAGAACACGTCCTCACCGCCGCCGCCGAACAGGGTCTCGTCGGCGGCGGTGCCGACGATCACATCCATGCCCGAGGACCCGCCGGTCGAGACGGTGATGACGGGAATGGACAGGCTTTCGCCGTCGAAGACCAGGGTCTCGATGGGGTTGCCGGCGAAGTGGTCGACGAAGGTGACATTGCCGCCGCCCACCTGGTCGGTGAAGTGAATGACCAGATCGTCGCCGTCGCGGCTGAACCCGCGCAGCGCCGAGGCGGGCAGGGTGCCGGCGTCGATGGTGTCGGTGCCGCCGGCGTCGTGGACGACGATGGTCTTGCCCAGGGCATCCGTCGCCAGATAGGTGGTGTCGGTGGCCGCCCCCAGCATGATGGTCTTGCTGGCCGAGACCAGCGCCACCGGCTGGGTCGGGTCGGCGGGAACCACCACCTGGAAGGTGGCGTCCGAGAACTTGACCGCCTCGATGTTGCGCAGCTTGTCCCAGCCCTCGGCCCCCGAGACGATCAGGTCGGTCCCGTCATACGAGAAGGAATAGTCGGCGCTGGCCCCCGCATACACCGCCACGTCGCTGCCCGCGCCGCCGTCGAGCATGTCGTCGCCGGCGTTGCCGACCAGGGTGTCGGCGCCGGCGCCGCCGGTGATGGCGTCGGCCTGGGTGCTGCCGATCATGGTGAGGTCGAGGCCGGTATAGGTCGGATCCTCGCCGGTGTCCGCCACCGCCTGCAGGACCACGTGCTCGATATTGGTGAAGGTGACCGCCGACAGGTCGACGGTGCTGCCGCCGGTCTGCTGGAAGATGGTGACGGTGTCGGAATCGCCGTCCGAGGCGTCGCCGTCCGCGAAGGACAGGACGCCGCCGATGCCCTTGTCGTCGAGGGTGACGGTGTCGTTGCCGGTCCCCAGGTCGATGCGGTCCAGCGCGGTGATGGCGACACCGGTCAGGTCGTGGGTGGTGTCGCCGCCGCCGTCGTCGAGCCTGACCACGTCGAGGCCGGCGCCGCCGGCGATGGCCTCCAGCCCGGCGGCGAAGGCGGTCCCCATCGTCACGTCGTTGCCGCCGGAATGCATCTCCAGGCGCTCGATGCCGTTCAGGGTGGCGCCGGCCAGGGTCAGGTCGTAGGCGCCCGCCTCGGTCAGGCGCAGGGTGTCCAGGGCGCCGTCCGATCCGGAATCGGCGATGACGTCGCCCGCGGCCAGTTCATCGGCCGCCAGCAGATAGACGTCCGCCCCGGTGCCGCCGTCGAGGGAGTCCGCTCCGCCGGCGCCGCTCAGGGTGTCGCCGCCGCCGTTGCCCAGCAAGGTATCGGCGCCGCCGCCGCCCAGGATGGTGTCGGCGTTGGCGCCGCCGGTGATGATGAGGTCGCGCACCGATGCCGAGCCGTCATAGAGGCCGTCGGCCAGCGCCGACAAGGCGCCGATGCCCACCGCGAAGGTGCCCGAGGTGGTGGCGGAATGGGCGCCGTCGGTGGCGGTGATGGCCACCGTCAGGCGGATGTCGCCGGTGAAGCCGCCGGGCGGCACCAGTTGCAGGCCGGTCAACTGGGCCTTGGTCACCGTCCACACATTGCCCGACTGGGTGCCGGCCGACAGCGTGGCGCCGGCGGGCAGGCCGGTGATCTGGATGGTGTAGTTGCTGGCGTCGGCGGGGTCGGTGACCGCGATGTTCAGATCCACGCTGGCGCCGGGAGTGGCGGCGTAGCGGTCGGCGACGGTCAGCAGCGGTGCGTGGGCGACCGGATTGACCACCACGCTGGCGGTCAGCGCGGCGGTGCTGAAGGCGGTGCCCGAGCCGGTGTCGGCGGTGCCCCCGGCCGTCCCGGAGGTGCGGTCCCAGGCCTTGAAGGTCAGGGTGGCGGTGCCGCTCTGGCCGGCGGTGGGCTCGAAGCGGACCAAGGTGGTGGGCAGCAGCAGGCGGGCGACCGAATCGCTGCCGGTGAGTGCGCTCCAGGTGGCGCCGTTGTCGGTCGAGTATGTCCAGGTGCCCGGGCCGCTGGCGCCGGTCACCGCCATGCCGGGCGGCGTCGTGGACACGCCGTCCACGTCGGTGACGCGGCCGCCCAGAAGCGCGCTGACCAGGGTGCCGGAACTGGCGTTGGTGCCGCCGCCGGCGGTGCCCACTAGGTCGCTGGTGGCCGGCGCCGAGGTGACGCCGGCCAGCTTGATGAGGGTGCCGTCGAAGCTGGCGCCGGTGCCGGCCCCCTTGACGTACAGATAGCCGTCGCCGCCCTGGGTGAAGAACACCGTGCGGTTGACCACGCCGGCGTCGGCGACGATGGCCTCCACCGTCGCCGCCACCGTCGCCCCCAGCTTGGCGTAGGGCGTGGTCACATAGGTGATGCCGGCCATGCCGGTGAACTGGATCTGGTCCGCGCCGGTGGCGAAGTCGGTGATGGTGTCGGGCGCCGCCGCCGAGGCGTCGCCCGTGCCATAGACGAACAGGTCCTTGCCGGCGCCGCCGGTGATGGTGTCGGCGCCCTCGTTGCCGGCGATGGTGTCGCGGCCGGCGCCGCCCGAGATGGTGTCGGTGCCGGCGCCGCCCAGGATCGAGTCAGCCTGCCAGGTGCCGGTCAGGGCATCGTCGCCGGCGGTGCCGGTGACGGGGTTGAGGATCTCGCGCTCGTCGAAGGCCGGCAGCGACGGCGCCAGCGACGCCACGCCGGCCAGCTTGACCAGGGTGCCGTTGAAATCGGTCCCCGACCCGCTGCCCTTCACATAGAGGTAGCCGTTGCCGCCCTGGGTGAAGAACACCGTGCGGTCGGCGATGGCGCCGTCGCCGGCGATGTTGGCGACCGTGGCGTCGACGGTGGCGCCAAGGTTGCGGTAGGGCGTGGCGTCCAGGGTGATGCCGGCCATGCCCACGAACTGAATCTGGTCGAGGCCGCTGGCGAAGTCGGTGATGGTGTCGGCGGTGGCCGCCGTCGAGCCGGAATCGCCGGCATTGAAGGCGAACACGTCGGCGTCGGCGCCGCCAGAAAGGGTGTCCACGCCGGCGCCGCCCACCAGGGTATCGCGGCCGCCGCCGCCCGCCAGGGTGTCGGCGCCGGCCAGGCCGGCGATGACGTCGGCGCCGGTGCCGCCGGTCAGGGTCTCGCCCGCGGCGGTGCCGGTGAGGGTGGCGGCCGGCAACGAGGCCACGGTGGCGATGTCGACCGCCAGCACGGGGGCGTCGTTGACCGCGCTGACCGTCACCGTGACCTTGGAGGTGGCGTAAGTGACATAGGGATCGGGGGTGACCCCGCCGATGGACACCGAGTTGCTGACGGTGACGTTGAAGGAATCGGTGCCCGAGAAGTTGGCCTTGGGCGTGTAGACGATCTCGCCGCCGGTGATGAACGAGGTGCTTCCCACCGTCACCGTGGTGCCGCCGGTGACGTACCAGCTGCCGTTGGCGGTGACCACCGGGTTGGCGGCGCTGGTGCCGGCCGGAACCACGATGGCCCCGGAATTCAGCGCGGCGCCGTCGCTGCGCAGATCGCCGTCCAGCACGTCGATGGTGACCGAGCCGTCCTCGTTGGCGGAGGCGGTCTCGTCGTCGGCGACGATCTGGGAATCGGCCTTCGCCTGGGCCGCCAGCTTGGCGATATAGGAGTCGAACTGGCTCTTGATGGCCTGGATGGCGGCGCCCTTCTGGTCGATCTGGGCCTTCCAGGCCTCAATGGCGGCGGCCAGGTCGGCGGCCAGCTGGGCGTTGTTGGCGGCGCTGTTGGCGGCGGCCTGGGCCTGGGCGGCGGTCAGCCCGCCGCCTTGCAGCGTGGTGATGGCGGTGTCGACCGCCGTCTGGGCCTCGACCATGCGGTCGTAGAGGTCGAGGACGTCGTTGGGATTGGCGGTGTCGCGGGTGCCGTCGTCATAGGCCAGCAACGCCTGGTTCCACGGGCCGACCGCGTCGGGGCCGGCGATGGTGCCGTCGCCCAGCGCGGCCTTGAGGGTGGTGGCGGTGGCGCTGCCGTTGGCGGTCAGGTCGTTGAACAGCTTGTTGGCGATGTCGCTGTAGCCCGTCTCGGCGTCGAGATTGGCGGCGGTGGCGCCGAACAGGGCGGTGAAGGCGGCGTCCTTGGCGGTGCCGCCGCGGGTCACCGCCTGGTTGGCGGCGTTCAGGGCCTCGTTGGCCTTGGTCAGCGCCTCGGCGATGGCGGCCGCCTCGCGCTGGGCGGGGGTGTCGCCGGCCTGGATGCTGGCCAGGGCGGCGGCGGCAGCATCGTCGGCCTGCTGAGCCAGGGCGACGCGCTGGCCGGCGTCGGACAGCAGGGTCTGGGTGTCGGCCAGCGCCGCCTTGACCTGGGCCAGCAGCGCCTCGACCGCCGTGGTCTTGAGGCTGGCGTTGAGCGCGTCGTAGGCGGCCTGCATGCCGCCCGAGCCGTTGAGCAGGGCGTCGATGGCGGCCTTGGCCGCCTGGATGCTGGCCGAGGTGCCGGTGGCGGCCGCCTGGGCCGCCGCGCGGGCCTGGTCGGCGGCGGTGGCCAGCGTGCCGGCCGTCGCCTCGCTCGGCGCCGCCTCGGTCAACAACTTCTGAGCCTCGGTATTGGCGACCTGGGCGGCGGCGGCCTTCTCGACGACGGTGGCGTGGTATTTCTGGGCCAGGGCCAGCTGCGCCAGCGCCTGGTCGGCATAGGTCTTCATGGACACCGCCGCCTGCATCTGGGCGACGACGCCGTTGGTGGCGTCCAGGGCGGCGGCGGCGGCGGCGATGGCGTCCTTGTTGGTCGCGGCGGTGACCTGCGCCTTGGCGATGATGTCGTTGAGCAGGCGGGCCGCCTCGGCCTTGGCGGCCACCGCCTGATTGGCGTAGGTCAGGGCGTCGCCGACGGTGGTGGCGGACAGCGCCAGCGCCGCCTTGGCCTCGGCCTCGGCCAGTTGGCCCATGGCGGTGGTCATGCCGGCCAGCTTGAGGATGGTGCCGTCGAAGCTGGCGCCGGTGCCGGCGCCCTTGACGTAGAGGTAGCTGTCGCCGCCCTGGTTGAAGACCACCGCGCGGTTGGCGATGGAGGTGTCCGCCACGATCTTCGCCACCGTCGCCGCCAGGTTGGCGCCGACGGCGGTGTAGACCAGCGGTGTGGTGTTGACCCCGGCCATGCCGGTGAACACCAGTTTGTCGCTGCCTATGGTGAAGTCGGTGATGGTGTCGTAGGCGGCGTTGGCGTAGTTGGACTCGCCCGCCGCGACCACGAAGGTGTCGGCCCCGGCGCCGCCGGTCAGGGTATCGGCCCCGGCGCCGCCGATCAGGGTGTCGGCCCCGGCGCCGCCCGACAGGCGATCGTTGCCGGCCAGGCCACTGAGGATGTCGGCGCCGCTGCCGCCGGTGAGCGTGTTGGCGGCGCCGTCGCCGGTCTGGGTGGCGACATAGGTGTCGGAATTGGCCGCCACCGTGACGCCGGTGCCGTCGTACGCGCCGGCGGCGGTGGTGCGCGCGTCCTGGATCAGGGCCTTGGCTTTGACCGCCAGGTCGTAGGCCTTCTGGATCTCGGCCCGGGCCTGCTGGTCGGCCAGGCCGGTGGAGGCCACCACGTAGGTGTTATAGAGCGACTCGATGCGGGTGAAGGAGGTCGAGGCCAGGTAGCCGTCGATGACACCCAGCCTGTCGCTGGCGTCGTCGGTGCCCTGGTTGACATAGGTCCGGGTGGCGACCTGGGCGGCGTTGGCGTCGCTGACCGCCTTGGCCCAGTTGGCCGCCTCGACGAAGGCCTTGACGTTGGCCGAGACGGTGGCGACGGCGCCGTCGAGTCCGGTCTGCAGGCCGGCAACCGCGCGGACCTGGGCGGCGGCGGCGGCGGCTTGGCGGGTGGCGTCCTCGGCGGCCAGGGCGGCGGCCTTCGCGAGGTCGGCCGCCTCGACGGCCAGCGCCTTGGCGGCGACGGCGTCGCCCGAGGCCAGGGCCTGCTCGGCCTTGGCCTTGGCGTCGTTGGCGGCGGTCAGGGCGGCGGCGGCCTTGGCGGCGGCGCCGGTGGTGGCGTTGGTGGCCGCCTCGTTGGCGGCGGTGTAGGCGGCGGCGGCGCTGTCGTCGGCGGTGTCGGCCAGGGTGCGCGCCGCCGTGGTCGAGGCCGAGCCGAGGGCGCTCTGCGCCGCCGCGATCTTGGCGTCGACGGCGGCGACCCCGGTGGTGGCGAGGGCCGCCAGGGTGACCTGGGCGGCGGCCTTGGCGGTGTCCAGCGCGTCGAGCGCCGTGATCGCCGATGCCGCGCGGGCCAGCAGGTCGGTGTGCAGATCCTTGGTCTCGCCGGTGTCGGCGCTGTTGTTGATGAGGAGGCGCGACACCTCGGCCGCCTTGGCCGCCGCCTCGGCCTTGGTCAGGGCGTCGTTGGCCTGGGTGCTGGCGGCCTGCGCCACCGCGTGGGCTTGGCCCAGGGTCTCGGCGGACGCGGCATCGGCCACCGCCTGCAAGGCCAGCGCCTTGGTCTCGGCCTGCGCGGTCTGGTCGTAATAGGACTGCACCAGCGTCTGCTGCTGGTACACCTCGGACTGGATGGCCAGGGCCTTGGCGTAGTCGGCCTCGGCCTTGGCCAATTGCTGGTTGGCGAGGTCCTGGGCGGCGGCATCGGCGTCACCCACATTGGCGGGGATCTGGCGGGCCAGCTCCAGCGCCGCCAGGGCATCGGCGACGGCGGCGTCGACCTCGGAGACGCGGGTCGCGATGTCGGACAGGGCGGCGGCGGCCTGGGCCTTGGCAGCCTGGGCCGTCGCCAGGGTGGTGGCGGAATAATCGCCGGCCACGGCGGCGGTGGCGTCGTCAACGGCATCGGCCGCCTGGGCGACGTCGCCATAGGCGGTGCCGAGCGCGGTGCTGGAACTGGTGCCGAGGTCCCCGGCCAGGGAATCCAGCGCCGAATCCATCTTGCTTTCCGCCTCCAGCTGCGCGGCGCTGGCGGCCAGCATCTCGTCATAGGCGGCGGTGGCGGCGGCGGTCGAGGCCGAGGCGGCGGCGGTCTGGCCATCGATATAGGCGGCGGCGGCGGCGGCGGCGGCATCGACGGCGGTGTCGAGGGCGCCGTCGGCCACATCATAGGCAGCGTCGGCGTCGGTATAGGCGGTGTGGGCGGCGGTCTCGGCGGCGGCGGCGGCGGCCACCGCGTCATTCCACGCCTTCACGCTCAGCGAATAGACCAGGCTGTCGAGGCCGGCGGCGGCGGCGGCGTTGACCAGGGCGGTGTAAGTGGCCGGGTCGCCGGCGTCGAAGGCGCGGGCCGGGTCGCTGTAGCCGGAGGTGGCGGTCAGGTAGTCGGTCGCCGCGGTCTCCAGCGCCGAGGTGACCTTGTAGGTGTCGACCGATTCGTCGGGCACCGTGAACGGGTCGTCGGCGTCCTTGTAGCGGTTGACGTAGTCGGTGATCGCCTTGGCCAGCGACACCTTGGCGTCCTTCAGCGCCTCGACGCGCACGTCCCATTCGGCCTGGGCGGCGGCGCGGGCGATGTAGAGCGGGCGCGCCGCCTCGCGGGCCTCGGTCTCGCGGGTGGCGGCGGCCTCGGAGGCCTGGCGTAGGGTCTCCAACTCGGCGGAGGCGTCGGCCGAGGCCTGGGCGGTGGAGACCTTGAGGGTGATGGCGCTGCCGTCGCGCCACGCGGCCCCCTTGCTCGACAGGTTGTTGGCCGTTTCCAGCAGCGACGCCGCGTTGGTCTTGGCCGTCTCGGCGGCGGCCTTGTCGCTGGTCACCCCGGCCATGGCGGCGGCGACGCCGGCATAGGGATTGGCATCGGCGACCGCCTGGGCCTCGGCATAGAGGAACTGGTTGCCGGCGGTGACGGAATCCGAATCCCAGGCGACGATCTTCTCGTAGGCGGCGGCCGCCTGTTCCGAGGCCACCTGCAGCGCGTTGAGGTCGAAGGCGGCGTAGGCCGCCTCGGCGGCGGCCAGGGCGGCGGCGGCCTCGGCCTTGAGGGCGGCGATCTGGTCGCCGTAGACGGCCAGGGACTCGATCGCCTCCTGCTCCAGGCGGGCGCGCTCGGCGGCCTCGGCGTCGAACTCGGCGGCGGCGCGCTCGACGGCCTCCTCGACCTTCTCCTTGATCTCCTGCTCGATCGCCTCCTGGATCGCGGCGATCTCTTCCCTGGTCGCCTCGTATTCCCGCAAGGCCTGCTCGACGGCGGCGGCCACGTCCTGCTGGATTTGCTGGAGGTCCTGAAGGATGCCCTGCTCGCCCTCGCCCTGCTGCCCCTCGGGCCCGGGCGGCGGCTCCGGCGGCGGGTTGGGGGGCGGCACCGGCGGCCCGAAGACGTTGCCGACCTGGCCGACGAAGCCCGGATCCAGCGCCCCCGGATTGGGCAGCGCGCCCAGGGCGCCGCCGAACAGCTGCGCCATCTGGCCGGGCGTCATGCTGAATGGCGGCGACGGCGGCAGGCTGGGGTTGGTGATGATGGTCGCCAGGCCGGGCAGGTTGATGACCACCGAGCCGCCGGGAGTGGTGACGACCACCTCGCCGACGACGCCGCCGGCCTCGGGCATCATGCTGACGGTGTTTGGGTTGCCGCCACCGGCGGTGCCGCGGATGCCCACCGTCATCACCGGCGTCTTGATGGTCAGGGCGTCGGGCTCGGTCTTGGGGATCTGGCCCGACACGAAGGCGAAGGCGCCCTTGACCAGCGAGATGCTGCCCGACCCGACCTTGGTGGCGGGATCGTAGACCATCTCGTCCAGCACCATGCGGCCGGCCGAGCCCAGCGAGAAGGTGGTGCCGTCCTGGAAGGTCAGGCCCACCGACGCGCCCTTGGCGGTGGACACCACGTCGTCGGAGAAGACCGGATCGCCCGGCTTCAGGGTGGCGGTGGTGCCGTCGGCGTGGCGCACCTCGACGGCGCCCTTGGCCACCGACACCGTGCCGATGGTCTGGAGGGCGCCGCCGCCGCCGGCCTGCGCATACTCGCCCGGGTTGAGCGGGCCGGCCAGCCTGGCGGCGAGGGAGCCGTCGATGACGCCCTGCGCCCCGACCAGCTCGGGCGGGGTGTCGGAGCCGAAATAGTCCCGGACCAGCGTCCTGGCGCCGTCGGGCGCGGTGAGGATGAGGTCGGAGCCGGCACGGGAAAACGCGCTGTCCAACAGCGGCGAGCCGCTGGGCAGGACAAGCCTGGCGCCGCCGCCGGCATCGAGAACCTCGGAAAAGCCGCCTTGCCCCGATGCGGACAGCGAGCCGGAAACACTTTCTCGTGTCATGACGACGGGTTCTCCCTCGCTCCGGGACATCCGGCCGTTCCCCGGACGCAGAATCGAGTCATAATACCCAATCGCGCCATGAGCTCTCCAGAAGATTCAAAAAGGCCGCACAGTGAAATCCCGGTTAGGTGTGCGCAACCTGCGCGATGGTCGCCCTGGCATCCGCGTGCTGGCGGCGGGGATGGTGGCGCTGGCTTGCGGCACGGCGGCGGCGGACAGCCCGTGCCCGGAATGCCCGCCCCTGGTCGAACTGCCGACCGGCGTCGCCATGACCCGCTCCGAGGTCACCTTCGACCAGTGGGAGGCCTGCGTCCGCGCCGGCGGCTGTCCCGGCGGGCAGGACGACCACGGCTGGGGACGGGCGACCCGTCCGGTGATCAACGTGTCGTGGGAGGGCGCCCGCCGCTATGCCACATGGCTGGGCGGGCGGCTGAGGCGCGTCTGCCGCCTGCCCACCGAGGCCGAATGGGAGGCCGCCGCCGCCGCCGGCACAACCTCGCGCTTCTGGTGGGGAGACGCCGTCGCCGAGGGCATGGCCAATTGCCGCGACTGCGGCCCGGAACCGGTCTACGGAACCCTCCCGGCCGGCTCGTTCCCCGCCAACCCCTGGGGCCTGGTCGACATGAACGGCAATGTCTGGGAATGGACGGCCGACTGCTGGACGGCCGATGCCGCCGCCTGCCGCGACCGCGTCATCAAGGGCGGTTCGTGGTATTATTTCTCGCCCAATGCCCGCACCACGGCCCGCGCCCGCAACGATGCCCGCCTGGGCAGCTACAATATCGGCGTCAGGGTGGTGTGCGAGGGCCGGCCGCGCTGACCGCCGCTTCGTCGGGAAGGGTGAAGATGAAGGTGCTGCCGGCCCCGGCGCCCTCGGACTGGACCCAGATGCGGCCGCCGTGGCGGTTCACGATGCGCTTGCAGAGAGCCAGGCCGACGCCGGTCCCCTCGTACTGCTCGTGGGTGTGCAGCCGCTTGAAGACCTTGAAAAGCTGGCCGGTGAGGTCGGGCGGGATGCCGATGCCGTTGTCGCTGACCGCGATCTCGTGGGCGCCGGCCGTCCGCCGCCAGGTGATCCGGATCACCGGCACCGCGCCGGCGGGCTGGTACTTGACGGCGTTGCCGATCAGGTTCTGGAACAGCCTCACCAACTGGATGTGGTCGCCCATCACCGTCGGCAGCGCCTCGACGCCGATGTCGGCGTGGGAATCGGCGATCATCAGGGCCAGGTTCTGCAACGCGGTCCGCACGACGCCGTCCAGGGCGACCGGGGCGAAGGGCTGTCCTTGCGTCCCCACCCGGGAATATTCCAGCAGGTCGTGGATCATCTCGGAGAGCCGCTTGGCACCGCCGACGGCGAAGTCGATGTATTCGTTGGCCTCGCCGTCGAGTTGCGGGGCGTAGCGGCGCTGCAGGAGCTGCAGGAAGCTGGCGATGTTCCTGAGCGGCGCCTGCAGGTCGTGGGAAACGGCATAGGAGAACTGTTCCAGATCCTCGTTGGAGCGCAGCAGGTCCGCCCGGATCTTTTCGCGCTCCTCCTCGACGCGCTTGCGCTCGGTGATGTCGAGATGGATGCCAGACATGCGCAGCGGCTTGCGGTCGGCGCTCCATTCGACCACCTTGCCGCGGTCGAGCACCCAGACCCAGCCGCCGTCCTTGTGGCGCACCCGCGCCTCGCACTCATAGAAGTCGGTGTCGCCGGCGAAATGGCGCTCCAGCAGGGCGTTGGAGCGGGCGAGGTCGTCGGGATGGGCCAGCCGGATCCAGGTCTCGATCGAAACGGGCTGCAATTCCTCCAGGTCGTATCCGAGCATCCGAGCCCAGCGGTCGTTGAAGGTCGCCTCGCCCGTCGCGACCATCCATTCCCAGGTGCCGACATCGGTCCCCCAGATGATTTCGCGGAGCGTGCGCTCGGCCCGCGACAGCGCCGCCTGGTGGCGTTCCAACTCCTCGCGCCCCTGCTCGGCGCGGCTCATGGACTGCGAGACCAGTTCCACCATCCGGTTGATGCCGCCGGCCAGGGCGACGATCTCGCGGGGGCCGCGCACCTTGACCGCGTCCCGGGGAATGCCCCTGGCGTCGCCCTGGGCGACGGTGCGGGAAATCTTGGTGATGGGAACGATGACGATCCGGCGGATGACCGCCAGCAGGACCGCGATCAGAACCGTCGCGGCGATGGCGAAGCTGACCAGCGAATCGCGGATCGTGCGGCGGAGCTCGTCTTGCACGGACTCGCCCGAGCCGCAGACGAAGACCTCGCCGATCGGTTCGCCGTCGGCGGCGAGCACGGGCAGCGCCTTGGCATGGAAGCAGTCGGCCAGCAGCACCTGATGGGCGGGATCACGGACGTCGTAGTCGATGACGGCGCCGGCGTCGGCGCGCACCAGCCCCGACACGAATTCCCCGCCCCCCATCAGCGCGCCCATGCGGTCGTCGCGCAGGATGACCGCCTTGACGTCGGCGCTTTCCATCTCGTGGGCGATGATCGCCGCGTAGTCGCCGACCGCGTAGGCCTCGACATAGGGGGCGACGCTCTTGCTGACGGCGACGGCGACGGTCTCGGTGCGATCGCGCAGATGATCGGCGACCACGCCCCTGGCATACAGGAAGTTGACCACCGCCGCGACCGCCATCACCGACGACACGCTCGCCATGACGGCGACGCCGATGACGGTGACGATGGAGTAGCTTCGGATCGCCATGACCGGGCTCGCCTAGGGACCGGGCGGCATGCCGAGGACGTTGCGCCTGATGGTCTGCATTTCGGCCTCGATGTTGTCGTCGGATATGGCGAGGACCGGCAGCTTCTGCTCGCGCTCCACCGGCATTCCCCGCAGATGGCGGTCCATGGTCGCGACGGCCATTTCCCCCATCAGGAACGGCTGCTGCATGCCCGCCCCGGCCAGCACCCCGCGCGGGATGAGGTCGAGGAACTCGGGCTCGGCGTCGAAGGTCACCAGCAGCACCTGCCCCTCGCGGCCGGCGGCGGCGATGGCGTCAAGGGCGCCCTGGTAGCGATCCGACCCCTGGAGCCAGATCGCGCGGATGTCCGGCGCGGCGGCGAGCAGGTCGCGGGCATGCTCGAAGGTCTCCCGGTACGAGAAGTCGACCTGCTGGCGCAAGCCGCCCCCCTTGATGCCGGCCTCGTCCATGGCCTGCATGAAGCCGGCGGTGCGGGCCTGGCCGTTGTCGCGCTTCTGGGGAATGGCGACGATGCCGACCCGGCCGCCCTGCCAGCCCCGCGCCTTCAGCTTGGCGGCCAGGACGCGGCCGATCCGGTAGGCGCCGTCGCGGTTGTCGGAGGAGATGTAGGAGACGTAGTCGCCGCCATCGGTGCCGATATCGGCGATGACGACGGGAATGCCGGCATCCTTCGCCAGCTTCAGGATGGCGGCGGCGGCGGCCGAATTGGTCGGCGACAGCAGGATGCCGTCGACGCCGGCCCTGATGGCCGCGGCGACGTTGGCGAACTCGTCGCGGGCGTTGTTCTCGGCGCTGAAGACGGTGATGTCGTAACCCAATTCCTCGGCCCGCGACCGTATTCCGCGCCACATGATGTCCCAGAACGGAATGCGGAGGTCCGACACCAGATAGGCCAGCCGCTTCCCCTTCCCGCCCGCCGGGCGAGCCCGGGTCGGCATCGGCGCCACGACGGCGAGGGCCGCCGCGACGCCGGCCCGCAGAACGGCACGCCGGGACGAAGCCGTTGCCATCTCGAACCTCCTGACACCTGTCCGAGACGCGGTGCGAACCGGACAACGGGCGAAGACCGACATACTTTCGTCCGCAAGGCGGGACCAAAGCATAGTGAAGCGCCCGGGCCGCCGTGGCAACCTCCGCATCGAGGAGCCATCCCCCGGAGAATTGCGTTGCTCAGCCCTTCTTCTTTTTCTTCTTGTCGTCCAACGCCGCTTCCAGGGCGTCGCAGACGGTCCGCATGACCTTGACGCGGGCGAAGTTCTTGGAGTTGGCCTCGACCAGCGTCCATGGCGACAGCCGGGTCGAGGTCCGCTCGACCATGTCGTTGATGGCCGCCTCGTAGACCTCCCACTTCTCGCGATTGCGCCAGTCCTCGTCGGTCAGCTTCCACTTCTTGTAGTCGATGGTCTCGCGTTTCTTGAACCGCTCCAACTGCTCCTCGGCGGTGATGTGGAGCCAGAACTTGCACACCACGATGCCGGCTTCGACCAGTTGCTCCTCGAAATCGTTGATCTCGTTGTAGGCCCGGCGCCAGGCGTCGTCGCCGCAGAATCCCTCGACCCGTTCGACCAGCACGCGGCCGTACCACGAGCGGTCGAAGATGGTGAAGCGGCCGGCGCGCGAGAGGTGGCGCCAGAACCGCCACAGATAGTGCTGGGCCCGCTCCTCCTCGGTGGGGGCGGCGATGGGGATGACCTGGTAATCGCGGGCGTTCATGGCGTTGGTCAGGCGGCGGATGGTGCCGCCCTTGCCGGCGGCGTCCCACCCCTCGAACACCAGCACCGTCGAGACGCCCTTCTCCTTGGCGCGGCGATAAAGGGAGGCCACGCGCGCCCGCTGCTCCTGAAGGGCGTGGTTGTAGTCGTCGCCTTCCAGGGCCTGGGTCATGTCCAGCGACGACAGGATCGACGGCTGCCCGGCCAGCAGCTGCTGCGCCTTCTTCTCGCGCTTGGGCGCCGTGCTCTTCAGCTCGGCCGCCACCTTGCGGACGGCGTCGCGGGTGGCGAGGTGCTTGACGATGGCGTCGCGGATGGAGGTCAGCACCACGGCATAGCGATAGCGGGCGTCGGCGCCCTCGACGATCTGCCATGGCGCATGGCCCTTGCTGGTGTGCATGATCAGCCGCTCGGCGGCGCCGATGAAGCGGTCGTACATCTCCCAGTGCCGCCAGTCGGATTCGGTGACCTGCCAGGCGGTCAGGGGGTCCTCCTCCAGCTTCTTGAGGCGCTTCTTCTGCGCCTTCTGCGACAGGTGCATCCAGAATTTGAGGATCAGCGCGCCTTCGTCGGCCAGCGTCTTCTCGAAATGGACGACGCGCTCCAGCCGCTCGTCCATCTCGGCGTCGCCGATGACGTCGTAGGCGCGGTCGAGCAGCGGCTTGTGGTACCACGACGACAGGAACAGCCCGACCTTGCCCTTGGGCGGCAGGTCGCGCCAATAGCGCCAGTACTCGGGCCGCTCGCGCTCCTCGTCGGACGGCGGGCCATAGGCCCTGGTCACGATCCAGCGGGGGTCCATCCACTCGTTGATCAGGTTGACCGTCTCGTTCTTGCCGGCGCCGTCGACGCCCGCGAAGACGATGATCACCGGAAAATCGGCGGCCCGCAGCGCCTGTTGCAGTTCCAACAGCTCGGTGCGCAGGCCGGGCGCCAGCGCGTCGAACTCGTCGCGGCTGACCTTGCGGCCCAATTCGGCGGCCTCGAACATGACGCCCCTCCCCTCGTCGCCATGACCCCTCGCCCCGAGGCTAGGCCGAAAGTGGTGGCCCGGCAAGAGGGGCGCTGGCGGCGGCCTCGACGAGGGCCGCCGGGCCGCCTTATCCTCGCCGGATGGACACGCTGCGCATCGACAAGTTCCTGTTCTTCGCCCGCTTCCTCAAGACCCGGTCGCAGGCGGCTGCGCTGGTGGCGGCCGGCGAGGCGCGGCTGAACGGCGCCGTGGTCGCCAGGCCCAGCCAGGGCGTGCGGGTCGGCGACGACCTGGTCTTCCCCACCGGCCGACGGTGGCGGCGGATCACGGTGCTGGCGCTGCCCGGCCGCCGCGGCCCCGCCGCCGAGGCGCAAGCCTGCTATCGCGAGGACGAGGCGGCCAACCCCGACGAAGGGCTTTAACTGGCGAAAAATCTCCCTACACTCTGCCCCGCCCTTCACCACCAAGGACGCGCCGCCATGGAGTGGCTTTTCGATCCGCAGATCTGGATCAGCCTCGTCACCCTGTCCGCCCTCGAGATCGTTCTCGGCATCGACAACATCGTCTTCCTGGCCATCCTCGCCGACCGGCTGCCCGCCGCGCAAAGGCCCATGGCGCGCAAGCTGGGGCTGGGCTTCGCCCTGGTCACCCGGCTGATGCTGCTGGCGTCGCTGTCGTGGATCGTCGGGCTGGTCGAGCCGGTGTTCGTCATCCTCGACCACCCGGTGTCGTGGCGCGACATCATCCTGATGGGCGGCGGCATCTTCCTGCTGGCCAAGGCGACCCACGAGATCCACGGGTCGCTGGAGGGCGAGGCCGGCGACGACTCCCAGCCCGGGGCCGCCCGGGTGGCCACCGCCGGCTTCGCCGCCACCATCGTTCAGATCGGCGTCCTCGACATCGTCTTCTCGCTGGATTCGGTGATCACCGCCGTCGGCATGGCCAACCAGTTGGCGGTGATGGTGGCGGCGGTGATCATCGCCGTGATCATCATGCTGATGGCCTCGGGGCCGCTGTCGGACTTCGTGTCGCGCCATCCCACCGTCAAGATGCTGGCGCTGTCGTTCCTGCTGCTGGTGGGCATGAGCCTGGTGGCCGACGGCATGGGCTTCCACATCCCCAAGGGCTACCTCTATTTCGCCATGGGCTTCTCGGTGCTGGTCGAAGCCCTCAACCTGGCGGCGCGCCGCAGGCGGCGGCCGGTGCAGCTCAGGCACCCCTTTCCCTGAGATACCCATTCCACCCGTGGGGTTGAGCGGCCGGGAGCGGTATGTTATCGCTTCCGCCGGTCACTCCGGACCGGCGCCCTTGCTGGAGCCCGCGCATTCATGATCGGCCGTTTGAAGGACCTGCTCGCCCGCCGCGACGATTCGGCGGCGCCCGATGCCCGCATCCGCCTCGCCGCGGCGGCGCTGCTGGTGGAAGCCGCCCAGTTGGACGGCCACATGGACGAGGCCGAGCAGGCGCGCATCCGCGCCGTCCTGGCCGGGCACTTCGGACTGGGCGCCGACGAGACCGCCCGGCTGGTGGCCGAGGCGCGGGAGGCGGTCGAACAGTCGGTGGAACTGCACGGCTTCACCAAGGTGGTGAAGGACAATTTCGACGCCGACCAGCGCGTCCGCATGATCGAGATGCTGTGGGAGGTGGCCTTCGCCGACGGCCAGTTGCACGACTACGAGGCCAATCTGGTCCGGCGCGTCGCCGGGCTGCTGTACGTGCCCGACCAGGAGTCCGGCGCCGCCCGCAAGCGCGCGCTGGCCCGGCTGGGCTTGAAAGACGGGCTCGCCTGAGCGCGGGCCATTAGCTGGAGCACGCCATGACCTATGTCGTCACCGAGAACTGCGTGAAGTGCAAGTACCAGGACTGCGTCGAGGTCTGCCCGGTGGACTGCTTCTACGAGGGCGAGAACTTCCTGGTCATCAATCCCGACGAATGCATCGACTGCGGCGTGTGCGAGCCGGAATGCCCCGCCGAGGCCATCTTCCCCGATTCCGACCCCGCCGCCACCGCCTGGCTGGAGATCAATCGCGACTACTCCCAGTCCTGGCCCAACATCACCCGCAAGGGCGAGGCGCCGGCCGACGCGGACGAGTGGAAGAACAAGCCCGGCAAGGCCAAGCTGCTGTCGCCGAACCCCGCCGCGCGCTGAATCCGGGCCCTCCCCGAAAGGAGGGGGCGCCTTTTTCCCCTGTTCTTAACGGGGGCCCCGTGGTATAAGGGCAAGTCCGTCGAGCTGTGCCGGCGGGCTGCCTATTTCGGCCTCGGGCCGCGGCGGCCGCTGCCGCCAACCAGGTACCAACCGCAGTGAGAAACCCCGCCCGTCGCGGACGAGGCTGGCCCCCCCATGACCTGGGAACGGGAGAGCTTTTCGCGTTGGGCGGACGTCGTAGGGAACCAGATCAGATGTCGAGCAATTTCGCCGAGGGCGATTACGTGGTGTATCCCACCCATGGTGTCGGACGGGTCGTCGCGCTGGAAAACCAGGAAATCGGCGGCATGTCGCTCCAGTTGTTCGTCATCACCTTCGACCGCGACCGCATGACCCTGCGCGTACCGGTGACCAAGGCGACCAAGTCCGGCCTGCGCAAGCTGTCGTCCCGCTCGGTGATGGACACCGCGCTGTCGACGCTCAAGGGCCGCGCCAAGGTCAAGCGCACCATGTGGAGCCGCCGGGCCCAGGAATACGAAGCCAAGATCAACTCGGGCGACCCGGTGTCCATCGCCGAGGTGGTGCGCGACCTGCACCGCAACGCCAACCAGCCCGACCAGTCCTATTCCGAGCGCCAGATCTACGAGGCGGCGCTGGAGCGCCTGGCCAGCGAACTGGCGGCGGTGGAAAGCATCGACACCGAGGCCGCCACCGCCAAGCTGGAGAAGCTGCTCGACGCCGCGTGAGCGTTGACGGAATCTTCAACGCCTGCGACATTCCCCTTTCGGCGGAGTGCGTCTCCGTTTGATGGGGAATGACGCCTGTGTCGGACACCAACTTCTTCGCGACCCTGCGCGGGGGCGCCCGAATCTGGGCGGTCGCCGCCATTCATGGTGAGCTGGAGCGCCTGCGGGCGCTGCATGCCCAGCTGGCCGGGGAATTGCGCCCCGGCGACCAGCTGGTCTATCTGGGCGACTATCTCGGCTACGGCGCCGAGGTTCGCGCCACCATCGACGAACTGCTGACCTTCCGCCGCGCCGTCATCGCGCGGCCCGGGGTCGAGGTCGAGGACGTGGTGTTCCTGCGCGGCGCCCAGGAGGAGATGTGGCAGAAGCTGCTGCAGCTCCAGTTCGCCCCCAATCCGGCCGACGTCCTGCGCTGGATGGTCGACCACGGCATCGCCCCCACCGTCGCCGCCTACGGCGCCAGCGTCGAGGACTGCTTCAACGCCGCCCGCGAGGGCGTGGTGGCCCTGACCCGCTGGACCAGCGCGCTACGCCAGGCCATGCGCGCCCATGACGGCCACACCACCCTGATGAGCGTGCTCAGGCACGCCGCCTTCACCGACGACAACGCGCTGCTGTTCGTGCATGCCGGCCTCGATCCGTCGCGGCCGCTGTCGGCGCAGATGGACGCCTTCTGGTGGGGCTCGGCCGGCTTCGAGCTGCTCGACCAGCCCTATGGCGGCTTCAAGCTGGTGGTGCGCGGCTCGGATCGCCGCCGGGGCGGTGTGCGGGTGGGGGCGTTCACCGCCACCCTGGACGCCGGCTGCGGCTTCGGCGGCCCGCTCACCGCCGCCTGCTTCGGCGCCGACGGCGAAATCCTGCGCGTCGTCGAGGGCTGAAGCGGGCGTTGCCGCCCGCCTCCCTTGCTTCTAGAATTCCCCGGCCGCAACGGGGAGGCCCTGGATCGTGCGGGTTCTGGTCATCGAGGACGACCGCGAGGTCGCCGCCTATCTGCGCCGAGGCCTGGGGGAGCTGGGCATCGTGGTCGATTGCGTCGGCGACGGCTTCGACGGCCTGCACATGGCCAGGGGCTCCGAATACGACGCCCTGGTCATCGACCGCATGCTGCCCGGCCTCGACGGCCTGGAGATGATCCGGCGCCTGCGCGGCGAGGGGGTGACCACCCCCATCCTCATCCTGTCGGCGCTGTCCCATGTGGACGAGCGCATCAGGGGATTGCGGGCGGGCGGCGACGACTACGTCACCAAGCCCTACGTCCTCGCCGAGCTGCATGCCCGCCTGGAAGCGATCGTGCGCCGCCGCGAGGGTCCCGCCCCCCAGACCCTGCTGACGGTGGGCGACCTGGAGATGGACCTTTCGACCCGGACCGTGCGCCGCGCCGGCCAGCCCATCGCCCTGCACCCGCGCGAGTTCCGCCTGCTCGAGCACCTCATGCGCCATGCCGGCCGGGTGGTGACGCGGACCATGCTTCGCGAGGCGGTGTGGGACTATCACTTCGATCCCCAGACCAACACCGTCGACGTCCATATCAGCCGGCTGCGCCAGAAGATCGAAAAGGGCTTCGACGCCCCCCTGATCCACACGGTGCGCGGTGCCGGCTACTGCCTGCGCCATGCGGGCTAGCTGGACGCGGTCGGCCACCTTCCGGCTGTCGCTGCTGGCGACTCCGCTCTATCTGCTGGCGGGGTGGGTCCTGCTGGCCTTCGTCTACGCCAACACCGAGGCGATCATCGACCGCCGGGTCAACCTGGGCCTGACCGCCGAGCGCGCCCGCCTGGTCGAGGACCTGCGGGGCGCCGGCACCGCGCGAATCGTCGAGATGCTGCGGACCAAGGTGATCGCCGAGCGGGGCAGCGCCCGCCTCTACCGGCTGGCCGACTCCCAGGGGCGGGTGCTGGCGGGCAATTTCGAGCTGCCGGCGGGCGGCGCGCCGCCGCCCGGCGCCTTCGCCCATGTCGAGGCCCTGAAGGGGCCCGAGCGGGCTCCGGTCGCCGCCCGCCTGCTGACCGTGCCGCTGGCCGGCGATCTGCGGCTGGTGCTGGGCCGCGACCTCGCCGAGGAGGAACAGTTCCGGCTGGTGATCGAGGAGACCCTGGCCATCGCCATGGTGCTGACGGCGCTGCTGGCGGTGTTCGCCGGCGCGGTGACCAGCCGCATGGTGCTGGCCCGCCTCGGCGCGCTCGGCGCCACCGCCGACCGCCTGCTCCACGGCGACCTGCGCGAGCGCATGCCGGTCAGCGGCAGCGGCGACGAATTCGACCAGCTGGCCGGCAGCGTCAACGAGGCGCTGGACCGCATCTCACAGCTGATGGCCGCCACCCGGCAGGTCACCGACAACATCGCCCACGATCTGCGCGGCCCGCTGGCGCGGACCCGCAACCGCCTGGAACTGGCGCTGGTCACCGACCAGCCGCGCGACGGGCTGGCCGAGGCGGTGGCGGCATCGGTCGACGACGTGGACGGCGTGCTGGCCACCTGCGAGTCGCTGCTGTCCATCGCCCGGCTGGAACACGGCGTCGCCCGCGACTTCGCGCCGCTCGACCTGGCGCCGCTGATCGAGGACCTGGTGGACTATTTCCAGCCCCTGGCCGAGGAAAAGGGACTGGACCTGGCGACCGCCGGCGTGATCGGCGGCACCGTCAACGGCGACCGCAACCTGCTGTTCCAGGCCCTGTCCAACGTGGTCGACAACGCCATCCGCTACACGCCGGCCGGCGGCCATATCCGGGTGACCGTCGAGGCGACGGCCGCGGGCATCGCCATCACCGTCGCCGACGACGGCCCCGGCATTCCGGCCGACCACCGCGACAAGGTGCTGCAGCGCTTCGTCCGCCTGGATTCCAGCCGCCATCTGCCCGGCAACGGCCTGGGGCTCGCGGTGGTGGACGCGGTGGCCCACCATCACCGGGCCGCCCTGGTGCTGTCGGACAATCGCCCCGGCCTGGCGGTCACCCTGGTCCTGCCGGCGGCCGCCCACCGCCCCGACGGGCAATCCTGACAATCTTTTCATCCAGCCGTCAGGAAGCTTTCACGCCGCTGCCAGGATGCGGTCAGCCCACGCGCGTAGGATGGTCCGCATTCCCCCACCGGTTTCGGATCAATCCCATGTCCATCCTTCATGTCGCGGCCCTGGCACCCAAGCCGGTGGCCGCCCTCGCAGCCCTTGTCAACGCCTTCGCCGTGCTGCTCCGTGCCGGCGCCGGCGCCGGCCGCGCCCCGGTCGAAAGGCCTTTCCCGTTCTTCGGCGAGTGACCCCGCCATGCCTCCCATCTGGCCCGAAATCCAGGTCGACGTCCTCATGTTCCTGGGGTGCGTGGCGGCCATCGGCATCTACCACCTGTTCCTGATGGTGATGGTCCGCCGCGGCCACCATTACACCTTCCAGGCGGTGGTTTCCCGCTCGCGCGCCGCCTGGGCCCAATCGGTGATGGAGGGCGGGCGGGACATCCTGGCCGTCCAGACCTTCCGCAACTCGATCATGGCCGCCACCTTCCTGGCCTCGACCGCCATCTTCCTGATCACCGGCGTGCTGACCCTCAGCACCCAGGGCGACCGGCTGGAAGGGCTGTGGCACGCCCTCAACGTCGGCGGCGGCGCCGGCCCGGCGGTGTGGATCCTCAAGATCCTGGCCATCCTGGTCGACCTGTTCGCCGCCTTCCTGTGCTTCACCATGGTGATCCGGTTCTTCCACCATGTGGCCTACATGATCAACGTTCCCCTGGGCGGCCGCCACGGCGCGGTGGCGCCCCGGCTGGTGATCGCCCAACTGAACCGGGCCGGCCACTTCTACTGGCTCGGCATGCGGGCGTATTTCTTCCTGCTGCCGCTGGTGCTGTGGCTGTTCGGACCGCTGTTCATGGTCGGCGCGACGGCGGCGCTGATCGTCTTCCTCTACCGGCTCGACCACATGCCGCTGCTGGACGAGGAGGCGGCGCAACTGCCGGCGCCGCCGGCGCGGGAGGACGGCAAGCTGGTGTCGCTGCGCTGACCCCGGGTCAGGCGACCTCGCCGACGTCGGGGTCGGCGGGCGCGTTGGGGTCGCCGGGGGCGGTCTCCCAGCCGAGATTGGGCAGGACGGCGATGCGGTTGCCGTAGACGTCCTCGCGGGTCGCCACCAGCCCCCGCTCCTCCATGTAGGTCAGCAGCATGCGGCCGCGCCGGGGCGACCGGCTGCCGCGGGCGCGGGCGATCTGGTCGTCGGACGGGCACGGCGCCCCGTCCAGGGCGGCGCGGGCCAGCAGCAGGAACACCCCGTGGATGTCCTCGGGCAGGTCGCTGGCGAAGGCCGCCGCCTGCTCCCATTCCGGGCTGGCGGCGGCGTCCGGCGCGACGCCGGCCCGCGCGGCGGCCAGCTTGCGACGGAAGGCGGCGAGGTCGAGCATGCGGCCGTTGAGGCGGTGGGCGCGGCAGCGGACCAGGAAGTCTTGGTACAGCACCGCCACCGAACGGAACGGCGCCTCGGGGTCGGCCAGCACCTCGCGCAGCACGTCGTCCAGGCTGCGCTTGTCGGCCGGCTCCTCGTCCTGCAGCGCCTGGAACTGATCGCGAGCCTGGGTCAGCTGGGCCAGCAGGTCGGTGGTGGAGGGCGCGGGAGCCGGCCGGTAGACCGGCACCGGGCGCGGCATGGCCTCGTTTTCGCCCGGCTTGAGGATGAGGTCGCGGGCGTCGCCGGGCAGGGTCGGCGGCAACGGCATCAGCCTGGGGCTGCCGGCACGGGCCTGGGTCTGCACCTCGCCGATGCGGATGGGCAGCGGCCGGCGCGCCATGGCCGGCCCCAGGGCGACGAAATGGCCGCGGTCGAGGTCGCGGAACATCTCGGCCTGGCGGCGCTCCATGCCCAGGAGGTCGGCGGCGCGGGCCATGTCGATGTCGAGGAAGGTCCGTCCCATCAGGAAGTTCGAGGCCTCGGCGGCCACGTTCTTGGCCAGCTTGGCCAGGCGCTGGGTGGCGATCACCCCGGCCAGGCCGCGCTTGCGTCCCCGGCACATCAGGTTGGTCATGGCGCCCAAGGATACCTTGCGGGCCTCGTCCGACACCTCGCCGGCGGCCGAGGGGGCGAACAGCTGCGCCTCGTCGACCACCACCAGCATGGGATACCAGAAGTCCCGGTCGACGTCGAACAGCCCGCCCAGGAAGGCGGCGGCCCGGCGCATCTGCAGTTCGGCCTCCAGGTTCTCGAGGTTCAGCACCACCGAGATGCGATGCTGGCGCACCCGCCCGGCGATCTGCTGCAGCCCCCCCTCGGTGTGGGCGGCGGCGTCCACCACCACGTGGCCGAAGGCGTCGGCCAGGGTGACGAAGTCGCCCTCGGGGTCGATGACGCACTGCTGCACCCACTGGGCGCTCTGCTCGAGGAGGCGGCGCAGCAGGTGCGACTTGCCCGATCCGGAATTGCCCTGGACCAGGAGGCGGGTGGCGAGCAGTTCCTCGAGATCGCAGACCGCCGGTTTTCCCCCGGCGGCGGTGGTGCCCATGTCGATGCTGACCTTCATGGCACCCGTATACCCGAAACCGGGCTGTCGCTCGACCCCTTCCCGACGTATGATGGTTTTCTAATATCCAAAGGGGAGCCGGAATGACCGTCAGCGCCGCCGACATCGAGACCGCCGCCCGTGACGCCGCGCTGGCGGTCCTGGCCGCCGCCCCCTACGCCCTGGCCGGCGCCGCCCGCGCCGCCATCGCCGAGGCCGACCGCCAGATGGCGGCGCTGGCGACGGCGCCCGAGGTCGCCGAGGCGGTGGCCGGCGCCGCCTGCCGCGCCGGCTGCGGCTGGTGCTGCCACCAGGTGGTCGGCATCACCGCCGCCGAGGAGGACCTGGTGGCGGAGGCCGTCCGCGCCCTTCCCGGCGACGCCCGGCGCCGCGTCCGCACCCGCCAGAACGCCGCCGAGGCGCGGCTGCGCACGCTGCCGGTGGAGCGCTGGCAGGCGGCGCGCGTGCCCTGCCCGCTGCTCGACGACGGCCGCTGCGCCATCCATCCCGACCGGCCGTTGCCGTGCAGGGCGGTGCTGTCGGCCGACGAGGCGGCCTGCCGCGCCTGGCATGCCGGCGAGGACGGCGCCCGCATCCCGCTGGTGGCGGCCCAGCGCCGCGCCTACAGCGCCGCCCAGGCCGGCCTGGCCCAAGCCCTGGCGGCGACGGGCATCCCGCCCGGGCCGGTGTCGCTGACCGAGGCGCTGTCGCTGGCACTGCCCGGCTGAGCCCGCTATATCCATTGGATGGGAACGGGTATAGGATGACGTGTCCACTATCGAGGCATCGGCGCGGTGTCTGTCGGCGGCCCCAAGCTTAGAACCCTGCTGTTCGCCACCCTGCTGGCCCTGGGAGTGATCCCGGCCGCCACGGTGCTGCTGTCGGTGCTGCCCGGGGCGTTGCACGCCTATGACGAGGCGGCGCGTCAGAACAGCCTGATGCAGGCCCAGACCCAGGCCCGCGAACTGACCCAGCGGCTGGAGCGCCGCCGCGAGACGGTGCGCAACATCGCCATGCTGCCGGCGCCGCTGGAAATGCTGCGGGCGGTGCAGGGCCAGGGCGGCGGCCTCTATCTCGACGCCACGCAGGCGGCCGAACGCTTCGTCGGCGTGCTGCGGCGGTGGTTCACCCCGCCCGGCGACGTGGAGGCGTTGGCCATCACCGACCTCGACGGCGTCGAGCGCCTCCGCGTCGAGGTGGCGGCCGGGAAGGTGGCCCCGGCTCCCGTGGCGAGCATGCCGCGCCACGGCCTCGGCGACCGCTTTCCGCGTCTGCTGGCGAGCGATTCCCGAGAGCCGCAGGCCTTCATCCTGCCGGCGACCCAGCGTCTGCGCCTCGCCACCCCCATCAAGGCCCTGGACGGCGCCGTCGCCGGCAGCCTGATCATGGATTTCGACCTCCACGACCTGCTGCGCGACTTCGCCGACTCACGCTGGGTCGACGGCTACGGCCGCGACCTGCACGGCGGCACCGGCGGCGGCGTGGCGGGCATCGCCCCGGGCACGCCGCTGCACCCGGCGATCCACCACGATGCGCAGGGCGTCGACGTGGCCTGGGTGCCGATGGTGCTCGGCCCCGAGCCCGAGGACGTCATGTGGGTCGGCACGCCGGTGGACGACACCGCGCTGCTGCGCGGACTGCTGACCATGCTCGCCGGCGCCGGGGGCGTCTTCCTGGTGCTGGTGCTGGCGGTCGGCATCGGCGTCAACCGGCTGGTCGGCCGGATCGAGCGGGCCAAGGGCGAACTGGTCGACGGGCTCCACCGGATGGTGGCCGGCGAACGCGGTGTCCGGTTCGACTGGAGCGGCCCCACCGAGCTGCGCGATCTCGGCCGCGAGCTGACCCAACTGGGCGAGGCCCACGTCGCGGTCACCCAGGCGCTGCGGCTGACGCGGTTCTCCATCGAGCATGCCAAGGAAAGCGTGTTCTGGCTGGGGGCGGACGGCCGCATCTTCTTCGTCAACGACGCCGCCTGCGCGCTGCTGGGATACAGCCGCGCCGAACTGGTCGGCATGGAGGCCAGCCGCGTCAACCCCGCCCACGCGGTCAACTGGACCAGCCACTGGCGGGAGCTGACCCTGCGGGGGACGCTGGTCTTCGAGGCCGAGTTGCGGCGCAAGGACGGCTCCATGGTGCCGGTGGAGGTGGTCGCCAACCATCTGGTGTTCGAGGGAACCGACTACGACCTGGCCTTCGTCCGCGACATTTCCGAACGCAAGGCGGCGGCCGAGCGGCTGCAGGCCACCGTCGACGAATTGACCCGCTCCAATGTCGAGTTGGAGCGCTTCGCCTATGTCGCCGCCCACGACCTGCAGGAGCCGGTGCGCACGGTGGTTTCCTTCGCCCAGTTGATCGAGCGCCGCGCCAGCGACCGCCTGATCGAGGACGAACGCGAATTCCTGACCTATCTGGTGTCCGGCGCCAAGCGCATGCAGGATCTGGTCCACGACCTGCTCAGCTACTCGCGCGTCCGCCATCGTGACGGCCCCCTGGGGACGGTCGCCCTGGACGACGCCCTCGCCGAGGCCACGGCCAACCTGCAAGGCCTGGTCGCCGAACGCGGCGCCCGCATCGAAGCCGGGCCGCTGCCGGTGGTGGCCGGCGACATCGTCCAACTGGTCGAGGTGTTCCAGAACCTGCTGTCCAACGCCATCAAGTTCGCCAATCCCGGCCAGCCGCCCGAAATCCACGTCTCCGCCGCCCCCCGCGACGGCCAGTGGGCGGTGTCGGTGGCCGACAACGGCATCGGCATCGCCCCGCAATACGCCGAGCAGGTCTTCACCATCTTCACCCGCCTGCACGGCGCCCAGTATCCCGGCACCGGCATCGGGCTGGCGGTGTGCAAGCGCATCGTCGAGCGCCATGGCGGCACCATCACCGTGGAGGAAACCCCCGGCGGCGGCGCCACCTTCGTCTTCACCCTCAACGGCGTCGAGGGTGGGCAGAACCCACCCACCCCGGCGTAGTGGTCATACCACCCGGCGGTGGGGAGGACCCATCGCCCGCCGCATTCGTTATGCTGTCTCCGGTTCCTGACAGGAGATGGATGCCATGCCCGACCAGTATGCCGTCACGACCGAGCCCTATTACCGCCCCGTCGGCAGCGAGGTGCCGCTGTTCGAGGCGGCGTGGCGCCAGCGGCTGCCGGTCATGCTCAAGGGTCCCACCGGCTGCGGCAAGTCGCGCTTCGTGGAATACATGGCCTGGAAGCTGGGCCGCCCGCTGGTCACCGTGGCCTGCAACGAGGACGTCACCGCCTCGGACCTGGTCGGCCGCTTCCTGCTCGACGCCGGCGGCACCCGCTGGCAGGATGGGCCGCTGACGGTGGCCGCCCGCATGGGCGCCATCTGCTATCTGGACGAGATCGTCGAGGCCCGCCAAGACACCGTGGTGGTCATCCACCCGCTGACCGACCACCGCCGCGTCCTGCCGCTGGACAAGAAGGGCGAGTTGGTCACTGCGCATCCCGACTTCCACCTGGTGATCTCGTACAACCCGGGCTACCAGAGCCTGATGAAGGACCTCAAGCAGTCCACCAAGCAGCGCTTCACCGGGCTGGACTTCGACTATCCGCCCCGCGAGGTGGAGGCCGAGATCGTCGCCCGCGAATCCGGCCTGCCGGCGTCCGAGTGCGTGAAGCTGGTGGCGGTGGCCGAACGCGCCCGCGCGCTCAAGGGGCACGGCCTCGACGAGGGCGCCTCGACGCGGCTCCTGGTCTACGCCGCCAAGCTGATGACCGAGGGCGTGCCGCCGGCCGAGGCCTGCGCCATGGCCCTGTCGACGCCGCTGACCGACGACGCCGACATCCGCGCCACCCTCGCCCACGCCGTCGACCTGGCGCTGGGGTGAGGCCATGGCGCTCGATCCCCAGGCGGCGCGGGCACGGCTGTGCGTCGACCTGCCCGAGGTCGACGAGGTGTTCGCCGAGGCCATCGCCAAGGCCGAGCGGCTGCTCAGCCCCGGCGGCACCGAGGCGTGGCTGGAGGGCGCCGCCCGGATCTGCCGCCTGAGGCAGGGCGGCGGCCCGGTCGCCACCTTCCTCGACGCGCTGCCCGACGCCGCCCGCGCCACCGACGAAAGCATCCTGCTGCCGGCCGCCGAGACGGCGCTCTATTTGGGGGCGGTGCCCGAGGTGGCGCGGCTGGCCGACCCGTTCCTCGCCACCCTGCCGGCCATCGCGCGGCGGGTCGAGACCGCCGCCGCCCTGTTCACCTGGTTCGGCCTGGTCAAGCGCATGGCCCAGCTGGCGCGGCCCGGACTGGCGCCGCTGTTGGCCCACGCCCCCGGCCTGCTGTCGCTGGTGGGCATCCAGGGGCTGGCCAACTGGGTCGAATTCGGGGTCTCGACCTACCGCGACCAGCCCAACACCGTGCAGCTCTATTTCGCGCTGCAGACCGCCGACGCCCATGCCGCCCTCACCCGCGAGCGCCATGGCACCCTGCTGGTCGACCACGAGCGCGAGCTCAAGCTGACGCTCACGTCGTTCTGGGACCTGGATGTCGATCTGGTGCCCTACACCCTGGCCTTCGACACCCTGCGCCGGCCGCTGCCGCATCTGGACAAGCTGGGTTTCCACCTGCCCGACGCGCTGGAGGACGAGGGAGGGGTCGCGGCCATCGACCGCTACCGGGCCATGCTCGCCCACCTGGCCGCCCACAAGCTGTGGAGCACGCCGTTCACCGCCGACAACTACAGCCAGCTCCAGCACATCTTCATGGAGGTGTTCGAGGACAGCCGGGTGGAATTCCTGGCCATGGCCCGCTATCCCGGCCTACGCCGCCTGTGGATGGCGTTGCATCCCGTCCCAGTGCCCGGCGCCGCCCCCGCCGGCTTCAACAGCATCCGCGTCCATGCCGCCATGCTGTCGCGGGCCCTGCTCGACGCTGCCCATCCCTATGACGATCCGCTGATCCTGGAATTCGCCGACCGCTTCCGCGCCGCCATGGCCCGCGATCCCCACGACCCGTTGGTCCCGGCCGATTTCGGCGTCGAATACCTGGCCCGGGTGCGCAAGCCGGATTTCCGCGAGCCAAAGGTATGGTTCGAGGACACCGTCGTCGCCTACCGCGACGACAACCGCTATGTCTGGCGGTTCCTTGAGGACACCGACAGCAAGGACGACTTCCACTCCGACCACGGCACCGACGACCCGCCGGCCGCCGACGGCCTGATGCTGCCGCGCCACTATCCCGAATGGGATTACGGCGAGCGCGAGCAGCGCCCCGACTGGGCGACGGTCTATGAGAGCCTGCCGCCCTCGGGTGATGCCGCCCTCATCGACTCGCTGCTGGACCGCAACGCCGTGGTGGCCAAGCGGATCAAGCGCGTCATCGACCGCCTGAAGCCGCAGAACCGCAAGCGCATCCGCCGCCAGGCCGACGGCGACGAGATGGACCTGGACCAGGTGTTGACCGCCACCATCGACCTCAAGGCCGGCCTCACCCCCGACCCCCGCGTCTACCAGAGCCACGTCCCCGACGGCCGCGACATCGCCGTGCTGCTGCTGCTCGACCTGTCGCAAAGCATCAACGACCGGCTGCCGGGATCGGAGCGCACCCTGTTGTCCTTGAGCCAGGAGGCGGCGACCCTGCTGGCCTGGGCGGTGGGGCAACTGGGCGACAGCTTCGCGGTGGCCGGCTTCGCCTCGAAAAGCCGCCACCAGGTGCGCTACACCCATTTCAAGGAGTTCGACGAGCCGTGGGGGGCGGTCGCCAAGGGCCGGCTGGCCGCCATGGAGGCGGGGCTGGCCACCCGCATGGGCGCCGCCCTGCGCCATGCCGGCCACCACCTCGGCCTGCGCCGCGAGGAGAAGAAGCTGCTGCTGCTGGTCTCGGACGGCGAGCCGGCCGACATCGACGTGGACGACGACGACTACCTGAAATGGGACACCCACGCCGCCGTCGGCGAACTGCGGGGCCGGGGCGTCAGCACCGTCTGCATCACGCTCGACGCCAAGGCCGACGCCTATATCGCCGACATCTTCGGCGAGGGCGGCTACGCGGTGGTCGACCGGGTCGAGCGCCTGCCGGAGAAGCTGACGCGGATGTTCCTGTCGCTGACCAAGTGATGGTGCCTACAGCATGTCGGCCAGCGCCTCGTCGAGGCGGTGGGCGTCGATCTCCATCAGGGTGGGACCGTCGGTCCACACCAGCGCGCAGCGGACGTGGTGTTTGGGATAGACGCAGGCCAGCGCCAGCCGGTAGGCGGCCATCTGGCGGACGTAGAGATCGGGGATCTCCTCGGCGCCGGCGGGCGGGCGGCGGTTGGTCTTGTAGTCCACCACCAGCACCTCGGTGTCGGTGACCGCCAGGCGGTCCACCTGGCCGGCCATGGCGCGGTCGCCGATGCGGCCGGCCACCGGCACCTCGGCGCGGCTGCCCGGCGCGAACAACGGCGCGAAGGAGGGGTGGTCGAGGACGTCGGTGACCTCGTTGGCGATCCTGAGCCGTTCAGGGGTGTCGAAGTCGCGCCCCCCCGCCTTGGTGAGCCACCGCATCATGGCCTGGGCGCGCTTGTCGCGCGGCAGCTCCGGCAGGCCCTGGAGCAGGCGGTGGATCAGCTTGCCGCGCAGGAAGCGCTTGCCGTCGTCGCCGGCCGCCAGCGGCGAGCGCGCCGCCGGCTCGTCGCCGTCGGGGCGTGACGGCGCCAGCGGGCGCGGCGGGATGGGCTCGGGCGGCGGCGGCGCGGCGGCCCAGTCCGGCAGCGGTACCGGCGGGCGGGCGGCGTTGGCCGCCGCCGGCTCGAGATCGGAAGAGCGTCGTGTAGGGGAAGAGTGTAGATCTCGGGGGGCGCCGTATCATTAAAAAAAAAA
>CALABS010000064.1 GCA_937887565.1 uncultured Rhodospirillaceae bacterium | reverse complement strand
GCACCGAGGCGGTGACGTAGACCGACTTGCGGTAATGCAGGCTCTTGTCGACCGCACCGCCCCGCCCGCCCTTACGGGCCGGGCCGTCCTTCTTGCCGTCCTCGTCCGGCTCGGCGTCGGCGGCGACGCTCTTGTCCCACAGTTCCTGGGCAGCGCGCTGGGCGGTCGGATGGACGCCCTCGGCCAGCATCAGCGTCAGCCCGTCGTCGCCGAGCAGGATGTGCCGCCGCGCCCCGGCCAGCGACTTCTCGGAATCGGCCGCCGCGGTGAGCAGGTAGACGAAGACGCCGGTGAGGTAGGAGAAGGCGGCGTTGCGCCAGTGCCCCTCCTTCTCGCCCTCGGTGAGGATGCGGGCGGCGTGCTGGCAGTCCGGCACCAGATGCGGGCCGGGCCGCACCGCCATCAGCGGGTTGTAGCGGGGACCGCCGGGCCGGGCGAGGTCGAGCACGATGACGTCGCCGAAGCGCTCGCGCGCCGCCCCGCTGTCGCCGGCCATGGCGCCCTTGAAGTCCCAGACGACGGCGCTCTCGCGCCAGCCGGCGAACAGGGTAGGCAGCACCGTGGTGGTGGTCTTGCCCGAGCCGGTGGGGCCGATCACCAGCACCGGCTGCAGGGTACGCTGGCGCAGGGGCCGGCCGTTCCAGGCGCCGAGGACGATGCAGGAGTCCGTCATCGCCGCCTCCCTCACAGCAGACCGCTGCGGCGGACGTCGGCGTCCCCGGCCCAACGGCCGGCGCCGAAGCGGGGAGAGCGGTCGCCGCGCAGGGGGAGGCCGGCGCGCACCACCAGCGCCACGGCGGTGGCGGTGCAGACCAGAACGGCGACGGTGACCATCCAGCGGTGGCCAGGGGCCAGCAGATCACGCCAGGTCAGGAACTGGCCGGGCCAGTAGAGCGCGACGGTGCCAACGCGCAACCCACCGAAGACGGCCGGCCAGCCGAACAGCCAGCCGACCAGCTCGGTGACGGTCGCCACCGTCAGCAGCCACGCAACACAGCAACCGAGCAGGATGAGGAGGGGCCGCGTCACAGCTCACGCCCTCCGAGATTGTCCAAGCCGTCGCGCCCGATCTCGCGGCCGCGCTCCTCGCGCAGGCGCTGCATCAGGGCGAGCTGGCGCTCGTAGGCCTGCCGCTCGCGCTCGTCCATCCAGCCCAGCGTCCGGGTGGTGACCTCCACCGCGTCGTGGCGGAACCAGTGGGTGACGACGTCGCGCTCGAAGTAGAGGTCGCGGTCGTCCTGGACGCCACGGATCATCACGTGCAGGTGCTGGTTGCCTTGCGCGTGCGCCATGTCGGGCTTGCGCTCGACCGCCGCCACCCATTCCAGTTCACCGACCCGGCGCTCCCAGGCGGTCATGACCTCCCGGCCGTAGGCCACCATGTCGTCGATGCGGTGGCCGTCGTTGGGGCTGACGATGACGTGGAAGACCCGGCGGTCGTCCGACCAGGATGCTGCCACCTCGCCCTTGTCGATGCCGAGGCGGTCGCGGTCGAACAGCGGGCCGTCCTTGGCGAGGTAGTTGGCCAGCACGGCGACCGAGTTGGGGAAGGCGCCGCGGGCGCGGTCGTGGTAGAGCAGCTTGACGTTGACCGGACGGGCGTAAGCGTTCGGACTGGCCGGCGCGGCCCGCACCCGGACCCGGCGCTCTGAGCGGCGGACATAGCCGCGGGCCAGGGCCCGGCCGCGGTCGGCCAGCGCCTTCATCCGGGCCTTGAAGCCGTCGTCGGCCGAGAGGCCGTCGAAGATCGACCCGCGCCACCGCATGCCGGTACTCCTCCGCGAACCACGACCGGCTCCAGGGCCGGCCGGAAGACAAAACCGGATCGACGATGCGTCGAAGGCCATGTCTTGACCAGAACTCAAAGGTATGACGGGATTTCAAAGGACAGATTCGCCAATGTTCGCCCAGGAAAGCGCGTACACAGGAAAACTCTAAGGAATTCAACGGCCACGAACGACGGCGAACCGCGCCTTTATCTTGCTGACCGTCGATTTTTCTTCTTCATAACACCCTCACGGAAGCCCGCCGAAGCTTGGAAGCCCTGTCCGATTTCCTGTCTTTGCGCGCTGTTGTGCGATCAGCTTCGCTCCAGGGCAAAGCAGGCCGCCGCCCTGCCCGATCAGCCTGCCGCCGAGACCGATCCCAGGCCGAAGACCTCCGAGACGAGGCCGCGGACGTCGGCCTCGGCCCGCCCGGCCATCTCCAGCTCCGGCACCAGCAGCCCGGTGCTCCGGCTCGTCGCGAAGGCCAGCCGCTGCCGCACCACCGCCGCCGCCACCGGCAGGCGCAGGCCCAGCACCCCCGCCTCGGTACCCGGTTCGACCAGCATCCCTTCCGGCGCCCGGGTCAGCACCAGGGACGCAGTGAGCATCGGCTCGGCCGCCAGCGCCTCGACGACCAGCTGCATGGTGGCGGCACAGCGCCCCACCGCCTCCCGGTCCGGCAGGGTCGGCACCAGCACGGTCTCCGCCGCCAGCAGGGCCGCCCGCACCGCTGCCGGCGAACGGGCCGGGGTGTCGATGACCACGTGATCGAAGCTGGTGCCCAGCCCCCACAACCCGCAGCGCAGCTGGGCGCTGGTGATCGTGACGGTGTCGAACAGGGCCGGCAGGTCGTTGCGCCGCCGCATCCCCGCCCACTCCCGCACTCCGGAGACGCCATCGACGTCGAGCAGCGCCACCCGCTTGCCTTGCAGGGCCAGCTCGCCGGCCAGGTTGACCGCCAGCGTGGTGCGGCCCACCCCCGGCGTCAGGTTGACCAGGGCGGCGATCATGGCGCCTCCTCCCCGGCGAAGCGGGCTTCCAGCACCTCGCGCAGCAGCGCCGCCATGGTGACGCCGCGGCGGAAGGCGGCGATCCTGATCCGCCCGCGCAGCTCCGGCGTGATATCCACCGTCAGCCGCGCGGTGTAGACCTCTGCCCTGGCCGGCCCGCCCTCGCCCCGGCGCACCCAGGCGTCGGGTGCGCCGGGCCGGGCGCCGAAGCCGATCCGCCCGCCGGTCATGGCCCGGTCCCCAGCAGCTCGGCGGCCAGCGCCGCAATCTCCTGCGCCGCCGTGGAGCCCGGTTCGCTCTCGAAGGCCAGCCGGCCGGAGCGGACACAGCGGGCGAAGACGACGCGCTGGCCAACCGACGCCGCCAGCGCCGGCGGCACCACCCCGGCCAGCTCACGGCGGGCGTCACGGAGCAGCCGGGTGCGGGCGATGCAGCGGTTGAGCAGGAAGCGGGCGGTCAGGCCGGGCCGCCAGCCGCGCGCCTCGTCGAGCAGGCGCAGCAGCTCGGCCGAGGCCCAGGCGTCGAACGGGCTGGGCTGCACCGGGATCAGCACCCGCTCGGCGGTCAGGATCGCCGAGCGCGCCAGCGCCGTCACCCGCGGCGGCCCGTCGATCACCACGTGCTCGACCCCGGAGGCCAGGTCGGGCACCTCGCGGTGCAGCGTCTCGCGGGCCAGCCCGACCATGGCGAACAGCCGGGGCAGCCCCTCGCGGTTGCGCTGTTCCGCCCAGTCGAGCGCCGAGCCCTGGGGATCAGCGTCGATCAGCAGCACGCGATGGCCACGCCGGGTCAGCTCGCCGGCGAGGTGGAGGGCGAGCGTCGTCTTGCCGACGCCGCCCTTCTGGTTGAGGAAGGCCACGATCATCGCGGCGCCCTCCCCGCTCCGGAGGACTTATCCACAGGCGGAGGAGTCGAGGAGTCAGCCGCCAAGAGTCTGTTATTGTTTAAGTTATATAAGTTATAGGGGCGAATCGGTGAGGCGGGCCAAGGACTTGACTCCGAGTCGGGTGAGCGTTCTCCCGCGGGTCGGCATGGTGATCTCCCGCCCCCGTCCGGGCACGATGTCCCGACCGCATTCAACGGCTGTCCACAAGAGCTTGTGGACAGGTTCGCGGCGGTTCGCTCCCTCGTGAAGAGCAGGCGCTCCTCGCCGCCGCCCCGCTCGATAAACAGCCGGTAGCCCGGCAGGCCGGACGTGGCGATCCGCCGGATGCGGGGGGCGAACTCGGCGTAGCGCACGACGCTGGCGCTGCGGGCGTGCAGGCGGTGCAACCCGATAGCGCCGCCGCCGCGCTGCCGGCCGCCCATCTTGCGCACCAGCCGGTACAGCCAGCGCGCCACCCCGCCGGTGAGGTCGAAATAGCCGGGATCCAGCGTCAGCACGCGGCGCTCGCACACCGCCGCGAACAGCCAGTCCGGCAGCGTCAGGCGGACGCCGGCCGCGGTCGGCTCCCACCCCTCCAGCCAGCGGAAGCGGGCCGGTCCTTCCGGCCCGGCGCGCAGCGTGGTCTCGACCCGGGTGGCCGCCAGACGGTCGAAGGCGGCGTGCAGCAACGCGTAGTCGTGCCGGCCGACGCCGCGGCCGAGGAAGCGCAGAAGCGGATACGCCGGGGTTTCCAGATGCCGGGTGGGCGTCCGGCCGGCGTCGAGGGCCTCGGTCAGCTGGCTGGCCGCCCAGACCCGCACGTCGGCGTCCCAGAGGGTGGCGATGCCGAGGTCGCCGGCCGGCTCGACCCGGATGCGCACCGCCCCCTGTTCGAAGACAATGGGCGTGCGGCGTGGGGATTTGGCGAGGCTGAACCACGGCCAGACCATCAGGTCGGCCACGTCGCGCAATGCGATGTCGGTGCGGCGGGCGGGAAAGCGAGGGTCGTCCATACTCCCCTCCCCTCAGCGGCGGGCCGGCCGCACGGCGCTGGCGCCGGGGTCGGAGGTGGAGGTGCGCAGGCCGCGGTCGGCCCAGGCCTTCAGGTCGTCGAGCGCGTAGACCACGCGCCCGCCGATCTTGCGGTAGCGCGGGCCGGTGCCGTAGACGCGGTGCTTCTCCAGCGTCCGGCCGGACAGGCCGAGGAAGCGCGCGGCCTCGGGCGTGCGCAGGAAGCGGGGCGGCAGATCGCCGGTGGTGTCCAGCATGGTCGAGCCTCCGTCATCCGGAGCGCGCCGCCGGGAGCGGCGGTGCGCGATGGCGGAAGGCTCGCGGAAACGGCCGGGCGCCGGGGAGGGGAAAGACCTTGCGGGGAGGAGTCCCCCGGTGGCTGGGAATGAAAATCCAGAAAAATCAATCCCTCAGGCCCTTCCTGTCGGCGCGTGGGTGATGATTCCGGCACGATTCGTACCGGCGGAACGCCCTTGGAAGGCGGATCGCCGGCTTTCCGGATTTGTGTTTGTGGGGGGATAAGCGGTCACCCCCGACGGTCCGCGGCGGCGGGAACGGCAGGAGCGTTACGGTGCAAAGCGCCGGATGCGCCCCATCAGCAGCTCGCGGTAGCCGCCGTCCATCAGCTGCCGCCCGCGGCGAATCAGATAGCGCACCTGGTCGCGCAAGGGGGTGTTCCGGTACCAATCGGCCTTCACGCGCTCGGCGCCGAACAGCGCCTCGGCCGTCTGCCGCACGCTGGCGCCGTCGAGGTGGGCGTCGAGGGCCTGGAGGATGCGCATCAGCATGCGCGTCTGGTACGGCGTCAGATCGGGGGCCGCGGCCGGGTTGGTCATCGCCTCGTGGAACCGGCGAAGGGCGGCGACCTGGGCCTCCAGATCGCCGTCCAGCGCGACCATCGCCCGCAGCGGCGTGCCGCGTCGGGGAAGGCTCCGGCCCTCGATCCAGAAACGCCGCTCGCGCGGCCCGTCGGCCAGCGCGACGAGGAAACCGTCCCCGGTGGCGAAAACGGCTTGGCGCGATGCCCCCCACCAGGGGTCGAGGCAGGAGGCCGGGCGGGTGGACGGCCTGGGGGCCGGCGACAGCCGGACCAGGGCCGGCAGCACCTCGGGCCGCCAGGACACCAGCGTCTCAGCCCCGCTTTTGTCCGGATCCTCCAGGACAGAGCAACCCCCAATGGCCGGTTCCATCCGGGGATTCCGGCTGGCCCCCCTGCCCGGCGGCATCCGCCTGATAGTCCCGGTTGCGGCGCAGGAACTCCCACGCCCAGCAGGAAACAGGAACCCTCAAGGCATACTGGTAAGCGGCAGATGTACGCCAATCATTCTTTGCCATCATGACTTCACCACCCGTGCGCAGCGTCAGGTTGCGCTCGAATCGGAAGGTGAGCCGCTACCCTGAAATTGCGACAACGCCGATGGCGTAGAGCACGGGGGGAACGGCGTACTCCAGCGGGACGGAACGGCGGAATTCCGGACATCCGGCGATGCGGAATTCAGTGCATGCCCTGGCGGAGAAGGTCCCGGTAGCCGGCCCGGGTCATCCACTGCGCCCGCGCCAGATGGGTGGCGTGGGCGTGACGGGCACGGGCCGGCTCGCGGGCGGGGTCGATGCGCAGCACGATGCGGGCGACCTCGTCCGGGTCAGCCCCGTCCGCCGCGGCGTCGAGCAGGCGCAGGTAGGTGACGAGGTGCAGGCGGTCGTAGTCGGTCACCCTGTCCGACTGGGGCGGCGCGTCGGCAACCGGCGGTTCGAGCTGCGGCATCGTCATCAGCGGCTCCTTCCCTTCTGTTTGGCGCCGTACCGAAGCGGCGGAGATCGTCATAGCATCCTATGTAGGCACGATCCGGACCGGTGTAACGGAACGGCAGCGGCCCATCACCGGCGCCGCACATCGGAGTATTGCAGCACCGCCGTATCTTTAGATGCCTCAGGAGAGCCGGTTGCCAACGGCGCATCCGGCGGGGTTTGGCTAAACTTTCCGTCTATTCTTGAGCGTTGCGTGATGGACAGCCCGTGGCCCGGCGCCAGGAACGAGGCCCCGCCCGCACCGATGGCGGCGGGACGGTCCCGGACGGACCGGAGTTTTCCGGTTCGGCGGCGCCGATCAGGGGGCACGGTGCGGGGAGGACGCACCCCCCTGCGAGCCGGCAGGGCCTTCGACCAGCATGACGCCGGTGCCGCGGGCCGAGGACAGGAAGAGGATGCCGTGGCTCTCCAGGGCGGCGCGCACCGCCTCGCGGGTGGAATCGCGCACCCCGAGGCGGTCGGACTCCAGCCGCTTCAGCGCGGTCAAGGCGACCAGGGCGGTGTCTGCCAGCGTTTCCTGTGTCCAGCCCAGCAGGGCGCGGGCGGCGCGGATTTGCCTGGATGTGATCATGGGGAATCACATCCCCAAAGCCTGGGGCGGGCGCCAGGAAAACGACTATTTTAGTCGCATTCTTGGCCCGGAGCCGGTACAGTCTGCGGCTGTGGAATTGGACAGCTCGGAACCTGTGGGCGGGAGCGGGCATCATGACACAGGCACCGCGGAGCACACCGGCCCGCCGCCTCCGATTCCGGCCAGGGCGGCGGGCGGCGAAGGGGCGGCCTCGGGTATGGGAACTGGATGCCTTGGTCCGGTGCTACCAACGGTGCATGGACGAGGGGGACGCCCTGACGCTGGCCGACGTGGCGGCAGCGGTGGAGTGCTATGGCCTGGCCATCGCCATCAAGGAGGAGATCTACGGCGAGGCCAGCCGTTTCAGCATTCCCCTGCCCCTCACCGGCTCCTGGCAGGACGACCTGACGGTGATTCGGGCGTTCATCGACGGCGGCGGGTGGCAGTAGGGAACGCTGATCCCCGGCGGAGGTCGGCCAGCTTTTCGCTCCACGGCCTGGGACAGCCCATCGGGACGGGCGCGTTCCCGATCGGGCGGCATCTTTTGCGCCAGGGATCGACGGCCGCAAGGCTCGAGACACCGCAGGTGGCTCGATTCACGAGAGCCCGGCGCGCGGGCTTGCCCGCGCGGGCGCTACAGGAAATAAGGGCGACAAGAAGCACCAGGATGGACCGCTTTGCGCCAGAAGCGGACATAGCGTTACCGCGCCTGCGATCGGCTCCGGCCAGCATGGTGCCCAATGGCATACGTATGCGCTACGTCTACACTCCTATCGGTATATCGATACCAGTCGCGTGACAGAGCGTGATTTCGCTATGCCACTGATGCGAGGTTCGTTTTTTAGTAGGCATCAAACACATTGTAGAAAACATCACTGGGAATAGGTATGTTCCTTATTCAACATTTCAGCGCGACGCCTCGGAGCATCCTATGCTACCTGAAATAAAAGACGCTTATCAGAATGGTCGGCTTATGCTTCTGCTCGGCGCTGGCGCTTCCGCTGAATCAAGCAGCTCCGACAATATAGAAATGCCTTTGGGCGAAGACCTTGCCAAGGAACTCGCTGCGCTGATGCACTGGCCATATAATGGTGAGGCCCTCGGTACCATCTACTCGGCAATCAACGCGGTTGACTCTGTACGACTCCAGACGTTCCTAAGAACGCGACTAACCAACACGAAGCCTTCGTTGGCTCTTCAAAAAATCGCATCCTTCCCTTGGTCACGCATTTTCACTCTGAACATCGATGACTGTACCGAAATAGCGCTACGGAGAGCGGGAACACAGGATGTTCAGGTCTTTTCACGAAATTCTCCGCTCGAAGAAATTGATCCGATCTTCAAATCAGTTCAGCTTATAAAGCTGAATGGGTCAGCTGATCGGCCGGAAGACGGTTTCATATTTTCACCCCAAGAATACGGTGAGGGATCAAACCGCCTTCCCATTTGGTATCGCGAGTTGGGCCAAAACCATAGCAATTACATTTTTGCTTTCATCGGCACCAAACTAAACGAACCGCTGTTTCAACATGCCCTGGCCGAGATGCGTTCGATGGTAAAAAGAGCACCGCTTCGAGGATACGTGATAACCCCCTCAGCAAGCACGATTGATAAACACTATCTCAGCAGCCTCAACCTCGTTCACGTACCTGGGACGCTTAAAGATTTTGCGGGATGGCTCGATCACGAAATGCCGCAACGTCCTACTGGATGGGATCTTGCCACCGCACGGCGTCCAGAGTTGCGAAACATCCATCGAGCACTCACTGATGTGCAGAAGCGCGCATTAAACAGCGTTACACTCGTAAGCGCCGACATCCTTCCGCGCCCAGAAGCAGACAACACTTTTGGCGCAATTCGAGAGTTCTACAAGGGATACAAACCGTGTTGGGCAGATATACTTGACGGAGTTCCTGCAGAACTCACCTTTGTTAAAGATTTTTCCAAGCTGGTTGAAGAAGGGCACAAACACAGAAAGTGCATAGCGTTGGTTGGCCCAGCGGGTTCCGGCAAAACCACGGCTTTAATGGTGGCCGCGCTTAACGTCAGCAAAGCCTCGAACGCACCTGTCTATTTTCTGCGAGAGGCAGTTAGCGACCTGAAAGAGGTCGTTGTTGCCCTGGAGCAGATCAATAATTCTGGATTCTACTTGTTCATTGATAAGATAGAAGCGATGGACAATGAGATTGCGGAACTACTCGCAGGACCGCAAACAAAGAACATTTGTATCGTGGCTTCGGAGAGGCTTAACATCTGGAAAAGGCGAGTAAAAGCAACCATTGAGCCATTCATTTCAAAAACATTTATAGTTGAGAAAATACGGAAAGACGATGCCAGAAGAATATTGGAAAAATTAGAAAGATTTGGACCATGGACACGCCTGCAACCGATGAAGCCGGAGCAGCGCGTAGAAATAATCTACAAAAAGTCTGACCGACAGCTGCTTATAGGATTGATGGAAACTGCGGCTGGTCTCGGCTTTACGCGTATCATTGATAATGACTTCAGGAACGTAGGCGATGACCGGCACAAGAAATTTCTTGTTATCGTCGGCCTCGCGAGCATTCATAGGTCGACGCTCAGTTCCCACATCGTGGGTTCGTCTCTTTCCAATCTTGGCATTGAGGAAGGCATAAACAAGATGTCGCTCGAAACTGAAGGCATTATCGTGACGAACGCCAATAAATATTCGGCGCGACATCCTGTCTATATCCGCGAATTATTCGAGAAGATCGTTCCAACAACAATGATCAAGGATTGCATTATAGCCGTTTTGGAAGCTTTCTCTGACTATGAAACTCCAGTAATCAAGAATGTCGGGAAGGCGGACGGTGTTGTATTTAAGTCAATTATAAACCATCGCTTTGTTAAGGAGATGATGCGTAATGACGAAGACAAAGTTCGGTCAGTGTATAGAGCGTTCGAGACTAAATTTCACGTCGACGGTCTGTACTGGCTCCAATACGGCCTCGCGTTACGCGACTTCGGCAAACAAGCCGAGGCACTGGAGAAGCTAAAGACGGCTCGCGAGGCGTATACCTCGCCCCAAATCGAACATGCTTATGCCCAGCAACTGATGATCATGGCCTCTATGTCGTCCAATTGGGACAGTGCAGAGCCGCTGCTCAAAGAAGCGATAGATGCACTGCGCAATTTGATTCGTACCGCGGACGCTACGGATACATATCCCATTGTGACGCTTGCCGAGGGACATATTTCCGTCTTGTTGAGATTCTTTGGCGTAGAAGGCACCAAAACGATTGCGCAGCAATACGCCAATGAATTGCTAGTAGCGTACAAAAAATATCCTAGTTCCCGCCTTCAAGATGCCGTGAAAGATGTAGTAGCTCTTGCAACTACCGGCATTTGGAATGAGTCGTACGGACAGGACTACCTCGATCATGATTGATAAAAATTATGCCTCTATTCTTTCTTATTGGTAACGAACTCACAGTGTCTTCACCGCCAACGTGCCGACATGCAACAATCGGCTGAAGCCGCTCTGCCTCTGGTTTGCTGAAACGCTATGTCCGCTCCTGGCACAAAGCAGTCGCAAACGAATAGAGATGAACAAAAAAACAAACGAAAAATATTATAATCTCAAAATAACATATGCAATATTTTGCATATATGACAATTTTAATCATAGGAATCAATAGGGTAATATAGTTTTTATTTAGGGAATTTGCGGATTGATGCCATTTTTAATTTTTAACATTACAACATCCATCAAAGCGCCGTGCAGAAACGGCCAAGGCTGAGACGCCGTCTCCGGTTCCCAGCGCCCCCAGTCCGTCACAATCACCAGCTTCGCCACCACCCCGGGCAGAGACTGCGCCGGGGTGGCCGCCGCGGTCTTCAGCAGGTCGTCCATCCGGCGGGCGGCGGCGGCTTCATCCGCTCTGGCCGCGGTGAGGCCACAGGCATCAGCCTCCCGCTCCCACCGGGCCACCACGGTCTTCAACTCGCGTTTCAGCCGGGTGCGCTTGGGATGAGTTTCGGCGGCCGTCCCCAGCAGCCGGTCAATGGTGTGGCCGTCAACGGCGTAGACCGGCTGTGGTGACGGTGGATCCAAAGGCACGACAATCCGTGGCGGGCCGATGGTGGCGAAGAGATGCCGCTCCAATTTCTGCGCCGTGCGGCAGGACCGTTTCACCGCAGCCGCGGTCTGGCTCCATTCCCGCCATAACGCCACCAGAGGGTCCGCACTTTCCTGATCCGCAAGGGCGTTCAGCAGCCGGATCGCCGCCGTGCGGGCGGCTCGGGCGGAAACCGGGCGCGGGTGTGGCGTAGGGGAAGGCATCGCGCCTCCTTACAGAAAGGAACGTTGTCCGCGCCGTGGATGCAGCACGGCACAGCCTGCCTCTTGCCGACAGGGCCGGGGTTCCGTATCCCTGAACAGTAAGATGCTCGCCGGTTATTGTCAACCCATCAGGGGTCAAATAGACCTATATGGTATAATTTTGGAAGATCATGCCCTCCTCACTGGTGAACAGATCCGTGCCGCCCGGTCCCTCCTCCGGTGGGAACGCAAGGATCTGGCGTCCGCCTCCAAGGTATCCGAGCCGACCATCAAGCGGCTGGAAGCGACACGCGGCGCGGTCAGCGCCCATCAGGTCACCATCGACGCGCTGATCCGGGCCTTCGACCTGGCCGGCGTCGAACTCATCCCGGCAAACGGCGGAAAAGGGGCCGGGGTACGCTTCAAGACAGACCAGACGCTCCCCTGAAACTCTCTGCTTCTTCCAGCACCGCCACCGTGGCCTTCATCAGGTCGAGGAAGAGGCGGCGGACGGGGGAATCGGGGAGACGGTGGAAGCACCGCATCAGTTCCACGGTTTCCCGTGGCATGAACTCTGGCGGTGGGGCGATCCGGTCCACTGCGTTCTTGTCCACGGGCAGGCCGTCGAAGAAATAGCTGATCGGCACGTCCAGGGCATCGGCGATCTGCCACAGCCGCATCGCGGTCAAGCTGTTGATCCCGTTCTCATATTTCTGAACCTGCTGGAAGGAGACCCCCATCCGCTCCCCCAGGGCGGTCTGGGACAGGCCGGCCAGGGTGCGGCGCAGCTTGATCCGCAGGCCGATGTGCCTGTCGATGCCGTCCATGCCGGCGGGCACCGTGCCGCGGCCCCGATGGGCCGCCCGGGTGAGGGAAGGTTCGGTCACCGGCATCGCCTCCTGCCTGGAATTTTGTGCACCGGAGAGCATAACCCGTGTCCACCGCCGCGCGGTGCGGGTGGGCGGGGCCTCCGGCGCAACCGGCTCCACCCGAATGTTACTCATAGTCTGTAGACTGATCGGCTGCAAGACCGCTCTCATCCCCTCATGGATATTCGCCGCCAGATCGGTCTCAACGTTCAGCGGATCCGCCGCACCCACGGCTGGTCGCAGGAAGAGCTCGCCTTCCAGTCGGGGCTGCACCGGACCTACATCAGCGGGATCGAGCGGGGCGCGCGAAACCCGACCGCCACGGTGATCCAGGAACTGGCCACCGCCCTGGGGGTGACGGCGGCGGCGCTGCTGGACACCGGCGGCCCGGCTCCCGATGCCGCCTGAGCCGCCGCCCCTGCCCCCCTTCAGCCGGGGGGAGGCGGATGGGGGCTCGGGACGCCCGGGTTCCATTCCGCCGCCAGCCGGGCGAGGAGGCCGGTCAGTTCCGCCGTGGCCTGGGCGCGTTCCCGGCGGGTCAGCCGGCATTCGGCCAGTTCGGCCCGCAGCTCGCGGATGCGGTCGTGGGTGGTGAGCATGGGTTCCTCCCGTCGTGTGAAGACGGGAGCCGTCCTCCGCGATGCCGGGGCGGGCCGGGTCAAGGACCGCCAAGGGCGGCCGGCCCCGCCGGTGGGTGGGGGAGCCGGCATGCTCCGCATGCCGGGGGAACCGCCCATCCTTGAGGCGGCCCGCCCCGGCATGGCACGCTGGGACGGCGGAATCGACGGGCTTGTTGGTTTTCACCTCCCCTTGGGGATGAGGCCGGGAAAAGGTCGAGCGCCACCCTGAAGGCTCCGCCACGGGGCCGTGGCGGAGCCTGGACGTGGCCGCCGTGGACATGGGTCAGCGGGCCCGCGGCTCCCACAGGGCGATGTGGGTGATGCCGTCGTGGCCCGGGTGCTCCAGCCTGACGAGGCGCAGGTGCAGCCAGGACGGGCCGAATTCCGGGGCGGCGATCGTGAGGTTCAGGTAGGTCCCGCCGCTGGTCCTGGCGGTGCGGCTCCAGCCGGCGCCCACGTCGCAGCGCTGGCCGTTGCCGGCATAGACCCTGTGGTCGGGGGCCTTGTCGGAGGCTTTCGCCACGGGCACGATGGTGAGGCCGGTGGTGACGTTCAAAGTCTTGAGGGTGCCGGTGAAGCTGCCGTCGTCGAGCCGGGTGAAGGTGCCGAGGGTGATGGCCATGGTGGGTCTCCTGGGTTTCCCGTCCGCGGGGACCGCCCCCGCGTGATAGCTCGGGCGCACGAGACCGCACAGGGGTGCCGGAACACCCAGAGCACCGCGACGGACCGGAACGGAGGTGGAGGACCCGGCGGGCGGGAAAATATGCCCCGCGAGGAATGCCGCGCGCGGCAGGGGATATTTTTCCGGCCCGCCGGGTTGGCACGGCGCCCCGCGGGCTCTACGCCATCACGAGACACGCGGGGGTGGTCCACCGGGTTTGGAAGACGCCGGCCGTTCCCGCCCACGCCTTTGCCCGGGACGGCGGCAGGAACCAGCCCCGGCAACGGAAGCCGGGACGGGAATGCGCCCGGCACGCCTGTCCCGGACAACAGGCCTCCCCTGCCCCAGGCCGTTCCGGTCACCGTGGCGGTGGCGCCAGGGCGACGAGGTCCGCCAGCAGGCCGTGCAGGCCATGGCGGGGAATCCCACCGTCCTCCGGTTCCGTCCCACTCCATTCGACCAGGACCGCAAGCTTGGCGATCGCCTCGGCCAGGGAACGGGCGGGCATCCGGGGTATGGCCCGCACCAGGGTATCGACCCGGTGGTCGGCGGCGGTCTCATCCGCAATGGCGGCCACCAGCCCCGAGGCTGCGGCTTCGGTGTCCCAACGGGCCTGGGCCGCAGCCAGTTCCCGCTTCAGCCGGCCGCTCCGTTCCCGCCCCGCCGGCTCCGGCCCCAGGATGCGGTCGATGTCGTCGGGATGAGTGGCGCGCACCATCGCCCCGTCAGACCCATCGGCCGAAAAATCCACGCCGGGCATTCCGATCCGCTCGATCAGGCGCCGTTCAAGCCGTTGCGCCGTGCGGGCCGCACGCAGCGACGCCCGGAAAGCCGTCCGCCACTCCTGCCAGAAGGCGACCAGCGGCTCACGGTTGCCATTCTGCACGGCGGCGCGCAGAAACCGGGAGGCGGCGGACAGGGCCGTCCGGCAGGACGGCGTGCTTGGAGTGGCCATCGCTTTTCCCTCGTGCCGATTCGCCGTCCGGTCTGCTTGCCGTCACCGGAAAACAGCGCGCGGCAACCCGGGCGGCGACGCTGTTCTTCATCTCATTGTGCGTAATAATCGCACCCATGCGCGTCACGCGCAAACGCATTTTCCGCTCTCTTGCGGTTTTTCCGCACAGGCCTACCCTTCGGCGCATGAGCCTGACACCCGCCCAATGCCGGGCCGCCCGCGGTCTGGTGGACATGACCCAGCAGCAGCTCGCCACGGCCAGCGGCGTGAGCCTGCGCACCATCACCCATTTCGAGAAGGGGGAGCGCTCCCCGATACCGGCCAACCTGCGGGTGATCCGGGAGGCGCTGGAGACGGCGGGGGTGATCTTCATCCCCGGCAATGGCGAAGGCCCCGGCGTCCGCCTGCGCAAGGACGCGGAGCGCGCCAGCTTCGGCTGACGTTCCGGTACGGAACGGCGGCGGACAGACGGAACGGCGGCGGTCCGCCGGTACGGACCGCCGCCGATACGGAGGACGTTCACCGCCCGCCGTCGCCGAAGCGCCAGACCGGGATGCCCAGGCGCCGGGCCTTGTCGGCGAGGTTGGCCGCGATGCCCGAGCCGGGGAAGGCGACGATGCCGATCGGCAGCGCCTCCAGCAGACGGTCGTTGCGCTTGAACGGGGCGGCCTTGGCGTGGCGCGCCCAGTCGGGGCGGAACAGCACCTGCGTCACCTTGCGGTGTTCGGCCCAGCAGGCGGCGATGCGCTCGGCCCCCTTCGGGCTGCCGCCGTGCAGCAGCACCATGTCCGGGTGCTTGGCGCGCACCTTGTCGAGCACCGCCCAGATGCGCTGGTGGTCGTTGCATTCCACCCCGCCGGTGAAGGCGATGCGGGGGCCTGCCGGCAGCAGCGGCTCGGTCTCGGCCCGCCGCTTGGCGACGAGGAAGTCGCGGCTGTCGATCAGCGCGGCCGTCAGGGTGCGGTGGCTGACCCGCGAGCCGGCGCGCGGCCGCCAGCCGGAGCCGGTGTGGACCTCGAACAGCTCGGCGGCGTGGTCGCGGAAGGCCTCCATGGCGGTGCGGCGCTCGATCAGCGTCAGCCCCTCGGCCAGCAGGCGCTCCAGCTCGACCGAGCGGATCTCCGAGCCGTCCTGTTCGCGCTGGCTGCGCTTCTGGGCGTCCTCGTTATCGTCGAGTTCGCGCTGCACGCGGTCGGCGGCGCGGTGGAACAGGTTGACGGTGGACCACAGCAGGTCGGCGAGGTCGGGTTCCAGGCGGGTGTCCTGCAGGGTGGAGACCAGGGCGTCGAAGACGTCGGCCAGTGCGGCGCGGATGGCGGTCTCGTCGGGCAGCGGCCGGGGATCGGGATCGTCCTCGAAGGGCCGGTGGCCGTAGAGCTGGAGTTCGGTCAGGGCGTGGTCGGTGGGGGAGGAGGCGTGGTGGAGCCCGGCGGCGTCGGTGTCGGTGATCATGGCGGCTGCCCTTCGGCTGGAGGATCGGCCGCGCCCACCGCGGCCTTCGTGGCGATCCCCCAGCGGCGGGCGGGGCGGGTCCGCACCCTCTTGGGCCGCAGCGTCAGCGGAGGACGGCGGGGGGCGGCTTTCTTGTCCCGCGAGGAAGGCCGGCTTGGCCGGCCGGGGAAGAAAGTTGCGCCCCGCCGTTGCGGAGCCGGCCCGGCTGCCGCCCGATCGCCCGCTGGAAGGCCGGGGCCGCGGCCTCCCGCCGGCCGGACCGGCGTCCGCCCGCTCCGACCGGCGCCCGTCCGCCGAGGCTCAGGCTCCCCACGGCCAGCCGCCACTCATCCAGAAGCGCGCCACATCCTCCGGGGCGAGCTGGGCCCGCAGGTGCGCCCGCAGCGCTGCCACGCCGTGCGCCAGCAGGTCGTCGTTGAGGTCGCCCAGCACCGGTGCCAGGACCAGCGCCTCGATGCCGAGGGCCTCGGCGCGGCTCCCCAGGCGTTCCGCCGCCCGGCGTCCGGCGGCGTCGTTGTCGCGGGCGATGTAGAGGCGGCGCAGCGTCGGCGGCAGGCACAGGGCGGCGAGGTGGCCGGCCGACAGCGCGGCGACCATGGGCAGGGCTGGCAGGACGGTGCGCAGCGCCAGCACGGTCTCGACGCCCTCCCCCGCCGCCAGGACGTCGCGGGCCACGCCGAAGCGGACGCCGTTGCCGAGCAGGTGGCCCAGGGCCCGGCGCGGCGAGGGCATCGGCGCCTTGCCGCCGCCGGACGGGTCGAGCCAGGTGCGCTGTACGCCGGTGAGGCGACCGTCCAGGCCGGTGGCCGCGGCGATCAGCGCCGGCCCTTCAGCGAGCCGGCCATCGGCGTCACGGTACCAGCAGCGTGGTTGAAAGCGCAGGGAGCCGTCTTTCCGGACATCCGCAAATCCGCGGTTGCGCAGATACGTTTCGGCCAGCGTGCCGGCGAGCGGCCGGGAGCGGGCGAACAGGCGGTGGGCGGCTTCCGGCGATCCGTTGGGGGTTGGAGGCTCCCACCGCGGCTCCGACGGCGCCCGCGGCGAACCGAGGAAGACGCGCGCCTCGTCGAGCACCGCGGCCAGCCGGCCGAGACCGCGGTTGAGCCCGATGAGGTCGAGCAGGTCGCCGTGCTCGCCGGTGGCAGCGTCGGCCCATCTGCCGATAGCACCCCCATGCAGCCGGATGTAGAGGCTCTCCCCCGGCGTGCCGTGGACGTCACCGACCCGCCAGTAACGTCCTTCCCGCCGCCCATGCGGCAGGTAATGGCGGCACACCGCCTCGGCCTCCCGCGCGAGGCGCTGCGCCATCTCCGACGCGGCGGACATGGCGCCGCCCCCTCACGGCCCCGTCCGGTCGACAACACGGAGCAGCGGGTGGCGGGCCAGCAGGGCGGCGAACACCGCCGGCCCACGCTCGCCCACCGGCACGAACAACCGCAACGTCCAGGCGATGATCTCGGACACGGAAGCGCGCGGCGGCACGTCGCGCCGGACCCAGTTCAGCAGCGTGGCGACATCCGGGGCCATGCCCGGCGAGGCCGGGAAGACCGCCGGGTCGTCGGCGGGCACACGGTCGACGACCGTCAGCCGGGTGTCCACCGTGGTGCCGTAGCGGGCGTAGACCCGGCCGTCGATGGCGGCGGAGAAGACGACACGGCCCCGCTCCTGCAAGCGAACGAAGGTGTCGCGCCACGCCGGATGATCCGGCGCCAGCCCGGCACCGGTGACGGCGACGAGGCGCCCGCCCTCGGCCAGCCGGGCCAGGGCCGAGGCGAGGTGGCGGACAGCGGCGTCGGCCACCCGGCCGTCCACCGCCGCCAGCGCCGAGAAGGGCGGGTTCATCAGCACGACCGTCGGCCGGACCGCGGCATCGAGATGGTCGTGGATGGCGGCGGCATCGAAGCGGGCCACCGGGACGCCGGGAAACAGGCGCTCCAGCAGGGCGGCGCGGGTGTCGGCCAGTTCGTTGAGGACAAGGTTCGTGCCGGCCAATTCGGCGAAGACGGCGAGCAGGCCGGTGCCGGCGGAGGGCTCCAGCACGCGGTCGGCCGGGGTGAGGGCGGCGGCGGCCACCACGCCGGCCAGCGGCAGCGGGGTGGAGAACTGCTGCCGGGCCTGGCTCTCCTCGGAGCGGCGGGTCTGGCTGGGCAGCAGCGCCGCCAGCCGCTCCAGCATGGCCAGGAATGCCGCCGGGCTGGCGGAACGGGCCAGCATGGCCGGGCCGAAGCGGCGCAGGAACAATACCTGCGCCGCTTCGCCGACGTCGTAGGCCAGCTTCCAGCTCCAGGCGCCCTCGGCGTCGGAGCCGCCGAACGCCGCGGTCATCGCGGCGCGCAGCGTGCCGGCGCCGATGGCCCGGCCGCGTTCGAGGGCGAGCAGCAGCCGCTCCGCGGCGGCGAGCAGGGCCGCCGCGGTGTCCACCGGGGGCGGGGGACAGGGGGCGGCGGCATCGGTTCGGAGATCGGCGGTCAAGGTCATGGCGGAGGATCCGGGAGAGCGGGGGACCAACAGCCGGCGGACGCTCTCTCGATCCGCTCCGGCTCACCCCGCCCCAGGCCCTCCTCGCCCTCTACCCGCCGCCGGGATCGAACGGCGGGGCGTAAAGCTCATAGGGGTTGCCGTCGGCGAGGTGCCCGAAGGGGGTGAGCACCACCTCGCCACTTCCTTGACTAACGGCGCACAAAATGAAGCGGGTCTCGCCGGTGCGGGCGTCGGTGCCCTGCACCAGCGCCAGGTCGCCGGCCGCCGCGGCGCGCAGCAGCGTCTCGAAATTCGCCTTCACGAAGTCGGGGATCGGCATGGCGGTTCTCCCAGAGACAGGAGCCCGGCGCGGTGGCCGGGCTCGACGAAGGATGGGATGGCGGGCACGGATCAGGCGGAGGAGCCGAGGCGGCGTTCCGCCGCGCGGATGGCGGCCAGCGCCGCCCGGAACCGCGCGGTGCCACGCTCCTCGCCGAGGTCGGTGCTCAAAGCCACGGCCCGGCAGGCGGCGTGGATGTCGGCATCGCCGACCATCTCCGGCGCCAGCCGGGTCAGTGTGCCGTCGGTCTCGATCACGGTGCGGATCTCCTCCCGGACCTCCTCTTCGGCCAGGCGGAGCAGGACGTGTTCCCGCGGAACGTCCGGGTCGAGGAGAACGGCTCCCTGGCCGGCCGGGATCACGATGACGACGGCCTCGGCGGTGATCACGAGGACCGGGGCGCCGCCGCCGAGAGCGGCGGCCGGCAGACGCAGAACCATGGTGACGAAGGGCTCGGTCATGACGAACCTCCAGCAACGTGGACGGAGGCGGAGCGGCCGGAGCCGCTCCGCAGCGTGCGCGTCACGCGACCGCCGCCTCGGTGCGGTCCGCGTCGTCCCCAGCATCCGGAACCTCCCCGCTGCCGGTCAGGAAGGCCGGCAGGGAGGCGTCGCCGCCCTCCGCATCGCCCGCCGCGCCGGCATCAACGCCGGCCGCCGGCTCCAGCGGCCGGCGCAGCGGCTCGGGCAGCCAGCCGCTGCCGGCCAGCAGCCGCTCGGCCTCCTTGGCCATGTCCGGCTTGCGCAGGTGGTCGATCAGCTGCGCCGCCTCCGGACCTCGCGCCTCGCGCACCGCCTCCAGGATGCGCGCCTTCGGCACCCGGCCGAGGTAGCTGTCCACCGTCGCCGTCCAGCCGGCCGCCGCCATGTCGAGGCCGACCGCCCCGGCCAGCAGGTCGGCGTGGGCGGCGCGCTGCGGCGCCCGGTTCCACGGCTCGTGCACCGCGTTGACACCGAAGGAGACGCAGTGGGCGAACAGGGCGGCCCGGCTGTCGCCGTCGAACCCCACCAGCGTTTCCCACAGGGCGGCCGGTTCGCCCGGCAACTGGGTGCTCCAGGCGCGCTGGCGGGCGTCGATCGCCCGGGCCGCGGCGCTGGCGGCGAGGTCGGGCGGCTGCACCCCGAAGCCGGCGCTCTTCAGCTCCAGCTCCAGGCAGGAGGCGCCGGGGCGCTGGGTGAAGGTGCGCAGGCACAGCGCGTGCAGCGCCGCCAGGAAGGCGGTGTCGGGGTCGTTGGCCAACGCGTCGCGCAGCGCCAGGGTGCGGTGCACGCTCAGCTCGATCAGCAGCCGCTCGGGCAGCGGCCGCAGCCCCTCGTCCTCCTCCGGCGCCGCCGGTCCGGTGACCGGCACCGGCGCCGACACGCTGGCACCGCCGGCGATGGCGACCGGCTGCGCGGCCACCGCCCCGCCCGCCGGGGCAGTGGCGGGGCCCTCACCGTCCGGCGGGAGAGCCGGAGCCACCGGTTCGACCGGGGCTTCGTCCTCCGGCCGCACGTAGCCGCGGTCGACCTGAAGCCCACCCTCGACATCGACGCTGACGAACACCCCGGCCCGCGCCACCTCGGCCGTCTCGTAGACCAGCGGCCGCTCCTCCAGCGCCCGCAGTTCCACGTCGATCTCGGCGAGGCGCCGCGCCACCCGATCCAGCTCCTCCGCTTCCGTCGGCTCGCTCGCCTCCAGCCGCTCGTACTCGGCGTGCAGCGCGTCGTAGGTGGCCTGCTCCGCCTCGCTCAGCGGCACCGGCTCGCCGGCCAGACGACGCAGCCCCCGGCTGTGCCCGTAGGGGAAGGCCAGCGCCACCTCCACCCACGTCCAGCCCTCCGCCCGCACCGTGGCGGCCTCGGCCTCCAGCTTCTCGGCGACCAGCCGGTCGAGCAGCGCCGGGTCCTGCAGCCAGCCGCCGTCGTCGTGCTGGAACAGGTCGCGCATCACCGCCCCGCCGGCCGCCTCGTAGGCCTCCACCCCGACGAACAGCGCCCGCTTGTCCGACGCCCGCACCGCCCCCTCGGTGAGCAGCCGGCGGATCTGGTAGGGCTCGCGGCTGTAGGCGCGCGACAGCGCCTCCCACACCTGCTCCTGGCGGGCGTGGTCGCCGCTGACGGTGAAGGCCATCAGCTGGTCCAGCGTCATGCGGTCCTCGGCGTAGGCGTCGAGCAGCGCCGGCGCTGCGGCGGCCAGCTTGAGGCGCTGCTTCACCACGCCGGGGGCGACGAAGAAGCGGGCGGCGATCTCCTCCTCGCCGAGCCCCGCCTCGCGCAGGGTCTGGAAGGCGCGGAACTGGTCGAGCGGGTGCAGCGGGGCGCGCTGCACATTCTCGGCCAGCGAGTCCTCCTCGGCCAAACCAGCGTCCCGGACGACGCAGGGCACCGGCTGGGTCTTGCTCATGCGCTTCTGCTTGACCAGCAGTTCCAGCGCCCGGAAGCGGCGGCCACCGACCGGCACCTCGAAGACGCCGGTCTCGGCCCCCTCGGCGTCGAGCACCGGGCGGACGGCGAGGCTGTGCAGCAGGGTGCGCCGCGCGATGTCCTCGGCGAGCTCCTCGATGGAGACGCCGGCCTTGACCTTGCGGACGTTGGCCTGGGACAGCACCAGCTTGTTGAAGGGGATGTCGCGCGAGGTGTTGAGGACGATCTTGGGCGTGGCCATGTCGAACTTCTCCGCCGACGGGTGGCCGGGAGCCTCTCTCCCAGCCCTGTCCCCCGTCACCCCTCCCCCGCCCTCCTCTCCCTTCCATCCGGACGGTTCTGGAGCGGGGGCTTGTCCATCGGGATGGACGGGCGCATCATCCCGGCCACAAACCATCCCAGGAGGGTTCCCGGTGTTCGTGGTGGACGAGGCGATGGCCGCGGCGGTGCGCCGGGCCTTCGACGAGCGGGGCGAGTGGCCGGCGGTGGCGGAACTGCGCCGCCATGTGTCCATCGACGACAACGCCGAGGCGTTGCGGACGGTGCGCACCATCGTGTCGTGGCGGCACCGGGCCGGAACCGCCCTTCACCCGCCGTCCTGACCCATCACCCTGCCGCCGGCCTTCCCGCCGGCTCATCGGCGGGACGGCGGGCGAGCAGATAGTCGGCGGCCTTGCTGGCCAGACCGGCAGCGCGGACGATGGCGTGATCGTCCCCGCGCAACACCTCCAGCCAGGCGCCGATGTAATCGGCGTGGCGGACGGTGGGGACGATGCCCAGGGCGGCGCAGAGAAAGGCGGCGGTGATTTCGGCCACAAGTTCCTCGAAGCCATACCGGCGGGACCCGAAGGCGCGGGACAGGTCACGGCCCAGACGGCTGGGATGCCCGGTGCTGTGCCCGAGTTCGTGCAGGACGGTGCGGTGCCAGTTGACGGGCTCGAAAAAGGCCTGGGGCGGCGGCACCTGCACGTAATCATGCTGGAGATGGTAGAAGGCCCTGGCCCCGCCGATGCGGACGTCGACGCCGCTGGCGCGGATCAGCGCCTCGGCCCGCGGCAGGATCAGCCCTTCCGGGATCGGTGGCGGCGCCACGGCGATGCCGTCGGGCAAGCCGTCGCATTGGTCGCCATTGAAGACCGTGAAGCGCTTGAGGAACGGAATGGCCTGGGCCTCGCCTCCTTCCTCGCGCACCCGCCGGCGTTCGCGCTCAGGCACGAAGCGGTCGGCGTAGACGACGGATGTCCCATGCTCGCCTTTGCGGACGGTGCCGCCCAGGGTCCGGGCCTGGCGGAAGGTGAGCCAGTTCTGGCCGGAGAACCCGCGGGCGACCACGGCGCCCCAAAGAATGAGGATGTTGATCCCGGAGTAGGAGCGCCCGGTGACGGCGTTGCGGGGAAGGCCGAGCGGAGCGGTGGTGGCCGGGGTTCCCCAGGGCTGGACCCAGGGCAGCCGGCCGGCCTCCAGGTCGGCGATGATCCGGGCGGTGATCTCGGCGTAAAGACTGGCGCGGCCGGCTCCGGAGCGGGTGGTCTGGGCGGTGTCGGGCATGGCGGGTCTCCGCGGCGGGCCGGCCGGAGGCCTGCCCTCCAGCCCCGAAACCCGTCGCGGCCCCCACCTCGGCCCTCGTCCTTTTTCATTCCCCCACGCACGGACACAGGCTCTTCGGGGCTGTTTCCCCCAGCCCGGTCCCTCCGCCTCCTACGCTGGAACGCGCGGGAATTTCCGCCCAAATGATTCCGGTTTGATTCTGGAAGCGGTTTGGAGCGGAGTGGTCCAAACAGCAAAAAGCCGCTGATTTCTTTTGGAAATCAGCGGCTTAATTTTGGTTGCGGGGGCCAGATTTGAACTGACGACCTTCAGGTTATGAGTCAGTTTTCAGCCCTCTACGCCAAGCTTTCCGGTCGCTCTCCACAGTATCAGTTACTTCTACAACACCTTGATTCCACTTGTACAATCCAAGGAACTGGCCATTTCTTTCCTACGCCACAGCCCCACGCGGTTTTCATCCTGGTGCTTCCACGGCGCTGCCACGAACCGGATGGAATTACGCCCGGGAAACGGAGGGAAGACATGCCAAAACTTACCAAGCGCACCGTCGAGGCACTCGAAACCAGGGCCAAGAACTACATCGTCTTCGACGCCGAACTGCCGGGATTCGGCGTCCGGGTGATGCCCAGCGGCAAGCGCTTCTTCCTCGTCCAGTACCGGCGCCATGGGCGCACCCGCCGCATCATGATCGGCCAGTTCGGCCCCGTGACCGCGGAGGTCGCCCGGCAGAAGGCGATGGCCCTTCTCGGCCAAGCGAAGGGGGGTGGCGACGACCCGGCGTTCACCCGCGACGCTCTGCGCCAATCGACGACCATGGAGCAACTCGGAGCCCGGTTCCTGAAGGAGCATGTCACCATCCGCTGCAAGCCGACCACCCAGCGGGAGTATCAGCGGTCCATCGACCTGTTTCTCAACCCCTTCTTCGGCACCCAGCGGGTCCGGTCGGTCACCGCCGCCGATGTCGCCGAACTGCACGGCTCGCTGGCCCATATCCCCTACCAGGCCAACCGGACCCTCGGCGTCCTGTCGAAGATGATGAGCTTGGCCGAAGTGTGGGGTCTGCGCGACCGGCACACCAACCCCTGCGAGGAGGTCGAGCGGTACCCCGAGCACAAGCGCGAGCGGTTTCTGTCCCTGAAGGAGGTCGAAGCGCTCGGCCGTGCACTCGCGGACGCGGACGCGGACTGCACGTACGCGGTCGCCGCCTTTCGCCTCCTTCTGCTGACCGGATGCCGGCTGGGCGAGATCCAGACCCTTCGGTGGGAGCATGTCCATCTTGACGAAGGCGAACTCCGGTTGCCGGACAGCAAGACGGGAGCGAAGGTGGTTCATCTCGGCACGGCGGCCACCGTCCTCCTGCGTTCGCTCCCCCGCATCGACGATAATCCCTTCGTCATCGTCGGCACCAAGCCGGGCGCCCACCTGACCGACTTGCAGCGGCCCTGGCGCCGCATCCGGAAAGCCGCCGGCCTCGGGCAGACACGCATCCACGATCTGCGCCACACCTTCGCATCCGGCGGCCTCGCCGTGGGGGAAGGCCTGCCGATCATCGGAAAGCTGCTCGGACACACCCAGGTCCAAACCACCGCCCGCTATGCGCATCTTGCCGCCGACCCGCTGAAGGCGGCAGCGGACAGGATTGCCGGCCGCCTTGCCACCGTCCTGCTCCCCCTTGCCACGGCGGCCCCCTCCGATGGATGAACGGTCGGGAGCCTACCCGTCCGAACCGCTCCCGTTATGCCGGGCTGCGTCGGGATGGTCATGCGTATCGTCAAGGGCGGGGAAAGCATCACCGATCCCGGCCTCGATTTCATCCGCGGTGGGCAGCGCGCCCAGCAACTGCGGGGGGAGCGCTCCGACGACGTTGACCTCGTACTTCGCCACGCCGACCGGCTTGTGCACATCCCGCAAGGCGTACTCGACGACGACGCGGTTGCGGTCGCGGCACAGGATGAGGCCGATGCTGGGGTTGTCGTCGGTATGCTTCTCGATCTCGTCCAGCGCGGTCAGATAGAAGGTCATCTGTCCGACGTACGACGGCTTGAACTCGTCCATCTTAAGATCGACCGCGATCAGGCAGCGGAGCCTGCGATGGTAGAAAAGCAGATCGACGAAGAAATCCTGCCCACCCACCTCCAGCCGGTATTGGCGGCCGATGAAGGCGAAGCCTTTGCCCATTTCCAGCAGCAGCTTCTGGACCCGCTCCGTCAAAGCGGCTTCCAACTGCCGTTCGTGAGCGTCCTCCGCGATGGAGAGGAAGTCGAATTGATAGGGGTCTTTGAGCAGTTGCCCGGCCAACTCGGACTGCGGCGCCGGGAGCGTGCGATGGAAATTGGTGACCGCCCGGCCCTGGCGCTCATGCAACCGGCTGCCGATCTGGATGGCGAGGACGTTGCGGCTCCACCCGTTCTCGATGGCGGCGCGGGCGTACCACAGACGCACGTCGCGCTCCTTCACCTTGTCGAGCAGGTCGATGTTCTGGCCCCAGGGCAATCGTGCAACGACCTGTTGCACGATTTCCGGTTCCGGCCACGCCTCGGCAAAGGCCCTCATGTACTTGAGGTTCCGAGGCGACAGGCCCTTCATTTCCGGAAAGTCGGTCCGCAGGTCGGCGGCGAGGCGGTCGATGATCCGGGCTCCCCATCCTTGCCGGGCCTGCCGGTCGAGGATGTCATGCCCGATCCGCCAGTAAAGCGTCATGAGTTCGGCGTTCACGGCCGACGATGCGCGAAGACGCGCCTGTCGGATCTCCGCCTTGAGGCTGGCGAGCCATTCGGAATAACCGACGGGTGTCGGCACGGGCATGATAGGCGCCTTGCGGAGTGGCGAGGACGTTGTGACCACGATCATAACATATCGGGAGCCTATCGATGGCCACACAAACCTGTTGTCCCCAAGGCGCTACGGCACACTCTCCTAAGCAGGGCTGTGTGGCGGAAGCCATGCAATCCTGCCTGGCTTTGAAAACCGAGCCCCTTGATGATCAACGGTGCACCAGCGCTTTCGGCCCAGACAGCGAAGGCCTGGGCTCGAGTGGCGCGGTAATCGACGGCAGAGCGGTGGCCGCGACGGCGGTCGAAAAGGTTAGCGATCGGATCGTGGACGGACAGGAAGCGCTGAACCTGACGGGCTGATTTGAAGCATGCGTCGGTCATGGCCGCTCGCGGCCGTCGCCTTTGCAGACGAGCAGGTGATCAGCGTGGACCGCGCCGATGAGCAACCGCCGTCGCGAGCCATCCCCGTTCTCGTACAGCACCGCCGAGCTGCCAGCGGACAGCCGCGTGCCGTCGTCCGCGAAGATTTCCCGAACGGTTTGACGGCCGTCGGCGCCCGGCGTGATATGCAGCACTCGGGTTGCAGCGGTATCGACCATGCCGCGCGCGTAGAGAAAGAAGCGGAGCAAACTGGGGTGTGCGGCCACCAGCAGCGAGCCATCGGAGATCCGGAACAGGTTGTCTGCATGCATGCCGACCGCGACCGGTGGCCTGCCGTCCGGCTGCGCGGGACCTTCCCCCTTCCATTCATAGGAATGGATCCGGCCATCAATGGTCGAACCCGCGAACAGGCGCCGCGCCATCCGGTCGGCGGCGATGCCGTTGGCGTGCTCGATCGGCCCTGCAACGTTATGAAAGCCGTCGCTGCCGTGATAAAGGACGCGACCGCCCGTCCGGGCGAACAGGATACCCAAGGTCTGCCCGATGCATGACCCGGCGTCGGTCGAGTTGGTGGCATAAAACGCATCGCCGCCGACCGCCACCACGTCGTTCGGATCGGTGAGCCGGCCGTCGCGAATCGTCTTCACGCGGCGCATGGGACTGGCGTCGGTCGGAACGGAGAGAATCTGGACCTCGCCGCCTCCACCGCAGATCCCGCCGTCCCGCGCCTGCCGACGGTTGACCACGAACAGACGGCGCTCCATCCCGTCATCGAGAAGGTCGATCCCCTGCGGCAGGAAATCCCGCCCATCGGCGGCGGGCGTCACGTCGTCCACCTTGGGCGGATCGGCCTTCAAGTCGATCCGGTAGATCCGACCGGGAGACCCGTCGGCAGCCACAGGCTTCGCCCGTCCGTCCACCGCGAGCCGGTCGGTCGAGGAGACGTAGGCGATACCGTTTCCTTGGTCGAGGGCGATGTCCTCCGGCCCAGGGATCGGTCCCAGGGCCTCGCAAGGCCAGTTCCAATGCGCGGTCTCGACATCCGCAGCGGACGGCGGCAGCAACCCGCAGCCCTGGGCGGCCACGATGCTTGATAGCAAAACGGCAGCCTTTGCTAGAAAGCTACCGGACATCGGCATACGGCGGGATGTCCCAGCCATCCCAGAACTCCACTTGGCGGATTGCACGCATCAAAAGCAGATTGTGCAGGAAACATTATCACGTCAAGCTGATCAGGTGGAGAAAAGCACGCGATGCGGGATTTATAAAGCCAGAAACCTATTCATGCCTGTCGTACGGATCCGATCCACACTCCGGAGGTACGCATGCCACACGTTGTCCTGCTTCCTGGCATCATGGGCGTCTCGATGGAAAACCCGGCGCACGGAATCATCTGGCCGCCGGGCATGCGAAGCGGCCCGGCGATCAGCAACGACGAATTGGTCGACCTGCTGCTCGACGCGAACACCCGGCCGAAAAAGGCGATCCGCCATGTCGCCTGCGCCGGGAACGTCTACGGGCCGCTTCTTGACTTCCTCGCCACGCTGGCCGGTGTCGGCGTGACGACCTTCGATTATGACTGGCGCAAGGAACTGAGCGCTCTGGCATCCGATCTGGCGGCGTTGCTGGATCGCGCGCCACCCGGCGAGGACATCGTGCTCGTCGCGCACAGCATGGGCGGTCTGGTCGCCCGCTGGATGCTGGAAAGCGGCCACTTCACCGGCCGTCCCTGGTTCCCGCGAATCAAACATTTCGTGGCCGCGGCCGTGCCGCACCGGGGGGCGCCGCTGGCGCTGCTGCGCCTGCTCGGGCGCAGCGGCATCAACTGCGTCATCCTGCCGGCTGCCAACATGAAACGGCTGGGTAGCCACCCGGAACGATACCCCAGCGGCTATCAGTTGCTGCCCGCTCCGGGGTACGACTGCTACGAACACGGTGCCGGGACGGCCCCCGACCTGTACACCGCCGCGGAACAACGGACCATCGTGCTCAAGGCGGCCGGGATCGATGCGGTCCGCGCCTTCCACGCGACACTCGTTCCCTTCAAAGCGCCGGCCGGGGTCACATACCACCTCCTGTACGGCGAGGGCTTCGAAACCATCACCGCGATGCGGATCCGCAGCGACGGCAAGGTCGAACCGACCGTCGCGGCCGCCGGCGACGGCACCGTCCCCGCAACGAGCGCCAACCCGCCCGACCTGGACGACGCCAGGCATCTTCGGCTGCGGGCGGACCACATGGGGTTCCTGTGCCACGCCGGCGTGCTGGACTATGTGGGCCGCCTGCTCGGGGCGCCCCTTCCCCGCACCCTCGACGCACCGGCACCGCTGGTGCAGGCTTTCCCGGCATGGCGGTCGGTGCGCCCCGGCACGGTTCTTCCCGTGGTGCTGTCGGTCTTCCCGGGGAAGGCCATCGTCGAGGGTACCCTGACCCTCGTCCCGATGGCTTCGAACCAAGCCGTCGCAACCGTGCCGGTCGCGTCGGGCGAGGCCGTCGATCATGTGAAGCTCGCGGTCAAAATGCCCGGCCGCAACGGACCATACCGGCTCGTCTTCTCCGGGACGCCGGCTGCCGCCTCCGACGAGGCCGTTGTTTCAGTCGTCGGCGGTTCGTGAGCAACGACTCCAAACCCCACCCACAAAGAAACAGCGACAGGGAGGACGTCATGCCATCCGGAACAGGAAAGAAGGGACGGACTCAGGATACCCTTCCCGAAACCACGGACTCGCCGTTTCCGGATTCAGCCCTCGATCATGGGACCGACGGCGGTGACGACGCCACATCCACCGCATCGTCCCGCGGCGGTACGGGATCATCGGGCGATATCACCCCCGAGGACGTCATGAAGCTGCGTCCCCATCTGATCTGCCTCGAACAAGGACGTTTCCTGGACGGCGACGGGTTCACCACCAGCCGGGAGGACGTCGATGCCATCTTTGCCGAATCCCTGCCCAAGGCGCTCGACGCGGCCCGGACACGCAAGGACAAGCTGCGCGTCCTCTTCTACGCCCATGGCGGGCTGGTTTCCCAAAGGAACGCCCTGATCATGGCGCGCAACCAGGCCGGATGGTGGATGGGCAACCATGTCTATCCCCTGTTCTTCATCTGGAAAACCGGGCTGTTCGAAGCCATCGGGCAACTTCTCTCCCGGTCCCGCGCCGTCGCCCGACCCGCCACACGCGACCTGTGGGACTACACCACCGACCCCGTCATCGAGGCCATGGCGCGGGCGCTGGGCGGGCTGGACATCTGGTCGAGCATGAAACGCAGCGCCGAGCGCGCCGTCGACAAGCCGGACGGCGGCGCCTTCTACGTGGCGGAAAAGCTCAAGGCGTTCTGCGAGGCGAACGCCGGTGACGTCGAGGTGCATGCGGTCGGTCACAGCGCCGGCGCCATCTTCCAGGCGCACTTCGTTCCGGCCTGCCTTGAACAGGGCGTACCGGAGTTCCGCACCCTCACCTTCCTGGCACCGGCCATCCGCGTGGACAGCTTCAAGGAGCAATTGACACAGGCCCCCGCATCGCCGGGCGCCGCACGGAGCCTGCGGCCCGGCATCGGCCATCTGGCCGTCTTCACCATGCGCAAGGACCTGGAACTGGCCGACACCTGCGCCGGGATATACCACAAGTCGCTGCTCTACCTCATCCACCACGCCCTGGAGCCGGAGGAGAGGGTACCCATTCTGGGCCTCGAGGTCAGCTTGCGCGCCGACCGCGACCTGCCGGCCCTGTTCGGGCTGGGGGGCAAGCCTCCCGGCCGCGCCGACGTCGTGTGGGCGACGACCGACGACCGGACCGGCCGGTCGGCGTCCTGGTCCCGCTCGCACGGGGGCTTCGACAACGATGCCCCGACGATGAACAGCGTGCTGCGCCGGGTGTGTGGCCTGCGCGACACCGACGTCATCGCCGAGTTTCCGGCCGAAGCGCAGGAACGGGCTTTGGTCTCCTGGCAGGGGCAGTTCGACCTGCCGGAGCACCTGCGCTTCGTGTTGGAATCCGAAACGGCGACCGCCACCGGCCCCACCGCCTTCCCGCCGCCCGACGGCGTGGGCTGGCTGCCTGTCCCGCCCGCCCGCCCGGCCGGACCGGGCCGGCGGCGGGCCTTGTGCGTGGGGGTCGACCGCTATCGGGACGCGCCACTGTTCGGCTGCGTGGCCGACACCCGCCTGTGGGGGCAGACGCTGCAGCGTGCCGGCTTCGAGCCGCCGGTCATGCTGCTGGACGAGCAGGGAACCGCCGGCAACATCCTGCGCGCGCTGCGCGACCTCGTGTCGGCCAGCCGCCCGGGCGACAGCGTCGTCTTCCAGTACTCCGGCCACGGCACCCAGGTGCCCGACCTGAACGGGGACGAGGCGGCCGGCGACTCTCCCGGCCTGGACGAGGCCCTGTGCCCGATCGACTATGCAACCGGAGCCTTCGTCATCGACGATGACATCGGCGGCGTCTTCGACCGGTTGCCGGACGGCGTCGCCCTGACCTGCTTCATCGATTGCTGCCATTCCGGCACCATTTCACGCTTCGCCGTCGGACCCGGCCTTTCGGGGCGGAGCCGGCCCGGCGAACGGGTGCGGTACATGCGGGCGACTCCCGACATGATCGCGGCACACCGGCGGTTCCGCGCCGGTGCCGGTGCGCCGCCAGCGTTCGCGTTTTCGCGGGGGCGCGACACCATGCGCGAGGTCGTGTTCACCGCCTGCCTGTCCACCGAAGTCGCCTACGAGAACGACGGTCAAGGCGATTTCACCCGCCACGCCACGCGGATTCTTCAGGACGACCCGGCGGGATTGAGCAACGAGACCTTCCTGGACCGGGTGACCCGGGCGTTCGGCACCGTCCCACGCCAGCATCCCGGCCTCTATTGCACCGCCGCGGCCCGTGGCCAGCCGCTGTTCGCCGCCGCCCAGCAGGCCGGCGGCCGCACCGCCGGAGCGGCGTCCTGGGGTGGGGCTGGCGGTGCACAGGGTGGGGGTGCCGTGGCGCAGCTTCGGCGCCTCGCCGACCTGCTCGAAGCGATGGGAGGCTGACATCCCGATGGCCGACCCGGCACGCAGCAGTCCGACAACCCCACAGGCCGTGGCGGCCACGGCCCAGAGCCGTGGCGGCGGTTCCCCCGAGCCGCCCCCGCTGCGGCGGCACGGCATGGCAGAGCGCTTCGAAATCGGCACGCGCGTCGTGACGGCACAGCGGACACGCCCGTATGAGCGGTCGCGCGACGATCCCGTGTACCGGCCGCTGCGGATCTTCTCGCTGGACCCGGCGGCTTCCCGGCTGGATGGGGCGATCGCCGTCGTCAACGTGCCTTATGAACCGTTGGAGAAAGGCCCGGCCGGCCGGCTGTTCCGCGTGCTGCCGGAGGATGCCGACGGACGGCGCTACCGGTCCGTGGATCTGGACAGCCCGGCCAATCTGATCCGCAACGGACGCTCCCCCTCCGTCACCGATCCGGAATTCCACCAGCAGATGGCCTACGCGGTCTGCAGCCTGACATACGCGGTGTTCCGGCGGGCACTGGGCCGTGACGTCGCCTGGGCGATCGACCGGGTGGACGAGGACGGACGGACGCGTCTGGTCCTGTGTCCGCACGGCGGCGTGATGCGCAACGCCTATTACGACCGGGACGAGGGCCGCATCGTCTTCGGCTATTTCCCCGACCGCCGGTCGGTGGACGGCGGAACGGTCGATCAGGGGCACGTCTTCACGGCCCTGTCGCACGACATCGTCGCCCACGAGGCCACCCACGCCCTGCTCGACGGGCTGCGATCCTCCTTCACCGTCCCGACGGGGCCGGATGTCCTGGCCTTTCACGAAGCCTTCGCCGACCTCGTGGCGCTGTTCCTCCATTTCTCCTACCGGACGGTGGTCGAGGCGGCGGTCGCTTCGGCGCGCGGGGAACTGGCGCTCTCCAAGCTGCTGCTCGGCCTGGCCCGGCAGTTCGGCGACGCGACCGGCCGGAACGGCCCGTTGCGCCGGGCCATCGACCTCGTCGATCCCGACGGCGTTCCGCCCCAGTATCACAAGGCCGGGACCGAACCGCACGAGCGCGGGGCGCTGCTCGTGGCCGCCGTCTTCGAGGCGTTCCTGACGGTCTTCCGGCACAAGACGAGCCGCTATGTGCGGCTGGCGACCGGGGGAACCGGCATCGTCAGCGGGGAGTTGCCGCACGAGCTGAAGGCCGTGCTCGCCGAGGAGGCGGGCCAGCTTGCCGACCAGTTCCTGACCATCTGCATCCGCGCCATCGACTATTGCCCGCCGGTCGATCTGGAGTTCGGTGAGTTCCTGCGCGCCGTCATCACCGCGGACTACGAGTTGGTCCCCGACGATCCGCACGCCTACCGGGAGGCGTGGATCGATGCGTTCCGCCGGCGCGGCATCATCCCGCCCGACGTCCCGGGTCTGGCGGAAGATGCGCTTCTCTGGCAAGCCCCCGACCCTGACCTGCCGGCACAACCGGACTTGGCGTTTCGCCACCTCGCCTTTGACGGCGATCCGGGCCGGCCGGCGGATGCGGACGAACTGGTCCGTCAGGCACGCGCTCTCGGCCGGCTGGTCACCTCACCCGAAGGCATGGCATCCTTCGGCTTGGCTTCTCCGGGCGATTCGCTCCTTGGCAGGGACAGGGTCGAACCGCCGGTCATCCAGTCGATCCGTTCGGCACGCCGGATCGGTCCGGACGGGCAGATCCTGTTCGATCTGGTGGGCGAGATTACCCAGCGCCGGCTTGTTCGCGGACCGGGATGCACCTTTGCCTTCCTGGGCGGAGCGACGGTGATCCTCGATCCGCGTGGGGCCGTCCGCTACGCCATCGTCAAGAGCGTGCTCAGCAGCCGGCGGCTGATGCGCCAGCAGGCATTCCTCGAAAGTGCCGCCGGTGGACGCTTTTGGGAGCGCAGCGGCACGGACCTAGTTCCACGCGACCGGATGTTCAAGATGTGCCATGGCGAGGGCTCCTGACCCCGATCGCAGCGATGCAGAAGGTCTCGGTCGACGTCTTCAAGGGCATGCTCAACGCAATGGTGCGCTGCGCCTCGGCGAGCCTGCGGGTTCGCCGAACCCGGAATAGTGCCCGCCGGTGACCGGCTGATGTTGGCTCGCGATCTGCTGGTGTTGAATACTGTGGCCGCCAGTGGCGCGAGTCTGATGTCGCTTTCGCTGCATCGTCCTTCTTGGGTGGACGGGTGAAGGCGACCGCAATGGCCTCCGCCACCTTGTCGGCGGCGGCCCTGATTGGATCGGTCTCGAGGTGAGCGTAGCGGGCCGTCGTCTGGACCTGGGTGTGCCCCAGCAGGTGGCCGTATGGCGCGCTAAACGCCAGAGCCCGGTCGCCGAGCGTATTGAAACGGAACAGACGTCCCACTCCCCACCCGACCAGCGGCGCGGCAACGGCGAAGGCAACGTAGATCGGCCCCACGCGCAGGGCATCGCCCAAAGCTGGCCCGAGTTGCGGTAGCAGCGATGACGACGAACAGGATCAGCGCCGTCGCGGGTACAGGCAGAAGCCCTAGCCCCGCCGCTACGCGCTCCACGGTTCGGTTACGTGCGCTCAAAAGTTGCACGGCGGCCAGCAGGAGCGGTACCGCGATCAGCCAGACGAACGCATGCACGAATGGGCTGACCTGGACGAAGATGGCCGCGTCCTCTCCCAGGAATGCTCTCAGGTAGACTGGAAGCAAAGCCATCTGCGCAACCAGGAGAGCTATCGTCCAACCTCCGTTGTCAGCACCAGCGTGCCGTGAAGCGTCGCAGGGAGGTTATCACAGGTCTGGGTAAAGCGAGCCGACAGCTCAGCCAGTATCCCATCGCTACCGTATCGGACCCGCTCAACCGTGAATTGCCCCTTGACCGAATTACAGCCGCGCGCCATTCCGGAGACGCTGAGCCCCGGTCGACCGGGATCCTCGAAATGGAAGCGCTGTGCTGCGTCGTAGGACCGCGCCGTCATCGGCCCGCCATCAGGTGTGCCGAACGCCAGGGTCCATACGCCGGTGTCATCCTGCACCTCTATTGATGCGCGTCCTGGCGAATGCTGTGTCAGCATCATGGACGCTGGCGGCGCCCTCAGTGTCACACGCCTGCCTTCGGTGATGAACTCCCCGGCGGAGCCGGTCATGTCGATCCGGCCGGACGCCGCCCGCTCGATGGATGCAGGCTCCGACGGAGCTGCGGCAGTGCAGCACACTGATACGCCCTCCGTACTGCCGAGCCGGTGTTCGGTACTACCGGCGGCTTGTGGGCCTACCGGCAGAAACGGTATCCGGTCGTCTACTCTCTCCGCCCGCGTGACGGCCGGGCCGGCGATGGGGTCGACGGACGGGTCGGACATTGCCCGCACCAATCCAGCAAGCGTTAATCCCCGGCCGGAAGCCGACGCGCGGTCGAATACGATGGCGAGGCGACGTGCCAGCGGCGCGACCGGCAGTGCCGCATTCGGTTCGTAAGGGTCGGGCACAGTGGACGCAACTGTACCCGGCTGCGTCGAGAAGAGCACTGGATGCGGCTGGCGGAATTCATTGATGGCGCGCAGCACGCCGGCCACCGCGCGCAGGCTTTCAACGGCGGTTCCGGTGAGGACGCCGGGCGCAAAGTCGCGCGCTTCGGCCTCGTAGCAGGTGTCGAGAAGGACGAGGTAAGGCATCCTCGTTCTATTGAGACGATCCACCAGCGCGGCCGCGTGCAGCGTCATCCCGGCCAGCGTCTCTATGTCCTGCCGGGTCCGGTCGTTCGCCAGGACTAGATTTCCAGGGATGGTGAAATGGTTCCAGCCGACACCTTCGGAAAGGCCATGCCCGGCGACGTAGAAGACAAGGAGGGGGCGACGGGGACCGCGCGCGCGGATCTCTGCCAGCATCCGGTCGAGCGCCCGCTCCACATCGATTCGACCGACATAGCGGACGCGTTCGGAATCGGATGTGAGCGTGATCCCGAAGCGGCTGCCAGCCCTTTCCAGAAGCTGTGCTACCAGCCGTGCGCTCTTGTTGGCGCCGCGGATGTCGCCAAGTCCCTTAGCATCCGCGGACGATGACGCCGCGTAGCGTGTCGATCCCACGGATACGAAGAAGATGTCGTAGTGCTCCGGCGCACGCCGGGCGTTAGCGCTGGAGCACCATGTGATTATCACGAGCAGGATTGACAGGCCTGCCATTGCTCGCACTCTTGCCGCCATCGCCGCCTCCGGGCCAATCTTCCCAGCGCGTGATCGTGCGCCAAGTCCGTTCCGATGATCGTCGGCAGGCGTCCACAAGTTGGCTCGCCCGATGCTTCAGGCGATCACCGTCGCTCCAGCCAGCCTGGTAATCTTTGATTTCAAGGAAGAAGCCAATCATGGCCCGGCTTACCTCCTCGTCCTCCACCAGGATCATCACACCCCAGTAATCAGCGAGAAAAGCGCGGTTAAGTTCCTCGAGCTTGGCCTTGTCCTCGTGGTAGGCAACGATGGCGCCTGCCGTCTTGGAAATGGTCCGATAGGCATCGAGCTGCTGCAGCCAGAGCTGGCGACGGAAATCGAGAGTTTTCTCTCGCGAGAAGCTCTCACGGGCTTCCTTCTCGCGGCTTGCCTCGCCAACTTGGAACTGCCAAAGGCCGCCGAAGATCCCCAGCAGGGTGACGATGGGCGTCACGATACCTAAACGAACATCCCAGTGCCGCTTCGTCTCCTCGTCCATCCGCGGGGACCCTCCGTCACTCCGCCTCGTACCGGAACACCGTGTCCGTTGTCGCCTCGGTCTTACTGCCGGAGCGCTGGCGCAGGCGCATCTCATGGACGCCGCCGGCTTTCCGGAACGCAACCAAGTACTTTTGGCCATCGAGCGTGAGAACTTTGTCGATCCCATCCTCGCCGAGGCTCCAGGACACCTCGCGCTTGGTAAGGATTCCTTGACTTCCGCAGTTGAGGATCGTCGCCTTTCCGTCTTTCGAGAAGGTGTAGGTTTCGCCGGCCGTGCACCGGTTGCCGTCGCCCATGACTGTCTGGACGATGGTCTTCACCCATTCGCGAGACGTGCCTCCGGTCATTTCCTGAATGGCGGTTCGGAGGTCCGCGTCGGCGGCGAGTGCAATGTACGGAACAGCCACCAGCGCCGCAAAGACCGTCATCCCCATTGGCGTCCGCATGATACCACCTTCCGCTGCTGCACCCGTAGACCGCGCCGGAATTCGCTGAGTGCACAAGGCCGATGCGGAAACACGCTTTTATCAGAATGAACAACGTCTCCGCTGCCGTCAAGTTGCTCCGTTCATACGTAACACTCGGCATGCGCGCTTTGGCGTGGCTTAGGCAACATATCATGATCAGGTGCGTTGGCGGGCAACGCCAACACTTCCGTTGTGGAGAAGCTGCGCCGCCTCCGTCCAGGAAGCGGTCACCTCGGTCTGCACACCTAGATGCCGTAATGGGCCTTCCCCAAGCGGTAGCTTGGCGGGGTGGCTGTCCCCACTGTGATGGTGTGAAGCGGGGTCCGATCAGATCGGCCCCAAGCATCAAGGGGGACAGCCATGGATTACTTTGCCGGAATCGACGTCTCGTTGGAACTGAGCAGCGTGTGCGTGGTGGATGCGACGGGTAAGATCGTCCGCGAGGCGAAAGTCGCCAGCGAGCCCGACGCCCTGGTATGTTTCTTCGACGAACTTGGCTTTTCGGTGGTTCGCATCGGGCTGGAGGCTGGCCCCTTGTCGCAGTGGCTGCACGCCGGGCTCAGCCAGGGGGGCTACGAGACGGTGCTGCTGGAAACCCGGCACGTGAAGGCGGCGCTATCGGCCATGGTGGTGAAGACCGACCGCAAAGATGCCCACGGCATCGCTCAGCTGCTGCGCATGGGCTGGTTCCGGCCCGTGCACCGCGAGTCCACCGACGCCCAGGAGATCCGGCATCGTGGGCCCGTGGCGCACTCTAGAGGCCGTCAAGTTCGCCACTCTGGAATGGGTCGACTGGTTCAACAACCAACGTCTACTCGAACCCATCGGCAACATTCCCCCCGCCGAGGCCGAAGCGCGCTACTATGCCCAAACCGAGGACGTCGCCATGGCGGCGTGACTCAACCAATCCGGCCTCCGGAAAACTCGGGGCGGTTCAAGCGGACCGAGGATCGGCAAACCAAGCGCAACGGGTATCGCGAGCGGACCTGGGAAACCCGTGCCGGCGCCATCGACCTTCGGATTCCCAAACTGCGGCGCGGCACCTACTTCCCGGCCTTCCTGAAGCCACGGCGCACGGCGGAGAAGGCGCTGCTGGCGGCGCTGATGGACGAGGCCGAGTTCGACGTGCTGGCCTACATGGCCTATCCCAAGGACCTGCGAACCAAGCTGCACTCCACCAACCCCTTGGAGCGCCTGAACGGCGAGATCAAGCGGCGCACCAACGTCGTCGGCATCTTCCCATGCGAAGCGGCCGTCACCCGGCTGGTCGGCGCCCTGCTGCTTGAGCAACACGACGAAGCTGCCAGCTTCAGCCAGAATATTTAAATAGAGCAATTGCCGCAATTCCACAGTCCACCTCATGAGAAAGCAGAACGACTAAATGAAGAAATTCTGAATTATATACAAAAAAGCTGATCGATAATCTTCCACGCCCTATTCTCGCTTCGACTTCTTGCGGTCATTGGCCAGCCCCACCCATCACAACCTTTCCAGTCTCCAGGTCGAATCCAACCAGAGACCGGAAAGGTTCCAACAAATTTCTCCCTACTTACCCAGCTTCAGCGAGTCGATCTGGTAAACGCCCTTGGCATCCTTGCCGACGGTGAAGGCGATGGTATCGCCGACCTTGACGGGGACGAGATCGACGCTCGGCGCGACGCCGAAATCCATCGTCATGGCCGGCCAGCCCAATCCCTGGATCGGCCCATGGGTCACATTGATCGTGCGGCTGGCGGCGTTCACGGCGTTGACCTTGCCGGTCGTTCCGTTGGCCGGGGCTGCCATCGTCCCCATGGGCATGCCACCCCCGGCCCGGTCGTGATTCATGGTCGTCTGGGCCGATGCGGCGGCGGGCAGGACCAGCAGCGCAGCGAGTACCGCGGTGGGGATCTTACGATGCATGGAGAGTCTCCTTGTTGGGTTGAGCATCGATGGACGAAAGGTCACGAGGAAGCGGCGGCTTTGCTGCCGCCTGACGGCGGATCGCCGGCGTCTTGACCAGGGCGTAGAGGGCTGGAATCACCAGCAGCGTGAGCACGGTGGAGGAGACCATGCCGCCGATCATCGGCACGGCGATGCGCTGCATCACCTCCGAGCCGGTGCCGGTGCTCCACATGATCGGCAGGAGGCCGGCCATGATGGCGACCACCGTCATCATCTTCGGACGCACGCGCTCTACGGCGCCCTCCATGATGGCGTCGTAGAGGTCGGCCACGGTCATGGCCTGCCCCTCGGCGGCACGGCGACGCTTGCGGTCCTCCAGCGCGTGGTCGAGGTAGATGAGCATCACCACGCCGGTCTCGGCCGCCACGCCGGCCAGCGCGATGAAACCCACAGCCACGGCCACCGAGAGGTTGAAGCCAAGCAGCGCCATGTACCAGACGCCGCCGACCAGCGCGAAGGGCAGCGACAGCATGACGATCAGCGTCTCGGTGATGCGCCGGAAATTCAGGTACATCAGCAGGAAGATGATCGCGATGGTCACCGGGATGACGATCTTCAGCTTCGCCGCCGCGCGCTCCATGTACTCGAACTGCCCGCTCCAGGTGACGTAGTAGCCGGCCGGCATCTGCACCTGCTCGGCGACCGCCTTGCGGGCGTCGGCGACGTAGCCGCCGATGTCGCGGTCACGGATGTCGACGTAGATGTAGGCCGACAGCAGCGCGTTCTCGGTGCGCACCGTCGCCGGCCCCTTGGTCAGCCGCACCGAAGCGAGCTGCCCGAGCGGGATTGCCCCACCCATGTCCGGGTGCAGCAGGATGCGGCTGGCGATGGCGTCCGGGTTGCTGCGCAGTTCCCGCGGGTAGCGGACGTTGACGGAAAAGCGCTCGCGCCCTTCCACGGTGGTCGTGACCATCTCGCCGCCGAGCGCCGTCAGGATGGTGTCCTGCAGGTCGCCGACGGTCAGGCCGTAGCGGGCCAGTTGCTCGCGGTTGGGGTCGATCTCCAGGTAGTAGCCGCCGACGATGCGCTCGGCGTAGGCACTGGTGGTGCCGGGAACGGCCTTGACCACGGCCTCGATCGCGCGGGCCAGCCGCTCCATCTCCTCCAGGTCCTTGCCGAACACCTTGATGCCGATCGGCGTGCGGATGCCGGTGGAGAGCATGTCGATACGTGCCCGCAGCGGCATCGTCCAGGCGTTGGAGATGCCGGGCATCTGCACGGCCTTGTCCATCTCCGCCACCAGTTTCTCGTAGGTCATCCCCGGCCGCCAGTCGGGCTGTGGCTTCAGGTTGATGACCGTCTCGAACATCTCGGTGGGCGCCGGGTCGGTGGCGGTGGCGGCGCGCCCCGCCTTGCCGTAGACCGACTCCACCTCGGGGAAGCTCTTGAGGATGCGATCCTGCGTCTGGATCAGCTCGGCTGCCTTGGTGATCGACAGGCCGGGAAGCGTGCTCGGCATATAGAGGATGGTGCCCTCATTGATCGCCGGCATGAACTCGCTGCCCAGCTTGGAGGCCGGGACCACCGACCAGGCCAGCAGCCCGGCGGCGATCAGGATCGTCAGGATCTTGGCCCGCAGCACCAGCTTGATCATCGGCCGGTACAGCCAGATGAGCAGGCGGTTCACCGGGTTCCGGCGCTCCGGCACGATGCGGCCACGCACGAACAGCAGCATCAGCACCGGCACCAGCGTGATCGACAGGAACGCCGCCCCGGCCATGGCGAAGGTCTTGGTGAAGGCCAGCGGCTTGAACAGCCGGCCCTCCTGCGCCTCCAGCGTGAACACCGGCAGGAAGGACACGGTGATGACCAGCAGGCTGAAGAACAGCGCCGGCCCGACCTCCACCGCCGCGTCGATCAGCACCTTGGCGCGGTTGGCGTCCGGCGGTGCGTGCTCCAGCCGCTTGTGGGCGTTCTCGATCATCACGATGGAGGCATCGACCATGGCGCCGACAGCGATGGCGATGCCGCCCAGGCTCATGATGTTCGAGGTCATGCCCATCCAGTCCATGACGATGATGGCAATGAGCACGCCAATCGGCAGAGTCACGATGGCGACCAGCGCGCTGCGCACATGCAGCAGGAAGACGATGCAGACCAGGGCCACGATGACGCTCTCCTCGATCAGCGTCACCTTGAGGTTGTCCACCGCCCGCAGGATCAGGTCGGAGCGGTCGTAGACGCTCTCGATGCTCACGCCCTCGGGCAGTCCGGCCTTCAGCTCGGTCAGCTTGTCCTTGACGCTCCGGATGACGTCGAGCGCGTTCTGGCCGAAGCGCTGCAGAACGATGCCGCTGACCACCTCCCCTTCGCCGTTCAGCTCGGTCAGGCCGCGGCGCTCGTCCGGGCCGATCTCCACCCGCGCCACGTCACGCAGCAGGATCGGCGTGCCGCGGTCGACCTTGAGGACGATCTCCTCGATGTCCTTGGTGCCGCGCAGATAGCCGCGCCCGCGCACCACATACTCGGTTTCGGCCATCTCGACGACGCGGCCGCCGACGTCCTGGTTGGACATGCGGATCGCCTGGGCGATCCTGGCCAGCGGCACGCCGTAGGCCTGGAGCTTCTGCGGATCGACGACCACCTGGTACTGCTGGACGAAGCCGCCGACGCTCGCCACCTCGGCCACGCCCTCGGCCTTGGTGAGCTGGTAGCGCAGGTACCAGTCCTGTAGCGTGCGCAGTTCGGCCAGCGTGCGGTCCTTGGCAAGGACGACATACTGGTAGACCCAGCCCACGCCGGTGGCGTCCGGCCCCAGCGTCGGGGTGACGCCGTTGGGCAGCCGCTTGGCGGCGAAGTTCAGGTACTCCAGCACGCGCGAGCGCGCCCAGTAGATGTCGGTGCCGTCCTCGAAGATGATGTAGACGAAGGAGGCGCCGAAGAACGAGAAGCCGCGGACCACCTTGGATTTCGGCACGCTGAGCATGGCGGTGGTGAGCGGGTAGGTGACCTGATCTTCGACCACCTGCGGCGCTTGGCCGGGATAGTCGGTGTAGAGGATGACCTGGACGTCCGACAGGTCGGGCAGCGCGTCGAGCGGAATGCGCGACACCGAATAGGCGCCGATCCCGATGAGGAACAGCGTGCCCATCAGGACCAGCGCGACGTTGCGCGCGGACCAGCGGATGATGGCGGCGATCATGGCGAGGCCCTCCGCCGGCTATTGGTGCTGGTGCTGGCCGCCGCTGCCGCCGAAGGCGCTCAGGGCCGCACGCAGGTTGCTTTCGGAATCGATCAGGAAGTTGGCGCGCACGACGACGCGCTCGCCCTCCTCCAGCCCGGCGAGGATCTGGACGTAGCCGTCGGCGCGGGCACCGGCCTTGACGTCGCGCGGCTCGTAGCGGCCCTCGCCGGTCTCCACCAGCACCGCCTGCCGCCGGCCGGTGTCGAGCAGGGCGGAGTCCGGCACGGCCAGCCCCGCCATCGCGCCCGGGACGGCGCTCACATCGGTGGTCAGGTGCACGGTGGCGTAAAGGTTGGGCTTGAGCAGGCCATCGGCGTTGGGCAGCTCGATGCGCACCTTGCCGGTGCGGCTTTCGGCGGTCAGCGTCGGATAGACGAAGCCGACCCTGCCGGAGAAGACCCTGCCCGGCAGCGAATTGACCGTGACCTCCACCTCCTGGCCCGGCCTGACGTAGCCGAGATCCTGTTCGAACACGTCGGCGATCAGCCAGACGTTCGACAGGTCGGCGATGCGGTAGAGCGCCTCGCCGGGCATGAAGCGCATGCCCCGCACGGCCGTCTTCTCCAGAACCACGCCGCCGGCGGCCGCGCGGTAGGTCAGGGTGCGCGAGGCCTTGCCGGTCTTGCGCAGCCGTTCGATCTCCTCCGCGGGGACGTCGAGGTTGCGCAGCCGCTGGAGCGACGCCTCGGCGAGCTGGCCGCCGCCGCCACTGCTTTGGCGGGCGACGAGGTATTCCTGCTGGGCCAGCACCAGTTCGGGGCTGTAGACCTCCATCAGCGGCTGGCCCTGGCGTACGGTGGCGCCGGTGGTATCGACCAGCAGGGTTTCGATCCAGGCCTCGAACTTCGGCGCGACGATGAAGAGGCGGCGTTCGTCCACCTGGACCGTGCCGACCGCCCGCACCTGGCGGGAGACCGTCCGCCGCGCCGCCGTTTCGGTGCGCACACCGAGTTTCTGGACCTTGTCGGGGCTGATGGTGACGGCACCGGATGCGCTGTCCTCGCCTTCGTAGACGGGGACGTAGTCCATGCCCATCGGGTCCTTCTTGGGCACCGGAGAGGTGTCCGGAAGCCCCATAGGGTTGCGGTAGTACAGGACCTTGCCCGGACCGGAGGGTTGCTGCGCCGCGGCGGGGGCGCCATGCCCGGCATGGCCCGACTGCGCCAAGGCCGGCGTCCCGGCCGCAAGGACAGCGGCAAGGAGAGTGGCGAGGTGGATGGACGGGCGGCTCACAGTTCACCTCCGATCAGGCGTTCGATCTCGGCAAGCCGGATCTGCTCTTCGAACGTCACGTTCACGTATTCGACCAACGCGCGGCGCAGCGTCTGCTCTGCGACCAGGAGGGTGGCGAACTCCTCCCGTGACTGTTCGTAGCCGCGCGCGGCGGACTCCAGGGCGATGCGCGCCTGGGGCAAGGTGATCTCCCGCACAATGCGTTTGCGCTCTTTCAGCGCGGCCAGCATGGCATGGGCCTCGTGCACGTCGGTGGTGACGTCGAGGCGGAGTTGCTCCAGCTTGGCCCGCGCCGCTCCAGCCATCGAGGCGGCTTCGCGCTGTTCGGCCCGGCGGCGGTCGGCATAGAGCGGGATGTTGACCTCGACCATCGCCTGATAGCCGTCGAAGCGGCCATCGCGCCGCATCGCGCCAATGCCCAGCTCTACGTCCGGATAGCCGTTCCTCTCGGCGAGGCGGCGCGTACCGTCCGCGGAGTCGATCTGCGCGAGCTGGGCGCGGATCGCCGGATAGTCGGAGCGGGCGCGGTCGGCAAGCGCGTCGACCGAAAGCGTCTCCAGCGGCGGGACCGGCCGGGGCCGGGGTTTGGCCGGCAACGGCGTTTCGGGCGAACGGGCGAGCAGCCCGTTCAGGCGCACTTGGGCGCGGTGGCGGTCGGCGTCCATGCGCGCGAGGTCGGCGGCGAGCGCCCCGGCTTCGGCGTTGGCGCCGGTGATGTCCTGCTGCTTGCCGGGGCCTTGAGCATAGCGGACGCGCGCCAGTTCCGACAGACGGCGGACCGTCCCGAGCAGTTGGCGGGTCTCGTCAGCCGCCAGATGCGCCGCGTGGTATTCGGCGTAGGCGACCTTGACGCGGTAGGCGATCTGGTTCGCCACCTCGGCCTGGGCGGCGGCGGCCTTGCGACTGTCCGCCGAGGCGATCTCGCGCTTCAAGTCGCGCTTGCCCCACAGCGGGAACATCTGGCGCACCTGATACAGCTCGCGGCCGGCGCGGTCGCGCGGCAGGTAGCCGGGCTCGTTGCGCGGCAGTTCCAACTCGACCTTGAACTTGGGGTCGTCGAGAGAGCCCGCGGAAACGATGCGCGCCGTCGCGGCGTCGGCCTCGAGGGCCATCGCAGCGGCCTCCGGATTCAGACGCCGGGCGGTGTCGATGAGATGGGTGATGTCGGTGTTCGGCTCAGCCGCGACGGCGGCCGTGCTGCCGAGCAGCAGGATCGCGGTCACGGCAAGCATCGCACGTGAAAGGCGCAAACGGGATGGTGCGATCATAGTTTTGTTCCGTACGGCCGGTCGGCTCGCCCCTGGCTGGCCATGGGGCGGCATGACGCGGACGGTTCCGTTCGAAGGACGGTGTCAAGGCGTACGCCGCCAGGACCCAGGCTCACCGAACCGCAGTCCCGACACGTCGGTGTTGACCGGTGTCAACCGTGATGACCGGAGGATGCCTGGTCGAAGGCGATCGCTGCGCCGCCAAAAACAATGGCGGTCGGCAAGGCCATCGCGGCAGCGGCAAGGGTGTGGATCGACATGGTGCTCCCCCTTCGGTAGCCGGGCCTTGGCGACAGCCGGGCGGAATACCCGCCCTCTTCGATGACCTTGGCCGTTGCTCCATGTCTCCGTTCTACGTCCCACCGTGTTTCAAAGATGGGCATGAAGTGTAACGAAGTGTTGCAGAGCGCCATCGACGCCGGCGAATCCGCGAGCCACCGTGCAGACCGCAACCGCCAAGGCTGCCGCTGCTGGCCAGGGCGCCATCGCCCATGGAGATGGTGGTGGGCTGAACCGATCGTCCTCTGCCAAGTGACGATCGGAATCAGGTCGACAGTCACCCTACGACGAAAGGGTGGAGGTCATGCTCGACGCATCTTTGACCATCGGCGATATCGGCCCCACCGCGGAACCTGCACCACCGGCCGAGGTGCCCATCGCACCCGAAGACGGAGGCTCAGCCTGATCCCCCAGAAAGCGGCGGATGTCCTCATACCTCACCCGAACGTCGTCCATGGTCTGGTAATAGCCGAGGAGTTCGCGAAGCGGCGCCGACATATCCTTGTGGGCGGCCAGAACCGCCACGAGGGCTCCCAGAGAGAGGCGCCCCTCGATCACCAGGTAACCGCCGATGGTGTAAAAGAAGAACGGTGTGAGGTGAGCGATGAAGTTGTTCAGTCCCTTGATGAAGAACTTTCGGCGATAGATGTCGAGCCGAATCGCCTGCACGCGCTTCAGCGATCGGGCAACGGCCAGCACGGGGCGTGAACGGTCATGCCGGCGGTGCGGGGACGCATCGGCCACAGCCGCACCGAACAAACGCAATTCTCGCGACCGTTCACGCGCCAGGGCACTGACCCGGCGTTGCAGACGGGGCACGAGAGCGATTTGCAGAGGGACCAAAGTCAGAGCGGCAGCTCCCAACACTGGATCCTGAACGATCATGAAGGCGAGGATCGTCAGAAACGTCCCCCCCTGAAGCACGGGAACCAGGAAGGTATCGCCGGTGAATCCGGCAATCGGCTCAACTTCCTGCACCAGCACCGGAATGAACAGCGCGTGGTCGCACGGCGTCTTGCCTCGGGACCAGGCCCGGAAAGCGGCAAAGCGCATGCGACGCATCATTCCTTCGGCCAGACGGCCCTGAAGCAGATTGATGACGTATTTCAACGCTCCGCTCGTCAGAACGGCGCCGAGATAGAAGATACACAGGATAAACAGGAGCTCGTATTTTGACAGCACATATCCAATTACCGTAGAAGTATCGTTTTCTACATTCAAAGCTTTATTTATGATCTGCTTGGGAAGCTCCAGCACCGCATAGAGAAGCGGCAGGGACAGCAAAGCTGTCACAAGAAGGATGGATTGCTCCTTCCTGGTGTGCTTGAGGATGTAGAGAAACAGGTTCGACGGAAACGGCGATACGACATCCCGCGGCATCTCTTTCCGCGAGCCGGACAAGCGCCGCCGGACAGCGCCGATCCCCCAGGCCGACAGCAAGGCAAGAAAGGCCAGTGGCATCGCCACGAGGACAATGTGGACAACAACATGCATCCACAGATACGGGCTGGGAAAGACAGCCGTGACGATCCAGTTGCTCAGCTGGTGGAAGCGGTCCTGAAAGAGGAAATCGTTCATTTCATACCTGACGCAGCGTCCGCTGGAGCACTGACGGAAGGCGCCTACACACAAGCCGATCCGCCGACCCAGCCCTCGCCGTCCATTTCGAGTGCTGGATCAAGCGGGAAGTGCGGTCCAAACCGATGCGGCTTGGACATGAACACAGTACGCGGCGGATGAGGACACCACGTCAGTATCGGCGGTGTCTCGTTCTCATCTTCTCCTCCAAAGGTTCCGCGATGCCCCATTCTCCAGCCACGGTGCACCATAGGTGCATGAGAAAGGACGACCAGAGTACGGTAAGCGTCCGGATCGTAGGCTCCAAAGCGGACGTTACACAGGCCTACGACAGACCGTCCAAGCTGGAGGCACGCACAGAGCCATGGCTGCTGCACGGACTGATTCCATATTTCCGCGGTTGGTCTTCCAGGGCGGTCGGGCTGTCACGCAGCCGGTGTTCGTTCAACCAGGATGTGGCACTCGCGCTCGTTCAGATGCTCCATGACCAGGAAGTGATGCCGGTCCCGCAGTGCAATCAACTAAGAACTCGGCGTACATTGTTGACGGGTATCATCTGTGATAGCCGAAGGACGCCTGGCCGATAGCGTAGTCGAGATAGTCGTGCGCCTGAGTGTGGTTGCCCTGCTCATGCAGATAGGTGCCGTAGGCGGCGTTGCGCTCGGCAATGCCCCGAGTGACAATGTCAATGGCATGATTGCCGCCCCCGCCCCACAGCAGGTTCTTGACCGTTTGGATCCGGCTGGCGCAATGGTCGCCGGGAGTGGCTTCAGCCGCACCGGCAACAGCGGCGCCGGAAAGAATGATGGCGGTCGACAAGGCCGCGGCGGTGGCAAGTGTGCGGATCGACATGGTGCTCCTCCTGGAGATTCGGTGGCCGGGCCTTGGCGGCAACCGGGCGGGATGCCCGTCCTCTTCGATGACCTTGGCCGTTGCTCCATGCCTCCGTTCTACGTCCCACCATGTTTCAAAGATGGGCATGAAGTGTAACGAAGTGTTGCGCAGGGGGATGGTCAGAGTGCGTGATCGCCCATAGGCGGGATTCCGAACGCGGTGCGGCGGACCACGACAATTCAGGGTTTACGCGCCCTTCGGCCGACGCCATCATCATGGAAGCCCCCGCTGCTCCCTGCGGCAACCTCTTCCCTATTGCTCGCCTTGCCATGCTTCACATCCTCGTCGTTGACGACAATCCGGAGATTCGTGCTCTGCTGAGCCGCTTTCTGCGCAAGCACGATCTGAAGGTCTCCACCGCCCGCGATGGCTACGAGATGCGGGAATGCCTGCGAAACGGGCCTGTCGATCTGATCGTGCTCGACCTCATGCTTCCAGGGGACGATGGGCTGAAGCTCTGCCGGGATCTGCGCGCGGATTCCACGATCCCGGTCATCATGCTGACCGCGATGGGCGAGGAGACCGACCGCGTCGTCGGGCTCGAGATGGGTGCGGACGACTACCTGACCAAACCGTTCAGTCCACGCGAACTGCTGGCCCGCATCAAGGCCGTGCTCCGCCGAACCGGAGCCGCAGCCGAAAACACCGACCGATCGAACAGCGGCGGTCGCATCGTACGTTTTGCCGGATGGACGGTCGATCTCATCCGCCGCGAACTGCGTTCGCCCGAAGGCGCGTTGGTCGACCTGACCGGCGGTGAGTATGACCTGCTGGTCGCCTTCGTCGAAAATCCCAACCAGACGCTGTCGCGCGACCGGCTGTTGGACATCACGCGCAGTCGGGCGGCATCGGCGTTCGACCGGGCCATCGATGTCCAGGTCAGCCGGCTGCGCCGCAAGATCGAGAACGACCCGGACCAGAGCATGATCAAGACGGTGCGGGGTGTCGGCTACGTTTTCACGGTTGCCGTGGAACGGGCGTGATGCGCCTGATTCCCGACAGCATGGCGGCCCGCACCATCGCGGTAATGGTGGCCGGCCTGACGCTGTCCCATCTCGTCAGCATGGGAGCCTACGGGATCGATTTGCTGGCGCAATCGGATCGATCCGTCGAACAGGAGACGGTGGAGCGCTTCATCGCCGCGCGCTCGGCGATTCTCCAGGCGCCGGAGGCCGACCGCGAGCGGACGGCCGCTCTCTTGTCGCGGCGGGCGCTCGACGTGCGATGGGGACGCTCCGCGGTGGTCGATGAGCAGGAGCCGGAGCATCCGCAACTCACCGCAATACGGACCCGGTTGCTGGAGGTCGTCCCCGATCTGCGTGGGTCGTCGCTTCGGCTCGTCCTGGCCGACGATCCCGACCATCCGGAAGCGGCTGGCCACATGGTGCTGATCTCGGCTCCGTTGCCGAACGGCGAGTGGCTCAATCTGCGCTCCTCGCTCGGCGACCCGCTGATGCACACGCCGACCAACCTCCTCCTGTCGACAGGGCTGATGGCTCTGGCGGTCTTTGCCCTGTCAATCCTGCTGATCCGCTCGGCGACGGCGCCGTTGCGGACCATGGTCCGTGCGGCCGAGCGCCTCGGTGTCGACGTGACCGCTCCGCCGCTGCCGGAGCAAGGCCCGAGCGAGGTACGGCAAGCCGCGCACGCCTTCAACGAGATGCAAGCGCGCATCAAGCGGCTGTTGTCCGACCGCACGCAGATGTTCGCGGCACTGTCTCACGATCTGCGCACCCCACTCACGGTGCTGCGCCTGCGCGCCGAGTTTGTTGAAGACGAAGAACAGCATGACAAGATGCTGGCCGACATCGCCGAGATGGAAGCGATGATCAACGCGACGCTTGCCTTCCTGCGCGACGAGGGCGCACAGGAAGCGAGCAAGGTGATCGATTTGGCAGCCACCTTGGCCACGATGTGCGACACCCTGGCCGATGCCGGGCAAAACGTCGGGTTTTCGGGCGCACCGCGGGCGCTCCTGCACGGCCAGCCTATGGCGCTGCGACGCGCGTTCCGCAATCTCGTGGAGAACGCCGTCAAGTACGGCAACCGTGCACAGGTCGTCCTCTGTGTCAACACGGAGTGTATCGTGGTGGAAATCCTTGATGACGGCCCTGGTATTCCTGCCACGGAGCGAGAGAAGGTGTTCCAGCCATTCTACCGTATGGAGCGTTCCCGGAGCCGTGAGACCGGGGGTTTCGGTCTCGGACTGACCATGGCCCGTGCCACCATCCGGGCCCATGGCGGAGATATCACGCTCGCAGACCGGCCGGAGGGGGGCCTGCGCCTGACCGTGTCGCTCCCACGCAAGCCGGCTTGACGCACAGGCCTCAGGTCGGGTGATGCTTTTCATGCACGGCAGACACGGACATGGTGGCCACGGCGACGGGAACGACGGCGCCGACCGTCCGGACAAAGGAAGCTCGCCATCCTCGACTCGGCCATCGTCATCGTCCTCTCGGTACCCGGTCGCACCGAGTTTGCGGACGGACCAGTTTGACGTGTCGCCTGACACGAGCGGGCTGCCGGTCGCCCGGCTTGGTTTCAAGCTCATGTCCGCATTCCAGTACAGAATACGGCCAGAAACACAACGTTACACAGCCGTCACGTGCCCGAAACCCGCACACTCTAGCTTCAGGAAGCCTGCGTCGGGACGGCACCGCGCCGTGCCGTAGCGCCGTGTTCACCGCTCCCGTGCGTCTTCCCTCCGACCAGAGCCTCGCCATGCATTCCTTCACCAACATCGCCACACCGCGAAAGCTGCTGATCGCCTTCGGTACGCTGGTGGGTATGATGCTCACCGCGAGCGTTATCAGCTATCTCTCACTATCCTCCATCGAGACCAGCAATCGATCGACCACCTTAGCCCGAGAAGCTATGGAAGCGGCACACGCCGTTCAGTCGAGCATGATCTCCCAGTCATCCAGCGTTCGCGGCTTTCTCCTCACCGGCAATCAGGCCTTCCCGGCCGAGTACAAGGCCGCGTCCGACCGCTTTATCCGGAGCCTCGAAACCCTTGGAACACTGACGTCTGGCGATCCGGCGCTGCGGGAGCAGATTGAGGTGCTTTCGCACCATGCCCATTCCTGGCGCATGCAGATTGCCGAACGGCAGATTGCACTCATGAGCACCCCCGAGACGCAGATGGACGCTCACACCATTGAGGCCAGTGCGGCCGGCAAGGGGTCGATGGACGCGATCCAGCAGATCATCGCACAGCTCGAGACGGTCGAACGGGAACGCTTGAACGAGCACGCCGCCATGGAAGCAACGGCCTTCCGCAATGGCTACGCCGTGATTGTCGGTGGCCCGGCGTTGGCCCTGGCTGCGGCGGTTGTCATGGGGCTACTGCTGAACCGTGCGATAGCTCGACCGATCGTCGCCATGACGGAGACGATGAACCGGCTCGCGAACGGGGACACCGCTGTGTTGGTTCCGGGGCTGGCCCGAAGTGATGAAATTGGCGCCATGGCGCAGGCTATCGAAGTCTTCAAGCAGAATCGCATGGAGGCCGACCGTCTGAATGAGCAGTCGCGGGCCGAAGGCACCGCCAAAGCCCGGCGTGCCGTCCATCTGGAGGGCTTGATGCGGGCCTTCGATGCCCGAATCGTGACGGTCGTTGAGGAGTTGACCAGCGCTGCACAGCAGATGCAGCACGCGTCGGGTTCTCTGAATGAAACTGCGGACGAAGCGAAGAGGCGCTCCATAGCCGTCGTCTCGGCGTCTCAGGAAGCATCCGGAAGCGTGCAGACCGTCGCCGCCGCAGCGGAAGAGTTGTCCGCGTCGATTTTCGAAATCTCCCGCCAAGTGGAACAAGCGACGCAGACAACCGGGCAAGCGGTTAATCACGCAACGCAGGCGAACGCCGTCGTCTCAGGCTTGGCCGCTGGCGTGTCCCGCATCGACGAAGTGGTAAAGCTCATCAATGACATCGCATCGCAGACCAACCTGCTGGCACTCAACGCCACCATCGAGGCGGCGCGGGCTGGGGAAGCCGGAAAAGGCTTCGCTGTCGTCGCTCAGGAGGTCAAGAGCCTTGCCACACAGACGGCGCAGGCAACCGGCGACATCGCGCAGCAAATCACCGCGATCCAGGGCGCGACCCAAGCGGCCGTTTCGTCCATCACCGGCATCGGCCATATCATCACGGAGATCAGCACCGTGTCCACGGCGATTGCCGCCGCGATCGAGCAACAGAAGGCGGCAACTCAGGAAATATCACGCAGCGTTCAGCAAGCCGCCGATGGCACGCGCGAGGTCAGCACGAACATCGCCGACGTGACCCGGGCCGCCGCCGACACAGAGGGTGAAGCACACCAAGTCAAGGCTGCGGCGGATGTGCTGGCGCGGCAATCGCTCGCGATCCGTGAGGATGTCCGCAACTTTCTTGCCGAGGTCAGCGCTGCGTGAGCCGATTCGACATCACGGGCCTGTTCGCGATGTCCGGTGACCTAACATTGCGGCAGACGTCGGCATCGAGCCGGCGGCCGACAACCACGCGAGTACCAGACAACCTCCTTCGAAAGCGGATCGAGGCGCTGAACGACGCCATCGACACTGCGATCACGACACAACCGGCACCGCCGTTCACGCTCTCCGAATGGCGCCAGGGGTGGCCCGGTAACGTCGGTAACTCCACCATCCGCTGCCGAAATTAGGGATGCCCCGCACGGAGACCGCCGCCATCTCCATGCCAAGGGAAACGTCGCCGATGTCTCCAATGGCCTGATCAAACGCGGAGACCTCCAACTGCACGTCATCAAGGTTGAAGCTGCCCCCAGTCAGATCAGCGTCCGTGAAATGGCATGGATCGCCTTCATGCCCGACCCGAACCGGGCGATCGAGTCGCGATGACTTTCCAGTTCCCCATACGGGAGATAACGGACCTTGAGATCGGCGACTCGGGAGAACGCCGGGCGGGACAACTGCGCCCGCACCTCCGCCTCGCGCCCGTTCGGCGCCACCAGGAAGAGGCCTTCCAGCGCGTTGGCGTCTGTCCCGAGCGCCAAATCAAGCATGCGAACGATGCCCGAGTAGATCGAGGTGGAATGCTCGACCTCGTAGGCGGCGACGATACGGTCCTGCGCCGGATCCAGCCACAGCACGTCGATCAGACGGACAGCGTCGGCCCCCGGTGCCTGCTCGACCGTCTTGGGAAGCTTGTCGAGGCAGCCGTCGGCCAGCCTGCCCCCGTTGAAGAGGCGGTTGCGGTCGTTGGCCGCGATCCAGACGCCGTAGCCTAGCGCCTTGCCCAGGTCGCGCAGCCAGCCCTGGATTTCGGTGTGGGTGCGGTCACCTTCACGCTCGGCAGCGAGCGCCTTGGATGCCTTGGCGTTCTCCTCGCGCACCTTGGCGAGATCGGCCTCCCACGCCGCTCGGGCCGTGGCGTCGCCGCAGGGCGGCGGCGCGTAGCGACCGGAACCGACGTCGAACAACAGCCCGCCGACCGCACCGAGGTCATTCGACAGCAGATCGCGGTATTCGGCGTTCAGCGTCAGGATGCCCTGGCGCATGGCCAGGAACTCGTCCCAGCGGCCGAGCTTCACCTTGGCGCCCGTCAACGTGTTGTAGCCGTTGACGATCGCTGTGTTGAACGGCGGCACCAGAGTGGGATGCAGGAAGTAGAGCAGGTTCGCCACTGCAGGTCCGAGGCCCTTGATCTGCTTGGTGTCGATCTGCCGAATGGCGGCGAGGACCTGCGCCTCGGCGTTGCAGCAGACGCAGACGTCGAGCAGGTGGCCAAAGGCGCGCTGGTTGTCGGGGTTCTCGTAGATGTCCGGGATGCGCAGCTTCGGCTTCCACAGGAAGGCGTGGTCGGCGCCCTTGAAGATCTGCCTCTGCTCGGCGATGGAGTGCACCACCGTTTCCAGCGATGATCCGCGGTAGACGTTACCGAAGGTGCCGGCCCCGATATCGGCCACCACCTGCTGGATGCCTCGGCGAATCGAGCGAAAGTTCTTTACCCGCTCCTCCCAGAGAAACCAGGACCGGTAGGTGGCTGCGGGATCGTCCCGCCAACGCTGGACCAGGGCTCTCAAGGGCTGGGACACCGTGTGCTCCTTCTTTTCCTCCTACACAGATTAGGACAGCGTCCCACAACCCTGCAACTGTCGCGGGTTTACTCACCACGTCACGAACCTGCTTCAGGCGACCATCGAAGAAAGATGCTTGACCTTCCAGCGACTGGAAGCGCTATGGTGAAGGCAAGAGCAAGGCAGGGATGCTGAAGCTGAAGGTCGATCGGATGACCTGTGGCCATTGCGTGAGCATTGCGCAGTGTGGAGCCCGTTTCTGCGCTAAGCAACGCACCTGCAGACCTTGCCGGCAATCACAGCCGACAATGGCCGTGTTGCACGGAGTGGCTGACTGCGGGTGTGTTGTGCTGGCGTTTAGCGCGATTGAGGCTGTGACATCTCGCTATCGATCGAAATCACCTTGGCGTTCATCTCATAAGCGCGTTGCGCGGAGATGAGGGCGGTAATCTCCTGCACAATGTTGACGTTGGAAGTCTCCAGTGTTCCTTGCAGCACTCGTCCAAAGCCGGTTGCTGCCGGATTGCCGAGCACCGCCTCACCAGCCGCTGGCGTAACCTGGAAAAGGTTGCCACCAATCGCTGCCAAGCCACCGTCGTTTGGGAACGTGGCCAACTGGATCCGGCCGACATTCTGAGGTTCACTTTGTCCGTCCAGTTTTACCAAGACCTCACCCGAAGAGTTCACCGCAACATCAGCCGCTCCGGCTGGTATGGTGATGGCCGGTTGCACCGGATGGCCATCAGCGGTAACGAGATTGCCGTCAGGGTCGAGCTTGAAGTTTCCGGCGCGCGTATAGGCGGTCTCGCCGTCAGGCATTTGAACTGGAAAGTAGCCGGCGCCATCGATCATGAGATCGAGCTTGTTGTTCGTGACCGTCAAGCTTCCCTGCTCCATGACACGGGCGATTCCGTCAATGCGTACTCCCCCGCCAATCTGGACGCCCGTGGGCACGCTTGTTCCGGTTGCCGACACGTTCGGCCCGCTGCGTGGGGCATTTTTATACATGAGGTCCTGAAACTCGGCACGCTGACGTTTGAAGCCCGTCGTGCCGGCATTGGCAATGTTGTTGGAAATTGTCTCCACATTCAGCTGCTGGGCAAGCATGCCGGTAGCGCCAATAGTGAGAGCAGACATGCTCATTTCTCCTATACTGCTGGGCGAATACAACAATCGATCAAGATTTCCTCTGGCACAAGATGGTTGGATAATATTATAATTATCAATTCTATTTCATCGGCATTGCAGTTTGACACTGTGTTTTATCTTCATTTATTTCTCGATTAATGTGCAAACGAAGATCAGCAGCGGTGAATGGTGCGCCACTCAACTTATGAACACCAGCCCGAGCAAGCTCAGTAGCGATCGCCTGCCAACCGATGCGCCTACGGCGAGCTTTTGTGATTTCGTCGAATAGCGGGGCCAGCAGGCGGGCATTCGTCAACCCCCGCCGCACGCAGTCTTACTGTCGAGCATGGCAGCCGTGCCAAGGCATATTGGAACTGCCGGGCCAAAACGATCAGATCCATCCCGGTGCCGGTCAGGGCTTTCCTATTGGCAATTCGGCCTTCCACAGGGTTCCCTTTTGCGACCATCAGTCTAGACAAAGCACGTTCCTCCATGAGCGTCGGTGTTGGCACGTGTTACGCCGATGCTGGCTCCGGTACCGCAGGCAGGACAGATCGCGCCGAAGAGATAGGCCGACTTGAAGCGATGATCGCGCACGGCGCACGGTCGACTGCCACGTGGCGCCCAACGCCGGGTCAAGATGCCGCTCTGGCCGATGAGGGCTTCGTCCCGGAAGCAGGCCTCCACAGCGCTCGCCTCAGGGTGGTCTTTGCGATGGCAGCGAGGTGGTCGGCGAAGTTCTTTTTAAACGCCTCCTGGGCTGCCACATCGATTTTGGGGTGGATCGGGCGCGGCGTAAGGAAGGACCGATTCATCTGATATAAGCGGTCCTACATTCCGGTGCGGTTGCGCTCCGCCCCGAAATACCGCAGAGCGCAGCTCGCGGATATGCCGGACCCGATATTCGACGACACCGCCCCGCTCGACGTCGGGAGTGGCGGCCGGCAGCAGCGGGCTGCAATGCGCACCCGATCCCGCGAGCCGTTCCCCCCTTCGGCGTTGTGCCGCACAAACCAATCGCGGAGCTGCTGCCAGCCCATGCCGACTTGCCGCACCGCCTCTTCCCGGCTAACCCCAACACCATGTCGTTAAGCTGGTTGCGCCGAGACGGCACACGAAATGCAGTGGGCGGGCTCAGCCGTGTGCCCTGCATGTTGTGGCCTGGCACCTTAACGACACGGTATTGCGGCTAACCCCGTCCAACGCCATGGCGACCATCAGCAAGCGCCGGTAAACCCGGCCATCACTTTTGCCGCGAGCCGAACGGCGCAGATCTTCGGAGGTCAAGGCGCGGCAAATCTCAGGGCCGGCATGGCTGCGTTTCGCTCAATGGTGAGGCCTACAAAGAATCAACACCACCCCCGAACCGCAACTCAAAAGCCCCAAGAGTCAGAAATCTCCGACTCCGGTATAAGACGGCTGCATCGTCAACACCGCCACCGCCATCACCGACGATGCTGATCCCGCATCCATTCCTGATATTCCATCTGGGCATGCGGACGATCAGCGGTGGGCTGATTCACCGACAGTTGAATGTGCGTCCCTGAGTCGTGGATGTGGCAATCACTCGTCTTGATCACGTCGAGGGTGCATTGCGGGAGTTCGGGCTTCGCTTTCGTGTCGATGCGCACTTGCGCAAAGGCGGTGCCACCGAGCGCGAGCACAGCTCCACTCAAGGCGATCAGGACGAGACGATGCGACGGGGCCATGGGCTTTCTCCTTGGTTTGTTTGCCTGTCGCACTCCGAATTTTCGAAAATGCCGACAGGGGCTTTAACGCCCCCCTCGGTGTACGCGTGGTTCTGTTGCGGAGATGGTGCCTTATTGTAACAGAGTGTTACGTCATCAAAGAAACGGTTCAACTCGGCATCGATCATCATAAGACAGAGGTATGAACAGACTGATCTCCCCGCTTTCCGGTCAATGGTATTCTGAAAGACGGCGTTTGTTACGGAACTTTGATGGACAACATGCGGCACAATGCCACATCAATACTTGCTCATGAACCATCCTTTGCACTGCTGACCGAAACCGCACACAGGTCGCCCATGTCATTGTCTTTACACTGGCTGGGGACGTCTCCCCACGGAGGCTTGGAACTCGAGCATCGGACCTTACATCGCACCTCCACTTCCTGGAACGGCACATGCGCACCGACGACAATCGCATTTATGGCACCAAGCCGGCCCCTGAAGAAGAAACGTAAGCGTTACGAGCGGACCCTTCGGTTCGGACCGGGCAATCACCGCATCGATCTGTGGCGGCGGACCTTGAAGTGTTCACGGAGGTCGAGGATGGCCTTTGCCTGGGCGGGGACGTCGGCTTCGGCGATGGCCTCGGTGCCGAACAGCATGGGGTCCAGCACCTGGAAGGCGGCGTGCTCGGGCTTGTCCGGATTGGTCACGCTCTTCCAGGCCCGTGGCGCCAGCCGGATAGCAGCCAGAAAGCCGAGGGACCAGAACATCGGGTCCAAGCCTCCGTTCCGGTGCGGCGGCAACTGCGGCCGATACAGGTAGGGAAGTTGCGCCATCGTCTCCGACAGGCGGTTGTGGTGGTGCGCCACGGCCTGGATGGCCCGGTGCTCGCGGGTTTCCTCCGCGGCGAGCAGGACGCGCTCGCCCAAGAGTTGGCCGAGCCAGATCTGCGGCTTGATGAACTTCGGCCCGATCAACACGGCGGTCAGGTAGCCGTCGAGCGCGTCGAGGCGCGACACCGGCGCCACCCTGCCGCGGGCCCGCAGGTAGGCTTCGAGGTCGCTGGTGTCCAGCATCGGCTTGGGCGCCGCCGGGGCGGGGTTCGCGGCGGGCTTGATCGTCATGCCGCCTGATTCTCCTCGCCATCAACGAGGCCGTCCCGCTCCGCCTTCCACGTCCATGGCAGCAGGCGGTCGAGGGCGTTGGCCTTCACAGCACCCGACACCATGCGCTCCAGCACGTCGGCCATGTAGGTGAACGGATCGGCGCCGTTGAGGCGGGCGCTCTGGATGAGCGAGGCCAAGATGGCCCAGTCCCGGCCCCCCGCCGCCGAGCCGGCGAACAGGGAATTCTTCCGCCCCAAACCGATCGGGCGCATGCTTCTTTCCACCGTGTTCGTATCGACGTCGATGCGGCCGTCGTCCAAGAAGGCCACCAGCCCGTCCCAGTGGCCCAGGGTATAGTTGATCGCCTTGGCCAGGCTCGATTGGCCGGAGAGCTCACCCCGCACCTCCAACAGCCGGGCCTTCAGCGCCGCCATGAGCGGCCGGCTCTCGGCCTGCCGCACCCGGCGACGCGTTTCGGCCGTCATGCCGCGGATGCGCTCCTCGATGGCGTACACCGCGCCGATGCGCGCGATCACGTCGCGGGCCACGTCCGACCTGGTGGTCTTGAACACCGCCACGAACTTGCGGCGCGCGTGGCTCAGGCAGAACACCAGCCGGACCTTCGCCCCGGTGCGCCGGCGGCGCACCAGCGCCTTGTAGGCGGCGTAGCCGTCGACCTGGAGAATGCCGGCGAAAGCCGCCATCTGCTCCTGCAGCGCCGCCGTGTCGCGACCCTCGGCGAACACGTAGCCGACCGCCGGCATGGCCGGCCCCCGCCAGGGGCGGTCGTCCACCGCCTGGGCCCAGAACTGGCACACCTTGGTCCGGCCCCGCCCGGGATCGAGCCGGGGCAACGGCGTCTCGTCGCAGTACACCCGCTCCTGGGAGCGAATGTAGAGCAGGAGCCGCTCATGAAGCGGTCTCAGCCACCATGCCGCCCGGCGAACCCAGAACATCAGGGTGGCGCGGTCGAGTGCCACGCCCTGACCGGCGAACATCTGCGCTTGCCGGTACAGCGGCAGATGCCAGGCGAACTTCGCCACCACCACATGGGCGACCAGGGCGGTGGAGGCCATGCCGCCGTCCACGACCCGCGGCCGGGCCGGAGCCTGGGCCGGGGGGCCGGCGCAGGCCCGGCAGACGTACTTGGGCCGGATCGTGCGCAGCACGCGCACGATGGCCGGGACCACGTCCAGCGCCTCGGCGACATCCTCGCCGATCCGGTGCAGCCGCCCCGTGCAGCAGGGGCAGGTGGTGCTCTCCGGCTCGATCACCCTCTCCACCCGCGGCAGATGCCGGGGCAGCGCGCCGACGTTCCGGTTCGCCGGCCGCCGCGGGCGCTCGGGCGCGGCCCGGTTGTCGTTGTCGTTGGCCGGCGGCGCGGCTTCAAGGGCAAGGTCGTCGAGATCGAGGAGGCCCTGTTCGGGATCGATCACCGCCGCCTTCTCCGACTTCGCCCCGAAGATCAGCGCCTTCAGGGTCTTCACCTGCTCTTGCAACTCTGCCTTTTCGGCGGCGAGGCGACGGACCATGCGGGCCAGTTCGGCGGGGTCCTGAGGAAGCGGGTCGGGGGGCGGCGGCATGCTCCGGAGTATACCGGGGAAACCCGCTAAACCCCAGACGAATCAACGCATTCAGCCCATCCAGCGAGGCTTCTTGATCGGTGGCGGCGTGGCCGTTTGCCACGCCAGTCCGTCGAGCAGAAGCGCAAACTGCACAGCGCTCAGACGGATCGCTCCCTCCTGGACCGGCGGCCAGGAGAAGCGGCCGGCTTCCAGCCATTTTGTTGCGAGAATCAGCCCGCTGCCGTCCCAGACCAGGATTTTGAGCCGGTCCTTGCGCTTGGAGCGGAAGACGAAGACGTCGCCGCAATAGGGATCGGCCTTCAGCGCCTCGGCGACCAGGGCGACCAGGCCGTGGACGCCCTTGCGGAAATCGATGGGCTGCGTGGCGACCACGACCTTGAGGTCGGGACGCAGCGTGATCACCCCCGCCCCCGGGCCGCCGCGATGACCGCCGCCGCGAGGCCGGGATCGACAGCGCCATGGAACACCAACCGCCCACTGCGCAGGTCCATCTCGATGCGACCCGGCGGCGCCTCCCGAGGTGCCGGGCGGCGATCCTCCGGGGGAGCGGGCGTCGCTTCCTCGACCATCGTGACCGGGACGAACAGCGGCGTCTGCACCGGGATCGCCTCCGCGACGACGCCTGCCTCCCGGCGCCAGACCGTGAGCAGGCCGCGGTTCACCCCGTTGCGCCGCGCGACCTCCGAGATGTTGACGCCCGGCGCCGCGCTCTCCGCCACGATGCGCGCCTTCTCCTCCGCCGTGTACGAGCGTCGCTGTCGCCGCCCCGTGATCACCTCGACCCGCCGATACGGCCTGCCTTCATCCATGGCTTCAAGCCTGGAATGAAGTCTGACGCCATCCTCCACTGTACCCTCCGCATCCCGTGAGCCCGCGCGCAATCTCGATCACGGAACCCGGTTCGGGAAGAAGGGGACGCTCGTAACGCTTACGAAGAAACGCCCGCGCAGAGCGGTGATCTGTCAACACGACGCATGGCCCGAACCGAAAAGGCCACGTCCAATCCATACGATACGAAGTGCCTGCATTTGCCTTCCTGCTTCAACATTGCCGCCAGCGCAGCGGATCGACAACGGTGGCACGGCGAATCAATCCTGCCTCGAACAAGTCACAGGTCGGATCACCATGATTGGACGGTGTTAAAGCCTGCTGTCCGTGCTATCGCCACTTTCCCGGAATATTACAGATTGTAACAGAGCACCCCCATTTGAATTTTCTCCGTTTACTTGCACTGCTTCCGGCGCCATCCTCGCTTTGCCCACAGCCGTGGCGTTCCCGATCGCCCCCCTATGCCAGTTCGAGTGCCATGAGCGCGCATCACATCCTGGTCGTTGACGACAACAAGGAAATCCGCGACCTCCTAGGCCGGTTCCTGCGCCAGCACGACTTCAAGGTCACCACCGCCCGCGATGGTTACGAGATGCGCGAATGCCTGCGCAACGGCCCCGTCGATCTTGTTGTTCTCGACCTGATGCTGCCGGGCGACGATGGGCTGAAACTGTGCCGGGAGCTGCGGTCGACGTCGGCCATGCCCATCATCATGCTGACGGCCATGGGCGAGGAAACCGACCGCATCGTCGGTCTGGAGATGGGTGCCGACGATTACGTCGCTAAACCCTTCAACCCGAGGGAGTTGCTGGCCCGCATCAAAGCGGTCCTACGCCGCACCACCGCACCGGGCGATCAGTTCGACCCGCCGAGCAGTGGCGGGCGCATCCTGGGCTTCGCTAACTGGAGACTGGATCTGGTGCGCCGTGAATTGCGCTCGCCCGATGGGGCGCTGGTCGAGTTGACCACCGGCGAATACGATCTGCTTCTCGCTTTCGTCGAGAATCCGCAGCGCGTCCTGACGCGCGACCAACTGCTCGATATCACCCGCAGCCGGGCGGCTTCGGCGTTCGACCGGACGATCGATGTCCAGGTGAGCCGGCTGCGCCGCAAGGTCGAGACGGACGCCGAGCAGAGCATGATCAAGACCGTGCGCGGTGCCGGCTATGTGTTCACCGCGCCGGTGGAACGGCTGTGATGCGCCTGCTACCGGACAGCATGGCGGCCCGCACCATCGCCGTGATGATGGCCGGGCTGACCCTCTCCCACCTTGCCAGCATCGGTGCCTATCGCATCGATCTCCTGACCCAATTCGGCAGCTCGATCGAGCACGAGGCGGCGGAACGGATCGCGACGGTCCGGACCGCGGTCCTGAAGGCCGAACCGGACGAGCGCGAACGGACCGCGCAATTGCTGTCCGGGCGTCGGCTCGACGTTCATTGGAACCGCGCTCCACTGGCAACGGTCACGAACACCGATGACGCCCAACTCGCCGCGCTGCTCGACCGCCTGCGCGAGGCCGCGCCGGACCAACGTGACCACCCCCTCCACCTCGCCTTCACCGAGGATCCTGACCACCCGGGCGACGGCGGTCACACGCTGCTGGTCTCCGCGCAGTTGCCGGACAAAAGCTGGCTCAACCTGCGTTACATTCTGGCCGAGCAACCGCCGAGCACCCCGCATGGCCTGCTGCTGTCAACCGGCCTGATGGCCCTGGCGGTGGCCGGTCTATCCATCCTTCTCATCCGCTCCTCGACCGCCCCCCTGCGGACCATGGCCCGAGCGGCCGAGCGCCTCGGCATCGACGTTACCGCCCCACCCCTGCCCGAAACCGGCCCCAGCGAGGTGCGTCAGGCGGCACACGCCTTCAACGAGATGCAAAAGCGCATCCAGCGGCTGCTGGCCGATCGCACGCAGATGTTCGCAGCCTTGTCCCACGATCTGCGGACACCGCTCACCATTCTGCGGCTGCGCGCTGAGTTCGTCGAGGACAACGAATTGCACGCCAAGATGCTGAGCGAGATCACCGACATGGAAACGATGATTTCAGCCACGCTCGCCTTTCTGCGCGACGACGGCGTGCAAGAAGAAGCCGGGGTTATCGATCTGGCGGTCACCCTGGCGACGATCTGCGACACGCTGACCGATTCCGGGCGCTGCGCGGAGTATGCCGGAGCGCGCCACGTTCCGGTGCGCTGCCGCCCGGCGATGCTCAAGCGCGCTTTCATGAACCTGATCGACAACGCGGTCAAATACGGCGGGCGTGCCCGCGTCACCCTGTCGGCAGGCAACGGCAAAATCCACGTGGAGGTGGCCGACGAGGGACCCGGCATCCCCGAGGTGGAGATGGAGAAGGTGTTCCACCCGTTCTACCGGGTGGAGCGCTCCCGTTCCCGAGAAACCGGCGGCTTCGGGCTCGGCTTGACCATCGCGCGCGGAACGATCCGGTCGCATGGCGGTGACGTCGAACTCGCCAACCACCCGGACGGCGGCCTGCGCGTCACCATTACGCTGCCCTGGCCAATTCACTGAGCGTTACCGCAGGTCACACCGGAGAGGGAAGCGGAAGCCCCAGCGCCCCCAAAGTTCGGAAATAATTTGTTACAATCGCGTCCTACAGCAGCAACACGCGGACCCTCTAATCGTAATCAGGCCTCGACAAGCAACAATGCGGCGATGTCCGAGGGTTGGTTTCACCGCTGGGGATGGCGTGAAAAGTGATGTCGAGATGCATCCCCGGCCACATTCCGGCCGTGACCGCCGCCGTCCGCTCCCTCCTGACCGCGACGCTCGGTCTGCTTCTTGTCTGGGGAGGGAGCGTCCTGTTCGTGACGCCGGCCGCCGCCCTGGCCGGCACGATCCAAGCCGGAGAGAACGCCGCCCAAGATGCCCTGACCAGCTGCGCCACGCTCACCGCCCTTGATGACCATGCCGGCAACCAGCAAGGCCATGGTCCCGACCATGACCGCAGCACTGGGATTCCCCACAACGGGTGCTGCACAACGGCGTGCTCCATGCTGGCGTTTGAACCGGGCAGGCTTCCCGTGACCGCCATCGTGTGGACCTTCGTGCGTGTCGCCGCGAGTGTCGACGATCCGCACGGGGGCCGTTTGATCTGCCCTCCCCAACGGCCTCCGAAGGCTATGGGCTGAGACTGAGGGCTGCTTATCCATCAAGGGCAGCCTCATCCCGTCCTGGTCACAGCGCCCCGCCGGTCGCCGGTGCGCCCTTGCTTGCTTTTCACTCACAGCCAAAGGACTCTATCCATGCGTTCCAACACCCGTAGCCTGACCACCGCCTCCCTGCTGGCCGGCATTGCTTTGCTGTCCGCCCCGGGGTTTGCCCTTGCCGGCGCGGGCGAACCCGGTCACGGGCACACCGCCGCCATCGGCGAGCCGGCGAAGGCCTCTGCGGCAAAGCGGGTCGTGCAGGTCGAACTGGGCGACAACTATTACAAGCCGGAATCACTTTCGGTGAAGGCCGGCGAAACAGTTCGCTTCGTCCTCAAGAACAAGGGCGATTTCCTGCACGAGTTCAACATCGGCACCGCCACCATGCACGCCGCCCATCAGAAGGAGATGGCGATGATGGTCGAACACGGCATGCTGACGCCGACGGGCATCAACACGAGCATGAGCGGCATGGACCACTCCAAGATGGGGGGCATGGCCGAGATGAAGCACGACGACCCCAACAGCGTGCTCGTGGGACCGGGTGAAACCAAGGAACTGACCTGGAAGTTCACCAAGGAAACCGCCCTGGAGTTCGCCTGCAACATGCCAGGACATTATGAGTCCGGCATGGTCGGCAAGGTCGCGTTCACGCGCTGAGGGAGAATCCCATGAACACGGCATCGCGCGGGCTTTCCCGCCGCGATGCCCTCAAGCTCGCCGTAATGGCGGGGCTTGCGGGCGTCGTGACGGCCTACCCCGAACGCCGCACCTTCGCGGCGACCCAGCAAACCCTCGACCTGGCGGTCGAGCGCAGCCGACTGACGATCGACGGCGCCACCAGCCGCGGCATCGCCATCGGCGGTTCGATCCCGGCTCCGACGCTCCGTTGGCGCGAAGGACAGGAGGTGGTCGTCCATGTGACCAACAAGCTGGATGAACCGACCTCGATCCACTGGCATGGGCTGCTGCTGCTGGGCGTCATGGACGGCGCACCCGGCTTCAACGGCTACCAGCCGATCATGCCGGGCGAGACCTATACCTACCGGTTCCAACTGCGCCAAGCGGGCACTTACTGGTACCACAGTCACTCCGCCGGCCAGGAACAGGAGGGAATGTACGGCGCCATTGTCATCGAACCCGCCGAGCGCGATCCCGTTCGCGCCGACCGTGACTACGTCGTGGTGCTGTCCGACCACACGCCGGAACGGCCCGACGCGGTGCTCAGGAAGCTCAAGCTCGGAAGCGTGAGTGAAGGCTACTACAACCGCGGGAAACGGACCCTGTTCGACTTCTTCCAGGATGTCGACCGGGATGGCTTCGACGCCACCGTGCGCAATCGTCTCGACTGGGGCGACATGCTCATGGAGCCGACCGATCTGGCCGATGTCACCGGGTATAGCTTCCTGGTCAACGGCAAGGGGCCGCAGGACAACTGGACGGCGCTCTTCAACCCCGGCGAGCGCGTCCGGCTCCGCATCATAAACGCCTCGGCGATGACGATCTTCGACCTCCGCATTCCAGGCCTGCCGATAACGGTGGTAGCGGCCGACGGGCAGAACGTGGTGCCGGTGAAGGTCGACGAGTTCCGTTTCGGCGTCGGCGAGACCTACGATGTCCTCGTGCTGCCGCAGGAAGACAAGGCCTTCACCCTCTTCGCCGAGCCGATCGACCGCACCGGCTTCGCCCGGGCGACGCTCGCGCCGCGGGAAGGGATGTCGGGCGACGTTCCCGCCCGCCGCCCGCGCACCGTCCTGACCATGGCCGATATGGGCATGGATCACGGCTCCATGGCGGGGATGGATCACGGATCGATGGCCGGCATGGACCATGGTTCGATGAAAGGGATGGATCACAGCGCCATGATGGGCATGGGCACCGGATCGATGCCCGGCATGGACCACAGTGCCATGCCGGGTATGAACCATGGCGCCATGGCCGGTATGGATCAAGGGATGGCCAAGGCCTCGGATCGGGCGCTTGGCTGGGCGGACGCCGCGACCCCGCCAGGCACCAAGGCGCTGTCCTACACGGATCTGAAAGCCTTCTCCAAGACCCGCGACCTTCGCGAGCCCGCCCAGGAAATCGTCGTGCGGCTGACGGGCATGATGTCCCGCTACATCTGGACCCTGAACGGCGCGAAGTTCGACCAGGGCACACCGATCCGGGTGGCGTACGGCGACCGCATCCGCATCCGCTTTGTGAACGAGACCATGATGGCCCATCCCATGCACCTGCATGGGATGTTCGTGGAGCTCGAAAACGGTCAGAAGGACCGTCTGCCCAGAAAGCATGTCGTCCTCGTGCCTCCGGGACAGACGACTTCGGTGCAGTTGACCGCGGACGAGCCCGGGGAATGGCCGTTCCACTGCCATCTGCTTTACCACATGGCTTCGGGAATGATGACCCGGTTCATCGTCGAACGCCGCACGGCCAGCCTCTGACAGGAAGCGACGCATGCGCATGATCACAATGGGCCTGAGACAGGCTCTGCTCCTGGCCGGGGCACTCACGCTGGCGGTGACGGCGGCCGCGGCCAAAGCGGCCGACCCGTCCCACGCCCAACAGTTCCACGAGGAACCGGCGATCATATCGACCCTGCTGGTCGACCGTCTCGAACACCGCTTGAAGGACGGTGAAAACACGCTCGATTGGGACATCAAAGGGTTCATCGGTGGCGACAGCGACAAGCTCTGGCTCAACGCGAAGGGCAGCAAGCCGGTCGAAGGCGGAGCCGAGAAGGCCGAGTTCCAGCTTCTGTACAGCCGCTTGATATCGGAATTCTGGGATGCCCAGGTCGGTGTGCGTCACGATGTGCGGCCCCAACCGCAGACAACCTACGCCGTCGCCGGCCTCCAAGGGTTGGCGCCCTATTTCTTCGACGTCAACGCCCAGGCTTTTCTCAGTGAGGACGGCGCCCTGAGCGCCCGGCTCGAGGCCGAGTACGACCTGCTGATCACGCAGCGTCTGATCCTCCAGCCGGTTGCCGAAATGAATGTGTCGGCGCGGCGTGTCCGTGAACTCGATCTCGGTCGCGGCATCACCGACATCGAACTCGGCTTGCGACTGCGCTACGAGGTGGCGCGGGAGTTCGCGCCGTACATCGGGGTCAACTGGGAGCGCAAGCTCGGCGAGACCGCCGACATCACGCGGCGGCACGGCGAGGACGCAAGCGCGGTGTCGTTCGTCACCGGTGTTCGCTTCTGGTTCTAAGCCTTCGCGGGCTGGGTGTTGTATCCGCCCAGCCCGCTTCCACACGGCCTTTCACGCCGTGCCCAAACTCCAGGTACGGGCTGGTCGTCTTCCCATCCCCTGTTCGACCATCGGCGTGCCTGTGATCTGCCTGTCAAGCAAAGCGTGAACGACCCGATTGCCGTCCCGCGATCGGTTTGAAGGAAAGGGCGGCGATCATGACACCCAGCAAGAAGAAACTGATCCGCTTGCGTCAGGCCCGGACGTTGGAGGACTTGCGCACGTCGTTCCCGCGTGACTGGCGCATCGTGCAGCACAGGATCAGCGACATTCTCGAACGCGGAAAACCGCAGGATTTGGCGAACTTTACCAAGCAGACCATAGAACACTATCAAGCGCTGACCATACTTCTGGGCAAGATCCGCCCTAACAATCTGGAATATGAAGTTTATTTGTCGCGCTTTGCGCAGGCCAGAATGGCTGCGTTTGTCATTAAAGATTTATCACGATTCGCCGGAGAAAATATCAAATCGCCAAAGCTGGGACGGATTGATAAATTCTTGATGGGCAATCTGCTGTTTCTTGACGAATTTCGGCGAAGGCCGGCATCGATATTTTGGTTTCGGCTGCTATGGCCAATGATCCGGCAACGGGACATGCTCATGCCTCTGGTGGAGTCCAAAGGCATCTATTGTTTCTACTCCAAAGAGTTCATAACGCGGCTGGCGGAACTGATCGGCGCGCGTCCCTGCCTGGAAATCGCCGCTGGAGATGGCACCTTGACTCGATTTCTGCAGGACGCCGGCGTGTCGATCATCGCGACGGACAGTCACAGCTGGCAATCTTCCGTGACATACCCCGACAGCGTCACCAAATTGGATGCTCGTGCGGCGCTGCGGATGCACAAGACCAAGGTGGTCTTGTGCTCGTGGCCCCCCGCCAACAACGCTTTCGAGCGGTTCGTCTTCGAATCCGACTGTGTCGAGCTCTATCTTGTCATCGGCAGCCGGTATGAATTCGCGTCGAGCAATTGGCATGATTAACCGTCGGCAGACCAATTTCACCGTGATCCACGACTTGGAACTGAGCCGTCTGGTGCTGCCTCCGGAGTTGGGCTGCGCGGTGTACCGGTTTGAACGAAAGGCTGCCTGACCGGGCCACTATCCCAGATCGGCTCCGCTCAAGATCGACGATGGTGGCTCGGGCGACCGGGGTGCTTCCAACCACATGGCGAACCCGGAGTCGTGCATAATGAGCACTTCATCGATCCACTGCCGATATGGCGTCAGATCGGTCAGCCCCAGCCGATGGGAGCAGACACGAGGTCCGTAGCTCAACAGGCTGCGACTGATGATCGCCAACACGGCCAGACCTCCCGAGGGGATGTGCAAGTAAAGCGGGCCCCCTGAATCCCCATCGCATCCGCTGCCGTCCTTGGTTTCCAGCAGAAACTCCGTCTTTCCCCATGTCCAGAGCACAGCCTCCAGGTCGAGATGGCGCAAGTGTCCCGCCCCCGACGCTACCGACCAGGTTGCGCTTCCATATCCCGCCAGAATGCCGTGGAACCCTTGGCCCGGCCCAACAAGGCCGGTGCCGGTGCCGGCCGTCCGATCCAACAGCACGGCTGGCCGGTGGGAGGCGGGAACAGGAACGGCCAAAAGGAGCAGCGCCAAATCGCCACGATCGACCGGCGCTTGCCGCCGGGCGATCCAGCCTGGATAGGGGATGGACCGCAGAACCGGTCGCGCCATGTCCTGTCCGGCCCGACCGCGTGTCGGCACGCCGAACAGCACGCTTATCGTGTCGTCCACGGTCGCGCAGTGTGCCGCGGTCAAAACGGCTGTCGTCGTGATGATGACGCCGCTGCAGAGTTCGGAGGTTCCATGGTTGTAGAGGGCGACCGTGCTGGCTGCAAACGCCGCTCCGTTCGACGCCGCGCGACCGCCTTCGATCGCACGCACCGAAGCCGGCGCGAACATGAGGACCATCAGGATGACTTGCAACGCAGACGTGAACCTCATGAACAGTCACTCCGTTACGAAGCGGCACCTGTCATCCCCCGTCTGCGCCAGCACCAATTATACATGTTTGAAACGTTCTTTTGAGACCACAAAAGCAGAGGGTGGGTATCTCTATCGAGTCGGAATCGACACTTATCCAGTGTGACGTGGGCTGAAACGACACAGGGCCGACGCCAGGGCGGTGCTGGTCCCGACGGAACCGCCATGGCGCCGAACGCGCATCACCGCTCCATCCGATGGGGCGTGACACCCGCCGCTAAAGGCGCAGCCGCCTCAGCCGCAAGGCGTTGCCGACCACGGACACCGAACTCAAGGCCATCGCCGCGGCGGCGATGATCGGCGACAACGTCCAGCCGAACAGCGGATAGAACACGCCCGCCGCGACCGGCACCCCCAGCGCGTTGTAAACGAACGCCAGAAAGAGGTTCTGCCGGATGTTCCGCATCGTCGCCCGGCTGAGCGTCCGCGCCCGCGCGATGCCTGCCAGATCGCCCTTGACCAGGGTGACGCCCGCGCTCTGGATCGCCACGTCGGTGCCGGTGCCCATGGCAACGCCGACGTCGGCCTCGGCGAGCGCCGGGGCATCGTTCACGCCGTCTCCGGCCATCGCCACCACGCGGCCCTGCGCCTTCAACCGCTTCACCACCTGGTTCTTGTCCTCGGGCAGAACCTCGGCCTCGACTTCATCGATGCCCAGACGGCGTGCCACCGCCTCGGCGGTGGTCCGGTTGTCTCCGGTCAACATCACGATGCGCACGCCGTCGGCCTTCAGCAAGTCCAGTGCCTGCTGAGTGGTTGCCTTGATCGGATCGGCGACCGCGATGATCCCTCCGGCTCCGCCATCCACCGCGGCGTACAGCGCTGTGGCGCCCTCGCGCCGCAGTTCGTCCGCGCGCACCTCCAGATCCCCGAGGACGATGCCCTGGTCCCGCATCATCGCCGCGTTGCCGAGGGACACCGCGCGGCCGCCCACCGCGCCGACCACCCCTTTGCCGGTGAGGGAATTGAAATTGGAGACGTCCTGCATCGGCAGGCCGCGCTCCTTGGCGGAGGCGACGATGGCGGCGGCCAGAGGATGCTCGCTCGATCGCTCCAGGCTTGCCGCCAACGACAACAGGGTCGCCTCGTCCACTCCCGGCGCCGCGACCACGGCGGTGACCCGGGGCTTGCCCTCGGTGAGAGTGCCGGTCTTGTCGACGACCAGCGTGTCCACCGTCTCGAACCGCTCCAGGGATGCCGCGTCCTTGATGAGGACGCCCGCCGTGGCCCCCTTGCCGACGCCGACCATGATGGACATGGGAGTCGCCAGCCCCAACGCACAGGGGCACGCGATGATGAGCACCGACACGGCGGCGATCAGCGCATAGGCGAAGGCGGGCGGTGGCCCCCAGATCATCCAGCCGAGAAACGCCAGCACCGCCACACCGATGACGGCCGGGACGAAATAGCCGGAGACCACGTCGGCCATGCGCTGGATCGGCGCCCGGCTGCGCTGGGCCTCGGCCACCATGGTCACGATCCGCGACAGCATGGTGTCCGCGCCGACCTTGTCCGCCCGCATGACCAGCGCGCCAGTCTGGTTCACGGTGCCGCCGATCACCTTGGCACCGGTTTCCTTCTCCACGGGCAGGGATTCACCGGTGACCATGGATTCGTCCACGCTGCTGTGGCCCTCCAGCACTTCGCCGTCGACCGGAACGCCGTCACCGGGCCGGACACGGAGCCGATCCCCGACGTGAACCTGCTCCAAGGGGATTTCTTCGTCGTCCCCACCGTCTCCAACACGGCGCGCGGTCTTGGGTGCAAGGTTCAGCAAGGCGCGGATGGCGCCACCGGTCTGCTCACGGGCGCGAAGCTCGAGAACCTGTCCCAGCAGCACCAACACGGTGATGACCGCCGCAGCCTCGTAGTAGACCGCGACCAAACCCTCGGCGTTCCGGAACCCTGCGGGGAAGAGGCCGGGCAGGAATGTCGCGACCAAGCTGAAGCCGTACGCAACACCAACGCCGAGCGCGATCAGGCTGAACATGTTCAGACGGCGGTTGGCAAATGACCGCCAGCCGCGCTCCAGCAACGGCCAGCCCGCCCACAGCACCACGGGCGTCGCCAGGAAGACCTGGAGCCACAGGGACATTTGGGGAGAGATCAGGGCATGCAGTCCGAGTCCCGGAAGATGGGCTCCCAGTTCCAGAAGGATGAGCGGCACGGTCAAGGCGGTGCCGATCCAGAACCGCCGGGTCATATCCACGAGTTCCAGGTTCGGCCCGCCTTCTATCCCGGCCGTGACCGGTTCCAGCGCCATCCCGCAGATCGGGCAGTTTCCCGGACCTTCCTGCCGGATTTGCGGGTGCATCGGACAGGTGTAGATCACACCCTTTGTCGGCAAGACCTGCCCTACCGGCTCCGGCTCAGCGGGTTTGGCGGCCGGCTTCAGGTACGGCTCGGGGGCCGCGACGAATTTGTCGTGGCAACGCGCCGAGCAGAAATGGAAGGTCCGGCCGCCATGCTCGGCGTGATGCGCGGTCCGCTCGGGATCGACCATCATGCCACAGACGGGGTCCCTCACCGTAGCGCGATCATCGTGCTCGGTATGGAGGCTGCCCCCGGCGGGATGGATATGACCGTGATGCCGATCATTCATCGTCGTGCCTCATTTCTTAGCACGCTCGCTCATGGCGGCGTGGCGTTTGCGGGTTTCTTCAGGCCAGGAACTCTTGATGAAGGCAAGGACCGCCCAGATCTCGGCGTCGCTCAGCACATCGCCGAAGCTTGGCATGTCGCTTTCGTAGCCGGACGGAGCGAAGGCGGCGACGCCCCGCTTCGTTATCGTGAAGAGGTCGCTGTCGGGGTGGTGCCACGTGTGCCCGGAGGCATCGTGCGGCGGCGCGGGCATGCGGCCATCCGGCTTGCGGCTCCGCCACTCCGGTTGGCCCTCGAGGCGGGCGCCATGGCACGACGCACAACGCTCGGTATAGACCACCGCCCCGCGAGCGACCTGCGCCCTGTCACTCGGATCAGCCCGACCCGACGCACCGGTGTGCCACAGGACTGCGCCTGCGATGGCCGCCCCAACCACCAAACCGGCACCGATCCTCATTGCCCAAGCCATGGGAACAGCCTTCGACATCATGACCGGAACGGCTTCCAGTTTTTTCCGCCGTCGTGGCTGGCGAGGATCACGCTTTTGTCCGTCACGGCGTAGAGTCGCTCGGCATTGGTCGGGTCCACCGCCAGATGCAGCAGGACGGCCTCGCCAAAGCCGTTGCTGACCGGTTGCCACGCCAAGCTCGGCTCGGTGGCCTTGAGCAACCCAACGCCGATCTGAAAGGCGTAGGCGGTGCCGTCCTTGGTCGTCGCCACCATGGTCGCCGGGCGTTGCACGATGGATGCGGCTTGCCACGTCCTGCCCGCGTCGCGGCTCACCGTCAGGCCGCTGCGTGTGGCGGCATAGACGGTGTTCGGCTCCTTGGCCGAGGCGGCGAGGTCGAACAGGTCGGCGGGCGGTTTGCCGGTGACCTCCCAACGCGCTCCACCGTCGCGACTGACCTGGACGCTGCCGTAGTAGCCGTACAGCATCGTCGGGTCGGCCGCGCTGACGTCCATGGCGTGGAAGTCCACCGGACCGCCGGCGCCCGAGGCGATCGGTGTCCAGGTTCTCGCTCCGTCCGTCGAGATGAGAACCCCCAGGTTTCCACCCGTCTCCGGGTGGCCGCTGGCGAAGAAAGTGCCGGGCTGTGCAGAGTTCGGCGTGAAACCCATGTAGTCGTTGCGGTTGGTGGATACCCGAGAGGCGGTGTCGCCAGGGTTGGTCCGATACACGCCGAAATGGGAGGCGAGGTACAGCCGCGTCGGATCCGCCGGGTCCACGGCAATTCCGTGCAGGTGAGACACGTCAGCCAGCCTCAGGGTTTCCTCGGCGCGAACCTGCGTGGTGGCGACCGCGCCGAAGAGGAGGGCGGCGGCTATCGCCCGTGTTTTCTTGATGTTCATCGCGCGTCTCCGCGTTGACGGGTGCGACGCCTCCCCCCTGGTCACCGGATCGGTGGTGGGGGCGACGACCAAAACCTTCCCTTCACCGGGGCCATCGGCGATGGCTTGGCCCCTGGTTTGATGCTGGTGCGCGCCGAAGGCGTCATCCGGCCGCTCGTCCGGAACGAGGTCCGTCTGCGCCGGGTCCGGCGGCGAGCCGGGGAAACCACGCCGGCGTGGCCACGGCATAGCGCTCGTACTCGGTTCCAAAGACCCGCAAGGCCTCACGCTCTTCGGACCGGGCCAGACGCGTGTACATCAGCACCAACAACGGAAACATCGTCAGCGTCAGGATCGTCGGCCATTGCAGCAGGAAACCGAACAGGATCGCCAGAAAGGCGATGTACTGCGGGTGCCGGACATGCGCGTAGACACCCATCGTCGCAAGCCGATGCCGCCGCTGCGCCTCGTGAAGCACCTTCCAGGCCGCCGACAGCAAGACGAAGCCCGCCAGGATCAGCAGGTTGCTGAGAATGTGCGGCACACTGAAATGCGGGTTGCCCGTGAGGCCAAAGACCGTCGACCAGAGGTGCCCGGCGTCGTGGGACATCAGGTCGAGCCCCGGATAGCGGGTCTGCAGCCACCCCGAGAGCAGGTAGATGGTCAACGGGAAACCATACATCTCCGTGAACAGAGCCACGATGAAGGCGCTGAACGCCCCGAAGGAGCGCCAATCCCGCGATGATTGCGGCTTGCCGAAGCTGAAGGCGAAAACGATGAAAATGGCCGAGTTGAGGATGACCAAGACCCACAACCCGTAGGCTGGTGCATCCGTCATGGCGTGTCTCCCTTGGTTGGACGGTTGGCGTCATCGCCGTTTCCGTCGTGTCCGCCATGCCCATGGCCACCGTGCATGAAGACATGCATCAGCGGGCACAGGAGCAAGAGCAGGAAGGGAAGCGCATCGAGCACATGGGTGACATGGAAGAGAGACAGGTACAGCGCCGCCAAAGCAACGGCCCCGAGCCCGGCGAGCCCGGTCCAGGTTCGATACCAAGCGGTGCCCGCCGCCGGTTTCGTTGCGTGAGAGGAATGGTCATGCGTCATGGTCGTCTCCATCATCTGATTCGGGCGGAGTCCGGACAGCCTCATGGAATGCCGGAATCAAGCCGCAGGGCACGAAAACCGAGACCGGCATCCTTCCTAACCCGAGGCTCAGGTTGGCTGCGGACGGACTCGTGACATCAGACGATCACAGGGGAGGACGGAGCGCGGGCACGGTGCCGATGCCCTCCGGCGAGACGAGGCCCGGCTGCTGGCGCTCCCGTCCGAGCCGGGGGATGAAGATCTCGACGGCGCTTGCCAGCAGACCCGAATGCATGGTGGCGCAATGGGCCACCATGCAGCAGAGGCCGTCGTCGAGCGAAGTATGGTCGTCGTCACAGAGGGCTTGTTCACCGCTCTGCTCATGGTCGCTCACGGTCGCAACGGCGGCCGTGGAATCGTTCAACTCCGTGGTGATCTGGAGCGTGGAGGGTTGCGGCATCAGGACGGCATGGCTCGACGCAGCATAGACGAACATCGTCGCCAACATCAGCAGGCCGACCACTACCCTCCTGACCGTCGACTGCGCCCTGCACCCCATGACGACCGCCCTTCCCATACAAGCTGGACCCTGGTGAAGGCTCCTCAACAGACCCAGCCCATCAAAAGCCTAGAAGTCTTGAGCAAACGCCGCAAGCGCTCGCAGCGGCCTGGACGCCGTGCGTTTCCGGCACCCCGAGGAGAGTGCGGCAAAATGCCGCTTGATCGCCATTGCCGTACACAGAGTGCGCAATTCTTTCATCGATCGAACGGCAGGCTCTCACGCCGCCCGACAGCGGGCGTCGTGACGACAACGCCACTCTCGGAGACCCGGTGAGGGGTGTCGGGAACCAAGCCAATAGAGCGCTGACGGCACCCCGGTGCGAGCGACGCAGCCCCCCGTGCCGCGTGGCATCAGACTGCGGCACGGACGTCGTAGCCAACGCCCTCGATAGCTTTGCGGATAACACTCTCATCGGCGTTGCCGTCGATGGACACCTCTCCGGCCATCAAGTCGACCGAAACGCGTTCAACCGACGGCAACGCTTCGACCGCCTTGGTGACTGTCTGGGCACAATGCCCGCAAGTCATCCCATCCACCTTGAACTTCAGCATGGTATCCTCCACAAAGCGGAAAGCGTCAGCATCCGGCTTCCAGCGATGGGAAGGTCAAGAGCGAAAATACGCGGTTAGCGCTGGGCCTGTTGGGGTGGATGCCGGTCGAGCCATTTGTCGAGCTGCTTGATCTCCTTGGTCTGGTCTTCGATCACCTTGCGTGCCATCTTTTTCAGCTCGGCGTCCTTGCCCTGTTCCAGTTCGATCCGGGCCATGTCGATTGCTCCTTGGTGATGCGCACGCATCATCGTCGCAAAGTCATGGTCAGGGTCGCCAGCCATCGGTTGCGCCATCATGGTTTGCTGCATCGTGTGCATGGCGTCCATCATAGCTTGGGACCCGGCCCCATTGGGCATGGCGCCTTGCCCCTGCGTCATGCCCTGTGCGGCTTTTTGTTGCGCCAGCGCCGGTGCGGCGGTGGCCATGGCAATGGCGAGCGCCAATGAGGTGGTCAGACGGACACGCGATATCGTACGCATCGGTTTTCTCCCTGTGAACATGCCACACGGCAACGGCGTGATAGGGACAGCCGGACCGATAGGCCTTCAACCCAAACCGCGGCCTTGGCGTTCCGGACAGCTGGCCAGGGCGACCGTAGGATCTTCACGCTCCAGTTACATTTTGAAACACAACTGTCTTGATACAGAAAAAATTGAACCCTAATAGTTTACCACTATCGACACTGTCCGGCTTTTTCAAAATAGAATGACGGTGGTTACAATCCAATCAGACCACCGTCGCTGTCTTGGTTAATCAAAATTCCGAAGTATATCAAACACACCCCCCCCACATAGAGCGGGCAACCGGGGATTTCAGGTTCGACTGCGTGGGAGGCTGCCTTCGGTCGGTTATATCCGATATCTGACTGAAATTCTGCTTTTGCATTGTCGGCGCCTAATCCTCGCCAAGCTGAATTACGAGGGGGAGATGGCGAAGAAGCTTTTGCCAACTCTCTTGCAAAGATTGCGATCGGATCATGGACTTGCGCCATCTCCATCACTTCGACACACTGGCCGAAACTGGTAGTCTTCACCGCGCCGCCCACCGGCTCGGTCTGCGCCAGCCGGCGCTCAGCCAGTCGATCCGTGCCCTGGAAGCCGATGTAGGAACCCGTCTTGTCGAACGCAGTCCAACAGGGTCGCGCTTGACCCGAGCGGGAACCGCTTTCTTGCATGAGGTCCGTGCAATCCTGACCGCCCTCGACCGGGCCACCCACATTGCGAGGCTGGCCGCCAACGTGCCCGCACCGCTTCGTCTGAGTGTCACCGCCGATATTCCCGCCCGCCGGTTGACGGCATTGGTACAAAAATTCCAAGAGATCAACCCGGAGGACCGTGTGATTGTCAGCGATGGGTCCGCAACGCATTTGCTATCCCAGCTCGATGCCGAGTTGTTGGACCTTGTCCTGCTGCCTGCTGCGGTGACGGTTGGCCACGGTGGCAACCGGGAAACCTTATGGCGGGAAGATCTGCACCTAGCCCTGCCGACAGCCCACCCGTTAGCGGCCGAAGCAGTCATCGATCTCCGGCGGCTGGCTAAGGAGGCTGTGATCGTTGGAGCAAACCGGGAGCCGTGGGCCGCCGACAAGGTGCTACTGGAGGGCTGCCGTACCACCGGGGCTTCACCGCACGTTGTGGCGGCGGTGCAGTACCAAGAGGTCCGGTTGGCCTTGGTCGCTGCCGGTGTCGGCCTGACTACCCTGCCCGCCTCCAGACTCGAGACGGAAACTGGAAACGGCATCGTCCACCGGCCGACCATGCCGCCGCTGCACCTGAGCGTCGCTGCGGCGTGGCCGGCGTCCGGTCCATCGGCCCCGGCCCAGCGCTTTCTCGATCAAGCCCGCGCACTGGTAACCGGCGGAAATCATCCATCCGCAGACCCCCGCGAAGTACCAGAAGAAGAGGCTCGCCAGCTTCGAAGGTGATGACTGGTGCCCGCTCCAGCATGTCTTTGGCGGCACGGTTCAACGGGCTTTCCACGCTCCGCCCCGGAACGGTACCGAGCAGACTGCCGCCACCCGTAAGCGCCGTCGCCGCGACGTCCACCGCCGTGCTGGCGGCGATCAACCGCCCGGTCTGGAGCCACGGCACCTCCACCGATCCGACCAGCCCCGCCGCACCGGTGGCGTCCGCTCCGACAGCGGCGACACGCACAACCGGCGCCGGTGATCGAACCGCCGCTCAGCGAGCCCGGCCGAAGTCATCGGCCTTCAGACCGCTCCGCAACAGCAGCAGCACCGGCTCTCCGGCATCAAGCGTGATGACGGGCGCCCGGTCGAGCAGGTCCTTGGCCGCCTTGTCGAGGGGGCGATCGATGCTGTGTCCGAGCATGCCGCCGATCAGGCTGCCGCCGCCGGTCAGCGCCGCCGCCGCGACGTCCGTTGCCGCGCTGGCGGCGATCAGCAAGCCGGTCTGGAGCCACGGCACCTCCACCGACCCGGCCAGCCCCGCCGCACCGGTGGCGTCCGCTCCGACAGCGGCGACACGCACCATGTCATTGCGCGGCCAAGGCCGGGTGATCACCGGGTTGGCCACCTCGATGCGCTTCTGCCCCTTGGTCACGCCGCTGCCCACGTCCAGCGTCACCACCGAGCCGGCCGGCACCGCCAGGCAGGAGAAGCCGGCGTCCCAGACGTCCTGCGTCACCCGCGCGGTGACGATGCCGCCGCGCTCGGTCACCACGCGGTTCACCGTCAGCAAGGGGATCGGCGTGCCCGGCGGCACGAAGCAGTCGGAACCGGCGACGGCGAAGTCCGACGTTCCGGCCTGGACGGCGGTCACGGCGCCCGTATCCTCCTTGCGGCTCCAGCCGCCGACGCCGGCCTCCATCGCCTTCTTGCGCAGTTCGTCCTCCTTCGGGGGCTCCTTGGCCGGCGGCCGTGCCGGCAGAGGCGGTTCCTTCTTCTCGATGCGGGGGGCCGGTGGCGGCGCCGGGGCCGGCTTCGGCGCCATGTCCTCGTAGCTGGGCAGCTGCGGCTCCGGCTGGGTCGGGCCGAGGGCGGCGGACAGCTTGGGCAGGCCCCCGGCCCCCTGGCTGCGGCCCAGCATGTAGGCGACCAGCCCCAACCCGATCACCACGGCCGCCACCAGCAAGATGCGGACGACGTGCGGACCGGAGGTGATCACCCGGTGGCGGGCCAGCGGATCGGGCGGCAGCGGCGGCTGCGTGTCGTTGGTCGCGGTCACGGGCGGGTCCTCCGGATGTGGACTTCCTGCGCGCCGATCGCCAGCAGCAGGTGGTCGTGGATGCCGGCGACGCGGTAGGTGGCGTTCATCCGGCCGTACTGGACGGGGATGCGGGTGCCGTCGGCGCCGATGCGCCAGAGGATCGGCGCGCCGTAGGCGCCGAGCGCGCCGGGGGTGAAGTTGATGACCGTCACCTCGCCGTCGTCGCACACCGGCGGCTGGCCGTCGGGGGTCGGCACCGGCCGCCACTCCGGCGTGTCGCCGTCGAGCGTGTAGGTGCAGCGGCGGTCCCGGGTGGCCAGCTCGGTGGTGCGGTCGCGCCGGTCGCCGGCGGCGCTGGGAAGAGCGGCCGCTTGACCGTTCAGGGTGGCGAGGTAGTCCTCAGGGTAGCGCCAGCGCACCTCGACGTGGTGGGTGCGCCTGTGCGTCTCGACGTTGAGATCGTATTTGCGCTCGCTGGTGAAGACGGAGATCTGCTGGTTGAGGCCGGCGCGGCGCGGCATGAAGGCGATGCACTCGGTGCGCTGGACGCCCTTGCCGAAGCTGTAGGGCTGGTGGGGAATCCACACCTGGGCGCCGGGGGCGACGATGTCGCGTACCACCTCGCCGGGCTTCAGGCAGACCAGCGTCTGGTTTCCCTCGGCCATGTAGACGAGGTATTGCAGGTCGGGCTGGTACCAGTACTCGCAGCTCTTGCCCTTGAAGCAGGTCAGCGTCGGCAGGTCGAGCGCCGCCTCGTTGGCCTGCCCGACCCAGCTGCGCGTCTGCACCCGCGACGGCCGCGGCCCCGCCTTCTCCTTCGGCTCGCGCTCCATCGCCGTCGGCGGGATGTGCAGGTTGGCCAGCGTGTAGGGGCGTTGCGGAATGGCGGGACCGGCGGCTGGCGCCGAGGACGGCTCGGTGGCGCAGGCGGCGAGCAGCGGCAGCGCCAGCAGGGAAACCGGGAGTCTCATGGCTGGGGCTCCATCGTTTCGGACGGGGAAATGGGGTGGGCTTTGGCCGGCTCCTTCGTCTCGGCCTTCAGCGGCGTGCCGCTGGGCTCGGAGAAGCCGGAGATCGACACGCCGTCGAGCGCGCCATCCCGCGAGGGGCCGTCGACGGTGACCACGGCGGCGCTCATCATCGCCTTCGCGCGCGGCTTGAAGTCCCGGTACACCGTCTCCGTCCACACCACGTAGAAGGCGGTAGCGCCGGTCTTCGGGTCGGCCTCGCGCTCCTGGACGCGGACGTCGGCGACGTCGCGGGTCCAGCCCTCGGCCGGGGCGAGGTCGGCCGCCAGCAGGGCGTCCCACTTGCGCTCGGCGCCGCCGGTCAGCCGGGCGCGGGCGGCGGCGCGGTCCCTGGCCAGCATCACCGGGTCGGTGCCGATCTGCCGCTGCCAGCGGACGAACCACTGGACGGCGTTGATCCGGACGCCCTTGGTCACGGTGATGGTGTTGTCGAGCAGCACGAGGCGCTGGTGGCCGTCCATCGCCTGCTCGACGCGGTAGACCGGCTTGTACCGGGCGATCTCCACCAGCTTGCCGGCGATGCGCAGGTTGTCCCAGGTCATCAGCGAGCCCCAGGACAGGCCGAGCACGGCCAGGGCGAAGGTCCAGCGCTTCAGCCGCAGCGCCTTGGCCTCGCGGCTGGCGCGGTAGGTCATGGCGGCGAGGTACTTCGCACTGTCGGGCACGGCCGCCGGCGGCGGGTCGTAGACGTTGACGACGCGCTCCTTCATGACGGGTCGATCTCCTTGTCGTCGGCGCGGCGATCCGTTCCGGGCGTCTTGCCCGGCGGGTCCTGCGGCCGTTCGGTGGCGTTGGAGGCGGTGCGGCGCAACCACGACTCTTCGCCGCCCCAGCGTTCGATGAGCCGGCTGGCCTGCCCACGGGTGAGAGTGGCATCGACGGCGCGGCCGGCGGCGAGGCGGTCGAGTTCGCCGCGCTGGGCGTCGGTCATCGGTTTGTCCCAGCCGCTGCCGCGCGGAGCCGAGGCCCGGGAGCCACCAAAGCGGCCGGCCGGGTAACGGCGCCCGGCGGAATCACCGCCGGTCCCGCCACCAGCGCCGCCCCCGGTCCCGCCAGTGCTGCCGACGGACGCGGTTGCACCAGTCGTCACATGACGCAGGCCGCTCCACACCGCCGAGGCGCCGACGGCAAGGCTACCGGGCGCCCCGGTGGTCGCGGCCGCAGCACCAGCCATGCTGCGCATGCCGAGCCAGCCGGCGGTCCAGAGGGCCGCCAGCGCCGTCATGCCGTCCATCACCGGGCCGCCGTTGACCAGCCCGGCGGCGGCGCGCGGCGCCTTGATGGCGAGCACGAAGATCGCCGCCGCCAGCACCGCCACCCCAAAGGCCTGGGCCAGCGTCGGGGTGCCCTGGAAGGTCAGCGCCAGCAGGGTGGCGCTGCACATGGCGATGACGCAGCCGAGCACCAGCAGCTTGAGCGCGGTGG
>CALABS010000063.1 GCA_937887565.1 uncultured Rhodospirillaceae bacterium | reverse complement strand
CGACACCGGCATCAACATCTGGGGCCAGAAGACGCTGCAAAGCCAGCCCTCGGCCGTGGACCGCATCAACGTCCGCCGCCTGATGATGTTCATGGAGGAAGCCATCTCGGAATCCTCCCGCTTCGTGGTGTTCGAGCCGAACCATCCCCAGACCTGGCGTGCCCTCGGCCGCCTGATCAACCCCTTCCTGCAGGACATCAAGGACAAGGGCGGCCTCTACGACTTCGCCTTCCAGTGCGACGAGGAGACCAACACCCCGGCGGTCATCGACCGCAACGAAATGGTGGCCCGCGTGTTCGTCAAGCCGACCAAGACGGCGGAGTTCATCGAGCTGAACTTCATCCTGACCAGCACCGGCGCGGACTTCAAAGAAATCATCTAACGGGAGAACACGGCTATGAGAAGCGGAAACATGCCCAAGAGCCTTTACCAGAACTGGCAGTTCGCCATCGAGGTAAACGGCTTCGACGTGGCCCTGTTCCACAAGGGACAGGAGCCCAAAACCGAATTCGAGGAAGTGGCCTTTGCCCCGGCCGGTTCGATGTTCGACCAAAAGGTGGCGGGGCGGGTCAAGTTCGAGGACATCACCCTCGAGAAAGGCAACCTGCAGGACGGCTCCGACGAGGCGGCCCGCGAATGGATCAAGAAACAGGTGGACGTGAACGCCGTCACCGGCGGCCTTCCGGCCGACTACATGCGCGACATCGACGTTGTCCGCTACGACCGCACCGGCAACGAGACCCGCCGCTGGACCCTGCACGGGGCCTGGGTGAAGGCGCTCGAATACGACGAGCTCGAGGGCGGCAACACCGAGAACACCATCGAGAAGCTCACCATCTGCTTCCAATACTGGACCTAAACCGGAGGATCGACCATGTACAGCTTTGAACTGCCAAGCGGCACTGAACTCGAGCTCCGGGAAATGACCGGGGCCGAGGAAGAACTGCTCACCAACCAGCGCCTGATCCGCTCCGGAGAGGCGATCAACCAGGTGCTCCGCAACTGTTTCGTCCGGCTGGGCGAGAAGACCGATCCCGATCTTTCCGAGGTGATGAACCTGCTCTCGGGTGACCGGCTGTTCGCCCTGGTCCGCCTGCGCCAGATTTCCCTCGGCGACGAGGTGGAGCTGGAGCTGAGCTGCCCGAACAGCGCCTGCCGCATGACCAACTTCGTGACCGTCAATCTCGAGGATCTCAAGGTCACCCCCTACGGCGAGGAGCGGGAGTTCGCCTTCAAGCTGCCCGGCTCGAAGAAAACCGTGCGCTTCGGATATCTCGACGGCCACAAGGAAAAGCGCCTGGCCAGCCTGCGTGAGCCCAACATCACCTCGGCCATGCTCATCCGCATCCTCGACATCGACGGCAAGGCTCCCTCCAAGAAGAGCCTGGCGGAAATGTCGATGCGCGACCGCAACGCGCTGCGGCAGGAGATGTCGCGGGTCGACGCGGGAATCGACACCTCGGTCGAGACCGAATGCGATGGCTGCGGCACCAAGATCCGCACCCGTCTGGAGGCCGAACCGGCTTTTTTGTTCCCCGGAGTTCGCTTGTAAGCGACGCATTCTTTCTCGCTTACGGCGGACTGCACTGGGGCTGGTCGGAAACCCGCTCGCTGCCGCTCAGGGTCCGGCGTCAGTTCGTCGAGGCCCTCGAGCGGCAGCTTGATTTTGAACGTGAGCAAACGGAACGGCGATAGATGAACGGCGATCTCGGACTGGGCATAGTGGTATCGATGAAGGATGCGTTCTCGCAGAACGCGCAGCGCATCCGTGGTTCCATGATGGACCTCGATTCCACCGTGGCGGATGCCAGCGAGCGGATGACCCGCAACCTGGACCGTATCCAGCAAGGCACCATGATGCTGGGGGCGGGACTGGCCCTGATGGCAGTGCCCGCCGCCCTGGTCGCCTCCACCGCCGCGACCCAGAAGGCCCTGGGCGAGCTGGCGTCCCTCGGCGTGCAGGACCTCCGGGCCATCGAGGACGCCGCAGAATCCTTCACCAACCAGTGGTCCGGTGCCGACAAGGCGGCGTTCATCACCGCCACCTACGACGTGAAATCGGCCCTGTCCAACCTCAGCGACGAGGCGGTGGGCGTCTTCACCTCCATGGCCGCCATGACCGCCAAGGCGACCAAGGCCACCACCCAGGAGATGGTCGGCACCTTCACCACGGCCTACGGGATCTTCAAGCCCATCATGGCCGACATGAACGACATGGAATGGGCGACCGCCTTTTCCGGAGCCATGGCGCAGACCGTGGCCTCGTTCAAGACCAACGGCACCCAGATGGCCGACGCCATCAAGAACATCGGCGCGGTGGCGGCCGCGAGCAACATTCCCCTGAACGAGCAGCTCGCCGTGCTCGGCCAGCTCCAGACCACCATGCCCGGCTCCGAGGCGGGCACGCTGTACAAGGCGTTCATCATGAAGGCGGCCGAGGCCGGTGACGAGCTTGGCCTGTCCTTCACCGACACCAGCGGCCGCCTCAAGGGCGTGGTTCCCATCCTGCAGGAGATCAAGCGCCAGTTCCCCGATCTCTCCAACGCCGCCGCCCAGGTGAAGCTGAAGAAGGCCTTCGGCTCCGACGAGGCGGTCAAGTTCCTGCTGCAGATGTCGGCGGGCATGGAGAGCCTCGAAGGCAATATCCAGTCGGTGGGCCGGGCCATGAAGACCGGCACGGCGGTCACCGAACAGATGGCCGACGCCATGAACCAGGACATCGGAGCCCGGTTCCTGCTCCTGCGCCAGCAGATGGCCAACCTCAGCGAAATCCTGGGCCGCACTCTGCTGCCGGTGGTCACGCCGATGATCAACGGGGTCTCCCGCTTCATTCTGTTCCTGCAGCGCATGGCCAAATCGATGCCGGGCGTGACCCGGGTGGTCCTTGGACTGTCCATGGCCCTCGGCACCATTCTGGTCGTGGCCGGAGCCGTCACCGCCGCCGTGGGCATGGTGGGACTCATGCTTCCAGCCATCAAGGCCGGGTTCGTGGCCATCAGCGCCGCGCTCGCCGGGGTGGGTTCGGCGGTCGCGACCTATTTTCTGCCCGTCACCGCGATCATCGCGGGCGTGATCCTCTCGGTGTATCTGCTCAAACGCGCCTGGGAAACCAACTTCGGCGGCATCCAGGATGTCATCACCGGGGCCTGGAACAAGGTCTCGCTGGTCTTCCGGGGGATCAGGGAGCTGGTGGGCTCGCTCAGCGGCGGTGTCGGACAGATGTCGGCCGAACTGGCCCAGAAGCTCGAATCCGCCGGACTGCTGGGCTTCGTGGTCACCGTCTTCAAGGCCTATTACCGCGTTCGTGAGGCCCTGGCCGGATTGTGGGGCGCGTTCTCCCATGCCTTTGGCCGCATCCGCGCCATCCTCGAACCGACCGTCCGCACCCTGATGAGCGCCTATGCGGCGCTGGCCAGCGCGGTCTTTTCGGTGGTGGAGATCTTCGGCGTGGCCGCCAGCGCCACCGACGGGTCGTCCTGGCGCACCTTCGGCACGGTTATCGGCACCGTCGCCGGTGTGCTTCTGCAGGGGCTGGCATTCGCGCTGAAGATCGTGGCCTGGAACCTGTCGCTCATTGTCCGAGCCCTGGCGGTGGTGGTGCGCAGCGTGGTCTGGGTCGGCAAGATCATCGTCGGGTCCCTGGTCGGAGCGACCAAGTTCATCTACAAGTTCCTGCTGCCCGTGCGCATGATCGGCGAGGCCTTCGTGGCCGCCGGGAAGATCGTCTATGCGGTCTGGCAGGTGCTGACCGGCGACATTTCCCTGCTGGACGGTCTCAAGGCCATTGGCGGCGCGGTCTACGATTTTGTTGCCACCCCGTTCCGCTGGGCGCGGGATGTGGTGGTCGGTGTCTGGAATTTCATTTCCGGGATCTTCACCTCCATCGGCCGCCTGGTGGCTGACGCCGCCGGACAGATCGGCCAGGCGATTCTGAATCTGCCGATCATCAGCACTCTGCGGGAGCTGTTTGCCACCGTGCGCTCCTTCTTCGCCGGGGACACCACCTTCTTCGAGGCGGGCAAGAAGCTGCTGATCACCCTGGGCGAAGGGATCTGGTCGGCGGTGACCTATCCCTTCACCATGCTCAAGAACGCCCTCGGCAAGCTGCGCAATCTGCTGCCGTTCTCCGATGCCCGCGAGGGACCACTCGCCAGCCTGACCGCCTCCGGCTCCGCGCTGCTCAAGACCCTCGCCGACGGCATGAGCCTTACCCAGTCGCTGCCCGCGAAAGTGTTCGGCTTCGCCGCTCGCGGGATTCTCTCGGCCGCTGCGGGAGCCTGGCAGCAGATCAAAACGGCGGGCGGCAACCTCATGGACGCCGCCTCGGCTCCCTTCCGGATGGCCGGAAAACTCTGGGATGGGTTGACCTCCGGGGCTCAAACCGTCGCGGCCAAGGCCGGTGCCATCTTCGGCGGTCTCAAACAATCCCTGTTTGGCGACACGCCCGTACTGGCGCTCAAGCCGCCCCAGGTCAATGCCTGGGACGCGCTGGCCACGGGAGCCGTCAATCTCCGCGACCGGATCGTTGCCACGCTGTCGGCCGTGCCCGGCGCTGTCGGTCGAATCTTTACCAACGCCGGTGCCGAGGGGCAAACCCTCTGGCAAAGGCTTTCCAGCGGCGCGAGCGCGGGCATTCAGGCGATCAAGGATAGAAGCGCCGGGATCGCCAACGGTTTGCTCTCCTCCGCTCGCGCCATGCTGGGAGTCCAGACCCCGATTCCGCAGGTGGCCGAGCAGAAGCAACCGCTCAAGACCGCGCAGCCCGCCGAATCGATTGGGCAACGCATCATCGAAAGCGTGCTCAGTCTCGTGCCGCGTCTGGACGAACGCCTGGTGCCCAAGGCCCTGAGCGCCATGCTGATGCTCCAGCCGGTCATGGCCACGGCCGCGCCGCCTCCGCAACCGATGAACGGCACCGTGCAGACCGTCGCGGCGGCCGTCGAGCCGGTAAGTAAGAGCTATATCCAGCCGTTCGCGGTGGAACCGGCACTGGAAAAGGGAGACGCCTCTCTGGCTCCGGCCGGGATCGAGCGGCCCATAAAGGCCGCTCCGACTCCGATAGCGAAGCCCCTGCAATCGGGACTCGCCGAGACGGTGCCTTCCGAACGGTTGATCGCTCCGGCCCGCACCGCTCCCGCGACACCCATGCGCGGAGAGGAAGCCGGTCCGGGTCTGCGTGAGCTGCTGGAATCGCTGCTCTCGCGCCTCGATGGCCTGGCCGACCGCCCGGTGGAACTGAGCGTGACCACCAACATCGATGGCCGGAAGGTGGCCGAGGCCGTCTACAAGGATCTTCGGGAGCGGAAGATCAGAAACTACGAAACCCTTTGAGAGGACCGATGAAACGCATCTTTGTCTGCAGCCCGTTCGCGGGCGACATAGCCCGAAACGTCAAGGTCGCCGAGGCACTTTGCCGCCGGGTCATGAGAAGCGGTCACGCGCCGTTCGCGCCGCATCTGCTGTATCCGACCTTCACCGACGACAGCGTTCCCGAGCAGCGGGAGACGGGCATCGCCTGCGGCCTGGCCTACATGGAATGTTGCGACGAGGTGTGGGCGTTCACCGGCAACGGCATTTCCAGCGGCATGCGGCGGGAACTCGACCGGGCCGGACAACTGGGCAAGCCGATCCTCGAGATCGCCGAGGTGTAAGCAATGGCCTGGGATCAACAGCCCATCAAGGGATATCTGGTGGACGCCGACACGGGGGAGCGGCTCGAATTCCAGTACAACCCCAACTCCATCAGCGACGAGAAGTCGACCGACTACGCGACGATCAAGATCCCCGGCATGAGCCATCCGCGCTACCAGTACGTCGCCGGGGAACCGCGCCGGATCGCCTTCAAGGTCGAGCTGTTCAAGGGGCCGGTGAAACAGAAGGTCGACTGGCTCCGCTCGCTGCAATATCCGGAACACGCCGGAACCATGCTCAAGAACGCGCCGCACCGCGTACTGCTGATTTTCGGAGATCTCTACCCGGGCGTGACCTGCATCGTCCGGCAGGTGAAGGCGCGTTTCTTCGGCCTGTTCGACCGGGACAACCTGCTGCCGCAACGGGCCGAGGTGGACATCGTCCTCGAGGAATATGTGGACCGTTCCATCAACTGGTCGGAGGTACGTTCATGATCGGCCGTGATTCCCGCTACGCCCGCTGCGTTCTCTACCGGGACAGCGACGGCACCTCCCTCGGCATGCGCCAGCGCATCGACACTACTCCGAGATATGACGACCGCCTGCACACCGTGGTCGAGGGCGACCGTCTGGATCTGCTCGCGCACCGCTATCTGGGTGACGCCCGGCTCTGGTGGATCATCTGCGACTACAACGACCTCTTTTTCCCGTTGGCGCTCGAGCCGGGTCTGGCGCTGCGCATTCCCTCCCGCGAACACGTCCAGATGCGCCTGCTCGACTGAAGCGT
>CALABS010000062.1 GCA_937887565.1 uncultured Rhodospirillaceae bacterium | reverse complement strand
GTAACCATCCGGTGAGGGCCGCCTTCCAGCGGGGGCGATGATCTGGCGTAGTTGGCAGTGCTGCAAACACTGGTGTTAGCAGCGCAGCTAAAGACGGTGTGATGGCCCAGGTTCAGGTGATTACCGGTGTCGAGCGCCGCCGCCGGTGGAGTGGCGAGCAGAAGCGGACGATCGTCGCGGCGGCGTTTGCGCCGGGGGCGGTGGTATCGGAAGTGGCCCGACGGGCCGACATCAACACCGGGCTGATCTATCGGTGGCGGCAGGAGTTGCGGGCGGCCCCGACGGGGTTCGCCGAGGTGGTCATCGCGCCGGCTCCCGAAGAGCCCGGCGATCGGTGCGGTTCGGCCATCGAGCTGGTGGCCGGCGGCGCGCATCTGCGCATCCCGGCGTCGACGCCGCCCGATCTGGCGGCGGCGGTGGTCAAGGCGCTGGCTGGCCGATGATCCCGGTGCCCAGCAATGTGCGGGTCTGGCTGGCGGTGGGGCGGACCGACATGCGGCGCGGCATGAATGGCCTGGCGCTCCAGGTCCAGGAGGCGCTGGGGCACGATCCCCATGCCGGCGACCTCTTCGTTTTCCGCGGGCGCGGCGGCGACCTGATCAAGATCATCTGGCACGACGGTTTGGGCATGTCGCTGTATGCCAAGCGGCTTGAGAAGGGACGGTTCATCTGGCCGTCGCCGGCCGACGGCGTGGTCGCGATTTCCCCCGCGCAACTGGCCTACATGCTGGACGGGATCGATTGGCGCAATCCGCGCGCGACGTTCCGCCCGGAGCGGGCGGGATAGCGTGGTTTTCCCGCATTTTCGGCGAGTCAGCGGCTTGGTTTTATGATTCAATCGGCGCATGGACATCCCCGCCGATGATCTCCCTGACGACATCGAGGCGCTGAAGGCGGCGCTGGTCTCGGCGCGGAGCGAATTGGCGGTGGCCCGGGCCCGGGTATCCGAGGACGAGGCGCTGATCGCCCACCTCAAGCTGATGATCGCCAAGCTCAACCGCGAGCGGTTCGGTCCGCGGGCCGAACGCTCGGCCCGGCTGCTGGACCAGTTGGAACTGCAACTGGAGGAACTGGAGGCGTCGGCCACCGAGGACGAGTTGGCCGCCGAGAAAGCGGCGACAGCCACCACGCCGGTGACGGCGTTTGCCCGCCAGCGGCCGGCGCGCCAGCCCTTCCCGGCGCATCTGCCCCGCGAGCGGATCGTCCTTCCCGGCCCGCAGTCCTGCCCGTGCTGCGGCGGCACCCGGCTGTGCAAGCTGGGAGAGGACGTCACCGAGACGCTGGAGGTCATCCCCCGTCGGTGGAAGGTGATCCAGCATGTGCGCGAGCGGTTCAGCTGCCGCGACTGCGAGGGCATCACCCAGGCGCCGGCCCCGTTCCACGTCACTCCGCGGGGCTGGGCCGGCCCCAGCCTGCTGGCGATGGTCCTGTTCGAGAAGTTCGGCCAGCATCAGCCGCTCAACCGCCAGGCCGAGCGCTACGCCAGGGAGGGCGTGCCGCTCAGCCTGTCGACGCTGGCCGACCAGGTCGGCGCTGCTTGCGCGGTGCTGGTGCCGCTGATCCGGCGGCTGGAAGCGCATGTCTTTGCCGCCGAGCGCCTGCACGGCGACGACACCACGGTGCCGGTGCTGGCCAAGGGAAGGACCGATACCGGGCGATGTTGGGTCTATGTCCGCGATGACCGGCCGTTCGGCGGTCCGGCACCGCCGGCGGCCATATTCTATTACTCGCGCGACCGCGGCGGCGAGCATCCCCAGTCGCATCTGGCCGGCTATGCCGGACTGTTCCAGGCGGACGCCTATGGCGGCTACGGCAAGATCTATGATCCCGAGCGCAAGCCGGGACCGATCCTGGAGGCGGCCTGTTGGGTTCATGCCCGCCGCCCGTTCTTCGCCCTGGCCGATCTGGCCGCCAATGCCCGTCGCAAGGCCCAGGGCAAGGCCGGGGCGGTGATCTCGCCGCTGGCCCTGGAGGCGGTCCGGCGCATCGACGCGCTGTTCGACATCGAGCGCGCCATCAACGGCCAGACCGCCGAGCAACGCCGCGCGGTCCGCCGGGAACTCTGCACCCCCCAGGTCGCCGATCTGGAAGCCTGGCTGCGCGAGCAGCGCGCCCGGCTGTCGCGCGGCAACGATCTCGCCAAGGCGATGGACTACATGCTCAAGCGCTGGCCGGCCTTCACCCGCTTCCTCGGCGACGGCCGCATCGATCTCTCGAACAATGCGGCGGAACGGGCGCTGCGCGGCATTGCGCTCGGCCGGAAGTCATGGCTGTTCGCCGGCTCCGACCGCGGCGGCCAGCGCGCCGCGGCGATATACAGCCTAGTCGTCACCGCCAAGATGAACGACGTCGACCCGCAAGCCTGGCTGGCCGACGTCCTTGCCCGCATCGCCGAGCACCCGGCCCACCGCCTCGACGACCTCCTCCCCTGGAACTGGCGCCCGCGGCACATCGCCGAGAACCAGGCCGCCTGACCGTGGCCGCCATCGCCGCCGTCTTCACCATCGGCCGTGTCGCCAAGATGCTCGGCGAGAACGAGGAATGGCTGTGGGACCTTTCCATCGACATGTTTCCCGAGGACGGCTGCCTGCACGTCTACGGTATCGGCGAGGATGGCGTGCCGGCCTTCACCGCCGAGGGCATCGAGTATCTGCAGGACCTCATCCGCGACCTGCGGTCCAGGGGCGAGGCGCCGCCGCCGGTCAAGCCAACGGGCTGAAGCCCAAGCCCCCTGCGGTGTTCACCGGACGCTTAC
>CALABS010000061.1 GCA_937887565.1 uncultured Rhodospirillaceae bacterium | reverse complement strand
AGTCTCAATCGACGCCAGCAAGGCCGGCTTCAGCGGCCTTCACCGGACGGGTACTGCTTTCTCAATCTCTGTACGACGCTGACGCCTACGCCCACATCCGAGGCAATCTTTCGAACGCCAATCCCTAAAGCAAGCCGATTGAGAATTTCGGCTTCCTTGGTGCCGTCGATACGCGGTCGTCCACCTTTTCGGCCATTGGCTGCCGCTCGGGCTAGCCCTGCCTTGACCCGCTCCCGGATCATGCCCCGTTCAAACTCGGCAAAAACCCCCATCATCTGGAACATGGCCTTGCCTGCTGGCGTGGTAGTGTCCAGCCGTTGCTGGTGCAGGTACAAATCGACGCCAAGGGCGTGAAGCTCGGACAGGAAGCCCACGAGGTCCGAGAGCGACCGGCCAAGCCTGTCCACGGCCCATGCAGCGATCACGTCGAATCTCCGCGCGGTAGCGTCCTGGCACAGGCGGTCAAATTGGGGGCGCTTGTCGCGACCCTTGGCGCCGCTGATGCCCCGATCCTCGTACACGGCCACGATTTCCCATCCGGCATGCCGTACGACCTCTTCCAGCTCGCGGCGCTGGTTTTCGGTGGTTTGCTCCCCGGTGGATACCCGCAGGTACAGGGCGACGCGGTTGGTCATTGTTCGGCCTCCTTGGTTGCCGACGATTCTAGGTCCAGGGGGGTACCGAAAACAACTGTTTTCCGTACATGGGCCGTCGTCTTAATAGCCCTAAGGAAAACTGCGGTCTTGCGAGGGTGGGGCGGCAGAGGGTTTTCGGTACACCCCGCTGGGCTAAAAAAACAGTGGGCCGCGTGTGGGCGCCGGATGAGGGGGAGATGGTCTTCCCGCCAGTCCATTTCGGCGGCGTAGGCGGCGAGGTATGGGCCGGCGACATGGTGGTAGGTGCCGAATTCGGCGCGGCGGAGGCGGCTGAAAAAGCTCTCGGCCTGATTGGTGCAGCTTTCGCCGTCGCTATAGACCTCGGAATGATTGATCCGCTTGGTCAGATAGCGGGCGTGCAACTGGTCCCAATGCGGCGCCTCGTCGGCGTGGATAGCTCAGCCGGCTTGGTGAGCTTGCTACATAATGCCGCTTCGATGAGGTGTCCGTCGGTCGTCCGCGCGGTGGCGGTGCCATCATGCGGCCACGGTCTGTCCGGCGAGCAGCGACCTCAGTTCGGCCACGCACGACCCGCACCCCGTTCCGGCCCGCAAGGCGGCGCCCACCTCCTCGACGGTCGTCAGCCGCTGTTCGCGGATGGCGCGTTCCAGGGTGCGGATGCCCACCGAGAAGCAGGCGCAGACGAGAGGCCCCTGGTCCTCGGATTCGGCCATGGTGCCGGCCAGGGCCGCGGTGCGGCTGGCGAGCGGCTGGCCGAGCGCCGAGGCGATCCAGGCGCGGTTGATCTCGGGCGGCCGGGCGGAGAGGAACAGGGCCGCCAACAGCCGGTCGCCGTCCATCCAGGCGATGCGCGCCGACGCCCGGGCCGGATCGGCGGTGTCCAGCCGCTCGCCGCCGAGGGCGCGGTCGAGATGCTCGATCACCCGCTGTTTCTCGCCATCCGCCAGGCCCGCCAGTTCGACCATCCGGCCGGCGCCGGCCCGGCTGCTCACCCACCAGGCGGCGGGCGGCGTCGGAACGCCGGCGGCGCAGAACAGGACGCCCGACCAGGCCGCCGCGAAGGGGCGCACCCGCACCGGCACGTGCTTGGATTCGGGCTGGCCCGACACCGGGTCGGTGTGGCCCGGGATCAGGCGGCCGATCACGGCTTGGGACGCGAAGACGTCGGTCCAGTGCAGCGGCAGGAACACCTGCCCCGGGCGCTGGTCGGTGGTGGCGCGGACCCGCGCCACATACTCGCCCCACCGGCTTTCCACCACCGCCAGTCCGCCGTCGGCGACCCCGGGCGGCAGGTCCTCGGGGTGGATGTCGAGCAGCGGCTCGGCGCGATGGCCGGCCAGGCGTGCCGCCAGGCCGGTGCGGGTCATGGTGTGCCACTGGTCGCGATAGCGGCCGGTGTTGAGGCTGAGCGGATAGGCCGGCGACAGGGCCTCGGCCGGCGGGCGGTGGCTGACGGCGACGAAGCGGGCGCGGCCGTCGGGATGGAAGAAGCGGCCGTCGGCGAACAGGCGGGGTCCACCCCAGGGGGCCGGCTCCATGGCCTCGTAGTCGCGGTCCAGCCACGGCGACAGATCGAGGTCGCGGGCGCCGCCGTTCTCGAAGGCGGTCAGGCGGGCATGCTCGGCGAAGATGTCCGCCGCGCCGCGCCAGGAGAAGGCGTGTCCGTGCCCCAGGGCATGGGCCACGTCGGCGACGATCCGCCAATCGGCGCGGGCCTCGCCGGGGGGCGGCAGGAAGGCGCGCTGGCGCGAGACGGTGCGGTCGGAATTGGTCACCGTGCCGTCCTTCTCGCCCCAGGCCAGGGCCGGCAGCTTGATATGGGCCAGGCGCAGGGTGTCGGTGTCGGCGACGCAGTCCGACACGATCACCACCGGGCATTTGGCGAGCGCCCGGCGGACCAAATCGGCCTCGGGCAGGCTGACCGCCGGGTTGGTGGCCATGATCCACACCGCCTTGACCGCGCCGGCCTCGATGGCGCGGAACAGGTCCACCGCCTTCAGCCCCTCGCGCCTGGCCATGCGCGGCGCGTCCCAGAACCGCCGCACGCGGTCGATGGATTCCGCGTCGAAGCCCATATGGGCGGCCAGCTGGTTGGCCAGCCCGCCCACCTCGCGGCCGCCCATGGCGTTGGGCTGGCCGGTGACCGAGAACGGACCCATGCCCGGGCGGCCGATGCGGCCGGTCGCCAGATGGACGTTGAGGATGGCGTTGACCTTGTCGGTGCCGACCGAGGACTGGTTGACGCCCTGCGAGAACACGGTGACCGCCTTGGGGGTGGCGGCGAACCAGTCGAAGAAGGCGGCGATCTCGGGCGAGCGCGGCGGGGTGTCGGCGCGGGCGGCGGCCAGCGCCTCGGCGAAGCCTTGCGTATGGGCGTCGATGAAGGCGTGGTCCAGGGCGCCGGCCGCCTCCAGGTGGGCCAGCAGCCCGTTGAACAGCGCCACGTCGCCGCCCGGCTCGACGGCGATGTGCAGGTCGGCGATGTCGCAGGTGTCGGTGCGGCGGGGATCGACCACCACCACCCGCGTGCCGCGCTCTTGGCGGGCGCGCTTGAGCCGCTGGAACAGCACCGGATGGCACCAGGCGAGGTTGGCGCCGACCAGCACCACCAGATCGGCCCGCTCCAGGTCCTCGTAGGTGCCGGGCACGGTGTCCGAGCCGAAGGCGCGGCGGTGGCCGGCCACCGTCGAGGCCATGCACAGCCGCGAATTGGTGTCCACGTTGGCGGTACCCAGGAAGCCCTTGGCCAGCTTGTTGGCGACGTAGTAGTCCTCGGTCAGCAACTGGCCGGACAGGTAGAAGGCGAAGGCGTCGGGGCCGTGCAGGTCGATGACCGAGCGGATGCGCCCGGCGGTCTCCAGGGTCGCCGTGGTCCAGTCGACGCGGCGGCCGTCCACGACCGGATGCAGCAGCCGCGTCTCCAGTCCCAGGGTGTCGGCCAGCGCCGTTCCCTTCGAGCACAGCCGGCCCCGGCTGGCGGGATGATCGGCATCGCCGGCGATGGTCCAGCCGGCATCCGTCGGCCGGGCGACCACGCCGCAGCCGACGCCGCAATAGGGGCAGGTGGTGCGGATGGCGTCAGGCATGGGCGGCCGCCCGGGCCGGCGCCAGCCCCAACAGCAGGCGTCCGCCCTCGATCCTGACCGGGTAGGTGGTGGTGCAGCCCTCGTCGGGCGCCACCGCCTCGCCGGTGGAGAGGTCGATCACCCAATTGTGCAGCGGGCAGGCGACCTTGCGCCCGGCCACCAGTCCCTCGGACAGCGGGCCGCCCCGATGGGGGCAGCGGTTCAGCAGCGCGAACACCTCGTCGTCCGAGGTCCGGAAGACGGCGATGGGACCCTCGCGGGTGTCGACGGTGCGGGCGCCGAGGCGGGGGATGTCGTCCAGCCCGCCGATGTCGATCCAGTCGGTCATGCTCAGCCCTCCACCACGGCCAGGGGTTGGAATTCGTGCGCGTCGACGCCGCCCGTGGCCCGCTCGGCCCAGGGGTCGGTCTGGGCGTAACGCTGCGAGAACAGGAAGCGGGCGTAGAGAGCCTTGCGGCCCGCCTCGTCGTCGAGGATGCGGGCCTTGATGTGGGCGAGGCCGACCCGTTCGACCCAGGGGGCGGTGCGTTCCAGGTAGCGGCCCTCCTCGCGGTAGAGCTGCATCACCGCGCCGCAATATTCCAGCACCTCGGCCTCGGTGGCGACCCGGACCAAGGGGTCGGTGACGCGGACCTCGATGCCGCCATTGCCGCCGATGACGATGTCGTAGCCGGCCTCGACGCAGACGATCCCGATATCCTTGATGGTGGCCTCGGCGCAGTTGCGCGGGCAGCCCGACACCGCCAGCTTGACCTTGTGCGGGGTCCAACTGCCCCACATCAGCTTTTCCAGCTTGATGCCCAACCCGGTGGAGTCCTGGGTGCCGAAGCGGCACCACTCCGACCCCACGCAGGTCTTCACCGTGCGCAGGCCCTTGGCATAGGCGTGGCCCGACACCAGGCCGGCGGCGGTGAGGTCGGCCCACACGCCGGGAAGCTGCTCCTTGCGGATGCCGTAGAGGCCGACCCGCTGGCCGCCGGTCAGCTTGATCTCGGGAATGCCGTATTTCTCGGCGACCTCGGCGATGGCCTTGAACTCGGCCGGGGTGGCGATGCCGCCCCACAGGCGGGGAATCACCGAATAGGTGCCGTCCTTCTGGATATTGGCGTGGACGCGCTCGTTGACGAAGCGCGAGCGGCTGTCGTCCACGTATTCACCCGGCCAGGCGCACAGCAGGTAGTAGTTCAGCGCCGGCCGGCATTTGGGGCAGCCGTCGGCGCCGCGCCAGCCCAGGGCGGCGCGAAGCTGCGGTTGGCTCTTCAGCTCCTGGGACAGGATGGCGGCCCGCACCGCGTCGTGGGACAGGTCGGTGCACTTGCACATGGCCTCGGGCACGGCGGCGTCGGCGCCGGTGACGGCGGTCAGGATGGCCTGCACCGTGCCGGTGCACTGGCCGCAGCTGGCCGAGGCCTTGGTGTGGGCGCGCACCTCGTCGAGCGTGGTCAGGCCCTTGGCCTTGATGGCGGCGACGATGGCGCCCTTGGAGACGCCGTTGCAGCCGCAGACCTGGGCGTCGTCGGCCATGGCGGTGACGTTGCCTCCGGCCTTGGCCCCGCAGCAGGTGTCGGCGAAGGCCTGGCCGAAGATGACGCGGTCGCGGATGTCGGCGAGGTCCTTACCCTCGCGCATGAGCTGGAAATACCAGCCGCCGTCGGCCACGTCGCCGTACATCACCGTGCCCACCAGGCGGTCGTCGCGGATGACCAGCTTGCGGTAGACGCCCTTGGCGAGGTCGCGGAACACCACCTCGGCGTCGGCCTCGTCGGCGGCGGCCAGCTGGCCGGCCGAGAACACGTCGATGCCGGTGATCTTGAGGCGGGTGGACAGCGGCGGGGTGGCATAGGCGGCGGTGTCGTCGCCGGCCATGCGCGCGGCGCAGACCTTGGCCTGCTCCCACAGCGGCGCCACCAGCCCGAACACCTGGCCGGCATGCTCGACGCATTCGCCGACGGCGAAGATGGCGGGGTCCGACGTCGCCATGTCGTCGCCGACCAGGATGCCCCGGTTGACGTCGAGGCCGGCGTCCTTGGCCAACTGGACGTTGGGGCGGATGCCGATGGCGACCACCACCAGATCGGCGGGCACTTCGCGGCCGTCGGCGAGGCGCAGGCCGGTGACGCGGCCGTCGCCCAGGATGGCCTCGGTCTGGCCGTTGGTGAAGAAGTGCAGGCCGCGCTCGGTGAGGTCGCGTTGCAGCAGGGTGCCGGCCTCGATGTCCAACTGGCGCTCCATCAGGGTCGGCATCAGGTGGACCACCGCCACCTCCATGCCCCGGCGCTTGAGGCCCCAGGCGGCCTCGAGGCCCAACAGGCCGCCGCCGATCACCGCCGCGCGGCGGTGGGTGGCCGAGGCGGCCAGCATCTTCTCGACGTCGGCGATGTCGCGGAAGGCGACGACGCCGGGCAGGTCGAGGCCGGGCAAGGGCGGCATCAGCGGCCGCGATCCCGTCGCCAGCAGCAGGGCGTCGTAGGGAACCACCGTGCCCGACGCCGAGGTGACGGTGCGCGCCGAACGGTCGATGGCGACCACCGGGTCGCCGGCGTGGAGCGTGACGCCGTTCTCCGCGTACCAGGCGCGGGGGTTGATGACGATGTCGTCCATCGTCTTCTCGCCGGCCAACACCGACGACAGCATGATACGGTTGTAGTTGGGGTGGGGTTCGTCGCCGAAGACGGAGACGTCGAAGCGCACCGGGGCGCGGGACAGCAGCTCCTCGACGGTGCGCATGCCGGCCATGCCGTTGCCGATGACGACCAGCCGGCGGCGAGCGGAAAGATGGACCATGTCCTGCCTCCAAAACAAAAAGCGCCCGAACCGACGGAGCCTTCTGTCGAAGGTCCACCGTTTCGGACGCCGTTATCCGATGAGGCCCGCCCTTGGGCCGGAATGGGAGGCGGGCGACGCTGCCCGCGCGGCCAGTCAGAAGCAAGCGCCGTGCCGATGGCCGATTTCCGCCATTCAGCGGCGGCGGATCGCGGCGGCGGGGCGGCCGGTGCTCATCCGATCGGCAGGCCTTGCGGATGGCGGGATGCCGGGACGGAGGTGGGAACGGGCGTGAAAGGCGCGGATTCGCTGCGATTTGCGGGCTGAATGATGAAAAAATAAACAGAGATCGACGGTGTGTCTATTTATTGGGCATCCACTCTACCGCTTTGGGGGCAGGCAGGGGGGCATCCCCAGCGATTCCGCCACTGGCACGGCTGCTGCATTGCAATAGGCGAGTTACCCGCCAAGGGCGGCGGGGCACGGTATTGACGCCCAGTGCTGGGCACGCGGCAACGACGCCGGCGAGACCGCCTCCGATTGGTGGGTTCTCGTCGGCGTTTTTTGTTTGGCTGGCACCGCGTGGGCGTCCGGACATCGAAGGAGACTTGGTCCATGAACTCCCGCACGATCCTTGGCCGCATGACCCGTCGCGGCGCGCTCTTGACCTTGGGCGCCGCCGCCTTGGCCGGCGCCTTCGTCGCCACTCCCGCCGGGGCGGCGCCGCTCAAGCTGGAAAAGGACCAGCTCAAGCTGGGCTTCATCAAGCTGACCGACATGGCGCCCCTGGCCATTGCCTACGAAAAGGGCTTCTTCGAGGACGAGGGGCTCTACGTCACCCTGGAGCCGCAGGCCAACTGGAAGGTGCTGCTCGACCGCGTCATCTCGGGCGAACTGGACGGCGCCCACATGCTGGCCGGCCAGCCCTTGGGCGCCACCATCGGCTTCGGCACCCAGGCCCATGTGGTCACCGCCTTCTCCATGGACCTCAACGGCAACGGCATCACCGTCTCCAACGAGGTGTGGGAGATGATGAAGCCGCATCTGCCCAAGGGACCCGACGGCAAGGTCGCCCATCCCGTCAAGGCCGACGCCCTCAAGAAGGTGATCGACGCCTTCAAGGCCCAGGGCAAGCCTTTCAACATGGGCATGGTATTCCCGGTCTCGACCCACAACTACGAGCTCCGTTACTGGCTGGCCTCGGGCGGCATCAATCCGGGCTACTACTCGCCCGACAACATCACCGGCCAGATCGGCGCCGACGCCCTGCTGTCGGTGACGCCGCCGCCGCAGATGCCGGCGACGCTGGAGGCCGGCACCATCTCGGGCTACTGCGTCGGCGAGCCGTGGAACCAGCAGGCGGTGGTCAAGGGCATCGGCGTGCCGGTGATCACCGATTACGAGATCTGGAAGAACAACCCCGAAAAGGTGTTCGGCGTCACCAACGACTGGGCCGAGAAGAACCCCAACACCCATCTCGCCGTGGTCAAGGCACTGATCCGCGCCGCCCAGTGGCTGGACGAGAACAACAACGCCAACCGCGCCGAGGCGGTGAAGATCCTCGCCAAGCCGGAATATGTGGGCGCCGACGCCAAGGTCATCGCCAATTCCATGACCGGCACCTTCGAGTACGAGAAGGGCGACAAGCGCGAGGTGCCCGACTTCAACGTCTTCTTCCGCTACAACGCCACCTATCCCTTCTATTCGGACGCCGTGTGGTACCTGACCCAGATGCGCCGCTGGGGCCAGATCGCCGAGGCCCGGCCCGACGGCTGGTACGCCGAGACCGCCAAGAAGGTCTACCGCCCCGACATCTACCTGAAGGCGGCCCGGCTGCTGGTGGACGAGGGCAAGGCCAAGGCCGCCGACTTCCCCTGGGACAGCGACGGCTACCGCGCCCCCACCGCCGAGTTCATCGACGGCGTCGCCTATGACGGCAGGAAGCCCAACGACTACCTCAAGCGCCTGCCCATCGGGCTCAAGGGCGACCAGAAGGTGGTCGGCAACAAGATCGCCGGCGGCTGAAGGCGGCGAGGGGAGACATCACCATGAACACGGTTGCGAAGACGACGCCGATTTCCTGCCTCGGCTGCGGACTGTCCCTCGGCTGGGTCGCCGAGCGGATGGCGGGCATCGCCACGGTGGCGGGCCTGGGCTGGCTGGTGCCGCTGTGCCGGCTGGCGGCCTGGGACCACCCCCGCCGCCAGGTGGCCGAGCTGTGGCGCCAGTTGGGTGTGCCGCTGCTGGCGATCCTGGTGTTCCTGGCTCTGTGGGGGGCGGCCGCCCCCCGCGTGCAGACCAGCCTGGGGGCGGTGCCCGGACCGGCGCAGGTGTGGGAGCAGGTCGGCAATCTGTGGGCCGACCACGCCGCCGAGCGGGCCAAGGAGGACGCCTTCTATGAGCGCCAGGAGAAGCGCAACGCCGAGCTGGTGGCCGCCGACCCCCAGGCGGACGTGAAGATCCGCCCCTATACCGGCAAGCCCACCTATCTCGACCAGATCGCCACCAGCCTGAAGACCGTGTTCATGGGCTTCCTGCTGGCCTCGGTGGTGGCGGTGCCGCTGGGCATCGCCAGCGGCCTGTCCAAGACCGCCAACGCGGCGCTCAATCCGCTGATCCAGGTGTTCAAGCCGGTGTCGCCGCTGGCCTGGCTGCCGCTGGTCACCATGGTGGTCAGCGCCCTTTACGTCAGCGACGACCCGATGTTCGACAAGAGCTTCCTCAACTCGGCCATCACCGTCACCCTGTGCTCGCTGTGGCCGACCCTGATCAACACCGCCGTCGGCGTCGCCTCCATCGACAAGGACCTCGTCAATGTGGGCCGGGTGTTGCAACTGTCGTGGTGGACATCCGTGCGCAAGCTGGTGCTGCCCTCGGCGCTGCCCTTCATCTTCACCGGCATGCGGCTGTCGCTGGGCGTGGGCTGGATGGTGCTGATCGCCGCCGAGATGCTGGCCCAGAATCCCGGCCTCGGCAAGTTCGTGTGGGACGAGTTCCAGAACGGCTCGTCGCAGTCGCTGGCCAAGATCATGGTCGCGGTGTTCACCATCGGCCTGATCGGCTTCGCGCTCGACCGCCTGATGCTGGCGCTGCAGTCCATGGTCACCTTCTCGGCCACCCGCTAGGAGAGACGCCATGACCACCATCCTGGACCTCAAGGGCGTCGCCAAGTCCTATGGCGACACCCACGTGCTCAAGGACATCGATCTGGCCATCGAGGAGGGCGAGTTCGTCGCCATCGTCGGCTTCTCGGGCTCGGGCAAGACCACGTTGGTGTCGCTGATGGCCGGCCTTCAGATGCCCGACGCCGGTTTGGTGACGCTGCGCGGCCGGCCGGTGACCGGTCCGGGCGCCGATCGCGGCGTGGTGTTCCAGAACTACTCGCTGATGCCGTGGTTGACCGTGCGCGGCAACGTGGCGCTGGCCGTCGAGGCCACCGCCAAGGGCCTGCCCAAGGCGGAACGCGATGCCCGCACCGACAAATACGTGCGCATGGTCGGCCTGGGCCATGCCGTCGACCGCCGCCCGGCCGAGCTGTCCGGCGGCATGCGCCAGCGGGTGGCGGTGGCCCGCGCCTTGGCGATGATGCCCGAGATCCTGCTGCTCGACGAACCGCTCTCGGCCCTGGACGCCCTGACCCGGGCCAAGTTGCAGGACGAACTGGACGTCATCCGCGACCAGGAGAAAAAGACCATCGTCCTGATCACCAACGACGTCGACGAGGCCATCCTGCTGGCCGACCGCATCATTCCGCTGAACCCCGGGCCCGGCGCGACCCTGGGGCCGGCGTTCACGGTGGCGTTGCCGCGCCCGCGCGACCGCTCGGCCATGAATCACGACCCCGCCTTCAAGCGCCTGCGGGCCGAGGTCACCGAATACCTGATGGGGGCGGGCATGGCGCGGTCGGCGTCGCAGGCGGGCGCGACCGTCCTGCCCGAGGTCACCCCCATCACCCAGGCGCCGCCCAGGGCCTGGCGCCTGGCGGCCCAGGCCGCCCATCCCGACCGTTACGTCGAGTTCTCGCAGGTCAAGAAGACCTATCCCACCCCCAAGGGGCCGCTGACGGTGGTCGACGGCTTCGACCTCAAGATGAGGAAGGGGGAGTTCATCTCGCTGATCGGCCATTCCGGCTGCGGCAAGTCCACCGTGCTGACCATGACGGCGGGCCTGACCGACGTCTCGGAAGGCGGCATCATCCTCGACGGCCGCGAGGTCGCCGCCGCCGGGCCCGACCGGGCGGTGGTGTTCCAGGCCCCCAGCCTGTTCCCGTGGCTGACCGCCATCCAGAACGTGGCGCTCGGCGTCGACCGGGTCTATCCCCATGCGCAGGCCTCCGAGCGCAAGGACATCGTCCACTACTACCTGGAGCGGGTGGGGCTGGCCGATTCCAAGGACAAGCTGGCCTCGGAACTGTCCAACGGCATGCGCCAGCGCGTCGGCATCGCCCGCGCCTTCGCCCTGTCGCCCAAGCTGCTGCTGCTGGACGAGCCCTTCGGGATGCTGGATTCGCTCACCCGCTGGGAATTGCAGGAGGTGCTGATGGAGGTGTGGACCCGCACCCAGGTCACCGCCGTCTGCGTCACCCACGATGTCGACGAGGCCATCCTGCTGGCTGACCGGGTGGTGATGATGACCAACGGCCCCAACGCCCGCATCGGCAAGGTGCTGGAGGTGGACATCCCGCGTCCCCGCTCGCGCCGGACCCTGCTGGAGCATCCGCGCTACTACGAGTACCGCGAGGAGGTGCTGGCCTTCCTGGAGGAATACGAGACCGGCGCCCACGGCAAGAAGAAGGCGGCCTGAATGGGGGCGGGGGGGCTGGACCTCAACATCCTGGTGATCGACGACAACGCCGATCGCGCGGCGGTGCTGGAGCAGGGACTGGTCGAGGCCGGCTATGCCCGCGTCATGACCATCCGCTCCATGGCCAATCTGACCCAGCGGGTCCAGGCCCTGGCCCCCGACGTGGTCATCATCGACCTCGCCAATCCCGACCGCGATACCCTGGAAAGCATGTTCCAGGTCAGCCGCGAGGTCCGGCGCCCCATCGCCATGTTCGTGGACCAGAGCGACAGCGCCGCCATCGCCGCCGCCATCGAGGCCGGGGTGTCGGCCTATGTGGTGGACGGGCTCAGGAAGGAGCGGGTGCGGCCCATCGTCGAGATGGCGGTGGGGCGCTTCGCCGCCTTCGACAAGCTGCGGCGCGAACGCGACGAGGCGGTCAGCCAGCTGGCCGAACGCAAGGTGGTCGAGAAGGCCAAGGGGCTCTTGATGCAGAAGAAGGGCATGGCCGAGAACGAGGCCCATGCGGCGCTGAGGCAGGCGGCCATGCGCCAGAACCGCAGGATGGTGGAGATCGCCCAGAGCGTCATCACCGCCTTCGAGATGGAGTTGTAGGTCATGGACGAGGTCCGGATCGGGTTCATTCCCCTGGTCGACTGCGCGGTCATCGTCGCCGCCGGCGAGATGGGCTTCGCCGAGCGGCACGGCATCCGGATGGTGCTCAGCCGCGAGCCGTCGTGGGCGGCCATCCGCGACAAGGTCGCCTTCGGCGTGCTGGATGCCGCCCATATGCTGGCGCCCATGCCGGTGGCGATGACGCTGGGGCTCGGCGGCCAGCCCGCCGTTCCCATGGTGGCGCCGTGGGGGCTGGGCGGCGGCGGCAACGCCATCACCGTCTCGGCGGCGCTGCACCGGGCGATGGCCGAGGCCGATCCCGGCGCCACGACCGGGCCGGCCGCCCTGCGTGCCCGCGCCCTGGGCAAGGTCGCGGCGGCGCGGCGGGTGGCCGGCCGGCCGCGCCTGCGGCTGGCCTCGGTCCACCCGTTCTCCTGCCACGAATACGAGTTGCGCAGCTGGCTGGCCGAGGGCGGCGTGGACCCGGAGGCGGTCGATTTGCTGGTCATTCCCCCGCCGCGCATGGTCGAGAACCTGGCCAACGGCCTGGTCGACGGCTTTTGCGTCGGCGAGCCGTGGAACGCCCTGGCCGAGGCCGAGGGATTGGGGCGGACGGTCGCCACCAAGGACGACGTCGCCCCCGGCGCGCCCGAGAAGGTGCTGGGCCTGACCCGCCGCTGGGCCGAGGCCCATCCCGGCATCCTGGCCCGGCTCGGCGACGCCCTGGCCGATGCCTCCGCCTGGGCGGCCGGCCATCCGGCGGACCTGGTGGGCATGCTGGCGCGGCCCGAATTCGTCGGCCTGGCTCCCGAGATCATCGCCCACCCGGTCTCGCGCTGTTCGCCGGGATGCGACCCGCTGACATCCGCCCAGTGCCGGTGGCTGGCCGGCCAGATGCGCCGGTGGGGACAGGCTGGGCCGTCGCTGAACGCGGAGCGGATGGCGGCGCTGTTCGGCTATTCCGTCCACGCATAGGCCCGCTTCCGCCATGGGGCTGTCCAAGCCCCTGGGGGCGCATGCCATTGTGGTGGCGAGGGTCGCGGCGATCGCGTTCAGCAAGGAGGCGGGAATGGAAGATCTGCCCATCGGCAAGGCGTTCACCCTGATCGAGCCCGGGCCGGTCGTCCTGGTGACCACCAGCGACGGCCGCCAGGACAACGTGATGACCATCTCGTGGACGATGGTCCTGGACTTCGCCGCGCGGTTCGCCATCACCACCGGGCCGTGGAACCACTCCTACGCCGCGCTGACGCGGACAAGGGAATGTGTGATTGCGATCCCGGCGGTGGACCTCCTCGACACCGTCGTCGGGGTGGGGACGTGCAGCGGCAAGGACGTGGACAAGTTCGCGAAATTTGGCCTGACCCGGGTCAAGGCCCGCCACGTCCGGGCGCCGCTCGTCGCCGACTGTCTCGCCAATATCGAGTGCCGCGTCGCCGACATCGTCGAGGCCCACGGCATCATCGTGCTCGACGGCATCGCCGCCCATGTGGAGCCGGCCCGCGAGGAGAGGCGCCTGATCCACGCCGTCGGCGACGGGACGTTCATCGCCGACGGGCGGCGTTTCGACCGGCGGGCCGCGATGCGATCCAAGCTCCCCGCCGGAGTGTAAGGCCCCCTCTCGGCGGCGGTGCGGGCGATTCACCTCTGTGCCGCCGCCTGTCCTGTGGCATAAGGAGCCCCCACCACGCCACCGGGACTTACGCCGCGCATGATCCGCTTCGAGAACGTCAGCAAACAGAACAGTCACCGGATTCTCTTCTTCGAGGCGTCGGCGGCGTTGAACCAGGGCGAGAAGGTCGGCCTGGTCGGCCCCAACGGCGCCGGCAAGACGACGCTGTTCCGGATGATCACCGGCGAGGAAGCGCCGGATGACGGCCAGGTTTCCATCGAGAAGCAGGTCTCGATCGGCTATTTCAACCAGGACGTGGGCGAGATGTCCGGCCGCAGCGCGGTGGCGGAAGTGATGGACGGCGCCGGCCCGGTCAGCGCCGTGGCCGCCGAGATGGCCGAGCTGGAGGCGGCCATGGCCGATCCCGACCGCGACGACATGGACGCGGTCGTCGAGCGCTACGGCGAGGCGCAGGCCCGCTTCGAGGAGCTGGGCGGCTACGAGCTGGAGGGTCGGGCGCGGGAAGTGCTGGCCGGGCTCAGCTTCAGCCAGGAGATGATGGACGCCGACGTGGGCGGCCTGTCGGGCGGCTGGAAGATGCGCGTCGCCCTGGCCCGCATCCTGCTCATGCGGCCCGACGCCATGCTGCTGGACGAACCCAGCAACCACCTGGACATCGAAAGCCTGATCTGGCTGGAGGAATTCCTCAAGGGCTACGACGGCGCCCTGATGATGACGTCGCACGACCGCGAGTTCATGAACCGCATCGTCACCAAGATCATCGAGATCGACGGCGGATCGCTGAACAGCTATTCCGGCGACTACGAGTTCTACGAGCGCCAGCGCGCGCTCAACGAGAAGCAGCAGCAGGCGCAGTTCGAGCGCCAGCAGGCCATGCTGGCCAAGGAGATCAAGTTCATCGAACGCTTCAAGGCCCGCGCGTCGCACGCGGCCCAGGTGCAAAGCCGGGTGAAGAAGCTGGACAAGATCGAACGCTTCGAGCCGCCCAGGCGCCGCCAGACGGTCATGTTCGACTTCCCGCCGGCTCCGCGCTCGGGCGAGGACGTGGCGGTGTTGAGGAACGTCCACAAGGCCTATGGCAGCCGCACCATCCACCGGGGGCTCGACCTGATCATCCGCCGCAAGGAACGCTGGTGCGTGATGGGGGTCAACGGCGCCGGCAAGACGACGCTGCTGAAACTGGTCGCCGGCGCCACCGACCCCGACCAGGGGACCGTCGCCGTCGGGGCCAGCGTCCGGATGGGATATTTCTCGCAGCACGCCATGGAGGTGCTGGACGGCGGCGCCAGCATTTTCGAGTCGCTGGAAAGCGCCTTTCCCCAGGCCAATCAGGGATCGTTGCGGGCGCTGGCCGGATGTTTCGGATTTTCAGGCGACGACGTGGAAAAGAAATGCCGCGTGCTGTCGGGGGGCGAGAAGGCGCGGCTGGTGATGGCGATCATGCTGTTCAATCCGCCCAATTTCCTGGTGCTGGACGAGCCGACCAACCACCTGGACCTCGACACCAAGGAAATGCTGATCAAGGCCCTGGCCTCGTACGAGGGTACCATGCTGTTCGTGTCGCACGACCGCCACTTCCTGGCCGCGCTGTCCAACCGGGTGCTGGAACTGACGCCGGAAGGGCTGCACCAATACAGCGGCGGTTACACCGAATACGTGGCAAGCACCGGCCACGAGGCCCCCGGGCTGCGGGGGTGAGGGCGCTGCCGTCTGGCGTGACATTCGTGGCGGGCGCCCGCCCACCGCTTCCGCGCTCACGCTCGCCAGGACGGTGTGGTGGTGCGGTCTGGCGTTTTCATATCGTCATTTGACGGCCGCTCGTTCCGCCTGGCTCGCAAGGGGAGAGGTCGCGGCCGGTTGGTCGTCGTCAGAACTGGAAGGAAAGGCTGACAGCGCCGAACTCGTCGGCATCCTTTTGGCCGTCATACTCGCGGGACCGGAAGACATGGGTGTAGGCAAGGCGCGTCGAGCCCAGGGTGAGGGCGACGCCCACTTGGGCATCACCGACCAAGGGCACCTTGTCGACGCTGCGGCTGTCGCTCCAGGTATTGCCGTCGAGAAAGATGTTGCGGGCCACGGCACGGCCGTCGAGGCCGGCGAAGAGATAGACGCTGGGCCGGTCCTGCGGCTCGAAATAGCCGCTTCCAGGCAGGCTGGGCTGGATGCGCGGCGGCCCGTAGTCGTTCGGCAGGTTCCAGCCAAGTCGCAGGGTGGCGCCCGCGTTCGCATAGGTGAAGACGTTGCCGAGAGCCCCGCCGGAATGGGGCGTGACGTCGAAGCCGACCCCGTAGGTCGAGCCAGAGACCAGGGCGCGCCAACTCCGCTGATAGGTCAGGACCAGGCCGGGTTCGTTGCCCAACTGGGTGTCCCATCCCCGCGGCTTTCCGGCACCGACGATCTCATGCACCAACGTCTGGGTTTCCCCGGCGAGCGCGGCGGGCCCCACCAAACCCAGCTGGAGATTGAGCTGATCGAGCCGGCTGTCCGTTTGCGCGATCAGGCCGATGGACCCGTAAAGCCAGCCGGCATAGGGGCGATCATTCAGCGGCGGATTCTCGAGGGCGATGTCGCTTGGCGTGTACATGTTCTGGCCGAGCGCGTAGGTCGCGCGCACCTGTCCGCCCTCCGGGAAGAGGGGGAGCGTCCGCGCGGCATGCAAGGCCCAGGCGGGAGCGTGGTCCGGCGCGGACGTCCACGAGGCCTGGACGCCGTTGGTGTAATCGCGGTCCAACCCATAGAAGAGGTCATTCTCAAGCAGGACGCTGAAGGTGCCGCGCTCTTCCTCGCCGGCAAGAGCCGTCGCCGACGGCCCGGCAAAGACCGCCAATGCGATGACCAGCGCGATGCCGGGCTTCATGGTTTCACCGGGGCAGGCGCCGCCGAGGTCTCGGGAGACGTGATGTGCTTGGCCTGTTCCATCCCTTAAGTCCGTCCGTGCGCCGGTTCGACCGCAGCTTCCGAAGCCGGACAGGGTTCGCCTGGCACTCGCGTCAGGATCGTCACCATCACCTCCCGTCCGGATCTTCGGGCCGTCGTTCACGGGGGGAGCATGGCACCAATTCGAGAGGGCAACAAATCAAAATTCAAATACGAATTTGCGTTGCGAGGCGGGGGTTTGGCACTATGCTCCCTGGCATGGAACGAGAGAAGCGGCCCTCCGCATTTTCGAGACGCCGGGATGACGGCGCGGCGACCAGGCAGCAGGTCCTGGAAGCTGCCGGAGAAGTCTTCGCCGAAAAGGGCTTCGGGCGAACCACGGGCAAGGAGATCGCCGAACGCGCCGGAACCAACTCGGCGGCGGTGAACTACTATTTCGGCGGCATCGACGGGCTGTATGCGGAAGTCCTCATCGAGGCTCGCCACCGCCTGATCGCCTACGAATTCCTGAAGCAGGTGTCCGAGGCGCCGGGGGAGCCGAGGGAAAAGCTGGACATCCTCGTCGAGGGCATGGTGCGCGCGGTGTTGGATCCCGCCTCGTCGACGTGGCCGCTGCGCGTCCTGGGCCGGGAAATTCTGACGCCCTCTCCGGCCTTCCCCAGTCTGCTGGCGAAGGAAGTTCTTCCCAAGAAGCAACTGGCCGCCGCGCTCATCGGCGAGATCCTCGGCATCCCGCCGGATCACCCTGCCGTCGCCCGGTGCGGCGTCAGCATCATCGCTCCGTTCATCCTGCTCCTGGTCGGAAGCACCCAGAAACTGTCCGACGACGGACCGACCAAGGGCTTTTCCGACGTGAACACCGGCATCCGCCATTTCCAGAGCTTCATCGCTGGTGGGTTGGCGGCCATCGCGGCCGAGATCAATCGCCAAAGGCCTGATTGACGGCGGTTGACCTGCCCTGGAACTTTCACCCGGCTGAAAGTGTGTATCCGTCCGGTGAAGGCCGTGGCAATCAACCCTTGCGTTTGGCGTAGGCGGCCTTTCCGGCGCGGCGGCGTTTGACGATGGCGCCGATGCGCAGGCGGATGGTGAAGGCCGGCCAACGTTTCAGCAGGCAGTCCATGGCCTTGGCGGTATCCGACCTGCCCGACAGCCCGGCGCGCTTGTGATGCAGCCACGGGGCCAGGTCGTCGACTAACGGCCGCGACCGTTCGGCGCGGGCGGCCTGCCACCCTCTCCCAGCGGTTCCTTTGTCGCCTGTCGGCACGGAAATTCATAAGACAAACATTGAGCGAGCGGCCGAGCGTCAGGCCCGTACTCGCTTGGCCAATATCTCGGCCAGCACAATGGCGCCCAGTCCGGCGAGGACGTGGGCCAGTTGCAGCAGCCAGTGCAGGCCGTCCAGATGCGGGTACAACTGCATCATCCCCAGCAGGGGCACTGCGGCGCCCCACAGGCTGGCGGTCAGGGCGATGCCTCCGGCCCGGTGGCGGCTCAGCACGGCCAGCCCCCACAAGGCCAGCACCACCAGCCCGCCGACTCCCATATGGGCACGCAGGGGCACGGCATATCCCTGCCAAAAGGCGGCGCCCAGGGCCAGGGCGGCGATGCCGCACAGGCGAGCGGTGAAAATCAGCGTGGTGCGGATCATGGCGTCGGGGTTCCTTGTTCGGGGCCGTCGGCGGCCAGCAGGCGTTTCAGGGTTCGGGTCGCGCGGTTCTTGCGCGACAGCAGGGTACCCAGGGGTTGGTTCCAGTGTTCGGCCAGTTCGCGGTAGGTCCAGCCTTCCACCTCGACGGCCACCCACACGGCACGCTCCGGCGGCGACAGGCGGTCGAGCGCGGCGTCCAGGCGGGCGCGCAATTGCGCCTGTTCCAGCGCAGCCTCGGGGCCGGCGGCGGGGTCGGGGCTGTCCTCGCTCACTTCGTCGTGGTCGCGGCGACGGCGGAACAGGTCGGTCAGTGCGTTGCCCACGGCGTGGAACAGATAGGCGGTCAGGTTCTCCACGTGGGCCAGCAAGTCGGCCCTCTCGAACAGCCGCAGCACCACCTCGGACACTACATCCTCGGCATCGGCATCCTGGGGCGCGCGGGTGCGGGCGAAGCGGGTCAGCCCGTGACGGTCGCGCGCCAGGGCGGCGGCCAGCCGCAGTCGCTCGCGCTCAAGATCGGCGTCCACGGACTCAGTCCCGGCCCGCCTCGTCCAATTGCCGGGCGGCATAGGCCTGGAAAGCGGCCTCTCCCTCTTCGTCCCACCACGCCGCATACAGAGCGGCGCTGTCATTGGCGGCGGTGCGGTGGAAACGGCCGCGGCCCGTGTGTCCGTGGGTGAAGCGTCCAGTCAGGATGCGCGCCAGAACCAGCACCGCCACCGCCTGCCAGAACGTGATGGCGGGCAGGTTCAGCAGGGCGGGCAGGGCGGCGTTCCACGCCTGCATCACCACCCAGCCGAACAGCAGGGCGAAGGCGAGGATCATCACCAGCCCCAGCAGGACGTGGCGGGCAATTCGAAGATGGCTACGGTGGTTCATGGCGATGGTCCTCGGCGGGGGGGAACAGAAGCTTAGGGACAGCGGGCCGCCGCGCTTAAATGCACGGGCGCGGGCATAGGCCGGGCGGGCGCGGATGCGGCGCAGGAACGCAGCGAGATTGGGATAGTGCGTGCCGAGTGGGGTGCAGGTGGCGGCCAATTCGACGGCAAAGCTCATCTGGATGTCGGCGGCGGAGAACTCATCCCCGGCGAACCAATTGTTGTATTCCAGCTCGCTTTCGAGGAAGTCCAGGTGCAGCGCCATTTCCGGTGCGATCAAGGACTTTTGCGCCTTTTCGACGATGGCGCGCTGCAGCAGCGGCATCAGCGATCCCTCCGCGTAATGCAGCCAGTAGGTGAAGCGCAGGCTCTCCTCGGTGCCGGCGAGCGGGCGCAAGGGGGTGCCGGGGTGGCGGTTCAGCAGGTACTCGACGATGGCGCCCGATTCCGCCACCACCCGTTCGCCGTCGGCGATGACCGGCGCCTTACCCAGGGGGTGGACGGCGCGCAACCCGGCGGGTGCCCGCTTGGTGAGCGGATCGCGCTGATAATGGCGGATCTCATAGGGCTCGCCCAGTTCCTCCAGCAGCCACAGCACGCGGTGGGAACGGGAATTGTCGAGATGGTGGACGACGATCATGAACCCCTCTTCCGACCCCATATGGGGCCGCTTTCAGGAGGATGACGCGCCAGGGGGCGGTTTTATTGCAGGGGGGACGGAAAAAACTGCCCGGCCCAACGCCTATCGGCTTGGGGCCAGCAGATCGGCGCCGCGGCGCCAGCGCTCGCAGGCGCGCACCAATAGGGCGCAATCCGTTTCCGGCTGTGGCTGATGGCCGTTTTCTGGATTGCCGCAATCTATCGCGACAATGAGCCAATCGCCGCTTCAGCCGGAGGGCCGAGCGTGACCGTACGGGAACTGGTTCCGTGATTTGCGGATCAGTGCGTGGCCGCGCTTGCCGCCATGGCGGTTTCGGGCGGTGTGTTCCTGCCGTTCATGGTCAGGGTGCCAAGCGGAATGGCGCCAGCGGTTCGGGAAACGGGCGCCGCCGAGAAAGCCGCCAAGGGATGATCCGCAAACACGGTCGCCGTGCTTCCGCTATGTTCCGCAGACCCTTGGAAGGCTGTCCGATCTCTGGCTAAGTGCTTGATTTAACTGGTGCCGGCGGAGGGACTCGAACCCCCGACCTTGGCTTTACGAAAGCCCTGCTCTACCAACTGAGCTACGCCGGCGTGAGGCGGGAACGTAGCGAAGACGCGGGGGATTTGCAAGCGGGCAGGACTCATGGCCCGGCCGCTTGCAGCGAGCCCCTAGTGGTGTCCGTTGGGGCGGACGAAGCGGGCGCGGGCGCCGCGCTCGATGGCGGCCGCCACCAGCCGGTCGATGTCCAGGCGGTGGCGCATCAGTTCCAGCATGCGCAACACCTCCTGATGCGGTTCGCCGTCCGAGGCGGCGACGTCGCAGGCCAGCGCGTAGGCGGTCTCCCGCAGGCGCGGGGGAAGGGCCGCCTTGATGAAATCGAAGGCGCGGTCGAGGCCGTCGTCGGAATCCAGCAATTCGGCGCAGGCGGCGGTGGTCTTGGGCAGAAGTTCGCTGTCGTAGTCCGAGAACACCGGCAGGAATCCCACGATTTCGCCGATCGTCTTGAGTTCGGCGTCGGTCATGTTGCGGTCGGCGGCCGACACCAGGACCATGACGTAGACCAGGGCAGCGTGGTGACTGAGCATGGACCCCTCCCGCTTGGTTTGCTTTAAGGGGACTTTAGGCTTGCGGTGCTCGCGGGCGTCAAGCATAGAATCCGGGAGACAACCTTAGGAGTGGGCCGGGGCGACCCGTGGGCCCTCCCAACTTGGCCATAGGGGGAGTTCCGGGACATGACGGTTAAGACGGTGCTGCTGGTCGACGACAGCCGGGTGGCGCGGATGATGACCCGCAAGGTGATCGCCGACGCGCGCCCCACGTGGACCATCGTCGAGGCGGCATCGGGCGAGGAAGCCCTGGAGCGCGCGCCGCAGGCCAACCCCGACTTCATCATCCTCGACGTCAACATGCCCGGCATCGACGGGCTGGAGGCGGCCCGCCGCCTGCGGGTCATGGTGCCGTCGGCGCGCATCACCCTGCTGACCGCCAACATCCAGGAGCCGATCCGCCTGCAGGCGGCGGAAATCGGCGTCGGGTTCATGAACAAGCCGTTCCGCGACGACGTGCTGTTGGCCTTCCTGGCCGACGGGACGGCGCCATGAGCACGTTCATCGGCGAGGTCGAGCGGGACGCCGTCACCGAGATCCTGAACGTCGCCATCGGCCAGGCGGCGTCGTCGCTGTCGCAACTGGTCGAGGACGAGGTGTGCCTGTCGGTCCCCTTCGTCGACTTCCTGTCGCCGTCCGAGGCCGCCGCGCGGCTGGAGCGCGAGACCCAGGGCGGCGACTCGGTGGCGGTGCGCCAGCATTTCGAGGGCCGCTTCTACGGCGACATCATGCTGATCTTCCCCGAGCGCCGCAGCCTGGACCTGGTGCGCCACATGCTGGGCGACCAGGTGCCGCTCGACCAGTTGACCGAACTGGAACAGGAGGCGCTCCTCGAGGTGGGCAACATCATCCTCAACGCCTGCCTGGGGTCCCTGGCCAACCAGCTCAACATGCCGGTGGAAAGCTCGTTGCCCACCTATGTGCGCGGCCGCGGCGCCCGCATCCTCGATCTCGGCGCCCCCAAGGCATTGGCCGAGGGCGAGGAGCTGGTGATGTTCCTGCACGTGGACTTCTCGCTGTTGCGCAAGGATGTCCACGGCTACCTGGCCTTCGTGATGGACATCGTCTCGGCGAAGCATTTCGTGGACGCCGTGTCCTCCTATGTCAGCGGCAGGTTGGGCGCCTAGGAAAGGACGGACGATGACGGCGGTCCATCCCGACGAGCTGCTGCTCGCCCTCTCGGACGCGAGCGAGATCGGGCTGGTGTTGATCGGTGGCGACGGCTGCATCGTCCTGTGGAACGCCTGGATCGCCAAGGCCTCGGGGATCGACGCGGCGCGCGCGCTGGGGGCGCGGTTGGCGGCGGTGTTTCCCGAGGTGGCCGGAACCCGCATCGAGACGTCGGTGGAGCAGGCACTGTCGGCCGGCATGTCGGCGGTGTTGTCGTCGTCGCTCAACAAGAAGCTGTTCAGCCTGACTCACGAGGGCCGCACCCCCGCCCATAACGAACCGATGCATCAGATCGTGGTCATCAAGCCGGTAACGGGGCGGGACAAGGCGCGTTCCTGCCTGATCCAGGTCTTCGACGTCACCCCCATGGCCCACCGCGAGGCGCTGCTGCGCCAGCAGGCGCGCACCATGGAGGCGCTGGCCGAGAACTATCGCCTGTCGGAACTGCACAACCGCGCCATCGTCGACAACACCGCCGATGCCATCGTCACCTTCGGCGAGGACGGCGCCATCGGCACCTATAATCCCGCCGCCGAACGCATCTTCGGCTACGACCCCTACGAGATCGTCGGCAAGTCCATCTCGGTGCTGATTCCGGAACTGGCCGGTCGCGACGGCCGCCTCGCCATCGCCAGCTACCTGGGCGAGCGCCACGAGGTGACCGGCCTCAGGAAGATCCGCGCCACTTTCCCGCTGGAGTTATCGGTCAGCGCCATGGAACTGGGCGGCCAGCAGCTCTACGTCGCCATCGCCCACGACATCACCGAGCGCAAGGCGGCCGAGGCCGAGGTCCGCACCCAGAAGGAATGGCTGGCCACCCTGATCAACGCCATGCCCGACCTGGTCTGCCTCAAGGACGGCAAGGGACGGTGGCTGGTGGCCAACCAGTACATGCTGGACCTGGCCGGTCTCGACGGCGTCGACTACCGGGGGCGGACCGGGTTCGAGCTGTCGCGGCTGGCGACGGGCGCCGTCGAGGCGCTGTCGTCCACCGCCGACGCCGAGGAGCGGGCGTGGCGCGACGGCCGCGCCGTCACCATCGAGACCGAGGTCGCCGCCCAGGGGGGCGCCAAGGTGTTCGACGTGGCGCAGATTCCGCTTTTTTCCGACGACGGCGGCCGACGGGGGCTGGTGGTGGTCGGGCGCGACATCACCGAGCGAAAGCTGGCCGCCCAACGCATCCATCATCTGGCCCATCACGATTCCCTGACCGGGCTGCCCAACCGCATGCTGTTCCAGGAGCGCCTGCGCGGCGCGCTGGCCCAGGCCAAGCGCGCGCAGCACAAGGTGGCGCTGATGTTCCTGGACCTGGACAAGTTCAAGGACATCAACGATACCCTTGGCCACCACGTGGGCGACCTGCTGCTGAAGGCGGTGGCCAAGCGGCTCCTGCGCTGCGTGCGCGAGACCGACACGGTGGCGCGGCTGGGCGGCGACGAGTTCGCGGTGGTGCTGACCAATCTCGCCGACCCCGAGGGCGCCAGCAACGTGGCCGAGACGGTCATCGCCTCGATCGCCGACCCGTTCGGGCTCGACGAGCACGAGGTCGCCACCTCCACCTCCATCGGCATCACCGTCTATCCCGACGATGCCGAGGACGCCGACGCGCTGCTCAAGAACGCCGACCTCGCCATGTTCCGCTCCAAGGCCGAGGGACGGAACACCTACCATTTCTATGTCGCCGAGATGGACGCCGAGATGCAGGCGCGCAAGGTCATCGAGCGCGACCTGCGGCTGGCGCTGGGAACCGACCAACTGGAGCTGCATTACCAGCCGTTGATCGACCTCGATAGCGGGGCGATCGGCGGCTGTGAGGCGCTGTTGCGGTGGCGCCACCCGACCCGCGGCTGGATCAGCCCGGCCGAGTTCATTCCGGTGGCCGAACGCACCGATCTGATCGGGCCGCTGGGGCGCTGGATCATGCACGAGGCTTGCATGCAGGGGCGCGATTGGACGCGGGCCGGGCTGCCGCCGTTGAAGATCGCGGTCAACCTGTCGCCAGCCCAGTTCAAGAACCATCAGGCGTTGATCGCCATGGTCGGCGGCATCCTGGACCAGACCGGTTTCGATCCTGCCCTGCTGCAACTGGAGATCACCGAGGGGATCGCCATGCAGAACATCGAAACCACCATCGACGTGCTGCGTCAGCTCCGCGCCATGGGGCCGCTGATTTCCATCGACGATTTCGGCACCGGCTACTCATCGCTGAACTATCTCAAGCGCTTCCCGGTCGACAAGCTGAAGATCGACCGCTCGTTCGTGGTCGATATCGGCCTGCATCCGGACAACGCGGCGGTGGTCAAGGCCATCGTCAACCTGGGCCACAGCCTGGGCACGCGGATCAACGTGGAAGGGGTCGAGACCCGCGAGCAGTTGGCGTTCCTGCTCGATCACGGCGTCGACGAGGCACAAGGGTTCTATTTCAGCCGCGCCGTGCCGCCGGCCGACTTCGCCCGGCTGGTGCGCGAGAAAAGCCCCTATGCGCTGAGGGCCGAGCCGGTCGCCTGACCCTCCCCCCGGCGGGCGGGGCGCGGGGGGATGGGGGCCGGGCCGGCTCGTTCACGCCGCTTTCTTTTCGGCCCTGCCGTCGATCCACTGCTTCAGCGGTTCGCGCTGGCCGCCGGCGACCTTGAGCCGGACCAGTCCGTCGCCGGTCTCGATGGCGGTCACCGGCACCGTGACGCCCCCGTCCAGGGCCAGTTCGGCCTGGGTCACCGATCCGGGAAGGGTGATGCCGGTCAGCCGCGCGCCGCTGGCCGAGACATCGGCGAGGTCGGCCTCGAAGGCCCCGGCCGAGCAGGCCAGCCGCGCCCGGCCGGCGACCTGGTAGCGCGGCTCGCGGCGGCGGTCGACCTCGGGGGTGGCGGTGCGGACCACCTGGTTGAGGACGTGTCCCAGCTCGGCCACCTGATCCGCCATGCTCTCCAGCATGGTCTCCACCAGTCCCGCCTGGGAGCCGGTCAGCGAGGCTTCCTTGGCCACCTCGACGATCCGGTCCGAGACCTCGCGGGCGGCCTGGGCCGACTGCTGGACGTTGCGGGCGATTTCGTTGGTGGCGGCGTCCTGCTCCTCGACGGCGGCGGCGACCGAGCCGGCGATGGCCTCGACGCTCCGGACCCGCTCGACGGTGGCGACGATGGCGCCGTTGACCTCGGCGGCCATGCGTTTCAGCTCGGCGATGCGGCTGGTGATGTCGGTGGTCTGCCGTGCGGTCTGGGTGGCCAGCAGCTTGACCTCGTGGGCCACCACCGCGAAGCCCTTGCCGGCCTCGCCGGCGCGGGCCGCCTCGATGGTGGCGTTCAAGGCCAAGAGGTTGGTCTGGGCGGCGATGGTGGCGATCACCTGGACGACGGTGTCGATGGCCGACATGGCGTCGGACAGGCGGGCGACGGTCCCGGAGGCGTCGGAGGCGGCGGTGACGGTCTCGCCGACCACCTGCTTAGAGCGGTCCACCTGGGTGGCGATCTCGCGGATCGAGGCGGACAGCTCCTCGGCGGCGCCGGCCACCGCCTGGGCGTTGGCCAGGCTCTGCTCGGCGGCGGCGGCGACCAGGTTGGAGTTCTCCTCGACCCGGGTCGCCGAGTCGGCCATGCGCTTGGCGGTGTCGCAGACGCGGCCGCTTTCCTCGGCGACGCGGGCGACGGCGGTGGCGGTCTGGGTCTCGATGTTGTGGGCCATGATCTCCAGCGCCTGGCGGCGGTCGGCCTCGGCGTCGCGGCGCTGGATCTCCCGTTCGGCGGCCATCTGTTCGACGGTGCGGGCCTGCTGCTGGAACACCAGCACCGCGCGGCCCATCTCGCCGATCTCGTCGGCGCGCTCCACCGCCGGAACCTCCACCTCGTTGCGACCGGCGGCGAGGTCGCGCATGGTGGCGGTCAGGCGACGGATCGGCAGGGTGATCCCGCGGGCCAGGATGGCCACCAGGATGGCACCCAGGGCCAGGGCCGCCGCGAAGACGCCGTTGAGCAACACGGCCTCGCGCCACGCCTCGGCCGCCACCCGCGCGGCGGTGTCGCGCAGGTCGGTGGCCAGCACGTCCTCGACTCCCTTCAGGAGGTCGATGCGGGTGCTGGCAGTCTGGAACCAGCCGGCGGCGCTCAATTCGGCGAGGTCGCCTTCGACGAGGGACGAGCGGTCGCGGGCGAAGGCCCCCATGGCCGCGTCACCCCGCACCTGGTCAAGCACGGCCTTCTGCGACGGCGTCGCGACGGCCTCGAAGGCGGCCAGCCGCTCGGACTGGGCGGCGGCCAGTTCCAGCACCCGCCGGCGCACGGTGGAGCCGAGGGCGCCGGAATTGATGGCGGTGGCACCCATGGCCCGCTCCTGGCCGGCATATTCCTTGGCGCGCGACAAATGGATCAGCGCGGTCAGGGTGTTGGCGATCTCGGGCCGGCTGGCCAGCGGCATGGCGGCCTCGGCGGTGGCCAGCAAGGCGTTCACGCCCCGGCTGTAGACGGCGAGGATCTCCGGGGCCGGCACATCGCGCCGCGCGACGCGGGGGCGCAGGGCCTCGATGGTCTCCAGGGCGGCGGCGGCCTCGGCAAGCCGATCGGCCATGGTCTGGGGAACCTGTCCGGACAAATCCTCGGCGGAGGTCGCGAAGTCGCGCGCGCCGGCGCGCGCCACCTCGACCTGGGAGGTGCGCTCGGTGGCCAGGGTGGGGTTGTCGCCGGCCGACAGGGCGGCGGACAGCCCGCGCTCGACCTGCAGCACATGGGCCAGCGAGCCGGCGTCGGACACCACCGTGGCGACCGCCTCCAGGCGGCGCATGTCGGCGATGGTGCTCGCCTGCTGGCGGTCGATCTGGACCAGGGCCAGCAGTGCCAGCAGGGCGGGAACGGCGATCGCCGCCCAGATGCGCAGCGAGACCCGGCCCTTCCAGAAGAAACAGGCGGCGCGCAGCGAGCCGGCGCGGTAGCCCGAGCATTCGGTGGCGGCATGGCGCTGCCATGTGGTCATGGCGGACACCAGGCTGTCGGCTGCGCGGGCGAAACGGCCCCGGATCAGGTCCTCGCGGGCGGCCTCCTTGTCGCCGGCCAGGGCCTTGGACAGGGCGGCGCCGGCGGCCTGGTGGAAGTCGGCGTGAAGGCCGACCACGGAGCGGTAGTCGCCGCTGGCGCGGATGGAGGCGGGCAGGTCGGGGGCGTGAAGCCACTTCCCGAAGGCGCAGCGGTCGTCACGGCAGACCTCGCCGGGGGAATGTTCGCAACTGCCGGTCTCGATCGCCTGCTGAATCCTGGTCTTCCACAGTCCGTGGGCGCCGAAAGCCTTGGCGATTTCTTCGTTGATGCCCATTGGTATCCCCCCCAATCTTGAAACTTTGATGGCGGTTTACACCAATTGGGGGATGGGTTCTATACGAAAGATTACAACAACTTGTAACCAAAGTATAAATGCGCACATTTCATCCAAGTTCTATTCGCTCGCCGGCGCCATGGCGCAGTGCGACGGCCAGGGTCAGGTATTCCCGCAACTGCCGGGTCAGCAGGAAATTGTCGCGGACGAACTCGCGGGCCTTCCAGCCCATGCTCTCGATGCGGCGCGGCTGGCGCAGCAGATAGCGGATGCGGAGCGCGGCGCCCTCGGGGGTGCTGACCAGATAGCCGGTATGGTCGTTGAGCACCTGCAGGCGGATGCCGCCGGCGTCGCCGCCGATCACCGGCTTTCCCTTCCACAGCGCCTCGGTCACCGTCAGCCCGAATCCCTCCTTGGTGGATTTCTGGATCACCAGGTCGGCGGCGCGCTGCAGTGCGTTGATGGTGCGATGGGCGTCGGGCGGCAGCAGCAGGACGTGGCAGTCGGGGTCGTCCTGGGCGGCGGCGTTGACCTCGGCCAGCACGGCGTCGCCCTCGGGGTCGTCGGTGGCGCCGCCGCCGGCCAGCACCAGTTGCAGGCCGGGGACGTAGTGCTTGGCCATCCGATAGGCGCGGATCACCCCCACCGGGTCCTTGAAGCGGTCGAAGCGCGAGATCTGCGCCACCATCGGCCGGTCGGGGTCGATTTGGAAGCGGCGGCGCACTGCCTGGATCTCGTCGTCGGTCAGGTCGACGTTCTTCTCGCTCAGGGGATCGATGCTGGGCGGGATCAGGTATTGCGGATGCGGCAGCGGCTGGGCGAAGGCAGCCAGCGAGAAGATGCTGGCATCAAATCCCGCCACGAACCGCGACAGATATTTCCACACCGGCCGGAACGGCCGGCTGGCGTCGATATGGCAGCGCCAGATCCACTTGCCCTTGCGGTTGGGGCACAGCGACAGCAAGGGTGCCGGCTGCGGGTCGTGGATGAACACCACGTCGGCCTCCTCCAGCAGGCCGCGCAGTCGTTCGGCGTTCTCGACGTTGGTGGCCTCGTAGGCCTCCAGCAGGCGGTCGGGGATGTTGGCGGTCGCGCCTTGCAGGGCGTTGTGCATGCTCTTGGTGCACTGGTAGAACTCGGCGCCGCCGGTGATGACCTCCCACGACACGTCGATGCCCAGCTCGGCGGTCAGCGGCACCAGCTTGTCCAGGATCTCGGCCACGCCGCCGCCGACCCGGGTCGAGTTGACGTGGACCAGCTTGAGCCCGGCCAGGGGGCGCGACAGCTGCCGCAACTGGTCGATGACGTCCTCGCCCACCACCTGGGCGTAGCGTTCCAGCAGTCCGGGCGTCATGTGCACGCCTCCTCTTGCAGCGCCTCGGCGATCTGCAGGCGCAGCTCCGTCAGGGTCTGGAAATAGGGGTCGATGGCGGCCAGGCGCTCGATGCCGGTCAGGCAGGAATCGCCGAATTCCGCCAGCCAGTAGCGGAAATCGTCCACGTGGGCCGGGCTGCGGCGCCGGGCGTCGATGAAGTGGTAGAAGATCGACCCGGCCGAGAAGTTCGGCACCGCCGCCGCCAGATCACCGGCCGAATCGAGGCGGCGGCCGGTATCGAACACCACGATCTGCGAGCGGATGAAGCCGAAGGGGGCCAGGGCGCGCGCCCATTGCAGGCCCTCCGCCTCGTCCATCCGCTCCTCGACCAGTTCCACCAGTTCCTGGCGCAACGCCTCGATGTCGGCATAGGCGGTGGGGTCGACCATGGCCATCCGCTCGGCCAGGGGGGCGTCGTTCAGCGAATGCGCCGCCCAGCCGGCGAAGTCGTTGTTGTATTCGCGCTCCTCGAAGCGCGGCTGCATCAGGCCGCCCCAGAAATGGTAGTAGATGCTGTCGCCGTCGATGGCGCGCAGGGTGTCCAGCAACTCGCGGCACGTCCACGCCTTCTTGCCGGTGGCGATGGCGATGATCGCGCAGTCCTTGACCGCGAACGGTTCGGGCATGGCGTTCGTTCTCCCTATCATCGGGGAATCGTGCCATGGCCGAAGGGGCGGGGGTATCCGTAAAGGGTCTTAGGCCAGGAATTCCCGCGTCACCGCCACCGCCTCGGCCAGCCCGACCTTCCTGACCTCCACGCCCTCGGGGAAGGCGCCGTGCAGCCGCGACGGCATCATGGGGTCGAGCAGCACGAAGACGCCGTGGTCGCCGGCGCGGCGGACCAGGCGGCCGAAGGCCTGCTTGAGCCGCAGCCGGGTGATCATGTCGTCGTAGGCCTTGCCGCCGAACTCGGCCCGGCGCGCCTTGTGCAGGATATCGGGGCGCGGCCACGGCACGCGGTCGAAGACGATCAGACGCAAGGACCGGCCGGGCACGTCGACGCCGTCCCTGACCGCGTCGGTGCCCAGAAGGCAGGTTTCCTCCTCGGCGCGGAAGATGTCCACCAGGGTGCCGGTGTCCATGCTGTCCACGTGCTGGGCCAACAGCGGGATGCCGGCGTCGTCCAGCGGCCCGGCGATCCGCTTGTGGACGGCGCGAAGCCGCGAGATGGCGGTGAACAGGCCCAATCCGCCGCCGGCCGAGGCCAGGAACAGCTCGCGATAGGCCGCCGCCACCTGGTCCATGTCGTCCTTGCGGACGTCGGACACCACCAGCACCCGGGTCTGGGCGGGATAGTCGAAGGGCGAGGGCACGGCGGCCCTGAGCGCGGGGGCCTCCAGATGGACGGTGCCGGTGCGGCGCTCGGCGGCGAACCAGTCGGCCTCCACGTCGCCCGAACCGTCGCGCAGGGTCGCCGAGGTGACCAGCACGCCGTGGGCCGGCTCCATCACCACCTTGGCGAAGGGGCGGGTGGGGTCGATCCAGTGCCGGTGCATGCCATGGTCGATGTCGCGGCCCTCGATGCGTTCGACATTGAACCAGTCGACATACGGAGACTCACCTTCCTCCGCGCGGGGGAGGGAGGTGAGGGACTCCAGCATCCCCTTCCATCCCGCCACCGGCAGCAGCACCCGGCGCTCGATGGACCGCGCCAGGCCCTCGATGCGCGAGCGCACCGAGGTGTCGAGTTCGGCGGCGTCATCGTCCAGCAGCTTGACCAGGCAGCGGGACAGGGTGAGCAGCGGACGCCCCAGGCGCTCCAGAGCGGCGGCCAGGGAGCCGGCGGCCTCCGGCAGCCCTTCCACCGGCGGCTGGCAGTCGGCCTCCAGGCTGTAGGGGGAGTCGTGGCCGCGGCTGCGGGCATAGACCTGCTGGCGGACCAGGGCCAGGAACTTTTCCGACGGCCCGTGCGGCTGGCCGTCGGCGATGCGGGCCGCCCAGCCGGGGCCGGGCAGGGCGTGGGCGGCGGACAGCGCCTCGTCCAGCGCTTCCGGCGCCTCCTCGGCGAGCCCGATCAGATCCTCGGCCCGACGCTTGAGACCCCGGGCGCGCGAGCGGGCGGTGTCTCCCTCGGGGCCGAGGATCCAGCGCCGCACCTCGGCCGCCTCGAGCCCGGTCAGATGGGCCGAGAAGGCGCCATCGGCGGCGTCGAAGACGTGATGGCCCTCGTCGAACACCAGCCGGGTTGGCTGCGACTCGTCGTCGAGGCCGCCCAGCGCCGCCTGCACCATCACCAGGGCATGGTTGGCGACCACGATGTCGGCGCGCCGGGCGCGGCGGACGGCGCGCTCGATGAAGCATCTGGAATAATGCGGGCAGGCGGAATAGATGCACTCGCCGCGGCGGTCGGTGAGGCCCAGGCTGCGGGCCTTGCCGGTGATCTCGGCCAGCCAGCCGGGGAAGTCGCCGCCGACCATGTCGCCGTCGCGGGTCGCCAATGCCCAGCGCGCCATCAGCCCGCTGGCCACCGCGTCGGCCGGGCGGGCGCGGGTGGTCTGCTCCTCCAGGTTCAGCAGGCACAGATAGTTCTCGCGGCCCTTGCGCACCACCACCTTGCGGGCCTTGGTGCCGGGGTCGGGGAACAGGCGGTCCAGTTCGGCGTCCAACTGGCGCTGGAGGTTGCGGGTATGGGTCGAGATCCACACCGGGGCGCCGTTCTTCTCGGCCCACAGGCTGGCCGGGGCGATGTAGCCCAGGGTCTTGCCGGTGCCTGTGCCGGCCTCGGCCAGCACCGCGCGGGGCTGGCCGGCATGCTCGCGCGGGGCGAAGGCGGCGGCGGCCGCCGAGGCGTAGTCGGCTTGGCTGGGACGCTGTTCGGCACCCTCTCCCAGGATGCGGGCCAGGCGCTGGCGGGCCTCGGCGGGATCGACCGGGACGGTGCCGGGCGGCGGTTCCGGGGCGTGCTCGGACCATTCCGGCAGCCTTTCCCAGACGCGCGGGAAGCCGGCCCGCGATTCGCCCGACACCCCCAGCGCCGACAGCACCGCCGTGCCCCAACTCCAGCCGCCGCGCGCCATCGCCCAGGCGCAGGAGCGGGCGTCCGACTGGCGGGCGGCGGTGTCGCCCGCCGTGCGCTCGGCCAGCTCCTCCAGCAGCCGGCGCGCCGACCGCAGCAGGGATTCGGCCTCGTCCTCGGCGTCTTGCGGGCGCGCCAGCCCCAGCGCCTCGGCCACGCCCCTGGGGGTGGGCAGGCAGAAGCGGGCGGGCCGCACGAAGGCGAACAGCTCGAGCAGGTCCAGGGCCGGCATCTGGTCGAGCTTCAGCCGGCCGGCCACCGCCGGCGCGTGGCAGACCAGCGGCGGCTCGTCGCGGACGCGGCGGGCGGCCTGGGCGATGGTCAGGGAATGGAACTCGCCGTCGGTGTCCAGCAGCACGGCCCCCCTGACCCCGGCCACCAGGGCGGGGACGTGCGGCAGGACGATGCGGGAGGGACCGGGTGGGGGCATGGCGGGAGTATAGGGATAAACGTCTCGGGAACAAAGCCGGCGCTGGCGCCTTTTGCAGGCAAGGCTCAACCAGCACGAGGACACCGCCATGATTCGCGTTCTTCCGCCTCTCGCCGTCGCCCTGGCGCTCGCCTCCATTCCGGCCGCCGCCCAGCAGGGGCCGCAAGGGCGGCCGATGCCGATGTTCCAGGCCCTGGACACCAACAGCGACGGCGCCATCAGTCAGGAGGAGTTCCTGGCCGGCCACCAGCGACGCGGCCCCGGCTATGCCGCCGCCGACCAGGACAGCGATGGCGTCATCACCCGCGACGAGTTCGTGCAGGCCGGCCAGCAACGCCGCGACGCGCGCTTCAAGCAACTGGACACCGACGGCGACGGCCGGTTGACCCAGCAGGAACTGCAGCAGCGGCGCGTCGCCAAGTTCCGGGCCATGGACGCCGACAACGACGGCCGCATCACCCGCGACGAGGCCCAGCGGTTCCGTGGCCCCGGCAAGGGCGGTCGGGGGGCGGGCCAGCAGCAGGGCCAGATGCCCCAGCGTTAGGAGGGGTCTCCCTTCGCGTTCCTCCCTCCGGCCGGCAGCCTCTCCACATGGAGGGGAAGCGAGCCGGAGGAGGAATGCCATGCGACTCACGACCCTTCTGGTTGCCGCCGTCGTCACCCTTCCGGCGGCAACCCACGCGGCCCTGGCCCCATCCGAAAGCGGGCGGGCCGCTTTCGCGCGCTTCAAGGCCATCGATACCGATGGCGACCGCACCCTCAGCCGGGTGGAATTGTCGCGCCTGGGGCGCGAACGCGGCGCCGATGCCTTGTTCGCCCTGCTCGACGCCGACCGCGACGGCGCGTTGTCGGTTGCCGAGGTCGCGGCGGCGGAAGGCCCCGGCCTTGCCCGCTTCCAGGCCTACGACGCCGATCGCGACGGCACCGTCACCCGCCGCGAGTTTCCCAGCTTCGCCGATCCGCTGTTGCTGGCCGCGCTCGACGGCAATGGCGACGGGGCGCTGGAACTGCGCGACCTCAGGCCCGAATTCGCCGGCTGGCGCCCGGCGCCGGCCGAGGCCCCCGAGGCCGAACGCGCCGCTCGGCGGGAGCCGCTGCCCTTGTGCTGGGTGCCCAATTTCGGCGGTGGCGACGATTGGATGATCGAGATGCCGGTGGTGGTGTCGCGGTCGGGGTGCGTCACCCTGCCATAGTGACAGCCGCGCCGGGCGGTGCTTCAATGGGTGTGCAACCGTCCGTTGGAGCCTCGCCCATGGTCCGCCTGTCCGTCCTCGTCATGCTGCTGGCCGCCTCGTCCGCCTGGGCAGGCGACGGCAAGCCCACGGTGATCGTTCCCAATGCCGGCGGCGACACCACCGTCGCCAAGATCGGTGGCGAGACGGTGGTGTTGAAGAGGACGCCCAACGGAACGGTGGGGAAGATCGGCAAGGATACGGTGGTCCTGCACTCGGACGGCAGGGGCAACACCATTGCCAAGGTCGGCAAGGACAAGCTGTTCTGCCACACCGACCCCGCGAGCGGTATCACCATCTGCAAGTGAGGGCGTGCCTCACTTCGGGCAGGGATGCTTGGGGTCGCGGGTGTCGCACAGACCGACGGCGAAGGACCGCCACTGCTCGGCGATCTCGTTGGGCATCGGCGGCGGCTGGCTCTTGTCGAAGGCCGGGCCGCGCCATTGGCGCTGGACGACGTAAAGCGCTTCTGAGCCGCGGATGGCGTGGATGACCACCACGCTGCCCTTGCCCGACGACTTGCCCTTGGTGCACACCACCGAGGTCAGCGCATAGGGATAGCCGTTGACCGTGGTCTCATTGACGGCGCCGGTTCCGGCCGCCTCGCAGTTGGCGCGGCTGAAATTGACCACCCCGTCGATATAGCCGCGTGGCGTGCCCTCCTTGCCGCCCTGGACCTGCACGGTGATCATCTCGGTCCAGTCCTTGTCGGTCTGGCCGGGAGGCAGCAGGCGGGTGACCGAGCCCTTCTCGTTCTTCTGCAGGACCTCGGGCTTCCAGCCGGCGGGCGGATTGACCAGCAGGATTTCGCCGGCCGGCTGCTGCGGCGCCTTGCCCTGCTGGGCGGCGGCGGGAACGGCGGCGGCGAGGACCGCGAGGGCGGGAACCAGGACCTTCAGCATGATGGGATCATTCCTCAATAGGCCTTGGCCAGGGCATGCCTGACCACCTTTTGCATCACCGTGGGCAACGCTTGGTCGCCGAGCCGGTCGAGCGGGCACCACATACCGCGCGCGACCGGGTTCGGTCCAGCCTTTCCCGCGACCACCACAAGGTCCAGGTGAAAGTGGGTGAAAGTATGGCGGACGAGGCCGGGCAGGAGGCGCCAGTCGGCCGCCAGCGGCGCCTGGGCGGCGGCGGCCTCGACCACCCATTTCTCGGGCCGCCAGTCGCTGGACGGCACCTCCATCATGCCGCCCAGCAGTCCCTCGGGCGGGCGGCGGCGCAGCAGCACGGCGCCGTCCTTGCGGGTCAGCCAGAAGGCGACGCCGAAGCGGGTGGGCCTTTCGGCCTTCTCGACCTTGGCCGGCAGCGATGCCGCGATGCCCCGGCCGAGCCCGGCGCAGTCCGGCCGCCACGGGCACAGGCCGCAGGCGGGATTGCGCGGCGTGCACACGGTGGCGCCCAGGTCCATCACCGCCTGGGCGTAGTCGCCGGTCCGCGCCTCGGGGGTCAGCGAGGCGGCCAGTTTCTTCAAGGCAGCCTTGGCGGCGGGCAGCGGTTCGGTGACCGCGAACAGGCGCGCCATCACCCGCTCGACATTGCCGTCCACCACCGTCGCTTTGCGGCCGAAGGCGATGGCGGCGATGGCCGCCGCCGTGTAGTCGCCGACGCCGGGCAGCTTGCGCAAGGAGTCCTCGTCCTCGGGAAAGCGGCCGCCGCGCCAGCCGGCCACCACCTTGGCGCATTCGTGCAGGTTGCGGGCCCGCGCGTAATAGCCCAGCCCGGCCCAGGCGTGCATGACGTCCTCGACCGGGGCGGCGGCCAGATCTGCCACCGTCGGCCAGCGCTCCAGGAAGGCGCGGTAATAGGGCGCCACCGCCTGCACCGTGGTCTGCTGCAACATCACCTCGGACAGCCAGACATGGTAGGGGTCGGCCACCTCGCCCGGTCGCGCCCGCCACGGCAAGGCGCGGCGGTTGCGGTCGTACCAGTCGAGGAGGCGGCGGGCGAGGTCGGTCATGGCGGCGAGCATAATCGAGGTGTTATTGTCGAACCATGAGCAAGAGCACCGCCAAGGACAAGGACGACGACAAGCGCCTGTGCGGCATGGTCGCCGTCGCCGTGCCGGCCGGCAAGGTGACCAGGCCGGTGTTCGGCAGGCACGGCTTCGCCGGCGGCGCCCTGGTGGTGGACTGGCCGGCCATCGTCGGCTCGGCGGTGGCGGCGCATACCCTGCCGCTCAGGATCAAGTTCCCGCCCAAGGAGCGCACCGACGGCACCCTGGTGGTCAAGGTCGCCAGCTCGGCCTTCGCCACCGAGCTGCAACACCTGGAGCCGCTGATCATCCAGCGCATCAACGGCTATTTCGGCTGGCAGGCGGTAACCCGCATCAAGCTCCAGCACGGCCCGTTGCCGGTGCGCAAGGACAAGGCCGAGCCGCCGCCCGCGCCCACCCCCGAGGCGGCCGCCCGGCTGGAGAAAAGCCTGGAGGCGGTCGAGGACCCGGAGCTGCGGGCGGTGCTGGAACGGCTGGGCCGGCATATCGCGGCAAGGTGACGTCCCCCTCCTGCCTCCTTGTTTCGCCCGCCGCCACCCCCTAATATCCGCCTTCGTCCGTCAAGCGAAGGAGGCGCGAGGTGAAGGCTCTGGTCTGTACTCTGGTCGTGGGTCTGGCGGTGGCCGCCGGTTCCGCGCAGGCCGCCGACAAGGTGGAGAGCTTCGCCATCGACCGGGTGATGGGCAAGGCGGACGCGCCGGTGACCATCATCGAATACGCCTCGACGACCTGCGGCCACTGCGCCGTCCTGCACACCGAGGTTCTGCCTCGGATCAAGAAGGAGTGGGTGGATACCGGCAAGGCGCGGCTGATCTATCGCGACTTCCCCACCGGCCCGGCCGCCCTGTCGGTCGGCGCCTCGATGATCGCCCACTGCGCCGGCCCCGAGCGCTATTTCGGCGTGCTGGGCCTGATCATGCAGCAGATGAACGCCTGGGCCGGGGCGTCGAATCCGCTGGAGGGGCTCAAGAAGACGGTGCGCTTGGCCGGCATGACCGGCGATCAGGTCGACGAATGCCTGACCCGCCAGGACCTGGCCACCGCCATCCAGGCCCGTGCCCAGGCCGCCCAGTCCAAATACGGCATCGATTCGACCCCGACGATGATCATCGACGGCGAGAAGATCGTCGGCGCCCAGCCCTACGAGGTCTATGACGAGGCCCTGAAGGCGGCGTCCAGATAGGGACGCGCCGGCAAGCCGCGTAAGGGGGCGCGGGTGATCCAGTTCAGCAAGCTGCGCCTGTCGGGGTTCAAGTCCTTCGTGGATGCCGCCGAACTCGTGATCGAGGCGGGCATGACCGGCGTGGTCGGCCCCAATGGCTGCGGCAAGTCCAACCTCATCGAGGCCCTGCGCTGGGTGATGGGCGAGACCTCGGCGCGGCAGATGCGCGGCGGCGAGATGGACGACGTCATCTTCGGCGGCACCTCCAGCCGCCCGCCGCGCAACGTGGCCGAGGTGACGGTGGTGATGGACAATTCGTCCCGCGCCGCGCCGCCGCAATTCACCACCGACGAGTTGGAGATCGTCCGCCGCATCGAGCGCGGCCAGGGCTCCAACTACCGCATCAACGGCCGTGACGTGCGCGCCCGCGACGTCCAGTTGCTGTTCGCCGACGCCGCCACCGGCGCGCGATCCTCGGGGCTGGTCAGCCAGGGCAAGGTGGGGGCGCTGATCAACGCCAAGCCGGCCGAGCGGCGCGGCCTGCTGGAGGAGGCGGCCGGCATCTCCGGCCTCTACTCCCGCCGTCACGAGGCGGAACTCCGGCTGAGGAACGCCGAGGCCAACCTCGCCCGCCTCGACGACGTGCTGGCGACGCTGGACGAACAGCTGAGAAGCCTTCAGAGGCAGGCCCGCCAGGCCCAGCGCTACCGCACCCTGTCCGAGCAGATCAGGGTGGTCGAGGCGCAGCTCCTTTATATCGCGTGGCTGGAGGCGCTGGCGACCATGGACGCCGCCCGCGCCGGCCTCAAGGATGCCGGTCTGCGGGTGGAGGAGGCCACCGCCCATGCCGCCGCCGCCGCCGCTCGCCAGGCCGAGGCCGCCGCCGGCCTTCCCGACCTGCGCCGCGCCGATGCCGAGGCCCAGGGCATGTTGCAGCGCGTGCTGGTCGAGCGTGAGCAGCTCGAGGCCGAGGAAGGCCGCCTGGCCGAGACCCGCCGCGACCTGGAGCAGCGTCTCGCCCAGGCCGCCTCGGACCTCCAGAAGGAGCACGCCCGTGCCGCCGACGCCGAGCAGGCGATGGCCCGTCTGGCCGCGGAGCAGGGCGACATCGCCGCCGCTTGCGCCAGCGAGGACGACGCCCGCGCTGAGGCCGACTCCGCCATGGAGGGTGCCGCCCTGGCGGTGGCCGAGGTGGAGAAGGAGCTGGGCCGCGCCATGGAGGAGGTGGCCGCCGCCGACGCCGAGCGTGCCGCCGCCCTGCGCCGCCTCCAGGAAGGCGAGACCCGCCGCGACCGCCTCAAGGAGCGTCTGGTCCAGGTCGAGCGGCAGAAGGCCCAGGTGGAGGCCGAGGGCGTCGATCGCGCCGATCTCACCGCCGCCGAGATGGAACTGGAATCGGCGCTGGAATACCTGGAGGAAAGCCGCGCCGAGGCCGAGGACGCCGACCGCCGCCGGGTCCAGGCCCAGGCCGCCCGCGATTCGGCCCGCGACGCCTTCCAGGCCGCCACCACCACCCGCGCCCGCCTGAAGGCCGAGATCGACGCGCTGGCCACGGTGCTGGCCCAGGGCACCCATTCGGACCATCCGCCGGTCCTGGACGCGGTCTCGGCCGCCGCCGGCATGGAGCCGGCCCTGGCCGCCGCGCTCGGCGACGACCTGTCCGCCTCGCTGGACGACGGGGCGCCGCTGCACTGGACGCCGTTGCCGCCGCTGGCCGACGCGCCATCCCTGCCGCCCGGGGTCGAGCCGCTGGTCCGCTTCGTCACCGCCCCCGCCGCGCTCTCCCGCCGCCTGTCGCAGGTCGGCGTGGTGTCGGACGCGGCCGCCGGCCGACGGCTGCTCGCCGACCTGGCGGCCGGGCAGCGCCTGGTCACCCGCGACGGCGACCTGTTCCGCTGGGACGGCTATGTCGCCCGCTCCGGTGCCCCCAGCCCCATGGCCGTGCGGTTGGCCCAGCGCAACCGCATGCGCGAACTGGAGGCGCGGATGGAGGACGCCGAGATGGGGGCCGAGGAGGCCGAGGCCAAGGCCGAGGCGGCCACCCGCGCGGTGGAGGAGGCCAGCGAAGCCGAGCGCGCCGCCCGCGACGCGGTACGCCGCGCCGAGGCCGAGAGCGCCAAGGCCCGCGAGGAGCACGCCCGCCTCGCCAGCCGCTTCGCCGCCCACGAATCCCGCCTGGCCGCCCTGGCCGAGCAGGCCGGGGCGGCACGCGCCGACCTGGAGGAGGCCGAGGGCGACCTGATCCTGGCCCGCGAGGCGGTGGATGCCTTCCCCGAGGGCGACGAGGGCAAGGGCCGCGTCAACGAGCTGCGGGCGCTGCTGGCCGAGAAGCGGTCGGGGCTGGTCGAGGCGCGCTCGCAGCTCGACCGCCTGGTGCGCGAGGCCGGCGAGCGCAAGCGGCGCCTGGATGCCATCGCCGCCGACATGGACTCCTGGCGCCGTCGCGCCGAGACCGCGCGGACCCATGTGCAGGAGCTGGAGGAGCGCCGCGAGGCGGTGATGCTGGAGGTCGAGCGCCTGGACTCGGCGCCCGACACCTTCGCCCGCCGCCGCGCCGAAATCCTCGACCGCATCGAGACCGCCGAGGGCGCTCGCCGCCGCTCGGCCGAGGCGCTGGTCGTCGCCGAGCAGGCCCTGGCCGAGGCCGATCGCACCATGAGGGCCGCCGAGTCCGCCCTGATGCAGGCCCGCGAGGAGCGCATCCGCCGCGAGGCCGCCGTCGCCGGCGCCGACCAGCAGTGCCGCGCCGTCGCCAGCCGCATCGCCGAGCGCCTGGACATGACTCCCGAGCAATTGCGCGCGGTCGCCGGCGTGGTCGAGGAGGAGCGGCCGGACCTGGAGGAGCTTCAACGCAAGCTCGACCGCCTCAACCGCGAGCGCGACGCCATGGGGCCGGTCAACCTGCGCGCCGAGCAGGAGGTCGCCGAGCTGGAGGAGCGCATCGGCGGCATGCGGGCCGAGAAGGACGATCTGGTCCAGGCCATCGCCAAGCTGCGGGGCGGCATCAACGAACTCAACCGCGAGGGGCGGGAACGCCTGCTGGCCTCGTTCGAGGCGGTGGACCGCCATTTCCGCGAGCTGTTCGTCCGCCTGTTCGGCGGCGGCCGCGCCCATCTGGCGTTGACCGAATCCGACGATCCCCTGCAGGCCGGCCTGGAGATCATGGCCTCGCCGCCGGGCAAGCGGCTGCAGCAATTGTCGCTGCTGTCGGGCGGCGAGCAGGCGCTGACCGCCTTGGCGCTGCTGTTCGCCGTCTTCATGACCAATCCCGCCCCCATCTGCGTGCTGGACGAGGTGGATGCGCCCTTGGACGACGCCAATGTCGACCGTTTCTGCAGCCTGGTCGAGGGCATCGCCACCACCACCCGCACGCGCTTCCTGATCGTCACCCACCACCGCATGACGATGGCCCGCATGGACCGGCTCTATGGCGTCACCATGGCGGAACGCGGGGTGTCGCAGCTGGTGTCGGTCGACCTGTCCCAGGCCGAGGCGATCCGCGAAAAGGCCGTGGCGGTATAGCCGCCACCCCTTCGGGTTGGTCCTGTCCTGCCGCAATGCGGCATTCGGATGGCCAGGGTGCGCCGCAACACGCAGAATTCGCGAGTGTTTCCAGGTACTTGCATATGGCGGTTTCCGTTCTTGACACCGATGGACGCACCCCTTATGGTGCCCGCGCTTTTGGCACCGTTGTGGCCGGAACAGGGACTTTCAAGGGCTCATGACCCATGGCTGAGCAGGAGAAGCCTCCCTCGTTCGACGATCTCGATGCCCGGTTGCGCGCGGCGCGCGCCCGGGAGGACGAGCAGGCGGGCCGGGGACCGAGCGCGCGACAACCGTCGCCCGGCCTCGCCCTCGGCATGCGTCTGGCGATCGAATTCGTGGCTGGCGTGGCGGTCGGCGTCGGAGCGGGCTGGGCGCTCGACCGATGGCTGGGCACCGCGCCGTGGCTCATGGTGCTGTTCCTGCTCCTGGGTGGGGCGGCGGGCGTGATGAACGCCTATCGCGCCGCCACGGGATTGGGGGGCACGGTCGGCCTCGGCAATGCGCAGAGGCGGCGGTCGGAGCGGACGAAGGACACTTAGGAGAAGGCTCTCGTGGCGAACCCTATCGAGCAGTTCCAGATCAAGCCCATCATTCCGCTCGAGGTCGCGGGCGTGAACGTCTCGTTCACCAACTCCGCGGTGATGATGGTGATCTCGGTGGTCCTGGTCACCGCCTTCCTGACCCTGTCGGTGCGCTCCCGCGCCCTGGTGCCGGGTCGCTGGCAGTCGCTGGCCGAGATTTTCTACGAATTCGTCGCCAACATGCTGCGCGACAACGTGGGGTCCGAGGGGCGCAAATACTTCCCCTTCATCTTCACGCTGTTCATGTTCGTGCTGTTCGGCAACCTGCTGGGCATGATTCCTGGCGCCTTCACCTACACCAGCCACGTCATCGTCACCTTCGGCATGGCGGCGGTGGTGTTCGTCGGCGTCACGGTGATCGGCTTCATGCGCCACGGCACCCATTTCCTGCGCATGTTCTTCCCCGAGGGCGCGCCCATCGCGACCGCGGTGATCCTGATCCCCATCGAGGTGATCTCGTACTTCTCGCGTCCCTTCAGCCTTGCCGTCCGTCTGTTCGCCAACATGACGGTGGGCCACATCATCCTCAAGGTGATGGGCGGCTTCGTGGTGTCGCTGGGCGCCTTCTACGTGATCCCGGGCGTGGTCCCCTTCGCCTTCCTGTCGGCGGTGACGGTGCTGGAATTCGGTATCGCGCTGCTGCAGGCCTACGTCTTCACCATCCTCTCCTGCATCTACCTGCACGATGCCATCCACATGCATTGACCGGGTGTGCGGCTGAGTTTCGTTCAAGTCGTGTCGTTTCTTCCTGAAGGAGTTGAATACATGGATCCGCAAGCTGCTAAGTTCATCGGTGCTGGCCTGGCCGCCATCGGCATGATCGGTTCGGGTATCGGCGTGGGCAACATCTGGTCCAACCTGATCGCCACCGTCGGCCGCAACCCCGCCGCCAAGGCCAATGTCGAGCTCTACGGCTGGATCGGCTTCGCCGTGACCGAGGCTATCGCGCTGTTCGCCCTGGTCGTCGCGCTGATGGTTCTGTTCGCCTAAATTCGCGAGCATCTCCTTCGGATCGGTTGGTGTCGCGGGGCGCTCCGCCCCGCGACCCGCCGGCCGCTCCGGAGGCCTGTCAGACCATTTCCGTTCAGGAGCATCGGATGCCCCAGTTCGATCCGGCGTTCTTCGCGCCCCAGCTCTTCTGGCTGGCCGTCACCTTCGTCACCCTTTACATCCTGATGGCAAAGGTGGCCCTGCCGAAGATCGGCGCCGTCCTCGACGAGCGTCAGCGCAAGATCGACGACAACCTCGACAAGGCCGCCCAGTTGAAGGCCGAGGCCGAGGCGGCCGTCGCCGCCTACGAGAAGGCGCTGGCCGAATCGCGGGCGCATGCCCATGCCGTCATCAAGGAGACCGCCGAGCGGCTGGCCAAGCACGCGGAAGAGCGCACAAAGGAGCTCAACGCCAAGCTGGGCGAGCAGATCAAGGCCGGCGAGGCCCGCATCGCCGCCGCCAAGGAGACCGCACTGGGCAATGTCCGCTCGGTCGCCATTGAGGTCGCCGCCGCCACCGTTTCGCGTCTCGCCGGCGCCGCCCCCGACCAGGGCAAGGTCGAAATGGCCGTCGCCGCCGCCCTGAAGGAGCAAGGCTGATGATTTCCGTTGCCTTCGCCGCTGAGCACGGCGCCGAGGCGGTCCATCACGCGGGACCGTTTTACACCAACGCCGCCTTCTGGGTCGGCATCTCCTTCTTCCTGGTGGTCGCCCTGGCCGCCAAGCCGGTCGGCCGCGGCATCGGCGCCGCCCTCGACGCCCGCGCCGCCAAGATCCGCGCCCGCCTCGACGAGGCCCACAAGCTGCGCGAGGACGCCCAGGAGATGCTGGCGACCTATCAGCGCAAGCAGCGTGACGCCATGAAGGAGGCCGAGGAGATCATCGCCCACGCCAAGTCCGAGGCCGAGCGGCTGTCCGCCCAGGCCGCCAAGGACCTGGAGGAGACGCTGAAGCGTCGCGAGGCCCAGGCCATGGACCGCATCGCCCAGGCCGAGGCCCAGGCGCTGAAGGAGGTCCAGAACATCGCCGTCGACGTAGCCGTCGCCGCCGCCCGGCAGATCCTGACCGACAGCTTCTCGGGCGTCCAGGCCGCCGCCCTGGTGGATGCCTCCATCTCGGAGCTTCCCAAGAAGCTGCATTAGGCCGCGCGGTCTCCGCCGGTCCGCATTCGATGCCCCCGGGTCCGTCCCGGGGGTTTTCGCGTTTTTGGCGGGCGGCCCGGCCTATCGCAGCAGGGCGGCGAGATAGGGCGCCGCCAGCCCGGCGGCCACCCCCAGTCCGAACCCGAGCACCGCCGGCCCCCAGCCGGCCCGGCGGCGCGGCTCCACCCGTGGCGCCTCGGGGGTGGTGTCGGGGTTGGCCTTCTCGACCGCAGTCCATCCCCGGGCGCCGGTGGGCAGGCGCCGGAGCGCCAGCTGTCCGGCCCGCCAGTCGCGCAACGTATTGAGCGCCCCGTCGCGGGTGTCGGTGGCCGGCAGCCGGGTTTCGGGGCGGTTCTGGCGCGCGAGACGGCGCAGCAGTTCCTCGGCCGCGTCGAAATAGGCCCGCCCGGCCAGCCCGTCGGGATCGAGCACCGACACCGGCACCGCCAATTGCACCGATTCCCCGACCTTGGGATCGGAGGCGATCTCAACCCCGTAGACCTGATCGCCGAATTCGGCCCGCATGGTGCGGGCGACGTCGGCGGCGGTGTCGTCGGCGTCGGTCATGGTCAGCAGGATGCCGGCCACCGACAGCGATGCGTTGGCCTTCTCGCGCAGCCGCTTGACCTCGTACCAGGTGTTGACTAGGCCCTCGTGGGTGAAGGGGTCCGGGCGGGCGGGGATCAGCACCGCCGCCGCCGCCGCCAGCGCGTTCGAGGTCATCGTCCCCAGCGATGGCGGGCAGTCCACCACCGCCACGTCGGCGAAGCGGTCGAGCCCGTGCTCGAGCAGGCGGTCGCGCAGATGGGCGTGCGAGCGCTCGGCGACCCCGAGGTCCAGTTCGGCGGTGCGCAGGCGGACGGTGGCGGGCAGCAGCTTCAACCCGGGAAAGCGGGTGTCCACCAGCGCCTCCTCCAGCCCCACCGCGCCGGTCAGGACGTCGTAGGCGCCCACCGGCGGCAGCGGCAGGATGCCGAAGCTGCCGGTCGCGTTGCCCTGGGCGTCGAGGTCGATGAGCACCACCCGCAGCCCGTGGGCGGCCAGGCAGACGGCCAAATTGCAGGCCGTCGTCGTCTTGGCGACGCCGCCCTTGTGGTTGAACACCGCCACCACCGGCGGCCCCATGACCTTCTCGCGCTGCATGGCGCGAGGATAGCAACCGGCCGGGCGGCCGTCACCCGCGCAAGAAATACACCAGATCCAGGGCCGGTGGCGGTACCGCCGTTCCAGACAACATTCCGTGGACCTGTCCACGGTGATGGGTGGCGTGATTGAACATGTGCAGCATGGTAGGGCCAAGCGGGCTGGTCGCTTCGGCGCCGGCCATGGTGCGGTAGGTGAAGGGGCGTCCGAGATCGTCGTCGAGGCCGTCGAAATAGACGACGATCGTGTCGTCCAACGCGGTTCGCGCAGGAACCAGCCGCGCAAGGCTGGAATGGAGAGTCTGGTCCAGGCGGTCGATTCCCGGCGCGCCCCGGCCGGTGAAGCGACCCATCCACAGCAGGTCGCCCACCATGACGTGGTTGAGGGTCACCAGGATCGAACCGAAGAAACTCGGCCGAGGACGGGCACACTCGTCTTCGCCGGCACGGATGCAGGCATCGAGCAGGCGGGCGTTGGCCCAGGCGTTGTAGCGCGCCATGAGGCGCAGGGCTTGGATCACAGCAACCCCTGTCCCTTGAAGCTGACGTGACCCTTGCGGCCGACGATCAGGTGGTCGTGGAGGGAGATGCCGACGGCCGCGAGGGCGTCGCGGACGGCGCGGGTCATGTCGATGTCGGCGCGGCTCGGCGAGGGATCGCCCGAAGGGTGGTTGTGGACCATGATGATGGCCGAGGCGTTCAGCTCCAGCGCCCGCTTGACCACCTCGCGCGGGTAGAGCGGCGTGTGGTCCACGGTGCCCTGCTGCTGCAGCTCGTCGGCGATCAGCACGTTGCGGCGGTCGAGGAACAGCAGGCGGAACTGTTCCATGGGCAGGCGCGCCATCACCGCGTTGCAGTAATCCAGCAACTGGTCCCAGGCCGAGATCACCGGCCGGTTCTTGACCCGCAGCCGGCACACCCTGACGCTGGCCTCGGCCATCGCCTTCAGCATGGTCGCCGAGGCGCGGGTCACCCGGCAGCCGCCCACCGCCGGGAAGGCCTCCAGCACCTTGGCCGGCGCCGCCACCACCTCGGCGAGGTCGCCGAATTCGCCGATCAGCGCCTTGGCCAGCGGCTTGGTGTCCTTGCGGGGGATGCCGGCGGCCAGCAGCAGTTCCAGGATTTCGTAGTCGGCCAACCCGTCGGGGTTGGACAGAAAGCGCTCGCGCAACCTTTCGCGGTGCCCCAGGTAATGGGGATCGTCCTTGCCCGGCGCGCCGTCGGCCAGGCCGGGCAGGGCGGGCTCGTCGCTCACAGCCGCTTGTACAGGTCTTCCAGCCAGGCAAGCCGGCTTTCCAGGGCATCGATCTCGTGGTCGAGCCAGGCAACCAGATGGCTGCCCTCGCCGTCCTCGGCCACCGAGCCGCCGCGCAGGTCGGCCAGGCGGCCCAGTTCCCCTTCCGCGACCTCGATCAGCAGGTCGACCTGGACGCGGCGCTCGGCCGGTTCCAGCAGGTGGAGGAAGCGCATCTTCAGCGCCACGATCAGCTTGGACAGGTCGCTGGCCGGACGCAGGCGCGCGGTCAGCAGCGCCTGGAGTTCCCGCTGGCCGGCCGGGGTGATGGCCAGCAGCGCGTCATCCTCCATGCCCTGGCCGTCGACGGCGTCGACCAGGCCCTCGTAGCGCAGCAGTTCGATGGAGGTGCCCATCAACTCCAGCTGAGGCCCCGCCACGCGCGACACGAAGTGACGCACGGACCCGGCCAGCTGGCTGTAGCGCATGGGAGCGGCCGCCACCGTGCCCAGCGCGCACAGGCGTACGGCTTCCTTGGGCGTCAGTGTGTTGTCGGCGAACATGCCGGTGGTCCCTCGCGCGGTCAGTCTCGACCCAAATATAGAATACCCGACCGCTTGCGTCCACTATCCCTTTGGAGCAGGCGGATGGGAAGCGGCTACTTCTTGTATTCGGAGATGATCTGGCTGCGGGCTTCCTCGCGCAGCAGGGCCACCTGATGGGCGAATTCGTGTTCGTCGATGGCGATCCCCCGGGCCGCCAGGTCCCGCTGCACCTTGTGGGTGGCGTCGTGATCGGGCTCCGAGAACTCGGCGTCGACCACCGACAGGGCATAGGCCTTGGCGGCGTCGCCTTCCAGACCCATGCGGCCGGCCGCCCACAGGCCCAGCAGCTTGTCGCGGCGGACGGTGATCTTGAAATCCGTCTCCTGGTCCATGCGGTACTTGGCTTCGAACGCCTTTTCGCGGTCGTCGAACAGGGTCATGATGCGCTGACTTCCATCTGTCCCACGGTATGACGTGGTTGTCGTTGGTACCGGTTGCCATGGCGGCCGGGGTTTTATACCGACGGATCGCGTGCCAAGGAACGGGTTTTTTACCGCATGTGCACATTGGTTTTGTCCCGTCTGATCAAATCACCCTGGCCGCTGGTGATCGCCGCCAACCGCGACGAGATGGCCGGGCGTCCCTGGCGCCCGCCCGGCCGCCATTGGCCGGATCGTCCCGAGGTGGTGGCCGGCCTGGACGAGTTGGCGGGGGGAAGCTGGCTCGGGGTCAACGACCACGGCGTGGTGGCGGCGATCCTCAACCGGGTCGGCACGCTGGGGCCGCAGGCGGGCAAGCGGTCGCGGGGAGAACTGGTGCTGGACGCGCTCGACCACGCCGACGCCGCCGATGCCGCCGACGCCCTCGGTCATCTGGACGGGCGCGCCTGGCGTCCGTTCAACATGGTGGTGGCCGACAACCGCGACGCCTTCTGGCTGCGCTCCGACGGCGACCGGGTGGCGGCGTTCCCCATCGCCGAGGGCGTGCACATGCTGACCGCCCTCGACCTCGACGACGCCACCAGTCCCCGTGTCGCGGCTTTCCTGCCCCGGTTCCGGGCAGCGGCGGCGCCCGACCCGGCGACCGGCGACTGGGGGCGATGGCGCGAGCTGATGGCCGAGGGCGGGGGAGCCGACGGCGAGGAGACGCCGGCCATGTGCTTCCGGCGTGCCGACGGCTTCGGCACGGTGTCCGGATCGCTGATCGCCCTGCCGGCGCCGGGGCTGGAGCGGCCGCCCCTCTGGCTGTTCGCCGCCGGGCCGCCCGGCGCCGCCGAGTACGATTCCGTGGAGATGCCGCCATGAAGGCCGTCGCCGCCGGGCTGCTGGTGATGGTGGCGGCCGGCCGGGCGCTGGCGGCGCCGCTGCTGCCGGTCCCCGACGCCCCCGACCTGCCCGAGGATTGGGCGCCCCGCGTGGAGGAGGTCCTGAGCGCCAACGCGGCTGACGGGGCCGGCGAGCCGTTGACGGCCCCGATGGCCATCTGCGTGGGGACCGCCTGCGCCGCGCTCTCGGCGGCGAGCCTGGACCCGCCCCAGGCCGAGGACTTGCGGGCCCTGTTCGCCGGCGGGGCCGCCGACGCGGCCGGGGAACGCGAGGTGCTCGGCCGCGCCATCGCCTTCTTCGAGACCGTCGTCGGCGCCCAGACCGGGACGTGGCGGGATCTGCCCGGCAACGCCCGCGACGACTTCGAGCGGCCGGGGCAGTTGGACTGCGTCTCCGAGGCGGCCAACACCACCACCTATCTGCGGCGGCTGGAGCAGGCGGGGCTGATGACCCGGCACCGTCTGGTCGGCTTCGTGACGCGCTTCACGGTGATCCTCCAGCACGTGGCCGTGGAACTGGAGGACGTGGCCAATGGGGAGCGGTGGGTGGTCGATTCCTGGCCGGGCGCGAACGGAGAGGCGCCTGACATCGAACCCTATGGGGATTGGCGCCTGGAATGGCGGGCATAGGAATCCGGCCTGGCCGGCTTCGGCGCGCGTTGGCCCGACCCTTCGGGCGAGGGGACCTGGCCCGGGGGAGACAGTCCGTTGTTTCCCCCCACCATCCCTGCTATATCCAGGGGGTTCGATCGACCGGGGCGTTGATCGGCCCCCGCCCCGTTTCCCGCGCCGTGCCGTCGCCGGCGCCAAACCTTTCCGGAACGAGCCCATGGCCCGACGCAGACAGATATACGAAGGCAAGGCCAAGGTGCTGTTCGAGGGCCCCGAGCCGGGCACCCTGGTCCAGTACTTCAAGGACGACGCCACGGCCTTCAACAACAAGAAGAAGGGCACCATCACCGGCAAGGGCGTGCTCAACAACCGCATCAGCGAGTACCTGATGCTGAAGCTGGGCGAGATCGGGGTGCCGACCCATTTCGTGCGCCGCCTCAACATGCGCGAGCAGCTGGTGCGCGAGGTCGAGATCATCCCGCTCGAGGTGGTCATCCGCAACGTGGCCGCGGGCTCGCTGGCCCAGCGCTTCGGCCTGTCCGAGGGCACGCCGCTGCCACGCTCGATCATCGAATACTATTTCAAGTCCGACGCCCTGGGCGACCCCATGGTGTCCGAGGAGCACATCACCGCCTTCGGCTGGGCGACCACCCAGGATCTCGACGAGATCATGTCGCTGGCGCTCAGGATCAACGATTTCCTGACCGGGCTGTTCCTGGGCGTGGGCATCCGCCTGGTCGACTTCAAGCTCGAATTCGGGCGGCTTTATTCGGGTGACGACATGCAGATCGTGCTGGCCGACGAGATCAGCCCCGACAACTGCCGCCTGTGGGACATCAAGACCAACGAGAAGATGGACAAGGACCGCTTCCGCCGCGACCTCGGCAATGTCGAGGACGCCTACCAGGAAGTGGCCCGCCGCCTCGGCATTCTTCCGGAAGGCGGCCCGCGGGATATGAAGGGTCCCGCGACCATGCAGTAGCCCGCTTCGCGACCATGAAATAGCCCGCCCCGGCGGGAGCGACTTCACACCAGGGGAACAACCACCGTGAAAGCCAAAGTCCACATCACCTTGAAGAACGGCGTCCTCGACCCCCAGGGCAAGGCCGTGCAGCATGCGCTCGGATCGCTGGGCTTCGCCGGCGTCGACGACGTGCGCCAGGGCAAGTACATCGAGCTGGAACTGGCCGAGACCGACAAGGCCAAGGCCCGCGAGGCGGTCGAGCAGATGTGCAAGGGTCTTCTGGCCAACACGGTGATCGAGAACTACACCATCGATCTCGACTAGGATCTCAGGGAATCATGCGAGAGGGCCGGGCGGGTGACCGTCCGGCCCTTCGTCGTCATGGCATCCCGACCACCTGCCACCACAGCCATTCCAGCGGCCACAGCACCACCACCGCCGCCAGCGCGGTCAGCAGGCACAGGCGCTGGAACTCGTGCATCGCGACGCCCGATGCCTGGGCGGCGGCCAGCATCGGCGGCGTCTGGAACGGGAACAGCACCGTCGAGAAGCCCAGCACCTGCAGCATCGCCACCGTCGCCACCGACAGCCCGCTGACCGCCGCCAACTCGGCGGCCATGGGGGTCAGGATGGCGGGCACGCCGGGCGCGGTGGTGACGACGCCCAGCAATGCCGGCAACCCGGCCAGCACGGCGAAATCGTGGATGCCGCCTTGTCCGTCCAACGGCATCCAGCCCAGGATGGCCTGGGCCAGCCATTGCCCCAGCCCCAGCCGGGTCGCCACCGTGCCAATGCCGATGACGGCGGCCACGTGCAGCAGCGGTGCCCAGTTCAGCCGCTTGAGCGCGTCGGCCGGCAGGATGCCGAGACCGGGAGTCAGGCACGCCACCGCCGCCGCCAGCCCCACCCAGGCCGGCGACAGGCCGTGCAGGGCATCCGTGGCCCACAAGGTGACGGCGACGGCAAGGACGGCGGCCAGCCGACGCTCGCCGGGGCGCAAGGGGCCGGGCCCCTCGGGCTCCGGGGAATCGCCGTGGTCGGGGCGGTCGGCATAGAGCCGGATCACCAACCCGCCGACGATCGCCGCCCGGGCCAGGCCCAGCACCGGAAAGTGCAGCAGCAGGTAGTCGAAGAACGAGAAGCTGGTTCCGAACAGGCGCTCGAAGGTGCCGGCCAGCACCATGTTGGGCACGTTGGCGGGCAGCACCGCGAAGGCCGGCAGGAAGGTGCCGAAGGCGCCGGCCAGCACCAGCCCGGTGTGCCCCCGCCCACCCGGCCGGTAGCCCAGCCGGTCGGCCAGCGGCGCCACGATGGCGGTCACCAGCACGATGCGGCCCATGGCCGACGGCATGACGAAGATCGCTCCCACCGCCAGCGCCACCACCGTCCACACGGTGCGGGCGTAGGAGGCGCCGTGGAGACGGCGGCCGACCAGGCCGGCGCGCCGCCCGAGCCCGGTCTCCTGCATGGCCAGCCCGAAGACCAGGCCGGCGAAGATCAGCCACAGCGGCCCCGACGAGAAGCCGGCGAAGGCCACCTCGGGCGGTGCCAGCCCCAGCAGCGTCACCACCGCGAAAAAGCCCAGCGCGACCACGTGTTCGGGCAGGAAGCCGCCGGCCCAGCAGCCGATGGTGACCAGGATCACCGCCAGGGCGGCGGTGGCGTCGCCGGGCATGGGTGGCGCGACCAGCGCGACGCCGGCCAGCAGGATCAACCCGGCTCCGATGGCCTTGGGCAGGAGGCGGGGAAACGAGGAGGAGAGGACGAGACGAGTCATGCCGCCAGGATAGGGCGGTCAGACGTGGCCGTCCTCCTCGATTTCCGCCACCCGCAGGATATTGGTGGTCCCGGTCAGGCCGAAGGGCACGCCGGCGGTGATGACCACTCGGTCGCCCACCTTGGCGAAGCCTTCGCGCTGGGCGGTCTTGGCCGCCTTGGACACCATTTCCGAGAAGCTGCGCACCTCGTTGGTCTGCACGTTGTGGCAGCCCCACACCAGGGCCAGCTGGCGCGCCACCTCCAGGTCCGAGGTCAGGCTGACGATGGGCTGGTCGGGGCGTTCGCGGGCGGCCCTCAGCGTCGTCGAGCCCGACGAGGTGAAGGTGACGATGGCGGCGGCGTCCAGCGTCGCCGCCACCTGGCGGGCGGCGGCCGAGATGGCGTCGCGGGTGGTGTTCTCGGGGCGCGACCGCGAGGCGTCGGTGATGACGCGGTACTGGTCGTCCTGTTCGACCCGGTTGATGATGCGGTCCATCATGGTCACCGCGTCGATGGGATATTCGCCGGCGGCGGTTTCGGCCGACAGCATCACGGCGTCGGCGCCGTCATAGACGGCGGTGGCGACGTCGGAGGCCTCGGCGCGGGTGGGCGACGGCGAATGGACCATGGAATCCAGCATCTGGGTGGCGACCACCACCGGCTTGCCGGCCGCCCGGCACGCCTTGACGATGCGCTTTTGCAGGATCGGCACCGTCTCGGGGGGGCATTCGACGCCCAGGTCGCCGCGCGCCACCATCACCGCGTCCGACAGGGCGATGATCTCCTCGAGGTGGTCGATGGCCGACGGCTTCTCCAGCTTGGACAGCAGCCGCACGCGGCTGCCGACCCGTTCGCTGATGAGCCGGCGCGCCTCCAGCACGTCGGTGGGGCGCTGCACGAAGCTGAGCGCGATCCAGTCCACGCCCATGTCGACGGCGAAGCCCAGGTCGGCGATGTCCTTCTCGGTCAACGGCGAGATGGGCAGCACGCAGTTGGGGACGTTGACGCCCTTGTGGTTGGACAGCTCGCCGCCGGTGATGACCCGGGTCTCGGCGAAGTCGGCGCCATGCTTCTCGACCCGCAGGCGGATGCGGCCGTCGTCCAGCAGCAGCTCGGTGCCGACCCTGAGGGCGGCGAACACCTCGGGATGGGGCAGGGGGGCGCGCTGGCCGGTGCCCGGCTCGCCCGACAGGTCGAGGCGGAACGGGGTGCCCGCCTCCAGGCGGATCTTGCCGCCCTCGAAATTGCCGACCCGCAGCTTGGGGCCCTGCAGGTCGGCCAGGACGCCGATGGGACGGCGGGTCTTGTGTTCGAGGTCGCGGATGATTTCGTAGCGCGCCTTGTGGTCGGCATGGCTGCCATGGCTGAAATTCAGCCGGAACACGTCGGCGCCGGAGATGAACAGGCCCTCGATCGCCTGGGGGGTGGAGCTGGCCGGCCCCAGCGTGGCGATGATCTTGGCGTTTCTTGTTCTTCTCATCGCGTAATTTCCTTTCTCAGTGTCGCCGCACCATACCAGAGCCGAGGTCGGGTGGATACCGCCCCGCAAGGGGGCGTTCCGCCTATGCCCAAGGTGGGGGACGGGCCTACCGAGGCTGGCGGCGTCGGTCCCGGAAAAGGGGCGGGGGCGCGCCGGGGCGGCGACAGTCTTGAAATTAAATTACGCCTTGCGGTGGGCCTGCATCTCGCGGTGGCGGGCGACCACCCATCCCAGATGGGTCTGCATGGCCCTTTCGGCGGCCTCGGGGTCGCGGGCCTTGATGCCCTCGAAGATGGCGCGATGGTGCGCCAGGATGGTGCGATCGTCCTCGGCGGTGGGGAACAGCTCGTAGCGGTGATAGTCCAGCATCTGCTGCAGGATGCCCCGGAACAGCGCCATCACATGCATGTAGATGCCCGATCCCGAGGCCTTGGCGATGGCCAGGTGGAAGCGGATGTCGTTCTCGGTCTTGTGCTTGCCCCGGTTGACGTCGGCCTCGGTGGCGGCCATCACCTCGGCCAGCTCGGCGATGTGTTCGGGGGCGGCGGTCTGGGCGGCACGGCGCACCGCCCACGCCTCCAGGATGGCACGCAGCTCGGCCAGGTCGTGCAGGTTCTCCTGGCTGGCCCGGACCAGTTCCACCAGCCCGGGATCCATGGTGGTCGTATTCGAGATCACCCGCGTGCCGCCGCCCTGGACCGCGTCCAGGAACCCCTGGGTCTTCAACTGCTGCAGCGCCGCGCGCACCGAAACGCGCGACACTCCCATTTCCTCGGCCAACTGGCGCTCGCCGGGCAGGCGCTGGCCGGGGGCCCATTCGCCCGATGCGATGCGGGCCAGGATGCGGTCGGCGACGCGATCCGACACCTTGCCTCCCGTCGGCTTGGCGAAAGGCGGGGCGACATTGGGATCTGCGGGAGGGACGGTCTCTGTCATGGCGGGAGAGTGACGCCGCCGGCCATGGCCGTCAAGCCAGCGTTGCGGCGGCCCCGATCACCTGCCATAACGGGCCGATCCGACACTCCTGCAGGCGGCCGCACCGTGATCTCCGACGACATCATCCGCGCCTCGATCCCCCATGTGCTGACCGAGGCCCATCTGCCCGAACTGCCCAACTACTACCGGGGCAAGGTGCGCGAGAACTACGACCTTCCCGACGGCCGCCGGGTGCTGATTTCCACCGACCGCCAGAGCGCCTTCGACCAGGTGCTGGCCGCCGTGCCCTTCAAGGGCCAGGTGCTGACCCAGACGGCCCGCTTCTGGTTCGAGGCCACCGCCGACATCTGCCCCAACCACGTGCTGTCCTATCCCGACCCCAACGTGGTGGTGGGGCGCCGGCTCGAGATGCTGCCCATCGAGATGGTGGTGCGCGACTACATGACCGGCTCGACCGACACCTCCATCTGGACCATGTACAAGTCCGGCAGGCGCACCATGTACGGCGTCGATTTCCCCGACGGCCTTAGGAAGAACGACAAGCTGCCGGCCACCATCCTGACGCCGACCACCAAGGCCGACGTGGGCGGCCACGACGCGCCGATCACCCCGGCCGAGGTGGTCGCCAGGGGCCTGTTGACCCAGGCCCAGTGGGACGAGTTGGCCCGCCTGTCGCTGGCCTTGTTCGCGCGCGGCCGCGAGATCGCGGCGCGGAACGGATTGATCCTGGTCGACACCAAATACGAGTTCGGCCTCGACGCCGACGGCCATATCACCCTGGCCGACGAAATCCACACCCCCGATTCCAGCCGCTATTGGAAGGCCGACAGCTATCCCGCCCGCCATGCCGCCGGCGACGAGCCGGAAAGCCTGGACAAGGAGTTCCTGCGCCTGTGGATCGCGGCCCGTTGCGATCCCTACAAGGACCCCATCCCGGCCATTCCCGACGACACCCTGGTCGAGTTCAGCCGCAAATACATCGCGCTCTACGAGGCGGTCACCGGCCGCGGCTTCGAGGCGCCGCCGGCCGGCGAGAAGGTGGTGGACCGGGTGCGGCGGAACCTGGCGGCGGCGGGGATCCTTTAGGCGCTACGCCGACTCCTGGAACCGCACCGGCTTGCCCGCCGGGTCGCCGATCAGTTGGCCGTCGCGCATCACGGCGCGGCCGCGCACGATGGTGGCGATGGGCCAGCCGGTGACGCGGGTGCCGTCGAAGGGCGTCCAGCCGCAGCGGCTGACGATCCACTGGTTGGTGATGACGCGCTCGGTCTTCATGTCGACGATGGTGAAGTCGGCGTCGTAGCCCAGCGCCACCCGGCCCTTGCCGGCCAGGTTGTAGATGCGCGCCACCCCGGCCGAGGTCAGGTCCACGAAGCGCTCCAGCGTCAGGCGGCCGGCATTGACGTGGTCCAGCATCAGGGGCACCAGCGTCTGCACGCCGGTCATGCCGCTGGGGCTGTGGGGATAGGGCTTGGCCTTCTCGTCCAGCGTATGGGGGGCGTGGTCGCTGCCCAGCACGTCGACGACGCCGTCGGCGATGGCCCGCCACAGCGCCTCGCGGTGATGGGCCTCGCGGATGGGCGGGTTCATCTGGGCCAGGGTGCCCAGGCGCTCGTAGCAGTCGGGGGCGGCCAGGGTCAGGTGCTGGGGCGTGGTCTCGACCGTGGCGAGGTCCTTGTGGCCGGCCAGGAAGGCCATCTCGTCGGCGGTGGTGACGTGCAGCACGTGGACGCGGCGGCGCGCCGCCTCGGCCAGCCGCACCAGCCTCTGGGTCGCCCGCAGCGCCGTCTCGGCGTCGCGCCACTGGTGGTGGACGCGGGGATGGGCGCCGGCTTCGGCGATGGGCTTGCGCTCCTCCAGCCGGTACTCGTCCTCGCAATGGACGGCGATGCGGCGAAAGCCCCGGGCCAGCACCCGGGCCAGGGTGTCGTCGTCGGCCACCAGCAGCGAGCCGGTGGAAGACCCCATGAAGATCTTGATGCCGGCGCAGCCGGGGATGCGCTCCCACTCGGCCAGGTGGTCGATGTTGTCGCCGGCGGCGCCGATGAAGAAGGCGTGATCGGTCCAGGCCCGGCCGTCGGCGCGGGCCAACTTGTCGCGGATGGCGTCGGCGGTGGTGGTGCTGGGCTTGGTGTTGGGCATCTCGAAGACGGCCACCACGCCGCCCATGGCCGCCGCCGCCGTGCCGGTGGACAGATCCTCCTTGTGCTCCAGGCCCGGCTCGCGGAAATGCACCTGGCTGTCGATGACACCGGGCAGGACGTGCAGCCCGACCGCGTCGATCTCCTCGGCCGCGCCGGCGCCGGCCAGCGAGCCGATGGCCGCGATCCTGCCGTTCCGCACGCCGATATCGGCGACGCCGGTGCCGTTGGGGGTGACGGTGGTGCCGCCGCGGATGATCAGGTCGTAGGTCTCGGGCATCAAGAGCTCCCTGTCCGTCATGCCCGGACTTGATCCGGGCATCCATGGATCGCCGGGTCAAGCCCGGCGATGACGATAGACTAAGTCAGCATGTCAAAGACATCCCCTTCCGCCTTCCGTCCCAGGATATGCCGCTGGTGCCACAGGGCGTAGAACAGCAGGGTCCAGGCGGCGAAGCCGGTCCTCTTGTCGAGATGGGCGAACAGGCGCCTGACCGCGTCCGCGTCGGCGATCTCGGCGATGCCGGGCTGGGCGGCGACCAGGGCGCCGATCTCGGGGCGGGCGGCGATCCATTCCGCCACCGGGACGGTGAAGCCGCGCTTGGGGCTGAAGGGGCGGGCGGCGGGCATGGCGGTGTCCAGCCACTTGCGCAGCAGCCACTTGCCCAGCCCCTTCCTGACCTTCAGGTGGTCGGGCAGGCGGAAGGCGAAGGAGGCCACCACCGGGTCGAGGAACGGCACCCGGCCCTCGACGCCGTTGGCCATCAGGCAGCGGTCGGCCTTGGTCAAGAGGTCGTTGGGCAGCCAGTCGGCCACGTCCACCGCCTGGGCCACCTGCAGCCGCGAACGGCCGGGCAGGCGGGCGGCGCGTTCGGCGGCGGCGATGCCGTCGCGCCATCCACGCGGGTCCTCGCGCAGCACGCCCAGCCCGTCGAAGGTGCCCTTGCGCCGCATGGGGCGGGCCAGCGGCCACGGCCGCATGGCGGCGCGGTAGCGGCCGTAGCCGCCGAACAGTTCGTCGCCGCCCTCGCCCGACAGGATGACCTTGACCTCCTTGCGGGCCTCGGCGGCCAGCTTGAAGGTGGGCAGGCAGGCGTAGTCGGCGGCCGGGTCGTCCATGGCCTCGGCGACGCGCGGCAATAGCGACCAGAAATCGGCCTCGGTGACCTCGACCTCGACGTGGCGGGCGCCCACCGCCCGGGCCAGGTCGCGGGCGTGCTCGCGCTCGTCGCGCGCCGTGGTGCCGGGAAAGCCGGCGGTGAAGGCCAGCACCGGGCGCGGGTTCAGCCGCGCCATCATCGCCAGCACGGCGGAGGAATCGATGCCGCCCGACAGGAACATGCCGTAGGGCACGTCGGAGCGCTGGTGCAGTTCGACCGAATCCATCAGCACCTCGTCGAGGCGGTAGACGAGGCGGTCGGGATCGCCGTCCACCGGGCCGCCCTCGGGCAGGGCCGGCAGCCGGCGCGACGAGGTGACGCGGCCGCCTTCCACCACCACCGTCTCGCCCGGCAGCAGCCGGCGGACGCCCTTGAGGATGGTGTCGGCGCCGGTGGTGAACTGGAGCTGCAGCAGTTCGGCCCGGCGCGCCGGATCGACCTCGGGCGTCACCAGCCCGGCGGCCACCAGCGCCTGCGCCTCCGAGGCGAAGGCGACGCCCCACGGCCCCTCGGCTAGATAGAGCGGCTTGATGCCGAAGGGGTCGCGGGTCAGCACCAGGCGGCCGTGGCGGGGGTCGTGGATGGCGGCGGCGACCATGCCGCGCAGGCGGGCGGCGAAGCCGTCGCCCTCGGCGGCGTAGAGATGCAGCGGCGGTTCGCAGTCGGAGCCGGTGGCGAACCGCGCCTGCGGCATTTCGGCCCGCAGTTCGATGAAGTTGTAGACCTCGCCGTTGGCGACGATGGCGCGGCCGTCGCCATCGAGGATGGGTTGGCGGCCGCCCTCGAGGTCGATGATCGCCAGCCGGGTCTGCACCAGCCCGACGCCGTCCCGCACCTGCCGGCCCCGGCCGTCGGGACCGCGATGGGCCAGCGCCGCCGTCAGGCGGTCGAGGACATCGTCGCCGGGAGGCGAGCCGTCGGCGGTGGCGATGCCGGCGATGCCGCACATCAGGCGGCTACCGTCTCGAGGAAGGCGCGATAGGCGTCCACCACCGCCGCCTCGGTGAAGCGGGCCTCGAAGGCGCGGCGGCCGGCGGCGCCGATGGCCGCGGCGGCCTCGTGGTCGGCCAGCAGGCGGCCGATGGCGGCGGCCAGGGCGGCGGCGTCGTCCACCGGCACCAGCACGCCGTCGGCGCCGTCGGCGATCAACTGCCGTGGCCCCTGCGAGGCGGCGGCCACCACCGGCACGCCCTGGGCCCAGGCCTCGATGACCACGTTGCCCAGGGGCTCGTGGCGCGACGGGCAGACGAACAGGTCGGCGGCGGCGTAGAGCGACGCCACGTCGTCGCGCCAGCCCAGGAAGCGCACGCGCGGCATCAGCCCGAGATGGGACGCCCGCGCCTCCAGCTCAGCCCGGCGGGGTCCCTCCCCGGCCAGCCACAGATAGGCGTCGGGCACCTTGTGCATCGCCTCGATCAGCACGTCGAAGGCCTTGTTGTCGTGCAGCCGCCCCAGGGCCAGGATCACCGGGGTGTGGGCCGGCGTCGAGAACGCCTCGCGCCGGGCCGGCGTGGCCTTGGTCTCGGCGGCGAAGTTGGGAAGATAGTGGACGCGGTTCTCGGGCCAGCCCTGGCCGAGGATCCAGTCGCGGATGTCGGGGGTGTTGCCGATCAGGTGTCCGCAGCGGCGGTAGTATTTCAGGTCGTAGTAGCCGCCCAGCCGGCCCACATGCACGAAGGGACCCCGGGGACAGAAGCGGGTGGCGCGGTTCATCCAGGTCAGCACCACCTGGGGCTGGAACCGCCGCACCGCCCAGCGGAAGCCCAGCCGCGTGCGCAGGTCCAGCGCGCCGCCGAAGGGCAGTTCGGCGACGTCGACGCCGCCCGCCCGCAGATGGGCGGCGCGGCGGGCGTTGGCGCGGATCACCACCTTCTGCTCGACGGCGCCGGCCTTCTGAAGGGCGAGGGCGAGGCGCTCGAAGAAGGCCTCGGCGCCGCCGTGCTCGGCGCCGGCCATGGCCTGGAGGAGTCGGATGGTCATCCCAGCATGGCCTCCAGTCGCTCCGCCGCCGCGTCCCAACTGCGGCCCTTGTAGAGGGCGCGGGCCTCGGCGCTGCGCGAGGCGAACACCGATGCGTCGGTCAGCATCAGCGCCGCCAGGTTGGCGAAGGCGTCGTCGTCGGGGGCGATGGCGGCGGTCAGCCCGTCCACCACCCGGGCCGGCGCCGCCCCCAGCGGCCGCAGCACCGCCGGCAATCCGGCCGCTTGGCTCTCCATCAGGGTGAAGGCGGTGGAATCGTCGGGGTGGCCGGGATAGAGGTGGACGCGGGCGCGGCGGAATTCCTCGGCCATCAGGGTGTCGCCCTGGGGCCGGACCACCATCACGCCGTGGTCGCGGGCGGCCAGGACCTTGGTGGCGATGGGCTCCAGGTCGGGCGCCAGTTCGCCGCCCTCGGCCGCCTTGGCCAGCCCCATGGAGAACACGTGCAGCTCGGCGGTCGGCGCCTGCGGGCGAATCCTCTCCACCCACAGATCCACCAGCCACGACAGCCCCCAACCGGGATGGGTGGTGACGATGGCGCGGGGCGGCGTGGCGGGGTCCATGGGGGTGTCGGCGAGATAGTCGAAGCGCACCGCCGGCGGCACCAGCCCTACCTGCAGCCCCTTGGCCTTCCAGTCCATGGCCTGGTGCTCGGACACCAGCAGGACCAGAGGCTTGTGCTCGTCCAGCAGCGCCCGGGCCGCCTTGCGCTCCAACTGTCGGCCGGGGCCGGTATGCCATAGCACCCGGCGGCGGGCGCCGCGCACGAATTCCAGCAGTTCGGGCCTGCGGAAGGCCACCAGCACGTCGGTGGTCAGCGGCCGCTTGCCGTCGAAGGTCTCCCACTGGGCGCCCTCGATGAACATGCTCCAGCGGCAGCGGTTGAACACCGCCACCGTGTGCCCGCGGCGGGCCAGCGCGCCGGGGAGGGCGGCAAACGCCTTCTCGGCGCCGCCCAGTGGGCGGCTGGAGGCCGAATAGCCGTCGAAGGGGATGGAGTCGTCGACCAGGGTGATATGCATCGCCGCTCCTTATACGTCCGGCCGCCCGACGTGCCAAGCGCTCCTACCCATGCCTCGACGCGACGACATTCGCCTTTCTGCATATTTGACGAAAGTGACATATCCGAGTAGTGTAGCGGAGTGAGCCAGGATACAACCGGGCCAAGAGCGGATGGTGAGTCCGCGAGCAAGGGGGGGAGCAAGAGCGGCCGGCGCCGACACCGTTCGCATGGGCGGATTCCGCCTCCCCTGCACCGACGACAGGGAGGACGAACGCCATGAAGACCATTCTGACCAGGATCGCGGTGGCCCTCGTGCTGGCCATCGGCACGACCGCCATGGCCGCCGCCGCCGACGCGCCCATGAGCATCCCCGGTACCACCGCCGTGGACGCCGACACGCTGATCAAGCTGATCGAGACCACGCCCAACCTGGTGATCCTCGACAACCGCAAGGAAGGCGACTATGCCGCCGGCCATGTGGAAGGGGCGATCCGGCTGATCGACACCGACATCACCGGCCCCGAGGTCCTGGCCCGTCACATGACGGCGAAGGACGCGCCGGTCGCCTTCTACTGCAACGGCATCAAGTGCGGCCGCGCCGCCGCCGCCGCCCAGAAGGCGGTCGGCTTCGGCTACACCAAGATCTACTACTACGCCCAGGGCATGGACGAGTGGAAGGCCAAGGGCCTGCCGCTGGTGACCAAGTAGTTCCGCCGGGCCTTCGCCGTGAACGCGCGCAGCAGGCGCCGGACGTTGATGTCCATCCTGGTGGCGGCCGGGGTGGTGATGGTCGCCGCCAGCATCGCGGTGGTCACCTTCGTGGCCGGCCGCTACGAGCATCTGGCGTTCCGGTTCCAGGACCGGCAGGCGCAGGTTCTGGTGGACAGCTTCGTCGATGACCTGCTGTGGCGGGGCCATCTGGCCACCCTGGGCACCACCGTCTCGGACATCGCCCGCGAGGCGGCGGTGCGGCAGGCGGTGGCATCCGGCGACGGGGCGGCGGTGGGCCGGGCCATCGCCGACGCCCATCGGCGCGACGTGTTCACCGAGGGGCGGGTGGCGTTCCGGGGGCTGGCGATCCTGGGAGCCGACCTCGACGCGCTGGCCGCCAAGGGCATCGAAGACGGGGCGGGAAAGCTGCCGGAGTCTCTTCTCGACGCCCTGCGGCGGCGCGAGGGCTCGGACCGCCTGCGACTGCTGCACCATGTCTGGAGCCTTGACGGCCGGCCGCGGGTCAGCACGGTGGCGTCCATCGGCGGTTTCCGCCTGCAGGGATACGCGGTCCTGACCGTCGATCCGCTGGCCGCTCTCACCGAACTGGATCGCCGCTTGGGCATGCGGGTGGCCGTCCTCGGCCGCGATGGCCGCGATCTGATGGAATTGGCCAATTTCGCCCTTCCCGAGGGCGGTCGCGTTCATACCGCCGAACTGGTCTTCAAGGGGCCGGACGGCCAGGCCCTGGGAACCTTCCGCGTCGATCAGGACGTCGCCGCCCTCGACGGCGAACTGGCGGCGGCCCGGCGGCTGGCGACGGTCCTGTTGTTGGCGGCCATGGCGGCGGTGGGCTGCGGAACGCTGCTGGCGGCCCATTGGCTGTTGCGGGCGGTCGAGCGGCGCGAGGACGCGGCGGCGGCCGAGCTGTCCTGCGCCCATCGCGCGGAGGAGGAGGCGCGCCGCGCCCGGCAGGCCGACGAACAGGCGGCCCAGGCCATGCGCCAGGCCGAGATGGCAGAGCTGGCCGACCGGCTGGAAAACCGTGTCCACGGCGTGGTCGCCACCATCGCGGTCACCGTTGACCAACTGTTGGCGGCGGCGGATTCGCTGCTGGTGAACTCCTCCCAGACCACCGCCCAGGCCGACGCGGTGTCGGCCGCCACCGAGCAGGCGTCCATGAACGTGGACAGCGTGACTTCGGCCAGCGCCGAACTGAACGCCTCGATCGCCGAGATCGCCCGCCAGGTCAACGCCTCGGCCGACATCGCCCGCGACGCCGCCCACGAGGCCGGCGAGGCCGACGGCAAGGTGCGCCTGCTGGAGGATGCCGCCAACCGCATCGGCGAGGTGGTGGGCTTGATCAATACCATCGCCAGCCAGACCAACCTGTTGGCGCTGAACGCCACCATCGAGGCGGCCCGCGCCGGCGAGGCGGGCAAGGGCTTCGCGGTCGTCGCCCACGAGGTCAAGACCCTGGCGGGGCAGACGGCGCGCGCCACCGACGAGATCGCCGGCCAAGTGGACAGCATCCAGCAGGAGACGCGAACGGCGGTGGCGGCCATAACCGGCATCGCCCGGACCATCGGCCGCATCAACGAACTGTCCACCGCCGTGGCCGGCGCCGTCGAGGAACAGGGCGCCGCCACCGCCGAGATCGCTCGTACCGCCGAGAGCGTGTCGCGCAACACCAGCGACGTCGCCTCCACCATCGCCGGCGTCGCCCGCGCCGCCATGGAGACCGATCGCATGGCGCGCGGCGTCATGGAGGCCGCCCACCAGCTCCGCGGCGAAAGCGGCTCCCTGGAGGCCGAGGTGGAGGATTTCCTGCGCGAGCTTCGCGCCGGCTGACCGGAATCGGCGTCCCGGCTCTTGCCATCGCGGCGGGCTTGCCCCACCTTTTGCGGGTTCCGCCGCCCCCAAACGGAGACCCGTTTCATGGCCGACAAGAGCTTCACCCGCCTTGCCAACCGCGCCCTTCTGGTGGTGGGCGGCGAGGATCGCCAGGCCTTCCTGCAGGGGCTGGTGTCCAACGACGTCGCCAAGGTGGCGGCCGATCGCGCCGTTTGGGCGGCCTTCCTCACGCCCCAGGGCAAGTTCCTGCACGACCTGTTCATCGCGGCACGCGGGGCGGAGTACCTGATCGACGCCGAGGCGGATCGCGTCGAGGACTTCCGCAAGAAGCTGTCCATGTACAAGCTGCGCTCCAAGGTCACGGTGGCCGTGGCGGAGGGCCTGTCGGTGTTCGCCGCCGCCGGCGACTATCTCGGGCTACCGTCCGAGGCTGGCGCCGCCCGGGGTTTCGGCGGCGGCGTCGCCTTCGTCGATCCACGGCTGCCGCGCGCCGGCCTGCGCCTGTACCTTCCCGACGTCCAGCCCCTGGTCGCCGCCGGCTTCGATGAGGCGCCCTTCGCCGCCTGGGATGAACGCCGGATTCGCCTGGGGCTGCCCGACGGCAGCCGCGACCTGCCGGTGGAAAAGGCGATCCTGCTGGAAAACGGCTTCGACGAGTTGAAGGGGGTCGATTTCCAGAAGGGGTGCTACATGGGCCAGGAGCTGACCGCCCGCACCAAGCATCGCGGGCTGGTCCGCAAGCGTCTGATGCCGGTGAGCATCGACGGGCCGGTCCCGGCCTCGGGAACCCCGGTGATGCTGGACGGCGCCGAGGCCGGCGAGATGCGCTCGGCGGTGGCGGGCGTCGGGCTGGCTCTGGTCCGGCTGGAGCATTTCCGCGCGGCCGACGGCCGCCAGGGCGCCTTCACCTGCGGCGACGCGCGGTTGACGCCTTGGAAACCGGATTGGGCGGTGTTCCCCGAGGCCGAGTAGGAGCGGCGGTCACGCCTCTCCGTCCCCCTCCAGGTATTCGTCCAGTTCAAGGCCCTCCTGGGCGAAGAAGCGGAAGCCGTTGCGGCCGGCGCGTTTGACCTGGTACATGGCGATGTCGGCGGCCTTGCAGACGTCGTCCATGCTTTCGCCGTCGTCGGGGAACAGGGCGCCGCCCACCGAGGCGCCGATGGTGCATTTATTTCCCTCGTAGTCGAACGGGCGCGACAGCACGTCGATGATCTTGCGGGCCACCAGCGCCGCCTCGGACAGCCGGCCGATCTCCTCGACCACCACCACGAATTCGTCGCCGCCCACGCGGGCCACGGTGTCCGAACCGCGCACGCAGGCGCTCAGCCGCTCGGCCACGTCGCGCAGCACCGCGTCGCCGGCCTCGTGGCCGAGGCTGTCGTTGATGGGCTTGAAGCGGTCGAGGTCCACGTAAAGCACCGCCATGCGGCCGCCGTTGCGTTTCACGCGCGCCAGGGCGTGGTTCATGCGGTCGTTGAGGAGGTTGCGGTTGGGCAACCCGGTGAGCGCGTCGTGATGGGCCAGCCGGCGGATGCGCTCCTCGTGCTCCTTGCGCTCGGAAATGTCGCGCAGGATGGCGGTGAACATGCGGTGGCGGCCGTGGCGCAACTCGCTGACCGAGATCTCCATGGGAAAGACGCTGCCGTCGCGGCGGGTGCCCTGGCCCTCGACCATGCGGTTCATCAGGCTGGGGAACAGGCCCGACATATAGGCGTCGAAGAAGCGCTGGTGGCGCTCGCGCAGCTCGGGCGGCATCAGGTCGCCGAGGTCGAGGCCGACCAGCTTGCCGGCCGGAAAGCCGAACATGGCCTCGGCGGCGGGATTGGCCGAGACGATGCGGCCATCGTCGTTGATGGCGATGATGCCTTCCGCCACCGACGCCAGGATGCCCTGAAGCCGGGCCTCGCGCTCGCGCAACGCCTCGGCAGAGCGGACGAACTTGGAAATGTCGCGGGCTTCGATAAGGTAGCAGTCGGGGCGTTCGGGCACCTGACGGACCCGCATCTCGGCCTCGAACAGGGTTCCGTCGGCACGGGTGAGCTTGAGGGGGACGAACTCCTCCTCGGCCAGCAATTCCCATCCGGCGTCCAGCAGGAAGCGATAGTCCTCGACGATGAAATCGTCGAAGGGCCGACCCTCGGCTTCCGCCGCCGACCGCAGGCCGAGCATCGACAGGCCGGCACGGTTCACGAACACCAGGCGTCCGTCCTCGATCAGGCAGACGAGCGCCGACACGAGCTCAAGCAACTCGCGGCTCAGCCCGCCCGTCGTGCCGTGGCTCGTCAAGGGCGCGTTCACTCCAACCTATCCCATGACACTTTCGGATGATGGTCCGCCTAATGGTCATCGGTGTCAACAGGAGTACGTAATTAACCTGAAGTATGAACAGGTATTAAATCAACCGCCCGGATACCTCCGCCAATGCCTCGAACGGTGACTGGCCGGGCGCCAACCGCAGGCTGCCCGCCCGCTTCATCCCCTCGCGTCCGAACCGCTCCCGCACCGCCTCGACCAGCCACTGCTCGGCTTGCGCCTGCCGGGCCAGGGAAAGGCGGTCTCCTTCGGCCAGGAAGGCGGCGTGCGAGTCGATGGCCGCCACCAGGCCATCGATGCCGGCTCCCCGCGCGGAGGACACCAGCAGCACCGGCACCCGCCAGCCGTCGGCCTCGTCGCCGTCGGCCAGCGACAACGCGCCCAGGACGTCGGCGCGCGCCCGGCGGGCCTCGGCCTCCATGTCCGCCTTGGTGACCACCACGACGTGGGGAATCTCGGCGATGCCGGCCTTCATGAACTGCAGCGAATCGCCCGAGCCGGGCTGGACGCAGAACAGCACCGTGTCGGCCACCCCCACGACGTCGGTCTCGCTCTGGCCGACGCCGACGGTCTCGATCAGCACGACGTCGTAGAGCGCCCGCATCAGCACCATGGCCGAGACGGTCAGGCCGGCCAGCCCGCCCAGGCGATCGCGGGCCGCCATGGAGCGGACGAAGATTCCCTGGTCGTCGGGGTCGGTGGACAGGCGGGTGCGGTCGCCCAGCAAGGCGCCCTTCGACCGCCGCGACGACGGATCGACGGCGATGCAGGCGACGGAGCGGCCGGAGCGGCGCCAGGCCTTGATCAAGGCGTTCATCAGCGTGGACTTGCCGACGCCCGGCGGGCCGGTCATCCCCACCACCTGGGCGGTCGGCGCGGCATGGGCGGCGCTCAGCAAGGCGACCGTCCCGGCGTCGTCGGGGGCGCGTTCCAGTTCCGCCAGCGCGCGGGCCAGCGCCGCCTTGCCGCTGGCGCGGATGTCGTCCAGGGTCACCATCCTCTCCTTGGTTCGGGGCGCGATTGTGGGCACCGGCGGAGCAGTGGTCAAGCCGGCCGGGCGGTGCTATGGTCCGACGCCATGATCCCCACGCTGTCGTCCCGCCTGATCGCGGTTCTCCTGCTCGCCATTTGCACGGTGTCGCTGGCCGTCGCGTTCTTCGTCGAACACGTCGTCGGCTTGCGGCCCTGCGAGCTGTGCCTGACCCAGCGGATTCCCTTCGCGGTCGGCGGCGCGCTGGCCGGTCTCGCGCTGTTGCCGCCGGCCGCCCGCCTCCGCCGGCTGCTGCTGACGGTGGCCGCGCTTGGTTTCCTGGTCAATTCGGCCATCGCCGTCTACCATTCGGGCGTCGAGCGGAAATGGTGGGCGTCGTCCTGCGCTCCCACCGAATCCGCCGCCGTCGACGTCACGGACCTGATGGCCGCCATGAGCCGGCCGGTGGAGGTCCGATGCGACGAACCGGCCTGGCAGTGGAACGGCATCACCATCGCCACGCTGAACATCGTGTTCTCGGGCGGGCTGGGGCTGGTGGCCCTGGCGCTGATCCGCCGCATGGAGCGCAAGCCATGACCGCAGACCGCAATTTCCGCCGCACCGCCGAGGACCGCATCCCCGGCGACCTGACCAAGGACCAGTTGATCGCCCGCATCCTGCGTGTCGACCAGGCCGGAGAACTGGGCGCGGTGCGCATCTATCAGGGCCAGCGGGCGGTCCTGGGGCGGGGCCGCCACGGCGCCCTGCTGACCAAGATGCATGACCAGGAAAAGCACCACCTGGAGACCTTCAGCCGCCTGATCGCCGAACGGCGGGTGCGGCCCACCGCGTTGGCGCCGATCTGGCACGTGGCCGGGTTCGTGCTGGGGGCGGGCACCGCGCTCCTGGGCGAACGGGCGGCCATGGCCTGCACGGTGGCGGTGGAGGAGGCCATCGACGAGCACTACGCCGAGCAGGCGGCCCGGCTGGGCGACGACGAGGCCGGGCTGAGGGCGACCATCGAGAAATTCCGTGAGGAGGAAATCGAGCACCGCGATATCGGGCTCGCCAACGAGGCCGAGAAGGCGCCGGCCTATCCGCTGCTGTCGGCGGCCATCAAGACCGGCTGCCGCGCCGCCATCTGGCTGTCCGAGCGGGTGTGACATGGACCCCGCCGACCTGCCCGTCGAGACCGGCACCGTCTATCCGGCCGAATTCGCCGATGTCGTCGCCGGCCGCGCCAAGCGCCGGCTGACCGCCGCGCTGGGGCTGACGGATTTCGGGGTCAATCTGGTGACGCTGGCCCCCGGCGCGGCGTCGGCCATGCGCCATTGGCACGCCAACGAGGACGAGTTCGTCCTGGTTCTGTCCGGCGAGCTGACATTGATCACCGATGCCGGCGAACAGGTGCTGGCGGCCGGCCATTGCGCCGGCTTTCCCAAGGGGCGGCCGGACGGCCACCACCTCGTCAACCGTTCCGGCGTGCCGGCGACCTATCTGGAGGTGGGCAGCCGCGCCCCGTCGGAGCGGGTGGAATACAGCGACGTGGATCTGACGGCCGAGCGCGACGGTGCCTCATTCCGCTTCCTGCGCAAGGACGGCTCGCCGTTCTGACCCTCAGCCCTTCTGCACGATCACGCCGTACCAGCCCAGGCCGTCATAGGTCTCGTAGCCGGGCGTGAGCGCGTAGGCGACCAGGTTGCCGTTGCCGTCGGCGTAATGGCCGCGCTCCCCGCGCGAGGTGTCGAGGGGGAAAGTCTCGGTCAGCAGGCCGTGGCGATCCGAGGCGGCGATGACCCGGTGGCGGGAATCCAGCAGCAGGCAGCGGCTGCGCTCCTTCTCCTCGGGCGCCAGGCGGATGGTCTCGACGATGGTCTGGGCCTGGGCCTCCCAGTCGAAGAAGATGCCCAAGGCGCCGATGGGGCGGCCGTTGGTCTCGGCCCCTTCCCTGATGGCGGTGGCGTAGGTGGCGACCATGGCGTTGCCCAGTCCCGGCTCGCGGGCGATGTCGGCGACCGCGAAGGCGCCGCCGTCGGCGGTGGCCATCGCCTCCTGGAACCAGCGTTGTCCGGAAACGTCGCTGCCGGCCGCCTGGGGGTAGGTGGCGGGGCGGCCGTTGGCCAGCACGCGGCCGTCGGCGTCGGCGATCCACAGGTCCAGGTAGACGGTGTAGGAGTCGAGGATCACGCCCAGCCGGCGCGACGCGAACCGGGCGGCGTCGGGGGTTCCCTGCGCGGCGCAGTCGACCACCGCCGCGTCCGTGGCCCACCAGCGCACGTCGCAGGATCGTTCGTAGAGGTTGCGGTCGGCGATCTCGACCGCGTTGTGGGCAAGGTCGGCCAGACGCTCGCCACGCACCCGCGCCACCTCCTCGGCCATGGCGCGCCCGAACTGGGACAGGGTGTCCAATTGCCCCTTCAGTTCGCCCCGCAGCGAATCGGTCAGTTGCGAAATCTCGCTGGAGATCGACTTCACCTCGTCCGCCACCACGGCGAATCCGCGCCCCAGATGGCCCACGCGCTGGGCCTCGATGGTGGCGTTCAAAGCCAACATGCGCGACCGCCGGGTGATGCCGTGGATACGGTCGATCTTCTGGTCGGTGACGTTGGCGACGGTGCTGGTGATCTCAAGCAGGCGTTGGACGGACGCCATGGCGGCCTCGGGTCTTCACTGTAGGGAGCCGCGTCTTATCACGGATGCGCGGGTTATGCACATCCTTTTTGCACTTCGCGGCGCGGCGCCTGGTTGCCTAAAAAATAAGCTAAGCGGCCGCGACCCCCGCGAGATAGCGTTCCACCGCCGCCTTCAGGCTGCCGGCCTGCATCGCCAGATCGTCCGAGGCGGTGAGGACGCGGTCGGCGGTGGCGCCGGTGTCGGCCGCCTCGCTGGTCACGTCCGTGACGTGGTCGGATACCGCCCGGGTGCCGCCGGCCGCCTCCTGCGCGTTGCGGGCGATGGCGCGGGTGGTGGCGTCCTGCTGCTCGACGGCGGCGGCGATGGCCGAGGCGATCTGGTTCAGGCCGGCGATGGTGCGGCCGATATCGGCGATGGCGGCCACCGCCTCGGAGGTGGCGCGCTGGACGGCGCCCACCTGGTCGGCGATCTCGCCGGTGGCCCTGGCGGTCTGGTTGGCGAGGTTCTTGACCTCGCTGGCCACCACCGCGAATCCCTTGCCGGCTTCGCCGGCGCGGGCCGCCTCGATGGTGGCGTTGAGCGCCAGCAGGTTGGTCTGGCTGGCGATGTGGTTGATCATCTCCACCACCTCGCCGATGCTGGCGACCGCCTGGGTCAGCCCCGACACCAGGGTGTTGGTATGGTCGGCCTCGGCGACCGCGTCGCGGGTGACGGCGGCCGATTCGGCGGCGCGGCGGCCGATCTCGGCGATGGAGGCCGACAGTTCCTCGGCGGCGGCCGCCACCGAGTGGACGTTGCCCGAGGTCTCGGTAGCGGCGGCCGAGACGGCGGTGGAATGGTCGGCCATGCGCCGCGCCCCATGATCCAGCGAGCGCGCGTTCTCGCGCAGGCCTTCCGAGGCGCCGGTGACCGCCGTCAGGGCGGCCGAGACCTCGCGTTCGAAATCGCGGGTCAGGGACTCGACGGCCTGGCGGCGGCGTTCCTTGGCCTCGGTGTCGGCGGACTGCTCGGCGGCCAGGCGGTCGGCTTCGCGGCGGTTGGAGCGGAACACCTCGACGGCGCGGGCCATGTCGCCCACCTCGTTGGCCAGCGCCACCCCCTCGATGGTCACCGAGGTGTCGCCCCCGGCCAGCCGGTTCATGACATCGGTCAGGCGCACCAACGGCAGGGTCAGGCCGCGCCCGACCACCACCGCGACCACGAAGGTGATTCCGAGGCCGAGGATCACCGCCGCGATTTGGGCCGCGAGCAGCAGCCGCGCGGTGTCGTAGACCCGGCCGGCGGTGGCGGCAAGCTCGGCGGTGATGGCGTCCTCGACCTCCTTCAGCAGGTCGATGCGCCGGGTGGTGGCGTCGAACCACACCGGGGCCGCGATGCCCTCGCCCGTGCCGGCGACCTTGGCGTTGGCCTCCTCGCGCAGGCGCGCCACCTCGGCGAAGGGTGGCGCCTTGACCTTCTCGGCCAGCAACGCCGCCAGGGTTTCCGGAGCCTGGCGCGAGAACTGCGTCAGCAGTGTTTCCTGCTGGGCCTGCAGGGCGACGTGGCGGCGGTGCAGCGGCTGGTCGAAGCCGCCGGCGAATCCGGCCGAGCCGACGGCGCGTTCCAGGCCGGCCCGCTCCTTGGCCTCGATGAAGGCGAGATAGGCGGAGGCCAGTTCGGCGGTGCCCTTGTCGGGGGTGACCACGGCGATGCGGGCGACGAGGTCCAACTGGGCCTTGATGACGTCGGTGTAGTCGGCCATGGCGGTCCGGCTGTCGATGGCCTGGGCATCGACGCGGCCGCGAATGGCGAGCCGGGTGTCTACCGCCGCGCGGGCCGCGTCGAGGGCCGAGGCAAAGGCGTTTCCGAGCGCGCGCAGGTCGGGGTCGGAGAAGGCGGCGGCAAGGCGGCCGGCGGCGGTGTCGGTGAGCGCCCGCTGCTGGTTCAGGCGATCGCCGAACTGGCTGCCCTTGCTGGCCAGGAACAGCGACGAGGCGCCGCGCTCCTTCTGCAACTCATGGATCACGGCGCCCACGTCCGAGGCGAGGTCGGCGATGTCGATGAGGCTGCGGGTTTCATCCGCCACCAGCCATCGCTCGGCGATGACGAAGCTGGAAAAGCCGATCAGGCCGATCACCGGCAGCACGAAGGCCAGTGCGATGCGCCGCCCGATACGCATATTGTCGAGAAAATCCAGCATGCTTCCCTCCCCGAGGGCGTGCCGGATGCCGCCGGCCCGTTGTTGCCTTGGCGTCCGCCCGGGCGGATCGGGGGACGGGGGACAGGGGGAGAAGCCCGAAACCATACGGGCGAACGCCAAGAGCGCCGCGATGATGGCATCGCGGCGCTCTTTTAACTTTGACTTTGGTCAGCTCTCGCGCCCTGTTCGTCGCGGCGACCGCGCCGGCCAGGGGGTAGAGGAGGCTTCCGAGAGCCGCCCAAAGGCGGCCCTAGAAGCCCTCGCGCTCCAGGCGCTTGCGCTCCAGCTTGCGGGCGCGGCGCACGGCCTCGGCCTTCTCGCGGGCGCGCTTCTCCGAGGGCTTCTCGTAGTTGCGGCGCAGCTTCATCTCGCGGAAAACGCCCTCGCGCTGCATCTTCTTCTTGAGCGCCTTCAGGGCCTGGTCGACATTGTTGTCACGGACGAGAACTTGCACGTTAGGTCACCGCTCCTCTACGCTGAATACAGTCCCGACGCACGGCACGGGTGCCGTCCGGGAAGCGCGTTGATAGCACAGCCCGATGCCCTTGTGAAGGGGGTGCGGTCGGTGTTAATCGCTTCCTGCCAATTTCCTGTCCGGCAAGGTTCCCATGGCCCTGTTGAAGATCGCCCGCATGGGCCATCCCGTCCTGAACCGTCCCGCCGATCCGGTGGCCGATCCCGCCGCGCCCGAGATCCAGCGGCTGATCGACGATATGATCGAGACCATGATCGACGCCGGCGGCGCCGGCCTGGCCGCCCCGCAGGTGCATGTGCCGCTGCGGCTGGTGATCTTCCACGCGCCGGCGGCGCGGGCCGGCGGCGAGGGGGTGCCGCTGACCGTGCTGGTCAATCCGGAGTTGGAGCCGGTGGGCGACGCGCGGCAACTCGGCTACGAGGCCTGCCTGTCGGTTCCCGGCCTGACCGGGGAGGTGCCGCGCTGGGCGCGGGTGCGCTATCATGGCCTGGGCCGCCACGGCGAGCCGGTGACGCGCGACGCCGAAGGGTTCCACGCCAGGGTGGTCCAGCACGAATGCGATCATCTGGACGGCCTGCTTTATCCGGCCCGCATGCCCGACCTGTCCACCTTCGGCTTCGTCGAGGAGGTGCGCAAGGCTCTCGAGGAGGAATGCTGATGACCCTGGATTTCCGCCATGTCCGCGACCGCCTGGTGATGGCCGCCCTGCCGCATGTGGTGTTCGACGGCTGGTCGCCGCGGTCGCTGGCCGAGGCCGCCAGGGACGAGGGGCTGGACGCCACCATGCCGGCCCGGGCCTTCCCGGGCGGCGCCACCGAGGCGGTGGAGCATTTCGTCGAGATGGCCGACCGGGTGATGATGGCCGACCTGGCCGATGTCGACCTCGCGGCGATGCGGGTTCCGGATCGGGTGTTCACCGCCATCCGCCTGCGCCTGGAACGCTGGGGGCATCACCGCGAGGCGGTGCGGCGGGCCCTGGCGGTGCTGGCCCTCAATCCCCTGACGGCGACGCGGGCGACCCTGCGCACGGTGGATGCCATCTGGCACGCGGCCGGCGATTCGTCGCACGACTTCTCGTGGTACACCAAGCGCGCCAGCCTGGCGGCGGTCTATTCCGCCACGGTGCTGTACTGGCTGGAGGACCCCACCGAGGACTATTCCGACACCTGGGCGTTCCTGCGCCGCCGCCTCGCCGATGTCGGACGGGTGACCCGCGCCCGGCGCAAGGTCCAGGATATGGTGGCGCGGCGGGGCCGCTAGCCCTTATTCGCCCGAGACGGTTTCCCCCGAGGGGGGCACGGCGCAGACGCCCTCGTGCTCCTCCTTGGCCTCGATGGCCTTGAGCTTCTTCTTCTGGGCGAAGTAGCCGTAGGCGCCCACGGAGAGCGCCACCGCCAGGAACGCCAGCAGGGCGTACCATTTGTTCTCGCCCAGCCATTCCTCGAGCGCCTTGCCCAGCCAGTATCCGCCCCAGGCGAAGGTGTGGGCCCAGATCATGGCGGCGATGAAGTTCAGCATCACATAGCGCAGCCTGGGCACGCCCGAGATGCCGATGACGAAGGGGGCGATGTTGCGGATGCCGTAGATGAAGCGGAACGACAGGATGAACAGGGTCGGGTGGGTTTTCACCAGATGGAAGGCCCAGTCGATCTTGCGCCCCAGCGTGGGCCAGCGCGCCAAGAGCGGCGTGCCGTATTTGCGGCCGATGTAATAGTAGAGCTGGTCGCCGATGAAGCTGCCGGTGAAGGCGGCCAGGGCCAGCAGTTCGACGTTGATGGCGAGGTGGTCCGTCGAGGCCGCCGCGCCGACCAGGATAACGATGGTTTCGCCTTCGACGAACGTCGCCAGCAGGATGACGGGATACGTCAGGTAGACGTAGTCTCTGATGAGACCGAGAAGGAACTCTTCCAAGGTGGCGACCCGTCGGCAAGGCGGTGAGCGGCTGGTGCGACCGCCAAAATCCCCCGTCCGGACAGGGGGCGTCAACGACGAAATTCAGCGTTATCCAACCGTCACGATCGACGCGGCCGGGTCAGGCGATCGATGGCCTTGCAGACCAGTTCTCCCACCGGGCGCGGGCGGGGAGGCGTCAATGTGCCGGCCAGATGGCTGGCCACCGCACCGGCCGGATCGGTCTCGGCGGTGAGCCGGGCGTCGATTCCCTGGCGGCGCATCTTGTCGAGGAAGCCTTCGCCCGCCGACTGGGTGATGAGGGCGGTGATCCCGGCCAGCGGGTGCGGTTCCCCGGCCGCGAAATCGAAATGATGGAACACCTGCGGCGCCGCTAGCTCCACCCGCTCGGGTTGAGCGACCTCACCGGCCTCGGAGACCGTGAACACCAACCAGCGGCGTGCCCGGCCGGCATGGCCGGTGACCTTGTCGTATGCCGTCGTCGTCGATACCGCGATCCGCATCTGCCCTCTCCCAATCCCTTGATCCGGCCATTAAAAGACGCACGCCCCGCTCGGGCAAGCGGGGCGTGCTATTGGCGCGCGCGGGGGTTGGGCAGTTGGGATGCGCGCGCCGACCTCGTTGGGTAAAGATCGTATATACGAACAGTATATAGAGGTCTTTACTCTGTGCGTAAATCTGGTGCATCGTGGCCTCGCCGGGACCAAAGGCGCAACGACGCATATATGCGCATGAGAAGGCGGGGCGGAATGGACTGGGCGGACAGGATCGTGCGGTTGCGGGCAGCTCGGGGCTGGAAACAGGCGGCCTTGGCCGAACTGATGGGGGTCGATCAGGCCACCGTCTCACGGTGGGAGCGGGGACTGCAATCTCCCGACGTGGCGTCGCGGCGGCGGTTGGCGCGGCTGTACCAGCGCGAGCATCCGCCAGGCGACCGCGTGGCGCTGTTGGCAGTGGAGGCGTCGCCTCATCCGTTCCTGGCCTTCGGGGGCGACCTCGCGGTGGTGGCGGCCTCGCCCTCGGCGGGGGACTTCTTCGGGATCGGCCTCGCCGAGCTGCGGGCCGGTGGCGTCGGCCGGATTTTCAGCGACGACCTTGCCGAGGCGTTGGCGCGGGCCGAGACCGCCGGCATCTGGGTCGGCGCCGTGGCCGCGGTGAGCTTCGTGGCCCGGGTGGCCCGCCGTGGCGAGGAATTTCCGGCGCGGTTCCTGTGGACGCCGCTCTTCCTCTCGCAAGGCGAGGTGGTGGTCGCCAGCCAGTGCGGTGCCATCGACGAACGCGAATTCGCCGCCGCCGGAGGGATCCGGGGATTGTCGATCATCGACCGGTTCGACGCGCCGGCCGGGGAGTTCTCGGACCTTGGCGCGAGTCCGGCTTGATGAATGGCGCCATCTCGGCGATGATCATTCGCTCGCATGGGAGGAAAGGGGTTTGTCGACTCGAATTCTGATCGCCGAGGACCAGCAGCTGGTCCGCCAGGGTCTGGCGGCGCTGCTCAGGGTCGAGGACATCGAGATCGTGGGAGAGGCCGAGGACGGCGAGGCCGCCGTCGACATGGCCCGGGTGCTGCGCCCCGATATCGTGCTGATGGATCTTTCCATGCCAACGCTGGATGGCGTGGAAGCCACCCGCCGCATCAAGCGCGCCGCGCCACAGGTGCGGGTCCTGATCCTGACGGTGGCCAACTGCGAGCGCCGGGTGGCGGAAGCCCTGGCGGCGGGCGCCGACGGCTACGCCCTGAAGAAGCTCGGCCACGACGAATTGATGACCGCCATCGCCGCGGTGCGGGCGGGGCGGGCCTATCTTGGGCCGGGCCTCAACGAGGAGATGGTGCGCGACTACCTCGACGGCGGCGACGCTACCTCGGCGGCCCTGACCGGGAGGGAGCGCGAGGTGCTGCGTCTCATCGCCCAGGGTCTCAAGAACCGCGAGATCGCCGAGACGCTGTCCATCGCCATCAAGACGGTCGAGACCCACCGGACCAAGATCATGCAGAAGCTCGACCTGCACAACTCGGCCGAGCTGGCCACCTACGCCATCCGCCGGGGGCTGATCGACTAGTTCTTTCGAACTATGTCCGCATCGTTCCTTCGGTTAAGTCGTTAAGTCTTGTTTACATCCCAGCCGTGCGCGATCCTGACCAGGATGGAGCAGGGGAGGGATCGTGACAGGGCAGGCGCAGACGGCTGGGCGCGGACGGCCATCGTGACATCTTCAAATCGGCTTGCCAGAACCTGGGTCGGAATCGAGCCGGGAACGGTCGTCGTCATCGTCATGCTGTCGCTGGTGCTGTTCGCCGTCAGCGCCTACAGCTACGTCGCCTTTCATACCGTGGTCGAACTGTTCGCGGTGGTGGTCGCGCTGGCCGCCTTCGGCGTGGGTTGGTACTCGCGCCGGTGGATCAGCACCAGCATCCTGTTGATGCTGGGAATCGGGCATCTGTTCGTCGGCGTGATCGACCTGCTGCATCTGCTTTTCTACAAGGGGATGACGGCGACATCCGGCGCGTCGGTCGAGACGGCCATAGAATTCTGGCTGATCGGCCGCGCCCTCGAGGTTGCCGCCTTCCTGATCGCCGCCGCCCGCCCCCTGGCGAATTTCTCCTTTCCGGCGGTGTTCGCGGCCTTCGGGACGGTGACCACGGCCTTGGTGGCGCTCACCGCACTGGATGCGTTCCCCGCCACCTTCGTGGAAGGCGAGGGGCTGACCTCCTTCAAGATGGGCGCCGAGGCGGTGATCATCGCCGGCTTCATGGGTGCTTTCGTGATCCTGCGCCGCCGCGCTGACGTCCTTGATCCGACGGTCCGCAAGCTGCTGATGTTGTGTCTGGCATACAAGGTGGCGGCCGAACTGTGCTTTTGCGTCTACACCGACCCCTTTGGCGCGACCAATTTCCTCGGCCACGTGCTCAAGGTCGCCTCCTATTTCATGTTCCTGCGGGCTGTCGTCGAAACGGGGTTGATCCGGCCGCAGGCGATGATCTTCGGGGCCATCGAGCGCGAGAAGGACCTGACCCGCGAGCTCCAGCATCATGCCAACACGCTGGACGCCGTCCTCGATGCGTCGCTGGACACCGTGGTCATGCTGGACCGCGACGGGCGCTTCCTGTTCGTCAGCCGCGCGGGCGAGGCGTTGTTCGGCCGTCCGGCCGCCGAACTTGTCGGCAAGACTTGGCGCGAGGCGGGATTGGATGTCGCCGTCCTGGGGCCGATCGAGACGATGTGTCGGAAGGTGCTCGAGACGGCGGCGCCCGCCACCGAGGAGTTCCGGACCCCCGGCGACGGCCCCGGCCGTGTCCGCTGCCTCGAGGCGCAGGTTTCGCCCGTCCGCACCACCGCGCCGGCGACGCCGTCGGCGGTGGTGGCGGTCATCCGCGACATCTCGCAACGCATGGGAATGGAGGAGGTGCTCCAAGCTTCGTTGGACGACAACCGCGTCCTGATGATGGAGGTCCACCACCGGGTGAAGAACAATCTCCAGATCGTCTCATCGCTGTTGCAGATGCAAGGGTGGCAGGTCTCGGACCCGGCCATGCGCGAGCATTTCGAGGAATCCTGCGGGCGAATCCTCTCGCTGGCGAAGGTTCACGAGATGCTATACGACGAGGAAAACGTCTCGTCGGTGGATTTCGTCCGCTACATCCGGGTGCTGGTGGACGAGTTGTTCAAGATGTACGAGGTGCGTCCGGGCTGGATCACGGTCAAGCTGGACCCAGGCGAGCTGACCCTTCCCCTGGACAAGGCGGTGCCGCTGGCGCTGATCGCCCATGAACTGATGGCCGTCGCCATCCGGGGAGCGGTCGCACGCGGTGGCGGCGAGTTGCGCCTGCGGGCCGGCCGCGAGGATGGTGTCGGCGTTCTTCGGGTTGCCGGCGAGCTTCCCGGGCCCGGTGGTCCGTCGGTGGAGCCGAAGCCGCAGTCGTTGGGAATGCGCATGGTCGAGGTGCTGACCAAGCAGGTCCAGGGCCAGTTGACCCAAAGCCGCGACGGCGGCGGCTCGGTCGAGGTCCGCTTCCCGTTGACCGGTGGCGCGGAAAGCGTCGTCTGACGGTCGCCACGCGCCGCCCCCATCCCCTGGTCTCGGCTCCCGGTCACGCCTTCTCGGTGCTCTTGCGGCCGGTCATGCCGGCGACGATCGCCACCTTGGCGGCCTCGGTGCGGTTGGAGACACCCAGCTTGCGGAACATGTTGCGAAGGTGCGCCTTCACCGTCACCTCCTGGAGGGTGAGGGCGCGGGCGATCACCTTGTTGGGGGCGCCGTCGACGATCATGTCGAGGATATCGCGTTCGCGGGCGGTGAGATGCGACACCGGCGAGTTGGGGTCCACGGCGGCACCATGGCCGGGCGCACCGGTCATGGCCTCGCGATGTTCGAACAGGAACGGCGGTACGTATCTCTCACCCGACAGCACCAGGCGCAGTACGCCGATGATGGTCTCGCCCCGCATCGTCTTGGGGATGTAGCCGTTGGCGCCGTGCTCGATGGCTTGGAAGGCGTCCTCGGGCTTGGTCGATCCGGACAGGATGACGATGGGCAGGGTCGGGAATTCGGCCCGCATGGCGGCCAGGCCCTGAAGCCCGTTCATGCCGGGCATGTAGAGGTCGAGCACCGCCATCCCCAGGGCCGAGGCCGCACGGGCGGCGTCCATCGCCTCGGGAAGATTGGACGCCTCGATCACCGTGGTGCCCGGTTCAAGCCGCTCCAGGAAGGGCACCAGCCCATCCCGCACCATGGCATGATCGTCCGCGAGCAGAATTTCCATCGCTCACCCCCTTTCTGGATTGTGGTCGCCGGGCAGCCTGGCCTCCGCGCGGGCGATCTGCTGGCGAAGGTCGAGCAGTTGGAAAGGCTTGGCCAAGATCGCAACCACGCTGGCGCCCAACTGGGCCTCGGTCCCTTCCTTCAGGTGACCGGTCACCACGATGACCGGCGTTCCGGGCTGGAGGTCCTCCAGCCGGCGAATCAGTTGTATTCCGTCCATGCGGGGCATGCGGATGTCGGTGATGACGATGTCGTAGACGTCGGCTTCAAGCTTGGACAGGGCTTCCAGGCCGTCATAGGCGGTCTCCACGGCATAGCCCTGCCGTTCCAGGAATTCCGACACCATCATCACCGACAGCGCTTCGTCGTCGACCAGAAGGACGCGGCGGCCGTCCACCGCGATATCATCGTCGTGCTCGGCCTCGGCGTTGGCGGCGGCGACGGCGGTCACGGGCACGGATCGCGAGAGCGGAAGCTCGACCTCGAATTCGGCGCCGCCGCCCTCCAGGTTGCGGAAGGTCAGGCGGCCGCCCATGTCGGCCACGATGCCCCGGCTGATGGGCAGTCCGAGGCCGCAGCCGCGGGACTCGTCCTTGGTGGTGACGAACGGCTCGAACAGGGTTGCCGCCACCTCGTCGGGGACTCCGGTGCCGTTGTCCTGCACCCGGATCGACAGGCGCCCCTTGGAGGTGTCGGTGTCGCAGATGACGCGGACGGTTCCGCCCGCCGGGCCGCCTGCGGCGGCGCGGTCGTGGATGGCGTCGCGGGCGTTGTTGAGCAGGTTGAGCAACACCTGCTCCAACCGGACGGGATGCCCGAGGACGGTGGCGTCGCCGAGGTCGCCCCTGACATCCAGGGCGACGCCGTCGGCCACCATCAGCGATTCGACCATCCGCGTCGCAGACCGCAATACCGTGCGCGGCAGGAACGGGCGCTTTTCGGCGCTGGAATCACGCCGGCTGATGGACCGCATCTGGGTGACCATCTCGGTCAGGCGGTCCACCTGCGACAGGATGTTGTCGGCGCGCTTGCCCACCCGCTCCAGGTCGAGGGCGCCGTCGGCGAGATCCATGCGCAGCGCCTCGGAGGCCAGACGGATGACGTGCAGGCATTGGTTGAATTCATGCGCAATGCTCGCCGACATTTCACCCAGCGTCGCCAGGCGGGCCGAATGCATGAGTTGCATGTCCATGGCCCGGCGCTGGGTGAGGTCGGTCACCACCAGGACGGTCCCCACGGGCTGACCGGAATCGTCGGTCAGGCGCGACAGCGCGACGTTGGCTGGGAACCGATCTCCCGACCAAGTGATCCCCTCCACCTCGATCTCGGCGCGCGGTTCGGCCAGGTGGGGCGCGATCTCGTGCCCCAGCAGGCGGTCGACGGTAGTCCCCTGGAGCACCTGGCCGCCCCACTGGAACAGCCGCAGGGCGGCCCGGTTGGCGTAGACGATGCGTCCCCAGCGGTCCACGGACAACACCGCGTTGGTGACCTGGTTGAGCAGCGACGCCTGATACCGGGTGCGCTCCTCGGCCTCCCAGCGGAAGGTCAGGTCCTCGATGGTGACCAGCAACCGGCCCTCCCGGTTGCCGAAGGCGTCGCGCACCGGGCTGAAGCGCACCTGCCCCCGCACCACCGATCCGTCGGCCGCCAGGATGCGCATCACCACGGGCGTCCATGGGAGGATTCCCTGTCCGGCCTCGCCGCGGGACGCATCGTCGGGATGGATGATCCCGCGCCAACCGAGTTCGCGGAAGCGCTCCAGGGTGTAGCCGAGGGTCGAGGTGAAGGCGCGGTTGACCGCCGCCGGCGTCTCGTCGCGATCGAGCAGCACCATCATCAGCGGCGCCGCCTCGAAGGTGGTGCGCCCCAGCGCCTCGGCGGCCCGGCTTTCCCGTTCGCGTGACCGCAATTCGGTGACGTTGGTGAAGATGCAGGCATGGCGCCGGTCGCCCAGGGAGACGGTGCGGGCCATGAAGACTTCGCCATCGGCCATTTCGATCTCGCGCAGGCCGGGGACTTCCCGTCGCATCATGCACATCCGCGAGATCACCTCGTCGGCGTCCATTCCGTCGGGGAGGATCACGTGGCCGCCGTCAACCAGGGCATGCACGACCCGCTCGGCGGTCGGGCGTTCCCAGGTGGCGAGTTCGGGCAGGTAGCGCGGAAGGAAGCCGGAATAATCGACCAGCCTGTCTTCTTCGTCCCACAGGGCATAGCCGTCGATGAAGTTCTCGTCCTTGAGCATCCGCCAGGCGGTGCGGGCGTCCGATTCGACCCGCTTGAGGACGCCGGTGACCTCGGCCATGAAGCACATCTGTTCGTCCCTGGCCCGTGCGGCCTGGCGTGCCCGGCGGGCCACGGCCGTCATGGACAGGAGCGCCGCGAGGAGGGCTCCGAGGACCAGGGCGGCCACGGCGGGTCGCTCTCCCGTCCGCCACGCCAGGAACGCCAACCCCAGGGTCAAGAGCACGCACAGCGACATCGATCCCCAGATCATGATGCCGTGCGGAAACAGGTCGCCCCCTCGACGGGCGCCGGTCAGGTGATCGACGGCCTGGTCCTTGACGTCAAGCATTCTTCCCCCAAGTCCCGGGGATTATGCTCCTAGCCGAGCGTCATGGAAAGGTCTCGCGACCGCAAAACCATGACTTCGACAGGCTACATGAATTCCTCTACTACCACGCGCAGAGCCTGCAAGCGGTTTTGCACACCCAGCTTGCGAAATGCCCTGCCAAGGTGCGACTTTACCGTGACGTCGCTGACCGCGAGGCGGTTGGCGATGGCCTTGTTCGAAAGGCCTTCTCCCAGCAGCCACAGGATTTCCTTTTCGCGAGGGGTGAGGCAAGGGCCTGCGGCGCGACCATCGGAAAGGACGGTCCGCATGCTCGAATACTCCCGGTCCAGGATGCTTCTTTTTCTCGACGATAGGCGTAATTCGCCCGCCGCGCAACTTTTCCTGGAAGCATTCAATTTTTGCGATCGGACACGCGGTAAGCTGTCGACGGTCAATACCGCATGATGCCGGCCGCGGGGGCGCCACGCGGAACGTTGGTCCGCTCGACGATCCTCACGTCGCCGCCGTTGAGCAGGGTCTGCTGGGCGGCGATGTCAAGCAGGTCGTCGTCCCCGCCCTGGGGGGCACGGTGTGTTTCGACCCGGTCGGCGGCTTCATCGAAGCGGCCCCACAGGTGCTCGCCCTCGGCCAGGATCAGCGTGTCCAGCCGTCCCCAGCGGGCGGCCCTGACCAGGTCCGTCGGGTCCAGGCTGGCGCGGGGCGAGCGGTCGTTGTAAAGCGCGTTGAAGTGATCGATGGCGGCGTCGGTCCCTTCCGCCAGCCTGGGGGCGGCCACCGCCAGGGCCCGTCGATGAATCTCCTCGGTGCTCAGCGCCTCGGGGTTGGCCTGCACGGCGGTCGGCAGGATATTGCGGGCTCGGCAGCGCGCCATGAAATTCCCGGCGACCTCGGCCAGCGCGGCCACCACCACGGGGGCCCGCAGGGTGCCCCAGCGGCGGTCGAAGGCCGAGGCCAGCTTGTCCAGATACTGCATGAATTCGGCACGCCGCTGGTCCTCGGGGCTGGGCCCCATGGCCTGGTCGGCGGGCACCGATCCGGGCGTTCCGCTGGTGCCGCCCCGCCCCGACCGGGTTCCGGACATGGGGTTGGCGCTGGCGTTCTGCTCATAGTCGGTATTGGCGCGCACGCTGTCCTCGACTCCCTGGGGCAGGCCGGTGTCGGCGATGTCGCGCATGGTCAGGCGGTCGGCCCGGAACAGCCGCGCGCGGCTCGACGAAATGGCAAGGACGTGGAAATCGGTTTCGCCCTCGACCATGCGCAGCAGCGGCGACACATGGAAGCGCGACCCGACCACCGTCAGTTCCTCGACGCTGGCCGGAAGCCGCCAGATGCGGGGCGGCAGGCCGTCGGCCAGGAAGATCGCCAGGCCGGCGGTGTTGTTGGCCCAGAAGCGATCGTCCGCCACCAGCGCGCGGGCGGGCGCCAGCAGGCGGTCGGCATCGGTGCCACGGCACCCCGAGGATACCAGGCGCTCGCGGGCCTCGGAGAGTTGGTTGCCCAGACGGATGGCGTCCTGCCGCACCGCCAGGGGCGGAAGGTCGGTAGGCGTGTAGATGGAGACGGCGGGGGTGGCCGCCGTGTTGATCAGGGTCTCCAACTCGTCGCGGGTGATCATGGCGCGCCTCCCGGGGTGACGAGCATGCCAACAACGCCGCCACCGGCTTTGTTCCGGGCGGCGCGCGTTCGGGAATGGCGGGGTGAAACCGGGGTCGTGCCGCGCCAGATCACCAGGGCCGAACCCCGACGGAGCCGCCCCATGAGAGCCCACGCCCCCATGAATGAGATTCCCGAGCCCACGATACGCGAGCGTGCCTATCACATCTGGGAGCGGGAAGGCCGTCCCGAGGGACGCGCCGAGGACCATTGGCAGATGGCGCGCACCGAGCTTACCACCGAACCGACCCCGGGTGTCGCCATGGAATCGAACCCCGCCGCCGACCGCGAGGTCGTCGACCACCCCGAGCCGGTCGAGCCTCTGGAGGCGGTCGAGAACCAGGGGTCGTTCCCGGGGCTCGCCGATCAGGACGAGGAGAGCCCGCATCCCCGCCGCCTGGCCAAGGCCAAGGCCAAGGCCAAGCGGGGGGGCCGCGAGGATCGTTCCGACCTGCCGCCGCGATAGAGCCGTTCGCGTCCGAACGGACTCACCCGCCTCGATCGTCACCCCCGGGCTCGACCCGGGGGTCCATGATGCCCGGATCAAGTCCGGGCATGACGACGGAACGCTACGGGCGCCGCCGGTCGCCGTGGGCGTCAGCTGTCGGCCCGGAAGGCCAGGGTGATGCGCAATCCGGGATCGTTGTCCCCGAGAGTCAGGGCGGCGCCGTGCTGGCGGGCCACCGCCGCCACCAGGGCCAGCCCCAACCCGTTGCCCGGCGTCGAGCGGGTGGAATCGAGGCGGACGAAGCGGTCGAGCACCGCCTCGCGGCTCGCGGGCGGAATTCCGGGGCCGCTGTCGGCGACGGTGATCGCGACTCCGGTCGGGGCGGCGGCCACGGTGACGGTCGCCGTGCCGCCCGCCGGCGTGTATTTGATGGCGTTGTCGACCAAATTCGCCAGGGCCTGGAACAGCAGGTGGCGCTCGGCCTTGATGGTGAGGTCGGGCGCGGCGTCGAGGCGGATGACGATGCCCTTCTCCTCGGCCAGGGGCTCGTACAGTTCGACGGCGTCGGCGGCCAGGCGGGCCGGATCCACCAGTTCGAAACCCTCGGTGCTTGATTCCGCGTGGGAAATGGTCAGCAGGGCGTTGAAGGTGGCCAACAGGTTGTCGGCCTCGGCCTGGGTCTCCTCGAGGGTCTGGCGCAGGCCGGCCGCATCGGTGTCGGACAGCAGCGCCACGTCGATGCGCGACCGCAGGCGGTTCAGGGGCGTGCGCAGGTCGTGGGCGACGTTGTCGGTCACCGTGCGGATGCTTTCGACCAGCCGCTCGATCTGGTCCATCATCTCGTTGAAGGTCTCGGCCAACTGGTCGAACTCGTCGCCGGCACCCGACGAGCTCATGCGGCTGGTCATGTCGCCGCCGACGATGCGCCGGGCGGTGCGGCTCATGGCGTAGACCCGCTGCAGCAGATGGCGGCTGGTCAGGTAGCCGCCGACGATGCCCAGGAGGATGGTCAGCGCCAGGCCCCAGGCCAGGGCCCGGTTGATGGCCGACTTGACGCGCTTCGCGTCGTGCAGCGAGCGGCCGACCAGCAGCCGGTAGCCATCGGGCAGGGTGTAGTTGCGGGCGGTGACCTCGGTGGCGAAGCGGCCTTCGCCGACCCGCTCGATGCTGAAGCGCAGCCAGCCGTCCACCTCCAGCTCGTCGGCCGGCCAGCCGAATAGGTTGCCGGCGATGCGCTCGTCCTGGGGCGACACTAGCAGGTAGACGGTGCGCCGTTCGGTGTCGGAACGGGCGCGCTCGCCGACGATTTCCGCCAGGCCCTTGATGCCGCGTTCGCGGTACTGCTCGGACAGGCCGACCGCCTCGGCCTCGACGGTTTCCTGCACCTGCCACTCGATGAAGGTGGAGGTGCTCCACGACACCAGCGCCAACAGCGCCACCGCCGACACCGTGAAGATGCCGAGATAGGACAGCGCCAGCCGGAAGGTGGTGGACTTCAGCAGGCTGGGAAGGGCGGCGGGACGGCTAGCGGGCCGCACGGAGCGAATATCCCGAGCCGCGCACGGTCTGGATCAGCGGTGGGTCGAAGTCCTTGTCCACCTTCTGGCGCAGGCGGCTGATATGGACGTCGATCAGGTTGGTCTGGGGGTCGAAATGGTATTCCCAGACATTCTCCAGCAGCATCGTGCGGGTGACCACCTGGCCGGCGTGCCGCATCAGGTATTCCAGCAGCCGGAACTCGCGCGGCTGCAGGTCGATCGCCTTGCCGGCCCGCTGCACCGTGCGGGCCAGGAGATCCATCTCCAGGTCCTCGACCCGGAGGCGGGTCTCGGCCTGGCCGCCGCCCGACCGGCGCCCCAGCGCCTCGATGCGGGCCGACAGCTCGGCGAAGGCATAGGGCTTGACCATGTAGTCGTCGCCGCCGGCCTTCAGTCCCTTGACGCGGTCGTCCACCTTGCCCAGCGCCGACAGCACCAGGACCGGCGTGGCGTTGCCGGCGGCGCGGATGGACTGGATGATGGACAGGCCGTCCAGGCCCGGCAGCATGCGGTCGACCACCATCACGTCGTAGCGTTCCGAGGTGGCCAGGAACAGCCCGTCGGTGCCGTTGGCCGCGTGGTCAACGGTGTGTCCCGCCTCCTTCAGGCCCTTGGCCATGTAGGCGGCGGCTTCCTGGTCGTCCTCGATCAGCAGGATGCGCATGGCGGTAGTGATACTCCTGTCGCCCGCCCAATGAAAAGCCCCCGCAGCCAGGGGGACGAGCTGCGGGGGCCGTTCTTCGCTGCGCCGGCCCGGGGGGAAAGGCCGGTTTCCCGATCGTGCCGTCGCCACGGGGGACGGCGGCGGCACCAAGTCTGGCGGTGGAGTTCGGACCGCCGGAGGAGGAGAGGGAAGACGGGGAGCGCTAAATCCGTCGTGCGACCCTCTCCAAACCCTGTTGACCCCAAGATGCCAGCGGCCACCTTACGGTACCCTTTCGGCGGCATTACGATTTGGTAATCTTCATCGCGGCAGGTCCAGCGGCCGCCCGGTCGGGCCCTCGCCGGCCTCGGGCGGGCTCGGGTCGGGCGTCACCGACGGCACCCCCTCGCGGCCCAGCGGCACCATCCCCCGGCTGGTATCGGGCGGCGGCGCGGCCGCCCCGGGGCGCGAGGCCGGCCCCGTGATCGCGTCCCCGCCCCGGAGCGGCGGCGGTTCGGTCAGGCCGGGCCGGCGGGCCAGCTCGCCGGTGGCGGTCTCGCCCGAGGCGCCGGGGCCGACCCCGTGCGAGAAGCTCTCGGGCCGCACGGCGCCGGTGCGGTCGCCGGTTCCGGCCGGGCCGGTGGCGCGGGAACTGGATTCCGGCCGGTTGGCCGGGCCGGCATCGCCGGTGATGCCCGGCCCCGGCGCCCGCGACGACGACGACGGCCCACCGCCGGTGGCGCCGATGCCGCCCGAACTTCCGCCAGAGCCTCCACCAGATCCCCCAGCCGTCTGGGCCCAGGCCGGCAGGGCCAGCAGGACGGCGGCGACGGTCGCGATGACGATCTTCATGATGTTCCTCCTCGCCATCGTCAACACCGTGGCGTGCGGTGAAGTTCATTGACGAGCCCCTTGCGCACACTAAATCGAATCGTGCCGGGATGCCGCTTCTCGGGTTCCGGCGCGCGTGCCGCCCGGGGTGGGCGCGGGAGGGCTTGGACTTTCCTCGGCTGGTGTGCCCGGGACGGCCGCGCGGCGGGTTTCATTCGCTTGCTCAACGAGGACCCATGCGCAACCCCTACGACATCCTGGGTGTCAAGCCAACCGCCAGCGAGGACGAGCTTCGCAAGGCCTATCGCAGGCTGGCGAAGCGCTACCATCCCGACGTCAACCAGGGCAACGCCGAGGCGGAGACACGCTTCAAGGGGGTCAACGCCGCCTACGACCTGCTGTCCGATCCGGCCAAGCGGGCGCGTTTCGATCGCGGCGAGATCGATGCCGAGGGCCACGAGACCTTCGCCCACGCCTATTCCCAGGCGCGCGGCCAGGCCCATCCGGGCGGCGCGGGGGCGGCGTTCCGCTTCGAGACCGGCGGTGCCGAGGATCTCGGCGACCTGTTCTCGCACCTGTTCGGCGATCGGTTCGGCGGCGGCCACGGCGATTTCCGCATGCGCGGCGGCGACGTCCGCCACGCGGTGACGGTCGAGTTCATGGACGCGGCGCTGGGGGCCAGGAGGCGGCTGACCCTGGCGGACGGACGGTCGCTGGACGTCACCATTCCCGCCGGGTTGCGCGACGGGCAGGTCCTGCGTCTCAAGGGCCAGGGAAGCCCGGGCCTGGGCGGGGACGTGGCCGGCGATCTGCTGCTGGAGGTCCACGTCGCGCCTCACAAGCTGTTCCGCCGGGTCAAGGACGACATCCACCTCGACTGGCCGGTCAGCCTGGCCGAAGCGGTGGCGGGCGGGCGCGTGGCGGTGCCGACCGTCCATGGCGAGGTGACGGTGACGGTGCCGCCAGGCTCCAACACAGGCACCGTGCTGCGCCTGAAGGGCAAGGGCATCGGGAAGGGTGACCAGTACGTGGCGCTGCGGGTGGTGCTGCCGCGCGTCCCCGACGCCGAGCTCACCGCCTTCGTCAAGGAATGGTCGGCCCGCCACCCCTACGACCCCCGCGAAGGAGCATGAGATGCGCCGCCTCGATTCCGCCGTGCTGGACCGTCAACGCCGCGCCAACCGCGTCGTCTCGGTGGCGGTGGTGGCGGGAATCGTGGCCTGGGCCGGGCTGGTGGGGTGGTTGGTGCTGGGCCCCGACGGCGTGGTGATCTCGGTGCTGGCGGGGGCGGCGCTGCTGATGTTCCAGCCGGTGCGGTCGGCGACGCTGATCCGGGCGATGTTCGGGGCGGTGCCGCTGCCCCCCTCCGAGGCCCCCGGCCTCTACGGCATCCTGCGGGCGCTGGCCGACCGCGCCGAACTGGAGGGGGTGCCGCCGGTCCTCTTCATTCCCCGTCCCGAGATCGTGGCGCTGTCCACCGGCTGGGGCGCCGACGCCACGGTGGCGGTGTCCGACGGGCTGCTTCGCCGCCTGCCGCCCCGCGAACTGGCGGCGGTGCTGGCCCACGAGGTGGCGCATCTGCGGGCCGGCGACCTCAAGATCCTGCGCCTCGCCGACGCGGCCGGCCGCCTGACCCGCTTCCTGGCGCTGGCGGGAATGTTCGTGGTGCTGTTCAGCCTGCCGGCCGCCGCCATGGCGGGGATGAACCTGGCTTTGTGGCCGGTTCTGCTGCTGGTGGCGGCGCCGGTGGCCAGCGACCTCTTGACGCTGAAGCTGTCGCGCACCCGCGAATTCGACGCCGACGCCGGCGCGGCGGCGCTGACCGGCGACCCGCGCGGCCTGATGATGGCGCTCGAACGCATCGACCGCCTGCAGACGGGGGGATGGGAGCGGCTGACCCGGATGCCGGAATGGCGCTGGCTGCGCTGGATCCGGACCCATCCCACCACCGGCGAACGGCTGGCTCGGCTGGCCGAGTTGGAGCCCGAGCCCGAACCCCGCTGGATTCCCCTGCCCGAGATCCTGCTGCCGCCGGGGTGGCGCCTTCGCGCCGCGCCGCGCCTGTGGTGGCCGCGCCGCATGTGACGAAAGGAGACCGTCCGATGAGCTTCGCGAGGTTGGCCGCCGCCTGCGCGGCGGTGTTCCTGGCCGCCGTTCCCGCCGCCCAGGCCCAGGGCATGCCCGACGCCACCACGGTGGCGCCGGTGGTGGAGCGGGTGACGCCGGCGGTGGTCAACATCTCGACGCGGTCGCGCGATCCCGCCCGCGAGAACCCGCTGCTCAACGATCCCTTCTTCCGCCGCTACTTCGACCTGCCCCGCGACCTGCCGCGCCGCGACACCACGGCCGCCGGGTCGGGGGTGATCGTCGATGCGGGGCGGGGCTTCATCCTCACCAACGCCCACGTGGTCGAGGACGCAGACATCATCGAGGTGGTGCTCAAGGACAACCGCGTCTTTCGGGCTCGGCTGGTGGGTCGCGACCCGCTCACCGACATCGCGGTGCTGAAGATCGACGCCGGGCGGCTGGTGGACGTGCCGCTGGGCGATTCGGGCCGGGTGGCGGTGGGCGATTTCGTGCTGGCGGTGGGCAACCCGTTCGGCCTGGGGCAGACGGTGACCTCGGGGATCGTCTCGGCCATCGGCCGCTCGGGGCTGGGCATCGAGGGCTACGAGGACTTCATCCAGACCGACGCCTCCATCAACCCCGGCAATTCCGGCGGCGCCCTGGTCAATTTCCGGGGCGAGCTGATCGGCATCAACACCGCCATCCTGGCGCCGGGCGGCGGCAATATCGGCATCGGTTTCGCGGTGCCGGTCAACATGGCCCGGGCGGTGATGGAGCAACTGGTCGAGCACGGCGAGGTGCGCCGGGGCCGCATCGGCATCGCCATCCAGGACCTGACGCCGCAGTTGTCCGAGTCGCTGGCGGCCAGCACCGCCGAAGGCGCGGTGGTTGCCGCCGTCGAGGGCGGCTCGCCGGCCGACCGGGCTGGGCTCAGGCGCGGCGACGTCATCGTCGCCGTCGACGGCAGTCCGGTGCGCAGCGCCACCGAGATCCGCAACCGCATCGGCCTGACCAGGGCCGGGAGCGACGTGATGCTTTCCGTCGAGCGCGAGGGCCGCCGCCGCGAGGTCGACGTGCGGGTGGAACCGCAGCGCCGCTGAGGCTATCATCCGCCCCGCCATGACGCTTTTCCTCGCCATCCTCCCGGCCTTGCTCCTCGCCGCGCCCGCCTTGGCCGACGACGGCTGCCGCGACGGCGCCGGCATCGACCCGCCCGCCGAGGCGGCGCCGGCCGGGGACGGCGAGTTCCGCTATGTCCCCGGCAAGGGCCTGGGCTGCACGGTTCCCGAGGAGCAGGCGCTGGAGATGGCCCGGCGCAAGCAGCCGCTGACCTATCTCGGCTGCCTGCGGTTGGGCGGCGTGGCGGTGGGCGAGGACGTGGACGAGGTGGAGGAGCGGCTGGGGCCGCCCGACCGGGTGCTGCGGCTGTCCGAGACCACCGAGACCCGCGCCTATTTCGTCCGCCAGCCGACCCCGGCGCGGCCCTATTTCGCCGTCACCTACCGTCGGGGGGCGGTGGTGGCGGTGCAACTGAAGGGGCCGCCGACGGCGCCGTCCCTGACCCTGTCGTCGCTGCGGCTGGGCGATCCCGAGGCCCGCGTGGTCGCGCTGTTCGGTCCCCCGGTCCAACGCTGTCCCGGCCCAAAGGGAGGCCAGTCCTGGCTGTGGCCGCCGCTGCCCCTGGGCGTCGACCTCGCCGACGGCGTGGTGGTGGGCATGAAGGTCAGCTGGCCGGCGCGGTAGGTGAATCGCCCCCACCCCGCCCCTCCCCCAGCGCGCTGGGGGAGGGGCGGGGTGGGGGCCTGCTTCCACCTCATGCCGCCGGCAGTTCCCTTTTCCGGCCCTCGTCGTTCATGGCGACATAGGTGAAGATGGCGCTGGTCACCCGCACCTGGGCACTGTCCAGGCAGCGCCGCCGCACCCAGGCCTCGACCCGGATGGCGATGGAGGTGCGGCCGGTCTTGACGATCTCGGTGTAGCAGGACAGCTCGTCGCCCACGAAGACCGGCTGGTGGAATTCCATGGCCTCGACGGCCACGGTGGCGACGCGCCCCTCGGCGCGCTGGAAGGCGTGCATGCCGCCGGCCAGGTCCATCTGGCTCATCAGCCAGCCGCCGAAGATGTGGCCGTGCGGGTTGGTGTCGGCGGGCATGGCGATGGTGCGGATGGACAGCCGGCCCCGGGGGGCGCCTTGGTTCTCGATGGTTTCCATGCCCTCTCCAGGTTTCACTATATCTAGTGCTGCTCGCCTGGTGCGCCACAGCATCCGCTTGCGCGTCCAGGCCGCTCCCCTATAATGCCCGCCATGTCCGACCTGTTCCAGACCCTCGCCCCCAAGAGCAACGGCTACTCCGCCAAGGACATCGAAGTCCTGGAGGGCCTCGAGCCCGTCCGCCGCCGGCCAGGCATGTATATCGGCGGCACCGACGACCGCGCGCTGCACCACCTGGTCGCCGAGGTGCTGGACAACGCCATGGACGAGGCGGTGGCGGGCCATGCCAGCTGGATCGAGCTGGAGCTGGACGCCACCGGCACCGCCACCGTGCGCGACAACGGGCGCGGCATCCCGGTCGATCCCCACCCCAAGTTCCCCGACAAGAGCGCGCTGGAGGTCATCCTCACCACGCTGCATTCGGGCGGCAAGTTCGGCGGCGACGCCTACAAGGTGTCGGGCGGCCTGCACGGCGTCGGCGTGTCGGTGGTCAACGCGCTGTCCGACAAGCTGGTGGTCGAGGTGGCCCGCGACCGCCAGCTCCATCGCCAGGAATACTCGCGCGGGCGGGCGCTGGGGCCGATCCAACTGGTGGGGGCGGTGCAGAACCGGCGCGGCACCACGGTGGCGTTCCACCCCGACCCCGAGATCTTCGGCGAGCGCGCCGCCCTCAAGCCGCGCACGCTGTACCGCATGGCCCGCTCCAAGGCCTATCTGTTCCGAGGCGTGCAGATCCGCTGGAAGTGCGATCCCGTCCTGCTGGACGAGGGCGACGAGACCCCGCCCGAGGACACGCTGCACTTCCCCAACGGCCTGTCCGACTTCCTGACCGCCGTGCTCAAGGGCCGCCCGCTGGTGACGCGCGGCTTCTTCGCCGGCACCGCGCCCTTGGCCGACGACATGGGCCAGGTGGAATGGGCGGTGGCCTGGCCCGACGACGATGAGGACGGCTTCACCAACACCTATTGCAACACCGTCCCCACCCCCGAGGGCGGCACCCACGAATCCGGCCTGCGCAACGCGCTGACGCGCGGGGTCAGGGCCTATGGCGAGTTGGTCGGCAACAAGAAGGGCGGCCAGATCACCGCCGAGGACGTCATGGGCGGCGCCTGCGTGCTGCTCAGCCTGTTCATCCGCGACCCGCAGTTCCAGGGCCAGACCAAGGACAAGCTGGCCAGTACCGAGGCCACCCGGCTGGTGGAGAACGCGGTCAAGGATCATTTCGATCACTGGCTGTCGGGCGACACCGAATCGGGCAAGGCGCTGCTGGCCCGCATCATCGACCGCGCCGAGGAACGCCAGCGCAAGAAGGCGGCCAAGGAGACCAGCCGCAAGTCGGCCACCAAGCGCCTGCGCCTGCCCGGCAAGCTGGCCGACTGCACGCGGCAGGTCAATGTCGGCACCGAGCTGTTCCTGGTCGAGGGCGATTCGGCCGGCGGCTCGGCCAAGCAGGGCCGCAATCGCGAGACCCAGGCCATCCTGCCGCTCAGGGGCAAGATCCTCAACGTCGCCTCGGCCTCCACCGACAAGCTCAGGCAGAACCAGGAGCTCAAGGACCTGATGGAGGCGCTCGGCTGCGGCCTGCGCGACGCCTATGACGACGAGAAGCTGCGCTACGAGAAGGTCGTCATCATGACCGACGCCGACGTCGACGGCGCCCATATCGCCAGCCTGCTGATGACCTTCTTCTACCAGGAAATGCCGGACCTCATCCGCAATGGCCACCTCTACCTGGCCATGCCGCCCTTGTACCGCCTGGCCCACGGCCAGACCGTGGTCTACGGCCGCGACGACGCCCACAAGGAGGAGCTGCTGAAGACGGTGTTCGCCAACAAGAAGAACGTCGAGATCAGCCGCTTCAAGGGCCTGGGCGAGATGCCGCCGGCCCAGCTCAAGGAAACCACCATGGACCCGGCCAAGCGGACGCTTATCAAGGTGATGCTGCCCAGCGGCCGCACCGAGGAGGACCACGAGGAGGCCAAGGACGTGGCCAATCTGGTCGAGACCCTGATGGGCAAGAAGGCGGAGCTGCGCTTCCACTACATCCAGAAGCACGCCAGGTTCGTGCGGGACCTGGATGTGTGACCGCCACCCACGCCAACGCCACCCACGCCAACGATAGCCTGGGCGCCTACGCCGCCAAGGCCGGCGCCTCGCAGCATTCCTTCATCCGCCAGTCCGAGGCCCCGTTCTGGGTCCGCGCCCGGCGCAACAAGCTGCTGGCCCGGTGGACCTGCGACCTCACCGACGAGGACAACCAGAACTACCTGCGCCTGCTGCTCGACGAGGACTTCGCCCGCTGGGGCGACGACGCCTTCCTGCTGCTGAAGATCCGCAACGACCTGATGGGCTTCGGGGTGTTCTTGACCGCCGAACAGATGGAGGCGGTGCTGGAGGCGCTGGAGCGCGAGGCGCGGGTCCAGGAGGAGTGAGCCCGCGCCCCGGTGCTCAGCCCTTCGCCGCCGTGATGGCCGCCTTGTAATCGGGCTCCTCGCCGATCTCGGGGACCAGCTGGGTGTGCCTGACGGTGCCGTCGGGGCCGATCACCACCACGGCGCGGGTCAGGAGACCCTTGAGCGGACCGTCGGTGATGGCGACGCCGTAGCGGGCTCCGAACTCCTTGTCGCGCATGTCGCTGACGCTTTTCACATTGGTCAGCCCCTCGGCGCCGCAGAAGCGGGCATGGGCGAAGGGCAGGTCGGCCGAGGCGCACAGCACCACGGTGCCGGGAAGCTTGTCCATCTCGGCATTGAAGCGGCGCACGCTGGCGGCGCAGGTGGGGGTGTCGACGCTGGGGAAGATCGACAGCACTACCGTCTTGCCGGCCAGGCTGTCGAGGGTGACGTCGGCGAGGTCGGTGGCGACCAGGCTGAAGCCGGGCGCCTTGCCGCCGGTGGCGGGCAGGTTGCCGTTGGTGTGGACGGGGCTTCCCTTCAGGGTGACGGTGGCCATGGCGGTTCTCCGAAAGTTGTTGCTGTCAGATGGGGCGCCGGCGGGCGGGCGGCGAGTTTTTTCTTCAGCTCCCGGCTGGCCCGCCAGAAGCCCAGTCCCTGGCCGTCCACGAAATGGATATGGCGGTCGGCGGTGAAGTCCCCGACCATGCAGGTGATGGTGGTGGCCTCGGCGCGGGCGGCCCCGAACAGGATGTCGCCGCCGGCCTCCAGCGCCGACAGCGCCGCCTCGATGCGGCCGGCCTCGGCCTCGGTGACGTCAAGCACCAGCCTCAGGCCGCCGGCCAGCTTGCGGTAGTCGCAGCGCCGGGCCATGGCATGGCGGTAGGCGTCGGAATCGACGCCGGCGACCCGGCCGCCCAGCCGGTGGACCACGCCCAGGATGGCGGTGCCGACGGCGGCCCGCAGCAGCCGCAGCGGCCGCCGCCATGGGGGTTCGGTGCCGGCCTCGATGGCCAGCAGGGCGGGCGGCGCCAGCACCGCCGGCGCCAGCCGCGAGCCGTCTCCCAGGGGGGCGGCCGCCTCGGTGGACACCACCGCCTCGACCGCCGCCCGCACCCGCGCCAGCGCCGCCAGCCCGGCGCCGCCGGGGCGGACGGGATCGACGATCAGGCACAGCACGATGCCCCGGGCGGGCGCCACCGGCCGCCAGCGGCAGGATAGGCCGTCCAGGCCGGGCAGGGCGCCCGGCGCCGGATCGACGGACCAGCGGCGCCCCGCCTTGATCCATGCCTCGGCGGTGGGAACGCCGTCGCCCAGGAACAGGCCGAAGACGTTGCCGCCGCCGAAGTCCTGAAGCGCCGCCAAGACCTCGTGGCCGGCCTCGGCCAGGGCGGTCATCGGGACAAGGCCGGCTCGCAAGGGGATGCCCATTTCGGATGCCGCCCAGTGGGCGAGGGCGGCCAGGGCGGCGCGGACGGCATCGACCCGGTCGGGCGGGACGGCGGCCACGGCGCCGTCGCCGCCGAACTGGCAGGCCGCCGGCCGTCCGGGGCCGCCGGCCGCCTCCTGCAGCACCGCCACCGCCGCTCCGGCGACGAAGTTGACCTGGCGGTCGCGGCCCTGGGCGGCCAGTCCGGTGCTGTCCACCACGTCGACGGCGGCCACCGCCCAGCCGTCGCCCAGGCGGGCATAGCGGGCCGGGTCGTGCGCCTGGGCCGCGAAATCGACGATGGACGGCAGCGCGGCCACGGCTCACCCCGTGCCCAGGCGCGATTCCTCCAGGGTGTGCAGCTCGTTGGCCAGGGTCTCCAGCATGGCGACGATGTTGGTCGAGGCGCGGTTCATCTCCTCGATGGCGCCGAAGGCGCCGTCCAGGTCGCCGTCGCGGGCCGCCTTGAGCGCCCGCTTGGCGCTGGCGTGGACCGTCTGGTGGGGATCGACGATGGCCTTGTAGGCGTTGGTGCCGGTGATGGCGGCATCGGTGATGCCGTCGTACCACTTGCCCAGCCGGCAGTTGTGGTGGTCGGGGATGTCGTCGGGGCCGAGATTGGTGCGGCCCAGCACGCCGTCGAGCACGCGGCGCTTGAAGGCGATGTGATCGTTCTTGGCGATCTCGACCAGCAGTGCCCCCGAGCCCATGCCGGCATAGGTGGCGACCTGGGAATCCAGGTGCTGGCTCATGCGGGTCATGGCTTCCAGCACTTCCTCGAGCTGGCGGTTGTTGTCGCGCGACAGCTGGGTGACGTGGGTGGTGCCCTCCGCCAGGTCGTTGGCGCTGCCGGATTGCCGCTCCAGGACCTCGGAAATGGCGGTCATGCGGGTGCGCACCGATCCCACCTGGTCGGCGATGCCGTGCAGCCGCTCGCCCAGGTCGCCCACCAGGGCCTGGCCCTCGTCGACGGCGCTGGCGCTTTCGCCGATGGCGGCGACGATGGCCTGCATCTCGGTCTGCAGGGCGATGATGCGGGTGCGGATGTCGTCGGTGGCGCGGGTGGTCTGGTTGGCCAGGGCCTTGACCTCGCCGGCCACCACCGCGAAGCCCTTGCCGGCCTCGCCGGCGCGGGCCGCCTCGATGGTGGCGTTGAGCGCCAACAGGTTGGTCTGGCCGGCGACGCTTTCGATGTCGGTGACGATGTGGCCGATCTGCGACGACGCCTCGGCGAGGCCCTGGATCTTGTCGCCGGCACCGTTGACCGCCGCGACGATGCGCTCGAAGGCGGCGCGGGCGTTCTGGCTGGCCGACATTCCGCCGTCGGCCGCCTGGCCGGCCGACGAGGCGTCGTGGGCGGCGTCGTTGGAATCCGACGAGATCGCCTGGATGCTTTCACGCATGGCCCCCACCGCCTCGGCCATGCGCGTGATCTCCGAGGACGACAGGTCGATCTCGCGCTTCATCCGCGACAGGTTGATCATCGTCTCGTTGCCCAGGATCGCCGCCTGCACCAGCGAGCGCAGCATGGTGCGCTGAAGATTGTAGCGCTCGCGCTGGGCCTGCTCCTGCATGCGGGCGTGCTCGGCGCTGATGAGGTTCAGCTGGCTGCGGTTCGCCACGATCTCGTGCAGCATCTCGGCGACCTTGCCGAACTCGTCGCGGCGGCCGCCGTCGAGCCGCATGCCGCCGCCGCCGGCGGCGTCGCTGCGGACGATGTCCATGTCGTGGTTGAGGTCGGCGAAGGCCACCGAGATGGAGCGCGCGATCACCGCGCCGGCGGCGCCGACGACGCCGACGATCAGCAGGAAGATCATGCCCCGCTGCAGGAGTTCGGCCCGGTAGGCGGCGTCGAGGTCATCGATGTAGATGCCCGAGCCCAGCACCCAGCCCCAGGGGTCGAAACCCTTGACGTAGGACAGCTTGGGATAAAGGTCCTCGGTGGCGCCGCCGCCCGCCTTGGGCTTGGGCCAGTCATAGGCCACGTAGCCGTGGCCGGCGCGGGCGACCACGTCGTTGAAGGCGATGAACAGGTTTCCGTGGTCCAACGGCGACGCCTTTGCCTCGGTGGCGGCCCGCTGGCTGGTGGCCTTGTTGAATTTGGCGTCGTCGAGCGTCTTGCCGTCCAACGCCGGCACGGTGGGGTGCATGACCATGCGCGGGAAGGGCGTCGCGCGGTCGTTGATCCACAGATACTCGACCTCGTCGTACCGCATGCGCTTGATGGCCGCCTTGGCCATCGCCTTGGCGTCGTCGGCCGCCAGACGTCCCTGGGCGGCTGCGTCGGCGAAATGGCTCAGGACGCCGTGGGCCGCCTCGACAACGTTGCGCAGCTTGCGCTCGCGGGCGCGGGTCAACTCGTCCTTGAGCTGGATCGCGTCGAAGATGAACACCAGCGCCAGGCCGATGAGCGGCAGGCCGCCGATCAGCCACAGCCGCCTGGAAATGCGCATGTCGGAAAGTCGAGCCATGGAAATGCCCTCCCCTGGCCGGTCGGCGCCGGCATTCGTTCCCGATCCCCCTTTTGGCGGGGGTAGGAGGAAAACATCCCATATTCGCGGAGACTTACACAAGCCCGGGCTCGGTTCCGGCCTTAGCCACTTGGGGGGAGGTTGCCGATTATTCCTTGCGTCGGCGACGGGATCGGCCCATATCAAGCGGGCACGTTTTCTCTTCCTGGGTCGCCTGCTGTCGCACTTCGTGTCCGCTCCGGTGTTTCCCGTTGAGTTACCTGCCCTCCGGACGACGTTCCGTCCCGGGGGTTCAAGAGCAAGGAGCACCGTTATGCAGACCGGAACCGTGAAGTGGTTCAATTCGACCAAGGGCTATGGCTTCATCTCCCCCGATGGTGGCGGGCAGGACGTCTTCCTGCACATCTCGGCCGTCGAGCGCGCCGGCATGGGCAACGTCGCCGAAGGCCAGAAGCTGCAGTTCGAGCTGGAGAAGGGCCGCAACGGCAAGACCGCCGCGGTCAACATCAAGGCGATCTGACGTTCGGTCTTCGCCCGAGCGCGGGCCGGCGGCTTCAGCCGCCGGCCTTTCGCCGTTTCCCAAAGCGAGAGGATGAGATTTGGCAAAGGAAGATCTGATCGAGTTCGAGGGCGTGGTGGCCGAGGTGTTGCCCGACGCCCGCTTCCGCGTCACCCTGGATTCGGGCCATGACGTGCTGGCGTATGCATCGGGACGGATGAAGAAGAACCGCATCCGCATCCTGGCCGGCGACAAGGTCACCGTCGAGATGACCCCCTACGACCTGACCAAGGCCCGCATCAATTTCCGCCACAAGGACGAGCGCGCCTCGGCCGGCGGCATGGGACCCCGGCGCGGCGGCCCGCCCCGGCGTCGCTAGACCGTCGTGCCGCATGTTAGGCCCGACGATCCCCCTTCATGCATGGCCCTCGCCGGGCGGGCGCATCCGCGCCCTTGGCCGCGGCCTCGACGGCCGCCGATCGCGGCGCGTGTCACCATCGGCGCCCGCCGCTCCAGTCTCCGTTCAGGACCGAAGCTCGACGCATCCGCATTCGACCAGGCACTGGTCGGTATCCAGGTAGTGGTGCAGCCTGTCGCGCAGGGCGCCGGTACGGCGCTCCTCGTCGAGACGGTGCACCACCTTGTCCATCACCTGCATGTCGCGGGGGACGCGGCACAGCGGGAGCTTCGGGCAGGAAACGCAGGGTTTCATGATCCGCCTCCTTGATGGTGGTCTTCGATTGGAATGGTACCACTTTTCAGTGACCGGCCCGTGTCTCCTTGATTAACCGTTTGTTAAGTTCAAGATGCCGTCCGCTCCGCCCATCATTTTCGTCGACGGCGACGCCTGTCCGGTCAAGGACGAGGTGTTGCGGGTCGCCGCCCGCCACGAGCTGCGGGTGGTGATCGTCAGCAACCGCTGGCACCGCATCGACCACTGGCTGGTCGAGCAGGTGGTGGTGCCCGAGGGCGCCGACGCCGCCGACCATGTCATCGCCGAGCGCGCCGGGCCGGGGGACGTGGTGGTGACCGCCGACATTCCGCTGGCGGCGCGCTGCATCGAGAAGGGCGCGCGGCCCATCGACCCGCGCGGCCGGCCGTTCGAGGAGGTCAATATCGGCATGCAGGTGGCCATGCGCGACCTGATGAAGACGCTTCGCGAGTCCGGCGAGATCACCGGCGGCCCCGCGGGCTTCGCCAAGGCCGACCGGTCGCGGTTCCTCGACGGCCTCGAACGTCTGGTGCAGGCCGCCAGGCGCGGATGCTAGACCTTTCGGCGCGCCCTTCCTATCTATGGGGGAGGAGGATCGAGCCATGCCGTGCCCCGTCGCCGATTTCCGCATCGAGAGGCTGGTTCGCCGCGCGCCGGCGTCGGCGCTGCCGCTGTCCGAGGACGACCGGGCCTATGTGCTGCGCCACCTGGACGCCATCGGCGAGGAATTCGGTTGCGAGACGCGCCCGCCGGTGCCGTTGGAGGCATTGCCGGGGAAGGCGCTGGTCCGTCATCTCGGCGAGTTGCGGGCCCGCCTGGTCCCCGATTCGCTGCCGCGCCGGCTGGCGGTGGGACGGCTGGAAAGCCTGCTGCGCCTGGTCGAGACGGCCATCGCCCTGGCCGGGTGCGACGGCCGCCGCAGCGCCTGAGGTCAGCCCGGGAGGGCGGCGGCGAGATCGTCCAGCACGGCGTCCTCGGCCATGATGCCGCAGAACATGTTGATTTCCGGGATGGCGCCGGGGCACGAGACGTTGATCTCGGTCAGCGTGTCGCCCAGGAAGTCGAGGCCGGCCAGGAAGATTCCCTCGTCGCGCAGGAATTCCATGGCGGCCGTGACCAGACGCGCCTGCGGGGCGGTGAACGCGCCTGCCTTGGTCACGTCATGCAGGCCGCCGCCCACCGGGATCACCCGCTCGATGGCGCCGATCACCCGGGTGGCGGTCACCAGGACCCGCAGGTCGACCGGCGGCAGTCCGGCGCCCGGCCCAAGATAGGGCTCGGCGATGACGTAGCCGAACAGCCCGACCAGGTCCGCGAAACCGGCCTCGAGGCCGGCGCGATCGTCGGCGGCGATGAACTTCACCCCCTTGCTGGCGAACAGCGACGGCGGCTTCAGCACGATGGTTTCGACGCCCATCCGCCGCATCTCGCCCGCCACCGGTCCAACCTGCGCCGGCGAGAACAGGCTCCAGGTCGGGCGCGGGCACAGCGACAGCGCCGAGCGCTTGTCGTGCACCGTCAGCACCGTGCCGGGGGCGTTGACGATGCGAGCGTCCACATGGCACAGGGCTCGCAACGCCTCGTACCACGCCACCGACACCGAGGGGTCCAGGCGCAGCCATACCAGGTCGGCGGGACCGACCTCGGCACCATGCAGGATCAGCGTCCGCCCCCGGATCATCATGTCGTCCACTGTCGCCCAGGCCACCGGCGTTCCCCGGCGCCGCTGGGCCTCCATCAGGCGCAGGCTGGTGTCCCATGGGCGGTCGAGCCGGTCGAGGGGATCGCCCAGGAAGAACACGCGGCCGGCGGGACGGCGGGTGGGGGCGGGGAAGGCCGCCGGGACGGGAACGACGCCTGAGGCGTCCGGGACGGGAAGGACGCCTGAGGCGTCGTCGGGAATCATGCCGGGAAAGCTCCGGGGAAATACCTATTATGAGCAATCAGTGAAGCACGCGACGGTGCCGTTTTCCACATCCGCGAACGCGGGCAGGGCATCCCCCACCCCATACGACGGGATGACGGCCGTCGCGATACTTGCAATTCGACAAGTAAAAGTGTCCATAATGCCTGCGGGGTTATTTGCCGCTGGCGGCGACCGAGGGGTTGGGAGACGCGGCCGCCACCATGGGCATCCGGCAGGGAGGGTGGCCATGAGCATGGAAATGGCCTTTTTCGCGGCTGCGGCGATGGTGGTGGTGGCCATCCTGACACGCTGGCAACCGTTGCTGCTGGCGGGTGGAATCGCCTATGGCGGTGTCATGCTGTGGGCCGTGCACGTCCGGTTCGACCTGATGTTGCCGGCGATGCTGGGGGCGGTCTGCCTGGAGCTTTTCGGTCTTCACCGCATGCTGCGCCGCCGCCGGAGTGACACGGTGACGGAGACTTCCGTCACACCAAGCAACAATTCAGTGCGAAGAGTTCAAAGTAATATGCCCTCGGCGAGCGGATCATAGGGTGTAAGCCCGATTGCCGGCGGAGCGGGCATGGGGATAAATACCGGCAACCGCCGATACCGTCACGGTCGAAAGGACGATCGTTCCATGAAGTCCACCACCTCGGTTCCTGCCTGCCTTCCGTCGCGCATCGCCGCGGCCGGTCGCCATATGGAGCGGGGCGAATGGGCCTGCGGCCATGCGATCGCGGCGGCACTGCTGCGTTGCGCCCGCCAGGGCGGGTGCTGCGATTGCGGCGACTGCGCCTTCGCCGCCGAATTGCTGCTGGGCGACCTCCGCGATATGGTGGCGGCCTAGGCTCGCATCCGGCCGGAAGGCGTGTCCGCGCCCTCCGGCCTGCGCGCCGGCCCCCGTCGGGATTCAGTCGGACAGCGCCCCCAGTCCGCCCACGGCCTCGCGGCAGCGTTCCGTCCCGCGCTCGCTGTTCTCGACGATCTCGTCCACATGGTGCTCGATCAGCGAGACCACCGTCTCGAAATCGTCGAAGGCGTCGGCGATGCCGCCGCTGGCGTCGCGGACCTTGGAGGCGGTTTCCTTGGTCTTGTGTCCGCGTTCGACCAGATGGTCGATGCGCTCGGTGAGGTCGCGGACGGTGCCGGCGATCTGGGTGGTGGCGTCGCTGGTCGCCAGGGCAAGGGTCTTGACCTCGCTGGCGACCACCGCGAAGCCCTTGCCGGCCTCGCCGGCGCGGGCCGCCTCGATGGTGGCGTTCAAGGCCAGCAGCCGGGTCTGGCGGGCGATGGTCTCGATCTTCTCGGCCACCTTGCTGACGTCGATCAGACAGGCTCCCAGGTCGGTCAGGCGGTCCTCGATCTCCGAGACCTCGTCGACCAGCATGCGGATGTCGTCCAGCGCCGACAGCGAACCGGACGATTCGTGGATCTGCTCGGTGGCCATCTCGGCGACCTGACGGGCCAGGGTGGCGGCCGACGCGATCTTCTCGTTGGCGGCGATGGCGTCGTTCAGGGATCCCAGCAACGTGTCCAGGCTGGGGGCGAAAGGGGGCGGCCCGTCTTGGGGCTCGATATACGACATGGTTCCTCCCGGTCAACATTATGGTTTTTGCATCAACCATAGCACCCGGGGAGAAACGGTGTGCACAGGAACAAACGCCTTTCGCGCCGGGTGAATCGGCGGGAATCAACGCGGAAATAGTGGGAGCACGGTCCTAGCGCTCGCGGAATGCCTCATGGCGGAGCTTGATCACCGGTTTGATCAGGTACTGCATGACGGTTCGCGTGCCGGTATGGATTTCGACCGAGGCCTGCATGCCGGCGCTGATGGGATAGAGGCCGCGCTCCTCGCCCAGCCACGCCCGGTCGGTCTGGACGACGACCCGGTAATAGGGATGGTTGTCGGGAGTCAGGGTGGTGTCGGGGGCGACCAGGACCACCTCGCCGTCGAGCCCGCCATAAGTGGTGTAGTCGTAGGCCGAGACCTTGACCGTCGCCTTCTGCCCGACCTGGACATAGCCGCGGTCGGTGGGCGACAGCTTGACGTCCACCTGCAGCCGTTCGTTCAGGGGCACGATCTCCATGATCGGATCGCCCGGTTTGACGACGCCGCCGATGGTGTTGTAGCGCAGGTTCTTGACGATGCCGTCGATGGGGCTGGTGATCTGGGTGCGGCGTTGCTGGTCCGAGGCCTCGGACAGCAGTTCGCGGGTGCGCTGGATGGTCAGTTCGACCTCGGACAGCTCGGTCTGGGCGCCGCGCACGAAGCGGGCCCGTTCCTCGTCGGCGCGGCTCCTGGCTTCGGCGAGTGCCGCCTGGGCACGCGGCAGCGAGGCGCGCAGGGTTTCCAGCAGGCCTTCCAGTTCCTCGACCTGGCCCTGCAGGGCGACGTGCTCCATGCGCGGCGTCAGGCCGGATTGCATCAGGTCCTGCGACATCCTGAGGCGTTCGCGGGTCAGGCGCAGGTTGTTGGTGGTCGAGCGGATCTTGGCCTCGAACTCGCGCACCTCGGCGGCCCGCTGGCGGGTCTGGTCGTCGATCACCGCCAGGGTGGCGGCCAGGGCGTCGGCGCGGGTCTGGTGGTTGCGAATCTCGGCCTCGACCAGCGTCGGCTGGCGCTTGGCCTCGGCGGGCGGGAAGGCGATGGGCGATCCGGCCAGCTCGGCCTCCAGCCGCGCCCGCTGCAGGGTCAGGCCGTCGAGCCGGACCTGCAGTTCCTCGCGGTTCATGGTCCCCACCGGCAGGTCCAGTTGGACCAGCGGCTCGCCGGTCTTCACCACCGCGCCGTCCTGGATATAGATTTCGCGGATGATGCCGCCTTCCAGATGCTGGACCAGCCGGACCTTGCCCTCGGGCACCACCTCGCCGTCGGCGGTGGCGAACTCGTCCAGCCGCGCGAACGCCGCCCAGGCCAGGAACAGCACCACCAGGGCCATCACCAGCCGGGCCAGCGGCCGCCAAGTCGGCAGCGGATAGCCGTCGGCCAAATCGCCCAGGCGTCCGGCCGGGGTCGCCGCGGCGGGGCCGAAGCCGCCGCCCGGGCCCAGCCAGCGCAAGGCGGCGGTCGCCAGCGCCACTCCCCGCCGAACGGGGCTTGGCGGCGGCGGCGGGGCGGGACGGTCGTCGGTCATGGGGCGTGCACCGGCACCGGCGCGGCGGCAGGCGCGGAAGCGGAAGTGGAAGCGACTTGAGGCTGCGGCGGGACACGGACGCCGAACAGGCGCGGCAGCACCTCGGCGGCGGGGCCGGCGGCGGCGACCCGGCCCTTTTCGACCACCACCACGTCGCGGCAGGCCGGCAGCAGCACCGGCGAATGGGTGACCATCACCACGGCGCGGTCGCGGGCCAGCTCGAACAGGGTCTGCTTGAGGTCCTCCTCGGCCTGGCGGTCCAGGCTGGCGGTGGGCTCGTCCAGCAGCAGGACGGCGGGGTTGCCGACCAGGGCGCGGGCGATGGCGATGCGCTGGCGCTGGCCGGCCGACAGGCGCGACCCCGCCTCGCCGATCTGGGTGGCGTAGCCGTCGGGCATGTCGACGATGGCCGCGTGGACCCCCGACGCGCGGGCGGCCGCCAGGACCTGATCGTCGGTGGCGGTGCCGGCGCCGAAGGCGATGTTGTCGCGGATGGTGCCGTTGAACAGCACGGTTTCCTGCGGGACATAGCCGATCCAGGCCGCCAGCTGGGAACGGGTGAATTGCAGCAGGTCGCCGCCGTCCAGCAGCACCCGGCCGGAGTCGGGAGCGTAAAGGCCCATCAACAGCTTCAGCAGGGTGGTCTTGCCGCTGCCGTTGCGGCCCAGGATGGCGGTGATGCCGCCGGGGCGGAATTCCAGGCGGTCGATGGTCAGGGTCGGCGCCTGCTTGGGGTCGTAATGGAACACCGCGTTCTCGAGCGTCAGCCGGCCGGCCGGGCGTTCGCGCGCGATGCCGGTGTCGCGGCGATCCTCGGGCTCGGCGAACAACTCGCCCAGGCGGTCGACCGACTGGCGGAAGGCGCCGAAGGTGCGCCAGGCGCCGACCAGTTGGTTGATGGGCCCGTAAAGCCGCGACGACAGCATGTTGCACGCCACCAGCGCGCCCATGGTCAGTTCGTGCTCCATGATGAAGACGGCCCCCACCGTGGTCAGCATGACGCTGGCCAGCAGCGTCAGCTCCATGCCCAGGTTGACGTAGCCATCGGCCACGGCGCCGCGCTGGATGGAATGCTCGATGGCGCCGGCCTGGCGCTCCTCCCAGATGGGCCTGAGGGCGCGGTCCAGACCCACGGCCTTCACCGTGCCGCGTCCGGCGATCATCTCCGCCACCAGCGCGTCGCGGGCGGCGACCACGTTCTTTTCCTTGCCGCTGGTGTCCGACAGCGCCCGGCCCGACCGCCAGGCCAGCAGCAGGAACACCGCGAAGGTGCCAATGAAGACCAGAGCCAGCGGCCGGCCGATGACGAACACCACCGCCAGGAAGATCAGCACGAAGGGCAGGTCGGCGAGCAGCACCGCTGTCGCCCCCGACAGGGTGTTGCGGACGGCGTCGACGTCGCGGAACAGCTGTTGCCAGTGCGATGACGGCCGGCTTTCCAGGGTGCGCAGCGGCAGATGGATCAGCTTGTCGAACAGGCGTTCGCCCATCACCACGTCCAGGCGCAACGCCACCGTCTGCATGATGCGGCCGCGCGACTGACGCAGGATGTAGTCGAAGGCCAGCACCAGCGCGATGCCGATCACCAGTCCGGTCAGGGTGGCGGTGCCGGAATGGGCGATGACCCGGTCGTAGACCTGCATGACGAAGACGGGCACGCCGAGCGCCAGGACGTTGATGAACAGCGAGGCGGCCAAGGTTTCGCGCACCACCGGCCGCAACGGCTCGATGATCGGAAGCAGCCAGCTTTTCCTGTCCTCGTCCATGGGCATGTTGTCTCGCGCCGGCCGGCACCAAGGCAAACAAAAACTTCTCCCCGGCCCAACTTGCCGCCCGTCCACCACTGCGCTAGCCTTGCGGGAGGGAATTCGAGGGGGGCGATCCATCATGGCCGGGGCGAAGGCGGGCAAGGGGATGTGGGCCCGGGTGCGGCGGTTCTCGTTGCGCCGTTGGCTGATGCGGGGCGGCCGGCCGGCGGCGCTGCTGCTGTTGGCGCTGGCGCTGGTGTGGCGGGGCGCCGACCCCGGCGGCTTCCTGGAGATCGGCCGCGCCAAGGTCTTCGACTTCTACCAGGAACTGAAACCGCGCGAACGGCCCGACCCGCGCCCGGTGACGGTGGTCGACATCGACGAGGATTCGCTGGCCGCCGTGGGCCAGTGGCCGTGGTCGCGCATGAAGGTCGCCCAGATGCTGGTCAACCTGTTCAATGCCGGCGCGGTGGTGGTGGCCTTCGACATCGTGTTCGCCGAGCCCGACCGGCTGTCGCCGGGGGCCATCGCCGACACCCTCGACAACCTGGATGAAAGCTCCCGCCAACGCCTCAAGCAGCTTCCCAGCAACGACGCCATCCTGGCCGACGTCATCGCCCAGGCCGGCCGGGTGGTGCTGGGACAGACGGTGGTCCCCGAGGCGTTGAAGGGGCGCGACGTGGACGGGGAGATCCCGCAGACCTCCATCGCCGTCCTCAACGGCGACCCCAGCCTCTATGTCGAGAACCACAGCGCCCTCCTGCGCAACATCCCGGCCTTGGACCAGGCGGCGGCGGGACGCGGCATCTTCAACGTCACCGCCGAACGCGACGGCGTGGTGCGGCGCATTCCGGCGCTGGTCAAGGTGGGCGACGTCTTCCACCCCACCCTGGCGGTCGAGATGCTGCGGGTGGCCACCGGCCAGCCGTCGATCCTGGTCCGCCTGACCCCTCCCGACGCGCTGGTCCCGGGCGTGCGCGACATCGTCATCCGCCCCAGCGTGGTGGAAACCGACCCGCACGGGCGCATCTACCTGTATTCCGCCCGCTACGACCGCAAGAACTACATCTCCGCCAGGTCGGCCCTGGACGGCAGCTTCGATCCCGCCGCCGTGGCGGGAAAGCTGGTGATCCTGGGCACCTCGGCGGCGGGCCTGCAGGATATCCGCACCACGGCGGTCGAGCGCAACATCCCCGGCGTCGATGTCCATGCCCAGATCATCGAGACGGTGATGACCGGCATGCAGCTGGAGATTCCGCCCGACGCCACCTTGCGGGAATGGACCGCCACTGTTCTCGCCGGCCTGCTGATGATCGTCCTGGTGCCGGCCATCGGCGCCCGCTGGACGTTGGCGGCGTTCGCCGTGGTGGCGGGCGGCATGATCGGGTGGTCGTGGTGGTCCTTCGCCGAGCACCGCACCCTCTATGACCCGGTGTTTCCGGCGGTGCTGGCCTTGATCCTGTTCATGCAGCTGACCTATGCCGGCTACGCCAGCGAGGAGGCGCAGCGCCGGCAGGTCCGTACCGCCTTCGGCCGCTACCTGTCGCCGGCCCTGGTGGAGAAGCTGGCCCAGGACCCGGCCAAGCTGACGCTGGGCGGCGAGATGCGCGAGATGACGCTGCTGTTCTGCGACGTGCGCGGCTTCACCACCATCTCCGAGCAGTTCGACGCCCAGGGCCTGACCCGGCTGATCAACCGCTTCCTGACCCCCATGACCAACGTCATCCTGGAGCGGTTCGGCACCATCGACAAATACATGGGCGACTGCATCATGGCGTTCTGGAACGCGCCGCTGGACGACGCCGAACACGCCGCCCACGCCTGCGAATCGGCGCTGACCATGATGGAACGGCTGGGGCCGCTCAACGACCAGCTGGAACAGGAATCGGTGGTCGAGAAGCGCAAGCACGTGCCCATCAAGATCGGCATCGGCCTCAATTCGGGCGGCGTCTGCGTCGGCAACATGGGGTCGGACCAGCGCTTCGACTATTCGGTCCTGGGCGACACCGTCAACCTGGCCTCGCGCCTGGAGGGCCAGAGCAAGCCCTATGGCGTCTACATCGTCATCGGCGACGAGACGCGGAGGCGGGCACCCGACTACGCCGCGCTGGAACTGGACCTGATCAAGGTGAAGGGCAAGACCGAGGCGGTCCGCATCTGGACCCTGCTGGGCCGTCCCGACCTGGCCGCCGCCGACTGGTTCAAGGCCCTGGAGGTCGAGCACGTGGCCATGCTGGAGGCCTATCGCCGGCAGCGCTGGACCGACGCCCGCGCCCATATCGCCACATGCATGGAGCTGCGCCGCGACCTGCATCTCGAGGGCTTCTATGCCCTGATGGAGGAGCGCATCGCCCAGTTCGAGGCCAGCCCTCCCGCCGCCGACTGGGACGGGGTGTTCACCGCCACCTCGAAATAGGCGACCGGGCCGCCGGGTCAGCGCCGGTAGGTCAGGCCCGGCTGGACGACGCCGGCCGCCGACTCCTGGACCAGGCGGTCCACATGGGCGCGAAGCTCGTCGTCGTCCACCGATGTCCGCCCCAGCGGTTTCGTCAGGTCCTCGCGGCGGGGCGCCGCCGGCGGCGCGGCGGCGTTGCCGCGGGTCTGCTTGATGGGGGCGGCGGCCGGCGCTGGCGCTGGGATGGGTGCCCGCTGGGGCACCAGGGACTGGACCTCGAAACGCCCCATGGCGGTCAGCAGCTCGTAGCTGGCGACGATGGTGTCGTAATAGGCGTCGGTGTAGTTGATGCGGGCGTCGTCGACACGGGTTTCCTGGTCGAGGACGTCAGTGACGGTGGCCTTGCCGGCGTCGCGCTGCTTCTTGCGCGCCTCCCACACCTCCTCGGCGAGGACGGCGGCGTTTTCTAGCAGGCCGGTACGCTCGCGCGCGACGTTCAGCTTGTGCCAGGCCTTGCGCACCGCCTCGGCCACCTTGCGGCCGGTATGCAACTGGGTATCCTTGCTGGCGGCGAGGTCGTAGGTGGCGCGTGCGACCTGGGCGTCGGTCCTGAAGCCCGAGAACAGCTCCCAGTTCGCCGTCAGCAGCAGCGACCAGTCGCGGCGGGTGTCCAAGGCGGCATTCTTGTCGTTTTCGTAGTCGGTCTTGCCGACCAGGTCGAGGGTCGGGTAATAGCCGGCCTCGGCGGTGCGGCGGTTCTCGATCCTGAGGGCGATAGTGCGCGCCGCGCTTTCCAGGGTGGGGTTTTCCTTCGCGGCGATGTCCAGCGCGTCGTCCAGGCTGCCGGGAATCAGCGTGGCGGGGGGCGGCGGGTCCTCCAGGTGCGCCACGTCGGGAGCACGCCCGAAGACCTGGGTGTAGGCGGCGACGGCATCCTGGAACCGGCCCTCATAGGCGACCCGCTTCTCCTTGGCGATCTGCAGGCGCTGCTTGGCGTCGAGCACGTCCGAGGCGATGCCGGCGCCCTTCTGGACGCGCTCGTCCTCCAGGTGCAGCTGCTCCTGGACCTTGCGCTCGTTGTCGCGGGCGAGCTGGATCATCTTGGTGTAGCGCAGCACGTTGACATAGGCCAGCGTGCCTTCCAGCAGCGCGTTCTGGCGCGCCTCGCGCAAGGCCGCCTCGGCGATCTCGCGCTCGACCTTGGCGGCCTCGACGGCCGAGTCGGTGGCGAAGCCGTCGAACAGTTTTTGGGTGACCGTCAGCCCGACCGATTCGCGGCCCTCGTAGAACGGGTCGCCCTCGGTATCGCGGCGGGCCTTGTTGTCGATGTATTCGGGGCCGGTGTCGCCCGTGGCCTTGATCGTCGGAAGGTATCCGGCCCGCGCGGCGCGGATGGCCTCGGTCGCGGACAAGGTTCCCTTCTGGCGCGCCTGGACCTGGGGATGATTCCGGGCGAGGTCGGCCAAATCCTCGACCAGCGTCTGACTGTCGGCCACCATCGGGACGAATGCCAGCAGGGCGACGATTCCGGCCGACGAAAGGTAACGACTGAATCCGCGCAAGGAAGGCTCCCCCCAAGGCCTGGCACGGGACCGCTCCCTCGGGCAGCCCTGCACAAACCTTGGTCTTATACACTCCATCCAAAGTCGAAATCCAGTGGTCAGGCTGAAATAGGAGCGGTTGACGGGGCCATGACGTTCAGCGACGCTCCCGATCCAGGGCGAACGTATAGGCGATCTTATTCCACCATGGGGTGGGATTTTCGATATCCGCCGCTTGTGCGTGCAAGCGCAGCAGGATGCTGATTGCGATGAATTCCTTTGTGAGCCGGTGATAACGCCAAAGATGCTACTCTTAGGGGAGATATTGTGTTAAGACTGCGCCGATGATCGTAGGGATCGCGGGAAATGTTGGACATGGCATCGGGTGTGGCATCCAAGACAAAGGCCGAGAACGTGCGGGTGACGTTGGCGGACGAGATCGTCGCCGGCAAGCTCGTTCCGGGCAGCAAGCTGGCCGAGGAGCAACTGGCGGAGCGGTTCGGGATCTCCCGGACGCCGATCCGCGAGGCGCTCAAACAGCTCCAGGCCATGGGCCTGGTCGACTATCAACCCCATCGCGGCGCCAAGGTGATCGGTATCCAGGCCGCCCATGTGCTGGAAACCTATGCCGTCGTCCTGGCCGCCTGCGCCGAACTGGCCGAGGCCCGCATGGATTCCGGGATGCGGGCCGAGGTCGAAGGCGGTGACGACGCCACGGCGTTGGACGTCCTGTCGCGGGCGGTCCGCAACCCGGTGCTGGCGGAATTGCTGGCGGGTCTCGATGCCCGGGCACGCCCGTTCCTGTCCGGGCCGGTGCCGGTTCGCGAGGCGATCCTCAAGGGCGCGGGCGGACCCAACGCCATCACGGTGCTGCGCGAATCGGTGACCGGGGGTGGCGACGCCACCTCGACCTTCTAGGCGACGAACAGGCCGCAGGCGGTGACGGCGGCGACCAGTCCCGCCGCGTCGGCGATCAGGCCGGCCGCCAGGGCGTGGCGGACGCGCCGGATGCCGACGGCGCCGAAATAGACCGCCAGCACGTAGAAGGTGGTCTCGCTGGAGGCGTAGACGGTTCCCAGCAGCACCCCGGGATAGCCGTCGGGGCCGATGGTGGGATCCTGCATGTAGGACGCCAGCAGGCCGAACGACCCCGACCCCGACAGCGTCCGCATGACCGCCATGGTCAGGGCCTCGGCGGGCACGCCCAGTGGTGCCGTCAGCGCGCCCAGCGGCCCCAGTGCCAGGTCGAGGGCGCCGCTGGCGCGAAGCATCCCCACCGCCACCAGGATGGCGACCAGATAGGGGATGATCCTGACCGCCACCGCGAAGCCTTCCTTGGCGCCCTCGACGAACACCTCGTAGACCCGCACCCGCCGCGCCACCCCGAAGCCCAGCAGGCCCACGACCAGCCCGGGGACGATCCACGGACCCGCCGCGCGGCCATAGGCCGCCATCAGGGGAATGAACGCCAGCAACGCGGCCAGCGCGGCCATGGCGGCCCAGGCCGGGGAGGGGGCGACGGCGTCCGGCGCCTTTGGCGGCTCCGGCGGCCTCGCTTCCGGCCTGGCGTCCCTCGGGACGGGAAACAGGTGCTGGAGGCCACGGGCGGCGATCACCGCCACCACCGCCGAGACCAGGGTGGCGGCCAGGGTGGGCGCCACCACCGCCGCCGGGTCGGCCGCCCCCGCCGACGCCCTGAGCGCGATGACGCTGGTCGGCAGGATGGTCACGCCGGCGGTGTTGATGGCCAGGAACAGGACCTGCGCGTTGCTGGCGGTGCCGTGATGGGGGTTGAGCGTCTCCAGGTGCTCCATGGCGCGGATGCCGAAGGGGGTGGCGGCGTTGCCCAGCCCCAGGACGTTGGCCGCCACGTTCATCACCATGGCCCCCATGGCGGGGTGGCCGGCGGGAACCTCGGGGAACAGCCGGTGCAGCAGCGGCGCCAGCAGCCGCGCGGTGGCGGCCAGCAGGCCGCCCGCCTCGGCGACCTTCATCAGCCCCAGGAACAGGGCCATCACCCCCACCAGCCCCAGGGCCAGCGGCACCGCCCCCTCGGCGGCGGCCAGCGTCGCCTTGGACAGCGCCTCCATGGCGCCGGGAGAGCCGGTGGCCTCGGCGACGGCGGCGACCGCGAAGGCGGCGGCGGCCAACAGGAAGAAGACCAGGTTCAAGGCGGCGTTCCAGCCCGATTGTGACAAGCGGACCCTAGCAGAAGCGGGGCCATCGCGCACGCTTGCCGCCATTCGGGAGCGGGGTTAAGGTCAATCGGAAGAATTGCATCCGCAAGAGGCGACGCATGGCGGTTCGGGGGTGGGCGGCGGTGCCGCTGTTGCTGGTCGGGCTCGCGATGCCCATGGCGGCGCGGGCGGCCGATCCCGGGCCGCGCATCGAGGCGGCCCGGCAGGCCTGGCAGCGCGGCGACGTGGCGCGAACCGCCAAGGAACTCGAGGCGGCGTTGATCGAATTGCAGTCGCGGCTGGGCAAGGCGTTCTCGGAATCCATGCCCGCCCCGCCGGGCGGATGGCACGCCGAGGACGCCGAGATCCAGGGACTGGGCGCGGTCGGCGGCGGGCTGGCCGTCACCCGGGCCTACGAAAGCAACGACTCGACCATGAACGCCTCGCTGATCATGGACAGCCCGGCCGTTGAGGCGGCCGCCGCGCTGCTGGCCAACGAGGCCGCCACCAACGCCCTGCCCAATGTCCGGCGGCTCAAGACGGGCGGCGAGGATGCCCTGATCCGGTGGGACGGCTCGACCCGGGCCGGCGAGATCACCATGGTGCTGGGTGGCCGGATCCTGCTCGAGATCCAGGGCGACAATCTCAAGAGCGCCGACATCCTGGCCGACACCGCCAAGGGCTGGAACATCGCCGCCATCCGCAAGGCGGCGGGGTTGTGAGCGGCGGGCGAGCCTGATCCGAGGAGGATGTCACATGCGCATGGCCCTGTTCACAGCCGTGATCCTGATGGCCGGCCTGGTGGCCGCCTGCAAGCCGGAGCCGCCGGTGGTCGACCGCAATGCCGTCAGGGATATTCCGCTGTCCTTGTTCACCGGCATGGCTGAGGGAGAGACCTCGAAGACCCATTATGCCGAGAACAACAATCCGACCACCCTGGACGGCCCGTTGGAGTGGAGCGATCCGTTCACCGGGCAAGTGGTCACGGCCTACAAACGTGAACGGTTTTCCGGTCGCAGTTTTTCGACGGTCACCCAGTATTACGCAGTGACCGACGACGGCCAGGGCATCGGTCGCCGCTGGGATTCCCGTTGGCCGCGATTCGACCCCGGACAGGAGGTCAAGTTCCCCCTGGGCCGCTGGTATCAGGGCGAAACCCGCGTCTTCAAGGACAAGAGCGCCATCGTGGTGACCATCGAGAAGATCAACTTCACCTATCAGGGCTCGAAAGGCGCGCTTCAGTACACCTGGGATTTCAACGATGGCGGTGATCGCTGGCGATACATCTACGCTCCTGGGAAGGGCATGGTTTTCTCGGAACAGTATTAGCGGCTGCGGAACAACCCGAAAAATACGTCATTGGGCTCGATTGGTCATGGCCGGGCTCGACCCGGCCATCCCCGTGTCGATGCGGAATGCACATTTGGAACAACGTGTTATGCGGCAGTGCGTGGATGCGCGGGTCAAGCCCGCGCATGACGGAAAAGGGCATGTGGAGGCCCAATCGGCATTTTTCCGCGGCCGGTTAGGGCAACGCGGTATAGGGCGGTCCTGTCATCCGAGGCGCTTCTCGACCGCGTAATTGTGGACCGGCACGCCGGCGATCTCGAAGCGGCGGATGTGCAGCACGGTGAAGCCCCGCCGCACGAAGAAATCGCGCGACAGCTCGCTGGCCTCGGCGTACAGGCGCTCCATCCCGCGGTCGCGCCCGATCCGCTCCAACTCGCCGTAGAGCGCGGCGGCGTGGCCACGCCCTGCCGCCTCGGGGGCACAATAGAGCAAGTCGATATGGCCGTCCGGCTCGAGGTCGGTGAAGGCGACCGGGCGGCCGGACTCGTCCTCGGCCACCAGGCGGACGCGGCCGTCGCCGGCCGATTTCCGCAACTGGCCGGGCGAGGGCGTCATCGTCAGCCAGGCCGCCACCTGCACCGGGGTGTAGCCGCGCGGGCCCAGCTCGGTCACCGCCCGGCTGTAGACGGCGGACAGCGCCTCGGCGTCCTCGGGGCGGAAGGGGCGCACGGTCATGGCTGGAAGGCCCATCGGACCAGCAGCGGCACCAGGATGGCGGTGGCCACCCCGTTGAGGCCCATGGCCAGGCCCGAGAAGGCGCCGGCCACCTCGCCCAGCTGGAGGGCGCGGGCGGTGCCGATGCCGTGCGAGGCGACACCGATGGCGAAGCCCTGGGCCTGAGGGTCCCGGACCCGGATCAGGCCCAGCACCCAGGTTCCGGCCACCGCGCCGGTGATGCCGGTCAGGATCACCAGCACCGCCGTCAGCGACGGCAGGCCGCCGATCTGTTCGGCGACGCCCATGGCGATGGGGGTGGTGACCGACTTGGGGGCCAGCGACATCAGCACCCCGCGCGACGCCCCCAGCGCCCAGGCGATGCCCACGGCGCTGACCGCCGCCGTCACCGATCCCGCCACCAACGCGACGACGACGGCCAGGGCCGAGCGCCGGAGCGCGCCCACCTGGCGATACAACGGGATGGCCAGCGCCACCGTGGCCGGGCCGAGCAGGAAATGGACGAACTGGGCGCCGTCGAAATAGGTGCGGTAGTCGGTGCCGGTGACGGTCAGGAAGCCGGCCAGCGCCAGGATCGACAGCAGCACCGGGTTCAGCAGCGGCGTCATCCCCAGCCGGCGCCACAGCGCCTGCGCCAGCTGGTAGGCGACCAGGGTGGCGGTCAGGCCCAGCAGCGGCGTCGCCGCCAGGTAGACCCAGATGCTTTCCAGGTCGGCGCTCACGGGCGCCTGCCCAGGGCCGCCATGACCCAGGCTGTGACCGCGATGGTCACCAGCGTGCCGGCGATCAGCGCCGCCGAGATGGGCAGCCATTCCTCGGCGATCACGCCGAGATGGACCATGACGCCGACGCCGGCCGGCACGAACAGCAGCGACAGGTTCGACAGCAGCGCCGTCCCCACCCGGTCGAGGTCGGCGGGTACGCCGCCCTTGACCATCAGCCCGAGGAACAGGATGACCATGCCGACCACCGGCCCCGGCACCGGCAGGCCGGCCAATCGCGCCACCACCTCGCCGGCGAGCTGGCAGACCAGCAGCAGTGTGATATAGAACAGCACCATCCTTCTCCCGCTATCCGGAGCCCCCATGTCGGCAGGTCCGATGGTCGACGTCATCGGCGCCGTGGCCGGCATCATGACTACCCTCGCCTTCGTGCCCCAGGTGGTCAAGACCTGGCGCACGCGCTCGACCCGCGACATCTCGCTGGGCATGTGGCTGCTGTTCTGGCTCGGGGTGGCGTTGTGGACGGTCTACGGGGCGCTGCTGGCCGCCTGGCCGATCATCGTCGCCAACGTCCTGACCCTGGTCCTGGCGGGCATCGTCGTGGTCATCAAGCTGCGCAATTTGGGCCGCGACCGCGACTAGGCTATAATGGCGGCATGGATGACGTCTTCGTGTTCAAGCGGCTGGGGATGGCGCTGGCGATCGGGCTGCTGATCGGCATCGAACGCGGCTGGCAGACCCGCGCGGCGCCCGAGGGCACGCGGGTGGCCGGCATCCGCACCTTCTCGCTGATCGGCCTGCTGGGGGGCGTCGCCGGCCTGCTGGGGCTCGAATACGGGGCGCTGGTGCTGGCGGCGTCCATCCTCGCCCTGGCCGCGGTGTCGGTGACCTCGCATCTGGTGCGGGCCCGGCGGGACCCGGACGTGGGGATCACCACCGAGATCGCCGAGCTGACCGCCTTCGGCCTCGGCGCCCTGGCCGCCTATGGCGAGATGGCGGCGGCGGCGGCCGGCGGGGTGGTGGCGACGGCGCTGCTGGGGTCGAAGGAGGTCCTGCACGCCTGGCTGCGGCGGCTGGAGCAGCTGGAGCTGCGGGCCGGCATCAAGCTGCTGGTCATTTCGGCGGTGGTGCTGCCCATGCTCCCCGACGAGGGCTACGGCCCCGAGGGCGTGCTCAACCCCTTCAAGCTGTGGCTGCTGGTGGTGCTGGTGGCCGGCATTTCCTTCGTCGGCTATTTCGCCATCAAGATCGCCGGCCCGCGCATCGGCAGCCTGTTGACCGGGGTGTTCGGCGGCCTGGCCTCGTCGACGGCGCTGACCGTCAGCTTCGCCCGCTTGGGTCGCTCCAGCCCCGGCATGCAGCCGCTGCTGGCCGCCGGCGTCGCGTTGGCCAACACCACCATGTACGCGCGGCTGTGGGTGATCGTCACCGTGCTCAACGCCGAGGTCGGCATGCGCCTGGCTCCGACCCTGGGCGGCATGGCGGCGGCCGGCCTGCTGGGCACCTGGCTTTTGTGGCGCAGCCGCGACGAGGAGGGCAGGCCGCCGCAGATGGCGCTGACCAACCCCTTCGAACTGGGGATGGCGATCAAGTTTTCGGCCCTGCTGGCGGTGGTGATCCTGGCCTCGAAACTGCTGCAGCGATGGGTCGGCGACGCCGGCCTCTACGTGCTGGCGGCGGTGGCGGGGCTGGCCGACGTGGACGCCATGGCGCTGTCCATGGTCCAGATGGGAGGGCGCGACGTCGCCCTGGCGGTGGCGGCCACCGTCATCACCATCGCCGCCATGGCCAACACCGGCGTCAAGGTGGCGCTGGTCGGCCTGCTGTGCGGCGGCACCATGGCGCGACGCATCGGCCTGGTGATGGCCGGCGTCACGGCGGCCGGCGGCCTGGGGCTGGCCGCGCGGCTTCTGGGTTAGGTGAAGGCCTTGTAGGCGGTGATGGTGAAGGTGTCGCGGACGCCGGGCAGCAGCTGCAGCGTCTCGACCACGAACAGGCCGATGTCCTGCCCGGCCTCCAGGTAGCACTTCAGCATCAGGTCGTACTGGCCCGAGATGGAGTGGACCTCCGAGACCTGTTCGATGTCCACCGCCTCGTCGGCGACTTCATAGGCGCGGCCCGGATCGCATTTCACCATGACGAAGATGGTCTGCATGGGAGCCCTCCCTGAAGGGGTCAGTCCTCGGACCCGGCGGCGGCCTTGCCCTTGGCCGGCAGGACGACGGCGCGGGTCATGAAATCGGGCATGTGGTCGCCGAATCCCACCACGTCGTCGGCATGGCGCATCTCGCCGATGCCGAATTCGTCGATGCGGCCGCGGCGGCCCCGGTCCTTGCGCGGCCTGTCGCGGTCGCGGTCATGGCGCGGCTCACGGTCGCGGCGCGGCTCGCGGTCGCGGCGGGGTTCGGGCTCGCGGCGGGGTTCGGGCGCCTCGGCGGTGACGATAACGGCTTCCTCCGCCGGCTCGGCGGCCTCGGCGCGGCGCGGCTTGCGGTCTCCCCGCTCCCGACGTTCGGGGCGTTCGGCCTTGCCGTCCCTCTTGCCCTTGTCGTCCTTGCGGCCGCCGCGTCCGCGCTTCCGGGGTTCCATGTCCAGCTCCAGGGCCGGCACGCCTTCGATCTCCAGGCGCGGGACGGTGGTGCCGATCAGCTTCTCGATGGCGGCCACGAAGCGGCCGTCGTCCGGAGTTGCGATGGTGTAGGCGTGGCCCGCCTCGCCGGCGCGGCCGGTGCGGCCGATGCGGTGGACGTAGTCCTCGGCGTGGATGGGGACGTCGAAGTTGAAGACGTGGCTGACCGCCTTGATGTCGATGCCGCGCGCCGCGACGTCCGAGCACACCATCAGCCTGGCCTCGCCGGACTTGAACTTGCCCAGCGCCTCCATGCGGGCCGGCTGGGCCATGTCGCCGTGCAGCGCCACCACGTCGAAATGGTGCTTCTTCAGTGACTTGAACAGGATGTCCACGTCGCGCTTGCGGTTGCAGAAGATGAAGGCGTTCTTGACGTTCTCGATGCGGATGATGTGCCGCAGCGTCTCGCGCTTGTCGATCTCCTCCACCACGGCCAGATACTGCTCGATGGTGGTTGCCGCCGAGGACGGCGCGGCGACGGTGATCTCCTTGGGGTTCATCAGGAAGGCGTCGGCCAGCCGGCGGATCTCGGGGCCCAGCGTGGCCGAGAAGAACAGGGTCTGGCGAATCTTGGGCAGCAGCGAGACGATGCGCTCGACATCGGGAATGAAACCCATGTCGAGCATGCGGTCGGCCTCGTCGATGACCAGCACCTTGACGTCGTTGAGCAGGATGCGGCCGCGGTCGAACATGTCCAGCAGCCGGCCCGGCGTGGCGATCAGCACGTCGACGCCGCGGTCAAGGAGCGCGATCTGGTCGCTCATGGATTCGCCGCCGATGATCAGCGCCTTGGTCAGCTTGTGGTACTTGCCGTATTTGTCGAAGTTGTCGGCCACCTGGGCCGCCAGCTCGCGGGTCGGCGCCAGGATCAGCGAGCGCGGCATGCGCGCCTTGGCCCGGCCGGCGGCGAGGATTTCGATCATCGGCAGCGTGAAGGACGCCGTCTTGCCGGTGCCGGTCTGCGCGCAGCCCAGGACGTCGCGCCCCATCAAGACGACGGGGATGGCCTGTTCCTGGATCGGTGTGGGCTTGGTATAGCCGGATTCCTCAACTGCCTTGAGGATTTCGGGGCCAAGGCCCAGGTCGTCGAATGTCGTAGTTGTCATGTTGCGGCGGGATAATAGAAGTTCGCGCGCTTCTGTCAACGACGGAACCCCTTGACTCGCTGCGGGGTTGGCGGAGTGTTGCCGCTCGGATACGCTCGCGGGGTCGAAATCAGGAGGATTCCATGCTGCTGGATGCCGGTCGGTCGACCCTTTTGATCGTGGACGTGCAGGAATATCTGGCCCCGGTGATGGCCGAACCACGCCTGGTCTACCGCCATTGCGCGATCCTGATGCGCGCCGCCGAGCGGCTGGGAATCCCGGTCGTGGTCAGCGAGCAATATCCCAAGGGGCTGGGCCATACGGTGGGCGAACTGCTCGGTCTCGCCCCCGAGGGGGCCCAGGTCGAGAAGATGCACTTCTCCTGCGCCGCCTCCCCCGACGTGAAGGCGCGTGTCGACGCCCTGGGGCGCGACACCGTGGTCGTCGCCGGCATCGAGGCCCATGTCTGCGTCCTACAGACCTGCGTCGGCTTCCGGGAGGCCGGCTACAAGGTGGCGGTGGTGGCCGATGCCTGCTCGTCGCGCAACCCCGCCAACCATCGCGCCGCCATGGAGCGCCTGGCCCATAACGGCGTCGAGGTGGTGACCACCGAGATGGCGGTGTTCGAGTGGATGCACTGCGCCGGCACGCCCGAGTTCAAGGATATCTCCAAGCTGATCAAGTGACCGGCCGCTGCTCCGCCAGCACGGCCAGCACGACCGTGCAGAGCGCCAGGAACAGGAGCGCGGCACTGGCCGCGTGCGAGTATTCCCAGCGCTTTCGCAGGATTCGCCAATTGTCGGGAATGACGGTCCAGTTGGCGGTTGCCTGATTGGCCGGATAGGTCCAGACGAAAAACACGCCCAGCGAGCACAAGATCAGGGCCGCGGCGCCAAGCGCCAAGACGAAGGGCACCGGCCGGCGACGCGATGCCAGCGCCAGGGAAAGGTCGGCGACCAGGGCCGCCGCCAGCATCAGACCGAGCCAGGCCCAGCCGCGAAAGACCTGCTGGCTCAGGAAATAGGCTTCCGGTTCGAGTTCCATCTTGTTGGACAACGTCAGAAGATGAGCCCCGGCGGGCACGAGCGCCAACGCCGTGGCAACCAGGGCGGCGAACTGGATGGCCTTGATATCCATGACTCCCTCCCGCCAATATCCATTGCGACCAACGGCGGCAGGCTGGACCGGTTCCCGGGCAGGGCTGTTGCCGCTAGTATCGAGCCCCACCCACTTTCCGAAGGACGAGCCATGCCTCACCTCGTGCTCCTGCCCGGACTGCTCAACGACCCTCGCCTGTGGTCCCATCAGAAAGCGGCCCTGTCGGGAACGGTGGACGTGATGATCGCCGACCTCACCCAGGACGACTCCCTCGCCAGCATGGCGACGCGGGTGCTGGAGGCGGTGCCGGGCCGCTTCTCGCTGGCAGGAATTTCCATGGGCGGCTACGTGGCCATGGAGATCATGCGCCGCGCGCCGGAACGGGTCGAGCGGCTGGCGCTTCTCGACACCACCGCCCGCCCCGATTCGCCCGAGCAGACCGAGCGCCGCAAGGATGCCATCGCCCTGGCGGCGAGCGGCGGCTTCGAACGGATCATGCCCGGAATGCTGCCGCTGCTGGTCCACCCCGACCACATGGCGATGGAGCGGGTCGGCGGCTTGGCGAAGGAGATGGCCCTGGCGGTCGGCCCCGAGGCCTTCGCGCGCCAGCAGATCGCCATCATGCGCCGGCCCGACGCCCGGCCCGGCTTGACCCGCGTCACCTGCCCGACGCTGATCCTGTGCGGCCGCGACGACGCCCTGACACCCCCCGACCGCGCCGAGGAGATGGCCGACCTGATCCCCGGCGCGCGGGTGGTGATGGTCGAACAGTGCGGCCACCTGTCGGCCATCGAGCAGCCGCAGGCGGTCAGCGCCGTGCTCGGCTACTGGCTGCAAGTGTAGGGCAAGGCGCGGCACTTTTATTGGGTAACCGAACCTCATATATTGATGGAACGTTGGCTTGCCGAAGGAACAGTGGCATGGGCGCACGCGGTCCGAAATTCCTGCGCAAGACCACGAACCACGTGCTCGACGCCTTGATCCAGGCGGCCGAAGGCGCCTATTACGACCGGCTCATGGGGATGAACGGTCTCCATGACATCGTCGAGGGGCTGAAGACATCGGAAGCCTTCGACGATTTCTACCGCCGCGCCTATCGCGAGATGATGGAGATCGTCGCGGCCGAGAAGCTGGAGCTGAAACGGACCAACGCCTTCGGCCGGCTGATGATCCATCCGCTCAGCGAGGCGCTCGACGGCGGGCAACTCGACCGCGACATCCTGCCCAACGTGTTCTCGTTCATCCATCTCGTCCTCGGCGACGATGGCGAGAAATACGCCGAGCAGTGCAGCCAGCTGGTCCGCGACCTGCGTGAGGCGTTGAACGACGACTTCAACTGGGACGCCTTCTACAGCAACCGGCAGGCCAAGCTGATCCAGTGGCATACCCTGGTCCGCATCGCCGCCTCGTTCCACCGCTGGGACCTGCGCAAGGACTGGTTCATCAAGCTGATGCAGTACACTCCGACCACGGTCAGCCTGGGGTCCAGCGCCTTCGTGGTCAAGGAGCACGGCCACGAGGAGCCCCGGGTGTTCGGCAACCACGAGTTCTGCGCCTTCTTCCAGGGGCTGTTCAAGCCCCTGACCGAGATTTCGCCCGGCGACGAGGACGTCTTCCGCAAGGAATTCGGTTCCGACCCCCACCATCATATCGGTCAGTTCCTGGTCCATCTCGCTGCCTGCGGCATATGACCGCCGCGCCGGGGACGGGCCGCATTTCTCGGCTTGTCCAGGGTTCGGAAGGGGGTAAGCTTGATCCATGGCCAGGCGACGGTCGGGGAGGTGCGCCATGGCATGGACGGCCCTTTGGGACAGGATGCGGTCGGCGTTGGGGCGCTGGCCCCCTTGGTCGGGACGCCGGGGTCCGGCGCCCGAGCATGGCCGTCGTGTGGCGCCCGGCCGGCTCCCCGGCGACCGCCGCCGGGTCCGCCGCATCGGCTATCTTGATCCCCGGCATTTCGTCTCGGCGCTGATCGGCTTCGGGCGGCGCGAATCCGACGAGCGCCTGCACGTCTTCTCGCTGGCCGACTTCCGCGACGCGGCCGGCGACAAGTGGGAGCGCCTCAGCGTCCTGGTGGGCACCGCCGTGGACCAGATCATCCGCCGCCATATCGACCCCGCCACCGATTTCTACACCCGCCTCGATTCAGAGACGGCCTGCCTGGTGATCCCGCGCGCCCCGCGTCCCGAGGCGCGCGCCCGGGTGGCGGCCATCGCCCGCGACATCTCGGCCCATCTGTTCGGAACGGCGGCGGTGGACGGCCGGCGGCCACAGGTGACGGCGGTGAACGTGGATCTGGGCAGCGTGGTCCATCCCAGTGGCGCCCTCAGGGTGGAGGCCATCCACGAGGCGGTGGAGGCGGCGGCGCCGGTGGCCGGCCCGCCGGGACGGGGGCTGGGGGCGGTGCACCGGACCACGCTCGCCAAGCTGATGGACGATGGGGATGGCACCCATCCGGCGCCCTTCGCCATTTCCGGGACCGACGGCCGCGCCGCCGACGAACCGCAGTGGGTGACGCTGACCCCCGAGCGCCGGCATTTCGACGGCGACCTGCCCGTCTTCGAGCCCGGGGACGCGGCACGCGGCCCGGTCGACGCCACGGCATGGCTGGACGACGCCCTCGACCGGCAGGCTGCCTCGGTCGCGGCGGGCCGGACGCATCTGGCCCCCGACAGCAGTCTGGCCATGTTGTGGACTCCGACCTGGGTGACCAGCCTGGGCGGCCTCGGCGCCTACCACGCCCGGCTGGTGCGCCAGGACGACGACACCGAGCCGGTTCTGGAGGGTTGCCGGGCCTATGTCGGCGCCGGGCCTGTCGAGACGTTGACCCTGGACCGCTTCGTCTCCGGGCAAGTGGCCCGCGAGCTGCGGGCCATCGTCGCCGGTCGCCGCCGCGTCGGTCTGACCGTGCCGTTCCACTGGATGTCGCTGGCGCCCCGCTGGCGCGACTGCATCCGAGCCCCGTTCGAGGATATTCCGGTCCACGCCCGCCGCCGGCTGCTGAAGATCGAGATCTTCGGAGTGACCGAGACGGTGCCGCCGGCCATCCTGCGCGACCTGTTCGCGCCGCTGGAGGCGCTGGACTGCGACATCCTGGTCCGCCTGCCGCTGGCGGCGCCCGAGATGGTGGCGTCGTTGGGCGGGGTGCGCGCCATCGGCGTCGATCTCGCCGAACTTCCCGAGGAGGAGCGGGTGGGCGATGACGCGCTGTTCGCCCGCCTGAGCCGTTTCCGCGCGGTGGCCCATGACGCCGGGGTGGCGTGCTATGCCTGGGGCATCCGCCGCCGCCAGTTGATCGAGCGGGTGGTGAAGGCGGGCTTCTCGCTGGTCAACGGCCCGGGGGTGACCTGCGACGTCAGCCACCCGGTGCCGCTGGACCGCAAATAGAGCGGCGCACCTTTAATCTGAGGCACGCCGCTCCTGCGAGCATTGAGCGAGCGGCCAAGCGGCTGAAGGGCCGCGCCCGGCGAGGGCAAAATCAACAAGCGTAGAGCCTGATGCACATTTTGGGCATCGGGCTCTAGGGCCTATTCGGCGCGGCCGCCGTGCAGCTTCGACCACTGCACCGGGTCGTGCAGGAAGTTGCGGACCTCCTCGATGGTGCGCTTGTCGAACAGGCCGTCCTGTTCGGCCACCTCGAGCACGTCCCACCAGTTGGCCAGGTAGGACAGGTGGACGCCCATGTCGTTGAGGTGCTTCATGGCGCCGGGGAAGACGCCGTAGAAGAACACCACGAAGGCGGTGTCGATCTGGGCGCCGGCCTCGCGGATGGCGTTGCAGAAATTGACCTTGGACGCGCCGTCCGAGGCCAGGTCCTCGACCAGCACCACCCTGGCGCCGGGCTGGAAGTCGCCCTCGATCTGGGCGTTGCGGCCGAAGCCCTTGGGCTTCTTGCGCACGTACAGCATGGGCAGCATCAGGCGGTCGGAAATCCAGGCGGCGTAGGGAATGCCCGCCGTCTCGCCGCCGGCCACCGCGTCGAGCGATTCGTAGCCGACCTCGCGCAGGATGGTCTGGGCGGCCAGCTCGCAGACCTTCTGGCGGGCGCGCGGGAACGAGATCACCTTGCGGCAGTCCACGTAGACCGGGCTGGCCCAGCCCGAGGTGAGGATGTAGGGCTCCTCGGGGCGGAAGTTGACGGCCTTGATCTCCAGCAGGATGCGGGCCGTGGTGATGGCCGCCTGCTTCTGCTCGGAAGTGCGGGAAGCGGTTTGCATGGATGGTGCCCCTGGTCGCTGGTTGCCGGCTCGGGGGGGTATAGGCCACAATCGGCGGCCTCGCAAGACGAACAACAAGGCCAAGGCGCATGACTGACTTGATCGACGTCGCCATCGACGGACCCGTCGCCACCGTGGCGCTGAACCGCCCCGACCGCATGAACGCCCTCAGCCTGCCCATGTGGCGCGGCCTGGGCGAGGCGTTCGAGCGCCTGTCCGCCGACGACTCGGTGCAGGCGGTGATCCTGCGCGGTGCCGGCACCAAGGCCTTCGCGCCGGGGGCCGACATCGACGAGTTCGACACCCTGCGCGCCGACGCCGAGCAGGCCAAGGCCTACGACGTGGTCATGCGCCGGGCGTTGGACGCGGTGCGCACCTGCCCCAAGCCGGTGGTGGCGCTGGTCTTCGGTCCCTGCGTCGGCGGCGGGCTGGAGTTGGCCTGCTGCTGCGATTTGCGCATCTCGGCCCGCTCGGGCCGCTTCGGGGTGCCGATCAACAAGATCGCGGTGGTCATGGCCTATCCTGAGATCGCCGCCATCCGCCGCGTCGCCGGCCCCGCCGTGGCGGCCGAGATCCTGCTGGAGGGGCGGGTGTTCGACGCCGAGGAGGCGCTGGCCAAGGGGCTTCTCACCCGCATCGCCGACGACGACGAGGCCGAGGCCGAGGCCATGACCACCGCGCGGCGCATCGCCAACGGGGCGCCCTTGGCCAATCGTTGGCACAAGGAATTCCTGCGCCGCCTCGACGACCCCGCCCCCGTCACCCCGGTCGAGATGGACGAGTGCTATGAATTCCTGGACACCGCCGACTACCGCGAGGGCCTGGCGGCCTTCCGGGAGAAGCGGAGGCCGGTGTTCAAGGGGGCGTGACGGCGGCTCGCGATGGCGGTGTATTAGTCGGCGGCGGCGTCGTACCAGTCGGGCTCGTCCGACTTCATGATGTCGCATAGCCGGGCCACCACCGACGGCCGCAGCGGATCGTCGTCGGGCAGGGTGCGGACATAGCCCGCCATCCACCGCTTGGCCTCCATCAGCTCGGGCTCGGACGGGCCGGCTTCCAGGATTTCGGCCAGTTTGAGATCGTCGAGGCGTCCCATGATCTCCTCGACGCGGTCGCGTGTCAGCATGGCGTTGGGCGTCATCGCGGGTCTCCCTTCGCTGGCGTCGCGGGTAGAGTCATGATACCGCCGCCGCCCGCCGTCGAGTGCGCGAAAGTAAGAGGCGGGCCGGGCGGAGGTGCGGGGCAGGGTTGCAAAAAGCCCGGCTTTGTCGGAGCCTGCGGCCATCGGACAGGCCGGTTGGCGGCGCGAGGGGAAGAGGGATCATGCGAGAGGACAGCGGCGCCCCCGTTTGGGTGCTGGCCGACGACCGGCCGGGCAATGTCGGCCAATGCCTCGGCGTGGCCGAGGCATTGGGGCTGCCCTTCGCGGTCAAGCCGGTGCGCTATGACCGCTGGGTTCGGCTGCCCAACCCGCTGCGCGGCGCCAGCCTGCTGGGGGTGACGCTGGAGACGCGGCTGGCGCTGGCCGCGCCCTGGCCGCGGGTGGTCATCGCCGCCGGCCGCCGCACCGCCCCCGTGGCACGCTGGATCAAGCGGCGGTCGGGCGCGCTGTTGGTCCAGGTCATGGACCCGGGGCCGGGCGGCCGCGCCGACTTCGACATCATCGCCATTCCCCGCCATGACGGCCGCGCGCCGACGGGTGCCAACATCCTGCCGGTCGTCGGCGCTCCGCACCGGGTGACCGCCGAACGGCTTGCCGCCGAGGCGGAGACCTGGCGCCCCCGGTTCGCCGCCCTGCCGCGCCCCTGGGTGGGCCTGGTCGTCGGCGGCGCCACCCGCAAGCGGCCGTTCCCGCCCGAGATGGCGGCCGAGCTGGGCCGCCGGGCGGCCGCCCTGGCGGCGGGCGGGTCGGTGCTGGTCACCACCAGCCGCCGCACCGGCGCCCACTCCGAGGACGCCCTGCTGGCCGCCATCCCGGCGCCGCGCTTCGTCCACCGTTGGGGGGCCGAGGGCGACAACCCCTATTTCGGCTTCCTGGCCCTCGCCGACGCCCTGGTGGTGACCGGCGATTCGGTGTCCATGTGCTGCGAGGCGTGCGCCGCCCCGGCGCCGGTCTATGTCTACGCGCCGCCGGGCTGGGTGGCGCCCAAGCATGCCCGTCTGCACGCCGACCTGTTCGCCGGCGGCTACGCCCGGCCGCTGGCCGAGGGGACGGTGCTGGAAGCCTGGAGCCATCCGCCGCTGAACGCCGCCGGCACCGTCGCCGCCGCCATCCGGGCGAGGCTGGCATGAGGGCGGCGGCGGCGCTGCTGGCCGCGCTGCTGGTCGCGGGGTCGGCCGGGGCCGCCGGGCTCAAGGGCATCAAGGGCGACGACGACCGCGTCACCGTGGCCGCCTCGGAATATCCATGGAGCACGGTCGGCCGGCTGCACAACGGCCAGGGCGGCCATTGCAGCGGCGTGCTGATCGGGCCGCGGCTGGCGGTGACCGCCGCCCACTGCCTGTGGAACCGCAAGACCCGCCGGCCCATGCCGGCGATCGCGTTGCATTTCGTGGCCGGATGGGAGCGGGGCGAGTATCTGCGCGCCGCGCCGGTGGCCCGCTACGAGATCGCCCCCGACTGGCGGTTCGGCGTCGCCTATGGATTCGGACCGGCCTCGGTGGACTGGGCGTTGCTGGAACTGGCCGAGCCGCTGGGCGACGAGGTTGGCTGGATGGCCTTGGGGCCGGCGCCCGTCCAGGGGCAGGCGGTGACCACCGTCGGCTACGGCCAGGACCGCAAGCATGTTCCCACGGCGCATATCGGCTGCCATGTGACCGGCCGGCTGGCCGAGGGGGCGTGGGTCCACGACTGCGACGCCGTCCACGGTGATTCGGGGGCGCCGGTGCTGGTGTGGGACGGCGGGATGCCGCGCCTGGTGGCCATCCACGTCGCCACCTTCTCCCGCGACGGCGCCCCCAGCCAGGGCGGCGCCGTCGGCGTCGATGCCTTCGGCGCCGTGGCCGCGAGGATGGGGGCCGCCCCCCGGTCGCGGCCGGGCCCACTGTCCAAGCCGCTGGACGACGCGGTCAGGGCGCGGCTGGACGGGCGGTAGGTCTCAGCGGGTCGGGTTGTAGATCCGGCCTCCCGTTCCGGCATAGGCGTCCAGGACGGCGCGGGCTTCCGCCGCGAGGAGGTCGGACACCACCTCGATTCCCCGTTCCTCGAGCAAATGGCGCCAGTCGGCTGGCTTGGCCCCTTCGTCGAAGCCGATGGCGCGGGCGTCGGCGTCGCCGGCGCCGCAGGTGACCCGCCGGATGCCGCTCCAGGGGATGGCGCCAAGGCACATGGCGCAGGGCTCGGTGGAGGTCACCAGGTCGTGGGCCGGCAGGCCGGGGGCGCCCAGGTCGTAGGTGCCCAGCCGCCGCTGGGCCAGGGCGAGGGCGACCATCTCGGCGTGCAGCGTCGAGTTGCCGCAGGTGGTGACGAGGTTGACTCCCAGGGACACCAGCACCCCGGATTCGCGCTCGAAGACCGCCGCCGCGAAGGGGCCGCCGGTTCGGTGCTCCATGTTCAGTCGTGCCGCCGCCAGCACGAAGCGCATGCGGCCGGCGGACTGGGCGATGGCATCGACGCCGGCGCAATGGGCGGCGGCCCAAGCCGGCAACGAGAACGAAAGCGAGGTCTGCAAGGGGCGCACGGGCTCAGCCCTCGGCGGGCAGCACGGCGCGGACCAGCGCGGCTGTCTCGTCGTCGAAGCAGCAGAACACCACCTCGTCGATGGGGACGCCAGCGGCCAGGGACGTGGACACGGTCGCCACCGCGATGCGCGCCGCGCGCTCCTTGGGGAAGCGGTAGATTCCGGTGGAGATGGCGGGAAACGCCACCGATCGGGCGCCAAGCTCCGCCGCCACCTCCAGGCTACGGCGGTAACAGCCGGCGAGGATCGTGTCCTCGCCCTGTCCGCCACCCCGCCAGATCGGGCCGACGGCATGGATGATCCATTTGGCGGGCAGCCGGTGGCCGCCGGTGGGCTTGGCGTTGCCGGGGGCGCAGCCGCCGAGGGCGCGGCATTCCTCCAGCAGCCCGGGACCGGCGGCCCGGTGGATGGCGCCATCGACGCCACCACCGCCCAGCAGGCTGGAATTGGCGGCGTTGACGATGGCGTCCACCCCCAGGCGGGTGATGTCGCCGACCGTGACCCGCATCCGGCCCATCAGCGAAACTCCGGCGCGGCGAGCCCGTACTCGGCCAACTCGACGATGGTGCCGTCGGGGTCGCGGACATAGGCCATGCGCTTGCCGCCCGTGACGATGTCGGCCGGAACCTCGACCGGCGTCGCCGCCTGGTCGAATTCGGCCGCCAGGATCGCCAGCCGCGACCCGAGGTCGTCGACCCGCACCGCCACATGGCGCAAGCCGGCGGTGGCCGGCCGGGAATTGGCGGGCAGGGGGCGGCCGTCGGCGCCCTCGAAGCGCAACAGCTCGACCCGGCAGCCGCCGCCGGGCGCGTCGAGGATGACGCAGCGGGCCCGGGCACCCGCCTGGCCGGCCAGGCTCTCGAACCAGGGACCGTCCAGCACCCTGTCCATGATCACCCGCAGGCCCAGCAGGCGGGAATAGAAGGCGACGGAGCGGTCGACCTCCGCCACCACGATGTTGACGTGGTCCAGCACAGCCATGGCCGGCCTATTTGGGCAGGTCGTTGTAGAAGGTCATCAGCACCGGGCCCTTGCGCCAGCGCTCCTTTTCGGTGCCGCCCATGGTCTGGATCAGGGTGCGCAGGAACAGGCGGTCCACCTTCTTCGGGTAATCGAAATGGGTGCGGATCGCCAACAGGTCGCCCACATGGTGGGGCAGCCGCTCGATCCATTTGATGATGCCGTCGCGGAAGGTGCCGGGCCGGGCCTGGTCGCGCTTGTGGGGCGGGTGGTATTCCTGCTCGTAGCGCTGCTCGATCTCGCGCCAGGCCTCGGTGGTCTCGTCGGCCTCCCAGCGGATGACGTTGCGCAGGGTCGGGATGTCAGCCTCGGTGGGGGGGGTATAGCCGTGCTTCTCGGCATGGTCGCGGAACGCCGGCCACGGATCGTCCTCGGGCTTGAGTTCCTTGGTCTTGCTGCCGGCGCGCTCGCGGACAAAGGAATTCCAGCGCTGGTCCCATTGGTGCAGGATCGGGTTGTTGGAGTCGTCGGTGCCCTGGATGATGGCGATGATCTTGCCTGGCCCTTCCTTGCTCCAGTCGTGACGGCGGCCCAGGGTTCTGATCTTCTTGCTGGCCCGCATGGTCGGCAGCACGAACTCCCGCAGCACCTTCTCGTAGCAGGCCAGGAAATTGGGGGCCAGGATGAAGGGGAGCAGGATGTCGGTGCGCCTTCCCCTGGTTGCCAGCGGCTTCAACGCCCCCTTGGCATAGGCGCAGATGGTGTCGTCGAACAGGGTCGGAAAGTCGGCGATGGACGAGGCGTCGATGGAGTCGAGGCCGACCGGCTCGTCCTCCTCGGCGGGCGGCTCGTAGCCGTCCAGCAGGGCATCGACGAGGCGCGACAACACGGACCGGTTTTCATCCAGACCCTCGAACCCGGCTGGCATCAGGGGGGCATAGAGGCGTTCGCGCGCCTCGAAAAGGGTCTGCTTGTCCTGGCACTCGAGGACCTTCGACAGGATGACGTCGAAGACCACGTTGAGCTGCTTCTCGGAGGCCCATTTCCGGCTTTGGGGATCGGCGAGCGTCATGCGGCGGAGCGACAGGATGCTCGCCACGTCCAGGTGGCGGGTGACCGCCACCAGTTCGGCGACCTTCGCTTCGAACGTCTTGTTCATCCCCTCGCCCAAACGCTTCGCTGGAACGCCCTTCCCGTCCCTAGGCAATACAGGACACGGGTGGACGATGCAAGGGAACGGCTAGTCGGGAAGATGCTGGACGAAGTCGTAGAGGAAGGGCGCGGCCCGCCGCCGCTCGGGGTCGGAGCGGCCGAAATTGGTCAGCTGGCGGCGGGTAAACTGGCCGTCGATGCGCGGGAAGTCGAAATAGGCCTTGATGGTGAAGAACTCGCCGATGTGTTCCGGGAGCTTGCTCGCCCATTTCATGATGCCGTCGCGGAAGGCGCCCTCGCGGGCCTGCTCCTGGCGGGCGTTGGGGCTGAATTCCTGCTCGTAGAGCTGGCACAGCTCGCGCCACGCCTTGGCCAGCGAGTCGGCTTCCCAGCGGATGATGTCCTGCAGGATCTGCAGGTGCTCCTCGCCGGGCGGGCGATAATTGCCGCGGGTGGCGTCCTCGTTGACCAGCGGCCAGGGATTGTCGTCGCCCTTGGGCTTCCTGATCTTGCCGCCGACCTTTTGCGACCGGAACGCCCCCCAGCGGGTGTCCCAGTTGTGAAGCACCGGGTTGTTCACCTCGCTGCCCTGGATGATCTCGATCAGCTTGTCGCCGCCGACCTCGGCCCAGTTGTAACTGTTGGCCAGCGACTGGATGTGGCGCGACGCGCGCATCTGGGGCAGCACGAAGCGGCGCAGGATTTCCTCATAGCAGGTGCCGAATTCGGGGGCGACGATGAACGGCATGCGCACGCCCTTGGTGTCGCCGGTGGCGCGCAGCAGGCCAAGGATCTTGCGGGAATAGCCGCAAATGGTCTCGTCGAACAGGCTGTCGAAGTCGATGGGTTTGCCGTCGCCCGAGGCTTCCGCTCCCATGGCGCGCAGCTTGGCGGGCGGCAGGATGCCCGAATTCGGCCCCAACTGGGCGGCGAACAGCGGTGGCGGTTCCTTGATCGGAGACTGCTGGCGGGCGGTGCGCGGGCCGGGAGCGGCCGGCCCCAGGGCCAGCAGCCGCTCGAAGCCCTGCTGGGCCGTCTCCGCTTCCGACATCGGCGGCGGCCCCAGTATTTGCGTCGCGATCTCGGCCAGGACGCGGGCATCCTCGTCCCGGGCCTCGGCCGGCCCCTGGGGAAGCATGGGGGCGAAGTTGCGGAGCCGGGCCTCGCGGAACCGGTCAAGCCCGATCCGTTCGACCGCCTTGGTCAGGATGACGGTGAACACCGCCGCCAGTTGCTTGTCGTTCGCCCAGCGGCGGCTTTCCGGATCGGTCATGGTCAGCCGCCGCAGCACCAGGATCTGCGGAATTTCCAGGTGGCGCGTCGCGGCGATCAGGTTCGCGACCTTGGTCTCGAACGTCTTGTTGTCACGTTCACTGGAAGTCATCCCGCCCTCGCAATCCCAATTCCGGGATACAGGACAAGGCCGTCCGGCGCAAGCCGAGACTAGCCGAGGCGGACGATCTCGCCGTGGCGCGCACAGGACGGTTCGGCCAGTTCCACGAAGACCTCGGTGATCTCCTCGGGTTGCGTCAGCTTGGTGGGGTCCTCGCCGGGAAAGGCGATGGCCCGCATGCGGGTAGCGACAATCCCCGGATCGACCAGATTGACCCGCAGCGCGGAAATTCGTTCGACCTCGGCGGCCCAGGTCCGGACGATGGCCTCCAGCGCCGCCTTGCCGGCGGCGTATACCCCGAAGAACGGCGCCGTGCCCTGGGCGACGCCCGAGGTCACGAAGATGGCGCGGCCGGCATCCGAGGTCCGCAGCAGCGGGTCCAGCGCCCGGATCAGGCGGTAATTGGCGGTGACGTTGATGTCGAAGGCCTCCTGGAAATGCTTTTGGTCGACATGGCCGATGGGGGCGAGACCGCCGCCCAGGTCGCCGGCATTGCCGACCAGGATGTCGAGCCGGCCGAAGCGTTCGTGGATGGCGGCCGCCACCTGGTCGATCTCGTCGAAGCGGCGCAGGTCGAGGGGAACCAGCACGGCCTTTCCGCCCGCGTCGGCGATCTCGTCGTCCAGTTCCTCCAGCGCGCCCTGGGTGCGGGCCAGGCAGACGACCGTCGCTCCCTCGGCGGCGAAGCGCTTGGCGACCGCCCGGCCGATGCCGCGCGAGGCGCCGGTGATCAGGGCGATGCGGCCATCAAGTCGCTTGGTCATGCCTGGTTCTCCTCCAACAGGGACAATTGCCGGGTCTCTTCCTTGGCCGCCGGCGAATGGTCGGCCGGGGCGACGGGATAGTCGCCCGTGAAGCAGGCGTCGCAGAACTGCGGGCAGGTCGCGTCGCGGCTTTCGCCCCCGACCGCCCGGTACAGGCCGTCCAGCGAGATGAAGGCCAGCGAATCGACCCCGATCAGCCGCGCCATGCCGTCGACGTCGTATTGCGCCGCCAGCAGCTTGTCGCGCTCGGGGGTGTCGATGCCGAAATAGCACGGGAAGGCGGTCGGCGGCGACGAGATGCGCATGTGGACCTCGCGCGCGCCGGCCTGGCGGACCATCTCGACGATCTTGCGGCTGGTGGTGCCGCGCACGATGGAGTCATCGACCAGGATGACCCGCTTGCCTTCCAGGTAGGCGCGGTTGGCGTTGTGCTTCATCTTGACGCCGGTGTGCCGCGTGCTGTCGGTGGGCTGGATGAAGGTGCGGCCCACATAGTGGTTGCGGATGATGCCCAGCTCGAACGGAATGCCGGCCTCGGCGGCGAAGCCCAGCGCGGCGGGGACGCCGGAATCGGGCACCGGCACCACCACGTCGGCCGCGACGCTGCTTTCGCGCGCCAGCTGGGCGCCGATGCGTTTGCGCGCCTCATAGACGCTGGTGCCCTCCATCACCGAATCGGGGCGGGCGAAATAGATGTACTCGAAGATGCAGAACCGCTGGCCGCCGCCGCCGAACGGCTTGACCGAGCGGATGCCGTCCTCGGTCAGAACCACGATCTCGCCCGGCTCGACGTCGCGCACGAATTCGGCGCCGATGATGTCCAGCGCGCAGGTCTCGGACGCCAGGCACCAGGCGCCGTCCAGGCGTCCGATGACCAGCGGGCGGATGCCCAGCGGGTCGCGCACGCCGATCACCGAATCCTTGGTCAGGCAGACCAGCGAATAAGCGCCCTCGATCTGCCTGAGCGCGTCGATCAGGCGGTCCTCGACGGTGGCGTACAGGCTGATGGCGATCAGGTGGATGATCACCTCGGTGTCGGTGGTCGACTGGAACAGGCAGCCGCGCTTGACCAGCTGGCGCCGCAGCGTCATGGCGTTGGTCAGGTTGCCGTTGTGGGCCAGGGCCAGGCCGCCGAACTCCATCTCGGCGAACAGCGGCTGCACGTTCCGGAGCAGGGTTTCGCCGGTGGTCGAGTAGCGCACATGGCCGACCGCGTTGGCGCCCTTGAGCTTGCGGATCACCGCCTCGTTGCCGAACACGTCCTCGACGTGGCCGAGGTCGCGGTGGTTGTGGAACTGCCGGCCGTCGAAGGTGACGGCGCCGGCGGCCTCCTGGCCGCGGTGCTGAAGCGCGTGCAGACCGAGCGCCACCAGGGCGGCGGCATCCGGATGACCGTGGACGCCGAAGACGCCGCACTCCTCGCGCAGATGGTCGTCGTCGAAGGGATGGGTGGTCAGCATGTCGCTCTCGTGGCCGGGGGTGATGTCACTGGTTGGTCTGGAACAGCCGGTCCATCTGGCCCCGGCTGTCGGGATCGTAGCCCTTGATGTCGGTGCGGGCGTCGCCGGAAGGTATCTCGGCCGGCTGCGGCGCCACGTATTTGCGGAAGGTCCGCTCGGCCTCGATCAGTTCCTGGGCCTCGGCGGACACCGCCTTGGCCGAGCCCTCGGCGATGCCGAACTGGGCCGGCGCCAGCCCCCTCAGGACCTCGGCGCCACGGTCGAGCCAGGGCCGCGTCTTGGCCTGGGCCAGCCAGCCGGGCGGTTCGGGGGCCAGCAGCCAGGCCGCCATCAGATAGGCCAGGCTCAGCAGCACCGCGCCCCGCAGCAGGCCGAAGACGAATCCCAGTGATGAATCGACGCTGCCCAGCGAGCTGTTCTGGACCTTGTTGGACAGGGCCTTGGTCAGCAGCGACAGCACCAGCAGCGTGACCAGGAAGATGCTGAGCGCGGCGGCGGCGTCGGCCGCCCAGCCGGCGCCGATATACTGGCGGAACAGGGGCCGCGCCGGCTCCAGTCCGTAAAGCGCGGCGAAGATCGCGCCCACCCAGGCCAGGATGGCCAGCACTTCATGCACGAATCCGCGCATGAAGGCGAAGCCGGCCGAGCCGAGGAGAACCACGGCCACCACCACGTCCACGAAAGTGAAGTTGCCCATCGAGGCCGGCCCGTTCGTCCAATCCGTCGCAAAAATACCGTTCTCACGCGCGCCGGAACAGCCCCACCAGGTCCTGCAGGTGACCGATGGAACGCACCGAAAGCGGCCCGCCGGCCGGCTGCGCCTTTCCCTTGCGCGGACTCGCCGGCACGGTGGCCTGGGCGAATCCCAGCTTGGCGGCCTCCTTGAGGCGGGCGTCGGTCTGGCTGACCGCCCGCACCTCGCCGGACAATCCGATCTCGCCGAAGACCACCATGTCGGCGGGAACCGGGGTGTCGGTGGCCGAGGACACCAGCGCCGCCGCCACCGCGAGGTCGGCGGCCGGCTCGGCGATCCTCAATCCGCCGGCGACGTTCAAATAAACGTCATTGCCCGACAAAGCAAGTCCGCATCGGGCGTCGAGCACGGCGAGCACCATGCTCAAACGGTTGGAGTCCCATCCCACCACCGCCCGGCGGGGGCTGGACAGGGTGCTGGGAGCCACCAGGGCCTGGATTTCGACCAGCATGGGGCGGGTGCCCTCCATGCCGGCGAAGACGCAGGACCCCGACACGTTGCCGCGCCGCTCGGCCAGGAACAGCGCCGAGGGATTGGCCACCTCGGTCAGCCCGCGGTCGGTCATCTCGAACACGCCGATCTCGTCGGTGGCGCCAAAGCGGTTTTTGACGGCGCGCAGGATGCGGAACTGGTGGCCGCGGTCGCCCTCGAAATACAGCACCGTGTCGACCATGTGCTCCATCACCCGGGGGCCGGCGATGGCGCCTTCCTTGGTGACGTGGCCGACCAGGAACAGCACGAAGCCGCGCCGCTTGGCCAGGCGGATCAGTTCGTGGGCGCAGGCGCGCACCTGGGCCACCGAGCCCGGGGCGCTCTCGACATTGTCGGCATAGACGGTCTGGATCGAGTCGATGACCACCACCTTGGGGGCGTCGGGATGGTCCAGGCTGGCGACGATGTCGCGCAGACTGGTCGCCGAGGCCAACGCCACCGGCGCCTTGGCCAGCCCCAGGCGGCCGGCGCGCATGCGCACTTGGTCCACCGCCTCCTCGCCCGAGATATAGGCCACCCCGGTCTGGCCGGCCAGGGCGGCGGTGGCCTGCAGCAGCAGGGTCGACTTGCCGATGCCGGGATCGCCGCCCACCAGCAGCGCCGAGCCGGGCACCAGCCCGCCGCCGCAGACGCGGTCCAACTCGGCGATGGCGGTGACGTAGCGGGGCAGGGGCGCCGCCGAACCCTCCAGCCCCACGAACTCGATCTTCTTGCCCGGCTTGCCCGACAGCCCCTTGGGCACCTCGTCGCGGGCCGCCTCCTCGACGATGGAGTTCCACGCCCCGCAGCCGTCGCACTTACCGGCCCACTTGGTGGTGACCGAGCCGCATTCCTGGCAGACGAAACGGGGGGAGGACTTGGCCAAGGCGATCAGCCGATCCAGTTGAATCCTTTGGCCATTAAACCCGCCAATCCCAGGGCAGCGAAAATCAGGCCACCCCACGTAATGCGAAAGTCCTGCCGCATATCAGCGCGCAACTGCCTCGCCTCGGCGCGAAGGTCCGAAACATCCCGCTCCAAGTGGCCCACGGAGGCTTCGAGTTTTGCGATGCGCGCTTCCATGCCTCCATCTTGGCCCCCGCCCCCGCCGGTTTCAAGTCCTGCGGAAGTCCCTCGCAGGGAGGCGATCCTGGCTGCCAAGAAGCCGATGTCAACCTGCTTGGGCATCACGAACCGCCTTCAGGTATGCATTCAGGTCGTCAATGGCATCTTTAAGTGCCAAATCGTATTGAACGCTGTCCTCTTTGGCTCTGTCAAAGTCACCAAGATGGAGATGAACAATCATATTGTGCGCATTCTGAAGCGCTTTGATTGTTGAGGCCAGCGCTGTAGCGACCATTATTTCTGTCGAAATGGCCGGCTCGATTTCCATTTCAGGCCCTCAGCTCCATCTTGATCGGCCCCTCGGCCCGTCCATGGATGAACTGGTCGACGAACTCGTTGCCCGAGTGGTCGATGTCCTTGGCCGGGCCCACCCAGATCAGCTTGCCCTTGTAGAGCATGGCGATGCGGTCGGCGATCTTGCGGGCGCTGGCCATGTCGTGGGTGATGGACAGGGTGGTGGCGCCCAGATCCTTGACGCATTTGACGATCAGGTCGTTGATGACGTCGGCCATGATGGGGTCGAGGCCGGTGGTCGGCTCGTCGAAGAAGATGATCTCGGGGCTGGTGGCGATGGCGCGGGCCAGGGCCACGCGCTTTTGCATGCCGCCCGACAGCTCGGCCGGGGACAGATCGCCCGCCGAGGCGGCCAGGCCGACGCTGGCCAGCGTCTCGATGGCGATGTCGCGCGCCTGGGCGCGGTCCATGCCGCGGCCCTGGATCAGACCGAAGGCGACGTTCTCCCACACCTTGAGGGAATCGAACAGGGCCGAGCCCTGGAACAGCATGCCGAATTTCAGCATCAGGGCGTCGCGGTCGCGGCTCCTCATGCCGATGACCTCCTGGCCGTCGACCCTGATGGAGCCCTTCTCGGGCCTGAGGATGCCCAGGATCGACTTCAGCATCACCGACTTGCCGGTGCCCGAGCCGCCGATCACCACCACGGATTCACCCTTCGCCACCGACAGGTCGACGCCGTCCAGGACCACCTTGGGGCCGAACGACTTGTGGACGTCGGTGAGCTGGATTTTGGGCTGGTCGCTCATTTGCCGAAATACAGTGCGGTGATGACGTAGTTGAACACCAGGATCATGATCGCCGCCGACACCACCGAGTTGGTGGTCGCCGCGCCGACGCCCTGGGCGCCGCCCCGGGAATAGTAGCCGTTGTAGCAGCCCATCAGCGAGATCAGGAAGCCGAACACGGCGGCCTTGGTCAGGCCCGAGATCACGTCCAGCGGCTCCAGGTACTCCCAGGTGCGCGACAGATAGGTGGTCGGGTTGAAGCCCAGCTTGTACACGCCGACGATGTAGCCGCCGAACACGCCGATGATGTCGGCCACCAGCACCAGGAACGGCACCATCACCACCCCGGCCAGCAGGCGCGGGGCGACCAGGTACTTGAACGGGTTGGTCGACAGCGTGGTCAGGGCGTCGATCTGCTCGGTGACGCGCATGGTGCCGATCTCGGCCGCCATCGAGGCGCCGATGCGCCCCGCCACCATCAGGCCGGCCAGCACGGGGGCCAACTCGCGGGTCACCGACAGCACCACCACGGTGGCCACGGCGCCCTCGGCGGCGAAGCGCGAGAAGCCGGAATAGGACTGCAGCGCCAGCACCATGCCGGTGAACACGGCGGTCAGGCCGACGACGGGGAGCGAATAGTAGCCGATCTCGACCATGGAACGGCCGATCAGGCGCGGATAGAAGGGCGGCCGCACCATGTGCAGCAGCGCCGTGCCGGTGAAGGCCGACAGCCGGCCCACATGGGCCAGGAAGGACAGGAAGACGCGGCCGACCGTGGCGAGGAAGTTCATGGCCGTCAGCCCCGGTAGACGCGGGCGTAGCGCCGGCCCAGCGCGGTCAGCACCTCGTAGCCGATGGTGCCGGCCTCGGCGGCCAGCTCGTCGACGCCGTGTTCCGGCGACAAGAGGTCGATGAAGGCGCCGGGGCGCGCGATGTCGGGCGGAACGCCGCCGACGTCGAAGGTGGTCAGATCCATGGAAATTCGGCCCACGACCGGCACCCGTGCCCCCCCGATGATCCCGTAGCCGCGATTGCCCAGCGACCGGAACAGACCGTCGGCATAGCCGGCCGCGACGGTGGCGATACGCCCCTTGCCCGGCACGCGGTGGGTGGCACCATAGCCAACGGTCATGGGGGTGTCAACGTCGCGGACCTGCAGGATTTTCGCGCTCAGGCGCGCCACCGGCGCCAGGGGATTGGGGCGGCCGGGCCGGGGATTGACGCCGTAGAGCGCCGCGCCGGGCCTGACCAGGCCGAAATGGTAGTCGGGGCCCAGGAAGACGGTCGAGGACGCCGCCAGGCTGCGCGGGCATCCGGCCGGCAGCAGGGACTGCAGGCACCGGAAGGCGGCAAGCTGCTCGGCGTTCTTGGGGTGGCTGTCCTCGTCGGCGCAGGCCATGTGGCTCATCACCAGGACCGGCCGGACGCCGTCCAGCAGGCCGGGCTCGGCGGCCAGGCGGTCCAGCTCGGAGCGGTCCAGGCCAAGGCGCGACATGCCGGTGTCGATGTGGAGGGCGGCGTCGAGGCCGCCATGCGTGCGGCCCCGCGCCGACCACAGGGCGATCTGCTCCAGGCTGTTGAGCACGGGGGTCAGGCGATGGCCGGCCAGGTCCACCTCGGCGCCCGGCAGCGGCCCGCACAGCACGAAGACGCGACCCTCGGGCAGGACGCGGCGCAGCGCGATGCCCTCGTCGATGGTGGCGACGAAGAAGCTGCGGCAACCGGCCGCGAACAGCGCCGGCGCCACCCGGTCGGCGCCCAGACCGTAGGCGTCGGCCTTGACCACGGCGGCGGCTTCCGCCCCCGAGGCGCGGGCGGCCACCAGCCGCCAGTTGGCGACGATGGCGGCCAGGTCGACGGAAAGGACGGCGGTGGCGGAGGAGGGGAGGGTCATTCCGGTTCCTGTTGCCCCGTCATGCCCGCGAAGGCGGGCATCCAGCCCGTGTCCGCATGGATCCCCGCCTTCGCGGGGGTGACGGCTATTGTGAAAGCAAATCGTAAAGATCCCGCCAATCGGGATTGGTCTCCTCGATCATCCTGATCTTCCACGCGCGGCTCCACTTCTTCACCTGTTTCTCGCGCAGGATCGCCGCATTCATGGTCTCATGGAATTCGGCGTGGACCAGGGTGTGGACTTGATAGCGCTTGGTGACCCCGTCCGCCACATCGTTCTTGTGCTCCCACACCCGCTTCAGGACGTCGGAGGTGACGCCGACGTGAAGGGTGCGTTCGCGGGGGCGACGGTCCCCCCCCTTAGAACCCCGGCTCCTCGTAATGGTCGCCGGTGATCAGGTTGCCGAACTTGGTGAATTCGCCCTGGAACGACAGCCGCACGGTGCCGACAGGGCCGTGGCGCTGCTTGGCGACGATGACCTCGGCGGTGTTGACCACCTCGATCAGCCGCTCGTGCCACTTGGCATAGCGTTCGTTGAACTTCTCGTCGGATTCCTCTGGGCGGCGACCGGGTTCGGCGCGTTCCAGGTAGTACTGCTCGCGGTAGACGAACATGACCACGTCGGCGTCCTGCTCGATCGAGCCGGATTCGCGCAGGTCGGCCAGTTGCGGACGCTTGTCCTCGCGCTGCTCGACGGCGCGCGAAAGCTGGGACAGGGCGATGACCGGCACGTCCAGCTCCTTGGCCAGCGCCTTGAGCCCGCGGGTGATTTCCGAGACCTCCTGGACGCGGTTCTCGGAATGCGCCCCCGAGCCGCGCAGCAGCTGCAGGTAGTCGACCACGATCAGCCCCAGCCCGTGCTGGCGCTTGAGCCGGCGCGAGCGGGTGCGTACCGCCGAAATGGACAGGGCCGGCGTGTCGTCGATGAACAGCGGCAGGCGGTGCAGTTCCTGGGCGGCCACCACCAGGCGCTCGAACTCCTCGTTGGACATCTCGCCCTGGCGGATCTTGTGGGACGAGATCTCGGCCTGTTCGGCCAGGATGCGGGCCGCCAACTGCTCGGCCGACATCTCCAGCGAGAAGAACGCCACCTTGGCGCCGTCCACCGCCACCTTGTTGCCCAGGGCGTCCACCTCCTCCTTGTAGGCGCGGGCGGCGTTGAAGGCGATGTTGGTGGCCAGCGAGGTCTTGCCCATCGACGGACGCCCGGCGAGGATCAGCAGGTCGGACGGGTGCAGACCGCCCAGGCGCTTGTCCATGTCCACCAGCCCGGTGGGCACGCCCGACAGCTTGCCCTGGCGCTTGTGGGCGGCCTCGGCCTGCCTGACCGCCTCCACCAGCACGGTGCCGAAGGCCTCGAAGCCGCCCTCGGTCTGGCCGGTGGTGGCCAGTTCGTACAGCTTGGCCTCGGCGCCGCCGATCTGGTCCATGGCGGTGCGGTCGAGATCGGGCTCGTAGGCCTCGTTGACCAGGATCTGGCCGATGTCGATCAATTCGCGCCTGAGATGCAGGTCGTGGATCAGCTTGCCGTAGTCCTCGGCGTTGATGATCGACACCACCGCGTTGGCGAGCTGGGCCAGATAGGCAGTGCCGCCGATCTCGGCCAGGCCGCCGTCGGTCTCGAAGAAGGTCTTGAGCGTCACCGGATTGGCGATCTGGCCGCGCTCGATCAGCTTGCCGCAGGCGGCGTAGATGCGGCCGTGGGTGGGATCGGCGAAATGCTCGGGACGCAGGAACTCGGACACCCGCTCGAAGGCGCGGTTGTTGAGCAGGATGGCGCCGAGAAGCGCCTGCTCCGCCTCGAAGTTGTGGGGCGGCGTGCGGAAGGCGATGCCGTCGGCCTGGGCGTGGCCGACATCCATGGGCGGCAGGGAGGACATGCGGCGGATGCTAGCAGATCGAAGGTCGTACCGCCGCTGCCATCTGGGCTGTGGAAAGCGGGGATAGCGGGGGAATCATTCCGCCGCCCGCGCCCGCATGCCGGCCGCCGCCATGGCGCGTTCGGCGTCGATCATGTAGTCGCGGGTCAGTGGCGCCGCCATCTGGTCGCGGGTCAGCTGCATCTGGAACACCATGTGGCCCTGGTGGCGGAAGGCCATCTCGGCGCCGGCCAGGTAGAATTCCCACATGCGGCAGAAACGCTCGTCGGTGAGGGCGGCGATCTCGGTCCGGTGGGCGGCGAAGCGGTGCCGCCACTCGACGAGGGTCCGGGCGTAGTGGAGCCGCAGGATCTCGATGTCGGTGATCCACAGGCCGGCCCGCTCGACGGCGGGCAGCACTTCGGACAGGGCCGGCGAGTAGCCGCCGGGGAAGATGTATTTGCGGATCCACGGGTTGGTGGCGCCGGGGCCGTGGGCACGGCCGATGGAATGCAGCAGGGCGATGCCGTCGGGCGTCAGCAGGTCGCCGACGCGGGAGAAGAACTCCCTGTAATGGGCCCGCCCCACATGCTCGAACATCCCGACCGATACGATGCGGTCGAAATGCCCCTCGACATGCCGGTAATCCACCAGCTCGAAACGCACGCGGCCATCGAGCCCGGCCTCGGCCGCGCGGCGGCGGGCGGTGTCCAACTGCTCGGCCGAGAGCGTGATGCCCAGCACCTGGACGTCGGCCAGGCGGGCGATGGTCAGCGCCAGGCCGCCCCAGCCGCAGCCGATGTCGAGGACGCGCTGGCCGTCGGCCAGCCGCAGCTTGGCGGCGATGTGGCGCTTCTTGGCCTCCTGCGCCGCGTCCAGGCCGGTCTGGGCGGTGGCGAAATAGGCGCAGGAATACTGCCGGTCGGCATCGAGGAACAGGTCATAGAGGCGGCCGGTGAGATCGTAGTGGTGGGCGACGTTGCGCCGCGAGCGGTGGGCGGGGTTGATCTGGTCGAAGAAGCCGGCGGCGCGGAGCAGGAAGCGCAGGGCCGGCCGCTCGCGTTCGCGGCGTTCCAGGTTGTCGCAGCCGATGGCGAGGAAATCCGCCAGCGTCCCGTGCTCGATGGTCAGCCGGCCGTTCATGTAGGCTTCGCCCGTCGCCAATCCCGGGCGCAGGGCCATCCTGCGGGCGGTGGCGGAATCGTGGATGCGGATGGTGACGGGGCCGACGCCGGGAAGCGGCGGGCCACCGAATCGCTCGGCGCGGCCGTCCGGCAGGATGAGGGTGAGATCGCCCTGGCGGATCAGGCGTTTCAGCACGGGAACGAGCATCGGCATCGGTCCTCCTCCAGCAGGAGAATATGGAACGACGGCCGTGGCTGGGAAGCGAGACGAAGGTATGAATGCGCACAGGCGCCGGAAGGGGGCTCCCCTTCCGGCGCCTGGCCGGCATAAGTCGATGGCGAGGCCTACGCCTCGGGAGCGGCCTCGGGAGCCTCTTCCGCGACGACCTCGGCTTCCGCCTCGGCCTGGGCTTCCTCGGCCTCCTCGGCGGCCTTGGCGGCGCGCTCGGCTTCTTCCTGCGAGCGGGCCACCGTGATGGTCACGGTCACCGACACCTCGGGGTGCAGGGAGACGCGGATCGGGTAGGCGCCCAGCGTCTTGATCGGCGTGTCCAGGTTGACCTGGCGGCGCTCGACGGTGAAGCCGGCCTCCTTGATGGCGTCGGCGACGTCGCGGCCGGACACCGAACCGTACAACTGGCCACCCTCGCCGGCCTGACGGACCATCAGGACCTTGAGGCCGTCCATCTTCTCGGCGACCGTCTCGGCCTCCTCGCGGCGCTTCAGGTTGACCGCCTCGAGCTGGGCGCGCTGCTTCTCGAAATAGGCCAGGTTGTCCTTGCTGGCGCGCAGAGCCTTCTTCTGCGGCAGCAGGAAGTTGCGGGCGTAACCGGGCTTGACCTTGACGACCTCGCCCATCTGACCGAGCTTCTCGATCCTCTCGAGCAGGATGACTTCCATTTTATCCCTCCTCACCGCCGCCGCTGTCGCCGCGGCGGAATCTCATCTTCCAGAACCTCACCAGACCCAGCCCGGCGGCGGCCACGGCCGCCCAACCGAAGGCGAGGATCAGCAACCCGTACGCCACCGCGAGGATCAACCCCGCATTGGCCCTGCCCTTGGCCCAGCCGTGGATGCCGGCCATGCCCAGGAAGGCGAAGGGGACCAGGGACACCACCGCCACGTTGATGGCGATGTATCCCGCGTCGCCCCCGGCCAGCGCCCCGACCGCCGCCGCCGCCGCCAGCACCACCCCCAGCCAGTCGGGGAGCCACAGCTCCCGATAGGCCGGACTTGGCCGGCGGTTGCGGCCCATGCGGACCAGGAGCGCCTGGGCTCCGACCGAGTTGACCGCCGCCATCAGCAGCCACGATCCCACGACCATGGCCGGCAACAGCGGGGTCCACCACTCCACCAGCTTCGCCCGGCTGTCGGCGTCGACCACGGGGGCCGCCACCTCGACAGCGCGGGCGAGGGCTTCGCCCACCCAGCCTTCCACCCCGTCGGGATGTCCGGCCACCAGCGCCGCCCCGATCAGGATCAGCGCCAGTCCGGCGGCGGTCAGCCAAGCCAGCACCAGCCCCGGCGGATACCATTCGGCGGCCCCGTCGGGATTGGCGCGCCACAGCAGGGCCCGGTTGGCGACCACCACGCCGGGCAGTCCGACGGCGACCAGGAACGGCAGTATGGCGTATTCGCCCACCACCAAGGCCACCGCGGCCGCTCCGACGATGCTCGCCGCCGCCGCCGCTCCCAGTCCCAGGCCAAGCCCCGCCATCAGCACCGGCAGGGGAGCCCCGTAGGACAGGACGACGCCGAAGGCGATGCCCTTGGCCACCGACAGGAACAGGAGCGCCGAAAGCAGTCCAGCCGCCAGGGGAAGGGCGATAAGCCGGGTCACCGGATCCCTAAGGCCCCTCTTACTTCACCACGTAGGGCAGCAGCCCCAGGAAGCGGGCGCGCTTGATGGCCTGGGCCAGTTCACGCTGCTTCTTGGCCGACACCGCCGTGATGCGGCTGGGCACGATCTTGCCGCGCTCGGAAATGAACCGGGACAGCAGCTTGATGTCCTTGTAGTCGATCTTGGGCGCGTTGGCGCCCGAGAACGGGCAGGTCTTGCGGCGCCGGAAGAACGGGCGGCGGGGGCCGCCGGCCGGACGCGGACGATCGGTCTTGGCTTCCATCACTCACCTCCCTCGGAACGACGCGGACGCTCGGAGCGCTCGGGACGGTCGCCGCGATCCTCGCGGCGCGGCCGGTCCTCGCGGCCGGACTTGGCCTGCATCATGGCCGACGGGCCTTCCTCCAACTCCTCGACGCGCACGGTCAGGAAACGCAGGATGTCCTCGTTCAGGCTCATCTGGCGCTCCATCTCCTTCACCGGAGCGGAGACCGAGTCGATGTTCATGAGAACGTAGTGCGCCTTGCGGTTCTTCTTGACCCGGTAGGCGATGTTGCGCAGGCCCCAGTATTCCTTCTTCGGAACCGAGCCGCCGGCGTTGGTGATGATGTTGGCCATCTCGTCGATCAGGGCTTCGACCTGCGGGGCCGAAATCTCCTGACGGGCGAGAACGGTGCATTCGTACAATGCCATGTTCTGTTTGCCCCTTCTGGCTTTTCTCTTCCCGGGCTCCAACCACTGGAATCCGGGCATAGCCGCGGCGCCTCGCGCCCCGGCAAGGGTTGAGAAGCGGCGGACTATACACGAATCGGGTGGCGATGCAAGCGTTGGGCGGGCCTGGGGTCAGGCGTCCGGATGGCGGCGCAGGACGCGGGCGATCGCCGCGAACAATTGGTCGGGCTGGACCGGCTTGGAAACATAGGCGTCCATGCCGGCCGCCAGGCAGCGTTCGTCGTCGCCCTTCAGCGCGTTGGCGGTCAGGGCGACGATGGGAGTGGACGCCAAGGGCTCGGGCAGGGCGCGGATGCGGCGCGTCGCCTCCAGGCCGTCCATCTCGGGCATCTGCATGTCCATCAGCACCAGGTCGTAGCGAATCGCCGCCGCCAACCGCAGCGCCTCGGCGCCGTTGGCCGCCACCGTGACGGCGTGACCCTGGCGCTCCAGCAAGATGCGCGCGACCTTCTGGTTGATGGGGTTGTCCTCGGCCAGCAGGATGGCGAGCGGCGGCAGGCCTGTGCGGGGAGGCGGGCCGTCGCCCTTGCCGTCCGCCGCTGGGGCGAGGGCGGACGCGAAGGGCAGTTCGAACCAGAAGGTGCTGCCGCGTCCCGGAATGGAGTCGACGCCGATGGCGCCGTCGTGCAGGTCGATGATGCGCTTGCAGATGGCCAGCCCCAGGCCGGTGCCGCCGAAACGGCGGGCGATGGTGGTGTCGGCCTGGGCGAAGGGCGTGAACAGGCGCTCGACGGCATCCGAGGCGATGCCGATGCCGGTGTCGGAAATCTCGAAGCGAAGCCGGTGACGGTGTCCGGGCACGGGCCCAACGGCCACCACGACGCCGCCGCGGTCGGTGAACTTCACCGCATTGCCGACCAGGTTGACCAGGACCTGACGCAGGCGGGTGGGGTCGCCGCGCACCATCTCGGGCAGGTCCGGCGCCAGGCGGGCCGTCAGGTCGATCTCCTTGCGCTGGGCGCGGGGCGACAGCAGCGCCACCACGCCGCGGACCACGTCGGCGACCGAGAAGTCCAGGGTTTCGAGTTCGCTGCGGCCGGCGTCCAGCTTGGTGAAGTCGAGGACGTCGTCGAGGATCGCCAGCAGCGCCTTGCCCGAATTGTGGATGATGCCGGCATATTCGCGCTGTTCAGGGTCCATCTCGGTGCCGAGCAGCAGTTCCGCCATGCCCAGGATGCCGTTCATGGGACTGCGGATCTCGTGGCTGACCACCGCCAGGAAGTCGGTCTTGGCGCGGCTGGCGGTCTCGGCCGCGTCCTTGGCGCGCTCAAGCTCCTTTTGGACGCGGATGGCCTCGCGGCGTTCGGCGGTGACGTTGACGCTGACGCCCGCCACCCCGACGACGGCGCCGGCGCCGTCGTGCAGCGGCGCCACCAGCAGGTCGAAATGCAGGGCGTCCTCGGGCTGGCCCGCATCGGAGGAAACCTGGATGCGTTCCCCTTGCCCGCTGGCCAGCACGCGCTCCTTGACGGCGGCCACGCTGTCGCCCAGGCCGGCCGGAAGGATCTCGCGATCGGTCCTGCCCAGGACCTCGCACGAGGGCAGGCCGATGTTGCAGTGCTCGACCCAGGTATAGCGAAGATCCCTGTCGTTGCGGAACAGGGTGACCGGCGAGAGGTCGAGTGTGCTCCGAAAAAGAGCCTCGCTCTCCTGCGCCGCCGCCAAGCGCGACCGCAACTCGGCATTCTCGCGCTCGAGTGCCTCGATCCGCCGCGACATGACCTCCTTATCCATCGATCATCGCCCCCCGATTGGCCGGGGCATCATAGGCCAATCGGGCGCCCGCCGCCACGTGGGGAATGCACGTTAAAGAATAAGATGTAAAAATGTATTCATGATACCATTGTAGGTATATGCACTCCGACGTGCAACATGCCATCCTTCGCCACCGGGGGTGGGCGAATGGAGGTGTGACGATGACCTTCTCGTTCAGACGGCCGGCGCCGCCGGCGGAGCGGCGCGACCATTTCGACCTGGACGGCGTGCGGCTCGAATACCGTTGGCTGGGGCCATCGCCCGACCGGGCGCCGACGGTGGTGTTCCTTCACGAGGGGCTGGGGTCAGCGCTGCTGTGGAAGGATCTTCCCGATCAGATCGCCGAGCATTCCCGCTGGAGCGTGCTGTGCTACAGCCGCCAGGGATACGGCGATTCCGGCCCCAAGCCGGCGCCGTGGCCGCGCTCGTATCTGCACGACGAGGCCCTGGACGTGCTGCCCAGGGTCCTGGCGGCGGCCGGCGTGACCCGGCCGGTGCTGGTGGGCCATTCCGACGGCGGTTCCATCGCCTTGATCGCGGCCTCCGGCGGGCTTGACGTGGCCGGGGTGGTGGCCATGGCGCCCCATGTGATGGTCGAGGCCGAGACCGTGGCCGGGGTGGAAGGGGCGCGCCAGGCCTTCGTCGCCGGCCGCCTGAGGGACCACCTGGCACGCCATCACGGCGCCAACGTGGACGACGCCTTCTGGGGCTGGTGCGATGCGTGGCTGAGCTTCGGCATCGAGGGCTGGGACATCCGTCCGCTGCTGACCGGAATCACCGCACCGGTGCTGGCCGTTCAGGGCGACGACGACGAATACGGCTCGCTGGGCCAGATCGAGGCCGTCCGCGAGAGGGTGTCCGGGCCGGTCGAGGCTCGTGTCCTGCCGGCCTGCCGGCACCTTCTCTATCGCGACCAGCCGGCCATGGTGGTGGAGGCGATCATGGACATGCTGGCCTGGGTGGAGGCCGCCGAGGCATCTCGGGCTTGACAGCGCCCGCGCGCGGCTGTTCCCTCTCGCCCCATTCTTTCCACGATGGGGGTCGTCATCGATGTCGCGCGCATTCGTGTTTCCCGGACAGGGGTCCCAGGCCGTCGGCATGGGTCGCGAACTGGCGGAGGCGTTCACCGCCGCCCGGCACGTGTTCCAGGAGGTCGACGACGCCCTCGGCCAGAAGCTGTCGGCGTTGATGTTCGAGGGGCCGGAGGACCAACTGACCCTGACCGAGAACGCCCAGCCGGCGCTGATGGCGGTGTCCATGGCGGTGGTCCGGGTGCTGGAGGCCGAGGGCGGCCTTGAACTCGCCAAGGCCGCCGCCTTCGTCGCCGGCCACTCCTTGGGCGAATACTCGGCCTTGGCCGCCGTCGGCACCTTCTCGCTGGCCGACGCCGCGCGTCTGTTGAAGATCCGCGGCCAGGCCATGCAGAAGGCCGTGCCGGTGGGCGTCGGCGCCATGGCCGCGCTCCTGGGCGCCGAATACGACCAAGCCCGCGAGATCGCCGCCGAGGCCGCCGAAAGCGAGGTCTGCGAGGCCGCCAACGACAACGCCCCCGGCCAGGTGGTGGTGTCGGGCCACAAGGCCGCCGTCGAGCGGGCCATGAAGATCGCCGCCGACAAGGGGATCAAGCGCGCCGTCATGCTGCCGGTGTCCGCCCCCTTCCATTGCGCCCTGATGCAGCCCGCCGCCGACGCCATGGCCGAGGCCCTGGCCGGCGTGACCATGAATGCCCCGACGGCGCCGCTGGTCGCCAACGTGGTGGCCAGCCGCGTCACCGACCCGGCCGAGATCCGCGACCTGTTGGTCCGCCAGGTCACCGGCACCGTCCGCTGGCGCGAGGGCGTCCTCTATATGAAGGAGCAGGGGGTCGGCACGCTGGTGGAACTGGGCGCCGGCAAGGTGCTGTCGGGCCTGGCCAAGCGCATCGACAAGGAGATGGCCGGCACCAGCGTGGGCACGCCGGCCGATATCGAGACGTTTCTGAAGTCTCTGTGATCTTGGGGGATAACCGCATGTTCGATCTTACCGGCAAGACCGCCCTGGTGACCGGTGCCTCGGGGGGCATCGGCGGGGCCATCGCCAAGGCGCTGCACGCCGCCGGCGCCACCGTCGCCATCCACGGCACCCGCCGCGAGGCGCTGGACGCCCTCGCCGCCGAGATGAAGGACCGTGTCCACGTGCTGACCGCCAACCTGGGCAAGGCCGAGGACGTGGAGCAACTGGCCAAGGACGCCGAGGCCGCCATGGGGTCCCTGGACATCCTGGTCAACAACGCCGGCCTTACCCGCGACACCCTGGTCCTGCGCATGAAGGACGAGGATTGGGACACCGTGCTCGACATCAACCTGACCGCCGCCTTCCGGCTGTGCCGCGCCGCGGTGAAGGGGATGATGAAGCGCCGCGGCGGTCGCATCATCAACATCACCTCCATCGTCGGCGTCACCGGCAATCCCGGCCAGGTCAACTACTGCGCCTCGAAGGCGGGCATGATCGGCATGTCCAAGGCCCTGGCCCAGGAGGTCGCCTCGCGCGGCGTCACCGTCAACTGCGTCGCCCCCGGCTTCATCGCCACCCCCATGACCGACGAGTTGAACGACGACCAGAAGGCGCGGGTGCTGGCCGCGATTCCCCAGGGCCGCATGGGCACGCCCGAGGACATCGCCGCCGCCGTGCTGTTCCTGGCCGGCGACGGCGCCGGCTACATGACCGGCCAGACGCTGCACGTCAACGGCGGCATGGCGATGCCCTGACGCCGCCTCGCGGACCAACCGCAATCGGTAGTGCCGGAGCGCTGGTCAAGGGGCGAAAAGTATGTTAGGTACGGGCCACTTTCCGCCGGAGGGAGGCTCGCCGCCCAGGGGCGTGAAACCGGAACAAATCCATAGGCTATTGACTTCCAAGGGATCATTCAAATGAGCGACGTCGCCGAGCGGGTTAAGAAGATTGTCGTCGAGCATCTGGGCGTTGAAGAGTCCAAGGTGACCGAGAACGCGAGCTTCATCGACGACCTGGGCGCCGACAGCCTCGACACCGTCGAGCTGGTCATGGCCTTCGAAGAAGAGTTCGGCTGCGAGATTCCCGATGACGCCGCCGAGAAGATCCTGACCGTCAAGGACGCGATCGACTTCATCTCGAAGAACAGCTAAGGCTGAGTGGGGGCGCCGGGCCGCGTACGGGTCGGCGCCCTTATTCCAGGTACTGGGACGGAAGAGCTTCATGAGACGTGTCGTCGTCACCGGCATGGGCCTGGTCACGCCGCTGGGTTGCGGCGTCGAGACCACTTGGCAGCGCCTCACCAACTCCCAATCCGGCATTCGCGTCATCGACCATTTCGACGTATCCGATCTGGCCGCCAAGGTCGCGGGTGTGGTGCCGCGCGGCACCGGCGAGGGTGAGTTCGACGCCGACAAGGTGGCTCCGGCCAAGGACCGCCGTCGCATGGACGACTTCATCGTCTTCGCCCTTGCCGCCGCCCAGGAGGCGGTGGAGGATTCGGGCTGGATGCCCGAGGACGAGGACGGCCGTGAGCGCACCGGCGTCATGATCGGTTCCGGCATCGGCGGCCTGCCCGGCCTGTACGAGGGGTCGATCACCCTCAAGGAATCCGGCCCCCGCCGCATCAGCCCCTTCTTCATCCCCGCCGCCCTGATCAACCTGGCCTCGGGCCACGTGTCGATCAAGTACGGCTTCAAGGGCCCCAACCACTCGGTGGTCACCGCCTGCGCCACCGGCGCCCACGCCCTGGGCGACGCCGCCCGGCTGATCATGTTCGGCGACGCCGACGTGATGGTGGCCGGTGGGGCCGAGGCCGCCGTCTGCCGTCTGGGCATCGCCGGCTTCGCCGCCGCCAAGGCCCTGTGCACCAGCTACAACGACCGTCCCACCGAGGCCTCGCGGCCGTGGGACAAGGACCGTGACGGGTTCGTCATGGGCGAGGGCGCCGGCGTGGTGGTGCTCGAGGAGCTCGAGCACGCCAGGAAGCGCGGCGCCAAGATCTACGGCGAGGTGGTCGGCTACGGCATGTCCGGCGACGCCTACCACATCACCGCCCCGGCCGAGGACGGCAACGGCGGCGCCCGCGCCATGGTCGCCGCCCTCAAGCGGGCCGGCCTGTCCGTCGACAAGATCGACTACGTCAACGCCCACGGCACCGCCACCATGGGCGACACCATCGAGCTGGGCGCGGTCAAGCGGGTGTTCGGCGACCATGCCTACAAGCTGTCCATGAGCTCGACCAAGTCGGCCATCGGCCATCTGCTGGGCGCCGCCGGCGCGGTGGAGGCGATCTTCTCGCTGCTGGCCATCCGCGACCAGATGGCGCCGCCGACGCTCAACCTCCACACCCCGGACGAGGGCTGCGACCTCGACTTGGTGCCGCTGGTGGCCAAGAAGCGCAAGATCGACTTCGCCATGTCCAACTCGTTCGGCTTCGGCGGAACCAACGCCTCGTTGATCTTCACCGGCGCGCCGTAACGCCGTTCCGCGTCATCCCCGCCCGGGCGGGGAACCATCGCCGCATGGACCCCCGCCTTGGCGGGGGTGACGCATTTCCGGGGGGAACGCCATGCGCAAGGCCATCTCCATCCTTGTCCTCGTCGCCGCCCTGGCCGCCACGGGTCTGGCCTGGGAAGGGCATCGGCGCTTCACCGCCGCCGGCCCGCTGGCCGAGGCCGCCACCGTCGTCATCCCCAGGGGCGCCGGCCTGAAGGCCATCGCCGCCCGTTTGGAGGAGGCCGGGGTGGTCCGGGACCGGCTGGTGTTCATGGTGGGCGCCAGGCTGCGCCAGGCCTCGTTGCGCGCCGGCGAATACGAGTTCCCGGCCGGCGTCAGTGCCGAGGAGGTGGTGCGGCGGATGGCCGAGGGCCGCACCGTCGTCCACAAGCTGACCATCGCCGAGGGGCTGACCGTCGCCCAGGTGCTGGAGGAACTGCGCCAGGCCGAATTCCTGGCCGGCGATATCGGGCGCGTGCCGGCCGAGGGCATGCTGCTGCCCGAGACTTGGCATCTGTCGCGCGACGATTCCCGCGACGAGGTCCTGGCCCGCATGGAGCGGTCCATGCGCGACCTGTTGGACTGGCTGTGGGACGGGCGGGCGGCCGGCCTGCCCTTCAAGAGCCCCTTCGAGGCCCTGGTCCTGGCGTCCATCGTCGAACGCGAGACCGGACTCGCCGCCGAGCGCCCCATGGTCGCCGCCGTGTTCCTCAACCGGCTGCGGCTGGGCATGCGGCTGCAATCGGACCCCACGGTCATCTATGGGCTGTCCGGTGGCCTGGGGGTTCTGCCACGGCCGTTGACCAGGGCCGACCTCGCCGCCGACCATCCCTGGAACACCTATGTGATCGCCGGCTTGCCGCCGACGCCCATCGCCAATCCCGGCCGCGCCAGCCTGGAGGCCGTCCTGCATCCGGCCGCCAGCGACGCGCTGTATTTCGTCGCCGACGGCAGCGGCGGCCATGTGTTCGCCCGCAGCCTGGACGACCACAACCGCAACGTCGCCAAGTGGCGCCGGATCGTGCGGGAGCGGCAGTGACCGGTGGGGCCGTCGTCGTCGGCGCCGGCCCGGCCGGCCTGATGGCGGCCGAGGCGCTTTCCGACGCCGGACTGTCCGTCGCCATCCACGACGCCATGCCGTCGCCGGCCCGCAAGTTCCTGCTGGCCGGCAAGGGCGGGATGAACATCACCCATTCCGAGCCCTTGCCCGCCTTCGTGTCCCGCTACGGCGACCGTGCGGACGTCTTCGCCCGCCTGCTGGCCGGATTCGGGCCGGATCAGCTGCGGGCCTGGGCCGCCGGGCTGGGCATCGACACCTTCGTCGGCACCTCCGGCCGCGTCTTTCCGTCCGATTTCAAGGCGGCGCCGCTGCTCCGGGCCTGGCTGCGACGGCTGAAGGGCGCCGGGGTGCGGCTGCATGTCCGCCATTGCTGGCTGGGATGGGACGCGGCCGGCCGCCTGCGCTTCGCCACCCCCGAGGGCGAGGTGGCGGTCGCGGCCGGTGTCACGGTGCTGGCCCTGGGCGGCGCCAGTTGGCCCCGGCTCGGCTCCGATGCCGCCTGGGTGCCGCTGCTAAGGGCGCGGGGGATCGGCGTGGCGGATCTCAAACCGGCCAATTGCGGCTTCGACGTCGGCTGGAGCGAGATTTTCGCCGCGCGTTTCGCTGGCCAGCCCCTCAAGCCGGTGTCGGCGTCATTCGCGGGCGAGACGCGGCGCGGCGAGTTGATGGTGACGGCGACCGGCGTCGAGGGCGGCGTGGTCTACGCCTTTTCGGCCGCCCTGCGCGACGCCATCGCGCGGGACGGCGCCGCGACACTGGTCCTCGACCTGCGTCCCGACTGGAGCGAGGAGCGGCTGCGGCAGGCCCTGGCGCGGCCGCGCGGCAGCCGGTCGGCCTCCAGCCACATCGACCGCGCCACCGGCCTGCGTGGCGCCGCCGCCGCCCTGCCGCGCGAGGTGCTGGGGCCGGACGTGCTCGCCGATCCGGGCCGGCTGTCCAAGGCGTTCAAGGCGTTGCCGCTGCGCCTGACCGCACCGCGCCCGGTGGCCGAGGCGATCAGTACCGCCGGCGGCGTCCGCTTCGAGGAGCTGGACGAAAACCTGATGGTGTCGGCATGGCCGGGGCTGTTCGTGGCCGGCGAGATGCTCGACTGGGAGGCTCCGACCGGCGGCTACCTGCTGACCGGCTGTCTGGCCACCGGCCGGATGGCGGGGCAGGGGGCGGCGGCATGGCTGCGGTCGCACCTTCGGCGGTGACGGCCTATCCGTCCGGCGACGGCGGCCCGTCCGTCCGGCGGATTGTTCCGGTTGATGGCGAGGCCCACTCTTTCCCCAAGGACTTTCGGGAAAGGATCGCCGCCATGCTCAGCCACCTTGTGCTTGCCCGCGCGCGGTTGGGCTCCGCTCCCAACCTCCATGCCGCCGCCGGCTTCTCCTGCTGGCTGGGGGCGCTGCGGCGGCGGTGGGGGTGGTGAGTCAGAACACTCCGCGATCGTTCATGAATCGCGCGTAGCGACGGTCGTCGTCGACGATGTGGGCGACCAGCCAGGCGCGCAGGCCGCGTTCCACCTCTTCGGCGGCGGGAGGCTCCGCCGCCCCCATGCCGGCCCGCAGATCGTCGAGCTGGTCCAGCAATTCGGCGTGGCGGAGCCGGTGGGCGTCGAGGCCGGGATAGAAGTGGCGCGTCATCATCGCCTCTTCCTCTCCGAAATGGTAGCGGGCGTATTCGGCCAGCGCGTCGAGCAAGGCCTCGATTTCCGCGAATCGCTCGCCCCTGGTCATCGCCTCGACGATGGCGTTGCCCTGTTCGAACAGCCGGCGGTGCTGGTTGTCGATGCGCAGGATGTCGACGCGGTAATCCTCGTGCCAGCGAAGCAGCGCCGGCGTGTCGTGGTCGCCTTCGACCACCGCCGTCATGCGCTTGCCCGAGGCCTCGAATAGCTTCCAGCGCACCGACGGGATGTCGGAGACCAGATCGGCCGGGATCAGGAACACGTCGGTGGGGGCGAGGGTGCGCAGGCGGAACATGCTGGGCGTCCAGAAGATCGACATCTCCTCGCCGAAGAAGCCGCCGGCCTCCAGGGTTTCCAGCCGGTGCTCGCCGAGGAAGCGGCCCATGCTGCCGCGTGCCACCAATCCCACCGAATCGGCGCCGATGTCGACCGTCGTGTCGGCCGGGTAGGTCGCCAGGATCATCTCCTGGGCGATGCGGTTCAGCGTCTGGGTCGAGACCACCTCGCCGAACAGCCAGGTCCGCTGCAGGAACTCGCGGTTCTCGAGCACGCGGGCGATCTCGGAGAACAGCTGGTGGCGGTGGACGAACTCGCTGTACAGCGACACCGGGATGTCCAGCGCCTTGACGAAGCCGACTGCCCGGTAGGTCTCGGTCGCCATGGTGCCGAACAGCCCCGACAGCTCGCCGATCATGGCCCCGGCCGAGAGGACGCTGCGGCCGTTGTGCTCCAGCGGGATCGCCTCGACGCTGCCGGACAGCAGCAGGTAGATGTGCTGGTTGACGCGGCGTTCCTTGATCAGGATCGTGCCGGGATTGAAGGTGACCACCGGATTGTTCATCAGCACCCGCAGGTGGTGATGGGCGACGCTGGGGAAATAGGCCTGCAGGAACTCGTTGGCGAACCGCCAGATGAAGTCGTGGTTGGACGGGATCAGCACGTCCACCGTCCCGAACGACGCCGTCGAGCCGATTGCCTTCTGGGCGATGGTGTGCCGCCGCGAGGTGTGGGCCAGGATGATCTTGCCCGACTTGTCCTCGCGGAAGTCGTAGGCGTCGCCATGGATCATGCCGCCGCCCACATCCACCTTCTTGATGTCGGCGGGCGTCAGCATGTCGGCGACCACGCGGTCGTAGCGGGCTTGCGACAGGCCCGGCGCGCCGGGGGCGTCGGTGAGGAAGCCCCGCAGCACCTCCAGGCGGCAGATGTCGGCGAGATGGGCGTAGGTGCGGAATCCGTCCTCCCACAGGGCGCGGAACAGGAAGGTGGTGGTCTCCACCGGATGGGGCGAGAACATGGGCCGGACCTCCAGCCCCTCGATCTCGTTCCACTCGCCGCAGACCAGGTCGTGGACGTCGAAATAGTCGGCGAAGGCGGTGTCGTTGATGGTCAGCAGCGATCCCAGCTTCTTGGCCACCGACGCCCGCACCGGCGGCGTGGCATAGTATTTGATGCGGTGGTCGGCGCGGATCAGCGTGGTCAGGCCGGCGAAATGGTCGTCGTGGGAATGGGTGTGGAAGATGCCCTCGATCTCGTTGATGCCGATGCCGAGCGAATCGAGGGTGTGAAGGATGTTGGGGCCGGCGTCGATGAGGAACACCCGGCCCTGGTACATCAGCACGCTGCCCATGCTGGGGCGGTTGATGTCCCAGCCGTCGCCCTCGCCGGAATGGACCACCGCGAAATATTCCCGGGGCATGTGGTAGAAGCCCAGGGGATAGGGACATTCATAGGTCTCGAAGGGCGGCAGGCCGAGATCGACGACGACGCTGTCGCCGGCGAAGGCGATCTCGAACACGTTGAGGCGCAGCCGGCGGATGGTCGCGCCGTGGCGGATCGGGACCGCGTCGCCCTCCACCACCAAGCTGTCGAGAAGTTCGCCGGGATGGCGGATGGCACCGAAGGCGAATTTGAGCTTGAGGCGCATCTGCTCGCGCGCCTCCTCGGCCGACAGGCCGGCCTCGACCAGCTCCTGCTCGGTCAGCAGCCCGTAATTGCCGCGATGGATGTATTGCAGTTGGGCGTGGACCTGCTCCGCCGATCCGATCAGCAGGGGCCTGCCGCCGGTGTTGCCGGGATGGCCGGGAACGATCATTCCCTGCCGGTATAGCATCTGCAGCACCGGGAACTCGCCCAGATTGGCGAAGCTGCCGTTCTGGATCATTACGTCGGACAGCAGGATCGCGTTGGGGCCGGTCTCGAACGACACGCCATCGCGTTCGGTGGGGGCGATCAAGCCGCGTTTCATCAGGTGCTTGACCGCGTCGGCGGGGCATCCGCACAGGATGCGCAGATCGGCGGCGGGGGCCTCGACCCACCACACGCCCGATGTCACCTCGATCTTGCGAAGTGCCTGCATCTGTCCCCCTCGGCCCCCGAGAAACCATGCTAGGCCTTTGTCGTGTGCGCATCAACCGCCCGCACGTTGCCCTGCGGTTGATAGGTGCGGATTCGCGCTACCGCAGGGAGATGATGCGCACATTATCCTTGACGGGTAGAGGGGAACTAGGGTTATTACCCGATGCGCGACCCCCGCCCGCAAGGGTGGGCCAAATTCACCCGGACGGGGTGGCGATGCGGGGCCGGAAACGGATTCAACTTGACCGACGGCGGGGCGCGGCCTAATACTCCGGAATAGTTAATTATTCTTTAGGTTAGCAAAGCGATGGATGACCGGCCACTTCCCACCGTTACCGGCGCGCGTGCGCCCAGCGAGGGCGAAACGGCGTTGCGCGTCCTGATCATCGGCAGCCTTTACGCGGCCGCGGTCTTCTTCGCGGTGGCGTTCTCGCCGGCGATCGGCGTGGTCAATCTGCACGGCGCCAAGGACGGTGGCCGGATCGCTTCGGCGGAGCCGGCCGAGCCGTCCCGTTGACCAGGTTCCTCCCAGGACGACTTGCGCCCCGGATCGCCAGATTCGGGGCGATTTTCCTGCCCGTCAGGCGGGCGTGGCGACTAGGCCGGCCAGTCCGGCGAAGGCCGGCTGCGGATGCACCACCAGCCAGGCGGGGATGGGGGCGAGATAGTCGCGGAAGCGTCCCTTGTCCTCGAAACGGGCGCGGAACCGGGACGACCGGAAGGCGGCGTGCATCCGCGGCAGGACGCCGCCGGCGATGAAGACGCCGCCCCGGGCGCCGAGGCTGAGGACCAGGTTGCCGGCCACCGTGCCCAGCATCGAAAAGAACGTCTCGAGGGCGTCCCGGCACAGCGGGCAACTGCCGTCGAGCGCGCGTTGGGCGATGGCGTCGGGCGCCGTGTAGATTGCCGGGCGCCCGTCCACGGCGGCCACGGCCTCGTACAGGTTGACGAGGCCGGGGCCCGACAGGACCCGTTCGGCGGAAACGTGGCCGAAGCGGTGGCGCAGTTGGGCCAGCAGCGTCGCCTCGCGATCGTCGGCGGCGGCCATGGTGACGTGGCCGCCCTCGGTCGCCAGGGCCTCCCAGCGGCCGCCGGCGGTGGGAACCAGCGCCGAGACGCCCAGTCCGGTGCCCGGCCCCAGCACGGCGATGGGCGCCTTGGCGGCCGGCTCGCCGCCGCCCAGGCGAACCAGGTCGGCGGCCGTCAGATGGCGAACCGACAACGCCACGGCGGTGAAATCGTTGACCACCTCGAACAGGTCGAGCCCGAGATCGCGGCGCACCTCGCCGACGGAAAAGCTCCAGGCGGAGTTGGTGAGGTCGATGCGGTCGCCGGTGACCGGGGAGGCCACCGCGAACGCCGCCCGGCGGGGCGACAGCCCCGGCGCCGCCGCCGCCAGATAGGCCCGCGCCGCCTCGGCGGGGCCGGCGAAATCGGCGCAGGCCATCACCATGGGGGTGGCGGGACGGCCATCCGGCCCCACCAGGGCGAAGCGGACATTGGTGCCGCCGATGTCGGCGATGAGCGCGGAAGCCTGGGCCATGGCGTTGATCTAGGTCCGCCGGCGGCCTTTTCCACCCGGATGGAAGGTGAGCGACTTGTAAAGCTCGACATAGCGCGCCGCCGAGCGGTCCCAGCTGAAATCCTGGCCCACGCACGAGGCCTGGATGCGGCGCCATTGGTCGCGCTGCCCGAACATGCCGAGCGCCCGCTCGATGCACCATTGGAAGGCGCCGGCATTGGCGTGCTCGAACGAGAAGCCGGTGGCGGTGCCGGTGATGACGCTGTCGTAGGTGGTGTCGACCACGGTGTCGGCGAGGCCGCCGGTGGCGTGGGCGACCGGCACGGTGCCGTAGCGGAAGGCGTAGTACTGGGTCAGGCCGCAGGGCTCGAACCGCGACGGCATCAGCAGCATGTCGCCCGCCGCCATCAGCTTGTGGGCCAGCGGTTCGGAATAGCCGATGGTGACCGCCACCTGGCGGGGATTGTTGGCGGCCACCGCCCGGAACCCGTCCTCGAGGCCGCGGTCGCCGGTGCCGACTAGCGCCAGCTGGGCGCCCAGGCGCAGGATGACCGGCATCACCGCCAGCACCATGTCCATGCCCTTGAGGTCGTTCAGGCGGCTGACGATGACCATCAGCGGCACGTCGGGGTTTTCCTCCAGCCCCAGCTCGCGCTGCAGCGCCGCCTTGTTGGCCGCCTTGCCGGCGACGAAGTCGCGGGGCTCGTAGGGATGGGGAAGGTGGGGGTCGGCGGCGGGATTCCACACCCCGTAATCGGCGCCGTTGAGGATGCCGATCAGATCGGCCGCCCGCTGCGCCAACAGGCCCTCCATGCCGCAGCCATGGGGCGCGGCCTGGATTTCCTTGGCATAGCGCGGGCTGACGGTGGTCAGGCGGTCGCTGTAGACCAGTCCCGCCTTCAGGAACGACATCTGGCTGTAATATTCCAGCCCGTCGATCCCGTACATCTCCCACGGCAGGCCCAGGCGCGGCACGGTGTCGGCCGGATACTGGCCCTGATAGGCGATGTTGTGGATGGTGAAGACCGTGGCGGGGCGGTCGACCACATCCCAGGCCTGCAAGTAGGCGGCGCCCAGGCCGGCCTGCCAGTCGTTGGCATGCAGCACCTGCGGCCGCCACTTGGACGGACTGCCCTCCGTGCACAGATGGGCCGCCGCCCACGACAGCAGACCGAAGCGGAGCGGGTTGTCGGTCCAGTCGTGGCCGGTGGCGTCCTGGTAGGGGCCGCCGGGCCGGTCGTACAGCACCGGGCACTCCAGCAGCCACACCGGTACCCCCGTTCCGGGCATCTTCGCCGACACCAGCCGGACCTCGGCGCCGACCCCGAGGGGGTCGCCCAGCGACCCCACCTGCCGCTTGGCCTCCGCGCGGTCCATGGCCTCGGGGTAGCCGGGCAGCAGCAGCCGCACCTCCGCTCCCGCCGTGTTCAGCGCCGCCGGCAATGCCCCGGACACGTCGGCGAGGCCCCCGGTCTTGATCAGCGGATACGCTTCGGAGGCGGTGAAAAGCACGCGCATGGGGCCCATCCGTCGGAGGTTTCGCTGTTGGCTGCGCCTAAGCCTAGCCTAAGGCCCCGTCGGGCGAAAGACGCTAAACGTCGGTGTTACCCCTTTGTGAACGCAAGCGAATTGCAAACGGGCGGCTGTTGTGCCGGCCGGCCGAATGTGGCACGGTCGCCAAGGAGGGTCTCGACGGGGCGAGGGCCGGACAACCAAGGAAACGTCTGACGAGGTGTTGACTCATGGTTTCTGAGCGGACGGGGAACATCGATCTCGAGGTGACCGAAAAGCTGCGCCGTACGCTGGCGCTGGTCCTGGCCGGCGGGCGCGGGTCGCGCCTGAAGCAGTTGACCGACTGGCACGCCAAGCCCGGCGTGCCCTTCGCCGGCAAGTTCCGCATCATCGACTTCACGCTGTCCAACTGCATCAATTCCGGCATCCGCCGCATCGGCGTCTTGACCCAGTACAAGGCCCATTCCCTGATCCAGCACATCCAGCGGGGCTGGGGCTTCCTGCGCGGCGAGTTCAACGAGTTCATCGAACTGCTGCCGGCGCAGCAGCGCACCGACGAGACCAACTGGTATCGCGGCACCGCCGACGCGGTGTTCCAGAACCTGGACATCATCCGCGAGCACGGCCCCGAATACGTCCTGGTCCTGGCCGGCGACCATGTCTACAAGATGGACTACGGCCGCATGCTGGCCCACCACATCGCGTCCGGCGCCGACGTCACCGTCGCCTGCCTGGAGGTGCCGGTCGAGGATGCCAAGGGCTTCGGCGTGATGGCCGTCGACGAGGACGACAACATCCTGCGCTTCGACGAGAAGCCCGACAATCCCCGCCCCATCCCGGGCCGCGACGACATCGCGCTGGCCAGCATGGGCATCTACATCTTCAACGCCCAGTTCCTCTACGACCGGCTGCAGCACGACGCCGGCCTGGTGGAGACCAGCCACGACTTCGGCAAGGACGTCATCCCCGCCCTGGTCGGCCGCTTCAAGCTGATCGCCCACCGATTCCAGGCGTCCTGCGTCATGCACGACGGCGCCAAGGAGCATTATTGGCGCGACGTAGGGACGCTGGACGCCTATTGGGAGGCCAATATCGACCTCACCACGGTGACGCCGGCCCTGAACCTCTACGACACCAACTGGCCCATCTGGACCTACCAGGCCCAGCTGCCGCCGGCCAAGTTCGTCTTCGACGCCGACAACCGGCGCGGCATGGCGGTGGATTCCATGGTTTCGGGCGGCTGCATCATCTCGGGCGCGGTGGTGCGGCGCTCGCTGCTGTTCTCCAACGTGCGCGTCAACAGCTACTGCCTGGTCGAGGACGCGGTGGTCCTGCCCGACGTGGACATCGGCCGCCATGCCCGCCTGAAGAAGTGCATCGTCGACCAGGGCTGCGTGATCCCGCCCGGCCTGGTGGTGGGCGAGGACCCGGAACTGGACTCCAAGCGCTTCTACCGCACCAAGAAGGGCATCACCCTGGTGACGGCGGCCATGCTGAGGGAACTGGAGGGTTAGTCCTCGCCGTCCCGCACCGACGCCAGCACCAGCGCCCCGGCCAGGAAGAAGGCCAGGATCACCGCCATGCCGGCGCGCTGGCTGCCGCTGGCGGCGGTGACCAGCCCGACCAGCCACGGCCCCAGGAAGGCGGTGGCCTTGCCGGCCAGGGCGTAGAGGCCGAACAGTTCGGTGCGGGCCTCGGGCGGGGCGACGCGGGCCAGGTAGGAGCGGCTGGCGGCCTGGGCGGGCCCGACGAAGGCGCCCAGCGCGGCGCCGATCCACCACACCCAGGCGGCGTCCTCCACCAGCAGGATCAAGGCGCCCGCCGCCAGCAGGCCGGCCAGCGCCATCAGGATGGTGGGTTTCGAGCCGACCCGGTCGTCGACCCAGGCGAAGCCGGCGGCGCCGATGCCGGCGGTGACGTTCAGCACGATGCCGAACAGCATCACTTTTTCCAGCGGGAAGCCGTATACTCCCGACACGTAGACCCCGCCCATGGCGAACAGGGTCACCAGCCCGTCGGCGTAGAGCATGTGGGCAAGCAGGAAGCGGCCGACCGGCCCCATGCGCGCCACCGATTTCAGCGTCCGCCACAGCCCGGCCAGGGCGGCGCGCACCTGCCCGGCCTCGGGGAAGCGGCGGGCGCCATCGGGGGTCCACAGGAACAGCGGCAGCGAGAACAACGCCAGCCACAGCGCCACGAACGGCCCCGAGGCGCGCACGTTGGCGGCCTGGTCGGTGGGGATGCCCAGCCACGGCTCGGCGGGCAGGACCAGCCCGACCAGCGCCAGCGCCAGCGCCGCCAGCCCGCCGGCATAACCCAGCCCCCACGCCCAGCCGGACAGGCGGCCGATGCGGCCCTCGCCGGCGATGTCGGGCAGCATGGCGTTGTAGAACACTCCCGCCGCCTCGAAGCCCCAGTTGGCCAGGACCACCAGCACCACCGCCAGCGGCACCAGCGCCGCGTCGGGGCGGACGAACCACAGCCCGGCGGTGGCGGCGACGCACAGAAGGGTGAAGGCGGCCACCCACGGCTTGCGGCGCCCGCCCACATCGGCGATGGCGCCGAAGACCGGGCTGGTCAGGGCGATCACCAGCCCCGACAGGCCCATGGCGAAACCCCACAGGGATTGGCCACGCGCCGCGTCGCCGACCACGCCCTGGGCGAAATAGGCCGGGAAGACGAAGGTCACCACCAGGGTGGCGAAGGCCGAATTGGCCCAGTCGTAGACGGCCCAGGACAGCTGGGCGCGGCGGGAGGTCGGCGCGGTCATGGGCCCGAGGGTAACCGATTCGCGCCGGAAGAAAAGCCGGAGGGAGGTCTACCCCTCGAGGGGATATCCGGCGGCGGCCAGCCGTGCCCGGATGGCCGCGTCCTCGGCCATCGGCAGGTCGTCCAGCGGCGGGCGGGTGATCCGCCAGGTGTCGTCCCCCGAGGCCATGGCCACCAGGGCCTTGGTGGCGGCGACGAAGGGAAAGTCCATCATCGCCTGGGCGAAGGCGGCGACGGCGTCCTGCAGCAGGTCGGCGTCGTCGTCGCGCCAGCGGTTGTATAGTTCGACCATGGCGGCGCCGTTGATGTTGGCGTTGGTGGCGATGCAGCCGGCGCCGCCCGCCCGCAGGACCTTCAGCATCAGGGATTCGGACCCGGTGAACAGGTCGAGGGCGGGAAAGGCGCGGCGGATCGAAAGCATGTGGGCCAGGTCGCCCGAACTGTCCTTCATGCCCGCGACGGTTCCTGGATAGGCCTTGAGCAGGCGGTCGATCAGCCCGTGGCCGATCCCCACCACCGCCTGTTGGGGGAAGTGGTAGAGGTAGAGGCGCAGCCGGGCGTCGCCGACCCGCTCGATCACCTCGGCGTAGAAGCGGAACACCCCGTCCTCGGATACCCCCTTGAAGTAGAAGGGTGGCAGCATCAGCACGCCGCCGCATCCCAGCGCGACGGCATGGGCGGTCAGCCGCGCCGAGTCGGACAGCGCGCAGGCGCCGGTGCCGGCCATGACCCGGCCCAGGGGGACGCCGCCCGCCGCCAGGGCGTCGAGCAGGGCCAGCTTCTCGTCCACCGACAGCGAGGTTCCCTCGCCGGTCGACCCGAACGGCAGCAGCCCCAGGCCCAGATTGGTCAGCACCCGCCCGAAGGCGACGAATTTGCGGGCGTCGGGGACGAGATCCGCCCCGAACGGGGTCACCATGGGAGCGATCACACCCTTGAGGCTTTGGTCTGTGGTCTTACCGGACATTGCCCTCGCTCTCCGTCCGAGGCACCATGACCCACACATAGACCATCGGACCCGCCATGCCCAGGCTTGCCGCCAATCTTTCGACGCTGTTTCCGGAGGTTCCGTTCCTCGACCGCTTCGCCCTGGCGGCCACCTGCGGCTTCCGGGCGGTGGAGGTCCAGTTTCCCTATGCGGTGCCGGCGGCGGAGATCGCCCGCCGGCTCGACGACACCGACCTGACCCTGGTGATGTTCAACCTGCCGCCGGGCGACTGGGACCGGGGCGAGCGCGGCCTGGCCTGCCTGCCCGGGCGCGAGGACGAATTCCGCGACGGGGTCGCCCGCGGGGTGGCCTATGCCCGCGCCCTGGGCGTGCGCATGGTCAACTGCCTGGCCGGGGTGGCGCCGCCCGCCGGCAACCGGTCCGTCCGCGAGACCCTGGTCGCCAACCTTCATCACGCCGCCACGGCGTTGGCGGCCGAGGGCATGACCCTGCTGGTGGAGGCCGTCAACACCCGCGACGTCCCCGGCTTCTATTTGTCGCGTGGCCGCCAGGTTCTCGACGTCATCGACGACGTGGGTCTTCCCAATCTCGCCCTGCAATACGACGTGTATCACATGAGGATGATGAACGAGGACCTTCGGGCGACCATCCGGGCACAGCTTCCCCGCATCGCCCACATCCAGGTATCCGACGTTCCCGGCCGCCACGAGCCCGGTAGCGGCGACATCGACTTCGGCTCGCTGCTGCCGTGGCTGGACGAGATCGGCTACCGCGGCTGGGTGGGATGCGAATACGTCCCGGCCGGCGGCACCCGCGAGGGGTTGGGCTGGGCACGGCAATGGCTGCAGGGAGGAGCATGACCATGGCGAAGCTGGGGGCGAAGGTGGGCTTCATCGGATTGGGCATCATGGGCCGGCCCATGGCCGGGCATCTGCAGGCGGCCGGCCACCAGCTGTTCGTCTGCCGTCACCGGTCGGACCTGCCCACCGAGCTGATGGACGCGGGCGCCATCGCCTGCGGGAGTCCCAAGGACGTGGCCGAGAACGCCGAGATCGTCATCGTGATGGTTCCCGACACCCCCGACGTGGAGCGGGTGCTGTTCGCGGCCGAGGGCGTCGCCGAGGGCTTGTCGCCGGGCAAGATCGTGGTGGACATGAGCACCATCTCGCCCACCGCCACCCGCGATTTCGCCGACCGCGTCGGCGAGCGCGGCTGCCGCTACCTGGACGCGCCGGTGTCGGGCGGCGAGGTGGGGGCCAGGAACGCCGCCCTGACCATCATGGTCGGCGGTCCCCGCGACGCCTTCGACGCGGTGCTGCCGCTGTTCGAGGTCATGGGCAAGTCCATCACCCATATCGGCGAGGCCAACGGCGACGGCCAGACCTGCAAGGCCGCCAACCAGATCGTCGTCGCCATGACCATCCACGCCGTCGCCGAGGCGCTGGTCTTCGCCTCCAAGGCCGGCGCCGATCCCGCCAGGGTGCGCCAGGCCCTCTTGGGCGGCTTCGCCGGCTCCAAGATCCTGGAGGTGCACGGCAACCGCATGATCGACCGCGCGTTCAATCCCGGCTTCCGCGTCGAATTGCACCAGAAGGATCTCAACGTGGTCCTGCAGGCCGCCCGGACCTTGGGGGTGTCGCTTCCCGGCACCGCCCAGGCGCAGGAGCTGTTCTCGGCCGTGGCGGCCAGGGACGGCGGCGCGCGTCTCGACCATTCCGCCCTGGTCACCGCCCTGGAGCGGCTGGCCGACCACGAGATCGGATCATGACGCCGCGCCGGGTGCTCATGCGCATGTTCGAGGCGGCGGTGGCCGCCGCCTCGCCGGATGTCTGCGTGCCCGGTCACCTGCCCGCGCGGCCGACGGGGCGCACGGTGGTGGTGGGGGCCGGCAAGGGCGCCGCCGCCATGGCCCGTGCCGTCGAGGACCATTGGAGCGGCGAGCTGTCGGGGCTGGTGGTGACCCGCTACGGCCACGCTGTGCCGTGCCGGCGCGTCGAGGTGGTCGAGGCGGCGCATCCGGTTCCCGACGCCGCCGGCCAGGACGCGGCCCGGCGCATCCTGTCCCTGGTCGGCGGACTGACCGCCGACGATCTGGTCCTGTGCCTGATCTCGGGCGGCGGGTCGGCGCTGCTGTCGCTGCCGGCCGCCGGCATAAGCCTGGAGGAAAAGCGCGCGGTGACCTCGGCGCTGCTGAGATCGGGGGCGACCATTTCCGAGATGAACTGTGTGCGCAAGCACCTGTCGGCGGTCAAGGGCGGCCGGCTGGCCGCCGCCGCCTTCCCCGCGAGGGTGGTGACGCTGGCCATTTCCGACGTGCCCGGTGACGATCCGTCGGTGATCGCCTCGGGGCCGACGGTGGCCGATCCGTCCACCGTCGCCGAGGCGCGCGCGGTGCTGGACAAATACGGCATCACGCCGCCGGAGTCGGTGGCGCGCCTTCTGGGCGAGGCGGCGGACGAGACGCCCAAGCCGGGTGACCCGCGCCTGGCCCACGCCTCGGCGACCCTGGTCGCCACGCCTCAGGAATGCCTGGAGGCGGCGGCCACGGTGGCCATCGCCAACGGCTGGTTGCCGCTGATCCTGGGCGACGCCATCGAGGGCGAGGCGCGCGAGGTGGCCCGGGTCATGGCCGCCATCGCCCGCTCGGTCCAACGCCACCACCATCCGGTCCCACCGCCATGCGTGCTGATCTCGGGCGGCGAGACCACCGTGACGGTGCGCGGTTCCGGGCGCGGCGGCCGCAATGCCGAGTTCCTGCTCGCCCTGGCGGTGGCCCTTGACGGTGCCGACGGCATCCATGCCATCGCCTGCGACACCGACGGCATCGACGGCTCCGAGGACAATGCCGGGGCGCTGGCCGGTCCCGACACCATCGCCCGCGCCGCGGCGGCCGGCCTCGATCCCAAGGCCATGCTGGCCGACAACGACGCCTATTCCCTGTTCGCCGCATTGGGCGATCTGGTGGTGACGGGACCGACGCTGACCAACGTCAACGATTTCCGGGCGGTGCTGGTGGAATAGGCCAAGCCGTGGTACACGGCCGTCCATGCCCTTCGATGCCACCCTTGCCGTCAAGCTGGTCCCGCTCTACGCGCTGGTCGCCATCGGTTTCCTGCTGGGCCGGGGGCTCAAGGTCGGCAGCCGCGACGTCGGCGCGCTGGCCCTCTACGTCCTGTCGCCGGCGGTGGTGTTCAAGGGCTTTCACGGCGCCCGGCTGGACGGCGCGCTGGCGGTGTTGCCCTTCGCGGTCTACGGCCTGGCCTGCCTGGCCGCGTGGCTGAGCCTGCCGCTGGCGGCGCGGCTGTGGCGCGACGGGCGCGAGCGCATCGCCGCCTTCGCGGCCGCCACCGGCAACACCGGATTCTTCGGCATTCCCGCCTGTCTGGTGCTGCTGGGGCCCGACAGCCTGCCTTACGCGGTGATGGTGTCGTTCGGCTTCACCGCCTACGAGAACACCGTCGGCTATTTCACCGTCGCCCGCGCCGAGGCGACGGCGGCCGGCGCGCTGGCCCGGGTCCTGCGCTATCCCGGCCTGCACGCCTGCTGGCTGGGCGTGGCGGTGAACCTCTCGGGGACCGGCCTTCCCGGTTCCGTTCTCCAGACCGTGGACCTGCTGGCCGGCGGCTTTTCGGCGGTGGGGATGATGATCGTCGGCCTGGGGCTGGCCCGGGTGGGGCGCCTGCGGGTCGACCTCGGCTTCCTGGGCTTCGCCTTCGCCTGGAAGTTCCTGGCCTGGCCGCTGGTCGCCCTGGCCTTCGTATGGGTGGACCGGACGGCCCTCCACGCCTTTCCGGCGATCGCCCACAAGGTGCTGGTGGTGGAAAGCCTGGTGCCCATGGCGGCGGTGACCGTCGTCCATGCCACCCTGCGCGACACCCATCCCGACCGTGCCGCCGTGGCGGTGGCGGCCAGCACGCTGTTCGCCCTGGCTTGGCTGCCCCTCGTCTATTCCCTGGCCGTCTGACCCGTTGGCGCGCGGCGCTACCTCCTATTCGCGCTACGCCGGTGCCGACCCCGCGGCCATATCCCCTGGACGATGGCCGTCGCCGGAGGGTCCGCCATGTATCGTGCCTTGGTCGTGCTTGCATTTGCCGTCCTGCCGGCCGTGGCCGTCAGGGCGGGGACCATCGGCCAGCCGGCGACCCTGCCGGCCGGGGTGCTGGACACGCTTCCGGCCGAGCCGGTGTGGCTGGCGGTGCGCCTGGTGAAGGGGGCGCCGGCCGAGGAGCGGCCGGCGGCGACGGTGCTCGACTGGTATCCGACCGCCGGCGGCTTCCGCCTGACCGGCGGCTTCGCCGATAGCCGCGACGTCGGCCGCCGCACGGGCGGATTCATTCCCTATCTGGGGATCGGCTGGCAGGGGGCCGTGCTCGACGACGCGGTGCTGGTGGGCCTCGATTTCGGCGCGGTGCTGCGCGGCCGTCCCGACCTGAGGGTGGTCGACGCTCCCGAACCGGCCGTCCGGGAGCCGGCGGCCGCCCATTCGGCGGCGGCCGGGTTCGCGCTGGAGCCCGTCGTCAGCCTGACCTTCAGCTACCGCTTCTGACCTCCGCCAAGGCCGCCCGGGCGGCGGCCGACTTTTGCTTGTCATTCGCCCGGGGGTTATATTAGCATGTTCGCAACGAGACCCGGCATGGGCTGAGTGCGACGGAACGGTCACACCGTCGCGAGGGAGCGAACAAAAGCGGGCTACCCGCATCCGGAATGTTCCTCATGGCGTCGGCCGGCCGGCCGCCGCCCCGCCCCCGCTCGCACTCGGCCCGGCCGCCGGCCTTCGGATACCCGGACACGGTCCCAGCGACCCCGTCCGACTGTCGAGGGGACAATCATGCAGAACCTTCAGGCCCGGCTGACGCCGCAGAACCTGCGCACGATCGCGCTGGGGGCGGTCAGCCTGGTTCTCTACGTGCTGCTGTTCGCCAACGAACAGACCGTGTTGCGGCTGAGCATCGACGGGGGGTGGGGCTTCCTGGTGCCGATCGCCATCGCCTTCGTGTTCTCCTTCGTCCACGGCGCCTTCACCGGCGGCTTCTGGGACATGCTGGGCCTCAAGGCCAAGACCAGGAAGGAGCCCAAGCGTTGGAACAAGTAAGCCAATTCATCGCGCTGGACCCCACCGGCCTGGTGGGGCTGTTCCTGGTCGGATTCGTCGGCGGCATGGTGTCGGGCTTCATCGGCTCGGGGGGCGCTTTCGTGCTGACCCCGGCCATGATGACCATGGGCGTGCCGGGCATCGTCGCGGTTGCCAGCAACATGTGCCACAAGTTCCCCAAGGCCATGGTCGGCGCCTACAAACGCGCCAAGTACGGCCAGGTCGACGTCAAGCTGGGCCTGATCATGGGCGTCTCGGCCGAGGCCGGCGTCCTGATCGGCGCCCACCTGCAGGAAGTGATCAAGACCAGCTTCGGCGACGCCGGCTCCAACCTCTATGTCAGCGTCGTGTTCGTGGTCACCCTGGCCATCGTCGGCACCTTCGTGCTGCGCGACGCCATCCGCCAGTATCGGATGGGGCCGGCCGGCCAGGAGGAGAAGGTGGGCCGCCTGGCCCAGTGGGTGCGGTCCATCCACATCCCCTACACCATGGTCTACTTCAAGAGCATCGACGCCCGGGTGTCGTTCCTGATCACCATTCCCATGGGCTTCGCCACCGGCCTCTTGGCGGCGACCATCGCGGTGGGCGGCTTCGTCGGCGTTCCTTCCATGATGTACGTGCTGGGCGTGCCCAGCCTGATGGCCTCGGCCACCGAGTTGGTGATCGCCTTCGTCATGGGCCTGGGCGGCACCATCAAGTTCGCCATCGGCGGCTTCGTGGACATCCGGCTGGCGATGATCATCCTGGCGGGGTCGCTGTTCGGCATCCAGATCGGCGCCATCGGCACCACTTACGTCAAGCCCTACATGATCAAGCTGGTCATGGGGTTGATCATGGTCACCGTCCTGTTCAGCCGCCTGTTCGTAATTCCCGTCTACATGAGCAAGCTGGGCATGGGCATCGCGCTTGAAGATGGTACCATCGAGGTGCTGCGGACGGTCAGCTTCTGGATCATGGTCTTCGCCCTGGTGATGGGCGCGGTGGTGATCCTCAAGGCGTTGTGGTCCGGCATGCGGGAGGACAAGGAACTGCAGCCGGCATGACCGCCGGCCCGGTTTCCGCGGCGAAGGGAGGGGAGAGATGGATCAGCTGTCTCCGATCGGCAGGCTCCAGCACGTGCTGGTCGCCACCGACGGCTCCGAGTTCAGCGTGGGTGCCGAGCAGGTGGCCGTCGCCATGTGCGTCAAGGGCGGAGCCCGAATGACGGCGATGACGGCGGTCATCGGCGCCGGCGACCTGGACGGGACGGTCGCGGCCGACGTCCAGGCGGAGCTGGAGGCCAAGGCCACGGCGGTGGTCGACGCGGTGCAGGCCCAGGCCATGCGCAGCGGCGTCGAATGCGACAAGGTGGTGCGGTTTGGCGACGACCCCTACGAGGAGATCCTCGCCGAGTCCGAGCACCTGAACGCCGACATCATCGTGGTGGGGCGGCGCGGCAAGCGCGGCCTGGCCCGGCTGATGCTGGGGGACGCGACGCTCAAGGTGATCGGCAACGCCAAGTGCAGCGTCATGGTGGTTCCCAAGGCGGCCGGCATGTGGACCAAGCGGGTGCTGTTGGCCACTGACGGGTCGCGTTCGGCGGATGCGGCGGCGGTGTTGGCGGCCCGCATTTCCCATTGCTGCGGCACGCCCATCACCGTGCTGTCGGTGGAGGTGCCCAGCCACGCGCCCCAGCGTCAGGCCGAGGCCTGGCCGACGGTGAAGCGGGTGGCCGAGTTCCTGGCCAACGAGGGCGCCACGGTGGACGCGGTGGTCGAGCGCGGCGAGCCCCACCACGTCATCATCGACACGGCGCGGGCCAAGGGGGCAGACCTCATCGTCATGGGCAGCCACGGCCGCACCGGCCTGGGCCGCATCCTGCTCGGCAGCAATTCCGAGCGGGTGATCGGCCAGGCCACCTGTCCGGTGCTGGTGGTCAAGGGCGCGTGACCCCGGTTCGGGAGGTGCGTCACCCGAACGGGTCGTCGCACTTCCCGCACATGGGGATGCCCGCGACGTCGCCGGCGCGGAAGGCCTCGAGGATGCGGCGGAAGGGTTCGCCCCGGCGGATGTCGGCCAGCGGCTGTTCCATGATGTGGCCGATCCTGAGCTCGGCGTTGGAATCGTAGCAGGCGCAGGCGGTCACCGTCCCGTCGCAGAACACCCCCACCGCCTTCAGCAGCACCCTGCAGGGCATGCGGCGCTGATGCTCGATGGCCTTCAGCGACCACACGCCGTGCTTTTCGTGGAAGGTCCCGCACTGGACGGCGCCGCCGAAATTGTTGGCGGTGATGGTGAACACCCGTTCGATGCCCTCGGCCGACAGGAAGGCCTTGGTCCGCTCCAGGGTGGCCTTCCAGTCGCCGGCCGCCACCGCCTTGACCGCGAAGGCGGTCGGGGCGCCGGGCGGCAGCGCCTCGTTCATGGCCTTGAGGTTGGCCAGGGTGCGTTCGAACTTGGCGCCCACATACACGTCCTCGTAGCTGGCCTTGTCCCAGCCGGCGAAGGAGAACTGGATATAGGCGAGCCCGGTCGCGGCCAGCCGCTGGATGCGGTCGGGGGTCAGCGGCGTGCCGTTGGTGACGATGCCGACCTTGAAGCCCCTTGCCACCGCCTGTTCCAGCATCTCGAAGATGCGCGGATGCAGCAGCGGCTCGCCCTGGCCCGACAGGATGTGCAGGCTGTCGATGCCGTTGGCCTCGGCCTCGGCCAGCACCCGCTCGAAGACCGGCTCCTCCATGAAGCCGGAATTGCTTTGCCAGATTTCGTGGCCGCACATGGCGCAGCGCAGATTGCAGCGGCGCGACACCTGCAGATAGATCTCCCACGGCACCAGTCCCCGCGCCTCGGCCGGGCGGATCAGGCCGTCGCGGGCGGCCCGCAGGTGGGGCGCCGCCTCGGCCGGACGCCCGGCCTCGTCGAGCGCCACGCCCATCAGATAGGCCACCCGCCCCAGCCCGGGCCTGGCCTTGGCCACCGGCTCGATCAACGGCAGGGCGTCGCCCGGCCGCCCCAATTCAATGAGGGCGGTCGCCAGCGCCAGCCGCGCCTCGCCATGGCCCGGCGCCACCGCCAGCACGCGGCGATAGGCGGATTCCGCTTCGGACCAGCGCTTCAGCAGCATCAGCAGGCCGGCGCGGCGGTAGTCGCATTCGGGGTGGGGAGAGCGGGCGAGGACGGCCACCGCCTCGTCCAGCCGCTGGATTTCGGCCAGCCTCTGGGCCTCGGTCAACAGGCGGGCGAGATCGTCGGGAAGCGCGGTCTGGGTCATGGCGCCGCATGCTAGCAGGTCGCCGCCATGGCCGCCATGGCCGCCATTGTCGGCGCACCGCGACTGGGGCATGATCGAAGGGCTGTGCTCTTTGGGGGATCGGAACGTGCGACTGGGCTCGGCGGGCAACTCGACGGGGGGCGCGAGGGGCCGCTTCGGCATCCGTTTCAAGTTGGTCGTCGTCGTGACGGCGATTGCCGCCATGACCTCGCTGTCAGGCCTGCTGACCTGGGGAAGCTACTCCGAGGTCGAACGCCTGCTGGCGGCGGTGACGCGCGGCAACCTGCCCGCGGTGTCGAGCGCGCTCAAGCTGTCGGAGGCGACGGCCAGGCTGGCCGCCGCCGCCCCGGGCCTGGACGGCTCGGTGAGCGAGGCCCAGCGCCGGTCCAACTTCCTGGCCCTGCACCAGCAGGCCGAGCGGTTGCGCGGCCTCATCGACCATCTGGGCGGCGGCGCGGACGCCGGCCATCTCGACGAATTGCGTGGCCTGATGGCGGCCATCGCCGACAACATCGCCGGCCGCAACCTGCTGGTGGAGCGTCGGCTGCATCTGGCGAATCGCATGCGCCTGCTCGCGGCCCAGGCCGAGGCGCTGGAGACCGCCATCCGCGACCAGCTCGGCAAGCGCGCGGGCGACCCGACGGTCGCCGCCATGGCGCGGGCCGTCGACCTGATTCGCGGCGTTCCGGGATCCCTGGACCACGACGCCCTGGCCGAACGGCGGCATGAATTCGACGCCGGAGTCCGCACCATGGCGGTCCTCGTCGAGGCCGGCGGGCCGGCCGATTCCGCCCATGACCTGGCCCGGCGGGTTCTGGCGCTGGGAAACGGCGCCGACAACGCCTTCGAACTGCGGTCACAGCAGTTGCTGACCGAGGCGCGGTTGACCGCCGCCAATGGCGAGGGCCGCGACCTCGTCGGCCGCACCTCGTCGGTGGTCGGCCGCCTGGTCGCTACCGCCGAGGCCGAGGCGGCATCCAACGAGGCGCTGGCCGAGGAGACCCTGGCGCGGGGGCGGCGGATCATGCTGGTGATCGGCCTGTTCACCTTCGTCGCCCCGCTGGCCTTCGTCTGGGTCTATGTCGGCCGCAGCATCGTCGGCCGCTTGGCCGGGGTCGCCGAGGCGATGCACCGCATCGTCGACGGCGACTACCGGGCGCCTATCCCCCATACGGGCAATGACGAGATTTCGGACATGGCGGCGGCGCTGTCGGTGTTCCGCGACGCCATGGCGCGGCTGCGGGAAAACTCTTCGGCGCTGAGGGAGAGCGAAGCGCGGCTCAGGACCATCCTCGACACCTCGCCCCTGGCCCTTGCCATCAGCCGCGCCGACCATTCGCTGCTCTACGTCAATCCGCGCTGGAGCGAGCTGTTCGCCACCGCCGAGAACGACGCGGTCGGCGCCGACGCATCCATCTTCTATGCCGACCCCGCCGACCGCGGCCGTATCGTGACCCTGGTGCGGCAGACCGGCTACGTCGCCAATTTCGAAGGCCGGATGCGGCGGGGGGACGGCCAGGAATTCTGGGCGGTGATGTCGGCGGCGGCCATCGAGATGGACGGCGCCGAGGCGTTCATCGTGTCCACCTTCGACATCACCAGGCGCAAGGAGCAGGAGGATGCCCTGGCCGAGGCCAAGCGGACGGCCGAGGACGCCAGCCAGGCCAAGTCGCTGTTCCTCGCCACCATGAGCCATGAGATCCGGACCCCCATGAACGGGGTGCTGACCATGGCGCAGTTGCTGGACGACACCCAGCTGTCCACCGAGCAGCGCGAGATGGCGCGGGTCATCCACGATTCGGCGACCTCGCTGCTCACCATCATCAACGACATCCTCGACTTCTCGCGGATCGAATCGGGCCGGCTGCAGATCGAGGCGGTGGAGACGTCCGTCCTCGAAGTGGTCGAGGGCGTGGCCGAACTCCTGGCGCCCCGCGCGTTGGAAAAGGGCGTCGGCCTCGTCACCTATGTGGACCCGGCATTGCCGGCGCGGGTGGTCGGCGATCCGGTTCGTATCCGCCAGATCATCACCAACCTGGCCGGCAACGCGGTGAAGTTCACCGAACGCGGTCATGTCCGCATGGCGGTCGAGGCGGCCGATCTCGACCAGCGTCCCCTCAGGCTCCGATTCTCCGTCAGCGACACCGGCATCGGCCTCGACGCCGACCAGCAGGCCCGGCTTTTCGAGCCTTTCGTCCAGGCCGACGCCACCATCTCGCGGCGCTACGGCGGCACCGGTCTCGGCTTGTCCATCTGCCGTCGCCTGGTGGCGATGATGGGAGGCGATATCGGCGTCGCCAGCGAGGTCGGCGAGGGCGCCACCTTCTGGTTCGAGATTCCGGCCCCGGTGGTGGCGGACCAGCCGGACGAGGGGCCGGATCTGGCCGGGGTCGGCATCCTGGTCCTGGCCGAGGGCCCGGCCGCCGCCGAGGCGATCCGGCAGTATCTCGGCCATGCCGGCGGTCAGGTGGCGGTGGTGGCGTCGGCCGACGGCGCCCTGGCGGCGGTGCGTGCCGCCGCCTTGGCCGGCTGGCGCTACGACGTCGTCCTGCTGGACGGAGCCCAGGACTTCCGGATGCGGTTGGCGGTGGCGCGGTCGCTTCAATCCGCCGCCGGCGCGGATGGGGCGACCAACGTCGTCATGATCGCTCCCCACGCCAGTTATTCGGCGGCCGCCACCCTGGCCCGCGAGGCGGGACTATTCGCAACCTTGGCCAAGCCGATCCATCGCGGCGCCTTGTGGCGGATCGTCGCGGCCGCCGCGGGACGCGGCTATCTCCAGGATGACGAGGACGGCGAGGGAATCGACGACTGCTACCTGCCGCCCACCGTGGAGGAAGCCTCGGCGGCGGGAGTGCTGATCCTGGTGGCCGAGGACAATCCCACCAATCAGGTCGTGATTCGCCGCCTCATGGAGCGCCTTGGTTACGCGATCGAACTGGCCGCCGACGGCGTCGAGGCCTGGGAGCGCATGCAGATCCGCGACTACGGCCTGTTGCTGACCGACTGCCACATGCCGGAGATGGACGGTTACGAGCTCACCGCCCGGGTGCGGCAATGGGAGCGCGAGACGTTGCACCGGATGCCCATCGTGGCACTGACGGCGGATGCCCAATCGGGAACCGCCCATCGCTGCAGCGAATGCGGTATGGATGCGTTCCTGGCCAAGCCGGTGGACCTGGAACAACTTGATGCCACCATTCGCCGGCTGCTGCCGCGGGCGGCGGCCTTGCGCCGGCGCCGGGAGGGCGGGTTCCGGCGGAGCGACGGCCCGCGCCCGGTGGTGGCGGCGGACGCCGCCGTCCCGGTGCTCGACCTCACGCCCATGCGGGAAATATTCGGGGCGCTGGGCGACGAGGCGCGCGAGTTGCTGGCCTTGTTCGTGGAAAGCACCCGTCCGGTCATGGACGATCTGGGGCGGGCGGTGGCCGACGGCGACCTCGAGGCCGCGCGCGAGGCGGCCCATTCCTGCAAGGGGGCCTCCAATTCCGCCGGATGCTTCCGGTTTGCCCGCCTGTGCGCTGAAATGGAGCAGGCCTGCATTCGCGGCGACACCGACAAGGCGGGGGCCCTGGCCGCGCCGCTGGAGGAAGCGTTCCAGGAGGCCGCCGAGGCGATCAGCAGGGTTTGATGCCGCCCGGCCAATGACCTGATCCAACGGATCAGGTCATTGGCCGGGCGGTATGAAAGCGGTCAGGCCACCGCGCCGGCGGTTTGCAGGACGCGGGCGATCTTGTCCTTCAGCGCCGGCGGCATCACCGGCTTGGCGAGGAAGGCGCCGATCGACAGCTCCTTGGCGCGGGCGATTGTGGATGCGTCGGTATGGGCGGTCAGCATGATGACGGGCGTCGCCGCGACGCTGGGGGTGGCGCGCAGCATCTTGACGAAGCCGAAGCCGTCCATGGGCCGCATCTGGATGTCGCAGATCACCAGATCGGGGCGCTCGCGCACGGTGACCTCCAGCCCCGAATTGCCGTCGGTGGCCTCGGAAACCTGGCCGGTCCCCAACTGCTGCAGCATCTTCTTCACGATGGTGCGGACGAATTCCTGGTCGTCGATGACCACGATCTTGAGCGCCGAAAAGTCTGGCTCACCCGCCATCGCATCCCCTCCTTGCGGCCAACCGCGCAACACTACCAGAAGCGGTCGGTGCGCAAAAGGCCGACAGCGCCTATCCGGATGGATAGGCGCCGCCTTGTGATGGGCGCATTTCTAGGAATTGGCGGCCAGCGGCCGGGCGCCCTCGGCGCGTTCGCGCGCCGCCTCCCGCCCCGCCGCGAAGGCGCGCTTGTTGACCTCGACCAGGGTCGGCTTGCGGGCCCGGAAGCGGGCGACCACCTGCTCCTCCAACTCGGCGGCGGGAAAGGGCAGGTAGTCCGAGATGGCGCCCAGCATGACGGTATTGACCAGCTTGAGGTCGCCAAGCTCGCGGGCGATGGCGCCGGCGTCGAAGTCGTAGACGGTCACGCCTGCCGCCCGCATCTGCGCCACCGGGTCGTCGGGATAGCTGAACAGGCCGGTGGACACGATGGGGGGCACGAGGCGGATGGTGTTGACCATGGCGACGCCGCCGGGACGAAGCTGGTCGGCCCAGCGCGCCGCCTCGGCGACCTCGAAGGCGACCAGGATGTCGGCGGTGCCCGGGGTGATGACCGGCGAGAACACCTTGCGCCCGAAGCGGACGTGACTGGTCACCACGCCGCCGCGCTGGGCCATGCCGGCGACCTCGGACTTCTTGACGTCGAGCCCGCGCGCGATGGCGGTCTGGGCCAGGATTTCGGCCGCCGTCATGACGCCCTGGCCGCCGATGCCGCAGACCAGGATGTTGGTGATGATATTGTCGGTCATGACGTTCAGTGTCCTCCGCAGCCGCCGGACACGGCGGCACATTCGGCGATGGTGCGGTCCTGGGTGACGATGGCCTTGGGCCCGCAGGAATCCACGCACATGTGGCAGCCCGTGCACATGGCGGTGTCGATCTGCACGAATTTCAGCTCGGCCTCGACGCCGGTCTTGCGGACCTCCTTGGCGGTGCGCTTGACGGTGATCGCCGGGCAGCCGACGTTGATGCAGTTGCCGCAGCCGGTACAGGCATCGTCGATCACCGTGTAGGGCTTGAGCTTGGAATAGAACTCGGACAGCACGCAGGGCTGGTTGGTGATGATGACGCTGGGCTCGGGGACGGCGATCTCGTCCTTGATGGCCTTGAACATCACCGGCAGCTTGTAGGGATCGACCACCTTGATGCGCTCGGGCTTGACCCCCAGCGCCTCGACCAGGCGGGCGAAATCGACGCGCGGCGCCTCGTTGCCGTGCAGGTCCTTGCCGGTGCCGGCATGGTGCTGGCCGCCGGTCATGCCGGTCGAGCGGTTGTCGAGCAGCAGGGTGGTGACGTTGCCTCGGTTGTAGACGATGTCCAACATCCCCTGCATGCCCATGTGCAGGAAGGTGGAATCGCCGATGACGCTGATCACCGCCTTGTCCTTGGTCTCCTCGGAGCGCGCCTTGTCCATGCCCAGCGCGATGCCCATGGAGGCGCCCATGGAGATGGTGGTGTCGAGCGCGTTCCAGGGGGTGCCGGCGCCCAGGGTGTAGCAGCCGATGTCGCCCGAGATCTGCACCTTCCTGCGCAGCCGGTTCAGGCAGTAATAGACGCCCATATGCGGGCAGGCCGCGCACATGGTCGGCGGGCGCGGGAACGGATCGATCTTCGGATAGGTGCTGGCCGGCGGCGGCTCCTCGCCGCGCAGGCGGAAGATGGCGGGGATCAGCACCGACGGCAGCAGCTCGCCCAGGCGCGGCAGGATGTCCTTGCCGTGGACGTCCAGCATGCCGGCGGCCCTGAGCTCGTTCTCCATCAGCGGTTCGGTCTCCTCGACCACCACCAGGCGATCGACCGAATCCTTGAAGGCGCGCACCTTCTCCACCGGCAACGGATGGGTGAAGCCCAGCTTGAGGACCGGCGCGTCGGGGAAGCTCTCGCGCACATGCTGATAGGCCGGCCCCGAGGTCACGAAGCCGATGCGGCGGTCGCGGCCGTCATCGAGCAGGTTCCATGCGGACCCCTCGGCGGTTTCGCGCAGGCGGGCCTCGCGCTCCATCTGCTTGGGCAGCATGCCCTTGGCGTTGGCCGGGGTCATCACCCAGCGGCGGGCGTCGAGATGGAAGCCGCCGATGGGACGGGTCCGGCGCTCGCCGACGGTGACCAGCGCCTTGACGTGGCAGACGCGGGTGGTCAGGCGGATGATGACCGGGGTGTTCTCGGCCTCGGACAGCTCGAAGGCGTATTGCGCCATCTCGTAGGCTTCCTGCGAATCCGCCGGTTCGAGGATGGGCACGTGGCCGAAACGGCCCCAGAAGCGGGAGTCCTGCTCGTTCTGCGACGACGACAGGCCGACGTCGTCGGCCACGGCGATCACCAGGCCGCCCACCACGCCGCACAGCGTCTGGGTCATGAAGGCGTCGGAGGCGACGTTCATGCCCACATGCTTCATGGCGCAGAAGGCGCGGGCGCCGGACATGGAGGCGCCGATGGCCACCTCCATGGACACCTTCTCGTTCACCGACCATTCGGAATACAGGTCGGGATAAGCGGACAGCGCCTCCAGGATCTCAGTGGAGGGGGTGCCCGGGTAGGCGGCGGCCACCTGGCAGCCCGCCTCCCACACACCGCGCGCGATGGCATCGTTGCCGGAAAGAAGCAGGCGGCTGTTGGGCTTCGCCTGAGCGGCAGCGGACATTAAGAACTCCTCGCTTCCTCGGGGGATATTGGTGTCGCGGGGAACCCCGCCCCCCGCAAAGGGGTAGAACCTATCATCAACCGGGTCGGGGCTGGAAGGGCCTTGACGTTCGGCAAGACAGCGGGGAACGGCCCTCAGGAGGCCAGGGACAGCGGCGCCAGCGAAAGGCCCGAGGCCGCGAAATCGGACAGCAGGCGCAGGGCCGCCGGACCGGCGGCGACGGGGCCGGCCAGCATCGCGAAGCGGTGGGCGGAGGCGCCGGGATCGCTGTCATTGGCGGCCTCGGGCAGCGGGAAACCGCCTCGGCCGTGGACCACCGCCAAGGCGGCGCGGACGGTGAGGGCGTCGATACCCTGGGCCTGCGGCGCCAGCGCCTCGATCGCGCCGGCATCCCGGGCCCGGGCGGCGCGGTCGAAGGCCATGGCGAAGCCGCCGGGCGAGGTGGGGGCGGACGGGGCCAGCCCCACCCGTTCGGCGACATAGCGGCCATAGGCCGAGCCGCCGTCGGCCTCGAGAAGGGTCTTCAGTTCGGCCATCGCCGCGTCACGCTCCTCCGCCGAGGCGGCGGTCTCGACCCGGAACAACCCGCGCCGCAGCCAAGCGGTGGCGAAGGGCGCCGGAACGCCGGAGGTATCGACGTGCGGGGCGGCGCGATGGGTCTTGCCCCCCTTCGGGATGCGGCCGGCGCGCAGTTGCTCGTGGAGCGGGCGAGCCGGTCCTTCTCCGTAGTCGCGAGCGAAAAGTGCTTCGAGCACCGCCAATGCGCCGGCAACGTCGTCGAGGCGGGCCGCCAGCAGAGTGGCGAGCTGGGTATAGGCATGGGGGTGGTCGGGCGAGGCTGCGATCGTCTCGTGCAGCAGCCGCGCCGCCTCGTCGGGTTTGCTGAACACGTCGGCCAACAGGGTCGCCAGCTGGCATCGGCAGACCGGATCGGTCGGGAAGGTTTCCATGGTCCAGCGCAGCAGCCGGGCCGCTTCGTCCGGCCGCCCCAGATCCGTCAGCAGGGTGGCGAGCTGGTTGGGCCACTGCTGGTTCTCGGGGAAGCGGCGGATGGCCTCCCAGCCGACCGATTCGGCGGCCAGGGTGGCGCCGCCGGCGGCCAGGGCGTTGCGCCACAGGGCCCAGGCGAAATGGTTGGTCGGATCGTAATCGAGCGCGATCTTGGCGAGGTCGACCGCCACCCGGCCCCGCTCCGCCCTCTCGGCCGGGTTGGCATCGAGCAGGCGGCTGCCGACCTTGCAGGCCGTCCGCACCAGATAATAGACGTCGCCGGTGGAGTCAGCATAGCGGCGATGCCCGGTCATCAGGGCGTCGATGCGCGGCCGCAGCGCGGCCAGCGGCCGGGCGATGTCGTCCAGGATGCCCTCGTGCTCCGTCCTCGCCGGGACGCGCACCGACCGCCACGGGACATCGGCCTGGCGTTTGCGGGGGTCGGGTTCCGGTTCCTCGACGTCCTCCAGCCACCATTGGGCGGCGGCGAAGGAATGCTTCAATTCGGCCATCACGGCGGCGACGACGTCCACCACCAGCGGCGGCCAGAAGTCGAGGGCGCGGGGATAGAACTCCTGGATCTCGTCCCAGCGGGCCAGGAACTCGGCCCTGGCGGGGCGCTGCCGGATCGCCCACCGCGCCAGGGCGTGGCACATGGCCTCCTCGTTCGAGCTGTCCTCGGCCCCCAACGGCAGCTTGCGGATGCCCAACTCGCCCACGTCCTGGTAGGACGGATCGTAGCGCCCGGCCGGCCCCGCCTCGCCGCAGATGTCCTGCCACAGCGGCAGCAGGCGGCGGCCGCCGGTGTCGAAGGACTGGGTCAGCGCCAGGGTCCGCCAGTATTCCCGCCGCAGGTCCAGGTTGCGGTCGACGATGGCGGTTTCGAAGGTGTTGAACCAGAACGGGTAGCGGGCGTGGAGGTCGCGGGCGGTGGCGGTCGGCCGCAGCCGCTGGACCACCCCCAGCAGCCGGTGCAGCGCCAGGGCCGCGCGGCCGATCCGGTTCGAGGCGCGCAGGTCGCGGGCGAGATCCTTGAGGACGGTCAGGCATCCTTGGTCGAGGGCGGCATGGGCGGGGTCGGACGCCGGGATGCCGAACATCATGGTGGCGGCGGCATCCTGGGCCTCGGCGGGCCCGAAGGGATGGCCGAGCACCAGCGCCCGCACCTGTCCGGCGGGGTCTGCGGTCAGGGCGTCGAGCCAGGGATGGCGGTGGGTGGTCAGCATGCGGTCGGCGTGTCCGGCCAGTGTGCCCGCAGGCGCGCGAAATGGCTGCCGCGGATGTGGTCGATGTCGGGATCGGCGGTGGGGCCGTCAAGGACGGTGACCTTCGCCAGATGCCGGATGTCGTAGGTTATGCGAACGTGCAGGAATTCGCGAACGGATTTTCGGTCGGGGGCGGGTTCGAGGTCGGCGGCGAATCCCTCCGCCGATGAGGGCGGGGCCGGAAAGAAGAACGGGCTGGCCTGGGATTCGAGTACGGTCGGCTTGGCGAAGGGCCGCGCCACCCGGGCCTGGTCGAACACCTCGCCGACGGTGTAGGTCATCAGGGCGAAGCAGCCGATGTCGCCGGGCTTGAGGTCGAAATGCCCCAGCCCCAGCCGGGCGCGCAGGCGCGGCAGCCAGTTGCCGTTGTCGCCGACGTCCGAGGCGACCTCGGAGCGGAAGCAGCCGAAGGCGGGGCGGGCGCCGGGATAGGCGTTCATCACCCGCAGCAGCGGCTCCAGGACCGCCGGTGTCCGGCCCCACAGGGCGTCGGCGATCTTCCCGACGGCCTTCCTCATTTCGTCGGGGGTGTCATGGCCCAGCGTGTTGAGGACGCCGTCGATGCGCTCGACCCGGACGATGAGCTGGTTGCGCTCGATCCCCGCCGGCATCAGCGCGGCGTCGTTCATGGGCTCGAAGGTCGACGGAGCGTGGTCGCGCGCCAGGCCCTGGACGCTTTCGTCGAAATACTCGTCGGCCTCGGCCACCAAGCCGCCGCCGGCCATGGAGAAGGATTCGAAATGGGCCTGCCGGTCGGGCGACACATTCCGTTCGTAACAGCAATTGTCGCCCACCGCCCGGCAGCGGTCGGGCGTCCACGGGCCGTCGCCCCGCCGCAGGGCGGCGACACCGTCATTCAATTCCGGGCGGATGAACTTCATGGAAGGCCGCTGAAAGGTTGTGCCTGACGGTGATACCCCATCCGTCGGCGGTCGGCAAGTCGCAGCCGTCCATTGCCCTGGCCGCCATAATGGCTTAAACCGCCCCATCCGAGTGGGCAACAGACCCGGGGCAAAGGGAGAGGGGAAGATGACGGCGGTGGCGGCCGACAACTGGATGTTCCAGCCCGAGATCGAGCGCATGGACCGCGAGGCGCTGGCGGCGCTGCAGTTGGAGCGCCTGAAATCCTCGCTGGCCCACGCCTACGCCAATGTGCGCCATTACCGCGCCGCCTTCGACGAGGCCGGCGTGAAGCCCGACGACCTGACCTCGCTGGCCGACCTGGCCCGCTTCCCGTTCACGGTCAAGACCGACCTGCGCGACAACTACCCCTTCGGCATGTTCGCGGTCCCGCGCGAGCGGATTGTTCGCCTGCACGCCAGCTCGGGGACCACGGGCAAGCCGACGGTGGTGGGCTACACCCAGGCCGACATCGACACCTGGGCCGGCATCATGGCCCGGGCGCTGGCCTGCGCCGGGGCGCGGCCGGGCGACGTCGTCCACAACGCGCTGGGCTACGGCCTGTTCACCGGCGGTCTGGGCTTCCATTACGGCGCCGAGCGGCTGGGCTGCACGGTGACCCCGATGTCGGGCGGCCAGACCGAGCGCCAGACCGCCCTGATGGTGGATTTCGGCGCCAACGTCCTGGTGTCGACGCCGTCCTACGCGCTCAACATCGCCGAGGTGGCGGAAAAGACCGGCGTCGACCTGGTGGCCTCGAGCCTGCGCCTGGGCGTGTTCGGCGCCGAGCCGTGGTCCGAGACCATGCGCGACGAGCTGGACCGCCGCCTGGGCATCGCGTCGGTGGATTCCTACGGCTTGTCCGAGATCATCGGCCCCGGCGTCGCCATGGAATGCCACCTGCGGGTCGGTCTGCACGGCTGGGAGGACCACTTCCTGTTCGAGGTGGTCGACCCCGAGACGCTGGAGCCGCTGCCCATGGGCGCCGAGGGCGAGCTGGTCATCACCAGCCTGACCAAGGAAGCGCTGCCCATGGTGCGCTATCGCACCCGCGACATCACGCGGCTGACCGACGAGCCCTGCGCCTGCGGCCGCACCCATCTGCGCATCCTGCGCGTCACCGGCCGCAACGACGACATGTTGATCATCCGGGGCGTCAACGTCTATCCCAGCCAGATCGAGGCGGTGCTGGTGGGTTTCCCCGGCATCGCGCCGCACTACCAGCTGGTGATCAGCCGCCAGGGCTCGCTGGACCACCTGACCGTCGAGGTCGAGGCCGACCAGGCGCGCGGCGAGAGCGAGCGCGAATACCAGGCCAACAAAATCCGCCACCACATCAAATCCATGGTCGGCGTTTCCTGCGAGGTCCTGGTCCGCCTGCCCGGCGAGATCCCGCGCAGCCAGGGCAAGGCGGTGCGGGTCAGGGATCTGCGGCGGGGCGGCGAGTAGCAAGGGCACGCACCGGCACCAGGACGGCTTATCCCATCCCGCCGGTGATCAGCTTGACGGCGATCTCCGCCCCGACATCCTTCGCCACATCGGCCATCCAGCCGCCGACCCGCTTGAGAAAGCCGGACGCCTGGGCGACGTCCTGGCGTTCCGCCGCATCGGCCGCGCGTTCGACCAGAACCAGGTCGATCGCTTGGTCCGAATCGAGCGTCATGGCGGACAATGCCGCTTTCAACTTCTTCAGCTCCTCGGCGAGCCGGCCGGGATCGATCTGCTCCATCATGAGCTGATTGAAGGTCGAATTTTCGACCTTGGCATTGTTTCCCATGGCGCCGACTTGGCCGCCGATGTTGTTGTATGTATCGTTGCTCATTGTCACCTCGCAGTTCACAAAACTAATGCTGCCGCCGAACCGCTCTTTCTCGATCGCCTGGGTGTAAATGGCAATTTTGTTTTTTACATTCTTTCGGAAGAGGTTGCATTTCGCCATGATCGCATCATAGCGGCCTGGCTGTAATTTTTCCTCCACTTGCCGCGCCAATTGAAGCCATGCCTCCTCGCCAAACGGCCCCTTCTCCCGCGTGCGGGTCACCCGTGTGATGGCGTCGGAAAGATAGCGCTGTACCCGCTCGGCCACCTGTGGCTCATCTACGGCGATCCGGCCGTTTCCGATCGCATCCAGCACCGCGTTCAGGCATTCCATTTCGGCATGCAGCCGCGTCAGGCTGGCGCGCAGATTGCGTGCCAAAGCCTTGTTGTTGTGATGGATATGCCAGATGGGGAGCGATTGGCCCTTGTAGGATCCTTCCCAGAAGGCCATTCGGATCGACCATTGGGGCCATAGGTCCACCCGCGTCGCGAAGTGGGGAATCGTGGGCGCCTCACGGTCGGATTCGGAGAAGACCAGGGGACGGCCGGCCTTGATCCAGCCGCTGTCGGGGGTGAATCCGTCGGATGTGCGGGTCGACGCCGCCAGATAGGCGCCCGCCAGTTGTGCCCGCGCCGCGAGCAGGGGGCGGGCCGCCCTGCCAGCCCGGAATCCGACCGTCAGGTCGAGAATCCGGCCGACGAGCAGATGAAGATCGTAAATCCGCTTCCCAGGAAACCGGATTCCGACATCGTACTTGGTGGTGCATTCGCCGTCGGAATACAGCCGCTTGAAGGCGATCCTCGCGGACGGGAGGTCCAGCCGGTGGAAGTCGACGAATGTCATTGCCCGCTTGGCGATGCAGACCTTGTCTTCGTTGATCCATCCCTGAAAGCCGCCGAGCCGGCGTGGCCGGATGACGCCGAAGCCACGGACGAATTGGTCCGATGGCGTGGGATCCGGCCACCCGGGCACACCCAGCCTGTTGGTGGGCGCGGTCACGAACGGGCGCAGATCGGCGATCGGGAATTGCAGGCTGACCAGCATCGCGACGCCCCCAAAGCGATACTCCCGGTCCGTCGAGCGGCCGGGAGTACGCTGACGGATCAGTCGGAGTTACCGTCCCGGCAACCCTTATCCGATCCAGCTCGGTTGGTGCGAATAGCGGGGATCGAACCCGCGCCTCTGGTTTGAAGAAACCAGCACCCTACCTCTGGGCCATACTCGCGTTCCTTCTTACCCACGAAAGTGGAGATGGAAGAAGGCACCATGTGGAAACGGTCGACAGCCGCGATCCACGTGTTAGGAGTAACACGGCGGGATATGCTCGGCAACGGCGGGAAATGATCGTCTTTCTCAACGGATCGGGGCGGGCCTTCCGGTCACGCCCTGGGCAGGGGGACGCCGAGGAACTCTGCCACCAGCGCGATCTGCGCGGGCGTGTTCAGCGCCGGGGCGTGGCCGCAGCCGGGGATGGTTTCCAGGCGCGCCTTGGGGCCGCGCCCGCCCATCTCGGCGAACACCTCGGGCAGCAGCAGGTCCGAGTTGGCGCCGCGCAGGGCCAGGGTCGGGCAGTCGACGGCGTCGTAGAGCGCCCACAGGTCGGTGGCGTCGGCATGGCGGGCGAAGACCTCCATCGCCCGGGGATCGTAATGGACGGTGACGCGGCCGTCGTCGCGCCGCCGTGCCGAGGTCTCGGCCAGATGCCGCCACTCGGCGCCGGTCAGGGCGCCGAAGGGCTGGTAGACCATCCGCACGAAGGTCTCGAATTCGGCCATCGTGGCGAAGTCGGGCAGGATGCCGACATAGGCGCGGATGCGCTCGACCGCCGCCGGGTTGAGGCTGGGGCCGATGTCGTTGAGCACCAGCCGCTCGATCCGGCCCTTCAGCGGCCCCGCCGCCGCGACCATCCCCAGCGCGCCGCCCATGGAAGTCCCCACCCAGCGGCAGCCCTCGACGCCCAGCCGATCCAGCATCTCGACGGTGTGGCCGGCATAGGCGGGCAGGGTGTAGTCGGCCTCGGGGGCGGCGGACCACGACGACAGGCCGCGGCCGATGGTGTCGGGGCAGATCACCCGCCAGCGCGGCGCCAGGGCGGCGGCGAGGGTGTCGAAGTCGCGCCCGGTGCGGGCCAGCCCGTGCCACGCCACCACCGCCGGCGCCGCCGGGTCGCCCCATTCGGTGACGTGGATCTCGTGGCCGGCGATGGCGAGGTACAGCGAGCGGGGCGAGGGCATGGCTTGGCCTTTCCGTTCCGTGACCCGAAGCGTATATCTGTTCCTCCCACCGCTTTCCAGCCACCCGGACGGATGCCATGCTCGACCTCAAGGATTCAACGCTGCTGCGCCACCATGCCTTCATCGACGGCCAGTGGGTCCACGCCGACGGCGGCGACGCCTTCGACGTGACCAATCCGGCCGACGGCGCGGTGATCGCCCGAGTTGCTTCGGTCGGGGCCGCAGAGACGCGGCGCGCCATCGAGGCCGCCGCCGGCGCCCTACCGGCCTGGAAGGCCAGGACCGCCAAGGAGCGTGCCGCCATCCTGCGTCGGTGGCACGACCTGATTCTCGCCCATCAGGACGACCTGGCGGTACTGATGACCGCCGAGCAGGGCAAGCCGCTGGCGGAGTCGAAGGGCGAGGTGGTCTACGGCGCCGCCTTCGTCGAGTGGTATGCCGAGGAAGCGAAAAGGGTCTACGGCGACGTCATCCCCGAGAACGCCCCCGGCCGCCGCATCCTCGCCACCAAGGAAGCCATCGGCGTGGTCGCCGCGCTGACGCCGTGGAACTTTCCCAGCGCCATGATCACCCGCAAATGCGCCCCGGCCCTGGCGGCCGGCTGCACGGTGGTGGTCAAGCCGGCCGAGGACACGCCGCTGTCGGCGCTGGCCCTGGCCGAGTTGGCGGTTCGGGCCGGCATCCCGGCCGGGGTCTTCAACGTCCTGCCGTGTCTCGACCCGGTACCGGTGGGCGGCGAATTGACCGCCAATCCGCTGGTGCGCAAGCTCAGCTTCACGGGCTCGACCGAGGTCGGCAAGCTGCTGATGCGCCAATGCGCCGACACCATGAAGAAGGTCAGCTTCGAGCTGGGCGGCAACGCGCCGTTCATCGTCTTCGACGACGCCAACCTGGATGCCGCCGTCGCCGGCGCCATGGCCTCCAAGTATCGCAACACCGGCCAGACCTGCGTTTGCGCCAACCGCATCCTGGTCCAGGACGGCGCGTATGACGCCTTCGCCGCCAAGCTGGCCGAGGCGGTCGCGACCCTGACGGTGGGGGCCGGCCTCGCCGGCGCCACCCAGCAGGGGCCGCTGATCAACGACCAGGCGGTGGAGAAGGTCGAGCGCCATATCGCCGACGCGGTCGCCAAGGGAGCCCGCGTGGTCGCCGGCGGCAAGCGCCATGCGCTGGGCGGCACCTTCTTCGAGCCCACCATCCTGGCCGACGTCACCGCCGACATGCTGTGCGCCCGCGAGGAGACCTTCGGCCCGGTGGCGCCGCTGTTCCGCTTCGCCACCGAGGACGAGGCGGTGCGCATGGCCAACGACACCGAGTTCGGCCTCGCCGCCTATTTCTATTCCCGCGACGTCGGCCGCTGCCTGCGGGTGGCGGCGGCGCTGGAATACGGCATCGTCGGCGTCAACGAGGGCATCATCTCCACCGAGGTGGCGCCTTTCGGCGGCATGAAGGAATCGGGCATCGGCCGCGAGGGCTCGTATCACGGCATCGACGAATTCCTGGAGGTCAAATACATCTGCCTCGGCGGCCTGTAGGGCTCGACCGCGGGGCGCGGACTCTGCGCGTTCCAACCGACTGGCGAAGGCGGTGGGAGAGGTGTAGGATTTTCGCATGTTCACTGCCGGGGGAGGGGCGGCGCGGACATGGGAAACATTCCGGACCTGACCAGCGACATCCTGTGGGCCGAGGACGTGGGGACGGCGCGGGCGGGGTTTCGTCGCGCCCTCGCCGCCATGGGGATCGGGCTATACGCCTACGGCAACATGAAGCCGGCCGGGATGGCCGAGCCTTACGTGGATTCCACCTATCCATCGGCATGGATGGAACGCTACCTCGACCGCCGGTACCAGCACATCGATCCGGTGGTGCAGGAAGCCCTGGTCAACCATCTTCCGTTCGCGTGGCGGTACGTGGTCGACCGTGACGGGCTGAGCGGCGAGCAGCGGGCCTTCCTCGCCGAGGCGGCCGAATTCGGCCTGGCCGACGGCTACACCATTCCATTCCACCATGCCGAGGGCTGCCACGCCCTGATGTCCTTCGCGTTCGGCTCGACGGCGGAAATGCGCCGCGTGCTTGGCGACCAGCCGGCGGTTCGGCTGCTGGCGGTCCATTATCACTCCGCCATCGACCGCCTGCTCGATTCGCCCGAGCCGGCGCGCATGCTGACGGCGATGGAGCGGCGGTGCCTGGCATGGGCGGCGGCGGGGCGGTCGCTGTGGGAGATTTCGGCCGCCACGCACCGGTCGGAGCAGGAGGTGGCCGAGACCTTGCGGCGGGCGCGGGACAAGCTGGGCGCCACCACCACCATGCAGGCGGTGACCATGGCGTCGAACCTGGGGCTGATCGGCTGAGCGATCAGCCGACCCCCTCGCGCTTCACCCTGACGATGACCTCGACACCCAGCACGGTCATGCCGTCCGGCGGTTCGGGCAGGCCGACCACCTGCGGCTGGTCGCCGGGAATGTCCTCGATGCGCCCCGATCCCTCGTCGAAGAAATGGTGGTGCGGCGCCGGATTGGTGCAGAACCAGGTGCGGTCGCCGAAGCCGATGCGCCGCAGCAGGCCGGCATCGGTGAAGGAGTTGAGCGAGTTGTAGATGGTCGCCAGCGAGAACTTGAGCCCCGATTCCGCCAGCTCGCGATGGAACGATTCCGGCGTCAGATGGCGGCGGCCGCCCTTGCGGATGACGCGCACCAGATCCAGGCGCTGCCGGGTAGGCCGAAGTCCATGGGCCTTGAGGATTTCCTCGTCGGTTCGGCCATCGGCGATCCAGGACATGGAGACACTCCGTTTTCCTTCTTGGACTGCCGATTGTTCATCAGAGAGTCTCTAAACTGCAACTGGAATCGTTCTAAAAAGCACTATACTCCCGGCCAGTGCACCTCATCCTCGGCCAGGATCACTCGTTCGGTGTCGGAGTCCGCCTTCGGACGCAGGGTGACGCGCCCCTTCTTCACCTTGGGCTTGGGGGTCTCGCTTTCCTCGGCCTTCTTCATCATGCGGGCGACGGTGGCGAGAACCGACTCCACCGAGGGGGCGGCCTTTTCGGGGGCGGCGGGCGGCGGCGAGGCGTGTCGCGGCTCGGGCTCGGGTTCGGGTTCGGGCACCACCGCCACCACGGGCGCGGGTGCCGGTTCCTCGGCGACGGCCGGCAACTCCAGCTCGGCATGGCTGTCGGCCTCGGAGCGGCGGCGCAGGTGGTAGACGGTCTGCTTGCCGAAATCCTTGGCCAGCGACAACACGCCGACATACTCGCAGGCGAATTTCTCGTGGAAGGTCTCGCCGTTGTTCATGGCCTCGGAGCGCAACGCCGACTGCTCGGCGGTCAGCACGGCGACGAATTGCTGGGTGGCGTAGACGTGGCCGATGACGGTCACCGGCTCCAGGCGGGCGGCGCGGTTGATGTGGCTGCCGTAGAAATTGATGTTGCCCCGGATGGGATCGACGGCCTCGAACACCGGACCGGCATGCAGCGAGATGCGCAGGTTCAGCGGATTGGGCAGCTTGTCGATCATCTCCTCGCCCAGGCGGTTGACCACCTCCTGCAGTGTCATGGCGTATTCGGCCATGGGCGTGGCCTTGTCCATGACCACGAAGATGGCGTCGCCCCAGGTGTTGATGGACTTGGGCTCGATGCCGGCGGCCGATATGCCCTGCTTGAGCCGTTCGAGGAATTCCAGGAAGGCGGGGATGTGCTCTTCCTTCAGCTTGGAATATCCGGCGATGTCGCAGAACAGCATGGAGCGGATGACCCGTCCCTGGCCTTCCTCCTCGTCGCCGCCCAGGTCGAGGTCGGGCAGGGCGGGGCCGTCCTCGCCCACCAGTTCGGGGTGCTGCTGCAACAGGCCGTCGAGGTCGATCATGCGCAGCCGCGCGATGTCTTCCCACTGGTCGATGAAGTCGGCGGCGCCGCCGACCAGCGAGCCGGGCATCATGTCCCACACCGCCAGCAGGTAGGGGCTGGTCCTGAGGAAACCCGAACGCAGCGTCGCCAGGCCGTGCAGGCACTGGTTGGCGAAGCGGTACAGCATCTCGTGGCCCAGGAACCGCTCCTCGGTGGCGTAGGTCACCGACGCCGCCAGCTTCAGCGCGTTCTTGAAGCGCATTTCCCAGCGCGGGCCGGCGTAGCGGACGTCCTCGGCGACGAAGTCGTCGAGCGCGAACGGCATCACCACGTTGACCTCGGCGCCGCGCTCCAGCATCGCCTCGATGAACAGCAGGTCGGACCCGCACGACGCCATCGAATAGCCGATCTGGGCATCCAGTTCGTCGAGCGAGCGGGCGATCTCGGCCCGCACCGCCGCCTCCAGGCCGGGCGGGAAATGCGGTCCCTCGCCGGGGCGGTCGAGCGCGTGGCCGGTGAACACCACCACGGTGGGCGGCTTGATGATGTCGCCCAACTCGTCGGGAATGGCGACGCCGCCCTGGCGCAGCAGTTCGATCTGCTTGAGGGCGGAGACGACGGTGCCGTAATGGACGCCTTCCAGCGCCCGCGCCCACTGATAGGCGTCGAGGGCCGGCTCGGCCTCGTCCCGCAGCAGGTGCGCCTCGCCCAGGGTGGCGAGCAGGATGTAGCGCTCGTCCGGGGGCAGGCCGGGATCGGTCTCCCCGCTCAGGATGTCGAGCACCTCGGCCGCCAGGGCGCGGGCGGATTCCCCGTCGCCCAGTTGCAGGGCCATGGTGGCGGCGTCCATGCCGGCGCGCGGGTTGCCGCCGGTATGGAAGGCGCGCAGGAACAGTTCGCGGCAATGTTCGAGGTCGCGGCGCTCGCCCGAGGACAGCCAGGCCTCGCGGAATACCCGGGCCAGGGCGGTGTAGGTCTCGGCGTCGGCCGAGGCGACCAGCTTCTTGCCGCGCACCAGTTCCAGGGATTCGGCCAGTTCGGCCATGGCTTCCAGCGGGTCGTCCCCCTGTCCCGCCATCGCCTCGACGGCGCGGCGCAGCGACGACTGCAGGCGGCGGAACGGTCCCTCGTCGATCAGGATGGCGTCCAGCACCGGGGCCAGCAGCTTGCGGGCCTCGTCGACGGCGCCGGTCTGCGACAGCGCGATGGCGCCGAAGATGGCCAGCTTGAAGCTGTTGGGAAAGATGCGCAGGCCGTCGCGGCAGACGTCGTGCGCCAGGAAGTTCTGGCCCTCGTCGAGCAGGTCGCGCGCGTGACGCTCCCATTCCTCCTGGGTGCGCGGGACAGCCGCCCCCACGGCTGCCATGGATGTCGACTCGGCCACGAAAAAGGTCCCCTTCAACCTCGGCGCTTCCGCCTTTGTTTACCACGCTTCCCGTCCGTTCGGCGAGGCCTTCGGCGCATGCGCCATCCGCCGGCCGGGCGCGTGCGGAGGATGGTCGGTGATCCATCAAAAAAGCAAATTTGAACAATGAGTTAAATCGATCGAGCTAGGCTCCCATCGTGCGTTGACGGTGGCCGCTAGGTAGTAATACGGTGGAGATACCCCTTTTCCTTCCGGCGGCGAGGCATCACTCCCGATGAGCGACATCTATCCTCCCGAATTCCGTGTCGATCCCGATCTTCCCACCGCCGACCTGTTCGCCGTGACCTCGGTCAACGGCAAGGTGGGCATGGGGGTGAAGGCCAAGGTGCGCTTCCAGCGGGGCCGCCTGGTCGCCAAGTTCACCGGCCAGTTGTCCAACCAGATCCTGCAGCACACCCTGCAGGTCTCGCCGCAGGCCCATCTTCACGATCCCTGGTTCGTCGGCCTTCTGACCCATTCCTGCGCCCCCAACTGCGTGCTGGACATGCAGCGCCTGGAGATCTGGGCGCTGGCCGACATCGAGCCCGGCGAGCTTCTGACCATCGACTACGCCGTCACCGAGGACACCTTGCACCGCCAGTTCGCCTGCGGCTGCGGCTCGTCGGCCTGCCGCAAATGGATCACCGGCCGCCGCGAGCCGGTCAACGAGATGGGACGCGCCTATCTCGACGGGCTGGCGGCCAGGAAGGTCAAGCGCATGGAAACCCGTCAGGCCAAGCGGAGCGCGACCCGGTGATCGGCCGGTTCGGCTCGGTCGCCGAACTGATCCGCCAGGAAAGCCCCGAGGTTCCGGTCCACCTCCTGCGGCCCCGCAAGCTGGCCCAGGCGGCGCGGGTGTTCGTGGCGGGCTTTCCCGGCGACGTGCTGTTCGCGGTCAAGTGCAACTCGCATCCGCTGGTGCTTGAGACCCTGCGGGCCGAGGGCATCCGTCATTTCGACGTCGCCTCGCCGGCCGAGATCCGCCGCACCCGCGACGCCGTCCCCGACGGGGTGATGTACTACCACCACCCCGCCAAGACGCCGGGCCAGATGACGCTGGCCCGCGAGATGGGTATCCGCCATTACGCCGTCGACTGCATCCCCGAGGTGGAGAAGGTGGCGGCCCTGGGCGGGCCCGGCGCCGTGCCCATGGTGAGGCTCGCCATCCCCAAGGGGACGGGCGCCGTCTACGACCTCTCCACCAAGTTCGGCGCCACGCCGGACGTGTTCATCCCGACGCTCAAGCGTGCCGCCGAGATGGGCATGGCGCCCGGCGTCACCTTCCACGTCGGCAGCCAATGCCTGGACCCCGAGGCCTTCCGCCTGGGCATCCGCCTGGCCGTCCAATGCATCGAGGGCGCCGGTGTCGATGTGCGGCTGATGGATATCGGCGGCGGCTTCCCCGCCTATTACCGCACCACGCCGGCTCCGCCCTTGGCCGAATACTTCAAGGTGATCGACGAGGCGCGGCGCGACTGGGCGGCGCCGCGCGGTATCCGCCTGTTGTGCGAGCCCGGCCGCGCCCTGGCCGCCGAGGGCGGCTCGCTGCTGACGCGGGTGAACCTCCGCAAGCCCGACGCGGTCTATCTCAACGACGGCATCTTCGGCGGCCTGACCGAGGTCTATTGGGGCAAGGAGAACCTCAGCCTGCCCTATCGCGTCGTCGACGCCGCGGGCCGGAACCGTGTCGGCGCCCTGAAGCCCATGGTGGCCTATGGTCCCACCTGCGACGGTTCCGACCGGCTGCCCTACGCGCTGGAGCTTCCCGACGACGTCGCCGACGGCGACTACGTCGAATTCAACCTGATCGGCGCCTATGGCCGCGAGATGGCGGCCCGCTACAACGGCATGGTCTCCGAGGCGGTGGCGGTGGTCGAGGCCGACTTCGCCGGCCACCACGGGGTGGAGTAGGGGCGGGCGTTCCCCTGTTTGCATCTCCTCCAATTTGTTGCAAATGAAATGAATTTGCCGGGAGCCACCCTTTCGGGTAAGGAGGGGTGCCCCGAAAAGAGGGCTTCGAAGACCAGGGACCGGCATTCACGGCAACGGAGGAAACGACGCCTCGTGCGAGGCCTGCAAGGGAGAGAACCGTGTCCCAGATCTCAGCGATTTCGGTCGATCAACCCGTCGTCGCCGTCCCCAAGGTCGGCAACCCCGCCGTCGTCGGCCTGGCGGGGTTCGGCCTCACCACCATGATGCTGCAGTTCCATAACCTGGGATGGGCGGGCATCGGCCCGGTCATCTGGCTGGGACTGGTGTTCGGCGGCGCCGCGCAACTGGTCGCCGGCCTGCAGGAGCAGAAGTGCGGCAACAATTTCGGCTACAGCGCCTTCACCTCCTACGGCTGCTTCTGGATCGCCCTGGCCGGCATCCTGCTGGGCAACCGCTACGAGGTCTTCAAGGCGTCTTCGACCGATATCGGCTGGTTCCTGGTGGCGTGGACCGGCTTCAGCCTCATCCTTTGGGTCGGTTCGCTGCGCATCAGCAAGGCGATGTTCGCCTGCTTCACCACGCTGGTGATCGGCTTCGTGCTGCTTGACCTGGCGCATTTCGGCTATCCCGAGCTGACCGCCGTGGCCGCCTGGGACCTGATGGTCTGCGCGCTCCTGGCCTGGTACATGATGGCGCACGTCATCCTGGGCGACCTGTTCGGCCGGGACGTGCTGCCGGTGGGCAAGCCGCTGCTGGCGAAATAGGGCTTGGCGGGGGGGCGCTTCGGCGCCCCCTTACGTCGTCCCGTCGCCCTTCCGGTGCCGGAAGGTGACCAGCTCGTGCACGATGCCGTGCAGGGTCTGGACCTCCTGGCCGGTGAGGTGGGCGCGCTGGAACATGTTGCGGATGTTCCTGACCATCACCGGCCGCTTGTCGGCGATGCGCAGGAAGCCGCAATCGTCCAATTCGCGCTCCAGGTGGTCGAAAAAGCCCTGCAGCTTTTCCTTGGTGGCCGGCGGCTGGGCGCCCTTGGTCATGTGGCGCTCGGGCAGGGTGGGGTCGCCGGCCTGGTACCACTCGTAGCCGACCAGCAGCACGCACTGGGCCAGGTTGAGGCTGGTGTAGTCGGGGTTCAGCGGCACGGTCAACACAGTGTCGGCCAGGCTGACGTCGTCGTTCTCCAGCCCGGTGCGCTCGGGGCCGAACATCACCCCGAACCGCTGGCCGTCGGCGGCGATGGCGCGCATGGCCTCGGCGGCGGTCCTGGGCGTGTCGACCGGCTTGACCATGAAGCGGTTGCGGGCCGTGGTCGCCCACACCCGGTTGAGGTCGGCCAGCGCCTCGGCGGTGGTGGGGAACACCTTGGCGGCCATCAGCACCCGGTCGGCCCCCGAGGCGGCGGCGATGGCGCGGTCCTGCAGCCAGTCCTCCTTGGGAGCCACCAGGCGCAGGTCGGTCAGGCCGCAGTTGAGCATGGCGCGGGCGGCGGTGCCGATGTTCTCGGACAGCTGCGGGCGGACCAGGATGACGGCGGGGCCTTGGGGGATGTCGGTCATCATTGGCTTCCTTCGTCACCCCGGGCGAGCGAAGCGCGACCCGGGGTCCATGGTGCCGTTTGCCGGCATGGATCCCCGCTTTCGCGGGGATGACGGGGTGAGGGTTAGACCTGCGAGGTCGGCTCGCGGCTGAACAGCATGTAGGTGATGCTGTCCTGGAGGGCCTCGAGCGACGCCTCCAGCACGTTGGTGTGCACGCCCACGGTGGTCCAGCGCCGGCCCATGCCGTCGGAGGACTCGATGGTGACGCGGGTCTTGGCCTCGGTGCCGGCGGTGCTTTCGACGATGCGCACCCTATAGTCGGCCAGGCCCAGTGCGACCAGTTCTGGATAGACGCCGGTCAACACCGCGCGCAGCGCCACGTCGAAGGCGTGGACGGGGCCGTTGCCCTCGCCGACCTGCATGTATTCCTTGCCCGCGACCTCGACCTTGACCGTGGCCTCCGACAGCGTCACCCAATCGCCCTTGGCGTTGCGGCGGCGCTCGTCGATGACGCGGTAGCGCTCGAGGGTGAAGTAGTCGGGCACCTGCCCCAGCGCCCTGCGCACCAGCAGCTCGAAGCTGGCGGTGGCCTGGTCGTAGGCGTAGCCCTCGTGCTCGAGGCGCTTGACGAGGTCGACCAGGTCGCTGACCTCGCGCGGGTCGAAATCCACCTGCATCTGCTCGACCACCGTCACCAGCGCCTCGCGCCTGACGCTGGCCATGTCGATGCCGAACTCGGCCATGCGGGCGACGATGTTGGAGCGGCCGGCCTGGTCCGACACCACGATCTGGCGGGCGTTGCCGACGCTGGCCGGGTCCACGTGCTCGTAGCAGCTGGGGTCCTTGGCCACCGCCGAGACGTGCAGGCCGCCCTTGTGGGCGAAGGCCGAGGCGCCGACATAGGGCTGGTTGCGGTTGGGCAGGCGGTCCAGCACCTCGTCCAGCGCCCGGCTGACGCGGGTGAGGTTCTTGAGGTCGATGCCGGTCTCGAAGCCCATCTTCAGCGTCAGGTTGGCCGCCACCGACAGCAGATTGGCGTTGCCGCAGCGCTCGCCCAGGCCGTTGATGGTGCCCTGGACCTGGCGCGCCCCGGCCCGCACGGCGGCCAGGGAGTTGGCGACCGCGTTGTCGGAATCGTTGTGGCAGTGGATACCGAGATGGGTGCCGGGGATGCCGGCCTCGACCACCTCGGCGACGATGCGCTCGATCTCGTGGGGCAGCGAGCCGCCATTGGTGTCGCACAGCACCAGCCACCGGGCGCCGGCGTCATAGGCCGCCTTCAGGCAGGCCAGGGCGTAGGGCGCGTTCTTCTTGTAGCCGTCGAAGAAGTGTTCGGCGTCCAGCATCACCTCGCCGACCCGGGTCCGGGCGTGGGCCACCGAGTCCCCGATCATGCGCAGGTTCTCGTCCAGCTCGATGCCCAGCGCCACGGTGACCTGGAAGTCCCAGCTCTTGCCGACCATGGTCACGCCCTGGACGGCCGGATGGAACAGGGCGTTGAGGCCCGGGTCGTTGGCGGCCGAGCGGCCGGCGCGGCGCGTCATGCCGAAGGAGGTCAGTCTGGCCCGCGCCAGGTCCGGCGGATTGGCGAAGAACTCGTCGTCGGTGGGATTGGCGCCCGGCCAGCCGCCCTCGATGTAGTCCACCCCCAGCGAATCCAGCTCGCGGGCGATCTTGGCCTTGTCGGAAGCCGAGAAATCGACGCCCTGGGTCTGCGCGCCGTCGCGCAGGGTGGTGTCATAGAGATAGACGCGCTCAGCCATCGGTCCTGTCCAAGCCCTGAGGGAAACAGAAAAGATGCCCCAAACCGGGGCGGTGGGGCAAGGGGCGCGGGCGACGATGCGGTCAGCCGATGCCGTCAGCCGATGCGGGCGGCGAGGCGCAACGCCAGCGCGGCGATGGTCAGGGTGGGATTGGCCCAGCCGGCGGTGGGGAACACGGCGCTGCCGGCGATATGCAGGTTGGCGACGCCATGGACGCGGCAATGGCGGTCGACCACGCCCTGGCGGGGACTGTCCGCCATGCGCAGGGTTCCCATGTGGTGGTAGCCGCCGATGGGATGGGCGCTGACCCCCGGATCGCTTTGCCATGCCGGGCCGTCCGCGGCCAGCCACGCCGCGCCGTCGACCCGTCCCCCGCCCAGCTCGGCCAACCGGCGGTCCAGGGCCGCCATCAGCGCCGTCACGCCGTGCTTGTCGAGGGGCGACAGCCGCCAGTCGAGCTCGACCCGGCGCAGGCCCAGGGCGTCGGTGTCGCGTGACAGGCGGATGCGGCTGTCAGGATTGGGGGATTGCTCGGCCCGGACGATGGCGGTCAGTTCGCGGGTGCCGGAACGCATCATCAACCACGGCCGCAAGGGGTCGGTGTGCTCGTGCGTCCATACTGCCGCTCCCTTCACCGCCCGCCACAGGCGCCGGTTGGCGCGATGGGGCGCCAGCCGGTGCTTGATGGCGGAATACGAGCGCATCATCCAGGCGGGGTCGGCCTCGGCCGGCGGGCGGGCGCCCAGCGTGACGGCGGTGTTGAGGGCGCCGTGGCGGCGCTGGGCGTCGTCGGACAGCCGCAGCAGGGCGGCATGGCGCGCCCCGTCCAGGCGGTGGGAGCGGCCGAGGGCGCGCAACAGTCGCCACGCCAGGGCGGAGGGCACGGTGATGCGGCCGCCCCGGGCATGCGGGTGCTCCATGAAGAAGCGGCCGACCAGGTCGTGGCCGTTGCCCACGCCGGCCGGCGCCACGTCGTCGGAGGCGAGGAGCAGCCGCGTCGATTCGATGGCCCCGGCGGCGACAACGACCGTGTCGGCCACCAGGCGCGCCCGTCGTCCGCCGATGTCGGCCACCGTCACCGACTCGACATGGCCGGCGTCGGCGGAGAGGTTCAGCCGGGTGGCGGTGGCATGGACGAGGACGCGGCAGCAGGGGTGGTCGACGAGGTCGCGCAGCCGTGCCGTCGCGAATCGATCCGCCACCGTGTCGAAGCTCCAGCAGCGCGCGGCGAGGTCGCCGCCGTCCAGGCGACGGAGATCCGGCACGCGGTGAAGCAGGCGTTCAAGCGCCAGGGACGGCGGACGGACCCCGAGCGTCTTGGCGGCGGCATGGCCGTAGGGGGCCAGTTCATCGGGGCCGATGGGCCAGCCGCTGTGGGGCACCCATGGACGGTGGCGGAAATCGATGTCGTCCAGCTCGGCGCAGCGTCCGCCCCAGATGGCCGTCGTCCCCCCCAGCAGGCGCAGCGCCACCGCGTCCAGGGGATAATAGGGCTGGCCGACCGAACGGCCGGCCGACAGGGCCTGGATGTCGGCGTCGAAATCGAGCCCGCCGCTCTCGACCACCATGACCTCGCGCCCACGGGCCAGCAGCGCGCGGGCCAGGATGATCCCGGCGGCGCCGCCGCCGATGATGCAGAATGGCGCCGCGAGCGCCGCGCCGTCGTCAAGCCGTCTGAGGTCGCAAAGCATCGCCGCCATGGTGGCAGCGGCCGGCCGGCCGCGACAGGGCGCGGAAAGGCGAGCGGGGGGGAAATCGGTCGATCGCCCCTTCCCCTGTTGGGGTACGTCTTCCGCCGCGGCGTCGGACTCAGACGGCCCGGACCCCGTCGAGGAAGCGCTGCACCACCTGCTTCAGTCGATCCGACTGCCGGTTCAGGTCCTCGGCCGACGACTGGACGGTCGCGGCCGCCGTCCTGGTCTCGGTGACCGCCTCGGCAACGCCGGTGACGTTGACGCTGACCTCGCGGGTGCCCTCGGAGGCCTGGGCGACGTTGCGGGCGATCTCCTGGGTGGCGGCGCCCTGCTCCTCGACGGCGGCGGCGATCACGGCGGAGATCTGGTTGATGCGGTCGATGGTGCCGCTGATGCCGCTGATGGCGTCGACGGCATTGTGGGTCGAGGTCTGGACCTCGCCGACCTGGGTGGTGATCTCCTCGGTGGCCTTGGCGGTCTGGTTGGCCAGGTTCTTGACTTCCTGGGCCACCACCGCGAAGCCCTTGCCGGCCTCGCCGGCCCGAGCCGCCTCGATGGTGGCGTTCAGGGCCAAGAGATTGGTCTGGCTGGCGATGTCGCTGATGAGTCCCACCACCTCGCCGATGCGCTGGGCGGCGGCGGCCAGGCTGTTGACCAGGTCGTTGGCGGTGCGGCTTTGGCTGCTGGCCTCGCCGGCGATGCCGGTGGCCTCGGTGGTCTGGCGGCCGATCTCCTTGATCGAGCTGGACAGCTCCTCGGTGGCCACCGCGACGGTCTCGACATTGGCCGAGGCTTCCTCCGAGGCCGCGGCCATGACGGTGGCGCGCCTGGCGGCGTCGTTGGAAACGTCCGACATGCGGTCGGCGGTGGCGGTCAATCCGGTGGCGGAGTTGCCGACGCCCGCCAGGATGGAGGCCACCTCGCTGTCGAAGTCCTGGGCCAGGGCCTCGATCCGTCGTGCCCGTTCCTCGCGGGCGAGGCGGTCGGCCTCCTGCTGGGCCGCCATCTCGTCGGCGCGGATCAGGCTGTCGCGGAACTCGCGCACCGACCGGGCCATGGCGCCGATCTCGTCCTGCCGGTTTGCGCCGGGGATGTCGACCGTCAGTTCGTGGCGCCTGAGGCTCTCCATGACGTCCGAGATGGCACGGATGGGACGCGCGATGGCGCGGCTGGCGAGCAGGGTGGAGACCAGGATTCCGATCGCCACGCCGACCACCAGGATCACGGTGGACAGCGTCGAGCGCACCGTATGGATCCGCTCCATCTCGGCGATCTTGGCGGTGATGTCCTCGTTGTTGATATCGGCGAAGGCCTGGATTTCCTTGTTGAAAGCCTTGCGGTTCGAACGGTTGGCGTCGTTGTCGCCGTATACGCGCCCGGCGGCGGCGCCCTCCTCGCGCGCCAGCCTCACCAGCTCCGAGCGGAAGCGGATGAATTCGTCCGCCGACGTCTTGAGGTGGGCGAAGTCCGCCACCTGCTCGGGCGGCAGCAATGTTTCCCAGGTTTCGACAAGTCCCTTCAGGCGATCGAGATTGGCGAGCAGGGGTTTGCCGAACTTCTCGACTTCGGCGGCGTCGCGGGCCATGTAGACCCCACGCGAATCCATGACCACGGCCAGCACCAAGCCGTTGACCCTTTCGCCCAGCACCGCCCGTTCCGAGGCGTGGCCGATGGCGTCGGCACCGGTCTTGAAGTCCCGCATCCCGCTGAGGCCGACGATCCCGGCGACCACGGCCACCACGGCCATCAGCGCGACGATGATGTAAATCTTCCAGGCGATCTTCAATCGAGCAAGCATGTCCGGCCCCCCGTCACGCAAGAGGAGGCAGGTTAGCATGCGCGGCTGTAGGCATAAAGTATGTAAAATGACAATTGGCAAATTGATGCGTGCGAACTTAAATCAGTAAAATATATATACAGTAAAGACACTGTGCGTAAGTGCCGGCATCAGTATCCTGCAACTGCGGGGATGGCTCCTGTGCATTGTCGATCCGGGGGAGTCCGGCGGCAAATAGTCTTCCGCCGCCCATTTGCAAGCGGGGGCCGGCGGCGTCAGATCACTCCGCCGTCCTTCAGCTTCGCCATTTCCTCGGCGCTCAGGCCCAAAAGCCCGCCATAGATGCGCTGGTTGGAGTCGCCCAGCCGCGGCCCCAGGTGGGTGACGCGCCCCGGCGTCGCCGACAGCCTGGGCAGGACGCCGGGGATGGTGACGGCGCCCAGGCCCGGCTCGTCCACCGGCAGCAGGGTCTCGCGGGCCTTGAACTGGGGATCGGCGAAGATGTCGGCGATGGTGTTCAAGGGCGAGACGGGCACGTCGTATTCCAGGCACAGGGCCTGCACCTCCTCGGCCTTGCGGGCGCCGCACCACACGCTGACCACGCCGTCCACCTGGGCGCGGTCGGCCAGGCGGGCCGACAGGGTTCCCCACTTGTCGGCGGCGGCCAGGTCGGGCTTGCCCATGGCCTTGCACAGGTGTTCGAACATGCGGTCGGTGGTGCAGGCCAGGGCCACCCAGCGGCCGTCGCCACAGCGGAAATGGCCGTGCGGGCAGGCGTTGACGGTGCCGGCGCCCTCGCGCTCGCGCACCTTGCCGAACATGCCGTAGGCCGGAGCCAGCTCGTCCAGCACCCGGAAGATGGATTCGTAGAGGGCGAGGTCGATCATCTGGCCCTCGCCGGTCTTGTCGCGATGCCGGAGCGCCATCAGCACGCCGACGGCGCCGTAAAGACCCGACAGGTAGTCGGCCAGCGAGGTTGAGCCGGGGGTCACCGGCACGCCGCCCGGCATGCCGGCCAGATAGGACAGGCCGCCGAAGGCGTGGGCGATGCGAGCGAAGCTGGCGCGGTCCCGGTATGGGCCGGTCTGGCCGTAGCCGGAGATGCGCAAGAGAATCAGCCCGGGATTGGTGGCCCTGAGCTCGTCCCAGCCCAGCCCCCAGCTCTCCAGGGTGCCGGGGCGGAAATTCTCGCACACCACGTCGGCGGTGGCGACCAGCCGCTTGAACAGGGCCTGGCCCTCGGGCTTGTGGAAATCCAGCGTGATGGAGCTCTTGTTGCGGGCCTCGGACAGCCACATGCAGGTGTCGCCGTCGCGCTTGGTCTCGCTGCCGAATTCCCTGAGCCCGTCGCCGGTGCCCGGCTGCTCGATCTTGATCACCTCGGCGCCGAACTCGCTCAGCACCGTGGCGCAGTAGGGGGCGGCGATGAAGGTGGCGATGTCGAGGACACGGATGCCCTCCAGCGGCAGCGGCGTGGACATGGCCTTATGTCTCCAAGAGGATGCTCCTTTCCACTCTTAGCACCGTCCACGGGAAAGCGCTTGCCTCCCTCAGGTAGGCAAGCCACCACTCCTTTCGCCGCCGATCGGGCGGGGAGGCGGTGGAAATCCTGGCGTCCACCCCCAGGCGGCGGAAGACGTAGGCGACCCTCGCGGCGTGGTAGGCGTCGGTGACCACCACTGCCCGCGTCCAGCCGCGGGCCGCCAGGATGGGCGCCGACAGCCGGGCGTTCTGGATGGTGTTGAGCGAACGGTCCTCCACGTGCACCCGGCCGGGGTCCATTCCGGCCGCATGCGCCAGGTCCCGCATGATCCACGCCTCGGGCAGCGGATGGCGGACCGGCCCGCCGGACATCAGCAGATGCGCGACCCGGCCGGCATGGGCCAGCGCGACCGCATGCGCCACCCGCCGGGCCATGGCCGGCGACGGTGTCCCGTCGGCCCGCGCCGATGCGCCCAGCACGATGGCGACGTCGAAGAGGGGGGAGGGGGCGTTCATGGAGCGGTTATAGCACGGAGCCCCTCGGCTTGACCCCCGTGGCGGCGCGGGTCATTCTCGCCGGCGGCGAAAGGTGGAAGGAAGGCTCCATGGACAGACGGCGCAACGCCGACGTGATCGTCGAGACCCTGGATCTGGCCGGCAAGCGGGTCGTCGACGTCGGATGCGGCGACGGGCACCTGGCGCGGCACATGGCCCGGCATGGCGCCGCCGTGCTGGGGGTCGAATGCTCGCCGCGCCAGCTCGCCAAGGCGCGGGCCGCCGAGCCACAGCCGGGGGTGGAGATCGTCGAGGGCGTCGGTCAGGCGTTGCCGGCCGCCGACGCCAGCGCCGACGTGGTGGTGTTCTTCAACTCGCTGCACCACATCCCGCCGGATTTCATGGTTCCCGCGCTGGCCGAGGCGGCCAGGGTGCTCAAGCCGGGCGGCGTGGTCTATGTGTCGGAACCGTTGGCCGAGGGGGTGTTCTACGGCGTCTGCCGTCCCATCGACGACGAGGCCGAGGTCCGCGCGCTGGCCCTTGAGGCGCTGCGCCACGCCCCAGGCCTGAGGATGGTCGAGGAGTTCCGCTATCTCCACACCGTGCGGATGGCCTCCTACGAGGCGTTTCGCGAGCGCATCATCTCGGCCAATGCCGAGCGCGAGGCCCGCTTCGCCGTCCTGGACGCCGACATGCGGGCGCTGTTCGCCGAGCGGGCGACGCCGGCCGAGGACGGCGGCTTCCGGTTCGACCAGCCCATGCGGGTCAACCTGCTCGGGAAGGCTTGACCATGGCGATCGAGTGGAAGGACGAGCTCAGCGTCGGCGTGCGCGAGATCGACGACGACCACAAGGAGCTGATCGCCATCGTCAACGAGTTCGGCGCCCTGTCCCGGACCACTCCCGAAGCGGCCAAGCTGAAGGTGATCTGCGACCGGCTGCTGGATTATGCCAACCGCCACTTCGAGCGCGAGGAGCGCCTGCAGCGACTGGCCGCCTATCCCGGCTACGACGAGCACCGGGCGGCCCACAACATCCTGATCGACACCCTGGAATCCTTCATCCAGCGCTATTTCGTCGAGCAGCGCGAGCCCATCGACGACCTGACCGCCACCGAGATGCGCGGCTTCCTGAGGACGTGGCTGATCGACCACATCCTTAAGATGGACCTCAAGATGAAAGGGCGGCTTGCCCCCGGATGAGGAACCGCCGCTCCAGGTCGGCGACCGCCGTGGCGGCTGCGGCGCGCGGCATCCACGGCGCGCGGTGTCCCTTGAAGACCACGCCGATGTTGAAGCCGTCGTCGCCCATCAGCCGCCGGGCCGCCTCGGCGGCGTCGTCGGTGGCGGGCGGGGCGGGGCGGACCAGCGTCTTCCACTCGCGCTCCTCCTCGCGATAGGTGACGCAGGGGCTCATCACCACCACCAGCGAGAAACCGGGGTGGCGCATGGCCTCGGAGACGATCGCGGCGGTGCCGTTGGGGTCGCCCGAGAAGGCGCGGGCGACGAAATTGGCGCCGGCCGCCACCGCCACCGCCAACGGATTGAACGGCTGCACCCCGGTGCCGTGGGGGGCCATGGCGGAATTCTCCCAGTCCGCCTCGGTGGTGGGCGAGGGCTGGCCCTTGGTCATGCCGTAGACGCGGTTGTCCATGACCACATAGGTCAGGTCGACGTTGCGGCGGCAGGCATGTAGGAAGTGGTTGCCGCCGATGGAAAAGCCGTCGCCGTCGCCGCCGGCCACCACCACCGCCAGTTCGGGGCGCGCCAGCTTGAGGCCGGCGCCGACCGCCAGGGCACGGCCATGGACGCCGTGGAACCCGTAGCAATTGGTGTAGGCGGGAAGCCGCGACGAGCAGCCGATGCCCGACACCACCGCCACCTCGTGGGGCAGAAGCTCCAATTCCGCCAGCGACTTGGTCAGCGAGGACAACACCGCGTAGTCGCCGCATCCCGGGCACCACACGGGTTTGACGTCGGACTTGAATTCCTTGGGGTCGAGCCGGGTCATGGACGCTCTCCCATTTCCAGCAGCCGCGCCAGGATCTCGCCCGGGCGCATGGGCAGGGGGCCGGGGCGATGGAACGACTCGACCTCTCCCGGCAGGTCGTATTCGGCGCGCAGGTGCTTGTGGAACTGGCCGGAATGGCTCTGCTCGACCACCAGCACCCGCCGCGCGCCGGCCAGGGCCGCCGCCATGGCGGACGGCAGGGCGGGCGACAACAGGCGCGGCGCCACCAGGCGGGCCAGCACGCCGTGTTCGGCGGCCCGCGCGATGGCCTCGCGGGCGGGGCCGGTGCACGAGCCCCAGGTGACGACGGCGATGTCGCCGGCCCCCTCGACCGTCGCCCAGGCGGGGCCGTAGTCGTACCCTGTCAGCTTGCGCGACCGCTTGTCCAATTGGGCGGCGTGGTCGGCGGCCTGGGCCGACGGAGTGCCGGTCTCGCCGTGCTCGAGGCCGTCGGCGGTGAACTGCAGCCCCGGCATCCCCGGGACGGCCAAGGGCGAGATGCCGGCCGCGGTCAGCGCGTAGCGGCGATAGGCGGCGCCGCGGGCGGCTGGAGCCAAGGCGCGCCGGCCGACCGGGCCGGGGTCGGACGGCGCGTCGATCACCGCCCGCGACTGTCCCAGCGACTGGTCCGACAGCACCACGCAGGGAGCCTGCAGGGTCTCGGCCAGATGCACCGCCCATTGGGTGGCGAACAGGCAGTCGGCGATGGACTGCGGCGCCACCACCAGGTGGGGCGCGTCGCCGTGCAGGCCGTGCACGGCGATGTCCAGATCCGCCTGCTCGGACTTGGTGGGAATGCCCGTCGACGGACCGCCGCGCTGGACGTCGACCACCACCAGCGGGGTTTCCGACGCCACCGCCAGCCCCAGCGCCTCGATCATCAGCGACAGGCCGGGCCCGGAGGTGGCGGTCAGGGCCGGCACGCCGCCGAAGCTGGCGCCGATGCACATGTTGATGGAGGCCAGCTCGTCCTCGGCCTGGACGAACACCCCGCCCAGCCCGGGCAGGGCGCCGGCCAGCCATTCCAGCATCTCGGTGGCCGGGGTGATGGGATAGGCGGCGCAGAACCGCACGCCGCCCCTGAGCGCACCCAGGCCGGCGGCCTGGTTGCCGGTGATGGCCCACCGCGCGCCCGACGCGGCCGGCGGCTCCAGCGGCCGGCCCCGGCCCAATCCGCCGACGGCCTCGGCGCCGATGCGCACCGCCGCCACCGAGGCATCGAAGGCGTCGGCATGCTTGGCCTTGAGGCTGGCGCCCAACACCTCGGTCAGCCGTTCGGGGGGAAGGCCGATCAACGCCGCCACGGCGCCCAGGCCGACCATGTTGGCCCGACCGCCGGGAACCGTCTTGGCGAGCTCCTTCATCGGCAGCACGGCCACCCGCGCGCCCGACCCGGCCATGATCTCGGGCACCTCGCCGGCGGCGGGATCGGTGACGATCACGCTGTGGGGCCCCAGGGGCAGTTCGGCGGCGAAGCGCTGCATGTTCTGCCAGTCGAGTGCCAGCAGGATGTCGATGGCGTCGTCCACCGATTCCACCGGATGGGTCGCCAGCCGCACCATGGCCGCCGCCTCGCCGCCGCGAATCTGCGCTCCCGACGAGCGGCCGAACAAGGCGTACCACCCGGCCGCCGCCGCGGCATCCACCAGCATGTTGGCGGCGGTCATGACGCCCGCTCCGCCGCTGCCGTACAAGGCGATGGTCACCGAAGAGGTCATGCGCCCATCCCACGGAAAATCCCGAAAGGCCGATCATACGACGGGCCGCCGCCGGTCGCGACCGCGAAAGTGAGCGTTTGATCTTGAAAGCTGTACGGCCCGCGAAGCATTGCGTTGAACGCATAAGGGAATCGTGAAATTCAGTTGTCAACGCCCCCCCCGAATCGATATACGCCCTTGAGGCATCGGAGGCCCGCCTTCGGGGAGTGCAAGGCGGGCCCTTCGACGGGGAACGTAGGAGAGGATAACCAACACATGTCGCTCATCATCAACGACGACTGCACCGCTTGCGACGCTTGTGTCCCGGTGTGCCCCAACGAGGCGATCTCGGCCGGCGACGTGATCTACGTCATCGACGAGGATCGCTGCACCGAATGCGTGGGCGCCGACGACACGCCGCAGTGCCAGCTCGTCTGCCCCGCCGATTGCATCGTTCAGGGCAAGGAAGAGACCCAGGACGAGCTCGAGGCCAAGTACAAGCGCCTCCACGCCTGACGCTGGCGCGCTCGCCGACGGAAGCCCCCGGTCGCGTGCCGGGGGCTTTTTTCGTGGCTGGGCGTCGCCTGGCCGCTCAGGCGGCGCGGCGTCCGACGCGGGTGGCGGTGAACTCGTCGACGTCGTCGCCCCGCAGGTGCGAGGTCAGGAAGGCGACCAGGTTCACCAGCACCAGCGCCACGACGTCCTCGCCGGCCTCGTGCCGGTGGCGCAGGGCGGCCAGCGTGTCGAGGAAGCGGCCGTGCGCCCGCCGATGCTCGGCCAGACGCTGCGAGCGCGACAGCACCATCACCGCTTCCTCGTGGTGGAACTGCCGCGCCATCTGACGTTCGAGCCCGGCCAGGGATTCGCCGACGACATCGCGCTCGCCGCGCTTCCGGTCGTAGGTGTTCAGGCGGTTGATCACGTCGATCATCAAGCGGTGGCCGGCATCGATGACGTCGTAGCCCAAGGCGTGGATGTTGTCTTCCCAGTAGACCAGCATGAGGCCGTCCTCGTTCCCCAGTATTCGATGGGCGGAGGATGCGCCGGGGCCCGCCTGTGCGCAATCAGGCGGGAACCCTATTTTTAGTAGGCAATGGATATATTTTGCAACCGCATCTCGGGTGTTCTCCGGATGGAGATGGGGCATGGACCCGAGCCATGCCCCACCAACGCGCCGGGGGATGACGGTGCGGAACCGTCAGACCACCCGGAAGTTCTTGAACTGCCACGGATCGTCGAGGTCCACGTCCTCGGGGAACAGGTGGCCGCGATCCTGCAGCGGCGTCCAGTCGGAATAGGCGCCGACCACCGGGCCCAGATACGGCATGCAGACCTCCAGGCACCGCTCGTGGTCCAGCTCGTCGGGCTCGACGACGCCTTGCTCGGGGTTCTCCATGGCCCACACCATACCCGCCAGGACGGCGACGCAGACCTGCAGGCTGGTGGCGTTGTTGTGCGGGCACAAAGCGCGGGCCTCCTCGATGGACAGCTGCGAGCCATACCAATAGGCGCCCTTGCCGTGGCCCATCAGCAGCACGCCCAACTCGTCGATGCCCGAGGTGATCTCGTCCATCATCAGGCGCTTGTCGGCCTGCATGTGCCAGTTCTTGCCGGCCAATTCGTGCACCGACAGCACGGCGTCGTCGCAGGGATGGTACGAGTAGTGGACGGTGGGGCGGAACCGCACCTGTCCGTCGGCCTTGACGGTGTAATAGTCCGAAATCGAGATCGACTCGCCGTGGGTGATCAGGAAGCCGTGGAACGGTCCCTCGGTGGGCGTCCAGGTGCGGACGCGGGTGCTGGCCCCGGGGCGCATCAGGTAGATGGCCGAATCGCGCCCGAAGTCGTGGCGCATGGCATCGGCCGGCCAGTGGCGCTCGTGACTGCCCCAGCCCAGCTCGGCCGGCTGGCAGCCCTCGCCGACGAAGCCGTCGATGGACCAGGTGTTGACGAACTCGCCCACCGCCTTGGGCTGGTGCTGGGCGACCTGGGTATCGCGCTCGGCGATGTGGATGACCTTGACCGCCAGCCTCTCCGCCAGCCCCGCCCACTCGGCGCGGCTGGCCGGGGCGCCGGCCTCGGTGCCGGCGTCCTTGGCGATGTTCAGCATGGCCTGCTTGACGAAGTGGCTGACCAGGCCGGGATTGGCGCCATGGGTGATGACGGCGGTGGGGCGCTTGCCGCCGGCCTTCAGCGCCAGCGCGGTCTCGCGCAGGGCGTAGTTGGAGCGCAAGGACGGCGACAGCGAGGTGTCGGTATAGCCGCCGGCCCAGGGTTCGATGCAGGTGTCGAGATAGAGCGCGCCCAACTCGCCGGCGAACTCGATCAGCGCCACCGAGGACACGTCCACCGACAGGTTGAGGATGAAGTCGCCCGCCCCCACCAACCGGCCCAGCACGTCGCGGTAGTTGTCGCGGGTCAGCGCCTGCTTGACGAAGGCGATGCCGTATTCCTCGGCGACGGCGCGGCCGCGCTCTTCGGCGGTGACGATGGTGATCTTTCGCGGATCCAGGTCGATGTGGCGCAGGATCAGGGGCAGGACCCCCTGGCCGATGCTGCCGAAACCGATCATGACCATGCGGCCGGCGAAGGCGACGTGCTTTTCCATGTTCTTTACTCCTCTCCCGATGGCGTTGCGGGGTCTTCTTTCCTCAGGCCGCTTGGGCCGTTGCCGGCGTGAATCCGGGGGTTTCGAGCAGGGGGCGGTCGGCGACCTCGGCCAGCAGGGTCTGGTCGAAGCCGTTGAAGGCGGTGCGCAGACAGGCGCCGTAGGCGCCCAATTGGCCGATCTCGATCCAGTCGCCCTCGCGGGTGTCGGCGGGCAGCCAGAACGGCCCCTTCATGCGGTCGGCCGAATCGCAGGTGGGGCCGAAGAACGAGAACGGCTCCGTCTCGGCGGCGGCGGGCGCGTCGGGGCGGATCAGCCGGCAGGGGAAGCGGAAGCCGGGAATGCCGGCGTCGGACAGGCTGCCGTAGATGCCGTCGTTGACGAACAGGGCGTCGCCGCGGCGGGCCTCGACGCGCACCACCAGGGAGGTGCCGGGCGCCACCAGCGCGCGGCCGGGCTCGCACCACAGCTCGCACTGGGGCGGAAGCCCGAGCGCGTGCACGCCCCGGGCGATGGCGGCGACGAAGTCGTCGAGCGGCGGCGGGGTGACGTCGGGATAGCTGACGGGGAAGCCGCCGCCCACGTCGAGGACGTCGATGGGCACGCCCGCCTCGGCCAGCACCGTGCCGGCCAGGAACAGCGCCCGCTCGTAGGCGGCGGGGTCCAGGCACTGGCTGCCGACGTGGAAGCACAGCCCCACCTTGTGGGCCACCGCCCGGGCCATGCGCAACAGGCGCACGGCGTCGTCGGCCGAGGCGCCGAACTTGCCCGACAGGTCGTAGACGGCGCCTCCCCGGGGCAGGGCCAGGCGCACCACCAGGCCAAGCTCGCCGAAGGCGCCGCCGGTCTCCTGCAGCACCTTGCCCAGTTCCTCGGCCGAGTCGATGACGAAGTCCCGCACGCCATGCCATTTCCAGGCCTCGCGGATGGCGGCGCGCGCCTTGACCGGGTGCATGAAATGAATATGGGCGTCGGGGAACATCTGGCGGACCAGCCGCACCTCCTGCGCCGAGGCGCAGTCGAAATGGCGCACGCCGCCCCGCCACAGCGCCCGCAGCACGGTGGGATCGGGGTTGCATTTCACCGCGTACAGCACGGAGCCGGGGAACAGGCCGACGAAGCGATCGGCCGCCTCGGCCAGCACGGCGGGGCGCAGGCACAGCAAGGGCAGGTCGGGCCGCTCGGCGGCGACCACCTGGTCTACCGCCGGCGGATGCGCCGGGCGGCGGAAGGATTGGAACGAGCGCCGCGCGGCGGCGACGGCGGACCGGGATCGAAAATGGGTCATGGGGGGGATTCCCGAAACAGCAGACGGCGACGACGCCCGGGGAGACCCCGGGCGGGCGAAGGCGAATGCTCGGCGGCGTCATTGCGGCCTCAAGGCGCGCGACGACCGCCGCTACATACTGATGATCGACCGGGGAATTCGGTGCGTCCCGTGGGTCACGACCATGTCCACCTCCCTTTCGGGTACCGGCCCACCCTTGACCGGCTCCTCAAAAAGGACGCGTCCGTCGTTGCTTGACCCCTCGGGTGGACCATGATGGTCCGCCCACCCACTTCGGGCCATGGGCACGTGCTTAGCGTCTGGGGGACCTTATACGCCCCCCACTAATGGGGATCAAGCCCCTTTGGGCCGCTATTCCATGTGTTCAACGCAGGGCTGGTTGGTGGCGCCCATGCCCCCACCCCGTCCCTCCCCCGCGCGTGCCGCGCGGGGGAGGGGGCTATGTGTCTCCCTCCCCCGGCGAAGCCGGGGGAGGGCAGGGGTGGGGGCCTGTGTCCGTCCGCCCTTCCGTCAACGCCATGGCGATCACCGCGCGTACGCCTTCGGTGTTGGACAGGATGTCGTTGTTCCACAATCGCAGCATCCGCCAGCCCCGAGCGCGCAGGAAGGCGTCCCGTCGGGCGTCGTGGTGGCTGTCGGCATGTTGTCCGCCATCGGCCTCCACCGCCAGACGGGCGGCGACGCAGGCGAAGTCGAGGACATAGGGGCCGACGGGGTGCTGTCGGCGGAAGCGGGCGCCGTCGATCTGGCGGTCCCGCAGGATGGTCCACAAACGACGTTCCGCTTCGGTCGGCTCGCGGCGAAGCGAGCGGGCGCGGGCGACGACGCTCTTCTCGGTCCTGGCCATGGCGCGATGATGACCGAGGGCGCGCCGGTCGGCAAGCGCCCAAGCCCCAGCGCCCATGCCCCCACCCCGACCCTCCCCCGCGCGTGCCGCGCGGGGGAGGGGGCTATTTGTCTTCTCCCTCCCCCGGCGACGTTGGGGAAGGACTCCTCAATTTCTCACCCTCCCCCGGCGAAGCTGGGGGAGGGCAGGGGTGGGGGCCTGTGTCCGTCCGTTCAGTCGAATAGCGTCAGGTACTGCCAGGCGACGGTGGCCGCCGCCAGGGCGGTGATCTCGGACTGGTCGTAGGGCGGGCACACCTCGACCACGTCCATGCCGACCCATTGCAGCTGGTCCAGGCGGCGCAGGATGCCCAACGCCTGCCAGGCGAACAGGCCGCCCACTTCGGGGGTGCCGGTGCCGGGGGCCTGGGCGGGGTCGAGGCCGTCGATGTCGAAGGACAGGTAGACCGGGCCATGTCCGACGATGTCGGCCACGTGCTGGGCGATCTGGGCCGGCGTGGACAGGTGGACCTCCTCGGCGGTGACGATGGTGACGCCCTGGCCGGTGGTCCAGTCGTGGACCTCCTTCTGGACCGGCGAGCGGATGCCGATCTGGACCATGCGGCGTGGATCGACCAGCCCTTCGGTGAGGGCATGATAGAACACCGATCCGTGGGCCAGGGTCTGGCCGAAATTGTCCGGCCAAGTGTCCACGTGGGCGTCGAAATGGACCAATCCCACCGGCCCGCCCAGCCGCTTGGCCAAGGCGCGCAACAGGGCCAGGGTGATGGTGTGGTCGCCGCCCAGGGTGATCAGGTGCGAGTGGCCGGCCGCCTGCCTCTCGATCAGGTCCAGGCTGGCCTTGATGTCGCCCAGCGCGATGGCGAAATCGCCGATATCGGCGACGCCCTTGGTCAGCGGATCGCGCCAGCCGGCCGGATTCTCGCCGTCCACCAGCATGCGGCTGGCGGAGCGGATGGCGGCTGGCGCCAGCCGTGCGCCGGGCCGGTTGGTGGTGCCCAGGTCGAAGGGCACGCCGGCCACGCAGAACCGCGCCTTGGGATCGCGGTCGGCGGTTCCCAGGAAGGTCGGGGGGAGGGCGAAGGTGGGGGTGGTGGCCATGGCTGCGGTCTCCCGGAAGGTCGCGGAAGTATAGGGCGGGCACGACGGCCGGCAACTACTCCAACGAGATTTCGTCCTCCATGGCCCGGCGCAACAGCACCGCCTCGGCCGATTCGTCGATGTCGACGTCGTCCCAGGTCAGCATCGCTCCGGCGGGCACCGGCCGAACCACGGGCACGTCGGCGAGGCCGACCGGCAGCGCCCCTTGATCGAGGGATCGCGGCGCCGCCATCAATTGGCCCCGCACGCAGTCGCCGCCGACCGCGTCGAGCACCTCTCCCGGTCGCAGGTCGCGCTTGGCTACCGCCACCACGTCGGCGGTGAAGGCGCGGGGCGCGGCCTCGGGCTCGCGGCGGAGCGCGGCCGAGGCGACGGCATGGCCGACACCCAGGCCGCCCAGGCGCCAGGGTCGCCACAAGGCGGCGTAGGCGTCCATCGGGTCGGTCGTCAAGGCGGACTCGCTCAGGCAGGCGGTGGCGAAGTGGCCCTGGGGACGCACCGTCACCCACGCCCCCTGCGGTAGGCCGCCGATCACCTCGCGGCCGTCCCGCTCCAGGCTGGAAGCGGCTTCGACCACGCCCATGCGGTCGAGCAGGCCGCCATCCTCGCGCGGCCGGAACAAGCGGGCCAGGTCATGCGCCCCGCAGGGATGGAAGGACAGGCCCGCCTCGGGGACGTCCAATCCGGTGGCATTGGCGACGGCGGCCATGGTCAGGGCGGCCTTGGTGCCGTCCAGCGCGGCGGCGGTGGTGCGCGGGTTGAGGCCGCTGGCCCGGGCCCGGATCGGATCGATGCCGGCCATTTCCCAGGCGGTCGTGGGGGTGGCGGCGTGGAAGGCGGGAAGGTGGCGGGTGCCCAGGCCGGCGGCGGCCACCTCGAAGCCGTTGGCGCGGGCTTCCTCGACCAGGGCGCAGATCTCGGCCGGCCGGTCACCGGAGGCGAAGGAATAGACGACGCCCTTCTCGGCGGCGCGGGCGGCCAGCAGAGGGCCGGCGACCAGGTCGGCGGCGAGCGTCGCCATGATCACGGCGGTGCCGGCATCGATGGCCGCCGCCGCGTGGCGCAGGGCCGCCGGAACGCAGCCGGTGGCCTCGATGACCACGTCGAGATCGGGTGCGGCGGTGACGGCGGCGGCATCGCTGCTCACCCAGGTGCCGCCACCGTCGAGGGCGTCGGCCAGCGACCGCGCCACCGCCTTGAGCGGCGGCCACTGGGCGAGGGCGAGGGCGGTGTGGGCGCGGTCGGGGTCGATGTCCGCCACCGCCGCCACGTGGATGCCGGGCGTCACCCTGGCCTGGGCCAGGACCATGGTGCCGAAGCGGCCGGCGCCGATGAGGCCGACCCGGATGGGAATCCCGTCGGTGGCGCGGGCGGACAGCATGCGGACCAGATTCACGGCACCACCTCCGACAGGGGTCGGCCTCAAGGCTAACCCCATTCGGGGCGCCTGGGAACCCGCCCGGTTCGCCTCCCCGGTCGCGCGGGTTGTTTCGCCCCAAACGCTTCCAACATGAAGGCCGCAGGGGTGACCACGGGGCGGCTTCCGTCATCCGGCCGGGCTTTTCCGCGGGCAGCCGTCCGGGCGGCTCTCTCGAGGGGAGCCCCATGCGGCCCCCCCGCTGCCCCCTCGGGGTGTCAAACCACGACGAAAGGTGGGAATGCGGTATCGGTTCGGAGATCTCGGAAGGCGGAGGCCCCGGCGCATCCGGATGGGGCGTCGGCCGCCGCGACCGCGCGTTCGGTTTCCCGCCGGCCCGCTTGGCGCCCGCGACCGCGCCGGCGGTCATGAAACTGGCACGTGCCCCCCTGTATTGGCCGGCGGGCGTGAACATCTGAATCACAAGGGCGTTACCGCTCCCGGCATCACGACCCTCTGGATGGAGTGAGCAATGTACGCGGCCGAAGACATCTTCACCCGGTATGCGCGGGCCTACGAGGGTCGCAAGGACGTCGAGATGACGCTCATCGACTACCTCGAGGGCTGCCGCGACGATCCCATGATGTTCGCCTCGGCGGCCGAGCGCATGATCGCCGCCATCGGCGAGCCCGAGATCATCGACACCGCCAAGGACGCCCGCCTGTCGCGGGTGTTCATGAACCGCACCATCAAGGTCTATCCCGCCTTCGCCGATTTCTACGGCATGGAGGAGACCATCGAGCGGATCGTCGGCTACTTCCGCCACGCGGCGCAGGGGCTGGAGGAGCGCAAGCAGATCCTTTACCTGCTGGGCCCCGTCGGCGGCGGCAAGTCGTCGCTGGCCGAACGCCTGAAGGCGCTGATGGAGCACCATCCCATCTTCGTGCTCAAGGCCGGCAAGGAGGTCAGCCCGCTGTTCGAAAGCCCGCTCGGGCTGTTCGATCCCGAGACCATGGGCGAGATGCTGGAGGACCGCTACGGCATTCCCCGCCGCCGCCTGCCGGGGCTGATGAGCCCGTGGGCGGTGAAGCGGCTGGACGAGTTCGGCGGCGACATCTCCCGGTTCAAGGTGGTCAAGGTGTTTCCGTCGCGGCTCAAGCAGATCGCGGTGGCCAAGACCGAACCCGGCGACGAGAACAACCAGGACATCTCGACCCTGGTCGGCAAGGTGGACATCCGCAAGCTGGAGCTGTTCAGCCAGAACGACCCCGATGCCTATTCCTATTCCGGCGGCCTCAATCGCTGCAGCCAGGGCCTGCTCGAATTCGTCGAGATGTTCAAGGCCCCCATCAAGATGCTGCATCCGTTGCTGACCGCCACCCAGGAAGGCAACTACGCCGGCTCCGAGAATATCGGCGCCATGCCGTTCCAGGGCATCATCCTGGCCCATTCCAACGAGGCCGAGTGGCAGACCTTCAAGAACAACAAGAACAACGAGGCCTTCATCGACCGCATCTGCGTGATCAAGGTCCCCTACTGCCTGCGGGTGATGGAGGAGCAGAGGATATACGAGAAGCTGATCCGCAATTCCGAGCTGTCGGAGGCACCCTGCGCCCCCGCCACCATGGAGATGTTGGCCCGCTTCTCGGTGCTGTCGCGGCTCAAGGAGCACGAGAACTCCAACCTGTTCTCGAAGATGCGGGTCTATGACGGCGAGAACGTCAAGGAGACCGACCCCAAGGCCAAGCCCATGCAGGAGTACAAGGACGCCGCCGGCGTCGACGAGGGCATGGAGGGCATCTCGACCCGCTTCGCCTTCAAGGTGCTGTCGTCGACCTACAACTACGACACCACCGAGGTGGCGGCCGACCCGGTGCACCTGATGTACATCATGGAGCAGGCCATCCGTCGCGAGCAGTTCCCCGAGGAGACCGAGAAGAAGTACCTCGAATTCATCAAGGGCGAATTGGGGCCGCGCTACGCCGAGTTCATCGGCAACGAGATCCAGAAGGCCTATCTGGAAAGCTACCACGATTACGGCCAAAACCTGTTCGACCGCTACGTGGACTATGCCGACGCCTGGATCGAGGACCAGGACTTCAAGGACCCCGACACCGGCCAGCTGCTCAACCGCGACCTGCTGAACCAGGAGCTGTCGAAGATCGAGAAGCCGGCCGGCATCGCCAATCCCAAGGACTTCCGCAACGAGGTGGTGAAGTTCGCGCTGAGGGCGCGGGCCGCCAACAACGGCCGCAACCCGTCCTGGACCAGCTACGAGAAGCTGCGCGAGGTCATCGAGAAGCGGATGTTCAGCCAAGTCGAGGACCTGCTGCCGGTGATCAGCTTCGGGTCGAAGAAGGATTCCGACAGCGAGAAGAAGCACCACGACTTCGTCGAGCGGATGATGACCCGCGGCTACACCGAGCGCCAGGTGCGGCGGCTGGTGGAGTGGTACATGCGGGTGAAGCAGGCGGGGTGAGGATGCGCCATTTGCCCCCACCCCGACCCTCCCCCGGCACGGCCGGGGGAGGGGGCTTCCCAGGCCCCCGGACGAGCGCAGCGAGGACTATGCGCCGACCGGCGCGCCGAGCACATGCGAGGCTAGCCAAGGGCGCGGATGCGCCCGCCCGGCGACTGAGGGATATCCGATAATGAACATCATCGACCGGCGCCTCAATCCCAAGGGCAAGAGCTTGGCCAACCGCCAGCGTTTCCTGCGCCGCGCCCGTCAGCAGATCCTCAAGGCGGTGCGCGAGGCGTCGGGCGAGCGTTCGATCACCGACATCCAGAGCGGCGAGCGCATCTCCATCCCCATGGACGGGTTGCGCGAGCCTCATTTCCGCCGCTCGCCCCATGGCGGCGTCCGCGACCACGTCGTCCCGGGCAACCGGGAATATGTCGAGGGCGACCTGATTCCCAAACCCCCCATGGGCGGCGGCGGCGACGGCGGCTCCGAGGGCAGCCCCGACGGCGGCGGCGAGGACGACTTCCGCTTCCTGCTGTCCAAGGACGAGTTCCTCGACATCTTCCTCGACGACCTGGAACTTCCCGACCTCCAGAAGAAGAAGATGCGCCAGTCCGAGAGCTTCACCCTGACCCGGGCGGGATTCACGGTGACTGGATCGCCGGCCAACCTGAACCTGCTCCGGACCATGCGCAATTCGTTGTCGCGCCGCATCGCGCTGAAGCGGCCCAAGCCGCACGAGATGAAGGCGCTGGAGGCCGAGATCCGCCGCCTGGAGGAAACCGGCGAGGACCCCGACCGGCTGTCGGGGCTGCGGGTCGAGTTCGACCGCTTGTGGGCCAAGTCGAGGCGGGTGCCCTATATCGACCCCCTCGACGTCCGCTTCAACCGCTTCGAGCAGGTGCCGAAGCCGGTGACCCAGGCGGTGATGTTCTGCCTGATGGACGTGTCGGGCTCGATGACCGAGCACATGAAGGACCTCGCCAAGCGGTTCTTCATGCTGCTCTACCTGTTCCTCAACCGCCGCTACACCCATGTGGACATCGTGTTCATCCGCCATACCCACGAGGCCAAGGAGGTGGACGAGGAGACCTTCTTCTATTCCACCGAGACCGGCGGCACCGTGGTGTCCACCGCGCTCCAGGAAATGCGCCGCGTCATCGCCGAGCGCTATCCGCCCGGCGATTGGAACATCTACGCCGCCCAGGCGTCCGACGGCGACAACACCTCGTCCGACAACGGGCTGGCGGCGGCGCTGCTGGAGGACGTGATCCTGCCGGCCTGCCAGTATTTCGCCTATATCGAGGTCGGCGCCGAGTACAAGGACTGGCTGGGGCGCGAGACCGACCTGTGGCGGACCTACAAGGCGGTCGCCCGGCCGGGCGGCAACATGGCCATGCGCAAGGTCCGCGTGCGCAGCCAGATCTTCCCCGTCTTCCGCGACCTGTTCTCGAAGGAGCGCGCCGATGCATGACCGCCCGTTGAAGTCGGACCTCACCCTGAGGAGGCCGCCGTGGCGGCCGTCTCGAAGGGCGAGGTCCGTCGCGCGGTGGTGGCCCGCCTCGTCCTTTGAGACGCGGCCCGAAGGGCCGCTCCTCAGGATGAGGCTACTGACGCAGGGGAGCGCGAGATGACCGCTGAACTTCTCTTCGCCGGCGCCGACTGGGACTTCGACAAGGTGCGGCGCACCTACGACGCCATCGAGGACATCGCGCGCGGCGAGCTGGGGCTCGACATCTACCCCAACCAGATCGAGGTCATCACCGCCGAGCAGATGCTGGACGCCTATTCCTCCATCGGCCTGCCCTTGATGTACCGGCACTGGTCGTTCGGCAAGCGATTCGCCGCCGACGAGGTGCTCTACCGCAAGGGCATGCGCGGCCTCGCCTACGAGATCGTCATCAATTCCAGCCCCTGCATCAGCTACATCATGGAGGAGAACTCCATGCCCATGCAGACGCTGGTCATCGCCCACGCCGCCTTCGGCCACAACCACTTCTTCAAGAACAACCAGCTGTTCCGCCAGTGGACCGACGCCCGCGGCATCCTCGACTACATGGAATTCGCCAAGGGCTACATCGCCCGCTGCGAGGAGCGTCACGGTCACCAGATGGTGGAGCGGGTGCTGGATGCCGCCCACGCCCTGATGGACCACGGCGTGCACCGCTATCCCAGGAAGCGGGTATACGACCTGCGCGAGGAGCAGCAGCGCGAGGCCGAGCGCGCCGCCTATTTCGAGCAGACCTACAACGATCTGTGGCGCACCGTGCCGCGCCCGGCCAGCAGCTTCCACGGCTCGCGCGACATGGCCGAGCGCAAGCGGCGGCTGCGCCTGCCCGAGGAGAACATCCTTTACTTCCTGGAAAAGAACGCCCCCAAGCTGGCGCCGTGGCAGCGCGAGCTCCTGCGCGTCGTCCGCAACGTGTCGCAATATTTCTATCCGCAAAAGCAGACCAAGGTGATGAACGAGGGCTGCGCCACCTGCGTGCACTACCACATCGTCAACCGGCTGCATGACAAGGGGATGATCAGCGACGGCGCGTTGATGGAGATCCTCCATTCCCACACCAACGTGGTGTTCCAGCCCGAGTTCGACGATCCCCGGTTCGGCGGCCTCAATCCCTATGCCCTGGGCTTCGGGATGATGGAGGAGATCAAGCGCATCGCCACCGAGCCGACCGCCGAGGACCGTGACTGGTTCCCCGATTTCGCCGGCAACGGCGACCCCTGGGGGACCTTGCGCCGGGCCTGGGAGGATTATCGCGACGAGAGTTTCATCCTGCAGCTGCTGTCGCCGGCGCTGATCCGCCGGCTGCGGCTGTTCAAGCTGCACAACGACGCCGACGCGCCCGACTACGTGGTCGCCGCCATCCACAACGAACGCGGCTACCGCGAGGTGCGGCGGGCGCTGGCCGCCACCTACGACATCGCCAAGGCCGAGCCCGACATCCAGATCGTCGACGTCGACCTGGCAGGCGACCGCCGGCTCATCCTCCACCATCGTGTCGCCGACGGGATATTGCTGGACGAGGACGAGGCGGCGCTGGTGCTCCGGCACATCGCCAACCTGTGGGGCTACGAGGTTCGCCTCGTCGAGGTGGACACCAAGACCGAGATGACGCTGCGCGAATTCGACGACGTGGGGCCGAGCGTCACGCTGGCGTGACTCAGCTGAGGCCGTAGCCGGCGATCAGCAGGTACGACAGGCCCGGCAGGATCGACAAGAAGCAGTCCCGTGCGAAGGTCATCGTCGCGCCCCCATGCTTCCAGAACCCGGCCATTGTGCCAAGACCGGACGGGCGGGTGGGAGCGTGCGAAGGGGGGGCTCGCGGGGTAAAGGACTCAGGGACTACCCCAAAGGGGTATGGCGACTTAACCGGTCGTTCATCAGTGGCCCCGCATTCCCGCCGCCATCGCCTCGACGGAGGCCAGGACGCGGGCGACGGCGCGGTCCCAGGAGCCGTCCTCGGCCTGGCGGAAGACGCGCATGGTCGGGTACCACACCGAATCGTCGCGGTGGTCCACCCAGCGCCAGTCGTTGCCGCGCGGCAGCAGAACCCATACCGGCTTGCCCAGCGCGCCGGCGATGTGCGCCTCGGCGCAGTCGGTCGCCACCACCAGGTCGAGTCCGGCGATGACCGCCGCCACGTCGGCGAGGTCGGCGCAGCCGGCGCCCAGGTCGTCGATGAAGGCGTCGGCGCCGGTGGCGGCGAGGTCGGCGGCGCGGGGGCCGCGCTGCAGGCTGACCAGGCGAAGGCCCGGTTCGGAAACCAGCCTCAAGAGGTGCCGCACCGGCACCGCCGGGTCGGTGTCCCGCCCCGCCCAGGCCATCCCCACCTTCAGGCGGCCGTCGCCGGGAAAGGCGCGCGGCGCCATGTCGTCGGGAAGGTGCAGGTAGGGGACGTCGCGCGGCGGCGTGGTGCGCGACGTGGTCCCCAGGATGCGCGGCACGTCACGCAGGTCCACCACCAGATCCATGGCCGGCAGCGGCTGTCCGCGCGGCACCACCGCCTCGACCCCCGGCAGGGTGGCCAGCAGCCGTGCCGCCTCGGGGACGCATTCCACCGTGACCAGTCCGCCCTGGGCGGCGACGCGGGGGATATAGCGGCCCAGCATGACGGCGTCGATGGCGTCGCCCTCGTCGCGGACCAGGATGGTGCGGGCCTCCAGCCGCTCGCCTTCCCAGGCGGCGGCGCCTGGAACCGGGGGCAGGCCGACGCGGGGGCGGTGGGCCATCTCCGCCATGCCGCGCGCCAGGTTGCCCGACTTGAGCAGCGCTTGGGCGAGTTGGAACCGGGGGACCGCGCCCGGTGACAGGGTCTCGATCCTTTCCAGGGTCGCCAATGCCTCGCGGGCGCGGCCGCGCAGCCGCTCCAGCATGGCGAAGCCGAACAGGAACGGCGGGTTGGCCGGCTCGACCGAGAGGGCGCGCAGGAACTCGAGCTCGGCCGCCTCCACCTGCCCGAGGTCGCGCAGCACCGAGGCGAGGTTGGCGCGGACGCCGGCACCGGCGCCGCAGGCCAGCGCGCGACGGCAGCAGGCGACGGCGGCGTCGGCCCGACCGGCCCGCCGCAGCAGCACCGCCAGGTTGGTGTTGGCCTGCTGGTTGGCGGGATCGGCGGCCAGGGCGCGGCTCAGGTGTCGGACGGCGGTTGCGATATCGCCGTCCATCATCGCCGTCGTCCCTTCCGCTGCCAGGGTCGCGGCGTCGAGCCGGGCCCGTGCCAGCGCGGCGGGCGAGGCGGGGTCGGACAGGTCGCCGTAGCAGGGGGCGGGGGCGATGCCCGACGCCAGGGCGATCACCGGACCCGGCTGGCCGGCGAAGGATTGGACGGGGCCACCGGCCAGTTCGATGGGGAACCGCCACAGGGTGTAGCCGGCCTGGGCCAGCGTCTCGGCGGCGGCGGCGCCCTCGCGGTGCTCGAAGGCGACCGCGGCGGCCCGCTGGGTGATCAGGGTCTCCCATAGTCCGTCGAGCACCTCGCCCTCCGAACTGCGGGTGCCGATGCGCACCACCAGCCGCCGGTCGGCGAGCCGGGGGCGGTCGGACAGCAGGCTGTCCACCGCCACCGTCTCGGCACGTGCCGCCACCCAATCCGGCAACGGAAAGACGGTCCGGCCCCGGCGCGGGTGCTTGGCGACCACGGCCGGCATGGCGCATCCGGCCACCGGCTCCGCGACCACCTCGACCACCTCCTCGGCGCCCGAGATGGCGACGGTGTCGGCCAGGATCTCGGCGTCCCCGCGCTTGGCCTCGATGGCCAGGACCAGCACGTCGCCGGACGGATGCGCCGCCGCGTCCAGCGTGAAGGTGCCATCGCCGGCGCCGATGTCGATGAAACCGTCGCCGGCCTGGAGGTGGCCGGCCAGCAGGGCGCGCATGGCCGCCCTGGACCCCGACTGGGCGTGCAGGGCCTTGGCCCGCAGGTCGGCCTCGGCGCCGGCCCGGGCTTCCAGGTCCATCAGCACCCGTGTCACCACCCCGGTCCAGTCGCCGGCGCGATCCTGGCGGAACAGGCGCATGGCGGGGTACCAGGGCGAATCCTCGCGCTCCAGCAGCCACCGCCAGTCGGCGCTGGCGGGCAGCATCAAGAGGACCGGCTTGCCCATGGCGCCGGCGACGTGGGCGACGATGCCGTCCACCGTCGCCACCACGTCCATCTCGGCGATGCGGGCGGCCAGGTCGCCGAGATCGGAAATGGTCGGGCCAAGGTCGGTGATCAGGGCGGGATGGGCCAGGCGGCGGGCGTCCTCGGCCATGGGGCCCAGTTGCAGGCCGAACACGGCAATGTCGGGGCGGCCCAGCAGCGGCACCGCCTCGGTGAAGGGCATGCTCCAGTCCGGGCGCCCGTTGGCCCAGGCCAGTCCGACGCGCAGATGGGTGGCGGGCGGGGTGACCACCGGAATGCGGCGCGCCGTCGGCGGCCCGATATAGGGGATCGGCGCGGGCACGGTCGCCAGGGTGGTGCCGAACAGGCGCGGCAGATCCATCAGCGAGGCGTTCACGCTCACCCGGATCGGCAGCGGGCAGCCCGAGGCGACGACGTGGGAAACACCCTCGAGGCTCTCGAACAGTGCCGTCATCGGCGCCGGCACGGCCAGCACCACCTTGCCGCCCATGGCCGCGACCTTGGGCACGTAGCGGGCCATCTGGACGGTTTCCTCGTAACCCGCCTCGGCCCACAGCAGGATGGCGCGGCCGTCCAACGGCCCGCCGTCCCAACTTTCACCGGGCGGTTCCGGTCGCGCCCGGCCAGGCAATTGCCAGCGCCATTCGTAATCCTCCCAGGCGCTGGGGAAGTCGCCCTCCAGCAGGCGCAGGCGGGCGCGGCCCAGGCGGGCGACGACGTTCTCGTCATCCATCACCAGGGCGCGCTCCAATTGGTCCTCGGCTTCGGCGAGCCGACCCAGGCCGATCAGCGCCTGCCCCAGCCCGGCACGGGCCTCGGCGTCGCCCGGGGCCATGGCCAGGATGTCGTGGTACTGGTCGGTGGCGCCGGTCAGATCGCCGTCGCGCGCCGCCATGTCGGCCAGTTGCCGGCGGGCGTCGACGCGGGTGGGATCAAGGGCGACGGTCCGCGCCAGGCAGGCGCGGGCGGCGTCGGCATGGCCGCCGGCCAGGGACGCCCGGGCCAGCAGATGCCACACCTCGGCGGGAGCGTTCGGGGACCGCGCCAGGGCCGACAGCACCGGGGCCGCCTCGGCCCGGCGACCGAGGGCGAGCAGGGACGATGCCATCTCGACCCGCGCGGCCAGGCAATCGGGCCGCAGCGACAGCGCCCGCAAGAGCATCATCAACGATTCACGGGGACGTCCGGCGGCGCGCAGCGCCGCGCCCTTGGCGGTCAGCGCGTCGACGTCGTCGGGGGTCGCGGCGAGGATGGCCTCATAGGCGGCCAGTTCGGCATCGCGGTCGCCCCGCGCGCGTGCCGCCTTGGCTTCGGTCCAGGCGGCCTGTTCGTCCACAGTGTCCGCGACGTCCATGCTCTCCCCTGTGGCAGACGCTTCCCCTCGGTCGAGTCAAGCGCGGGACCCCGGGCCGGTCAAGCGCAAACGCGGCAGGCCTGGGGTCAAACCCGCCGGCAGTGGACCCGGACCCGCGTTCCCGGCGCGGTCGGCTCCAGTTCCAGCCTCGCGTTCACCTGCGTCGCCGATTGGCGCATGATCCGCATGCCCAATCCGTTGGTGGCGGCATCGGGCGGACCGATGCCGTCATCCTCGATGGTCAGGATCAATCCCGGCGGCTCGTTCTGCAGGCGGATCACCACCTTGCCGCCGTGCCTGCCGGGAAAGGCATGGGCAAGCGCGTTGGCCAGCGCCTCGTGGACGATCAACGCCAGCGGGACGGCGGTTTCCAGCGACAGGGTGACGCTGTCGCCGACGACGCCGATGGTCACCGTGGTGACGCCATAGAGATCGCCCAACTGGCTGGCCAGGGTGGCCAGGTAGTCGTGGAATTCCACCCGGTTCACGCTTCCCGCCGCGTACATGGTCTGATGGACCAGCGAGATGGTGTGGACGCGGCCAATGGTTTCGGTGAGCGCCTCGCGCGTTTCCGGGTCGCGGACCCGGGCCGCCTGCAGGTTGAGAAGACTGCCGATGACCTGAAGGTTGTTGCGGACGCGGTGGTGGACCTCGTGGACGGCGGCTTCCAGTTCGGCGGTGCGGATGCCGACGCGCTCGGCCAGCGCTTCCTGGAACGCCCTCTGGCGGCCGGCCTCGCGGAGCGCCAGCGTGGTCAGCAGGCCCAGGATCACCAGCGCCACCCCGGCCTCGGCCAGGCGCAGCAGCACCCGCTGCCGCCATTGGGCGTCGGCGGCCATCAGCGGCACGCAGACGGTGACATAAAGCGGAAAGCCCTGGACCCGGCGGTAGGCCACCAGACGGGGCACCTCGTCCTCGTCCGTCACCTCGCGGAAAAGTCCCCATTGCGGGTTGACGACCACCGCCTCGCGCAGCGCCGCGGCGGCCCGGATCCGCGTTCCCGGCATCGCCGGCGGTTGGCGGACCAACTCGGTCAGGTCGGGGGCGCGCAGCAGGACGACCTTGCTGTCGGGCGGCAGCGGGAGCTGGCCATAGAAGTTGCGGAAGAACCCGACATCGACCGTCAGCGAGGCGACGCCCTGGAATCCCCCGCTCTCGCCTTCCAGACGGCGGCTGACCCGGAAGGTCGCCCGCCCCTCCGCGCCGCCGGCCAGGGCGCTGACATGCACGCCGGCATCGGGGTTTTCGCGGTGGGCGACGAAGAATTCCTGGTCCGAGGCATCCTGGCGGGGCGGTGGATGGGCCAGGCTGGAAAGGCGCAGCCGGCCGCCGGGACCATGCAGCCAGAACGCCTCCACATAGGGCAGCCGTTGCGCCAGGGCATGAAGGCGACGGTGGATGCGGGCGGCATTGGGCAGGGTGCGGAGACCGTCGCCGCGGGTCTCGTCGACCACGGTGGACAGGGCCAGTTCGGCGGAATCGAACAGCCGTGCCGCGTGCTCGGACAACAACAGCGCCTGCAACCGCACCTGGTCGGCGATGTCTTGCGAGCTTTCCTCGCGGTCGGACAGGATGAGGAAGGCGAACAGGACCAGGATGACCAGCAGGCCGAACAGGCTCAGCCAGATGATCGCCCGTTCCATGCCGGGCCGCTTCGTCGCGGGATGGGCCTCCGGCACCACGGTCTCCCTCGGATGTTTCCAAGGGAATGAACGTTCACGACAAATCGAGGATCGCGCGAACCGTCCTTTCGAGCGCCGCCGGCATGAACGGCTTGGGAAGAATTCGGATATGCCCCATTCCCCGGCTGCGGACCTCGCCGGCATTGCCGGTGACGAACACCACCGGCACCTGGTGGCGTCGCAGGATGCGCTGGACGGCCGAAATCCCGTCATTGCCGTCCCGCAGGCGGACATCGGCCAGGATCAGGTCGAGGTCCAGGCGCTCGGCGCTGTCCACGGCGTCGTCCTCGGTGTCGACCACGGCCGGCACGTCGCAGCCCATGTTCTCGAGCACCATCTTCAGGCCCATGGCGATCAGCGGCTCGTCCTCGATCACCATGACCCGGGGCGGATGGCCTTCGCCGCCGTCGCCCGCTCCGTTACCCCGCCGTGGCATCCATGCTCCTTAGATCGGCTTATCCCCGATCATCCCATGCCGTGGCGAATTTTCAAGCCGAGGCGGCGGAGCAAATGGCGTACCCCGCGCCGGAGGCGGGCGGAAAGGGGGGTGATTTCATGCCAGGGGCCATGTATATCAGTGCCGTCAAATCAGGGGATCGCCAGAATGACCGTACTCGTCACCGGAGCCGCCGGGTTCATCGGTTTCCATACCTCCCTCCGCCTGCTGGCCCGAGGGGAGATGGTGGTGGGCGTCGACAATCTCAACGACTATTACGACGTCCGCTTGAAGGAGACCCGGCTGGCCCGTCTGCGCGAGCACCCCGGCTTCGCCTTTCACCAGGTCGACATCGCCGACCGCGAGGCAATGGCGGCGGTCGCGGCGGCGCATCCGGACATCGACCGCTACATCAACCTGGCCGCCCAGGCCGGCGTGCGCCATTCGCTGAAGGCGCCCCACGATTACACCCGCTCCAACGTCGAGGGCTTCCTGGTGCTGCTGGAGATGGCCCGGCACAACCCCCGTTGCCGCCATTTCGTCTATGCCAGTTCGTCGTCGGTCTATGGGTCCAACACCAAGATGCCGTTCTCGGTGGACGACCGGGTCGATACCCCCATCTCGCTCTATGCCGCCACCAAGCGCGCCAACGAGCTGATGGCCCACTCCTACAGCCATCTCTATCGCTTTCCGTCCACCGGGCTGCGGTTCTTCACCGTCTACGGGCCGTGGGGGCGCCCGGACATGGCGGCGTATCTGTTCGCCAAGGCCATCGTCGAGGACCGCCCCATCACCGTGTTCAACAACGGCGACATGCGGCGCGACTTCACCTTCATCGACGACATCGTGTCGGGCGTGATCGGCGTGCTCGACAATCCGCCGGCCGACGACGGCAAGGCGCCGCCCTACCGGGTCTACAACATCGGCAACAATCGTTCCGAACACCTGATGGACTACGTGGGCGAGATCGAGAAGGCGCTGGGCAAGAAGGCCGAGTATCACTTCCTGCCCATGCAGGACGGCGACGTGCGCGAGACCTATGCCGACATCGCCTCGATCCAGCGCGACGTCGGCTATGCCCCGACCACCCCGATCTCGGTGGGGGTGCCCAAGTTCATCGAGTGGTTCAAGCAGTTCCACGGGCTGTGATTCAGTCGCCGTACAGGCGTTCCAACTCGGCGCCGTAGCGGGCGCCGATGACGTGGCGCTTGATCTTGAGGGTCGGGGTCAGCATCCCGTTCTCGATGCTGAACGGTTCGGGGGCCAGCACGAAGCGGCGGACCTTCTCGATGGTCGACAGCGCGCGGTTGACGCGCTCCACCGCCTGGCCGACGGCTTGGCGGAACTCGGGGTCGGCGGCCAGCGACTCCGGGTCGGCCCCCTTGCCGCGCTGCCGCGCCCACGCCTCGGCCCATTCCGGCGACGGCACCACCAAAGCCACCAGATGCGGCCGGCGGTCGCCGTGGACCATGGCCTGGAGGATTTCCGGCTGGGCGGTGAGGAAGCCCTCGACCCGTTGCGGCGAGACGTTGTCGCCGCCCGAATTGACGATGATGTCCTTCTTGCGGTCGGTGATGCGGATGTAGCCGTCGGCGTCGATCTCGCCGATGTCGCCGGTGCGCAGCCAGCCGCCGTCGCCGATGGCCCGGGCGGTGCCCTCGGGGTCGCGCCAGTACCCCTGCATGACCACCTCGCCGCGGACCAGGATCTCGCCGTCGGCGGCGATGCGCACGTCGATGCCGGCCAGCGGCGGGCCGACGGTGTCGATCTTGACCCTGCCCGGCGGGCTGCACGAGATGGCCGGCCCGGCCTCGGTCTGGCCGTAGCCCTGCAGGATGCGGACGCCCAGCGCGGTGAAGAACAGGCCGACCTCGGGCGATAGCGGCGCGCCGCCGGACACCAGCGCCTTGAGGCGGCCGCCGAAGCGGGCGCGCACCTTGTCGCGGACCAGCCGCTCCAGCGCCAGGTCGAGGACGGCGTCCAGCGGGCCCAGCCGTCCCCGCTGGTAGCGCCGGCTGCCCACCCTGACCGCTTGGTGGAACAGCCGCTCCTTCATGCCGCCCTGGCGCTGCATGGCGCGCAGGATGCGGCCGCGCATGGTCTCGTAGAGGCGGGGGACGGCGGTCATGATGGTGGGGCGGATCTCGGCCATGTTGGCGGCCAGGGCGTCGATGCTCTCGGCATAATGAATCTGGGCGCCGATGGAGACCGGGAACCACAGCCCGACGGTATGCTCGTAGGCGTGCGACAGCGGCAGGAACGACAGGAAGATTTCGTCGCCCAGGCCGAAGAACCCGGCCAGCAGTTCGTGGGCGCCCCGGCAGTCGGCCAGCACCGATCCGTGCGACTGCATCACGCCCCTCGGCGCCCCGCCGGTCCCCGAGGTGTAGATCAGGCAGGCGGTGTCGTCGCGGCGGATGTCGGCGATCACGCGGCGGATATCGGCCTCGCGGCCGGCTCCGGCGGCCACCGCCTCGTCCCACGATGCCAGCCTGACGCCCGGGCCCGCCTGGCCCAGGCGCGGCGGTTCCATGCAGATGACGGTGGGCGGCCGCTCGGCCTGCCAGGCGGCGGCCATCACCCGCTCGGCCAGGGCGGGGGTGGACACCACCACGAAGCGGGCGCCGGAATTGTTGAGGATGTGCAGGTGCTCGGCCGGGGTGTTGGTGACGTAGGACGGCACGGTGATGCCGCCGGCCGCCATGGCCGCCAGGTCGGCCAGGAACCATTCGGGGCGGTTCTCGGACACCAGCATGACCCGGTCGCCGCCGGCCAGGCCCATCGCCCGCAATCCGCCGGCCAGGGCCAGGGCGGTGTCGGCGGCGTGCCGCCAGCTCAGCGGCATCCAGCCGGTGTCGCGCCTGGCCCACAGGAAGGGACCGTCGCCCAGGCGGTCCGCCTGACCCAGGGCCAGGGCGGCGAGGCTGGGGATCGCGCCGTAATCGGTCATGGACTTCCTCCTCCCCCTTGCCAGGGTCGCCGGGCCGCCGTCTTATAGTCGCCGTCTTGCCCGTCCCGGCGCATCTACCCATATCCCCTCCCGGACAAGGAGTCATCCGAATGACGAAACCGAACGCCATGCCCGATCTTGGCACCCTTCCGGAGTGGGACCTGTCGGATCTGTATCCCTCTCCCGAGTCGCCGGAACTGGCTCAAGACCTCGATACGCTGGAGCGGGACGCCAAGGCCTTCCATGGGAAATACAACGGACGTCTGGCCGACCTGCCCGGCGACGCCTTCGGCGCCGCCATCGAGGAGTACGAAAAGCTCAGCGAGGTGATGTACCGGGCGTTGTCCTATGCCCAGCTGCTCTATGCCGGCGACCAGGCTGATTCCGATCGCGGCCGCTTCTACCAGGGCATCCAGGAACGGGTGACCGACATCTCCACCCACACCCTGTTCTTCACGCTGGAGATCAACCGCCTCGACGACAAGGAACTGGAGCAGAAGCTCACCGCCGACCGCGCCCGCCGCTACGCGCCGTGGCTCCGCGACGTCCGCGTGTTCCGGCCCCACCAGCTGTCCGACGAGCTGGAGCGCCTGCTGCACGAGAAGTCGGTGACCGGGCGCGCCGCCTGGAACCGCCTGTTCGACGAGACCATGGCGCGGCTGCGCTTCCCGTTCCGCGACCGGATGCTGACCTCGGCCGAGGTGCTGCACCTGATGAGCGACCGCGACGCGGCGGTGCGCAAGGATGCCGCCAAGTCGCTGGGCAAGGTGCTGGGCGACAACGCGCCCTTGTTCGCGCTGATCACCAACACGCTGGCCAAGGACAAGGAAATCGAGGACAAGTGGCGCGACTACGCGCGGCCATGGTCCTATCGCAACCTGTCCAACCAGGTCGAGGACGAGGTGGTCGACGCGCTGGTCGACGCGGTCAAGGGCTGCTACGCCCAGCTCAGCCACCGCTACTACGCGCTCAAGGCCAAGTGGTTCGGCTCCGACCGGCTCGACTATTGGGACCGCAACGCGCCGCTGCCCGACGACACCGACCGGGTGTTCAGCTGGGACCAGGCCCGTGACACGGTGCTGGGCGCCTATAACGACTTCAGCCCCGACCTGGCGGTGGTGGGACGGCGGTTCTTCGACGGCGCCTGGATCGACGCCCCCGTGCGGCCCGGCAAGTCGCCCGGCGCCTTCGCCCATCCGACGGTGCCGTCGGCCCATCCCTATCTGCTGGTCAACTACCAGGGCAGGACCCGCGACGTCATGACCCTGGCCCACGAACTGGGCCACGGGGTGCATCAGGTGCTGGCGGCGGGGCAGGGGACGCTGATGAGCGACACCCCCCTGACCCTGGCCGAGACCGCCTCGGTGTTCGGCGAGATGCTGACCTTCCAGGCCATGCTGCGGGCCGAGACCGATCCCAGTCGGCGCAAGGCCATGCTGGCCGGCAAGGTCGAGGACATGCTCAACACCGTGGTCCGGCAGGTGGCGTTCTACGATTTCGAGCGCATCCTCCACGAGGAACGCCGGCGCGGCGAGCTGTCGGCCGAGCGCCTTGGCGAAATCTGGATGCGGGTGCAGGCGGAAAGCCTGGGGCCGGCGCTCCGCTTCGAGGACGAATACAAGTCCTTCTGGACCTATATTCCCCACTTCATCCACTCGCCCTTCTACGTCTACGCCTACGCCTTCGGCGACTGCCTGGTGAACTCGCTGTACTCGGTCTACAGCCAGGGCGCGCCCCAGTTCGCCGAGCGCTACCTGGAAATGCTGCGGGCGGGCGGCACCCTGCGCCACAAGGAGCTGCTGGCCCCGTTCGGCCTCGACGCCTCGGACCCGGCGTTCTGGCGCAAGGGCCTGGACGTGGTGGTGGGCTTCATCGACGAGCTTGAGCGGATGTAACCGAAGGAGCCGCATGGAAGACCGCAACACCCTCGGCGGACGGGTCAAGCGCTATGCCCAGGTCGGCCGCGCGGTGGGCGGCCTGGCCGCCCGCATGGGCGCCGAGCGGGTGCTGGGCGTCAAGCTGGACCGGGGCCGTCACGCCGAGGAGCTGACGGCGGCCCTGGGCGGGCTCAAGGGGCCGCTAATGAAGGTGGCCCAGATCCTGTCCACCATCCCCGACGCCCTGCCGCAGGAATACACCCTGGAACTGGCCCAGTTGCAGGCCAACGCGCCGCATATGGGCTGGCCCTTCGTCAAGCGCCGCATGGCCGCCGAGCTGGGGGCCGACTGGCAGGCCCGCTTCGCCGCCTTCGAGCACGAGGCCGCCTCGGCGGCGTCGCTGGGCCAGGTCCATCGCGCCACCGGCCGGGACGGCCGCGCGCTGGCCTGCAAGCTGCAGTACCCGGACATGACCAGCGTGGTCGAGGCCGATCTGCGCCAGCTCAAGGTCATCTTCGGCCTCTACGCCGCCTACGACCGCGCCATCGACACCACCAACGTCCACACCGAGATCGCCGAGCGCCTGCGCGAGGAACTGGACTACGAGCGCGAGTCCCGCCACATGCGGCTCTATGCCCGGATGCTGGCGGCGGAGGCCGGCGTCCACGTGCCCGAGGTGGTGCCCGAGCTGACCACCCGGCGCCTGCTCACCATGGCCTGGCTGGAGGGGCGCCGCATCCTGAGTGTGGTCGAGCAGCCGGCCGAGGTGCGCAATCGGATCGCCATCAACATGTTCCGCGCCTGGTACGTGCCGTTCTACGACTACGGCGTCATCCACGGCGACCCCCACCTGGGCAACTACACCGTCCGCGACGACTGGACCGTCAACCTGCTGGACTTCGGCTCGATCCGGGTGTTCCCGCCATCCTTCGTCAAAGGCGTGATCGACCTTTACCGGGCGCTGGAAACCGGCGACGAGGCGCTGGCGGTGCACGCCTACGAGAGCTGGGGCTTCGCCAACCTGTCCCGCGAGGCGGTGGAGGTGCTGAACCTGTGGGCGCGGTTCCTTTACGCGCCGCTGTTGGAGAACCGCCCGCGCGCCATCGACGAGACCAATTCCGGCATGTACGGCCGCGCCGTCGCCGAGAAGGTGCACAAGGAGCTGCGCCGCATCGGCGGCGTGGCGCCGCCGCGCGAGTTCGTGCTGATGGACCGTGCCGCCATCGGCCTGGGCTCGGTGTTCCTCCACCTCAAGGCCGAGGTCAACTGGCACCGGCTGTTCCACGATCTGGTTCAGGACTTCGACGCCGAGGCCATGGGCCGGCGGCAGGCCGAGGCGCTGGCGGCGGTGGGGCTGGCCGACGGGGGCTGAGGGGGGGCGACGCGGCGGTCGAGGGGGGCCAAGCGGCTGGCATGGCGGCGCCGGGCGGCGTACACTGGCCGGACGGGGACGCATTTCCGGGGGGAGGATGCGCGGGCGGTCGCTTTCATTCCGGCACAAGCTGCTGATCGGTTTCTCGGTGGCCATCGTGGCGATCTTCGCCGTCGGCGGCACGTCGACCTACCTGCTGATCCGCGACGAGCTGCTGAGCCAAGCCCGCACCCAGCTGGACGGTGCCACCCGCGGCGTGCACCTGATGGTGCGGGCGCTGATCCACAACTCGATCCGCAACTACCTCAAGGGCATGGCCGAGACCAATCTGCGCTATGCCGAATTCGTCCACTCCCGGGTTCTGTCGGGCCGCCTGGGCGAGGACGTCGCCCGCGCCGAGGTGGAAGAGTTCCTGCTGTCCCAGCGTGTCGGCCGCACCGGCTACCTGACCGCCGTCAACATCGCCCGGGCGCCGGCCAGCATCCGGCTCGACGTCCATCCCAAGGCCAAGGGCCAGGACATCGCCTCGTTCGACTTCGCCCAGCAAATGGCGCGGCAGCGCAACGGCTACCTGGAGTTCTGGTGGCGCAATCCCGGCGAGCCGGTGCCGCGGCTGAAGGCCGAGTGGATGGCTTATTTCGAGCCATGGGACTGGATCATCAGCGTCGCCCCGTACCGCGAGGAATACCACGAGATCATCGACATCTCGGGCGTGAAGGAGGAATTGGCCCGGTTCAAGGTCGGCGAGGACGGGTATGCCTTCCTGATGGACATGGACGCCAACCTCCTGGCCCATCCCCAGTGGGAGGGCCGCAACGTGATGGGGCTGGTGAACGAGGACGACGGCCGCCCCTTCGTGCGCGACGCCATCGAGACGCTGCGCGCCCGCATGGCCGAGGGCGATCTCAACGACCTGTCCGGGTCCATCGCCTATACCATCCGTGATCCCGGAAGCGGAATCCGGTTCTCGCGGGTGCTGAACTACCGCTACCTGCCCGAGGTGGATTGGATTCTCGGCGTGGTGGTGGCCGCCGAGGAGATCGAGCGGCCGCTGGCGGTGGTGCGGACGGGGCTGGTGGCGGCGGTGGTGGTTTCGGTGCTGGCGGCGACGCTGCTGGTGCTGTGGACGACACGGCCGGTCTTCGCCTCCATCGAGGCCCTGACGCGGGCCGCCCGCGACATCGCCGCCGGGCGGCTGGATTCGCCTCTGCCGGCCCCCGCCAATGACGAGATCGGCCAGTTGACCAAGGCCTTCGCCGCCATGGCCGCCAAGCTGCGGGCCTATACCCAGGGGCTGGAACGGGCGGTCGAGGCGCGCACGCGCGAGGTTCGCCGCGGCGAGGCGGACTTGCGCAAGTTCAAGGCCGCCGTCGATCACAGTTCGGCCTCGATCATCATCACCGACCGCGAGGCGGTCATCGAATACGTCAACGCCGCCTTCTCCCGCAACTCGGGCTATTCCGCCGAGCTCGCCATCGGCCAGACCCCGCGCCTGCTCCGGTCGGGCCACACCCCACCCGAGGTGTACGAGGCGCTGTGGCGAAGCATCCTGTCGGGCGAGAGCTGGCGCGGGGAGTTCCTCAATCGCCATGCCGACGGCACCCTGTACTGGGAGGATGCGGCCATTTCGCCGGTGCGCGGCGCCGACGGCGAGATCACCCATTTCGTGGCGGTGAAGACCGACATCACCGAGCGCCGGGCGCTGCTGGACGAGCTCACCGCCGCCCGCAACCGCGCCGAGGAGGGCGCGCGGGCCAAGGCCGCCTTCCTGGCCACCATGAGCCACGAGATCCGCACGCCCATGAACGCGGTGATGGGCTATTGCCATCTGCTCACCGACACCCGTCTCGACGTGGACCAGCGTCAGTACCTGTCGGGGGTGACGCTGGCCGCCGAGGGGCTGCTGCACATCATCGACGACATCCTCGACTACTCCAAGATCGAGGCCGGGCGCCTGGAACTGGAGGCCGAGCCGTTCGAGCCCCGGCGGCTGCTGGATCAGACGGTCGAGGTGCTGGCGGCGCGGGCCCGCCAGAAGGGCATCACGCTGACCGCCGCGTTGGCCCCGGATCTGCCCGGGACGGTGGTCGGCGACCGCCATCGGCTGGCCCAGATCCTGCTCAATCTGGTCGGCAATGCCGTGAAGTTCACGGAATCGGGCGGGGTGACCGTGTCCGCCGTTCCCGACGCCTCGGCCGCCGACGGCGCGCCGATGGTGCTGTTCACCGTCGCCGACACCGGCATCGGCATGACCGCCGAGCAGATGGGGCGCCTGTTCCAGCCCTTCAGCCAGGCCGACAGCTCCACCACCCGCCGCTTCGGCGGCACCGGGCTGGGGCTGACGATCTGCGCCGGCCTCGTCGAGATGATGGGTGGCCGCATCTGGGCCGAGAGCGAGCCGGGGCGCGGGTCGCGCTTCCACTTCACGGCCCGGTTCGCCGCCGCCTCCGCGCCGGCGCCGGCGGCCGAACTCGACCTGGAGGTCGAGGCGCTGATCGAGCGGGTGCGCGGGATGTCGGTGCTGCTGGTCGAGGACAATCCCGTCAACCGGCAGGTGGCGACCCAGTTCCTGCGCCGCTGGGGAATCGACGTCCGTCCGGCCGACAACGGCCTGGCGGCGGTGGAAATCCTGGAGGGCGAGGGGCGGTCGGTGGATCTGGTGCTGATGGACATGCAGATGCCGGTCATGGACGGCTGCGAGGCCACCCGGCGCATCCGCGCCACCGCCGGGCTGGGGGACCTGCCCATCGTGGCGCTGACCGCCAACGCCCTGCCGGAGGAACGCAAGAAGTGCTTTGACGCGGGAATGGACGACTACCTGGCCAAGCCCTTCGACCCCCGCGCCTTCCTGGAGCTGCTGGCGCGCTGGCGGGGCTGATCGCCGCTCAGCGGCGCGGCATGATGCGGTTGACGTGGCCCATCTTGCGGCCCGGCCGGGCCTCGGCCTTGCCGTAGAGGTGCAGCTTGGCGCCGGGGTCGGACAGGATGTCCAGCCAGCGGTCGGCGTCGTCGCCGATCAGGTTCTTCATGACCGCGTCGGAATGGCGCTCGGGGCTGCCCAGCGGCAGGCCGGCGACGGCGCGGACGAACTGCTCGAACTGGTCGGTGACGCAGGCGTCCATGGTCCAATGACCGGAATTGTGCGGCCGGGGCGCCATCTCGTTGACCAGGATGCAGCCGTCCTTGGTGACGAACATCTCCACCGCCAGGAGGCCCACCAGTTCCAGTTCCTCGGCGGCGCGCTGGGCGACGCCGATGGCCTCCTTGGCGGTGCCGGGCGGGATGGGGGCGGGCACGGTGGTGGTGTCGAGGATGTGGTTGGAATGGACGTTCCAGGCCGGATCGAAGGCGGCCCAGCGGCCATCGAGGCCGCGCGCCACGATCACCGAGATCTCGCCGGCGAAGTCCACGAAGCCTTCCAGCACGCCGACCGAACCGCCCATGATCGCCCATGCCTCGGCCAGGTCGGTGCTGGGCAGGATCTTCACCTGGCCCTTGCCGTCGTAGCCCAGCCGGGTGGTCTTGAGGATCGACGGCCGGCCGATGGCCGCGACGGCCTCGACCAGGCTGTCCAGGCTGGTCACCTCGCGCCACGGTGCGGTGGCGATGCCGATGTCGTTGAAGAAGCGCTTTTCGTGGACGCGGTCCTGGGCCACCTCCAGCACCCGCCAGCTCGGCCGCACCGGCACCAGCCCGGCCAGCAGCTTGACGCTGTCGGCGGGGATGTTCTCGAACTCGAAGGTCACCACGTCCACCGAGCGGGCGAAGGCGGTCAGCGCCTGGGTGTCGGTGTAGGAGGCGACGGTGGCGGCGGCACAGACCTGTTCGGCCGGGCTGTTCTTCTCGGGGCCGTAGACGTGGACGCGGTAGCCCAGGCGGCCTGCCGCCAGCGCGGCCATGCGCCCCAACTGGCCGTTGCCGATGATGCCGATGGTGCTGCCGGGGGGAAGCGGGGAAACGGTCGTGTCGAGGGTCACGGACGGATAAGCTCGGGGTTGTCGGGGTCCACGGGCGCTTCGGCCACCGAGTCGGTCTGGCGGGCTCGCCACGCTTCGAGGCGCCCGGCCACCGCCTGGTCCAGCAGGGCGATCACCGATGCCGCCAGAAGGCCGGCGTTCTTGGCCCCGGCCTTGCCGATGGCCAGCGTCCCCACCGGCACGCCGCCCGGCATCTGCACGATGGACAGCAGCGAATCCTGGCCCTTCAGCGCGCGGCTTTCCACCGGCACGCCGAGCACCGGCAGGGTGGTCATGGCGGCGGCCATGCCGGGAAGGTGGGCGGCGCCGCCGGCGCCGGCGACGATGACCTTGAGGCCGCGCGCCTTGGCCGAGGAGGCATAGTCGTACAGCCGCCTGGGGGTGCGATGGGCCGAGACCACCCTGGTCTCGAAGGCGACGCCGAGTTCGGCCAGCACCTGCGCGGCTTCGCGCATGGTTTCCCAGTCCGACTGGCTGCCCATGATGATTCCGACCTGCGGGGCGTTGTTCTCGCTCACGCGCCCTCTCCCTCTCCCGGGGGTCCAGAGGAAAGCGGGGATTATAGAAATCGGCGCCGATGGTGCAAGCGAATCGTGCTAGGATAGGCTTCCGGCCGGGAGAAGTCCGGGGACCAGATGACCAGCGGATACCGTACCGATCCGATCCAGCCCACGGCGATCGTCAACGAATTCGCCCACGAGCGCGACACCCATCGGCGGCCGCGCGATCCCTATCGCAAGGCGGCCGAGGCCGCCGAGCCGGAGCATGGCGTCGACGACGTGGCGGTCGTGCTGGGCCTTCCCGCCGACCAACTCGACCCCCGGGTGGTGGTGGCGGTCGGGCGCCTGCTGGGCGAAGTCGAGCGTCTGCGCTGGGAAAAGACCCAGGATGACCACCGGATCGAGCAACTGCAGCGCCTCGCCGACCGCCACTCGGTGGTGCCATGCCTGAACCGCCGAGGGCTGGTCCGGGTGGTGGACGACTATCTGCGCGGCCAGGGCGGCGGCGTGGTGGCGGTGCTTCACGTCGCCCGTGTCGAGCTGTTGCGGATGGTCCATGGCCAGATGGCCGGCGAGGGGGCGCTTAGGCATGTCTGCGCCATCATCGTGGCGGCGTTGCGGGGCACCGACGTGGTCGGCTGCATCGGCGGCAGCGATTTCGCGCTGTTGCTGCCCGGCTGCACGCCCATGGACGCCCGGGTGCGCCTCGCCCAGATCTGCGTGGCGGTGAACACGCCCGGCTACGAGTGGATGGGCCGCCGCGAGGTCCTCACCACCACCTGCGGCTTCCACGTCATCTCGCCGGGAGAGGACGCCGAGTCCGTGCTGGCGGCGGCCGACCGCGACCGCTGCGCCGGCGGAATCGCGGGGGGCGGCTGAGGCCTCAGGCGATGATGTCGGGAATCAGCTGGTTTTCCAGCTTGGCGATCTGGTCCTTCAGTCCCAGCTTCCGTTTCTTCATCCGCTGCATCATCAGCTGATCCACGTCCGGATCGCCGGTCATGCGGGTGATGACGTCGTCCAGGTCCCGATGCTCGGACCTGAGCTCCGCGAGACGGCGGCGGATCTCTTCCAGGTTTTCGTCAATCATGGCGGATGCGTGGAAAATGAAGCGATGGCGGCGTTGACAGTAGCAGAAGCCCAAACGAAACGGTATGGGTAAGGCGGTTCGTGCCCCGGAGGAGTACCCCATGGCAGAAAAGCGTATCGGCATCCTCACCAGCGGCGGCGATTGCGCCGGCCTCAACGCGGCGCTCAGGGCGGTCGTGCATCGCGCCATCCGCGGTTATGGGTGGCGGGTGTTCGGCATTCGCGACGGCAGCCTGGGCCTGATGAACCGGCCGCTCGACTACGTGGAATTCGACCTGTCCGTGGCCAGCGGCGAGATGCTGCGCCAGGGCGGCACCATCCTCGGCACCATCAACAAGGGCGACCCTTTCGCCTATCCCATGCCCGACGGCGGTACCAAGGACCGCACCCAGGACTTCATCGACGGCTATCGCGAACTCGCCCTCGACGCCCTGATCGTCATCGGCGGCGACGGCTCGATGCGTATCCTCAACCGCCTGTGCCGCATGGGCTGCATCCCCATGGTCGGCATCCCCAAGACCATCGACAACGACGTCGCCCAGACCGACTACGCCATCGGCTTCGTCACCGCGCTCTACGTCGCCTGCGAGGCCATCGACCGCCTGGCGCCGACGGCGGCCAGCCATCACCGCGTGATGATCCTCGAGGTCATGGGCCGCGACGTCGGCCATATCGCCCTGTCGGCCGGCATCGCCGGCGGCGCCGACGTCATCCTGATTCCCGAGATCCCCTACAGCCTGGAGGGCATCGCCGACCGCATCGCCCAGGTCCGCCATGAGGGCCGCAACCACGCCCTGGTGGTGGTGGCCGAGGGCTGCAAGACCGAGACCGGCAAGCCGGTGACCCACGTCCATACCGGCGGCGAGGCCCGTTACGGCGGCATCGGCCAGTACCTGGCCGACAAGCTGTCCAAGCTCGTCGAGGCCGAGACCCGGGTCACCGTGCTGGGGCACGTGCAGCGGGGCGGCACGCCGGGCATGCGCGACCGCTTGATCGCCTCGGCCTTCGGCGTCCATGCGGTGGACCTGATCGCCCAGGGCAAGCTGGACCGCATGGTCGCCTGGCAGCACGGCGCCGTGGTCGACGTGCCGCTGTCCGAGGTGGCCGGCGTCACCCGCGCCGTCGATCCCTACGGCACCCTGGCCCACACCGCCCGCGGCCTGGGCATCTACATGGGCGAGATGACCAGCTGCGGCATCTGAGCGGTCACTCCTCCCCCCACCGCCGGACGGTGCCGGTGTCCAGCCCGAACAGGTCGAGCATGCGGCCCACCGTGTGCTCGACCATGTCGTCGAGGCTTTGCGGCCTGGCATAGAAGGCCGGCACCGGCGGCGCCACCACCGCTCCCATCTCGGACAGCGCCAGCATGGTGCGCAGATGGCCGGTGTGCAGCGGCGTCTCGCGCACCATCAGCACCAGCCGGCGGCGTTCCTTGAGGCAGACGTCGGCGGCCCGGGTCAGCAGCGAGGTGGTGGCGCCGGTGGCGATCTCGCTCATGCTCCGTACGCTGCACGGCGCGACGATCATCCCCAGGGTGCGGAACGATCCCGAGGCGGGGGCGGCGCCGATGTCCTCGGGCCGGTGGCAATGACTGGCCAGCGCCCGCACCTCCGCCACCTTGAGCGGGCTTTCGTGGGCCAGGGTGACCTCGGCCGCCTTGCTCATCACCAGATGGGTCTCCACGCCCAGCCGCCCAAGCGCCTGGAGGGTCCGGAATCCGTAAATGATCCCAGAGGCGCCACTGATTCCCACCACCATCCTTTGGGGCTGGACGGTCACGGTCTTTTCTCCTGCATGGGGAAATAACCTTACGAAAGGGGGTTGATTTCGCTCGTGGGTTCAGGCATAGAAGCGCATTTTCCCTGCTGACAATCGTTTGGTTCGCGGCTTACACTTTGGTCCTCACCCATGTGCGAGGGAGGATAGTAATGAGCCTTCAAGACCGGATCGAGTCTTTGAAAGCCAAGCATGCCGCTCTGGAAACGGCCATCGACGCCGAGGTCCGCCGCCCCCTGCCCGACGACACCCATCTCGCCGACCTGAAGCGCCAGAAATTGCGCATCAAGGACGAACTGTCCAGGATGGGACCCGTATACACCCATTGATCTGAAGGGCCGTCCGGCCCCGTCCGCCGTCCGGCGGCCGGCTTCTCGGGGGCGTGTCCGCCGGAAGCCGGTGCCGGAAGGGAATGCCCACCCTAAGGGGTGGAGGTGCCGCCCCGACATTTCCTGACGCTGTCGGGCGCCTTCGTGGCTGCCCTGTTTCTTTTTTCGTCGTGGGGGCTTTGCAAAAGTTTCCGCATGCGGCATCCTTGCCCCCCTCGAACGGAGGGGCGCGTCAGCCCCCCATGGGAGTCGCGAGAGAGAGGAAATCGTCCGCCATGACCAACGCATATGATCAGGCTTACGAACGGTCGATGAAGGATCCCGAGGGGTTCTGGGCAGAGGCCGCCAAGGAGCTGCACTGGTACAAGACCTGGGACAAGGTCCTGGACGATTCCAAGAAGCCCATCTACCGCTGGTTCGCCGGCGGCGTCGTCAATACCTGCCACAACGCCGTCGACGTCCATGTCGAGAAGGGCCGCGGCGACCAGGCCGCCATCATCTATGACAGCCCGGTCACCAACACCGTGCGCACCATCACCTACGCCGAGTTGAAGGACCTGGTGTCGCGCTTCGCCGGCGTGCTGGCGGCCCAGGGCGTCGAGAAGGGCGACCGCGTCATCGTCTACATGCCCATGGTGCCCGAGGCGGTGGTCGCCATGCTGGCCTGCGCGCGGCTGGGCGCGGTGCATTCGGTGGTGTTCGGCGGCTTCGCCTCCAACGAACTCGCCACCCGCATCAACGACGCCAAGCCCAAGGCCATCGTGTCGGCCTCGTGCGGCATCGAGGGGAGCCGCGTGATCGCCTACAAGCCGCTGCTCGACCATGCCATCGACCTGGCCGAGCACAAGCCCGGCAGCTGCGTGATCCTGCAGCGCCCGCAGGCGACGGCCGACCTGATCGCCGGCCGCGACGTCGATTGGGCCGCCGCCATGGCCGCCGCCCAGCCCCATGACTGCGTGCCGGTGGCCGCCACCGATCCGCTGTACATCCTCTATACCTCCGGCACCACCGGCCAGCCCAAGGGCGTGGTCCGCGACAACGGCGGCCACATGGTGGCGCTGAAGTGGACCATGAAGAACATCTACAATGTCGAGCCGGGCGAGGTGTACTGGGCGGCCTCGGACGTGGGCTGGGTGGTCGGCCATTCGTACATCGTCTACGCGCCGCTTCTGAACGGCAACACCACCATCGTCTACGAGGGCAAGCCGGTCGGCACGCCCGACGCCGGCGCCTTCTGGCGGGTCATCAACCAGCACAAGGTGTCGACGCTGTTCACCGCGCCGACGGCGTTCCGCGCCATCAAGCGCGAGGACCCCAACGCCGAGATGCTCAAGAAGTACGACATCTCGACCCTGCGCACCCTGTTCCTGGCCGGCGAGCGCTCGGACCCCGACACCATCAACTGGGCCCAGACCAACCTGAAGGTGCCGGTGGTGGACCACTGGTGGCAGACCGAGACCGGCTGGGCCATCGCCGCCAACTGCATGGGGCTGCACGAGTTCCCGATCAAGCCCGGTTCGCCCACCAAGCCGGCCCCCGGCTGGGGCCTCGAGGTGCTGGACGAGGGGCACCAGCCCTGCGAACCCGGCAAGGTCGGCTCGCTGGTGGTGCGGCTGCCGCTGCCCCCCGGCTCGTTCTACACCTTGTGGAATGCCGAGCAGCGCTTCTTCGACAGCTATCTGGCCGAGTTCCCCGGCTGCTACAAGACCGCCGACGCCGGCATGATCGACGAGGACGGCTACGTCTATGTGATGAGCCGCACCGACGACATCATCAACGTGGCCGGCCACCGGCTTTCTACCGGCCAGATGGAGGAGGTGCTGGCCAGCCACCCCGACGTCGCCGAATGCGCCGTGATCGGCGTCGCCGACCAGTTGAAGGGCCAGCTGCCGCTGGGATTCGTCTGCCTCAAGGCCGGCGTCACCAAGCCGCACGACCAGATCATCGCCGAGGTGGTCAAGCTGGTCCGCGAGACCATCGGCCCGGTGGCGGCGTTCAAGACCTGCACCGTGGTCAAGCGCCTGCCCAAGACCCGCTCGGGCAAGATCCTGCGCGGCACCATGCAGAAGATCGCCG